>CBDAVB010000014.1:0-39658 GCA_965200795.1 Parashewanella sp.
AAGATTTATGATACTTTCTTACGATATCTGTTAATTTCACTTTAGGAGTTGTAATGAAGTTTTCTTTATTAGTGCTAACGTCTGTGGTATCCGTTTCGATTTCCGCTCAGCCTTTATATCTATGCAAGCAGGGTTCCGCGGAGCGTAAAGTAGAAGTTGTCTATAAATCTTCCGGCGCCAGGACGCCATGCGAAGTTAAATATACCAAAGGAACAAATGTAACTTTACCGTGGAATGCGCGGCATCAGGAAGGATATTGTGAAATCAAAGCGAAGCAGCTTGTGAAAAAGTTAGAAGGATATGGCTGGCGTTGTTCTGAGAAACCTCTGAAGTCTCAATAACATACAATTCGGATTTAAAATTTTTATATCAAATTTAATAACTAACGTACAAAATTGATTTTAACAACAGCCAAAAAACTGAGGTATAATTAACGGATTATTATTGACATTTAAAGTAGCAATGTTACCTCAGTTATCGCATAAACATACGATTGAGCCTCAGTACTTGGAGTACTTATCAGAATTAGAGCGCAGCCATTTCAGCGGTGATGTTGATAAGCGCTACAATGCCCGTGTCGTTCAATCTACCGACAATTCAGTTTATCAGTTTTTACCTCAGGCGATTATTTATCCTAAGTCTCAGGCTGATATTCAAGTTGCCTTGCAGCTTGCGAATGAGGATAAGTATAAAGCGATAAATTTCAGCCCGCGTGGCGGCGGTACGGGCACAAATGGTCAGTCACTGACGCACGGCGTAATTATCGATCTTTCCAGATATATGAATAAGGTGCTGGAAATCAATGCCGAGGAAGGTTGGGCAAAGGTTGAGACCGGCGTAGTAAAAGATCAACTGAACGACGCGCTTCGTCCCTACGGATTTTTCTTTAGTCCTGATCTATCCACGTCAAATCGTGCGACCATAGGCGGTATGATTAATACCGACGCGTCAGGAGCCGGTTCGCTGGTTTACGGAAAAACCTCAGATCATGTATTAGAGCTATCCAGCGTATTAATGGATGGTTCGGTATTAAATACCAAACCCGTTGAAAAAGAAAGCGCGCTTTCGGGAAGTCGTTTGTACTGTGAAATTGCAACTGATTCTTTGTCTAACCGGTCACTTATTCTCGAACGTTTTCCTGAGCTTAACCGTTTTTTAACCGGCTATGATCTCAAGCATTTATGGAATGACGAGTTAACGCAATTTGACTTGACCAGGATCTTAACCGGCTCAGAAGGAACGCTGTCAGTTATTACTGAGGCAAAACTCAACCTTACGCCGGTTCCGGAAAAACGCTTGCTGGTGAATATCAAATATGATTCTTTTGAGTCGGCTTTAAGACACGCTCCGGCTTTAGTTGCCGCCCAAGCTACGGTAGTGGAAACCATCGACTCTAAAGTTTTAAACCTTGCTAAAGAGGATATTATCTGGCACTCGGTTTCTGAGCTTATTTGTGATGTGGCGGATAAAATTATTGATGGCCTCAACATGGTTGAGTTCGCGGGAACTGAGGATGAGGTTCGGAGAAAGTTTAATCAGCTTAACTCGATGCTCGATCAGCAAATAGCAAATAACCAGACCGGTTTAATAGGTTATCAATTTACCGGTGACCCGACCAGTATCGGAAAGGTTTATGCGATGCGTAAAAAGGCTGTGGGTCTTCTCGGCGCGACAAAAGGAAACCGCAAGCCCCATGCTTTTGCTGAGGATACCGCGGTTTCACCTGAGCGTCTGGCCGATTTCATCATGGAATATCGTTCACTGCTGGATAGTTACAATCTGCAATACGGTATGTTCGGTCACGTCGACGCCGGGGTTCTGCACGTTCGCCCGGCGCTTGATATGTGTGATCCCGATGACGAAAAACTATTACGTGTGATTTCGGATAAAGTGAATGCGCTTACGCGCAAATATGGCGGGCTCATGTGGGGCGAGCACGGAAAAGGGGTTCGCGGTGAGTATGCGCCGGATGTTTTCGGCAAAGAGCTTTATCAGCTTCAATGTAAAATTAAAGGCTTGTTTGACCCGGATAACCGTTTAAATCCGGGTAAACTGTTCGCGCCGGATGCCCAAGCCCTGATCTATAACGTGGACAGCCGGAAACGAGGGACTTTTGACAGACAAATTCCCGTCAATGTCCGGCAAGACTTTCCTGATGTGATGAATTGTAACGGCAATGGTCTTTGTTTTAACTACGCCTCTGATTCTCCGATGTGCCCGTCATTTAAAGTCACAGGCGATCGCATCCAGTCTCCTAAAGGTCGTACCAGCGTGATGCGAGAATGGTTGCGTCTGCTTGAAGAAAATAAAGTCGACATTAATGAGTTAGTAAAATCAAAAGGCGGAAGCCTATTTTCCCGCATCAAAAACAGTTTTTCGCAAGCGTACGATTTCTCCGGGGAAGTGATGGAGTCAATGCAGGGCTGTTTAGCTTGTAAAGCGTGTTCGAGCCAGTGCCCGGTAAAGGTTGATGTTCCGAAATTCAGAGCGCAATTTTTTGATGTGTACTATAAGCGCTATATGCGTCCGGCCACTGACTATCTGGTGGCAGGTATAGAGCAAAGCTTACCTGTGATGGCCGCTATGCCGCGCCTGATTAATACGCTTTCTCAAAACGGCTTCAGCCGGTGGCTGATAGAAAAGAGCTTAGGTTATATTGACGCGCCGCCGTTATCGGTACCGACGTTAAAACAGAGCTTAAAGGGGCATCAAGCGGTAAGCTATACACTTGAGAGTTTGCACGCTATTCCGGAAAGTGAACGCCAGCGATTGGTCGCGATTGTGCAAGATCCTTTCAATAGTTATTACGACGCGCAATTGGTATTCAAACTGATTAAGTTCGTTAAAAAACTCGGCTTTGAACCAATCCTGTTACCCTATAAACCGAACGGTAAGCCTATACATATTAAAGGCTTTTTAAGCCGTTTCGCTAAAACGGCTAAAGACAGCGCGGATTTTCTAAACCAGATTCATGAGCTGAATATTCCGATGATCGGGCTAGATCCCGCTATGGTTCTTTGTTACCGGGATGAATACAAAGAAATCCTCAGGCAGCAATGCGGTAACTTCAATGTTATGCTGGTTAATGAATGGCTGGCGGATATCGATAAGCCGCAAAACTTAAATAAAACGGACGAGTCTGAATATATGCTGCTCAATCATTGCACTGAATCAACGGCTTGTCCGAATTCGGGTAAAGAGTGGCAGCGGATATTCTCTGATTTTGGTCTTTCACTGAAACTGGCTGGTGCCGGCTGCTGCGGAATGGCCGGAACTTACGGGCATGAGATTAAAAATATTGGTCGCAGTAAAAAACTGTTCGATATTTCCTGGAAACAGCCCATAGAATCACATGATCAGAAAAACATTTTAGTGACGGGTTTTTCATGCCGCAGCCAGGTTAAACGTTTCGCGGGTTTCAGAAGCCGGCACCCGATTGAAGTGTTGTCGGAAATATTAAGGTGACATAATGAGCGAGCGCAGTCCTGAGTCTGTCTTTAAAGATTTTGATTTACGCCGGGATTTATGCGGTGATAACGCCCTGTTTGATATAGACGCCGAAGGTCGCTGGTTTTATCAAAGCTCGCCTTTACCGACTAAGTTTGCCCGATTATTTTTCTCTATTCTCCATTATGAAAATGATGAGCATTTTCTGATAACACCAGCGGAAAAAGTCAAAGTTAATGTGGAAAAAGAGCCGGTCAAAATCGTTGATTACCGGCTTTTAAATGACGGGAAGGTTCAGCTCATTTCAAGTCTGGAAACTGTGTGTGTTATAGATTCAATTGAACAATTGAGTGTCAGCGATGACAAAATCTGTTGTCAAATAGAACGTGGTTTAACGGCAAGTTTCAACCGGGCCAGCTATTATAGATATATCAATGAATTTCTGATTTAAACTTGCAAACAGTTTTGATTCAGATATGGTAAATAATACAAGGATTGGTCGGTGATGTGCTGTATGGAAAAGCAATACAATCTCGGAGCGCTGTTTTTTAACTTAAGTGCTTCAATAAAAAAAGAAATTGATAATCAGCTAAAAAAGTATCGCATTGATTCAAAGCTGGCTTATGTTCTGTTTTGCCTTTGGGAGCAAGAAGGCGTAACTCAAACGGTTCTTTCGGTAACTTGCGGCGTGGCGAACTATTCAATGACGAGAATGTTGGATCAGCTCCAGGATTTAGGCTTGATTATCCGTAAACAAGAAGCGGATAACAGAAGAGCATTTCAAGTCTTTCTGACGGATGACGCAAAAGCCTTAGAAACCGACGTCAGCAAAGATATCGAACGCATTTATGCATCATTTTTATCTGACTTGAGTGATGAAGAAAAAAATGCCTTGTTCAAAATTCTCAATAAACTCAAAGCATAAGTTTCGGGGTTATTTTCTGATGAAAATTGCTCCGGTATTTAACTTCAGTTATCAGTGGTTCACAAAAGATCATCAAATCGCCGCTTCCTCACTTCATTTCTGAAGACTCGTTTCGTTGTCTGAAAACGATACATAATTTTAATTTTAGAGGTAGTTATAATGAAACGCATTCCTGAGCCGTTTCGGATAAAAATGGTTGAACCGATAAAGATGACAACGCTTGACGACAGAGAAACAGCACTCGCCGAAGCGGGGAATAACCCGTTTTTACTGAAGAGTGAAGACGTATATATCGATCTGCTGACTGACTCCGGCACAGGCGCCATGAGCGACAGGCAGTGGGCCGGTTTAATGATGGGAGATGAATCCTACGCGGGCAGCCGTAACTTCTTTAATCTTAAGAAAGAAGCTGAACGCTTGTTTGGCTATCAGTATGTGATTCCCGTTCATCAGGGGCGGGGCGCTGAGCAGGTATTGTTTCCGTGTTTAATCGAAAAATGCAACAGCGATAAACCTGTTTTTCTCTCAAATTATCACTTTGATACCACAGCGGCGCATGTTGAGCTTAATGATGCGAAAGCAATCAATACTCTGACTAAAGAAGCATTGGATACACAAACCTATTATCCCTGGAAAGGGAATTTTGATCTTGAGGAATTGAGTAAGCAAATCGATGTGAATGGCGCTGAAAATGTTGCGGCGATAATCATTACCGTTACTTGTAACAGCTCGGGCGGACAGCCGGTCTCGATGGAGAATATCAAAGCTGTTTCAGAGATTGCGCACAAGCATAAAATCCCCGTTGTATTTGATTCCGCGCGTTTTTGTGAAAATGCCTGGTTTATCAAACAAAGGGAGGACGGATATCAGGATAGATCCGTGGCGTCTATTATAGAAGAAATGTATCGATACGGAGATATGCTCACGCTCTCCGCCAAAAAGGATCCAATGGTTAATATTGGTGGTTTACTTTGTATTAAAGAGGATGAAGCATTGTTTCAAGCCTGCCAGAGTCGTTGCGTGCCGATGGAGGGTTTTGTTACCTACGGTGGTTTAGCCGGGCGAGATATGGAAGCATTAGCCGTCGGGTTACAAGAATGCTCCAATGAAGACATGCTGAACTACAGAATCAGCCAGGTAGCCTATCTTGGCGAGCGTTTGCATGAAGCCGGCATACCGATTCAATATCCGACAGGTGGGCATGCGGTTTTTGTCGACGCTAAAAAGTTTTTATCTCATATACCCGCTGAACAATTTCCCGCGCATGCCTTAGCGAATGAATTGTATTTAGAGGCCGGAATCAGAGGGGTAGAAATCGGTTCGTTGCTGTTAGGGCGTAACCCTGAAACAGGTATTCAGAAGGATTCACCATTTGAATTACTAAGGCTAACCATTCCAAGGCGGGTTTATACAAACGATCATATGGATTATATTGCCGATGCTTTGATAGAAGTATACAAGCGCGGAGAATCAATTAAGGGCTTAACTTTTGAGTATGAACCTGAGATTCTTCGCCATTTCACAGCAAGGTTTGAATACGCCTGACAGTCAAAGGGTAAACAGGGCTAAGCTGATTATGCCGATAACAATCAAAACACCGTTAATGATGTTGTGAGCGGTGTTTTGTGTTCGCTTATGGTGCGTAAGCCGGGCTAATAACTTATCTTTTTTGTAAACTCGACATACAACCTCATTATTACTTGGGTCGACAAAAAGTTGAAACCGGCAGTTATGGCCGTTTGAAAGCCTGATACTGTGATCACTAAACGGTGAAAAGTTATAGGTTCGTTTTACAGGTTGACCATTTAAAAACAGTTCTTCCAGGCCGAACCAGTTACTTGCTTTTAGTTCTACTGTGTCTTGATCGACTTGATACTGAAAGCGCACAAAGAATTCCTTTTCTTCGTTGATATTGTTTTATTAATTCAAGCAAAAAAACAAACATTCGCCAGTAAATTATAAGATAATTTATAAAAATTTCTGGTCGATAATACCGCTACATGACTATCTTTTGAAGTAAGCGGTTGTTATATTTTGATTAATATAATTTTGCGGAAACATTAAAAGCCGCTGCAAAATTACAATAGCTTTTTAAGAAGCGCGCCCCGGAATAACTTGCCTGTTTTGCTGTCGTTTATTTTCGGCTTATACAAGGCGGAGAAAGCGTGGTGTAGTCATTACCGACAGACACCATTTCATCGTTACTCGGTTTAGAGTGATTAAACTTCATTGCTCGTGCCTTGCTACTGGCAAATGTTAAGCGGAGACAAATCGGGAAGTTATTCCGGGACAGCTCTGACCGCTTTGAAAGAAAAGTTATTTAACTCTCATTCCGGGTTGCGCACCCTCGTGAGGCTCAAGAATCCATAAATCCCTGCCACCGGGACCCGCGGCTAAAACCATACCTTCAGAAATGCCGAAACGCATCTTACGCGGGGCTAAGTTAGCCACCATCACAGTCAATTTACCCTCTAAATCTTCTGGTTGATAAGCGGATTTAATCCCCGCGAATACCTGCTTAGTTTCACCGCCTAAGTCTAACTGGAATTTAAGCAGTTTATCCGCGCCCTCTACGTGCTCCGCTCTCACGATTCGCGCAATACGTAAATCTAACTTAGCGAAATCACTGAATTCGATAGTGTCACTGATCGGGTCTTCAGTCAGCGGATCTGCCGCTTTTTCCTCAACAGGCTCAGAAGCCGCTTCGAAATTTTCTTTTGAAGCATCAACCATAGCCTTTACTTTCTCCATATCAACGCGTTGCATCATGGCGTTAAACGCATTGATTTCGTGGTTGCTGTAATCCGTGTCTAAGTTTTCCCAGGTTAACTCAGTATTCAGGAAGGCTTGGACATCAGCGGACAAACGCGGTAATACAGGTTTTAGGTAAGTAACCAGAATTCTGAACAAGTTAAGAGCATTACTACAAACCTGATGAGTTTGTTCTATTGTCTCTTCGGCTTTAACTGACTTCCAGGGTTCCATTTCAGCAACGTATGCGTTAGCGATATCGGCGAGCGCCATGATTTCGCGCATCGCTTTACCGAATTCACGAGTTTCATAACACTCGGCGATAAGGTGTTTCTTAGCAAGGAACCGCTCAATCAAAGTTCTGTCTTCTAATGCGGCTAATTTGCCGCCGAAACGCTTTTTGATAAAACCGGCGGTTCTTGAGGCAAGGTTAACCAGTTTACCCACAAGATCAGAGTTAACACGCTGTGCAAAGTCTTCCAGGTTTAAATCAAGGTCGTCAATACGGCTGCTCAGTTTAGCGGCATAGTAATAACGCAGGTATTCCGGATCTAAATGCTCCAGGTAGGTACGGGCTTTAATGAAAGTACCCTTAGATTTAGACATCTTAGCGCCGTTCACTGTCACGAAGCCGTGAGTGTAAACATTAGTCGGTTCACGGTATCCGGAGCCGTTGAGCATCGCGGGCCAGAACAGGCTGTGAAAGTACATGATATCTTTACCGATAAAATGGTAAACCTCCGCGGCGGAATCCTTTGACCAGAACTCATCAAAGTTAAGGTCATCACGTTTGTCACACAGGTTTTTGAATGAACCCATGTAGCCGATCGGCGCGTCTAACCATACATAGAAGTATTTGCCTTCGGCTTCGGGAATTTCAAAACCAAAATAAGGTTTGTCACGGCTGATATCCCACTGTTGCAGACCTTGCTCAAACCACTCATTCAGTTTATTGGCCATTTCTTGCTGCACAGAGCCGGATTGAGTCCACTCTTTCAGCATGCCTTCGAACGCGGGCAGATCAAAGAAAAAATGCTCAGAATCCTTCATGACAGGTGTGGCTCCGGAAACCGCGGATTTCGGATTTAACAAATCCGTAGGGCTGTAAGTCGCCCCGCAAGCATCGCAGTTATCACCGTATTGATCTTCAGATTTACATTTAGGGCATGTGCCTTTTACAAATCTGTCTGGCAGGAACATTGACTTTTCAGGGTCGAAAAGCTGAGAAATAGTCCGGGTTTTTATGTAACCGTTTTTTTTCAGTTTCAGGTAAATATCGCTTGCGAGCTCACGGTTTTCATTGCTGTGAGTCGAGTGATAATTATCGAAACCGATACGAAAATCAGCAAAATCTCGTTCATGTTCTTCTTGAACCTGAGTAATCATTTCTTCCGGCTTTATTTTCATTTTTTGCGCGGACAGCATAATTGGGGTGCCGTGAGCGTCATCAGCGCAAACAAAGTGACACTCATTGCCGCGAAGTTTTTGATATCTTGACCAAATATCAGTTTTAATAAAACCTAACATATGCCCTAAATGGATCGAACCATTGGCATAAGGAAGAGCGTAAGTTGCGAGAATTTTGCGTTTTTTTTCTGCCATTTTATCTGAAATCGTTAATTGCCCGAAAGATGATGACGCATAGTAACTGATAGACGGTAATTTTTCATTACTCCATTCGAGCAAATAACACGATTTTATTTGAAATGATCTATTTTTCTGCCTCAAACACATGAACTCGGTTGTTTCCGTATTCAGGCGTAAAAAACAAAGCCGGGTGATCGGCTGTCGCGTTTAATATTGCTGACTGGCCTATTATGCTATTGTCGGCGGATCTGAAGATTTCTTCGGCTTCATACGACCAGTCATCAGAGTTTGAGCTTTTCGGAGTAAGAATCGTTACCGATTCCGCGCCATCGCCGTCAACAAGAACAGACGGCTTTCCGTTATGATCGGGCGTCAGATAGAATGCTGATGCTTTACCGGGGGCGGCTTGACCCGGTCCCCACTTAATGGTTTTTATGCCTTGCCATAGAATATGCTTCTTAAAGGTATCGTTACTGATGTCGCCGGGGACTTCGTAAGCAAATACACCTGAAAGCAGTTGATCATGAGTGTGATTTGTTACCAGTAAAGCCGGTTTATCTTTGCCCGCTAAATTAGCTGCTTCAATATTGAAAACGGGACCGATTTGGTCATCAATAATCCTTCTTGTCCATTTTCCGCCTTTGAAGTAAGTCACACTCAAAGCTTGATTAAAAAACTCAGCGGCATAAATTTCTTTAACACCGTCATGGTCAAAGTCAGCCAGAGTAAATGCGGTATCAGGGCCTCCGGAGTATAAAACTTGTTCATGCCAGGGGTATGACGCGGGGGCATTTTTATTCGGGGTTAAGTAAACCAGCTCACTCGTTCTGTGATTAAGCGGTGTGCTGTTTGTCCTTGCGGTGATAACCCCGTAATTACCGTCACCGTATAAGTCTGCCCACCTGGCGTTATGGTAATAAAAACCTTTTTTGTCAGCGGTTAATTTATGAACATTATCCGTAGCGTAATCTATAAAGGAAACGGCGCCGGTACTGTTGTTTTTGAAGGGGATAACATCAAAAAAGCCGTTTGCGACTAAAACGCCTTCTTGTCCGAATAAGGCTTCAGGGACATAGGTAACCTCATTCGGCCACTTTATGGTTGTATCAATAATTCGTTCCTGAAGACCGCCAGCAATATCACCGACGCCATCTATAAAGCCAATGTGGTGTTCATCGGCTCCGGCTATATGAACCGTGAAGCTCGTTACGGCTAAAAGTTTTTTGTCATTTTGTTGAATTATATTTAAAAAAGAAGGGCTCTGAATTCGCAGTGATTGGATTTCATTTACGTTTGGAGACGCAGACGCCAGATGAGAAAAAACAGAAGTCACCAATAATAAAACCTGAAAAGATATATGTTGTAGTTTTAGCATAATGAAGTTTAAACGTCGAATAGAACTTGAAACATAGCATTCCTGTAAAAAAACTTTCGGTTAACTGTAAACTTGTAAGCTTCGGTTCAGCCCGTTAAAAAATAACCAACAAACACTTAAAGTCATTAAGTTCAGTTGAATATCTGGTACAATCAGCGCAACTTTTGGTTAATATGTTGTTTGTTCGATTTTATTGTCTATGAATAATCCAGGCTCAACTCAATTCTCAGCATTATCCGGCGTTAAAAATGTCATTGCTGTTGCCTCAGGTAAAGGCGGTGTAGGCAAATCTACCACATCTGTAAACCTTGCTTTAGCTATGGCTAAATTAGGTTACAAAGCAGGGATTTTAGACGCCGATATTTACGGACCGTCAATTCCGCTTATGCTTGGTTTGGAAAATTTTAAGCCGCAAGCCGTTGGTGAAAAGCAAATGACAGCCGCCGAGGCGTACAATATCAGCGCGCAATCTATCGGTTTTTTAATTAACAGTGACGACGCCGCTGTATGGCGCGGCCCTATGGCGGCGGGCGCATTATCTCAGCTGATAAATGAAACCCTGTGGCCTGAGTTAGATTACCTCTTTGTCGACTTACCGCCCGGCACCGGTGATATTCAGCTTACGCTTTCACAAAAAGTGCCTTTGTCAGGTGCCGTCATCGTTACAACTCCTCAGGATATCGCATTATCCGATGCTCGCAAGGGCATCAATATGTTTGAAAAAGTTAACGTGCCGATTTTAGGTATTGTTGAAAATATGAGTTTTCATATTTGCAGTAACTGTAACCATAAAGAACATATTTTTGGTGTCGGCGGCGGTAAGAAAACCGCGGAAAAATACCGAGTGCCGTTTTTAGGAGCGCTGCCGCTAAACGTTGAAATACGTGAGGCCATGGATTCAGGCAAGCCATCAGTGGCGGCAACCCCGGATGCTGAAATTACCAGGTTATATACGGATATCGCGAAACGGATCGCCGAATCCGCAGACGCTAAGGTAACTGATTCAGTATCAATCAGTATTTCTGATGAATAATTTTAAAAAACAGGTTCAAAATAATGAATTCTCAGCAGTGTGTCATCATCGCGATTACAGGTGCGTCGGCTTCGGGTAAAAGTTTAATCGCGCGGACGATTTTCGAAGAGCTCCGTCGTGATTTAGGAACCGATCAGATTGCCGTAATTAATGAAGATGCTTACTATCATGATCAAAGTCATATGACGATGCAGGAGCGTGTAAAAACCAATTATGACCACCCTAAGTCAATGGATCACCGGCGTTTACGCGAGGATCTTTTGAAATTAAAATCGGGTGAAACGATTGAGGTTCCTCAGTATAGTTATACCGAGCACACGCGTACTTCTGAGACCAAGACAGTAACGCCGAAGAAAGTGATTATTCTCGAAGGTATTTTATTATTAACTGATCCTAAACTTCGTGAATTGTTTGACGCGAGCGTATTTATGGATACACCACTTGATATCTGTTTTTTGCGTCGTTTACAGCGTGACGTTGAAGAGCGTCACCGCACAATGGAGTCGGTTATTTCGCAGTACAAAAAGACTGTTCGCCCGATGTTTCTGCAGTTTATTGAACCTTCTAAGCAATATGCTGATATTATTGTTCCGCGCGGCGGCAAAAACCGTATCGCCACGGACATGCTGAAAGCCAGAATTCAACACTTGTTAGGCTAACCCCGCCTGCCAAAATGCAAAGGAGCGTCACTAAAAATGCGTTTAACCGATATTGAAATTACCCGTAGTTTAGACAAAGGCGAAATTGTTATGACGCCCCGTCCGGACGAGGATGCCGTCAGCGGCGTTAGTATTGATGTTCGGTTAGGCAGTCAATTCAGAGTATTTAAGGATCATACCGCTCCGTACATTGACTTAAGCGGCCCGAGTGCTGACGTTCAAGCCGCTCTGGACAGAGTGATGAGCGAACAAATTGATATTCCTGACGGTGAGGCGTTTTTTCTTCACCCGGGAGAATTGGCGTTAGCTGTCACCTATGAGAGTGTCACTCTGCCGGCGGACATAGTCGGCTGGTTAGACGGCCGGTCGTCACTTGCTCGTTTAGGCTTAATGGTTCATGTCACCGCGCACCGGATTGATCCGGGCTGGCAGGGCAAAATTGTTTTAGAATTTTATAACAGTGGTAAGCTGCCGTTAGCGTTACGCCCGAAAATGAAAATCGGCGCTCTGAACTTTGAGCGTTTATCGGCACCAGTCGCTAAACCTTATAACAAGCGTAAAAACGCTAAATATAAGGATCAGCAGGAAGCGGTTGCCAGTCGAATCAGTCAGGACTAAATACTCCGGATATGGACAATGTATGGGTTAACGGTCAGCAAGGAAAGCTGATACAAGCCAATGACAGAGGCTTAAACTACGGTGACGGCCTCTTTTTAACTATGCGGGTTAATTCTGACGGAACCATTCGCTTTTTTGATTCGCATTTATCTCGTATACAACAAGCGGTTTACCGTCTTAATATCCGCGGCCGGCAAGATTACTGGCAACTGCCGAAAGAACAAATATTACTGCTTGACGATATTGCCCGGGCCAATTCCGGTAAAGGTATTAAGCTGCTTATTTCCCGGGGAGCGGGCGGGCGCGGCTATTCTCCGGTTGATTGCGGTGATATTACGACGGTAATTTCCCTGTTCGATATTCCAGGGCATTATCAAAAATTACGGCAGACCGGCGTACGGCTGTTAAAGTCTGAAATTGAGCTGGCGGGTCAACCGCGTCTCGCGGGTTTAAAACACCTTAATCGTTTAGAACAGGTGCTGATTAAGTCTTATTCTCCGGCGGATGGTTTTGATGACTGGCTGGTGGTTGATTCCGGCAATCATGTTATCGAAGCTTCAATGGCGAATCTGTTCTTTTTTAAAGATGGTATTTGGATGACTCCGTCAATATCGCGATGCGGAGTAGCCGGTGTAATGCGAGAACAAGTAATTTATCAGTTGCTTGAATTCGGCTTTAATGTCGAAGTAAAAGATATCGGCGTTAAAGAGCTGGAACACATTAAACATATTTTGATGACCAATAGCTTAACGGGCGCGATTAATGTGACTCAGGTTGACGCTATATCGTTTGATAACTGGCATCTGACTGAGGCATTAAACCTGGCTTTGGGAGTTTCACTATGAGGAAGCCGCTTCTTAAGTTCATTTTAACGTTCGCGCTCGCGATGGCCGCCGGCGGCTTTTATCTCAGCCACACGATTGAGCAATATATCAGCTCGCCTCTTAATCTTAAAAATGACCGTGAACTTTGGGTTGAGTCCGGTGCGTCACTTAACGGTACCTTGCGCAAATTAGAAAGGCAGGGCGTGCTTTCGAATATCTGGAAGATTAAGCTTTTCGTAAAAATAAATCCTCAGTTGAAAAGTATCCGGCAAGGCGTATACCAGCTTTCGGTCGGTGATACGCCGCTGGATCTGATTGAAAAACTGCATCAAGGTGACGTTAAAGAGTTTTCCTTAACACTGGTTGAAGGTAAAACAATTAAAGAGTGGAAACAAGAAATAAAAAAAGCACCGCGTTTAATTTTACCTGACGGCGTATTCAATCAGGTTTTAAAACAAAACGGTGATGATTCACAACTACCCGAAGGCAAGTTTTTTCCCGATACCTATCATTATACCTCAGCGACGAGAGTCTCAGCGATATTAGAGCAAAGTTATCAGCGAATGAACCAGGAACTCGACCGGGTATGGGGACGGCGGAATAAAGACATTGCCGTTGTTTCACCATACCAGCTGCTGATTCTGGCTTCGATCATCGAAAAAGAAACGGCGAAGCCTGAAGAGCGGCGCCTGATTTCCGCGGTTTTTAATAACCGCCTGAAAAAACGCATGAGATTACAAACGGATCCGACGGTAATTTATGGTATGGGAGATCGTTATCAGGGTAACATTACCAAGAAAGACTTAAGGGAAAAGACGCCTTTTAATACCTATCGAATTAAAGGCTTACCACCGACACCCATCGCGGCTCCCAGTCTGGCTTCACTTGAGGCGGCCGCTCATCCCGCTGATGTCGGTTATTTGTATTTCGTTTCTAAAAACGATGGTAGTCATATTTTTTCGATGACATTGAGAGAGCATAATCTCGCCGTAAACAAATATCAGAGAAGTAAAAAATGAGTGGAGTTCAAGGCAAGTTCATTGTCATCGAAGGGCTGGAAGGCGCCGGTAAATCAAGCGCGATTAACTTAGTTCGTGACTATATTGCAAAGCATACCGGGTGCGAAATGGTTTGTACCAGAGAGCCTGGCGGTACGCCGCTCGCGGAAAAAATGCGTGAGCTTGTCAAAGCCGCGGATAAAACCGATCCGTTATGCGATGAAGCTGAATGCCTGTTGATTTACGCGGCCAGAGCTCAGTTGGTGGCTAATGTCATCAAACCGGCTTTAAACAGCGGTCAGTGTGTTTTAGGTGACAGACATAACCTTTCTTCCCTGGCTTACCAAGGCGGAGGACGAGGTCTGACTGAGCTGGTGAATGTTATCAGTGACGCGACATTAAAAGATTTCAAACCGGATTTAACCTTGTATCTGGACATTGATCCGAGAATCGGTTTACAACGCGCGGCAAATCGAGGTGAGTTAGATAGAATTGAGCAGCAAAAAATCGACTTTTTTGAGAGAGCTCGCGCCCGATATCTGCGAATCGCCGCTGAAGATGACAGTGTTCATGTTATTGACGCCAGCCAGAATATAAACGAAGTTCACAAGGATATTATCAGCGTGCTAAAGGCGATGCCATGGTTGAACTAAACCAATTACCCTGGTTACAGGCGGCGAAATCAATATTTTCACGGCAACTTAGCCATGATTCTATGCCCCATGCGCAGTTGCTGGGGATTGAGCGCGGCTACGGCGCTGATGTGCTATTACATCAATTTGCCAGTCTGGCGCTATGCGGAAAAGTGACGGAGGCGGAACCCTGCGGCTTCTGTCATTCGTGTCAGCTCGTTAACGCTCAGACGCATCCGGATTTACATATTCTCAAACCTGACGGACAGCAGATTAAAGTCGATCAAATTCGTCAATTGTGCTCTTCACTGGCAAATACCGCCCAGCAAGGCGGCAGAAGAGTCGCTATCATTCCCGACGCTGAAAAAATGAATGTCGCCGCAGCTAACGCACTTTTGAAAACGCTGGAAGAGCCGGGTAAAGACACTCTGTTATTGTTGCAGACTTCCGCGCCGGGTTTATTAACGGCGACAATCAGCAGTCGTTGTCAAAAAATCGCGGTAAATCTTCCGTCTAAAGAAGAAATTAACACCTGGCTGCGACAGTATTCAAGTGTCACCGGAGACACAACCTGGGCAATTCCTCTGGTCGGCGGACCGTTAAACCTTATTGAGAGCATTGAATCTCAGCGTTATCAGACTTTGCTGAGTTACCGAAATGACTGGAACCAAAGTTTGCTGGACGGACATCTGTGTACTAGCTTTTTAGATATTGACGAAAAAGACATTGTCGATGTTTTAGATGTTTTGTACCTGGTGCTCAGACAGTTTGTCATCCTGAAAAGGTATGCAGACCCGTTACTGCAAGCGAACGTCATAAAATTATCCGCTGAGGTAATGACGATCAGGCAAAAGCTGTCTTTGATGAGTAATATAAACGCGCCGGGGTTATGCCAGCAAATCATGCTGAAATACCGACACCTGACTAACCATTAAGCTGAGGCGTTTCACCTCGGCCGGCGAGGTGCGATATGGAAAGAGTCTCGATTCGATTTGATAACCTGCATCAGCTTTATCGCGCCTACATGCCTTTTATTTCCCCGGCAGGACTCTTTGTCAATATGTCCAGACCCGTTAATCTGGGCGAGGAAATGCTCGTACAATACCAATTGCCGGAAGATAATAATTTTTATCAGTTTGCCGGCAAAGTGGTATGGAGTAATCCTGCCGGCGCGTCCGGCGGCCGTCCCGTCGGAGTCGGGGTTAAGATTGGATCAGACGAGCGGCTGCATCGCCGGAGAATCGAGAAGTTACTGGCCGGCGAACTAGACTCTGATGATTTGACCTGCACCATGTAGACAGTTATCCTTTGCCACCATTTTAACTAATTCAGCGTTTATTCATGTTAATTGATTCACACTGCCATTTAGACCGTTTAAAAGCTGCGTCTGATCATCACAGTTTAAGTAAAATAGTCGACGCCGCTACACAAAACGGCGTTGAATATATGCTTTGCGTAAACGTACGCCAGCGGGAATTTAATTTAATGCGGGAAAAAGTGGCCGCGTTTGCGCAGGTATTCTTATCGGCAGGTGTTCATCCGTTAGATGTGGAATCCGGCCTTAATGACAGCGCATTATTAGCCGCCGCTAAACATGAGCGTGTTATCGCCGTTGGTGAGACGGGGCTTGATTATTTCTACTCACCGGAAACAAAAGCATTACAACAGCAATGTTTTGAGCGTCAAATCGCATTATCACTGCAAGCGGATAAGCCTCTGATCGTTCATACCCGTGACGCCAGAGAAGATACGATAGCAATACTGAAAAACGGTAATGCTGACAAGGTCGGCGGCGTGTTACATTGCTTTACTGAAAACTGGGAAATGGCGAAAGCGGCCATTGAACTGGGGTTTTATATTTCAGTTTCGGGTATCGTCACCTTTAAAAACGCGGGGCAGTTAAGAAGCGTTATCCGAAAAGTGCCTAAAGATCGTTTAATGGTAGAAACCGATTCACCTTATTTAGCGCCGGTTCCTCATCGCGGTAAGGAAAACCAGCCGGCGTTTGTGCGTGACGTCGCGGAGTTTGTCGCAAAACTGCGTGGTGAGAAGTATCAGGATCTGATTGAATACACGGGTGAGAATTTCTTTAACCTGTTTAAAACCGCCCGGCGTTTGAAATAGTTTAAATTAAGGTTACTCAGGTTGAAAAATCTGAACAAAAAAAAGGCCCAGTTCAAGAATTGAATTGGGCGTTGGGAAATGGCTCTTTCGAGCCGTGCGCTACTCGGTAACTCACTAACAATTTTTAAAAATACAGAAAAATCATCAGCGATCAAATTCATTAATACTAAGACTAGAACAGTTAAAATAAATTGCCCAAAAAATTAACATTAATTTTCGTTAACCTTTTTTATTTCAGATTGAAATTGATGCTTTTTATCATTACTGTGTTAAGCATGTTTTAATTTTTGCGGATTAATAAAGATGGCACACGGCGCTCATACCGCAACAGTCGACGCTTCGGCCGGTTTTCAGTCGGCGTCAGAGATTAAATGCCCCCCTGAGCAGCCGGAAGAAAGCGGGGTAGTCAAATCTGTTGAGTTAAACAGCAAGACATTCACTGTTTCAAAAACCGGATCAAAGCCGCCGGCAGAGTATTTTCATGAGTCTGTGACCTTAGAGCCGCAGCGGTTATCAGAACAGTTTCGTGCGTCCGAGGCCGGGCAGGATGAGGCTCCTGCTAAAAAAAAGAAAAACAGGAACAAAAAAAAGGCAAATAAAAAAGTCCAAGTCAGAGAAATCAGCCGGACAAGTGTTAATAAATCCGGTGACAATAAAAACGCGACTCCCGCAGCCTCAGAACAACGAAAAGCGTATTTAAGTTACAAACTAGCACTTACTCTTAAGACTAAGCGTTATGAGTGTGTCCCCGTTAGCGCTGATAAATTGGAAGATTTATCCGAAAAAAGGAGTGACCCGGAATATCATTATAAGCATCAATCAGATGCATTAGGACTAAAAATCTATAACTATATTAGAACAATGTCGAAATATGTAAATTATATTGATAAATCTAAACAAAAAGATGAAATTATTAAATATCAAATTAAGATTCAAAGCCAATATCAAGATATAGCCGCGGGGTACTTGTTTACTCATGATAAAAGAATAACATGCTGGGAAGGCTATTTCGATTCACTAAGCGAAGCTGAAAAAATAAAAGAATTAGAAGTCATAATGTATCTTATTGACACCGGGCGCCGAGTTGATTCTTTTTGTTTTGATAATAGGGACGATATCAGAGACAAAATTACTGAAACACTTAAGAGTGAAAACTTCCACCTGAGAACAAAAGAAATATCAAAAAAAGCCCTTAAAAAATTCGAAGAGAATATCAAAGAATTAATTTACAACCGAGAACTGTCTTGTCATTTAGCCATAAATTTCTTTACGGGCTGCGATAAGGTTTCTGATACCATTTTACAGAAAGCTATTTTTTTCGATGCCTTCCTTCCGAATGTGTTTGTGATATTTAATTTTTTTATGAGTTTAAGTCAAATGATATTGGTTGTTTTTGAAAAGATGTCATTTGCAAGCGTTCAAGTTAAAAACACCTTAAAAAGGACTGTTGAAAATATGTTAGCGACACGAGTTTCAGCTTTAGCCGCTAAATTAGAGGTGTGTTGTGAGCAAAATATCATTCCTGAACCCAAATCGGGAGATACGGAGAGTGGAACCGGTTATGAGATTTGTGTCTCAGCTAGAGACTATTGCGTTTGTAGTCTGTATGTACTTTGTTTAGCCGAAGAATTGCCGCTTGTGGAGATTTGTCAAACAATTGTAAGACTTGATAATGTCGTAAAATATCCGGAATGTAAATTAAAATTAAAAGATACCGAGCAATTCGGTACTGATTTCTTATCGAGACTGTCATCATTTATAGATGAGAAACATGATGTTCTTACAAAAAAAGAATATTATAAGACAATATTGACATTTACAGAAAATAAAGTAAAAGAATATCTGAATTTAGTCCGGTTTATACATACTTTAAAGCAAAGTTTTGCGGACGGATATTTTTCCGAGATTTTGCGAGTGATACAAGCGTCAGAAACACCAGATGAAGATAAGAAATCCTCGGCATGCGCTGATGAAATAACTGTTAAAGTTAATTGTGTTTCAAAAGAAAAAATATTGCAAATCAGCTCTAAGATTGACTCTATGATTTTATGCATAAATACAATAGATGAATCATTGAAACAGCACCAAAGTAATTTAAAAAAACAATTAGAAGATTTCATCAAAAAAGAACCTGATGATAATAATAGTGATAAAAATCAAAAAGATACAGATTCAAGGTGTTGTGAGTTTTCTTCAGGAAATAAGTCAGAGAGTACATCTGCTCAGCCTTTAACGGATGAGACCAATTTACAAGATAATGATGAGTGTATTATTATCACAGCTATTGATTCAGCTATCCCTTGCCTGCCGCACAGTTCTGTCTCTGTCAAAAACAATAATCGCGCCGGTCTTCGGTCTGATAAAAAATTAGATCCCAAAGCGTTTGAGCGTCAATGCCGGAAGGCATGTGAACAACAGAAGTCATCAGATGAAATAAGTAAGCTGTTCTTACTCTGGAGGACTGATAAAAAACAAAAAAGGTACGGCGATTTCGCGATTTGCGAGTTAGGCGTAAAAGTTTTGCCTGTAATGATTAACGCAGTTGAAAGAGCGTCAAAAATCTATAGTGAGATGAACTTTCACCTGATGCAGTGTTATTGCGTAATAGGCTTAAATCACGCGAAAACACTAGCTGGTTATCAAACTGAATTCACCAGGTATAATATGGCCTTAGCTGAATATTTCTCAAAAAACAGTGTTGAAACTCAATTAGATAAAGCCATATTTAAACAAGGTAAGGATTTTAATCAAGCGGTACTTAATATGCCTGATGTCACTAAAGCACTGTCAGAAATAATTATTTCTTACGGGAAGGTTCTGAACGTTTTAATAAAATTGCTTGAAGACAATATAATTCAAAAACACTTCGAAGATTCTAAGGAAATTTTAAAAGAACTAAACGACAATCTGGTTTTGTTCAAATCGAGGTTGGCAGACGTTAAAAAACTGTCAAATAAATCTAAGGAGATATTTATATTAAGGGGTAAGCTTTACAGTTGCTTTCGTATTAAAAGAATCTGGTTAATGCAAAGCGGTGCAAGTGTTCCGTTTATCCCGCCTGCGAAAAATCCGTTACTATTTGAAGACGTCGACAAGTCAGAGCAAAAATTAGCCGGGGTATTGGTTGATTTAGAGAACTTTTCCGCTTCATTAGGCCGACTGCAAAAAACGATTGATACATAGCCGGAACAATCTGAAATGTCATTTTTTGATCTAAAAAAGGGCATTAAGTACCTAACTATAAATTTTTTCATTTTTCTGACACCCATCTTAAGCATTCTACAGTGTTACTCTTGCTTGAAAGACAGCGGGTGTTACTGAGCAAGAGCGCCCTGCCGGGCACTTAACCTGAGCGCCGAAAATATCGAAAAACTTATAATCGGGTACTTATCCTAAAAACTCAGTTGACCGCCTTAAATTGTTTTAATTCATTTTAATTTTACCGAAAAGCAGGATAACGATAATTCACCCGAAGGATGAACCGCTGTACGGTCACGGATCTGCTGAAATCATCACTGCTAGCCGTGTTGTAGCTTTTAAAAATACAGAGATATTGATTTAATTATATATCCGGTTAATTATTCGCGGCCGCATTATCTCTTACAAGTTCTCGCGGTAAATTATTTTTTAATCTGTGCCCCAGATGTTTTACAAGCCCGAGGGCATTATTATGTAAACATGCGATCTTTTCTCCCTGAGCAACGGCAGAGACTGTAATAGTAATGTCTCTGCCTTTGAAATACTCAGCGGCATCGCTTGCGGTAATATCAAAACAATGTGACCCGTTATTGGTTAATGATGTAATTGCCTCGTGGGTGATTTTTATATGTTTGCCTTTCTGCTCAGCGAGTTTTAAACCAATTCTTTGAAAGCGCATTTTACCTTTAAGTTTTTCAAACTTCAGCGGAAAGAGCCAGTATTGATTATCACGACGCATCAGTGTCATGTCCGGGGGAAGTTTGATGCCGTAATGCGATATGAGCCACTTGCTGATCTCCTGCTGCTGTTTTTTGGACGCGGTTTGAAACGGGAAGTTTTTTTGCGGCCCGGGAGTAGGTTTGCCTGGTTCCACAGAAGCGGTTTTAAGAATTTTCGCGATGAAGAAGCCTTCACTATCGAAAATTTGCGGCCAGACATGCAGGAACCCCTCTTCTGTTAACGCTTGATCGCAACCTTTAAATAAATCGTTTAACTGTGCAAATTGAACGGCATCCGCGAATGTTTCTTTTAAATGCAGACACACTTCCTGGTTTTCTTCTCGGCTGAGCGTGCAAGTTGAATAGACTAAAGTGCCGCCGACTTTTAAAGCCTCGAATGCTGAACAGATTAATTGTTTTTGTTTCTCCGCTATAGCCTTAATATCGGTTAACGACCAATTTTTTAAAGCGTCAGAGTCTTTACGAACAGTACCCTCACCGCCGCAGGGAACGTCTAAAAGAACCGCGTCAAATTCTTCAAATAAATATTCACCAAAAACTTCGGCATCGAAATGAGTGATAGCCGTGTTATTCACTCCCATTCTTACCAGATTGGCGTGTAACATTTTTACCCGGCTTGATGAGTATTCATTGGCTACTAACAAGCCGCTATTTTTCATAGTTGCTGCAATTTGTGTTGTTTTAGAGCCCGGAGCGGCCGCCATATCTAAAATAATTTCAAAATCATTTTCTTGAGAAAACAAAGCGACGGGCGGGAGCATAGAGCTTGCTTCCTGAATATAAAATAACCCTTGTAAGTGTTCAACGCAGTTACCGAGTGAATCAACGGGACCATCTGAGATCCAAAATCCTTCTGCGCACCATGGAATTGACCGGAATTGAAAACCCTTATTTTCGAGTACGGGGATTAATTCTCGCGCGGTAATTTTTAATGTATTGACACGAATAGACAGCCGAAGCGGTTTATTTGAATATTCGATTAAATCTTCAATGCTGAGGTGCTCAGGTAATTGTGCCGAAATATGCTCAACAAAAGCAGGACAGATAGTAGTCATAATAAAACGATTTTTAAAACAATTTGTAAATTGTATCATGAACGGCCGCGATTTAAATTTTCCCGCTTCATGATCAAAAGCATGAGTTTGTTTAATCTCTGAGGGTTTAATTCCCCGCCCCTTGGGGCGAACTACCTTCTTTCGTGTATATAAAACTATACCCCGCTGCTTGCGGCGGGGTTGTTCATTGATAATCTGATAACTGATCGTTCGGTACCAGTAAATCATAATGAGTATTATGATTAGCCCAAATCGGCGTATTCATGTCCTTCATAAAATTAATGCGCTCACTCATAGCAAATTTTGCTAATATCTGCTCTGTTATTGCATCGGCCATAAATTCTGAAAAGACACGGATGCTATCTGCTGAATCACTATCAAGTGATACGCCGTCAAAAAGACTTTCTATTGACTGAGCTTGATAATAACTGAATGAATCATTACCGATTACATTTTTAAAAATATATTCAGCGACAGGATCATTATTAAATCCTTCTTCTTTACATTCAAAGAATAGGGCAAATTTACATAGATGTTCCGCTAAGCCAGCAAAAGGGGCATTTGTATCTCTGAGGGCGCTCATGCAGGCTTTACAAACCGCTTCTTCAGCGATATTACCAAAATAACTAGTAACATGCCGTCTGATTTCGCTTGTAGGAACCGACGCGGTTGAGCAGTATTTCTTTTCTTTGGATTTTTCAAGTAAAAGGAGACGGAATAAACAGTCACCTACGGCGTCAATTTTAATGCGTGTAAACCCCTTAGGTACTTTAATCATAGCTTGTTCTGCTTGCGGCAGGAATGTACCGGCTTCAAAATCGCATTCAACTTCCGCTGTCTGTTCAAGTGGTTTTTTAAGGGCCGGCTGAGCCGCGCCCTGTTGTTCACCGAATAAAATATTCACCTCGGCAGACTCAAAAATTCCATTATAGTGTTCAGCTAACTGTTTACGATGTGTCCATGTCTCTTTAGTCAGTCGCAGGTCATTCAGATCTTTCATTATCTGATTAAGCTGACGCACTTGCGCCCCTCTGACTTTACCTTTAAAGTCGCACGCCCGTTCCGCAAAAAGTTTCAATACTAACAGTAAGTCATCAGTCTTTTTGAGTTCGGCCGCTATTGTCCGGATTTCAGCTTGATGTAACCGGGAAAGCATAAACGTCTTATCCTCAACCGTAAGCGCTGAGTAATGCGTCATCGCCGTGCTTACATCACTTTGGATTAACCTTTTCAGCCGCGTCGCTTTTTCTGTTAACTGTTTAAAATTGTCATCAAAGTAATCTTCAAGCGTATCCGCGGTCCATCTTGTCGCTCTGGGCGCCTGAAAGACTTTCTGATAAGGGATCTTTTTTAACTCCTCATGCAATGAATTGAGACCTCTATCTGAAACCTTGGTAATTATTGACTCAAACAGCTCAATATCTTCTTGATCAGCAAATGACTCTGAATAGGCTTCAAGCACAGTTTTTAATTTATTCCTCGCGTCTGGATCCACTAGTGCCCCGATGACGATCCCTATCGCGGCATCAAAAAGATTTTGGTTATGACTGTTTTTGTATTTAGCCATCCCGCTTGTTGTAAAATAGCGCCTCAACGCACTGACAATCTCGTTTATCGAAAGCTCATTAGAAAATAAACGCATAAGTTCCAGTAATTTATCATTGTTGATTGAGTCAAACACCCGATTCAGATTTTCTTCTCTGTCACCGTTTCGGCGGATTTGCTCAGGTGCGGCTTCAGGTACACCATATTCCCGCATTGATACCGTTGGTCGATCAATTTCTGCGGCCGTTTGTCTTTGTGCGGCTGAAGTTTGTTGTCTCCCGGCTGATTGCTCCGCATCTTGTCGCGGCATACGTGTAGCGGTAATTTCTTGCTCTGAGCTTTCAGTCGGGGCGGGGGCCGAAGGCGGCGTGGATAAAATGGCTGAAACCGGAATGCCGGCTGAGCTCCCCCGCTGACCGGCTGACGCTGAAGTATTTGTCGCCGGGGGAACCGATGCGGCGCTTGGCGTTGCTGCGGATGTCGCGACATGGTCAGCGGTAGCTTGAGTCGTTGAGTCGAGCGCTTGTGAAACCTCACCAAGATGGGTTAAAACTGAAGACATATTTTCCGGTGAGATTAATTCGAATTCTGTTGTGTCAGCCGGCCATAATTTCAGTGCCAGTTGACAGTTGTCATGACTGATCATGTAGTTAATCAGCCGTTTTTTATTGGCTGTTGAGAGCAGCTTCTTCTTGCAATCGCTAAGATCAGCTTTTAAAATCGTCGCTAACCAACCACAAAGTTTATCCTCCGAAAGGCCGTAAAGATCTTTTCTGATCTGCTCTAATAAACATTCTTCAATACAAGACACAAAAAATCTTAAATAGATGTCTTCAAGACTGATAATGAATTCCGCTTTAGCCTCAGCCTCCTCAGACTTTATCATTGCTGAATAAATCATCCTTTGCCACTCGACTCGATTTGTCGCTGGTTCTAGCTGCGAAAGTTTTATCAAGCTCTGAAATGAAATCGGATCACCCGTAGTGAAGAATTCTTGATTAAATTTGAAAAGCCGGTCGTTATTATCATCGATAAAGCGGTCAATCAGTTGTGACTTTTGAACTGTGGTGAGTGTGAGATAAACGAGAATTTGTAATCCGGGCTTAACTTCAGACTTATTCAATAGCCCTTCGATTTCTGAGAAAGACTTGCCAGCCTTAATGCAGGCTAACTTGCCATTTTCCTGCATCGCTGACACGAATACAGCGGCAAGCGGCGGTTTTGTCGCCGTAAATATTTTAGTCAGTTCATCTGGCGGAGTTTTTAATACAAGCTTATTGACCCATTCAAGCGACAACACTATGTCTTGTTCAGTTAATCGTGTGAGGAACCCGACTAACTCTTGATTAGTAAATTCAAGTTTATTGAACACAGTTTCAAAAGATAACTTTTTACAAAATTGACCAAGTGGCTGATTATCAGACAAAAGAGCCTTTAATTTGAACTGTGTCAGCTGATTGATAAACCATAAAAACTGATCGGCTTTCGCGCAGATAAGTATATTTTTCAGGGTTGCTGTTTTTATCGCTGCCAGAAATTCAACCGCATTATTAATTCCGGCTTGTTGCGGGTTTTGACAGACCTTATAAAGTTCGTCAGCAATGTGACTAAGATCAAACACATTCTGATTGATGATATAAAGTTTATCCTGCTGAGATAAGTCGGTGCTGGTAAGGACAACAGAGGCGCATTGTTTGGATAAGGCATACATTTTATTTTTCATCAATTCCAGATTGTCATTTTCAGGCTGTAGCGCCAGATCATGATTTGCGAGATTAAAAGTTTGCCTGACGCCGTGTTTAACCACGCAAGCCGCGAGTAATCTATCTTGCGGCGATATTCTTGTGTGGGATCCTTTATCAGATACGGCTTTGATAAATTTCAACCGAGGCTCTGGAGGTATATCAACGACTATATCGGCTTGATTTTGAGGGGTTAATTGAGCGTTGATGACCACACTAACGGCAAATGGTATATCCTTTTCGGTTAACATCACGACAATCTCTTTCGCTTTAGTAATGTATTGATTGCCATGCCTGTTTATGTTTACTAAGGTCTTTAATATCACTGAGGCCTGCTGATGGCTGAGCGCCTTTTTAAACCAATCACATACAGCGTCTGTCGGCGCTTCAGATACTATTTCTGACAGGTGCTGAATCTCGGCTTCAGAAGGATTTTCACTCAGCAGCTTTTTACACATAGTGATTGAAATCGCCGGTGTCCAATCGGTTAACAGATCTTCCTTGTGGCGTGGCTCGCTTGCCAGAGGTTGTAAAAACGCTAAAAACTGTGTATGGGTAATTTTAGCCGATGCCCGCAATATTCTCCGCCTTACGCTAACAGGTAAATATTTCACTAATGCTTTCGCGTCTTCTTGAACGGCAAAATTGTTTAAGTAAAGTTCTGTCATTTCCTCATCAGACGGGCTTAAATTTAGGGTAAGACTATCGATAAAACCGACGGCATCTTCTTCTTTTTTATCACAGATAGTTATCAATGCTTTGGCAAAAAGCGGGCGCTTAGTGTCCTTTAAATCGTTTAAAATATAGATTTGACAAACTTCGTCGACGCAAGGCGCTATTTTGGTAACAAACTCGGGAAATTCTTGTATTAAGTCCGGCAGTAATGAGTTCGGCTTCAGAGTCATTAACATTGACAAGGTTGACAGCTGATCCTGTCCGCTGTTGACATGGATGGTTTCAGTGATGAGCTTAATCAAAGCGGATTTGTTTTTATTTTCTGAGCCGCATAATAAATTTAAGATCGAGTTAGCTTCATTCGATTTGGCTTCAGCCAGTGTCAGTAAGCCTGTCATCACTTTTAATTGTTGCTCAGGGGGCATTTCGGTGAGTGAGCTGCTGATGAGCTGCTTCTGAACTGAATAAAGTGTTGTGAATACATTACATTTTTGTGATGATTCCGCGAGGGCTTGTAATATTTGCCGCTTAATGTCGGCGTCATGAAAGATCTTGCCGATAAAGAAAGCTAAGGCAGCTTGAGCTTTATCCGTAAAAGTGTTGTTCAGCGATATCTGACTAATCAGTTCTGATATTTTGTCAGGCGTCTGACGGGCGTAAAGTCGTACCGCTAATGTGGGCGAGGAGAATACTATGTTTTGAAAAATAACCGTTGCATTTTGCCGGTTGTTAAGCGCGGCGGCAACCTGACCCCTAAACCTAAAATCATCTCGACCCGAGATAACACGCTCTGTCACTATGATTTCTTTAGTAATTAATTCCTCTTTTTGCAGGAAGGCCAGGATAACTTTTATCCGGATTCCATATTTGACGGTCTTAAGCACGTAAATTGCCAGCTCAACATCGAGAGTGATGATTTTCTCGATTCTTTGAACGGCGCAATCGTCCGGGAAAACCTGATTTATATCTGAACGTTCTAGCAGCGGCTTAACTTTTTTAATATTATCCGGCGTCAGAATATTCTCATCGATGAGTTCTGAAACAATCGAGCTGATTTGACAGGCCGGTAAATGCTTTAAAAGGGTTACGGTTTCTTCAATTTGATTGATGAAAAGTCGCCGGATAAACAAATTAGGATTGGTTAATTGCATAATCGCTTGGGTTATTTTTTGTGAGTCTTGCTGCAGTACACGACAAAATACCGGCTTAAATTTTTGACTGACCGACCCGGAGTCTGAAACTGATTGACTGAGAAATCGTATTTGAGTCTCTGCTGATTGACTGATGAGCAGTGACAGAGCCGCCTCAGTATTCATGTCTGATATTTTTATATAGCTATGTTCTGAAATCTCTTTAAAAAACGTTTCCCGAAGACCTTTTAGTCGCTGATTGTCAGAGAAGAGCAGTGACTTAATACAGTATTGTTCATTGGCAGTGAGGCGCTTAGCGGAAGATAAAACCGGGTGAAGCCATGCGAGCTGAACATCCGCGGCTTGGTCGATTAATATTTTTTCGAAGAGCTGCGGATTTACTTCGCTCAAGATTGGAATTAAGCCCTTATTGTCGTCGTCAAATAATAAGCGGGCAAGCGTTATTCGCTGTGAGTTTTCTTGCAGAAGCCAACTAACGCAGTTTTGGTGTTCTACGGTAATCGGCTTCTTCCTTAAAATGACATTTAACCATTTAAACTGCACATCCGCAAACAGATTAGCCAGTATTGTATTTACAGTCTGAGGAGTAAGCTCAATGAGTTCTGATACCAGGGTGTCAAAACTGTTTGCGGCCGTTAACACTTGACAAACCTGATGAAATTGAGGATTAGCCGGCGTGAGAATCTGATCCACACAAGAAACACGCAGCTGAGCCATATAACCAGCAGACCATGTTCGAATGATATCAGCAGCGGCGGAATTAACATGGTACTCTTTAAGCGCTAAACGGCATAATAATTTACTTTGGGTTTGAGCGTCTTGTGTTTTGATGAGTTCTGCCGCGTCTTCGGGCCAGCGAATCAGCAAATTAAAAATAAAGCTACCGCTATCGCCGTTAACACAGAGCTGCTTATTTATCTCGGCGTTTTCATCTGCTGATGCGGCAAGGTTCGAAACAATACGGTTAAAGCTTTGAGCCGGATAGCGCTCTGAGCTGACTACGTCGTGTAAACACTTAACTTTCACAGCTGTCGTTTGTGATTTTAATACTCTCAACGCTAACTGATGGTTTAAAAAATAAAGTTGCCAAATGTTGCCGGGGTCTGATTCACCGCACAATAAGTTGCACAATGTTTGGTTCGGTTGGTCTTGACGCTCGATTAATTGAGTTAGCAGTTGGTTTTGATAGTCTGTGAGTGCCTTACCGGGTTTTATGATATCAAGGATCACTTTGAGCTGTGACCGCGGGTTCAGCTCTTCGGCATATTGAATCACACACGGATACTGCTCCGGAGTCAGAATGGCGGAGAATTCGCAATTCGCCTCAATCATTTTTTTTACACAGTCCGCTGGTGTCACATCGGCCAGGAGCCGATCCAAGTCAACGACAACATAACCGCTTTCGTCAACGCCTGGTTCATAAGGCCTTGTTGATACACCTGACAGTGTATAGGCTGAACGGCCACCGGGCGCCGCGCCGGTTTGCGCATGGCCTAACATATTAATTATGGTATCAGCAAGACGGCCTTGATTAGCTCCGCAGGCGACCTCAGCAATTTCAGATCGCGCCTGAGCCTTAGCGGGCGAACATACTGAATGATAAAATTGCCTGATTTGTTCAGAGGCAGTGTCTTGTGACGCGACGGCTCTCATAATGAGCTTTAACATGTCTGGTTTAAAGACCGCGTTGCCGAGCTTTTCAGCAAACTGAGCCGGGTTTGCCTCAATAAGAGATAATACGGCTGCTCTGAAGTGCTTTGACTCATTACCTCCGGTTAGGGTTAACTCATCAAAAGCCAGTGCTTTTAAAATGGATTCTATTTCAGCGGCATTCTGATTCAGCAGTGATAAAAAAAACGCTTCCTTTTCTTGTCTATTTAACCGGAGGCGAGACAACAGATGTCTGAGCATGGCAACTTTAAAATCAACGGATTTACCCATCAAAATATTAAGGGTCTGCTCCTGAGACATTCTTAACATTGAAGTATATACATTGAGGGCTCTGGTTGAACGGGCGGGGTCATTGCCGGGCTCCGCCTGACTGTTTATGCCGAATTTTGGTAATTGTCCGTCACAACCTCTATCCGATATCCAAGTCATTAATCGCCGCTGATGCTGAGCGACTCGCGATTGCTCTTCAGAGGGCGTACCGTCATGCTGTTTCGGGGCTAAAATTCGGCCTTTTTCCTCATCATTAATTGCGTCGGATGATGTTAATAATACCGCCAGAATCCATTGACTGGTATTGTGGTGTTTTCCCGCCGCGGTCGTAAAACCTAAACCGACTTCTTCACCGGCGTTACTTCCGTCATCATTGTATAGGCGTTTAACGGTCAGGGTATGGTTTCGGGAATCAAGTTTTATTTCGTAAAGGTGTTTAAGAAAGCTAAAGCCTCTGACTTTTGCCTGCGCTGTTTTTACGTCGTCGCCGATTTCAGTCCATTGTAAATGGGCTAACTCATCCGCGCCGCTAAGAAATTCTCTCAGCATATTGAAAGCTCCGGGGAAATTGACACAAGAGTTTATTTATGAATACAAATTATAAGTAAAATGCCATGTATTAACTGTTAATTCTTCTTAATCAGAACCGCAGGTTTGCGGGGTTAGAGAACAAAATCAGATTTATGAGCTGCGGGGAATCCATAAGGTTAAGAGTTTATGCTTGTTGTCACTTCAATGAATTAAAATTAATCGTCACTTTTAAAGCACAGGTACCCGGATAGATTGCACGAAATTCAGCCTTTAAGGCTTATTCGGTATTATCAGTCAGATAACCGTAACCGGATTAACAAGCTTAGATTAATCGGATTTAAAAGCGGGAATTCAAGAAGTCGGTGGCGGGCTGACTGTTTGTTTTTTTAATTTTAACCATCTGAGCTTTACAGGGAAAAAACCAACCACCATTTTCAGCCCGCTACCTATTCAGAGTGCCGGGTTAATCCGGTGATGCAGATGGTTCACTTATAAGCGGTGAACAGCGCTTTCTCGCACACACGTCCACGGCTGACAACATAAGGGCAGGCGAAGCGCGGTTCCCGCCTTATCCGGTATAATCAGATTGGTTGTTACTCATAACGTAGCGCGTCGATCGGATTCAATCTCGCTGCTTTAACAGCCGGAGCAAGACCAAAAATTATCCCGATAGCTGAAGTAAAACCAAATGAAAGCAGAACTGCCCATGCCGGAATATAGGCTCCGGGCATACTCGGGATCATCACTGTTATTAAACCTGATAATCCATAACCGATAGCTAAACCGATAGCTCCGCCGAATAAAGACAATACAACCGCTTCTACCAAAAATTGCAGCATGATGAAACCCGGTGTGGCGCCCAGGGCTTTCAGAGTACCGATAACTCTTGTACGTTCGGTAACTGAGACCAGCATAATGTTCATCACACCGATTCCGCCGACAATTAAGCTTATTCCGACAATACCTGCTGTTATTCCTGTCGCGCTATTGGTAAATTTCTCGAAGTTCTCTTTTGATTTTTCGGAAGTTTCAAATTCAAAATCATCAGCTTGGCCGGATGTAATCTTGTGCTGTTGGCGTAAAATTCGAGTAATGGTCTGCCGGACTTGCTCCGAATCAGCGTCTGGTTTTAAACGATACATGATTTGTACATTACTTCGATGCTTATTACTGCCTTCTAACGCATTCATGGTGCTAATCGGAATGCGAATATAATCGTCCTGATCAAAACCTAATAAAGTGCCTTGTTTTTCAGCTACTCCGATAATATGAAACCATTCGTTACCGAGTTGGATATATTCACCCACCGGATTTTCAGGTAAATGTAATTTCTCGATGATGCTGGGACCAATAAAAGCAACGCGTCTGCGCTTTTTATCATCTTCAGAGCGTATAAAACGGCCTTTTTCAGGGAAGATTCGATAAGCTTGCTGAAAATTCTCTTCAGTTCCTTCTACACGAGTATTATGGTTATAAGCGCCGTATTGCGCGCCACCGGAAAAACGCCAGCTGTACATAATAGCTGTCATGGTCTCAGCTTGTTTTATTTTACTTTTGAGTACTAAAAAGTCCTCGTAGGTTAACTTACTTCGCTTGCCCAGCATTTCTAGTCTCGGATTCGTATATGGCTTAATTGTCGTTACGTCCGGAGCAAGATCGGCCAGCTGATCATTGATTTGTTTGGTGAAGCCCTGCATAACGGCCACAACGGTAATAACAGCGGCAACACCAATAATAATCCCAAGGCAGGTTAGTGCAGATCGCATAGCATTAGCTTTAATGGCGGCAAATGCCGCTTTTGTACCCTCCATTATCGCAAGAGCGGATTTAAACATGTAAGCGCTCCTCTTGAGATTTAGTGGTATCGGCAACGACTTTGCCGTCAACCAGACGAATTACTCGATCACAATGATCCGCGATATCTTGTTCGTGGGTGACGAGTATAATGGTATGCCCTTCATTATGGAGTTCATCAAACAGGGTCATGATGTCTTGAGTGGTTTTACTGTCCAGGTTACCTGTCGGCTCATCACCAAGTAAAATATGCGGTTTAGTCACTAAGGCTCTGGCAATAGCGACCCTTTGGCGTTGGCCTCCGGATAGCTGACCAGACAGGTGATGAATTTTGTCACCTAAACCGACACGTGTTAATGATTCTATTGCCATTTCACGGCGCTCTTTAGCGGAAATAAAGCGATAGACCAAAGGCTGCATGACGTTCTCTAATGCACTGGCTCTGGGTAATAAATTGAAACTTTGGAATATAAAGCCGACACTTTTATTTCTTTGGTGTGCCAGCTCAGTCTCGGACATGTTTTTTACTAAGCTGTCTTTCAGGTAGTATTCACCCTCAGAAGGAACATCCAGGCAACCGAGTATGTTCATTAAGGTAGATTTGCCGGAGCCTGACGGCCCGATAATGGCGACGTATTCATTTTCAGTAATTTCCAGGTCAATATTATTCAGAGCCTTAAAAATCTGATTGCCCATTTGATAGTGCTTAGAAATTTTCTTTAAACTGATCACACTACTCATGCTTTTTCCTTATCTGATGATGAATCATCAGCATCAGGTTTTATGGTGTCGCCGTCTTTTAATTTACTGACAGGCCGGGCCGGGCCTACAACCACTCTATCGTTTATTGATAATCCGGATTTAACGGCTTGTTCGATATCGGAGGAAATACCAACGGTAACAAAATGTTTACTGACTTTATTATCTTTATCTACTTTCCAGACATAGTATTTATTATCTTGCTGGTGAATGGCTTCGATTGGCAGTTTGACAGCGTGATTGGATATTGAAGTAGCAATTTCAGCACGGCAACTCATTCCCGCATACAAGTGGCGAGTAGTATGGTTTAACAAAACTTTTACTTTAAAAGACAGTGCGTTAGAGCCTAATTCTGTTTTGGCTGAGGTACCGATATTGATCACCTTACCTGTAAACGGCTCCTCGGCATATGCCGCTGCGTATATGTCTGCTTTCTGGCCGAGCCTGATATTCGCGATATCCGTTTCATCTACGCGAAGTTCAGCAAGAATAGCGCTCGGATCGGCAATAAGCATCAAATCAGAACCGACAATATTTGTCGTACCAGCAATAACGGTTTCACCTTCTTTGATATCAACTGAAGCCAATAATCCCGTCATCGGAGCTCTGAATACACTCTTACTTAGTCTGTCCTCTGCAATCGAAAGAGAAGCTTTTGCCTGCTCTAATTGTGCTTGTTTTGACTTAATATCAATTAAGGCTAAGTCACGACTGCTTTTTAAATTGTCATACGTTTCTGCGTCAGACATGCCCATTGTGAACATTTTTTGCTGGCGAGTGAGTTGACTTTCAATATTCTTTAAATTGATTTTGGCTTTCTGGATATCAATTTCACTGGCTGTAACAACGGCTTTTGCCCGCTCAACATCTGCTTTAAATGATTTTGTGTCAAGCTCCATCAGAATGTCACCTTTTTTAACATTCTGTCCTTCCTCAACAAAAACTTTAGCTACGCGTCCTGTGACTTCAGAGCGAAGTTGTACTTGAGTATTAAAAACTAAATTACCGGAGGCGAGGATAGTGTCAGCAATTGCCCCTTCTGTAGGGTGGGTAACGTCTAATTCAACAGTGTTTTTACTATCAGTAATCTGTTTACTGATAATAAGCCCCGCGAAGGCTGCAATAGCGACAATAACAATAATAATTTTCTTCATTGAAAAACCTTATTACTTCAGATGCTTAAAAAAGTACCTGAAGAGGTGAAAAAACGCCAATTTACAAAACTGCGATAAGAAACCAAACACCATAAACTACAACCGATGGCAGCAACCCGTAGATAATGGCCTGGTTTTGGGTAAAGTTAGTCCAGCTCATTAGACCGATTATTGTTAAAATCATTCCCCAAATTGTAAATAATCCAAAATTCTCAGCTAAAGTATAAAAAGCGCTTTTAGGATCAAGGTTAATAACTAATTGATTTATAGAAGCATAATTGAACAAGGTTTGACTAAGTTGGTCAGTGTTCGCTGAAACAACGAGGATGATTACTCCTATGCTATTTATGATTGCCGGCATCATTGTCCACAAACTAAATCCAAACCAATCACCGTAATTTACGTCTGATTTCGGATCAATCTTACTGATTAACGTGTAATACAGAGCAAGGATAGCGTTGAAAATAGTAATGCCGATAATCGGGCTTATTATCGCGATCCAAAATTGTGAACCGGAAAATTGTTCCATTTGCTTGATCGCCGCCTCTCTCTCTTGGCCGCTCAAACTTGCCGGTAAGTTTTCAATTTGCTGCTCTAGCAAAAAGTTTTGGTCAACTGTCGTATAAAATAAATAAATTGAGGCGGCAGAAAAGCCGATCACTAACAAGTAAGCAATCCAAGACCATCCTTGCGCTTCTTTCAGACCGTTAAAGGCTTTAGAAGGGGACAGGTAAATATCGGTGATCGCACCGAATATCGTAGCTGATTTCATAGTAATTCCTTTTTGTATTGTTAAATCCTGATAAAAATAAACACTAAATATTTATTTATTATTAATCAAATGTAGATAAACTACGCCTTATGACATTTTATGTCAAATGTATCTGGTGTAGCGTATCAAATTAGTCTTTGATATTTAATGCTTTTCTTGCCCTATCGATTTTTTCTGTAATAACATCGGCTGATTTTGTCCGGACAAAAGGTTTCATTGTGCGCCTTTATGTAATTCATTATGCAGGTCTCCAATTCTGCTGCTGACGTGCGCACAGAGCTGTCCCCAAAATTTAAGACAATCAATAAGATGAACGGTCTGCCAAAAAAGTTGCCATAAATTATACAATTGGAGGCAGTTATGAGTAAGAAAAGTAAAAATCACTCACCACAGTTCAAAGCGAAAGTTGCATTAGCGGCTGCAAAAGGCGATAAAACGCTATCAGAGCTTGCAAATCAGTTAATCAGTTTAACCTACACCCGACTCAAATTACCAATTGGAAGAAAGAACTCATAGGAAATGCGGCCTTGCTTTTCGAGCGAGGTAACAAGGAACCCCAGCGGTCAGATGATGTTGAAAAACTGCAAGCTAAGATTGGTCAATTGACCATGGAGAACGATTTTTTAGCCAAGGTGCTCGGTCATTAGATCGAGCCCAGCCCCCTGTCAGCATAGTTGTCGCCTCTTCTGATTTTCCAGATTTAACAGGGGACGGTCAGTGAGCAACCAATGAGCCGCTATTCAGAAGAGTTAAAACAGTCTGCCATCCAGAAGATGATGCCGCCCAATAATGTGCCGGTTTCACAACTGGTACGTGAAACAGGCATCTCCGGCTCAGAAGCCATATTCAGAACACTGTAGTATCGTCCCGGCTACCTGTAGTTGCTTGCACTTATAAATCGGTTTGCTCGCATTTATCCGCTAATTTCTGCTCACAATAAATGATTTTATAAAAATGCGATTGCTCACATTAACCGATTCACGAAAACACGCTGCTCACTTTAAGTGATTTTATCGAGCAGCGTTGCTCACATAAAGTGAGTCTATATCCAATAGAAAACCCCGATAAACTGATACACATTTTAAACATGGCTGTCTCATTTTGGAAATAATTCAGCTAGTTCATGAAATATATCCAAAATGAATAAATCTATAGTGATTCGTTATAGAATGCGAATTGATAAAAATCTAATAGGTACTAGTTTAGGACTTACGCATTGATGGTACTGTGCAATTTTGGTAGGAGTTGCTCTTTGCCTTTCGCAAAATGTTCAATGAAAGCACCAACAACATCTTTAAACAGTTCACGTTGGTGCTGATAAATATTGGTGAACTCTTGCGCTATCTGCATTTTTTGTAGATAAACAAAACTCAAAATGCTTGAGAAGATGTGATTTCGTACAGGTCGCTCACTACGCACTTGAAAATACTCAATATGACAGACTTGCTTGATTGCTCTGTGATATTGTTCTATTTGCCAGTGTTGATCATGAATGGCTTTAAAGTCATCATGCTGAAAAGGTTCTTCCTCTGGCAAGTAAACCACGTAGTAGCGATGCTGGTCTTTTAGCGTCGTTCTAAACAACCTGACCTTGCCAAAATCTTTAAGCCAAACCTCCAAACCGTCACAAGGAACGTCAAGGTGCTGAATTTGCAGCCATTGGCCTTTTTCCTGCGATACTGTTCTGTTTTTCTCGACAGCAAACATGAATCCTGTCTGATGGTTTTTAATCGTCTTCAGATTCCTGACGCAGCTGTACCAAGAGTCTCCCGTTACAAACTTTGGCTTGAGTCCCCAATCCAGTACTTCTGCCAGCATTTCACGAAAATAGTCATTTTTAGTCTTGCCTTCGGATTTATCGCATATCCTGTAATTGACGGGCATATGGCGACCAGTCATGTCGGTGTAATAAAGGGTTACGAGGTTAATCCCTTTGACTGCTCGATGGTGTTTCCCTGACCAAAAATGACTCACCAGTTCTACGTGATGACTGTAAGGTTTATCAAGTACGCTATCATCAACACTCAAAGTACCACCAACAAGACATAGATCTTGAGCGGCTTCATCAAATAAGTCTTTCGGTTGATAATCTTCACGGTGAAGAAAGCGGTTAACGCTATCGTGAGAGATACCCGTCACTTCTGCCAATCTTGTGCATGTTGATGATTTTGGCTCACTTATCAAAAATCCCATGTATTGCGGAAGAGTACATCTGGCTGTCGTTGGGCGAGTAGTTTTTCTCACTTCCATCCCTGAAAATGATCATTTTACCCGATATCAAATTTCAAAACACTCTGTCAATGCGTAAGTCCTAAGCTATTTGATACATTCAATTTCGACCAGAAATGATATAGTTAACCTATGGTTTCTGGTCGTTTTGGGTGCTAAAAATGCTCAAAGAAAGCCCGTCAAATTTACCTCATGCCAGTCTGTTTAATATCACAGACCAACTTCTGCAAACTCACCCTTTACTCATTTTAGCTAATGCCTTTGATTGGCGAGCGTTGGAAGAAGAGTTCAAGCCGTTATACAAAAAATTAGGCCGTAAAGCGAAGCCAATTCGGTTGATGTGCGGTTTGCTAATACTCAAGCAACTTTACAAACTCAGCGATGAAGCCTTGGTCGATGAGTGGCTGATGAACGTGTATTTTCAAGTGTTTTGTGGTGAGACAGAGTTTCAAACAGCACGCCCTTGTGATGCCAGTGAACTCAGTGTTTTTCGTAAGCGCATTGGTGAAAAAGGCTGTGAAAAAATCTTTGCATTATCTGTGGCGCTACACGGTGACAAAGCTGAAGATGACACCGTGTACGTTGATACAACCGTCCAAGAAAAAGCCATTACTTATCCGACAGATAGCAAGCTTGCCATCAAGGTGATTAATCGAGTCAATAAACTAGCCAAAGTATTTGGGATCAAGCAAAGACGTACTTATGTCAAAGAAGTCAAACAGCTACGCATTGACTGTCGAAGCTTTAGACATGCCAAAAATCGAAGCAAAGCCAGAAGAGCGTTAAAAAGGTTACGTGTTATCGCAGGTAAGCTTTTAAGGGAGCTACAACGCAAACTTCCACAAGATGTCCTTGATTTACAAAAAGAGAATTTTTCCAATTATGAAAAAGCTATTACACAGCAACGTAAAGACAAGAACAAGATTTACAGCCTTCATGAACCCGATGTTTACTGCGTAGGGAAAGGCAAAGACCACAAGCCTTACGAGTATGGTAAAAAGGCTTCTGTCGTGCTCACAGAGCAGAGTCAATTAATCATTGGTGTAACCAACCAGTCATGACAAACATGAACACGACTCAAAATTGCTTAGACCTGCACTTGACCATGCCCATAAACACCGAAAGAGTAAAATCACTACAGCCGTTGTAGATAAAGGCTATAAAGGGTGTATGCAGTATGTTGACCAAGAAGTTGTTATCCCTAGCCGGCCATTAAAACGAGACTCGAAAGCTAAGAGAAAACGTAAAAGTGAACTCTGTAAAAAACGGGCAACAATTGAGCCTGTAATCGGGCATTTGAAGAGTGATTTTAGGCTCTGTAAGAACTGGTTAAAAGGCAGTGTTGGCGACTCAATAAACCTTCTAATGGCTGCGTGTGCCTGGAACTTGAGAAAGTGGTTAGCCATTTTCTTTTTGCTCGAAAAAGATGGTGAGTTTTGGCTATTTTGTAGTGAAATTGATGCGAAATATAAGAAATGTTGCTTTTGGGTACGGCTCTGAATTTTGCGTAAATCAGATGCCGTACATTTTAAATCTTGAAGTTATGTTTTTCAGTACCGACTAATTATGTTTATGGATGGTCACCAGCTACCACTGGCTCATTTTCGGATAAAACCGAGTCATTATCAGTCGGCTTGCGGGTCTTTTTACAGCTTAATGACAGAACGCATAAACGGATCTGTTTCACACTTTTGATAAGGCGAAGTACTCAAATCAGGGAATTATGATTACTGTACCACGCTGTGCGCCCTCAAAAATGAGATCTATATTGATCGTGCGTTCACCCTGAGCTCAGTGAGATCCTTTCGAACTACGCTACTGAAGAGATTGAAATGTTCAGAGCTGGCGGGTTCGTTTTTCGGACAAACCGTGCGGATACGTTCGCATCATAAGAGATGATGATTCCATACCCAGTAATTGAAAGCGCCAGTTCCGGAATATCAGATACTATGCGAATCGCCGCAAGCCGTCCTCCCGGAAACATTCAGTTAGGAGGCGCTAATTATCAGCTTTCAGTGTCAGACAATCCGGATAATATTGATCTGATATTTCATGAATATTTTCACTCCGGTGATGGTGCGTCTGGAGAAAATATTGATTGTTATGGTGAATATGTATATGGCGGTTATGGCTATGATGTCGAGTCCGCCCCGGTTAACCGCGCTCAGTATTCACATACGCGTCCTGAATTACGGCATCAGGACGATAACGCCGGGGACGGAGGTCAGAAAATCGCCGCGGATCAGCCGTGCGCAAGTGACGGCTCCTGCCGGTTTTCAGTGCTGGATAACATTGATCTGATACCCCGTGTATGTTTTGACGATGGTTATTATGATAAATACGGTTATGATGATAAATCCGCCCCGGTTAACTGCGCTCAGTGTTCACATATGCGTCCTGAATTACGGCATCAGGACGATAACGCCGCGGACGAAGGTCAGAATATCGCCGCGGATAAAAAATGCCGGAAAAATAAAGCGGTACTGGATAAGCGGAAGCTAAGGGAGATTAAAGAGCTTATAGGGAGAATGCCTGACGCTCAAATAGCAAGGCTGCACGACGTTGATTTTTCCACGATATACAGGTTAAGAAAAAGCGAAGATGTGCCCTCGTATCGAAAGCATAAAAAGTACAATCAAAAAAAATACTTAAGCAATGAGCAGAAGGCTGAGATTTTACCGCGCCTGGGAAAAGATACTGACGCTCAAATAGCAAGGGAGTACGATGTTAGTTCAACGACGATACTTAACCTCAGAAAAAAAGAAGGTAAGTCATCGGTTATAAAGCATAAAAAGCACAAGCAGTCAAAATACTTAACTGAGGAGCAGAAGGCTGAGATTTTACCGCACCTGGGAAAAGATACTGACGCTCAAATAGCAAGGAAGTACGGGGTTTGTGAACCGACGATACTTAACCTCAGAAAAAAAGAAGGTAAGTCCTCGGTTATAAACCATAAAAAGCACAAGCAGTCAAAATACTTAACTGAGGAGCAGAAGGCTGAGATTTTACCGCGCCTGGGAAAAGATACTTACGCTCAAATAGCAAGGGAGTACGATGTTAGTTCAACGACGATAAAAAATTTAAGAGTCAATAAAAAGTACAAGCCCAATGGCACTGACTTAATAATTACTTCTGATACATCTTAAGCCTGCGTGCTTGTTTTCTTGAGTGTTGTAACTTTATAGGATCCTAGATCTCAGCAATAAGCGGCACGCTCTTACCTGTTAAAAATTCGTAAGGACTGAGATAGTCTAACGCTTTTCTCGGTCTTGTGTTAATCGAAAATTCCGCATTTTTAATTTCTTGCTCACTTACCGAGCCTATAGCCATGCCTTTCGGGAAAAAACGCCGCAGTAATCCGTTGGTATTCTCATTAAGGGATCTCGCAGTTAAGAATTT
>CBDAVB010000015.1:0-102751 GCA_965200795.1 Parashewanella sp.
GGTATTCTTCGGTTTAAGCATTGTCTGCTCAAGATACTTAATTCAATTTCAGCCATATCCAACCAGCTTCCGTGTTTTGGCGTGTAATGAAATTCGATTTTATGGCTCTTCGTCGTTTAGTGTGGATTTAATGGATTTATTTCTGAGATAATAAACCCAGTTTTGCAGTCAAGAGTCGGAAGTAAATACATGGATGGAAATCAAGTTTTGATGCTCGGCCTTGGTATAGAAGCGCCTTGGAAGTTGGTTAACCAACACCTGGATATATCAGCCTCACCTAATGAACTTGTTCTCGAAATTGAAGCTGAACGAGGAAGCTTGTATCCCTGCCCGACTTGCTCAAAAGCTTGTCCGGCACATGACTTTAAATCGCTGACTTGGCGTCATCTCAATTTCTTTCAACATCACTGTTATATCAAAGCAAACGTCCCGAGAACTCGATGTGCTGAGCATGGCGTTAAGCGTGTCAATGTCCCTTGGGCGAGAGCGGGTAGTAAATTCACGTTATTGTTCGAACAATCTGTATTGGTACCGGCTCGTGAAATGCCGGTTAAGGCATGTGCTGAATATGTTGGAATTCGTGACAAACGTATTTGGCGCATCATCAAACACTACGTCAGCAAGGCATTAGCATTGATGGACTTGTCAGCACTTAAAGCTATTGGATTCGATGAAACGGCGGCTAAACGTGGCCACAACTATGTTACTGTTTTCATTGATATGGACAAGAAAGACAAGCCTGTTGTGTTCGCTACGCCCGGAAAAGGTAAGGAAACCGTTAAGCGATTTAAGTCCTTTCTGACAGAGCATCAAGGCAAAGCAGATAATGTACTTGAAGTCGTGTGTGATATGTCAAGAGCCTTTCTGTCAGCAACAGAGGAAGAGTTCCCGGATGCTAACGTAACGGTTGATTGGTTCCATGTTGTGCAACTGTTTACTAAAGCGGTTGATGAAGTACGTAAAACGGAGAGAAAAATCCAACCGCATCCAAAGAGCCTGCGCTGGGCAGTACTAAAAAATGCAGATGGCTCATTTACTGAGAAACAAAAAGAAGCACTTGCAGAGCTAGAATCCAGCGACCTGAATACAGCAACAGCTTGGCGGATTAAGGAACAACTTAGGTGGATACGTCAAGCTGAAACCGCTCATGCTGCACGCTGGAGGCTGACGTATTTCATTAATTTTGCAAAAGAGCAGTTGGGTGATATTGAGATGTTAGAACCCGTTCGAAAAGCACTTGCAACTGTGGAAAGGCATGCAGAGAGAATTTTACAGCGCTGGTCATCCACTTATACGAATGCTCGTATGGAAGGTTTAAATAGTCTATTTCAAGCGGCTAGAGCACGAGCCAGAGGGTATCGTAATACAGGAACATTTATTACCATGATTTTTATGATTGCTAGCCCTGTATCAGATCTACTCAAATCCATATGAAACGACGAAGGGTAGTGTTTAGAAATCTGTGTCATTTCGGTAAAATGTCAAAAACAGGAATGACATAATGACTCAAAATTTCGATTTCAATAAAGCTTTAGAACAACTTCAATCAGGTAAAGGTTTAACTGGTGCGGATGGTGTTCTCACCCCTTTAATCAAACAACTAACAGAAGCAGCGCTTAAAGCAGAACTTGATCAACATTTAGACTCAGATCTTGAGCCCAATCGAAGAAATGGTTTTAGTAAAAAAACCGTTAAATCTTCAGTTGGCGAATTTGAGTTAGAAACGCCAAGAGACAGAGCCGGCAACTTTGAGCCTCAGCTTGTCAAAAAAAATCAAACTAAGCTCTCTGATGAAATTGATCGTAAGATTTTGTCAATGTTTTCAATGGGTATGAGTTATCGTGATATCAAATCTCATGTGGCTGATTTGTATGGTTTAGAGCTTTCAGAAGCCAGTTTGACGGCTGTGACCGATCAGCTTATTCCTCAGCTCAAAGAATGGCAGCAACGCAGTTTAGACGAGGTCTATCCAATTATTTGGCTGGATGCGATTCACTATAAAGTCAAAGACAATGGTCGCTATGTCAGTAAGGCTATTTACACGATTCTAGGCGTTAATCTCGAAGGTAAGAAAGAGTTACTTGGCCTGTATCTTTCAGAGTCAGAAGGTGCTAATTATTGGCTTTCGGTACTGACCGATCTTCATAATCGTGGTGTTAAGGATATCTTAATTGCTTGTGTTGACGGGTTAAACGGTTTTCCTGAAGCTATTGCCAGCATTTACCCGGAGACAGAAGTTCAGCTTTGCGTAATTCATCAGGTACGCAACTCAATGAAGTATGTGGCATCTAAGCATCAAAAGGCGTTTATGGCTGATTTAAAGCCGGTTTACAGAGCGACAAGTAAATCGGCTGCTGAAACGGCTTTAGATGAGCTGGAAAACAAATGGGGTAGCCAGTATCCAATCGTTATCGACTCTTGGCGCAGAAAGTGGGAGAACTTGTCCGTTTACTTCAAATATCCAGAATATGTACGTCGAGTGATTTACACGACCAATGCGATTGAAGCCGTACATCGCCAGTTTAGGAAACTCACCAAAACAAAAGGGGCATTTCCAAATGAAAACAGCTTGCTAAAATTGCTTTATGCGGGCATATTGAATGCCTCTAAAAAGTGGACAATGCCAGTCCAAAATTGGAGGCTAGCATTGTCACAATTTGCAATCCATTTTGAAGGCAGATTGGATAACGTATTAGAAATTTAGAATTTAGGCTGACACAGAATTTTGAACGCCCTCCGACGAAGAGCCGATTTTATTGATCAGCCTACGAGCTTCTTCTGGTTCGAAGGCCTTATAAAATGAAGCAGGGGTATGAGTATTCAGGTTATCCTCAACCAACACAATTGTCTCAGCATCCTTATAACGCCCGTCTACTAAGGCTTTTACTTGATGAGCCCAATCAACGGCTGTTCTGTGCTCTGTGACCTCAACATGCCGCCAGCCCGCTAAAGGCTCAAATATCATGAACAGGTTGCTGACACCGTTACGCTCATATTCCGTATCGTATCGCTCCGGATAACCTGAAACTAAAGGTAACGGGTTGCGAACTTCTTTAACTTGTTGTTTGCTGGTTTCATCAAGGCATACTAAAGGACGCTTGGGATCGTAAGGAAGTTTATAGAGTTCTAATATATCTTCCATAGCGCTCACGAAGGCAGCGTTTTCCTCTTCAGGTATACACCACTCTTCTTTAAGCCAGGGTTTAAGTTCATTTTTTTTAACGCATAATGAACAGAGGTTCTCGATATGCTATCGACATATTTGAGTTCAATCATCTTGTCTCTAAGAAGATTTAATGTCCAACGGCAACGTCCTTCCGGAGGCGCAGAGCAGGTCAGCGCAATTAGGTGTGCTTCGGCTTCACCATCCATTATGCGTCTGCGGCCTTGATGGCTGTGTTTGCTATTAACAGCGACTTCTAATCCTTCCTCGACAAAACGCTTTCTGAGGCTCGTTACTGCAAGTGGTGAGATGTTTAGCGCCTTAGCAATCTGTTGATTGGTCAGTGGCGAATTATTCTCATCAATAGCAAGTAAAATTTGGGCGTGTCGTTTCTTATGTTGAGCAACACGTGGTTTCTTCTGCTTTATCAAAGCTTCAAGCATTGAACGCTCTTCATTACTCAAACGGACATGGTATTTAATCCTCATAACAGCTCCTGTATTCGTTGTGTTCAGGAACTGTTAGGATAAACTATCAGGCCATTATTTGCTTTTGAATGGACTACTAGCCATCTTTGAAAGATTTTTGACACGGGAGTGACCAAGATTACGTCGTTGCATAATATCAGCCTCTTAATAACAACAACTCAAGAAGGTCAATATACTGAACGTTTAGAAATTAAACGCAATTATTGATGAGGGTGCAAGCTCAAGTTTAATCCAGAATTCATCTAGAGTTAATCTTATGCCACTTATTCCTGATAATATGCCATTTAATCCTGAAAATTATGCCAATTATTTCTGAAAACGACAAAAAAAAAGGAAATTTTGGAGGTTTCCTCAGAGCCAACACCCCGGCACATGAGTCGCTCGCTGTGGCTGCTCCCTTCCGGGCCTGACCAAGTCCACAAGTTATCATTGCGGGGGGACCCTGAGGTCACCATTGAATTCTTCAGCACGGGACTGAAGACGGGAAGGATTATCCACCATCAGATTCGGCTTATCAAGTAATTAACGCTCTACATAAGGTTAATTGAATAACTTATGTTCAGTTTCGCTCTGTCGGAGTTGAATACACAAAAAAACCGTTCTGTTTTGAGCGGCTTTTTTGATTCAACACAAGCATTAAGTAGCTGACGATAAGTTTCTTCGGAATTTTGGTGCTCAGATTTGGTGCAATATAAGGCGCAACGCAGGAAGCATAGCCGTAGCTGTGTAACCGAAGTCGCGACGCCGTAGTGCGGTAAAGACGGGCATCAAAAAATGTTAGAAAAACTTATAGCCGGGTACTTATTGATATTTCTTCATTACCAGAGTAGCGTTGGTGCCGCCGAAACCGAAACTGTTGCTCATTACAGTGTTGAGCTCAGCTTCACGGTATTGCGTTACTATCGGCAAACCAGCCGCGTTTTCATCTAAGTTTTCGATATTAATGCTTGGCGCGATGAAACCGTTTTCCATCATCAATAAGCTGTAAATCGCTTCATGAGCACCGGCCGCGCCTAAAGCATGACCCGTCATTGATTTCGTTGATGCGATTGGCGGGCAGTCATTACCGAATACTTCTTTAATCGCTTCCAGCTCGCGAGTATCACCCACCGGAGTGGAAGTACCGTGCGTGTTGATGTAATCAATTTTACCTTCAACATTTGCCAATGCTTCTCGCATACAACGAACGGCGCCTTCGCCTGACGGCGCGACCATGTCATAACCGTCTGATGACGCGCCGTAACCCACGATTTCGGCATAGATTTTCGCGCCACGAGCTAACGCGCGTTCAAGATCTTCAACCACAACGATTGCGCCGCCGCCGGAGATAACAAAACCGTCACGATCCGCGTCATAAGTCCGTGACGCTTTTTCCGGCGTATCATTATAACCCGTGGACAAGGCGCCCATGGCGTCAAAGCCCATGGCTAACGTCCAGTCGACTTCTTCAGAACCGCCGGCGAATACCATGTCCTGTTTGCCAAGTTGAATCAATTCCAAGGCATGGCCGATACAGTGAGCACTGGTCGCGCAGGCTGAGCTGATTGAGTAGTTGTGGCCTTTAATCTTAAACGGTGTTGCCAGACAAGCGCTTGACGTGCTCGACATAATACGAGGTACGACATAAGGCCCGATGCGTTTAACACCACGGCCGCGTAGTGTGTCAGCGGCTTCAACTTGGTTTTTTGATGAAGCGCCGCCGGTGCCCACAACCAGACCCGTTCTAGGGTTGCTGATTTGCTCTTCAGTTAATTGAGCGTCTTCAATTGCCTCTTGCATCGCAATGTAAGCATAAGCGGCCGCGTCCCCCATAAAGCGAAGCGCTTTACGATCAATATGCTCTTTAGTGTCTAAGCCGATATTACCCCAGACACGGCTGCGAAGGTTCATTTCCTTGAATTGCTCAGAATAGGTAATTCCGCTGCGACCGGCTTTTAATGACTCAGTGACTTCTTGTTTGTTGTTACCAATACTTGACACAACACCAATACCACTAATGACGACTCTTTTCATTTGTTAACTATCCATTTCAATTTTCTGCGACAATGGTAGCTGTTTTACCATCTGAAAGTGGTCAGCTTTCCGTAAGCACTGGTAAAATAGGCTAAATCGCGGTAAAGAATTAGGGAAAAATCTGTGAATCTTCACCCTGTTAACGACAAAACCACAAAGATTAAGCGTTATCCCGATGAGATAATCAAGTTTTTTCAGAAAAATTATCCTGAAAATACGGACTTTTCTGAACGATTATTTGAATTTCATCATCAATTATTTTATGCGGGCAGAACATCGGTTTTGCTGATTGATATCGACTCGGATATCGAATTGCTGGCTATACTTTATCTTCATAAAAGTCAATTTACCGACGGCAGATTACATATCCGAATACTGAGTCATGATTTTGAGCATTTCCGCTCACATTGTTCTCTTGATCTTAAAAATGTTCAAGATCAACACCTTCAGTCATCAACAGCGCTGATCCGGCAAATTAACCCGAGCGATATTTCAGGCTGGCAGAGATTTAAATTTAATGACGGGAAGTATGTCATCGACTTGTTCCCTTGCACGGATGACCCGCTGAGCAGTGACTATCCTTTGAAAGCTCGTCAGAAAGTACAAGCCGTTCAGTTTGGTTTAGGCTTTGATCCTGAGAACATATCTCACGCGGTCGCTGACTATGTCTCACATATTGCCTCACCGTCAGCGTCAGTTTTTATCGCCGGTGAACATCCGTTAAGCAAGGCGCTGATCAATGTACGCACGCTTACTGATCCGTTGCGGCGGCAAAATCACCTACAAACTGATGAAAATGAGCATAACCTCTGCCCTGTTCCCGTACAGGCCGGCAATACTGAAACACCGGTCGCTATTATCGGCGGCGGGTTAGCGAGTGTTCACCTTGCGTTATCACTGGCGGAAAGAGGCAGAAGCGTAACTATTTTCTGTAAAGATGATGAAGTCGCTCAGGGAGCGTCAGGAAATAAACAAGGCGCACTTTATCCGCTGCTGACACCTGAAAACAGCGAGCTCAGCCGGTTTTTCCAGCAGGCGTTTTTGTTCAGCCGTAAACGGATTGCACAGCTTAATGAAGATGGGTTTAAAATTGATCACGATTTCTGCGGTGTCGTACAAACGGGGCATGATGCCCGCTCAACCGAGCGCCTTGATAAAATTCTGCAAGGTCAAGCCTGGCCCGCGGATATTGTTCAGCGAATCGATGCCGAAAAAGTCAACGCGATAGCCGGAGTCGATATTGATAAAGCCGGCGCGTTTTATCCGCTTGCGGGCTGGGTTTGCCCGTTTCAGTATACTCAGGCGGCATTAGCCAAAGCGCGGTCGTTAAGCGATGTATCAATTCAATACCAATGTAAGATTGAGCGACTTGAGCGAACCGACGCCGGCTGGTTATTGTGTCGCGGGAACAGGGTATACGGGCCTTTCGAGCAGGTCGTCAATGCCTGCGGCTCACGGCTCACCGGATTTAGTCAGACTCAGGCGCTGCCGGCCTCAAATTTCAGAGGACAAGTCAGCCATGTTCCGTCACGCCCGAAAATTGCCGGGTTAAAAGCCGTCATTTGCGCTCACGGTTATATGACGCCGGCCAGCGATAATCTGCACTGCGTGGGTGCCAGCTATGTTCGGTTAAGTGATGACAGAAGTTATCAGCCCGTCGAGCAATTAGATAACCTTAAAAAAATGCGGCACAGTTACCCTGATAAAGATTGGGTAAATGACATTGATATCAGCGGCCACGATGCCCGTGTCGGGGTGAGAATGGTGACACGCGATCACTTCCCGATGCTCGGTTGCGCACCAGATCGTGAAAAACTGGCGCAGATGCAAAAACCGATTTTGAATAAACGCAAATCTTATGTTGAGCGATACTGGAAAAACACCCGGGCTCCGGTTATTGAGGGCTTATACGTTCTGGGCGCTTTAGGCTCCAGAGGCTTATGCTCAGGGCCGCTGGCGGCTGAAGTGTTAGCTTCACTGCTGTGTAATGAAATTCCGCCGGTTGATTATGGTTTATTGAAAAAACTCAATCCCAACAGAATGTGGATAAGGAAAATTGAAAAGAATAAGCCGATATGCTGACGTTTTCTAAAAAATATTCCCGACAGCTTGAGTGAGAGAAAAGTTCCGCTCAAAGCTCACGCTACAGCTCAGCTTCGAATCATTAGAAAATTACGCAAAGGGGGGCACTATGATTCCGCGTATAACTCATAAAGGTAACTGAATACCTCTTGGTAACATAAAGTGACATCATATTTTGTATTTCCCTGAAATTCATGAAGATATCCCTCATCAGTGACAGATATCTCCCCGCAAACATCGTCTTGCCTCTGACTTTAGTGGCATCAAGTTGATGTGTATGATAATTTCGGTATGTCTGTCCGCTACTTTTTTTCCGTTGACAGCGGAGTGCGATATGCGCTTAAAAGGAGGCTTTCGAGCCAAATGGTTTATTTGTATTAATGACGTTTCTGGTAAAACGTAAATAGAAAGGAAATATCATGTTTAACTTTGTTCCGACTATTTATGGTGACGCGCAACTATCAAGTGAGATGGCAGAAGTTTATGTCCGCGCTAACGATTTACACTCTCAAGCTGGAGTAATTAATGATCCAATTGTGCCTGCTGTTGAGACAGAAAGCGTCAGCTTTATTCAAGGTGATGAGGAAAAAACATTTGAAGCCAAAGATTCGCCGACAGCGTCAATCGCTGTTGAGGAAAATTTTGATTCTTTAGAAAGTTGGCTCAAAGGATGGAAAAGAGGCAAAAGGGAAGAAACCAGTTCTATTCATTGCGCATATAGTCAAGATTCCGCAAAAGGAAACAGTGAGTTAGTTTACCAGTGCGGCGCAACAGTGGTTACTCCAAAGGTGAACAATCTGAAAAACCAGATAGTCGAATCTAAGGCGGAAACTGTATCGACGAATGATATTCGAACCTTATCACAAGAAGTTATTGAAGAGGAACGTGCCAAAATAATCACTTGAATTATCAATTTTCAGATATGGGATACGCTCCGGAGTATTATCACGCCGAGGAACCGGCAACTAGCGGGTAAGCTTCAGTTATTTGCCATTGTCTCCGCTCATGCTGAATTGGTAACGGTATTTACTGAATTTTGTAAGTGATTTTTACCGGAACCTTTCGCGGCCGAAATGAGCGGCGGAGGACACTTATGAATCGTCAAAATTTTTTAAGTACAACGTTACTTTTACTACTTGCTTTGCTTATATCATTTACTGCTCAAGCAGACTTTCAATACTCTAAAAAACATACTTTTAAAGTTTCCTTGTCGTTATATGATAGTCCGATTAATCAACTCACTTTTCCCGGCAGTCACAATAGTTTCAATATGCCTGGATATGATTCAAATGGTTGTGCTAGCACCAACCCGCTGCTGTTCGCGAATAAAAATGTCGATTCTCCCATCACTCAGCAAATTAATTTTGGCATTCGTTTTCTTGAGTTAGATGTCTATAAGTCAAATGGTAACTGGTGTGTATTTCATGGCAGTGGCGGAAACTCATTTTTAGACGGTAATTCTTATTATTTTAGTGACGTAATGGATCCTTAGATCCTAACAGCAACTGACACATTTTAACATTTTAATATAGAACCGAGGAGAGGAAGTTTGTAAACTTCTTTACCTCAAAGTGAAATGAGGTTTTGAAGTGAAATCTAAATACAACCAACTCACATTAAAAGACAGACATCAGATTGAAGTGTTAAAGGCAGAAGGTAAAAGTGCCAGAAGTATCGCTAAGCTGTTAGGTCGTGGCAACGGAACCATATCTAAGGAGCTGAGGCGTTGTCCTTCTGAAGCTTATTGCGCTGAAACCGCTCATCTGGATGCGATAAGTAACAGGCAGACGGCTTTCAAAGCGACAAAAATCACTGATGACATCATAAACACTATAAAGTCATTGCTTAATTTCGGGCTAAGCCCGGAGCAAATTTCAGGTCGGATGAAACAGGAGAAAACCAGCGTAACGTTATCTGCGAACACGATTTACGGTGTGGTAAAACAACAAGGTCTGGAAAAGCTATTGCCCCGAGGCGGCAAGAAATACAAGCGGCGGCAGGGAATTGAAGCGGGAGCCCGTTTAATTCCGGAGCGAATAGATATCAGTGAAAGGCCGGCAATTGTCGATGAAAAAGTTGAGATAGGTCACTGGGAAGGTGATACGGTGCATGGTAAAGATTGCTACTTAGTCACGTTGGTAGAGCGAGTGTCCAAGCGTTTACTGGTAAAGCGTGTTAAAAGTAAATCTAAGGTTGAAGTCACCAAGGCGATAAAGAGTATGCTTAAGCCTTTCGCCGCGATTTGCAAGACTATCACTTTTGATAATGGCGGCGAATTCGCCGGACATAAAAAGGTTTCTGAGGCACTTAAATGCGATATCTACTTTGCGAAGCCCTATCATTCATGGCAGAGGGGGCTTAATGAGAATACCAACGGATTACTGCGGCGTTTTTTCCCGAAAGGCATGGCTATAGGCTCGGTAAGTGAGCAAGAAATTAAAAATGCGGAATTTTCGATTAACACAAGACCGAGAAAAGCGTTAGACTATCTCAGTCCTTACGAATTTTTAACAGGTAAGAGTGTGCCGCTTATTGCTGAGATCTAGGATCAACTTGCCGATGGGCTCAATCGAATAGGTAAAGAGGTTCTTTTTATAAAGTTAGACGGTTACCATTTTTACGATAAGCCCGAACTTTTTGAGCAAAGGGAAGCGGTATTAAGGAAAGAATTAAAACGTGTCGGCTTAGAAAATAAAGTTTATATTCGACAAAATGGTGAGCGTACCCCGCCCACATTAAATCAGCTTGCGGAGCGTGGAAAACGTTTAATTTTTGTCAGCGGAACAAAAGCGTTTTCATGGAATTGGCAAAGCGCCAGTACATCCCCGAAGCATACCGAAAGAAACGGACCATTTACCGATAACGTCGATACTCCTTATGGTAAATTTTTTTTCCGCTGGAATGTTTTTGCGTTGAAAAAATTGGCTCTTCGTCGTTTCATATGGATTTGAGTTGATCAGACACCGGGCTGGCAATCATAAAAATCATGGTCATAAATGTCCCTGTATTACGATACCCTCCAGCTCGTGTTCTAGCTGTAGCCGCTCGCTTTCATAAGCGCGCTTGCTTGCGTTTATCCGTCATTTTCTGCTCACGATTTTGATGACGGTTATTTCATGGGGCTAACACATATTTGCCCCGTTTCAACTTGGATTAATTACTCCAAATCGTTTTTTTGCTTGTGATTTACTGATTTGTTTGCTCTCAGGAACGAAAAAAACGCCTCGAATATATTAAATACTTTTCAGTCATTTATTCGATGTCTAAATGCGCGGTACTATTGCGGTAACATAAGTAGCTAACTAAAAGTCAGTTCATATTTTGAACGGTAATCGTCCGGTATTGTCATGACTTCTTTTTTAAGTTTAGAATAAGTTTCGTAAGCACTAATTATCCGAATTCAGGAGTAGTAAAGTTCTGTTTTCCCTTCTTTTTCTGCCTGTACACAGCTCGCTAACTCATCGTAAGTAGTCTGAAAATGTGTTTCATCGCGCTTTTTCTTAAGTGAGCGCCTCATTCGCTTGTAGCTGTAATTAAAATTTTTTTATCGTTCTTTTTACGGTGCCTAAGCTGCGTGATTTATCTGCTGAATTTATTATTAATGATTGCGCGCTCTTAAGTTGGTGAGCTCTTCATCTGCGAATGACTTCAAAAGTAACGCCTCATCTTGAGAATAAATTCCCGGGCGCCCGGAGCGTCTGTCATCAAACATGCCTGATACGCCTTGCTCATACCAGGCGTCAATCCGCTTTGAAACCGTAATTTCGCACACCTCAAAGATTTCAGCTGTCTGTTTTATTGAGAATTATTTATTACTTAACAAAAATGCGTACGACTTTATAACGCTCCCGAAAAGGCCGGCGCTGCCCGAGCGAAACATTTTCATCAAGGCTATAGACGTATTGAACCGCAAGGAGCACAGTATTCTCATCGTTCAATGCAAAGCAGAGACGGCTTTCAATGGTCAACACGCACTTCATTTGAAGAGTTCAATGCCTTCACACGCTCATTTCTTCAGCCTTCTGAACAAAGAGCGGTATATCGGGATTTCCTCGGTTACGATATAAAGAGAATATTAAGTCGTCATAGTTCGGATTATGGCAACCGCAATGTACTGAAGGTGTTAAATTCCAACATAAAAAAAGCAGATGACAATGGCTCCCCCGTTATTGTCGAGTGCCTTATCCGATATGCGTTGCATGCGGGTATTCCTGTTGATGTTCCTATTTTAAGTGCCTGCGTCACAGCCTATGGCAATGCGGCCCGCCACGATGCCGGGCTTTACTGGATACAAAAAGCAGAAGACGCGGCGGCTTTGTTCGGTACGTTAAAGCTGGCACATTACGGCCTATGGTAACGCGGCCCGCCATGATGCCGGGCTTTACTGGATAAAAAAAGCAGAAGACGTGGTGGCCTTGTTCGGTACGTTAAAGCTGACACAAAACGTCACCACCTTGAATGCTCGTATTACGGCCTATGGTAACGCGGCCCGCCACGATGCCGGGCTTTACTGGATAAAAAAAGCAGAAGACGTGGCGGCCTTGTTCGGTACGTTAAAGCTGACACAAGACGTCACCACCTTGAATGCTCGTATTACGGCCTATGGTAACGCGGCCCGCCACGATGCCGGGCTTTACTGGATAAAAAAAGCAGAAGACACGGCGGCCTTGTTCGGTACGTTAAAGCTGACACAAGACGTCACCACCCTGGAAGCACTGATAAGCGCTTATGCTAATGTCGCCTTATTTTGTTCAATAAAAGATACAGCGGAAAAATACCAGTCTCGTGCTTTTGCCCTTTTAGACAACCTTGTGGAGAAGAAGGTCTTATGCGGTACCCTTGGCATACAAGAAGGTGAATCAAAGCCGAACTGTTTGACAATTGATTTTCACCACAGCGCATTAACGGGAAAAGCGGGTGTCCCGAAAATCAGCGAGATTATCACCACGGACGTGGCCGGCGCTGTTTTAATGAAGCACCTGAATAGTACAAAAGACCAAAAAAATATTAACATGCTTAGCTTAATTACGGGGTATCGGCATGGCATTCATTACCGCGCGGCTTTTGAGGTGGTGCTCCGGAGGCAAAGTCGGGTTGCTCGATATGAGACAGATACTTCAAATCAAGGGTTGATGACAGTTTGGTTATCTTCAGTTAGTGAGTGATTGGATTGAATAATATCAAATGATGGCTTTTTTCTAATCCGGCGCGGCCCATTTAGAGCAGTCCATCTAAATGGTTTTTGTCCGAAAATGAGACAGCCGTTTTAAAAATGTGTATCAGTTTATCGGAGGGTTCTATCGGATACAGACTCACTTTAAGTGAGCAACATAGCATAGCTCGATAAAATCACTTAAAGTGAGCGGCGTGCTTTCGAGAATCGGTTAATGTGAGCAATCGCATTTTTATAAAATCATTTATTGTGAGCGGAAATTAGCTGATAAACGCGGGCAAACCGATTTATAAGGCTCTTCGTCGTTTCATATGGATTTGAGTAGATCTGATACAGGGCTAGCAATCATAAAAATCATGGTAATAAATGTTCCTGTATTACGATACCCTCTGGTAGTGTTTAGAAATCTGTGTCATTTCGGTAAAATGTCAAAAACAGGAATGACATAATGACTCAAAATTTCGATTTCAATAAAGCTTTAGAACAACTTCAATCAGGTAAAGGTTTAACTGGTGCGGATGGTGTTCTCACCCCTTTAATCAAACAACTAACAGAAGCAGCGCTTAAAGCAGAACTTGATCAACATTTAGACTCAGATCTTGAGCCCAATCGAAGAAATGGTTTTAGTAAAAAAACCGTTAAATCTTCAGTTGGCGAATTTGAGTTAGAAACGCCAAGAGACAGAGCCGGCAACTTTGAGCCTCAGCTTGTCAAAAAAAATCAAACTAAGCTCTCTGATGAAATTGATCGTAAGATTTTGTCAATGTTTTCAATGGGTATGAGTTATCGTGATATCAAATCTCATGTGGCTGATTTGTATGGTTTAGAGCTTTCAGAAGCCAGTTTGACGGCTGTGACCGATCAGCTTATTCCTCAGCTCAAAGAATGGCAGCAACGCAGTTTAGACGAGGTCTATCCAATTATTTGGCTGGATGCGATTCACTATAAAGTCAAAGACAATGGTCGCTATGTCAGTAAGGCTATTTACACGATTCTAGGCGTTAATCTCGAAGGTAAGAAAGAGTTACTTGGCCTGTATCTTTCAGAGTCAGAAGGTGCTAATTATTGGCTTTCGGTACTGACCGATCTTCATAATCGTGGTGTTAAGGATATCTTAATTGCTTGTGTTGACGGGTTAAACGGTTTTCCTGAAGCTATTGCCAGCATTTACCCGGAGACAGAAGTTCAGCTTTGCGTAATTCATCAGGTACGCAACTCAATGAAGTATGTGGCATCTAAGCATCAAAAGGCGTTTATGGCTGATTTAAAGCCGGTTTACAGAGCGACAAGTAAATCGGCTGCTGAAACGGCTTTAGATGAGCTGGAAAACAAATGGGGTAGCCAGTATCCAATCGTTATCGACTCTTGGCGCAGAAAGTGGGAGAACTTGTCCGTTTACTTCAAATATCCAGAATATGTACGTCGAGTGATTTACACGACCAATGCGATTGAAGCCGTACATCGCCAGTTTAGGAAACTCACCAAAACAAAAGGGGCATTTCCAAATGAAAACAGCTTGCTAAAATTGCTTTATGCGGGAATATTGAATGCCTCTAAAAAGTGGACAATGCCAGTCCAAAATTGGAGGCTAGCATTGTCACAATTTGCAATCCATTTTGAAGGCAGATTGGATAACGTATTAGAAATTTAGAATTTAGGCTGACACAGAATTTTGAACGCCCTCTACCCTCTGGCTCGTGCTCTAGCCGCTTGAAATAGACTATTTAAACCTTCCATACGAGCATTCGTATAAGTGGATGACCAGCGCTGTAAAATTCTCTCTGCATGCCTTTCCACAGTTGCAAGTGCTTTTCGAACGGGTTCTAACATCTCAATATCACCCAACTGCTCTTTTGCAAAATTAATGAAATACGTCAGCCTCCAGCGTGCAGCATGAGCGGTTTCAGCTTGACGTATCCACCTAAGTTGTTCCTTAATCCGCCAAGCTGTTGCTGTATTCAGGTCGCTGGATTCTAGCTCTGCAAGTGCTTCTTTTTGTTTCTCAGTAAATGAGCCATCTGCATTTTTTAGTACTGCCCAGCGCAGGCTCTTTGGATGCGGTTGGATTTTTCTCTCCGTTTTACGTACTTCATCAACCGCTTTAGTAAACAGTTGCACAACATGGAACCAATCAACCGTTACGTTAGCATCCGGGAACTCTTCCTCTGTTGCTGACAGAAAGGCTCTTGACATATCACACACGACTTCAAGTACATTATCTGCTTTGCCTTGATGCTCTGTCAGAAAGGACTTAAATCGCTTAACGGTTTCCTTACCTTTTCCGGGCGTAGCGAACACAACAGGCTTGTCTTTCTTGTCCATATCAATGAAAACAGTAACATAGTTGTGGCCACGTTTAGCCGCCGTTTCATCGAATCCAATAGCTTTAAGTGCTGACAAGTCCATCAATGCTAATGCCTTGCTGACGTAGTGTTTGATGATGCGCCAAATACGTTTGTCACGAATTCCAACATATTCAGCACATGCCTTAACCGGCATTTCACGAGCCGGTACCAATACAGATTGTTCGAACAATAACGTGAATTTACTACCCGCTCTCGCCCAAGGGACATTGACACGCTTAACGCCATGCTCAGCACATCGAGTTCTCGGGACGTTTGCTTTGATATAACAGTGATGCTGAAAGAAATTGAGATGACGCCAGGTCAGCGATTTAAAGTCATGTGCCGGACAAGCTTTTGAGCAAGTCGGGCAGGGATACAAGCTTCCTCGTTCAGCTTCAATTTCGAGAACAAGTTCATTAGGTGAGGCTGATATATCCAGGTGTTGGTTAACCAACTTCCAAGGCGCTTCTATACCAAGGCCGAGCATCAAAACTTGATTTCCATCCATGTATTTACTTCCAACTCTTGACTGCAAAACTGGGTTTATTATCTCAGAAATAAATCCATTAAATCCACACTAAACGACGAAGAGCCTTTTATAAGTGCAAGCAACTACACCTGGCCGCTTGAAATAGATTGTTTAAACCTTCCATCCGAGCATTCGTATACGTGGATGACCAGCGCCGTAAAATTCTCTCCGCATGCCTTTGAACCGTTTCAGGCGCTTTTCGGACTGGTTCTGACATTTCTATGTTACCCAACTGTTTCTTAGCGAAATTAATGAAATACGTCAGCCTCCAGCGTGCAGCATGAGCGGTTTCAGCTTGACGTATCCACCTAAGTTGTTCCTTAATCCGCCAAGCTGTTGCTGTATTCAGGTCGCTGGATTCTAGCTCTGCAAGTGCTTCTTTTTGTTTCTCAGTAAATGAGCCATCTGCATTTTTTAGTACTGCCCGGCGCAGGCTCTTTGGATGCGGTTGGATTTTTCTCTCCGTTTTACGTACTTCATCAACCGCTTTAGTAAACAGTTGCACAACATGGAACCAATCAACCGTTACGTTAGCATCCGGGAACTCTTCCTCTGTTGCTGACAGAAAGGCTCTTGACATATCACACACGACTTCAAGTACATTATCTGCTTTGCCTTGATGCTCTGTCAGAAAGGACTTAAATCGCTTAACGGTTTCCTTACCTTTTCCGGGCGTAGCGAACACAACAGGCTTGTCTTTCTTGTCCATATCAATGAAAACAGTAACATAGTTGTGGCCACGTTTAGCCGCCGTTTCATCGAATCCAATAGCTTTAAGTGCTGACAAGTCCATCAATGCTAATGCCTTGCTGACGTAGTGTTTGATGATGCGCCAAATACGTTTGTCACGAATTCCAACATATTCAGCACATGCCTTAACCGGCATTTCACGAGCCAGTACCAATACAGATTGTTCGAACAATAACGTGAATTTACTACCCGCTCTCGCCCAAGGGACATTGACACGCTTAACGCCATGCTCAGCACATCGAGTTCTCGGGACGTTTGCTTTGATATAACAGTGATGCTGAAAGAAATTGAGATGACGCCAGGTCAGCGATTTAAAGTCATGTGCCGGACAAGCTTTTGAGCAAGTCGGGCAGGGATACAAGCTTCCTCGTTCAGCTTCAATTTCGAGAACAAGTTCATTAGGTGAGGCTGATATATCCAGGTGTTGGTTAACCAACTTCCAAGGCGCTTCTATACCAAGGCCGAGCATCAAAACTTGATTTCCATCCATACCTGATGTGTGATTAATTTTTGGTAGGCATGACCATACCTTAGAATGTTTGGTTCTAAAAAATCCTATCTGAAGGATACGATCATGCCTGTCGAAGATTTTATCATTTATGTTTACTGTTTAGTTGATGATTTTTACCAGAGAGAAATAACCACTCCCTTAAGAACCCGTGGTAGAGCTCCTAAACTCACTGATTCTGAAGTAATTACAATGGAAATTGTTGGGGAATGGACTGGGCATCACACAGATAAAGGAATTTGGGAGTATTTCAAAGGGTATTGGTTACCCTTGTTTCCCGATTTACCTGCTCGTTCACAGTTTGCCAGACAAGCAAGTAACCTTTGGAAAGTGAAGCAATTATTTCATCAGTACTTATGTCATCAACTCAGAGCAGATACTTGTGATGTTCATTTGATTGATGGGTTTCCCATTGAGTTTTGTAAACTTACTCGTGTCAGAAAATGTAAAAGTTTTAAGGGATATGCAAGTTATGGCTACTGCGCCTCTAAGGATATGAAGTATTACGGATTTCATGGTCACCTTCTTGTAGATGAAAGAGGTATCCCTGTGGAATTGACTTTAACCGCCGCAAATGTTGATGAACGTGATGCCGCCTATGAAATCATCAATAATATCAAAGGACTTTTAATTGGTGATAAAGGGCTTATTAGACCAATACTCAATAACGACTGCTCTGAAGCTGATATTGACTTACAAACTCCATTACGGAAAAACATGAAAGATAATCGTCCTAAGTGGGCGGTTAAACAACTAATGAATGTTCGAAGAAGGGTTGAAACAACCATAGGGCAACTTGTTAAATATTTTGATATTGAACATGTTAACTGTCGAGACTTATGGCACTTAACCAGTCGAATGGGAAGAAAGGTATTAAGCTTAACCATTGGGGCTTACTTCAATATCGAGTTTGGCAGAGATGCAATGAAATTTGAGGAGATGTTGGCAATCTAATTACGCTACTGAACTTGCAACCCCCGTCATTCCCGCATGTTGTAAGCGGGAATCCAGTGCCTTTTTGCTCGGAAAAAGAAAAAGACGCTGGATTCCTGCCTTCGCAGGAATGACGAAACAAACAATTTCAATGAGTTATAAAATCACACATTAGATCATCCATGTATTTACTTCCAACTCTTGACTGCAAAACTGGGTTTATTATCTCAGAAATAAATCCATTAAATCCACACTAAACGACGAAGAGCCAAAAAAGTGCTAGAAGAAGCCAAAGCCAAACATCCGATCCGCCGGTACGGTGAGATTACAAACTGTGATCCTGCAGGCGCTGTGACGCTCAATACTGATAAAAAAGATGAATCAGGAAAATCTGAAAAATATGCAGCTTAAATTCAGTCAAAAGGTGACACCTGTATTGAAAAACGCTGATTCTGTCGTTTTCTAAAAAATATTCCCGTCAGCTTGAGTGAGAGAAAAGTTCGCTCAAAGTTATCCGGCAGCTCAACGGCGAGTCAACAGCATATTAGCGAAAGGTGGCTCATTACTATTCTGCGTCTGCGTATGATTCATAAAAGTAATAAGATATTGATTTGCGAAACATAAAGTGAGATCATATTTTTTATGTTCTGGATATGCATGAATTTGCCTCTCATTTGTGATAAGTATCTCTCCGGTATCATCGTTTTCCTCTATGTCTTTAGCGACATAAAGTTGATGATAACCATCGGGATAATCATAGGATGTTTTTTTGCTACTTTTTTCTCCGTTGACAGTGAAATATGAAACGCGCTCAAACGAACCCTTTTCCTTACCAAAATCCTCTAAATCTTTTTGGTTTATTTTCGATGAATCATAAAATATTTGAAAGTCGGCTTCTTTCGCCGAACCTTCATCTCCCGGAGTTGAAAAACCCCAAAATATAGCTCTTTTATCAGTTAAATGTTCTTGACCATCAATATTAAAACGATTTTTTTCATGAAAAACGTCTAGGCTAAAAAGCCTCGGCTCAATAATCTTCGTAGAATACGCAGTCCCTTCTTTCCCTGCGGTAATAACATCAGAAGGAGCGGTTGACGGTTCAGTTAGTTTATTTTCAACTTCATACAAAACTTCATACAAAGAGGGGTTATCTTTTGATCTGACGATATTGTAGGATTCTGCGCAACTGAGTCTATAGGTTTGTATACCAATGCAGGGGTTTGTATCAATGCTCATAATTGTCACTCTTCAATTCAATGTTTGATGAATAAATGTCTGATGAATAATTACATTAATCATCAAACATTGAATATACAAGCAGTATTAACAAGGTTTAACGTGATGTTCTGGCTCCGTTAATTTAACATTTTACCTCTCAGTTCAGTCCACGCTGATTCAACTAGCACAAAATCACCGTCTTCAAGTTCTTTTCGTGCCAGTTTCATGCACTCAACGACTTTGTTATCTAATGCCGTCAGTGAACTGTCATTCTCAGCCTCAAGCTCAGACAATACAACGGCAATATGGCCTTGCAGATAACCGCTGGCAAACAACGCGTCATCATCACCATGCGTGACTACTTCTCCGATCCAGCTTTCTAGTGCCGCTTCATATTGTTCCAACATCTTTTACATCTCCGACTCTTCCGGTGTAGCAACCTGATACATTACGCTATCGTGATAACCCGTAGTGATCTGATAATAGCCGCTCAATTCACTGTCTAAAACCGGGTCGCCGCTATCCGCGATTAAGGGGCGTCCCGCAAGCGCTTTCAGCTTGGTTTTAGTCGCTAAAATAATAATATTCTCTTTTCCGACGCGGCGGATAAGTTCAGGTGACAGCTGTTGATTGCCGCGGCCGAAAATATGCCCCTGACCGCCGATTAACGTGATCACTAACTTCGTTGTACGCCCTTTTGTTAACGCCAGTAAATCCTGAGCGGTGAGATCGGACTCAATCAGTTGTTCATCGAGAACTAAATCCACACCCAGTAAAGTATTATCAAGATCTAAAGACTCCATTACCGCGGCGACGGTAGAACCGGAGCCCATGATATAAAGCTCGTCATCCATAGACTCGATAACATCGGCGGCAATGTCAGCAAGAACCAGCTCATCGTCCTCTTTACCACCCGTTTTCACCGCTTGCACATATCTGGGCTCGGCGGGCACTAACATTTCACCGAAACGCCTGGCTTTGACGATGCCGTCACGAAACGCGCTTTCGTCAATATCCATCACATCAGCGTGCGTTAAACTGACTAATTCGCCTTCCAGCAACATCTTAACGACTAAACCAGAGGCTTTAGGGGTAATGCCGTAAACCCCGGAATGGATTTTAACGCCGGCCGGAACGCCTAAAACAGGTAAGTCTTCACGCACGACCTGGAATACATCTCGCGCGGTACCGTCACCGCCGGCGAAAAGTAATAAATCAATGGTGGTCTGGTTTAAGACTTTTACCGACTCCCGGGTATCTTTGGATCCGGGGCGATGCGGTGCCTCATAGACCATCTTGATATTAAAATCCAGCTCACGGACGATATTTTCCCCCATTTCACCGCTGACGGTATAAATCTCAATACGGTCTTTGTATGGTAATAAAACTTTAAGCGCTTCAGTCATGCGTAAATGCGCTTTGGGTGTCGCACCTAAGGCTAAAGCTTGCTGAGCGACGCCGTCACTCCCTTTTAAAGCGACACTGCCGCCAAGTCCGGCATACGGATTAACAATTAATCCAAGACGAAACAGCATAATTTAACCCTCTTTATTGTTCTTATGATCCTGATTGAAATAAATATTGACTCTGAAGTGATAAAAAAAGTATTGTCAGCTATTCATAAAAACGATCAATCGATCATTCCGATTTCCGGTGTATTACGAATGACGTCAGCATTCTGCCCTCGATTTCGGAGAAGGTGATCCATCAGTACGATCGCTAACATCGCCTCAGCGACGGGTACGGCGCGAATGCCCACACAGGGATCATGCCGCCCCTTGGTTACGATATCAATCTCATTACCATGCTTATCAATGGTTTTACCGGGAATACTGATGCTCGACGTCGGCTTTAACGCTATTGAAGCAAGAATCGGCTGACCTGATGAAATACCGCCCAGAATTCCTCCGGCGTGGTTAGATTCAAACCCGTTCGGCGACATAAGATCACGCCCTTGTGAGCCTTTTTGCTCGACAACATCAAAACCGTCGCCGATTTCAATACCCTTTACGGCGTTTATGCTCATTAACGCACGGGCGATTTCAGCGTCTAAACGGTCAAACACGGGCTCACCTAAACCAACCGGAACATGGGTTGCCATTACACTGACCTTAGCGCCGACACTGTCCCCGGCTTTTTTTAAATCACGAATGTATCGGTCAAGCTCATCTAACTTTGACGCATCAGGAAAAAAGAAAGGATTCCGCTCAGCGATTTCAAAATCAAAGCGCTGAGCTTTAATCGGCCCTAACTGAGATAAATAACCGGTGATTTGAATGCCGTGTTTTTCCAGCAGATATTTTTTTGCTATCGCTCCGGCCGCTACCCGCGCCGCGGTTTCACGAGCCGACGAGCGCCCGCCGCCGCGGTAATCTCTGAAACCGTACTTTTGTTCGTAAGTATAATCAGCGTGACCGGGACGGAAGCTTTCTTTGATATCTGAATAATCCCGGCTTCGCTGGTCGGTATTCTCAATTAATAAGCCGACGGGCGTACCCGTTGTCCTGCCCTCAAATACGCCCGACAGAATTTTTACCGCGTCCGGCTCGCGGCGGGCCGTTGTGTAACGGGACGTTCCAGGCCGGCGACGATCCAGATCTTTTTGAATCTCCCGCTCAGTAATCTCAATTCCCGGCGGGCAACCGTCAATAATACAGCCTAATGCCTTGCCGTGGCTTTCACCAAAAGTGGTGACAACAAAATTAGAACCTATACTGTTTCCTGACACTCTTAATCCTTATCGGTTTTAGGGATCTCACAGTTTAAAAGATACCGATTTAAATTTCAGCACATCACTTGTCATACCCGCAAAGGCCGAAGGGCGCTGAACACCAGTTTTGTATGGCGGCGAAGCGAATACTCCAGCCTTCCGGCGTGACGGCATAGCCGGTACGAACTCTGCCGCGTCCTTTACTGGTCTCTGTGAATGGCGAATAAACTCTGGTGTTCAATAAGTTGATCACGGGTTAATACAAATACACCGTCACCGCCGTGCTCAATGTTAACCCAAGTGAAAGGCACGTCCGGGAACTGTTCCGTCAAATGCACCATTGAGTTACCCACCTCAACAACAAGCACCCCCTCTTGTGTCAGATAATCAGCCGCGTTGGCTAAAATACGTTTGGTCACGTCTAAACCGTCCCGGCCTGAAGCCAAACCCAGCTCCGGCTCATGCCGGTATTCATCCGGCATGTCGTGAATGTCGTCTTGATCAACATAAGGCGGGTTTGACACAATCAAGTCGTATTGCGGACCTTTCTGAATCGCTGAGAAAACGTCAGACTGCATCGGGAAAACACGGTTCATAAGACCATGAGACTCAACGTTGATTTGCGCCACTTCTAACGCGTCATAGCTGATATCCAGCGCGTCAACCTCAGCGTCCTCAAACTCATACGCGCAGGCGACAGCGATACACGCGCTGCCGGTACATAAATCTAAAATACGGCTTATCGGTTTGTTATAAAGCCAGGGGCTGAAGCGATTACCGATTAATTCCGCGATTGGCGACCTCGGTACAAGAACACGATCGTCAACATAAAATTCAAGACCCGCGAACCATGCTTTATTAGTCAGGTACGGAACCGGCAAACGTTCTTGAACCCGGCGAATAACCAGCTCAACGATTTTATGTTTTTCAGAACCGGTTAAATTTGAATGAATCACTTGCTGACCGATTTCATGAGGCAAATGTAAAGCGTGAAAAACTAACGCGACGGCTTCATCCCATGCGTTATCCGTTCCGTGACCGTAATAAATACCCGCGTCATTAAAACGACTGACCGACCAACGCAGCATATCACCTACGGTTCGAAGCTCATTTACCGCTTCATCAACAAAAATTCTATCCAAAATAAGCTCCAGTAACTTTTTCCTGATTTCCGATAATGACTGACAGATATGTCGTTACGCCGGCGAATTGTGAGATCCGGTGCCTTGAAATTAAAAAAGACACCGGACACCCGCCCCCGCTGGTATGATGATTTAAACATTCAGAAATGTCAGGATACATCAGGCCACCTTGTGACTTTAACTAATCATTACAGGCATTCAGCCGACTTTTTCCTATTTTACCTTATGTATGTGAACTTGCCACAAGATTGAGTAAAATAAAACAATGAACAAAAATACAGATAACGATGACTTTGGCTCTTTCGCGGACTTAATGAAAGGGATAAAACCTTTAAAGCAAGACAAAGTTCATTTTAAACAAACGGCTGAATCGAAAAAAGCACTCCGGGAGCGAGAGCGAAAACTTCATGCCGGCACTTATTTTTCAGACACTTACCAGCCACACCTGCCGGATGAGGGGCCGATGCGCTGGTGCCAGGACTCGGTAGATAAGCGTGAAATTAAACGCCTGAGACGCGGAGATTATATTCCTGAGTTGATTTTAGACTTGCACGGTATGCGACAAACCGAAGCCAAGCTTGAAATCGCGGCGTTAATTCAAGCCTGTGTCAAGCAGCGCGTCAATTGCTGCAATATTATGCATGGTCACGGCACGGGAATTTTAAAGCAAAAACTGCCGATGTGGCTGGCTCAGCATCCCGGAGTGCTGGCGTTTCATCAGGCGCCCAGAGAATGGGGCGGCGACGCGGCGTTAATTGTGTTGATTAATGTTGACGATGCCGGGGTTTAGGAGCTATCCCGAAATAACTTCCATTTACCGTCATTCACAACTGTCGTACTTCGCTTAGAGTGACTAAACTTCATTCTTCATGCCTTGATATCGGCAATGTTAAGCGGTAACCAGCCGGGAAGTTATTCCGGGACAGTTTCTTACCATTTCTGTTAACTGACGCCGCATCAGCCCGTGCCGGCGAGGAAGAAAAACCGAACCTACCGGGCAAGCGTTTCCGGACTGTCTTTTGATACTAAAATCTTGTCTTCCTCTGTTAAATCTAAAACAGCAATCCCTGCCGTCGCGAAAATCGGCGGTTCTTCACTGGGTATAAATTCATTCACCAGATAACCCAGAAGCGGCATGTGAGCGACAACCAGTACTGTTTCCGCTTTATAATGTTCGGCATGAGCCGTAATGGCCGTTGAAGCCTGGGAAGGGTCTGATGAGGGAGTTAACTCAGAAAGCGTACACACTTTGTCAGCCTTTATGTTTGAGTCGAGGATATTCTTCCACGTTTGCCGGGCTCTGACGTAAGGGCTGACAAGCGCCAAATCAAACCGGCTGATATCTTTTGCCAGCCATTTAGCCATAGTACGGGACTGCTCAGCACCTTTTTCAGTTAAGACGCGCTCTTTATCAGAATCGGCCTCATAACTCGCTTCGCCATGGCGCATCAAAAATAATCGCATAAATTTATCTTCTTATTACATACGGAGTACATCGTCACTAACTCAATTGTAACGCTAATTTTAAAATCAACAAAAGCCTATAACGAAATATGAAAACTTTCATTGAAAACATTTAGCTATATCTTCTACTAAACTTAAGTACATTCAATCACTAATCAATAACAGATTTTATTTATGAAAAATTGAAATTTCACCGTTTTTGAGGTTGATCACAAACATTTAATGTTTGTTAAAAGTACTATCTCCGGCCTGGTCTCGCTCTGTTCAGCTCTTACCCGGCAGAGCAACGTCTGAGTTAACTTGCGTTTTTCATAAATTAATTTGCGAAATACTGATTATAGAACCACTATATATTGTGTTTTGACAGACGTTATATTTCCCTTTTTTACAGGATTAATCATTGACTTCAAAATCCGGCATCATCACCAGCCCAAATGATCATCGTCAATATCGCGGTCTGACGTTGGAAAATGATTTAAAAGCAGTACTCATCGAGGACAAAAATGCTTCACGGTCGGCCGTATCATTAACCATTAATGCCGGTCATTTCGATGACCCCGTTTCTCGTCCGGGAATGGCGCATTTTTTAGAACACATGCTCTTTCTCGGTACTGAAAAATACCCTGACTCCGGCAGTTACCATGCGTTTGTCAGTCAGCATGGCGGTCACCACAACGCATGGACCGGCACTGAGCACACCAGTTTTTTCAGCTGTGTTTCTCATAAAGCTTTTGATGAGTTACTCGACAGATTCAGCCAGTTCTTTATCGCGCCGTTATTCGATGAAGACTTAGTTGACAGGGAAAGAAACGCTATTGAGTCAGAATACAGCCTGAAACTAAAAGAAGATTTACGCCGGATTTACGAGGTAAGTAAAGAAACCTGTAATCAGGCGCACCCTTTCTCAAAGTTTTCCGCGGGTAATTTGAAAACCTTAAACGGCGACGCGTCACAACTGCGCCTGGAACTGCTGTCATTCTATCAGGAGTTATATAGCGCGAACTTAATGACGCTGTGTCTGGTTTCATCAATGACACTGAGTGAGCAGGAAAAACTGGCCGGACAGTATTTCAGCCGGATCAAAAATAAAAATCTGCCCAAACGCTACCCTGATGTGCCTGTTTTTGATGAACCGCAGCTTAAAAAGTTAATTAAAATCGTTCCGCTGAAAAAGCAGAGGCACCTGACCGTCAGCTTCGCGCTGCCGAATATTGAAAAGTACTACCGCAATAAGCCGTTGACCTTTATCAGTCATTTACTGGGCAACGAAAACTCCGGCAGCCTGCTTTCGTATTTAAAAAATAAAAGCTGGGCCGATCACCTGTCATCCGGCGGTGGTATTTCCGGCTTTAACTTCAAAGAATTCGCGATTCATATTCAACTGACTGAACCCGGCATTGAGCATATCGATGACATTGTTCAGGTCACGCTCGAATACATCAGATTGATCACTGAGCAAGGACTTGAGAGCTGGCGTTATCAAGAAAGAGCGAATTTATTGAAACAGGCTTTTGAATATCAGGAAACGGCAAAGCCGGCCGAGCTCGCCAGCCACATCAGCCTGAACTTACAGCATTATGACTTTGATGATGTCCAGTTCGGCGACTACCGGATGGACGCCCTTGTTGAGAGTGAAGCCAAAGCTTTACTCGGGCGGCTTACGGTAAATAATATGCGTTTAACTTTGGTGGCCGCGGATTTACCGACGACCGAATCAAGCAAGTGGTACTCAACCGATTACGCCGTTGAGGACTTCAGCCGCGACCAATTAGCCAGATGGCGGACTATCGAACCAAGAGAGGCCATTTATTTACCGCAACCCAATCCTTATATTTTAGAGTCGGTGAAACCCAGGCTCACCGATTACACCGAAACCACGCCCGAAGTGCTGAGTGAAGGTAAAGGCTACCGTTTCTGGCATTTAAAAGATCAGGACTTCAAAGTACCTAAGGGACACATTTACTTCGCCATCGATTCACGCCACGGCAGCAATAACGCCCGGCAGGCCATGCTGACCCGTCTTTATATTGAGATGCTTACGGATTACCTCACCGAGCACACCTACTCCGCCGAGGTCGCCGGACTCGGTTTTCATATTTATCCGCATCAAGCGGGATTAACGCTTCACATAAGCGGGTTCACACCAAAGCAGTACAAGCTGCTGATGGTGATCATTGAAAAAGCGAGAGAGAGAAACTTCACCGAAACACGGTTTAAATACATTAAACGTCAGTCAGGTCGTAACTGGAGCAATATCAACAAGACCAGACCGATATCACAATTATTCTCTGCGTTAACGACCACACTACAACTTCACGGCTTTGAGCCGATGATTTTCGTTAAAGAACTTGAAACGGCAACGTTAGAAGAGCTGCATCAACACGTGCGAACCTTTTATACAGCCACTTATGTCGAAGGCTTAATCTACGGTGACTTTTTAAGGGAGGAAGCGAAACAAATCAGTGACAGAATCAGAAAACTATTAACGCTGGTATCGGCGCCGGGTGATGAAACCTGCCGCGAACTGGTGAACATAAGCCGCCGCGGGACTCTGGTTCGTGAGCTGGAGATAGATCATCAAGACAGCGCCATTTTGCTTTACTACCAGTCAAAGCAGACAAACACCCGTAAAATGGCGCTGTTCAGTTTAATGAATCAGGCCGTCTCAGCGCGTTTCTTCCATGAATTAAGAACCCGGCAGCAACTGGGTTATGTGGCAGGCAGCAACTATTTACCGTTAAATCGTCATCCGGGGATTATTTTTTACATTCAATCACCCACTACCGCGCCCGATGAGCTGCTGAACAAAATCGACGCTTTCATCAGTGATTACGCCGTTTCGTTAAGCTCAGTAACAGAGCGGGAGTGGAACGAGACAAAACTCGGACTGATCAACAGCATAATGCAGCATGACCCTAATCTTAAAACCCGCGGCCAGAGATTCTGGTCAAGTATCGGTAATAAGGATTATGACTTCACTCAGCGGGAACAAGTTGCTGAGGAAATTAAGCGGATCACCCGGGGGGACATGCGGCGATTTATCCGGAATAAACTCACCGCGGATAACAGCGACAGATTGATAATCGCTAACTGTTCGCCGGATCACACAATGAAACATCAGCTTAAGGGTCAAAAAATCGACTCGGATATCACTTGTTTTAAAGAAAACTCAAAACGTTTTAAGTTATAAATTCTTACCGTTTTCCGGTACCGGCAGAACGCAGTTACAAAAACTGCGTTTTGCGTGCGTTAAGTACCTGACTATAAGTTTTTCGATATTTCTGGCGTTCAGATTAAGTGCTCTACAAGGCGCTCTTGCGCAGAAATACCGGCAGTCTTTCAAGCAAGAGCAACGCAGTAGAGCGCTTAAGATGGACGTCAGAAAATTAAAAAAACTTATAGTTGGGTACTTACCATACATTCAGCCCAAGTAGCTGTTATAAAAAGCTATATGTTTTCGTCAATTTTTTGTCACAACGTTTATTTGTACAGCTATTTTTTTACTCACAAAACAAATATGAAATATTTACATTGCACGCTTTGACAAAAACGGTAAGATCTGAAAAAGTGATACATTATTTTTGCATTCGATTTGATGCGTTAACAAATTAGAACAATAAATGACCATGCTTTTCCGACCAATTTTTGCCTTCTTGTTTTTGATCATTTTCAGCGGGATTTTTGTGGTTTCTGTTCAGGGGGCTGATGCTCAAAAAAACAGCGATAGCGATATTCAGGAATCACTCCTTTCTGCTGCTCAACCTGAATTACTTGAAATTCCTGACTCGCATATTCTCCTAAACTCATCAAATTATACTGCTAACAATGGATTATCACAAAACACTGTCACTGCAATCGCAAAAGATAAAAATTCATTTTTATGGATAGGAACTGTTAACGGTTTAAATAGATTTGATGGTATAGATTTTAAAACATATTTAATTGAAGACGGACTACCATCACCATTTATTAGGACTATTTTCATTAATGATTCAGGAAAACTTTATGTTGGTACCGATCGTGGGTTGGCATACTACGATGAAAAAAAAGATGCATTTAAACGTATAAAATTAGGAAGTAACCAAAACAAAACGATCTGGAAAATTAAACCGTATAAAAATATCATCTTGTTTTCAACATCCGACTCGGTTATCGCATTAGATAAAAATGAAAAATCAAAAGAACTCTATCGTTCGTCTAACCTTATAGATATAAAAGATTTTGTAAAATCAGAAAGTTCCATCTATATAAGAAATTATGACAAAAACCTTCTAAAAATCAATGGTAAAAACATTGTTCTCATTAAAGATAATGTTGAAAGCATCGCTGCAGTAGGAGAAAAGCTATACTTTAGCACTCAAAACGGCTTGTTCTTAACAGATTTAAATTCAACTAAAAACCATATAGCTAAGTTAAATAATTTATCTTATCAACATTTACAAGTTTATAAAAAAAAATTATATGGCTTATCAAATGACCTGATTCATAATTTGTCAGATTTGGTTGAAATTGGAAGATTGTATAACTCGCATAAATATATATCATTCATGGTAAGTGATGGTTTTTATTTAGGCACATTAGATGATGGACTTATAGTGTCAACGAATGCAAATAACTTAATAACTAAATTCGACTCTGAAAGTGCTTCTGTTTGGGGTATGACCAAAAAAGATGAGCGCATATACATCTCAACAAGTGCCGAGAAAATCAATGTTTATGATATCAATCTTAACCACCATTCAACTATAAACACAGGTATTAATGGATACAAATATTTAGCTAATTGGGAAGAAAACATAGTAATAGGTAGCTCTAAAGGACTTTTTATTATTGAACCTCATGGAAAACAAAAACAACTACTTCAGACACCTATAACTTATTTAAACAAGATTGATGATACTCTTTATGTGGGAACAGAAAACGGGAATATTTTTATTATTCGAGATATAAAAAAGCTCAATAGTATTTTCATTTCACCAAATACTTCAATCTATCATATTGAAGAAAATAATTATGGACTGTTCATTTCCACTTCAAATGGTTTGTACTCTAGTATAGATAGTAAAATAACCAAAATTGATAACCAAGCCGTATATCAAAGCTGCACTATGGAAGACACACTGATATATGGGACTAACTCCTCAATACTAAAATTAAATTTAAAAATAAATACAACTGAAAATATAATTAAAACAGATAAATTCACATTTGCACTCAAATGCCTTGACAACGGGTTCTTGGTTGCCACACAAAATCAATTACTCTTTAATTTAAACAACCAAAGTTATACTTTATCTAAGAATAATGGCAGCTCAATGGAGTATAATGCTGCTCCTATACTTGAGGTTAAAGACCGATTACTTATAGCTGGAACGAATGGCATTAATTTTTTTAATCTAAAAAAAATCAATAACTTCATAAATAAAAACACAACTCCAGTAGTAAATATCACATCATTGCTGGTATTCAATGAGTTAATTAAAAAAAATAATAATTTTTACTCTGGTAGTTTAAATAAAGATTCCAAAATAACATTAAAACACTCAGATTACCCTTTCACTTTAAAATTTTCCGCGCTTGATAAAAATGTAACCTACAAATATCAATTGCATGGTCTCGATGATGCTTGGATAACGGCATATAAAAACTCTTCTACTTTTACAAATCTTACTCATGGAAATTATGTTTTTAAGGTAAAAGCAATTGATTTACTGACTAGATATGAAAGCCCTATTAAAACCATTCAAATAGAGATTTTACCACCATGGTGGTTAACTGTTTATGCAAAAATGTTATATACCTTTTCAACTATATGTTTTGTTTTCTTAATTATTCGTGCTGTTACAAAAAAGAAACAAATTCAACGTCAAATAGCAACCAGTGAAGAACGCCTAAAACTTTCCCTATGGGGAAGCGGCGACGAAATGTGGGACTGGGACATTGAAACGGGTCAGATCTACCGCTCTAATATGTGGGAAAGCTTAGACTTCCCAGTAGTCGGTCAGCGCACAGAGAATGAGAATCAGCGCAGCAATATCCATCCGATGGATCGAAAACGGGTTCATCAGCATTTAGAAGACCACTTACAAGATAAAACTGAACACTTCGAAATCTCTTATCGTGTAAAAAGTAAGGATAATAAGTGGATCTGGATCTTAGACAGAGCCAAAGTTGTCGTGCGTAACAATGACGGCACACCGATTCGTATGACAGGCACCATTAAAAATATTAATGATTTCAAAAATACTGAGGAGCAGTTAAAGCTTTTCGGCAAAGCGATTGAAAATATCTCTGAGGGTATGTTTATTCTTGATCATTCCTTTATTTTTGTTGAATTAAATCAAGCTTGTGTGGATATCACACAAACCAATAAACAAGATTACCTCGGCAAAAGATTACAGTTTGATCAATACCCGGATAATTACTCCCGCCAAATCCGGAAAATGCTTCGTAATCACGGACGCTGGGCTAATGAGGTGGATGTGAAACGCGGTGACGGCTCTAGCTTTACCATGGATCTAACCATTGACGCTATCTACGACGATAACGGCAACACCAGCCATTATGTCGCGGTATTCTCGGATGTTTCATTACGTAAACAACATGAAGTGGAACTTCAAAAAATGTCCACCAGTGACGCATTAACCGGGCTGCCCAACCGTTCATTTTTACAGGTAACACTGAGTAACCTTGTTAAGCGACAAGTCGCTAACGTATTAATGATTCTGGATATCGATAACTTTAAGAAAATTAATGATTCACTCGGGCATAATGTCGGTGATGAATTACTGCAAATGGTCACTCAAAGAATCATTACAGCCGTTGAGGGTGAAGCCGGTATTTACCGTTTAGGCGGTGATGAGTTCGCTATATTAATCGAAAGCCACCCTGATATCGCCGGTGCCGCCGCACTGGCAAATCGTATAATCGATACCTTTAAAGCGCCGATCGAAATCAAGAAGACTAAATTGGTCGTTGGCGCCAGTATCGGTATTGTTTTCTACCCTGACGATGAGGAAAACGAACAAGCGATACTTCGTAAAGCTGAAGTCGCTATGTATTCCGCTAAATCGGCCGGCGGTAACCGCTACCATTTCTATTCTGAATCCCAGAACAGTAACGCTATTCGTCAGCTGGAAGTGGAAAATCTAATTCGTGAAGGCTTGGCTAATGACTACTTTGAGGTTTATTACCAATCTAAGGTAGATGTTAAAACCAATAAAGTCGCGGGGATGGAAGCCTTGGTACGCCTGATCCATCCGGAATACGGCATGATCTCACCCGCTGAGTTTATTCCGCTTGCGGAAGAGACCGGCCTGATTGTTGAGCTAGGTGATATTGTTTTAGAGAAAGCTTGCCGGGCAACACAGAAATGGCGCCTTGAAAACGACTTTAGCGGCCGAGTCGCGGTTAACCTGTCTTCCCGGCAGTTTGCGTTGCCTGATTTACAGCAGCGCATTCAGCATATTCTTGATGAAACAGGCTTGCCGGCGGAAAATCTAGAAATTGAAATTACCGAAAGTACGGTTATTACGAATCCTGAACGTGCGATCAAGGTAATGGAAAGGCTGACACATATGGGTATTCATCTTGCGCTGGATGACTTTGGCACCGGTTATTCCTCTCTGAGTTATCTGAAGCGTTTTCCGATTCACTGCTTAAAAATTGACAAGGCTTTTATCGACGACATCGATAAGTCAGACCGGGATCTGAAAATGGTCGACTCCATTATTACCATCGCTCACAATATGGGGCTTTCAGTGGTCGCCGAAGGGGTAGAAGAGCAAAGCCAACTTGGAATTCTTCGAGCGCTCAAATGCGAACAGATTCAAGGTTACTTATTTTGTAAGCCACTTCCATCCTCAGAATTTCAAGCACAATTAAAATAGTTTTTACATCTTTTCCGAAAAGCATCTGATTTATAGATGCTTTTTTATTTCATCTTAAATTTGATCACTTAAAAAAACCATCTAAATAGTACAAATACAACACCAATAACGTTGAATTTTTACACATACAAAATTTTATAACATATCCCTGGCATACAGCGTGCTTATCTCTATTTGACAACATTTTTTTGACTATAAGAGATAATAATTATGCTTAAAACAACTTTGGCACTTGCGCTAATCTCACTTACCTCATTTACTTCTCAGGAGCAATTGAATTCAGCACACCCAAGCATTCGTTTAAAGCCTATTGAAGTTGCCGCACACCCAAGCATTCGTTTAAAGCCTCTTGAAGTTGCCGCACACCCAAGCATTCGTTTAAAGCCTCTTGAAGTTGCCACACACCCAAGCATTCGTTTGAAGACTCTTGAAGTTGCCGCACACCCAAGCATTCGTTTAAAGCCTCTTGAAGTTGCCGCACACCCAAGCATTCGTTTAAAGCCTCTTGAAGTTGCCGCACACCCAAGTATTCGTTTAAAGCCTCTTGAAGTTGCCGCACACCCAAGCATTCGTTTAAAGCCTCTTGAAGTTGCCGCACACCCAAGTATTCGTTTAAAGCCTCTTGAAGTTGCCGCACACCCAAGCATTCGTTTAAAGCCTCTTGAAGTTGCCGCACACCCAAGTATTCGTTTAAAGCCTCTTGAAGTTGCCGCACACCCAAGCATTCGTTTAAAGCCTCTTGAAGTTGCCGCACACCCAAGTATTCGTCTAGCAACACAACAAATCGCCTAAGGATCTCATCATGATCAAATCAATCTTAATCGCTCTCGGGCTAGCAAAACCGCACAGAGTGAAAGCTAAGCTCCCTGAGGGTTTGAATAAACTTGAAGTAGTTTCAGCGAAAGCCTGGTGGAACTAAGAAAGTTATGTTTTCGAAAGATTCAGCACTCGCTGGGGTAACTCCCGGCGCTGCTGCTCTTTTGGTATATCCTGCTGAAGGACTAAAAAAATAAATCAGCTTTTAAAGCACGTATCACCTATTTTGACGACTTTTCTGTAAGCCAACTTTCTGTGAGCATTCAGAAAAGGAAAGGCAAACGGCCCGAGCAGTAAACCCGCGAACCCCCACCTTTTTACCGGCATACCTGAATTGTACGCGTTAAAGCCTAACAACACACATGATAAAACTGACAACAAAACCCCGCCGGCGACTAACATCAATACTAACCGTCAAAAATACTTAATTTAAACCGCTGATATTTTAACCGCACATTTGATTAATGAAAAGTCATACGTCGGCTAAATTGCGATCAAACCCGCGCGCTTCGTCATGCCGGCGCGAACCGGCGTCAAGAAACCGCCGTTAAATCGCGCTAACGTCAAAGGTGCGATGAGTAATAGTTACTTTAAATAATGCTTAAATTCAACCAATCAGAATTTATGTGTTTCGCTACCAGTTGAATTGTTCCAGAAAAAGCAGTTAAGCGATTTAAGTACCTGATGATAAGTTTTTCGATATTTCTGGCGTTCAGGTTAAGTGCTCTACAAGGCGCTCTTGCGCGGTAAGACCGGCTTTCAATCAAGAGTAACGCCGCAGAGCGCTTAAGACGGACGTCAGAAAAGTGAAAAAACTTATGGTCGGGTACTTATATCTTATATACAGTGACTGCGACTGCGGATATAAAAAACCGATGAATAAATCATCGGTTTTTAACATCAGCCAATCAGGATGACATTATTGCTCACCGCTCGCGGCTTGTGTCTCTTGAGTGTCATAAATCAGGATTGGCGCTGACTCGCCGTTTACGACGGACTCATCGATAACAACCTTGCTGATCCCTTCCGTCGACGGCACATCATACATAGTATCAAGTAAAATGCTTTCGACAATAGAGCGCAGGCCGCGGGCGCCGGTTTTACGACTCATTGCTTTTTGCGCAATCGCTTTTAACGCGTCCTTACGGAATTCTAGCTCAACTTCTTCCATATCGAATAACGCGGAATACTGCTTAGTTATCGCATTCTTCGGCTCTGACAGAATCTGCACCAGAGCATCCTCATCAAGTTCGGATAATGTCGCTACAACAGGCAGACGACCGATAAATTCAGGGATGAGACCGAACTTAACCAGATCTTCCGGTTCAACTTGCTCGAAAGTCTCAGAAACTGATTTCTTATCTTTCTCACCCGTAACCGTCGCGCCAAAACCGATACCCGTACCGACATCAATACGCTGGCCGATGACTTTTTCCAGCCCGGCAAACGCTCCGCCGCAGATAAACAGAATCTTAGAGGTATCAACCTGCAGGAACTCCTGCTGCGGATGCTTCCGACCACCTTGCGGCGGAACCGCGGCAACAGTGCCTTCAATAAGTTTCAGTAACGCCTGCTGTACGCCCTCGCCCGATACGTCACGGGTAATTGACGGATTATCAGCTTTTCGGCTGATCTTATCGATTTCATCAATATAAACAATACCGCGCTGTGCTTTTTCCACGTCGTAGTCACACTTCTGAAGCAGCTTTTGAATGATATTCTCAACATCTTCACCTACGTAACCCGCTTCGGTTAATGTCGTCGCGTCAGCCATAGTAAAAGGCACATTCAATGAGCGGGCTAACGTTTCCGCAAGTAAGGTTTTACCGCTGCCTGTAGGACCGATAAGAAGAATATTACTCTTTCCGAGCTCTACATCATCTTTTGACGATGCGTTTTTCAGACGTTTGTAATGATTATAAACGGCGACGGCTAAAACCTTTTTGGCTTTATCCTGACCGATAACATAATCATCCAGGTGTTCTCTTAATTCGTATGGTGTCGGTAACTTATTCGTGTCCTGTTTCGGGGAGATTTCCTTTATCTCTTCACGGATAATGTCATTACAAAGCTCCACACACTCATCACAAACGTATACAGACGGGCCTGCAATAAGCTTGCGGACTTCGTGTTGACTTTTGCCGCAGAAAGAACAATAAAGCAGCTTACCTTTATCACCGTTACTTTTATTGTCGCCCATTATTTTACCTCTTTATACCGCCCGGCGGCGGCACAGTAAATTCAGATCAATTATTCTGATAATAACCCAGTTCACGTTAAAAATCAGCTACGATGAGTTAATACAGAGTCAATTATTCCGTACTCAAGTGCTTGATCCGCGCTCATGAAATTATCACGATCTGTATCTTTTTCAATAACTTCTAACGGCTGACCGGTATGTTCAGCCAAAATTTTATTTAATTTTTCTTTAATGCCTAAGATCTCTTGCGCGTGAATCGCAATATCGGAAGCCTGACCCTGAAAGCCGCCGAGCGGCTGATGAATCATCACGCGGGAGTTTGGCAGACAATGTCTCTTATCCTTTGCGCCGCCGGCAAGTAAGAACGCCCCCATACTCGCGGCCTGCCCCATACATACCGTGCTTACGTCCGGCTTGATGAACTTCATGGTGTCATAGATCGCCATACCGGCCGTAACGGAACCACCCGGAGAATTAATGTATAAATGGATATCTTTGTCAGGACTCTCAGATTCTAAGAACAGCAATTGAGCCACGATTAAGTTAGCCATATGCTCCTCAACCTGACCGACCAAGAAAATCACTCGCTCTTTTAACAGACGCGAGTAGATATCGTAAGAACGCTCACCTTTGGCGGTTTGCTCAACCACCATAGGCACGAGTGAGTTTAATACAGACTCTGGTGCTTTGTGCATTATTATTTCCTTAAACCTAAAAACAGCCGGGCGCGTTATCAAACTGACATGCGGATAACTTCCGGGATTAATCAGCTTACGTACAACTGCTTTATTTAGATTAATAAAAATGGCTCGTACGAGGAGCCTCATACGAGCCATTATAAATGACTGTCAGCTAATCAAGTCAAGTTTAGCGCATAAATCTTAAGCTTGACCTTTAGCTTGGTTCATGAACTCTTCGAACTGAACTTCTTTGTCAGATACTTTAGCCGCTTTGAGAACTTCTTCTATCGCCTGATCCTCAAGAGCGACGTTACGCATGTTTTCCATCATTTCCTTGTCGCGGCTGTAATACTCAACAACCTCACTCGGATCTTCGTATGCCGAAGCCATAGACTCGATTAACGCGGTAACACGCGCTTCGTCAGTTTTCAGATCGTTTGCCTTAATAACCTCACCTAAAAGAAGACCGATTTTTACACGATGCGCAGCCTCCTCAGTGAATAGCTCATTCGGCAGCTCAGGCATGGTAGCCGCTTGCCGGCTGCCGATACGCTCCATGGCTTGTTGACGAAGCGCGTTAACCTCACCGTCGATCAGGGCGTTCGGAAGCTCGATATCGACAGCTTCAATCAGACCCTTGATAACCTGATTTTTAACGTTCGCTTTAAGCGCCTGCTTAAGCTCCCGGCTCATATTCTTACGGATCTCAACTTTAAGTTTGTCAACGCCGCCTTCATCGACACCGAAGATCGCGGCAAACTCATCGTTTACTTCCGGCAGGTTGGCGCCCTGAACGTCAGTTAAAGTGACCGCGAATTTAGCCGCTTTACCTTTTAGGTTCTCATCGTGGTAATCTTCCGGGAAAGTTACGTCGATATCGAACTCTTCACCCGCTTTCTTACCCAGGATACCCTCTTCGAAACCGTGGATCATACGACCGCTTCCCAGATCAAGTTCGAAATCATCAGCTTTCCCGCCTTCGAACTCCTCACCGTCAACCGTACCGACAAAGTTAATTTTCACTTTGTCGCCGTCTTCAGAAGGACGCTCCACAGCTTCGTAATCAGCGTTCTGCTTACGCAGCGTTTCAATCATGTTGTCAACGTCAGCGTCAGTGACTTCTGCGACCGGCTTCTCAACGGTGATTGCGTCCAGGCCTTTTAACTCAACTTCCGGGTATACTTCAAAAGTCGCGCTAAATTCGAAGTTTTCACCTTCAGCGGAACCCGGATTGAAAGCCGGAACACCTGCCGGGTTAATTTTTTCAGCGATGATAGCTTCAACAAAATTACGCTGCATGAACTCGCCGGTGATTTCCTGACGAATCTCCCTGCCGTAACGTTTGTCGATAACGCTTACAGGAACTTTACCGGGACGGAAACCAGCAATTTTTGCGCGCTTAGCTTCTTTACGTAGCGCGTCTTTGATCAGCTTGTCCAGTTCACCAGCCGGCACAGAGATAGTAATTTTACGCTCCAGGCCTTGAGTTGTTTCAACAGAAACTTGCATTCTTTTACCTCAAATTTATCTAACGTCCTTTTTGCATAGCCGACGTTTCAGCTACGTTAAGAATTCGTTTTCCCGTGTTTATTTTCCCGTTCCCTGATATCAAAAACTCGTTTGAGAAGGTTGATAAACATCTGTTGTATGAATATAAGACGGAGCATTATAGCCATGCTTGACAACAGAGTCGAGAGGCAATTAAGGGGGTCAGGATCCGATGATTACGATATTCAGAAAAACTGACCCGCAAACACAAAAAGCGACATAAGGTCGCTTGTTCTCACTCTGATGAGTGGGGTGACTGATGGGGCTCGAACCCACGACAACCGGAATCACAATCCGGGACTCTACCAACTGAGCTACAATCACCGTATATGGTACGCCCGGCAGGATTCGAACCTGCGACCATCCGCTTAGAAGGCGGATGCTCTATCCAACTGAGCTACGGGCGCGTGTCAGTAAATGACAGGGAATGGTCGGTGATAGAGGATTCGAACCTCTGACCCTCTGGTCCCAAACCAGATGCGCTACCGGACTGCGCTAATCACCGTTATTTTCTCCGCTGTGTCAGCACAGACCTGAGAACGCAGCGAATATTATAGTCTAGCTTTTCAGCCGTCAACGATTTTTTTTAAAATACCGCTTAGGTGATGAATTATCGGTCTAATTTATCAATTAAGACTATATCTCTTGATTATTCATGACACCTTTCCTTATCACTGGTAAAATATCGGCGTTTTTTCAGCAAATATCCTGTGTCAATTCTCCGTCTGAGAATTAATCCGCGAAATAACAAGATAACTTAAGAATTTGCTGATAAATCCTGATAATCACATAACCTTATCGCGTCGTATTTAAAGGAAACCCTACATCCATGACTGCCCAGATAATTGATGGCAAAGCGATCGCTCAATCGATTCGTAAACAATTAAAGCAGCAGGTTACTGACAGATTAAACCAAGGCAAACGCGCGCCGGGTCTTGCTGTAATTCTTGTCGGTGACGATCCTGCCTCCGAAGTTTATGTCGGTAGCAAACGTCGAGCTTGTGAGGAAGTCGGCTTTGTTTCAAATTCATTTGATTTGCCTCAAACAACAACAGAACTGGAACTATTTCGTTTAATTGATAAATGTAATGAAGATCCGGCCATCGACGGTATTCTCGTTCAGCTGCCGTTACCGGAGCATATTAATGAAGAGAAAATTATCGAGCGCATTCGCCCTGATAAAGATGTTGACGGTTTTCATCCTTACAATGTCGGACGTCTGGCTCAGCGTATTCCTTTACTGCGCGCCTGCACGCCGAAAGGCATTATGACCTTAATCGAGTCAACGGGTGTCGATACCTACGGCCTTGACGCCACTATTATCGGCGCCTCTAATATTGTCGGCCGTCCGATGACGTTAGAATTACTTCTTGCGGGAAGCACTACGACAACCTGCCACCGCTTTACTAAAAACCTTGAGCAAAAAGTGCGTCAGGCGGATTTAATTGTTGTCGCGGTTGGTAAACCGAATTTTATTCCCGGCGAATGGATTAAAGAAGGCGCCATTGTTATTGACGTCGGTATTAACCGCCTTGAGAGCGGCCAGCTTGTCGGTGACGTGCGGTATGAAGAAGCGGCAAAACGAGCGAGCTGGATTACCCCTGTTCCGGGCGGCGTCGGCCCGATGACCATCGTCAGTTTGATAGAAAACACCCTGTTCGCCGCTGAGGAATATCACGATTAATAACCGAAATTCAGCCTTCTTAAGTAGCTGACGATAAGTTTCCTCAGAATTTCGGTGTTCAGATTTACCGCGGAACAAATCGCGGCGCATGGCGCGCGGCCTTAGATATCGTGACTTGGCAGAGGACTCCCCGCGAAGAAGCAGGGAGGTGAATACCTAAGCTGGCACAGCGGCTTCATTTGAATTGGCTTGCTGTTCAACGTATTGAACTTTTTATACTGAAATCTTATTCTGTTATATTGAAAGACAAGAGTGCGGACAACGCTTGTTAGCCTGTGGAGAGTCGGTATTAGCCGCTTGATGAATCAGGAACCTGTGCTTTAAGTGATTTTGGTACGCCCTGTAATGGGAATCCCCCACCGAATTTAGGTGGGGGAGGATGTCAAGTAACCAGAGAGCTATGTAACCAGAGTTGCGACACTGTAATCTGCTATAAGGCGGGCATCAAAAAATGTCAGAAAACTTATGGTCAGCTACTTATAAAGCCGCCTGAGTCACATCAAGCGGCTTTTTATTTTCACAAGCGCAAAATCCTAGTAGAAAGTCTTCCCTTCTTCGGCCATCTTAAGCAGCAGCTCACATGGCGCGAATCTGTCACCAAACCGTGACTGATAACCTTTAAGCAGGTTAATTAAGCTGTTAATGCCCAGTTGATCCATATACCGGAACGGACCGCCTAAGAACGGCGGGAAGCCGATACCGAAAATAGCGCCGATATCGCCGTCACGAGGGCAGGCGATAACGCCTTCTTCCAGACAGCGGGCCGCTTCGTTGAGCATTTGCACCACACAACGCTCAGCCACCATTTTCGGTTCTTCGTCGGCCGCCGGGGTCAGGTTAAACAGCTTATAAACGGATTCATCAACCCGCTTTTTACCTTTCTTAGCGGCTTTACCATACAGGTAGAAACCTTTTTCGCTCTTACGGCCTTTACGACCGTCATTCAGCAATTTATCAAAGGCTTTAGGCGCCTCGAACCGCTCACCCAGCTCTTTTTCAAGAATCGGTGAAATCTTGGCGCCGACATCAATACCCACCTCATCGAGCAGAGTCATAGGACCGACAGGGAAACCGAACTTAACCAGTGACTTGTCCAGATGTTCGATGCGCTGGCCTTCAAGCAGAACATTCGCCGCTTCGTTCATATAAAGCGCCAAAATGCGGTTTACGTAGAAACCCGCGCCGTCCTGAACGACAATCGGCGTCTTACCCTGCTTGCGAGCGAATGCGACTGTGGTGTCAATGGTTTTCTGTGATGTCTTCTCGTGAGCGATGACTTCCGCCAGCGGCATTTTTTCTACCGGAGAGAAGTAATGCAGACCAATCACGTTTTCAGGACGCCGCGCCGCTTCAGCGATTTGACCGATAGGCAAAGATGAGGTATTGGAAGCGAAAATCGTGTCTTGGTTACATTCGCGCTCAATATCTTTGACCATCTGACGCTTAAGGCTCAGATCTTCAAACACCGCCTCAACCACGATATCAGCGTCTTTGACGCCTTTGTATTCGGTCGTCGTTGTCATCAGCGCCATGGTCGCGTCTCGCTCAGAGGCTTTCATATGACGACGCTTAACTTTCTTGTCGAGCAGTTTGTAAGCGTAGGATAACGCGTTGCTCAGCCCTTTCTCGTTAATGTCTTTAACGCGAACCGCAATACCCGCTTTGGTCGTGGTAACCGATGCGATACCGCCGCCCATCAGACCGCCGCCGAGCACAACCGCTTTGTTCACTTTCCTGATTTCCGCTTCACCGGCTTCCTTTTTCATCTCAGTGGTCGCGAAGAAAATACCGCGCAGCGCCGCGGACTCCCTGGTCATCACAAGATCGGCAAAATGGCGGGATTCCAGATCTAAACCGGCGACCATGCCTTTGGACATACCCTCTTTGACACAATCGATGATTTTAGCCGGCGCCGGGTAATTGCCCTGAGTCTTTTTATGTACTTGTTTCGCCGCCTGATCGAACATAATTCTGCGACCCAGAGCGTTTGATTCCAGTACCTTGCTGATAAACGGCGTTTTGCGTTTCGCAGGCTTTGATTTACCCGCTTTCGCTAATTTAATCGCCGCATCTAACAAAATTGAATTCGGCACCACATCATGAACCAGGCCCTGCTTTAACGCCTGCTTAGGACGAAGCTGTTTACCGGTCAGCATCATATCCAACGCGGACGCGATACCGACCAGTTTGGGTAAACGTTGCGTGCCGCCGCTGCCCGGCAGCAAACCCAACATGACTTCGGGTAAACCCAGCATGGTTTTCGGGCTGTCACTGCAGATGCGCATATGACACGCCATCGCCAGTTCCAGACCGCCGCCTAAACAGCTGCCGTGAATCGCGGCTACCACAGGAAATGACAGATTTTCGATTGCAGCGAAAACCTCATGACCCTGCTTAGAAAGCGCTCTCGCGTCTTCAGCGGTATTACAAGCGTCTAACATCTTGATGTCAGCGCCCGCGATAAATGAATCTTTCTTACCTGAGATCACAACCATGCCTTTAATGTCACGGTCATTTTTAATCTCATTTAACAGCCCGGTAATTTCCTCGGCAAATTTAGCTTGTAAGGTATTTACTGACTCACCCGGCACATCCATAGTCAGAACGGCGATGCCGTCGTCTCTGCGAGAAAGGTTAAATGTTTTTTCCATCAGTAATTACTCCGCTTCTACAATCATTGCCGCGCCGAGACCACCGGCAGCACAGGCCGTAGCCAGACCGGTTCCGCCGCCGCGGCGTTTCAGCTCACGACAAACCTGGGTGATCAATCTTGTGCCCGTCGCTGCGAACGGGTGACCGTAAGCAATCGAGCCGCCCAGAACATTAAATTTATCCATGTCGATTTCACCGATAGCACGTGACCGGCCGAGCTGCTCTTCGGCGAATTTTTTCGAGGAAAACATCTTCATGTTCGCGAGCGTCTGCGCGGCAAAGGCTTCATGCATCTCAATTAAATCAAGATCCTCAAGTTGCATGCCCGCACGCTCTAACGCTTTAGGCGTCGCGTATGAAGGTCCCATCAGCATGTCTTCCCATACGTCAATTGCGGTGAAAGCATAACTTTTGATATAACCGATCGGCTGATAACCCAGCGCCTTGGCCCGCCCCTCGCTCATCATAATCACGGCTGAAGCGCCGTCTGTCAGCGGCGTGCTGTTGGCGGCGGTGACTGAGCCGTGCCTGCGGTCAAACACAGGACGTAATTTGGCGTAACCGTCTAAACCGGAATCGGCGCGAACGTTGTTATCACGTTCGATGAATGACTTATACGGCGGCACATGAGTGATCATCACCTCATCAATCAGCACACCTGAGTCCCAGGTTTGCGCGGCAAGCGTATGGGACCGATGGGCGAGCGCGTCCTGATCGGCACGGCTGATATCGTGTGTTTTCGCCATTTGCTCAGCCGTCTGTCCCATGCTCAAGCCCGTTGAGTATTCGGCAACCGCCGGCGGCACGGGTAATAAATCTTTTAAACCCAGCTTTTTAATGATGTTCCAGCGCTGCCCCAAGGTTCGTGCTTTGGTTAAATCAACCAGGCCGCGGGCTAAACGCTTAGAAACCTGAATCGGTACCACTGACGAGGAATCAGCGCCGCCGGCGATACCCGCCTCAATATTGCCGGTTAGAATTGACTCGGCGACATTCACCGTTGACTGAAAACTGGTCGCGCAGGCCCGGGTGACACTGTAAGCGTCAGTGCCGGCGTCCATTCCCGTACCTAAAACGATTTCACGGGCGATGTTCGGTGCGGCGGGCATTTGTACAACTTGTCCGTAAACCACTTGTTCGATTAACTTAGGATCAAGTTCATTACGAGCAATCATCTCGTTGACAACCATTTTACCTAAATCCACTGCCGGCACGCCATGCAAAGCCGTCGCCTGTTTCGCAAACGGTGTGCGAAGACCCGCCACAATGGCTATACGCTCACCTTTGCTGTTAGTGAGCCGCTGCTTACTACCCATGTATTACCCCTGTTCCTAAAATTACTGTTTAAGCATAGCTAGAAATTCTCTGGCCTGACCTTAAGTTTTAAATAGAATAGCCGGACATAAGTCTCCGAAATCTTGTCATAGCCGCGTACGCGGGTATCCGGCTTTCTTTGATCCTGAATAAAGAAAGCCGCCGGATTATTCGCCTCGCCCGCCATACAAAACCGACGTTCAGCGCCCTTCCGGGCTTTTGTCCCGCTTGCACGGGAGTGACGAGAGAAGAAACTTTCCGAGGTTAAAATAATAACCAAACAGGTCAGACCTTAAATTTTGTGATCTGATTCTAACTATTTGGAAGCAAGTTTCAAACATCTGTTTATATTTTTCCGATATTCTTTTGTTGAACCTTTCAATGCTTCTTGCTATCTATTAGTTATAAATGGTAAAAATTAGGGTGCGCCCTGATAAATACTTTCTGATTATCCGACTACCGCGTGTAGTTACACAATAAGAGATTACGAGTTACCTCATGTCCCTGAATCGTTTTCAAGCTCTGAGAAAATATCTAAATTTAGTGATTCTCGGCCAACCTGTTCTGACCGAAAATTTATTAATCGCATTAGTCGCTGACGGACACTTATTAGTAGAAGGCCCTCCGGGACTGGCAAAAACCCGGGCGGTAAAAGCGTTGTGCGATGGTATCGAAGGCGATTTTCATCGTATCCAGTTCACGCCTGATCTGCTGCCGGCCGATTTAACCGGAACCGATATTTATCGCGCCCAGACGGGCGCGTTTGAATTCGAGGCGGGTCCGATTTTCCATAATCTGATTCTGGCCGATGAAATCAACCGGGCGCCGGCAAAAGTCCAGTCCGCGCTGCTCGAAGCGATGGCGGAAGGTCAGGTTACTGTCGGTAAAAGCAGTTATAACCTGCCGGCACTGTTTTTAGTCATGGCGACACAAAACCCGTTAGAAAACGAAGGTACTTACCCTCTGCCCGAAGCTCAGCTTGACCGTTTTCTTATGCACCTGAATCTGGATTATCCGGCAGCGGCCACTGAAATTGAAATTCTGCGCCAGTCGCGTAAAGAAGCGCAAACCCGCAAGCAGCTGAAAATGGAGCCGATCAGTCAGACGGACGTGTTCGCGGCACGTGACTCGGCATTACAGGTGCATTTAGCGGAATCTTTGGAAAAATACATCGTTGATATTGTCACGGCGACACGTCAGGCGCAAAGATACAGCGATAAACTGGCCGCCTGGCTTGAATACGGCGTCAGCCCCCGCGCGTCAATCTCACTTGAGCGCTGCGCGCGGGCAAGAGCCTGGCTGCGCGAACGTGACTTTGTATCACCGGAGGACATTCAGGCGGTCGCGCCGAACGTATTGCGTCACCGTTTGTTATTAAGCTATCAGGCGCAAGCCGAGGGCATCAGCGCGGATGACGTGATCAACGAAATTATCAGCCTGGTGGCGGTGCCTTAATGCCAGCGGAAATTGATTTGCCTTTGTTCGCGGACGGAGTGCGGTTATCAGAAAAAGAACTGTTAGCCTGCCAGAATATCGCCAAGGCGTTACCGCAGAGACATACTAAATCCAAAGCGGCCTTAGCGGGTCACAGAAGCAGCGCTGTCAAAGGCCGCGGTATGGAGTTCGCCGAAGTCCGGCATTATCAGCAAGGCGATGACGTGCGGACTATTGACTGGCGGGTAACGGCCCGGACAGGTAAAGCCCACACCAAACTTTTTACGGAAGAACGCGAGCGCCCGATTCTGCTGTTTATTGACCTGAGCCACAGTCTGTATTTTGGCTCGCGATTGATGCTGCAGTCCGTTCAGGCCGCGCACGTGGCGGCGACCTTAGGCTGGAACGCGATTAATCACGGCGATCGTCTCGGCGGTATCATCGCCGCTGAAAACGAACATATCGAACTGAAACCGAGAAGTCGCAGGCAAGGTATTCTGCAGTTAGTATCATCGCTCACTCAACTGCATCAGCGGCAGTTAAATCATGTCGGTGATGAGGATTATCAGCGGGATCATTTAATGAGCGCTTGCCAGCGGTTAAAACGTTTAGCCAAGCCGGGGTCACTGATCTGGCTGATCACTGACGGCCAGAATTTCACGCCTGAATGCGTAGCGCCGCTCAATGAGTTAAAACGCCATTGCGATTTAAACGCCTTTTTAGTCACAGATCCGCTGCGAACCGGTGATTTAGCGTTACCAGGTCGATTCTCACTACCGGTGCGTCAGGGCAGACATAAAACCATTCTGACCCAAAACAGCTATAAAATCTGGCTTGAAAACGAGAGACAAAAACAAAACGATTTTACTAACGCCATGAAACAATTAAAGGTATTTCCCCGCACGGTGAACGCGGGTAAGAAACTCAGCGAGCAACTGGAGTTGTTAAGATTATGACCGCCGCGAATCCAGCCTTAGCTCAGCTGAAAGATATACATACACCGCAGGCCATCGGTCCGTGGCCGCCGGCGCCCGGTTACTGGCTCGCTCTGATTGTCGTTATTTTATTCATTGCCCTGCTGGTTTATTTTTACCGGAATTACAAAAAACGGTCTCTGGTTAAACAAGCGGCGCTCAGAGAGCTTTCGCGGTTAGAACAAACCGATAACCCTGAGTTCGCCGTTCAGGTTAACGCGCTTTTAAAACGAGCGGCGCTGAGTTATCTGCCGAGGAATAACATCGCCGCCGCCGACGGCGAGCTCTGGTATCAGTTTCTCGACCGCACGCTGCCGGAAGAACAGCAAGGTAAATTCAGCCGGCTGTTAAACCGGCGCTACAGCAGACAAGGTTTGTCAGAGCAGGAAAAACAACAGCTCAGTGAGCTCGCCAAAGCGTGGCTGAGTAAGTCTTTACCCTTAAATGACAAAGCAGAGAATGCTTTAACCGCTAATGAAAACAAGGAGGCCGGATGTTAACCCTGGCCTGGCCCTGGCTGCTGATCTTGCTGCCTTTACCCTTGCTGTTTCACAAGCACCGCAAACGAGAGATCGGCGGACATTTAAAATTGCCGACCACCAGCACCACACGATTAGTCGGGATCATTCATACCAGATTTTCAAAACGCTGGTACTGGCTGACATGGGTATTGTTAGTGCTCGCTATTACCCGCCCTCAGTGGCTGGGTGAAGCTATTGAACTTCCCGGTAAAGGCCGGGACTTAATGGTTGCCGTTGATTTATCCGGAAGTATGCAAATTGAGGACATGGTGCTCGATAACCGGACGGTTGACCGGTTAACCATGATCAAAAAAGTGGTCAGTGACTTTATCGACCGCCGCAAAGGCGATCGCATCGGCTTAATTTTGTTCGCCGATCACGCTTACTTGCAGGCGCCGCTGACACTTGACCGCCGCTCAGTAGCGCAATTCCTGAAAGAGGCGGAAATCGGTTTAGTCGGAAAACAAACCGCCATCGGTGAAGCCATCGGTCTTGCCGTAAAACGCTTTGATAAGGTGAAAAAGAGTAATCGTGTTCTGGTGTTACTCACTGACGGTTCAAATAACGCCGGCGTTATCGACCCGATTGAGGCCGCCAGAATCGCCGCTGAACGAGGCATTACCATTTACACCATAGGTGTCGGCGCTGATGTCATGGAGCAACGTACGCTATTCGGGCGTCAGCGTGTTAATCCGTCCATGGATCTGGACGAAAACACACTTAAACAAATCGCCAAAATGACACACGGTAAGTATTTCCGCGCCAAAGACGGTCAGCAATTAGAAGATATTTATAAAGATATCGACAAGCTGGAGCCTGTCGCCCGTGATCAGCAGACTTATCGGCCCCGCTCAGAATTGTTCTACTGGCCGTTAGCCTTAATGCTGCTGATCAATATCTTAATCAATCTTGCTAAAATGCCTTTGTTTAACCGTTTTAAAACCAGCGGAGGCGAGCTATGAGTCTTCACTTTATCCGCCCTGAGTGGTTGTGGGCACTGGCGCCTTTAACCGGGTTATTGATAGCGCTTTATAAAACCCGGGGCGCCGATACCGCCTGGTCGAGATACATCGCGCCTCACCTCGCTCACTTACTGGTGGATACGGGCAGGCAGCGGTCAAAACCGGCGATAATCTGTACCGCCGTTATCTGGTTTTTAACGGTTATCGCTTTATCAGGCCCCGCGGTGACGAAACAAACTCTGCCGGTTTTCGCCAGTACCCAGGGGCGTGTGATCGTGATGGATATGTCGCTTTCAATGTACGCGACCGATTTAGTGCCGGATCGGTTATCCCAGGCCAGATACAAAGCCACCGATTTAATTAAGTCGCTGAGCGAAGGTGAAACAGGACTCATCGCTTATGCCGGGGACGCCTTTACCATCAGCCCGCTGACGAGAGACAAGGCAACCCTGCTCAACCTCTTACCTAACCTTTCACCCGGTATTATGCCTGTCGCGGGTTCAGACATAGCCGCGGCGTTAACCAAAGCCAAAGAATTGCTGGCGCAAGGCGGGCACATCAAAGGCGACATTATTTTATTTACCGACGGCATGAGAGAGAATCAGCTTTCGGAGGCAAAAGACGCATTGTCGGGCACTGACTACCGGCTGGCGATCATGACGTTCGGAACCGCTCAGGGTGCGGCGGTTCGCCTGCCTGACGGGGATTTATTGCGGGATAACAGCAATCAGGTTGTGGTGGCCAGAACGGACTTCAATTTACTCAGTGAACTGGCGTCAGACTTCAACGGCATCGTCACTCGTAATCAGGCGGATGATTCGGATACCAGAGATATTGAAAACTGGCTGGCAACGGATGATACCGTCAAGCGGACCGACCTTCAGAGTGAAACATGGCAGGACTTAGGGCCTTACGTCGCGCTTCTGATTTTACCTGTGCTGCTGATGAGCTTCACCAAGCAGATCAGCCTTGCCTTTGTGCTGTTAGGCGTCGGACTGACGCAACCGCGTCACGCACAAGCGATGGACTGGGAATCGCTCTGGAAAACCCGCAATCAACAGGCGCAGCAAGCTTATGATAATAAGGACTACAGGCAAGCCGCCGAGCAGTTTAACCATCCGCAGTGGAAGGCCAGCGCTGACTATAAAGCGGGGAATTTTCAGCGGGCGTTAAAGGGGTTTGAAAAAGACGATTCCGCCAGAGGTTTATACAACCAGGGCAACAGCCTGATGCAGATGAATCAATATAAGGAAGCTGAACAGCGCTATCAGCAGGCGTTAAAAAAAGACCCTGACTTTGCCGATGCCAGAAAAAATTCAGAGCTGGCTAAAAAGCTGCGGCAGCGGCAAAAACAGCGGCAGACGAATAAAAACGAGCAAAATAAAAACCAGGACGACAAGAATAAGCGGGATCAAAACCGAGATCAGCAGTCTGAGAAAGACCGGCGGCGGCAAGATAAGCAAAACCGGCAAGGTTCAGATCAAGAGCGGTCTGAACAGGATAAGCGGCGACAAAATACACCTTCCGGGCAGCAAAAGAATCAAGATAAGCAAGATTCAAAACGGCGGGAACAACAAGCTCAGCGGCAAGAGCGAAATGAGGCCGGCAAACGGAAACCGCCGCAAGCGCAAGCCGAGAAAGAGGGTGACAAACAAGATCAGCAAAAAGCTCAATCGCAAATCGAAAAAATCGATCCGGACAACCTTAACGAGTTGCCCCCGCAAATGCAGCGACAGTTAAAAGCCATTCCTGATGATCCGCAATTGCTGCTGCGTAATAAAATGCAACTTGAATATCAGAAGCGTCGCCGGCAAGGCCGATTACCAAAGGAAAGTGAACAGTGGTAAAAAGACTTTTTATTTTATTTTTCAGCTTAGCCGGATTTATCCCTTCAGCACGGGCACTCACCAGCGTTGAAGCGTCCGTTGACCGAAACCCTGTGGTTCAGGGTGAGTATTTTGTACTGACTGTCACAGGTGATGATGATCTGGCGGGCAATGCGCTTGATACTTCGGCGCTTAATAAAGACTTCATTGTCGGCAGGATCAGCGTTAACCGCAGTACTCAAATCATCAATTTTGACACCCGGAAGAAAACCAGCTGGCAAATTCTTTTAGCCGCCAAAAACAAAGGCATTGCCACGATTCCGGCTTTTGATATTAACGGCGTTGAGTCTAATCCTATCGCTCTGCAGGTGGTTTCTGATTCAAACGCCGGGCAAAAAAGCAAAGACGTTTACATCGAAACCGAGCTGAAACATAAACAAGCCTATGTCGGCCAGTTACTGACTTACAAGGTAAAATTGTACCTTGCCGTCGATTTGCAGCGCGGCGTGTTAAACGCGCCTGACGTAGAGAACGCCCAGGTAAAACAAATCGGCGATGACAAAGATAAAACTGAAATCGTAAACGGCCGCCGCTTCAGAGTCATTGAGCGCACCTACGGTGTTATCGCCGATAAGCCGGGGACAGCGGACATCGGTGAAGTGAGCTTTGAAGGCGACGTCCTGTCTGACTCACGCCGGGGTTCAGGCATGTTTTCATTTAATCAAAGCCGCCCCGTACGTGTCACTTCTCCCTCACAAAAGATTGCGATTCTTCCTAAACCGGAAAGCTATCACGGTAACTGGTTAGTTTCTCATTTAGTGATACTGAAAGAGAAATGGTCTACTCACGATAATGAATACGAGTTAGGCGCGCCGATCACTCGCACCATTACTCTTTACGCGTCCAATACCGATGACACCAGCATCCCTGAGATTAAGCCGGTACTGCCCGCCGACATGAAAAGCTACCCTGAAAAACCCAAGCGTAAGACTTACGCCCGTAACGGTAATCTGGTCGGTGAGCTAGTGCAGACTGAAGCCATCGTTCCGACCAAAGCAGGCACATTCACCTTCCCGGAGATAAAAGTCCCCTGGTGGAATCCGATTCGAAGAAAACAGGAATTCGCTACCCTTCCGGCGAAAACCATTGTCGTGAAAGGCAATGCTCAGACCCGTGATTCATCTGCGATAGTGACACCGCAAAAAACAGGGCAAATCCAAACTGATTATTCAGCGGGATACTGGCCCTGGCTGACCGCTTTATTCGCCGCTCTGTGGTTAATATCCTGCTTTATGTGGTGGAGAAAGCCGAAAACGACGGCCGCAAAGATGAATCCTGGCGCTCAGGCACAAAGTTCATCTGACTCAAGTCTCAGACAACTTAAGTCAGAGCTCAGAGCAGACTTTGAAAAGCAAGAGTTCGGCAAGGTTTTAACCCGATTACAAAACTACTTCAGATTAAAGTTAAATCAGCCGCTGAATTTACGGCAGCTTAGTCAGCTTTCACCTGTGTTGTCAGACCTGATCTGCAAACTTCAGGCGGCTCAATACGGAAAAGCTCAGCAACAGCCTGATATCTCGCTATTAAATCAAGCTCTGAAGGTGAACCCGCAGCAGCATAAAAAAACAAAAAAACACGGATTTGTTGATTTAAACCCGTAAATCTGACGGATGTTAAAAATTTTATGCTTGGATATCGCGCTAAGTCACATTAAGCTAAGACTTAAGTAAACAATACTCTTGATAAGGATCCGGGGTTAACGTCAAGAGTATAAATTCTGCTAATTCATAAAAAGATAAAAAAATGTTTGATAGTTTGCGAAAGAAAAAGTCGGGTGATGCGGTCTCTTTAGACATAATAAGCAAACAACGACGTTACGACAGTCTTGTACGAGCACTTAACACCGATATTTACCGATGTGCGTATTGGTTATGCGGTGACAAACACATTGCTGAAGATATTACACAAGAGACCTTTCTTCGTGCTTGGAAAGCTTTAGATTCGCTAAAAGATGATAAAGCGGCGAAAGCATGGTTGATTACCATTTTGCGCCGGGAAAACGCCAGACGTTTTGAGCGTAAGCAGTTCGACTATTCAGACATTGAACAGGATCATCTGGAAGATGTGTTTTCCGGGAGTAACGAGGATCAAGCGGAACAATATTTACTCAGAAAACAGATCGGGAATTTAGAAATGGAATATCGTGAACCACTTCTGCTGCAAGTCATCGGCGGTTTTAGCGGTGAAGAAATTGCCGGGATATTGGACTTGAACCGCAACACCGTTATGACCCGGCTGTTCAGAGCCCGTAATCAACTGAAAGAGGCATTAGAGGAACCTGAAGTTCGAGGGCGAGCAAATGGATGATTTAGAATTCCGGCGCAGGGTATTCTCCGACCCTAACAGCCAAGATCCTGATTTTCTTGAAGCCGTGGCCGAAGGCCAGGGGCGTCAGAATACCCTCAGTGATTTAAAAGCTTTGGATGATAAAATTTTCAGTGCGATGAAAGTAGATGTGCCGGACGGCTTAGCTGAAAAACTGATTTTAAGACAGCAAGTTAAGCTACATCGGGCAGAAAAGCGCAGAACAGGCTTTATGTTAGCCGCGGCCGCCTCGGTCGCGTTCGTCGCCGGCATTGCGTTCACATTACTCAGAAACGCACCTGTTGACTTAGCCGAACACGCTATTGCCCATGTTTACCATGAGCATGAGGCGATGTTAGCCGATCAGAGTATCAGTTATGACCAGGTAAACAAGCAACTGGTTTCTTTGACAGATATGAAGGGCGCTCACTTTACCGAACAACCCGGCGAAGTTTTCTACTCCACATACTGTGATTTTCAGGGCGTTCGAAGCTTACATATGGTAATACAGGGTAAAGATGGCAAGGTCACTTTATTTATCGTTCCTGAAGACAAACGCATGCGATTTGAAAAGACTTTCACCGACAAAAAGTACCAGGGCATGATGTTTAAAAAAGACGGCGCATACATGATCTTAGTGGGTAAAGATAAAGCGGATCTCAATTATGTCAAAAAAGAGATTGAAGGTACGTTTATTTAATCACCATACCTGAGAAAACAGTCGTAATGGACGCAGCGGAAGAGTTCGTACCAACTATGGCGTCGCCCCGGCGAAGGCCGGATTATCCGCTCCCGCCATACAAAACCGGCGTTCAGTGCCTTTCGGGCTTTTGTCCGGCGTCTTCGGTTAATTTTGCAAAAGCCGCCGGATGACCGTCGTTATTTTATTTCCTTCGCGGGCATGACAAATGAAGCGCCGTAATTTAAACAGGTAAGTACCGCGAGATCTCTGATTACGAATCGCGGCTGTTTTTTTATCAGCGCAATTTGTAGAATGTCTCTGTAGTTTTCAATAAATAATTTGTATGACCGATTTTAGTATTTTGAATAAAGAAACCAGCCAGTCGTTTAAACAACAAAAAGACTTCATTAAAAGCGTATTAACCGGCAAGACCACTAGCTGCCCCGAATGCGGTAAGGATATCGAATTAATTTTGCCGGGGCAGGCCGGTAACAACGCTTCACAAAAAAGCGCCCGGAAAAACCCGGGCATCTACTGCGAGGAAGGCTGCACCGATATCGAATTGGATATGGATGCCGTAGTTAAGACTTCTTAACGAACTGAGTCAAAATCACGATACGAGTACCGTTAACCCTTCCCTCGATATGCTCAGGGTTGCTGGTCAGCGAAATATTTCTCACCGCCGTACCGCGCTTGGCGACAAAGCCCGCGCCTTTCACGTTCAGATCTTTAATGATCACGACATTATCGCCGGCACTCAGCGCCGCGCCGTTGCTGTCGGCATGCTTAATCATATCCTCTTCAGGCGGCTCCCGGTCAACCCAGGCTTGCAGTTCTTCATCCAGATAAAGCATGTCTTTTAAATCCTGAGCCCAGGTTTCCGCTCTTAGGGACGTTGCGATTTAAATTTTACCGCAATAGTATAGTTGAGTTCTTAAAATCGTTTATGTTGCTGCCAGATGTCTACTTCAATTTACATTTCTAGCGAGTCCAAACGGATAATCAAACTTGCCTCAAATAAACTTCACGGAATGGAAAAAAGAGTCTTTATGGCTGAAGTGTCTAAAACGTTCTGCTGTGGGAGTCCTAGATTAACGGAAACGGAGTTTGGCTGGGGGAGAAAAGCTGTAGAACTCGGGCTTCATGAGCTGGAAACCGGGTTTGAATGCTTTGGGCATTATGAAGGAAAGCATAGAAGTGAGGAGAATAATCCTCAGCTGGAGGTAGATATTCGGGCGTTAGTCGATCCAGAGTCACAAGCTGATCCAAAATTCAAAAATTCATTTGCTTACACTCGAATTACAGCTAAAGGTGTTCGTAAAAAGCTGATTGAGGAAAAAGGCTGGGATTCAGAAGAGTTACCAAAAGAAAGAACGATTAATGACATTTTGAATCGACTCGGTTACAAACTGAAGCGAGTTCAAAAAACCAGGCCACAAAAAAAATTCCTGAAACAGACGCCATCTTTAAAAATGTAAATAAAATTAAAAAAGAAACAGCAGGGAATAAAAAAGTTATCCGTATAAGTATAGATTGCAAAGCCACGGTTAATTTGGGTGAATTTTCTCGACACGGTCAATCCAGAGGGATTGATGCGGTGCAAGCTTTAGATCACGACATGGATGTAAAAGATAAGCTTATCCCGTTCGGAATACTGAACTTGGAAAACGACCAGCTTCATGTGTTTTATGGTAACTCAAGTAAAACCAGCGACTTCATTTGTGACGCTTTAGAGTGGTGGTGGAATTTAGTTAAAGACGAACATCCAGAGGTAGAGGAGCTGGTTATTTTTTCAGATAATGGCCCAGAAAATAGTGGATGCCGGACTCAGTATCTTTTTAGATTAAAACAGTTTAGTGAAAGATCGAAACTGAGGATTCACAACGTTTACTACCCACCTTATCACAGCAAATATAACCCAATTGAGCGGGTTTGGTCATCTTTAGAAAAGCATTGGAATGGTACATTACTGGCTCTTCGTCGTTTAGTGTGGATTTAATGGATTTATTTCTGAGATAATAAACCCAGTTTTGCAGTCAAGAGTTGGAAGTAAATACATGGATGGAAATCAAGTTTTGATGCTCGGCCTTGAGGGCGTTCAAAATTCTGTGTCAGCCTAAATTCTAAATTTCTAATACGTTATCCAATCTGCCTTCAAAATGGATTGCAAATTGTGACAATGCTAGCCTCCAATTTTGGACTGGCATTGTCCACTTTTTAGAGGCATTCAATATTCCCGCATAAAGCAATTTTAGCAAGCTGTTTTCATTTGGAAATGCCCCTTTTGTTTTGGTGAGTTTCCTAAACTGGCGATGTACGGCTTCAATCGCATTGGTCGTGTAAATCACTCGACGTACATATTCTGGATATTTGAAGTAAACGGACAAGTTCTCCCACTTTCTGCGCCAAGAGTCGATAACGATTGGATACTGGCTACCCCATTTGTTTTCAATTTAATTGATAAGGTTTACAGCTCATCTAAAGCCGTTTCAGCAGCCGATTTACTTGTCGCTCTGTAAACCGGCTTTAAATCAGCCATAAACGCCTTTTGATGCTTAGATGCCACATACTTCATTGAGTTGCGTACCTGATGAATTACGCAAAGCTGAACTTCTGTCTCCGGGTAAATGCTGGCAATAGCTTCAGGAAAACCGTTTAGCTCATCTAAAGCCGTTTCAGCAGCCGATTTACTTGTCGCTCTGTAAACCGGCTTTAAATCAGCCATAAACGCCTTTTGATGCTTAGATGCCACATACTTCATTGAGTTGCGTACCTGATGAATTACGCAAAGCTGAACTTCTGTCTCCGGGTAAATGCTGGCAATAGCTTCAGGAAAACCGTTTAACCCGTCAACACAAGCAATTAAGATATCCTTAACACCACGATTATACCGAAAGCCAATAATTAGCACCTTCTGACTCTGAAAGATACAGGCCAAGTAACTCTTTCTTACCTTCGAGATTAACGCCTAGAATCGTGTAAATAGCCTTACTGACATAGCGACCATTGTCTTTGACTTTATAGTGAATCGCATCCAGCCAAATAATTGGATAGACCTCGTCTAAACTGCGTTGCTGCCATTCTTTGAGCTGAGGAATAAGCTGATCGGTCACAGCCGTCAAACTGGCTTCTGAAAGCTCTAAACCATACAAATCAGCCACATGAGATTTGATATCACGATAACTCATACCCATTGAAAACATTGACAAAATCTTACGATCAATTTCATCAGAGAGCTTAGTTTGATTTTTTTTGACAAGCTGAGGCTCAAAGTTGCCGGCTCTGTCTCTTGGCGTTTCTAACTCAAATTCGCCAACTGAAGATTTAACGGTTTTTTTACTAAAACCATTTCTTCGATTGGGCTCAAGATCTGAGTCTAAATGTTGATCAAGTTCTGCTTTAAGCGCTGCTTCTGTTAGTTGTTTGATTAAAGGGGTGAGAACACCATCCGCACCAGTTAAACCTTTACCTGATTGAAGTTGTTCTAAAGCTTTATTGAAATCGAAATTTTGAGTCATTATGTCATTCCTGTTTTTGACATTTTACCGAAATGACACAGATTTCTAAACACTACCCTACCGACTCATAAGTACCCTACAGCGTTACTCTTGCTTGAAAGTAAGTACAGGGTTGAAATAATTTAATATCTGCGCGGAATGCGTTAAGGCTATAAAAGATTTCATCATTTCATCGGGAAGATAAAAAGAAACTCATTATTTTCTTTCCAGATCCAATAAAAATCGCTTCATTTCCAGGCCGTAGGCATACCCGGTTAACTTACCGCTTTTACCGATAATCCGATGGCAGGGAATAATGACGGCTATACGGTTAGTAGCGTTCGCCGCCCCTACGGCTCTGACCGCTTTGGGGCGATGAATGTTATTTGCGATATCACCGTAGCTTAATGTCTCACCATGCTGAGTATTAATTAACGCCTGCCAGACTTGCTTCTGAAACTCAGTACCTTTGGGCGCCAGCGGCACATCAAATTGATGACGCCGGCCTGCGAAGTATTCTTCAAGTTGTTGCCTTACCTTTAGCAGGATTTCTTGTGCCTGATTGACATCAGATTGCTCGGTTTTACCGATTTCACCGATGCGTTCTTTTTGTAAGGTCAGATCAGTGAGGCCCTGAATACCGGCCGCGAGATATAAATCACCGACGGGTGATGACAGTTTCATCCGAGCGCAAGGCAAGCTGTAATTATTCATGTTCTGAATCCTTTTCAGGTTACCGGTTATCGCCGCAAAAGTTTCGATTGATTAACCGGGCACTCCGGCGCGGGCCGGAGTCCGGTGACTTTTTTGCTGAGTAAAAGAAAGACCGCAGTGGCGATATTACGTACTGTTACTTTCAAACAATCGTTTTTTATGTCTTCAGGTACTGAAAAAACCGAACCAAACTTAATAAACCCGCTTCCAGTCTTTTTTCATATCAACGATAAGCCATTGATGTTTAACGCCGTAGCTCAGAGCCTTATCCAGACGCCCCACTCTACTATTTTGATCGTATTTCCATTCTCTGACGGCATCAGTATGATGAATTATTCCGGCTAAACTCGGACCCGTCCCCTCTTCCGTCCATTTCAGCATGCTTAAGTCACCGTCAGAATTACCAAACGCCAAAGTGGGTCTCTGTCCGATGACGGCATCAATATTTATCACCTTTTGATCACCGATATTGATGCTTGACGCGCCTTTAGCGAAGTGAACGGCCATTTTACCGTTATCGACTGTGACGATTTTATGAAACTGACTCCCTATTACGTTTGAAGGCTTGAGTCCTAACGCTCGTTCAGCGATCACTTTCGCATAATTGTTGCTTGAACCCGTAACAATATAAATTCTGAAATCATTGACTTTCAGGTATTGTATGAGCTCTTTCATCGGCTGATAGAATGATTGCGTAAACAAACGGTTAGACTGAGGGTTTCGGGCCGAGATCAACCAATTATCTAATTTACGCGAATAATCAGGTTTACTTAAACCATACACTGATTTCTTCATCAGAGTATCTTCATGAGCCAAAAAATAGCTCATTTTCTCTGCTGTAATACCGGTTAAATCCGGGCGAACTTTCCACTCAGGCGAGGCGGTCGCTTGAGAGCTGACTTCCGCCAGGGCAAAGTAAAGTTCAGAATATACCGGTTTTTCAACCATAAGCGTTCCGTCTAAATCAAAAACCGCAATCCTTTCAGAGGCGGGAACAAAAGACGGTGTATCGGGAAGCGTGACCTTTTTTATAAATTCTGTTATTTCAGCTTTGGCTGTTGTATTGTCATTCCATGATGCTAACGGCGAAAATGTATCGGCCGCGGCAGTGTTAAAGTGCGGTAAAACGCAGACCAGTGATGTGTAAAACAGGCTTTTTAAGAAGTTCATAACATACTCCGGCTATTGAAAATCAAGTGCCCGTATAAATGTAAACGAATAATCCCGGCGTTCAGTTCAAGCCGCGCAGCGCTTAAGACGGATGTCAGAAAAGTGAAAACCTTACAGCCGGGCACTTAGCTCACCAATTTGAAATGTACCAATATTTATCGAATTAGCAAGATACAAAAAATCATTCAGCCGGTAGCGCCGCAATGATCATTTGCCAGGATTCTTACCCCCTTTCGGCAGGAACAGTAAGAGTCCGGTACAGAATTAATTCAGTTCATTTGGTTTAGGATAGGAACAGTTACGGATTACGGACAATTCACTTCTCAGGTCACTTTAATCCCTTGAGGGCGAAGCGTGAAGCGTAAAGGTACGTGTCAGCTATATTGTCACTCCGGCGCCGGCCGGAGTCAGGCGACCGTGGTAATTTCGCAAAAGTTGCCGGTAAGCGTTCGCGGGTATGATAAGTGAAATGTTGAAATTTATACCCGTGATCATTCAAGATGCGATTTTTTCAAACAAAGGCTTGCAATTTTCTGTAATGAGATAATCATAGCAACATGATTGAAATATCCTTAACCAAAGAAGAAAAACATTCTCTGGAATCACGACATAAATCGTCAAGTGATAGCCGTGAATGTGACCGAATTAAAGTTGTTCTGTTACGTTCAGAAGGCTGGTCTTATTCTTTAATTGCTCAAGCGTTACGGATAGATAAAACAACAGTCAAACGTCATTTTGATGACTATCAATCTCAAGAAAAACTGAAACCCGAAAATGGCGGTTCAGTCAGTCGGCTCACTCCAGAGCAAACCGAGTTTTTGATAGCCCATTTAACAAAATTCACTTTCGCTCATACACATCAAATTGTGAGTTATATTGATGAAACCTTTGGTGTGAAATTTACGGTTGCAGGGTTAAACAAATGGCTGCATCGCAATGGCTTCAGTTACAAAAAGCCTAAGGGTGTTCCCCATAAATTTGATGAGCAAAAGCAAGCCGAATTTAAAGAAAAATACGAGACATTAAAGGCCGAAAAGCCTGATAATGAGCCAATTGTATTTATGGACGCTGTCCATCCTAAGTACCTAGTCAATTGCTTTCATCTGAAGAAGTCGCTCTTGACTGGCGTTTCAGAAAGAAAAATATTCGATTACATTTGACTGGGTACTTACCATGGCAACAAAGCTGTCTTACGGTTGGATAAAAAGAGGTGAAGATAAGCTGATTAACACCACAGGCAGCCGTACTCGCTTGAATATTATTGGTGGCATTCAGCTGGGGAAGTCGGCTGATACTGTGACAGCCCAATATGAGCGCGTCAACCAAGAATCTGTTGTGGATTTTTCAGTAAAACTGAAAGCTCAACATTCTAAAGCTGAGCGTATTCACCTCATCTTAGATGGTGCTGCTTATCACCGAGCAGGCAGCGTAAAAGAAAAAGCAAAGGAGCTGAAAATCGAGCTTCATTACTTACCACCATACAGTCCGAATTTAAACCCAATTGAGCGGCTCTGGAAAGTAATGAATGAGCATGTGAGAAATAATGAATATTTTGCTTCAGCCAAAGAATTCCGAAAACGGATAAATCATTTTTTCGATGTCAAACTTCCAGAAATCGCGGATACTTTAACGAGTAGGATTACTGACAACTTTCAAACGCTCACATCTGCAACTTGAATTTGCTTGGGTATAAATGTTGAACCGCGGGAATCCGCGGGGCTCAATTTTCCGCCGGCGGCTGGGAGAGTTTATTTTCAGTTTTGTTTTTGATAAGTGGAGTAAAATTATGAACCCGTCTTTTATTGAAATACCCAGCCTGAAAGGTTATCTGTGTTTCGATAAAGTGTTAACCGAAAAGGATAAAGTCAGTGATGACACTGTTGTCATACTAATGAAAATTCCGAGCAATGAGGGCATCGATTTCAAAATAAGCTTTCCGGAAAGTTTGAAGATAATTGACTCTGACATTCAATATATTCAACGGAATTTCTTTAATTTTACACAGGAGCAGATCCGCGCCCTCAGGCAAAGGCCGGTTCATTGCTCAGCCTGGCATTTCTCAGCGCGGCAAAAACAACAAGAAATGCCGCATCAGAAAAACACTTCGGTTTTTCATTGTCTTACGGGCTCTGACCCTGAAATTATGTCACTTAAGAACCTCACCCTCATGCAAAAGCCGGCTCATGCCTCAGACGGACGAAAAAAACCAGAAAAACCGCATCAGGAGAAAACCGCGACTTTTTATTGTTTTACCGGCTCTGAGCCTGTAATTAAGCTTATCAGAGAGGTTTGTGTTGACAGCATAGAAACGTGTTATTTAAGTCACGGCACATTACAATATGAAAATATGGACTTTAATATAAAGAAATTTCTTGGAGGCAGAGTTCTCGAAATGCCTACTTTTATTAGTTTTACTGTTAACGGCATTGTGATTAAATTTGAAACCGACAATGAACCCGAAGTTAAGGATTTTTTCAAACAGGGTCTGACCAATAAAGAGATATTATTTAATTACTTAAAATCCAGAGGAACTCCGATTGCGGACGACTATCCGCTCAGCGACGTTCGTAGCGGAAACGACGAAGCAATCGAAGAATATGAAATAAAGCTTAACAATATCAGGTCATTGTTAAAGCGATTAACATCCCGGTTAACAGAAAGCGACCGCGAATTATCGCCGGGTTGTGCTGAGCGCTTATCAAAGTTTGCAAGCGCGTATTCCGCGGTGACTAAAGCATTCGATTTTTCCCCCGCCGGCGTGACGGAAATAAAAATTCATAGTCTCAATGACATGCGTAAGCTTTATAAAGAACTTGATTCCTGGACGATGCGTGTTAAAAAACAGCTTAATCTCGCAAAGTTTGATACTTTATTCTCAAGAAGAACATTTGTGCGTATACAATGCGTATCAGACATTCTGAATTTCTCAGCGAAGCAAACAGAACCGGAGATACCGCGTCAGGAAAAAACCGCGACTTTTATTTATTTTACCGGCTCCGCCCCTGTAATTGAGCTTATTAAAGAGCTTTGCGGTGATACCATAAAAGAAAACTATACCGAAAGCGAATTAGAACAATTTGAAACTATGGACGATGAATACAAGGCAACTGGATTTAGAGCTTTCCTTTCGCCTGAAAATTTTACTGTTAAGGGCAGGAAGTTAGAAACTAAAGAGATTATACAAAAAATTAAGGCTCTTAAGGAACTTAAGCTTAATTTCGAACCGCAGAAAAATAATAAAGATCTGTTCTTCAGGTTTCTCAGAGACACCGGGACGCCGATCGAGGACGATTATCCGCTCAGCGACGTTTTTAGCGGAAACGACGAATCAATCGGAAAAATTGAAGTAATACTCAGTGATATCAGGACATTATTAAAGCAATTAACATCCCTGATAACAAAAAGTGACCGCGAATTACCGTCAGGCCGTGCCGAGCGCTTATCAGGGTTAGCAGGCGCGTATTTCGCGGTGACTAAAGCATTCGATTTTTCCCCCGCCGGCGTGACGGAAATAAAAATTCATAGTCTCAATGACATGCTTAAGCTTTATAAAGAACTTGATGATTGGGCGATGCGTGTTCAAAAACAACTTAATCTCGCGAAGTTTGATAGTTTATACTTACTAAGAACAAGTTTACGTATATCCTGCGTAAATGACATTCTGAATTTCTCAGCGTGGCAAAATGAACCGGAAATACTGAATCCGGAGAAATCCGCTGTTTGTTATTGTTTTACCGGCTCTGAGCCTGTAATTAAGTTTATTAAAATGGTTTGCGGTGATACCATAAAAAGCCACTATAGCAAACACGGAAAATATGAAGTTCTGGACAAAGAGCGCAAGGCGGCCGGAGGGAGACATATCATGCCTCCGGATCTTGTTACTGTTAAGGGCAGGGTGATTGAATTTAACAACCCGAAATACCCGAAAATAAATAAATTTTGGACTAGTTGTGCCGAAAATCCGAACCAAAACAATAAAGAGCTGGTTCTCAGGTTTCTCAAAGACACCACCCAGATAGATGACAACTATCAGCCTGATCTTATCAGTAGCGATAACGACGAATCAATCAGACATCTTGAAATACTACTTGAAAAAATCGGGCAATGGTTAGATAAATTAATACGCTTACATCAAGTACAAAGCTGCGAATTACCATCAGGCAATATTGGGCTTTTATCCAGGTTCGCGAGCGCATTTTCCGCGGTGACTGAAGCATTTGATTTTTCCCCCTCCTGCGTGACTGAAATAACGATTCATAGTTTTGATGACATACTTAAGCTTTATGAAGAACTTAAAGATTGGTTGAAATGTGTTAAAGAGCAACTTAATCTCGCACAGTTTGATAGTTTATACTTATCAAGAATAACCTTACGTGTATTTTGCGTAAGAATCATTCTAGAAAAATATCAATCGGCGTGGACGAGACTTGCATACAACTCCTGAGAAATGTTAAGGATATCGAAAAACATTCCTTTTTTAAACGCTGATTTCTAAATTCCGGACTTTGAGCCGTGAATGTCACCGAAATAAAACCGGGGTTTAACCAGTCCCGGTATTTTTATGCCGCAATCCTGTTATACTGGCGATCCGTCCGGTTGCGTTTGTTATCTTCAGCTCAAGGCAGAATGACGAACTCAAGGCGCGGCCGTACGGATAATAAATAGCGGACGATAAGTTTCTTCAGAATTTAGGTGTTCAGATTTAGCGCGGTACAAGGCGCAGCAAAGGGTGCGTAGCCTTAGCTGTCGCAACGCTGTATATGCTGAAGGCGGACATAAAAAATTGTCAGAAAACTTATGGTCAGCTACTTATACCGGAGTATTTCAAGCGACCGCAGCGAAGAAACAGGCATTCTGAATTGAGCCAGGATTTTCGTACCACTGAAAACATCAAACGCGGTTGAACGGAGTACTAGAGTCTTATCATTACTGCAACTAAATATCTGTCCCTATGTTTAAACTGTTTGAATCCTGGGTGAAACCGCTTTCGGATAATGAAGTCGAGCGCCCGCCGGCCGGCCTTTACGCTTTCTGCCGTCACTACACGAAAGGTTTTGAGCTGCCGCTTATTTTAATGTCCGCGCTGACCGCGTCCGTCGCCGTTTTAGAAGTGTCTCTATTCGGTTTTATGGGGCAGCTTGTGGACTGGCTTGTCGCCAAAGACCCCGGGACCTTATTAAAAGAAGAAGGCGCGCGGCTTTTAGGTATGGCAATTCTGACGGTAGTCGTTATTCCGCTTTTATCATTGCTCCACGGATTAGTGGTTTACCAGGGTTTAATGGGAAATCATCCGATGTCAGTGCGCTGGCTGGCTCACCGCTACCTGCTCAAACAAAGCGTTTCCTTTTATCAAAACGATTTCGCGGGACGGGTAGCCGCTAAAGTGATGCAGACCTCGCTTGCCGTAAGAGAAACGGTCGGCAAACTTCTGGATGTTCTGATGTATATTCTGGTTTACTTCACCTCAATGTTAGTAATGATTGCCTCTGCCGACTGGCGCCTGGTTATTCCGATGTTTTGCTGGTTACTCTGCTATATCGGCATTCAGATTTATTTTGTACCGAAGTTAAAACGAGTTTCGGCTGAACAGGCCGATGCCCGTTCGACCATGACCGGGCGAGTTGTCGACAGTTACACCAATATATCTACCGTGAAGTTATTCGCTCACACTCAAAGTGAAGCGGATTACGCTAAATCCAGTATGTCTGAATTTTTAGATACCGTTTATCAGCAAATGCGCCTGGTGACGGGATTGAACGTGAGCGTTCAGACTATTAATTATGTATTAGCGTTTTCTATCTCCGCGATCTCAATCTGGTTGTGGACGGATTCGGCCATTACCGTAGGGGCGATTGCCGTCGCGGTGAGCTTAGCTTTACGTCTGAACGGTATGTCACAATGGATTATGTGGGAGATAAGTGCCCTGTTTGAAAATATCGGCACCGTGACCGACGGCATGAATACTTTAACCAAGCCTATTGAAGTAAACGACGCGCCCAATGCCTCACCGCTTGAGGTCAGCAAAGGTGAAATCGAATTTACTGATGTTGGTTTTCATTACAAAGAAAATAAGTCCGTTATTGATAATCTGAGTCTGCAAATCAGGCCCGGAGAGAAAGTCGGCCTGGTCGGCCGCTCCGGCGCGGGCAAATCTACGTTAGTGAATTTATTAATGCGCTTTCACGACTTGAAATCCGGTAATATCAGAATTGATGATCAGCAAATCAACAGCGTCACTCAGGACTCATTGAGAGCGCAAATCGGCATGGTGACGCAAGATACTTCCCTGCTTCACCGGAGTATTCGTGAAAACATCATCTATGGCCGGCCGGACGCCTCAGAACAGGACTTAATTACCGCTATCGAGCAAGCTCAGGTTAAGGACTTTATTGATGAACTTTCCGACCCTGAGGGTAATCAGGGGCTGGACGCGCAAGTCGGAGAGCGCGGCGTCAAGCTTTCCGGAGGCCAGAGACAACGAATTGCCATTGCAAGGGTGTTACTCAAAAACGCGCCGATTTTAGTGTTAGATGAAGCAACTTCCGCTTTGGATTCGGAAGTCGAGGCGGCCATTCAGGAAAGCCTTTATCAATTAATGGAAGGCAAGACCGTCATCGCCATTGCTCACCGATTATCAACTATCGCGGCTATGGACAGACTTGTCGTTCTTGATGAGGGGAAAATTGTTGAACAGGGAACCCACGCTGAATTAATAAAACTCGGCGGAATTTACGCGCAATTATGGGAACATCAGACAGGCGGCTTCTTAGGGCTGGAATAACCCTGAAAACTTAAGTTTACCGCTTCAACTTGCTTTAATTCATTTGAATTTATCCGTTAAAGCAGAGCAGGCCGCCGGCTTCGTGTTTAAATCACTTATCCAGCGGCTTACTCTACTTAAAAATGACGGCGACTCATCTGCTTAGCCTGAATGTGTTGCTGTCAGTAACGAAAGGCAAGTCCTCAGAAAAATTCGAAATTGGAAAAGCTATCGTGTATGTTGTTTTTTAAATTTCATTTTTTCAAGCTTAATTCTCACTGCTTTTTCAAGCCTCGTGAGCCCCCACTTTTTACCTTCGGCAATCGCGGCATCAATGTCACCGCCGTTTTGAGTAAACTCATTTATCGCGATAAGAGCACCGACACGGTTGCCGCTCGCGCAATGCACGAATACAGGCTCGCCTTTCGCCTTGTTTAATGCCGCGGCCAGTTTTTCGGCATTCATTTGATTAACGGCCGCGTTACCGTCAACAGGAATAGCAACGTAGTTCAGCCCCAGATTTTTTACAACTGAGGCTTCATTAAAACTTTGCTCTTCAGGTGTCCGCAAGTTAATTATATTTTTTATTCCGGCACGTTTTAACCAGTCCAGTTGTTCCTGAGTCGGCTGACCGCCTGAAAATTTAAACGGACTGATCACCTTGAGATTCTTAATCTCAAGGTGTTGAACTTTATCTGTTTCAATTCCGGCGGACGCGCACGCTGATAACACCGCGGCTAGAAATATAATGAGTGTAAATTTAATCTTAGTAAGCATATGGCTTTCCCTTCATTCCATGATCAGTTACTTGTCAATTTGAGACGCTGGTAATCCGTCCGGTTGCATTTGATGTTTTCAGTGGTTCGTAAAGCGGTCATGCGCAAGGCTGAACGCCCATTTCTTCGTTGCGGCGTATCGTGACTGTTCAATAATAATAGCCGGGTAACGGGAAAATTTAAATAACCACCTGACCTGACGATAAGTTTTCCGATATTTCCGGCGCTCCGGATTGAGTGCCGCGCAAGACGCTCCGCGCGGTAATACCGGCCGTCTTTCAAGCAGGAGTAACGTTGCGGAGTGCTTAAGGCGGGCGTCAGAAAGTAAAAAAACTTATCGCCGGGTACTTAGGAATACCGCAGTTCAAAAAATAAGAAAATGAACCGCCGTGCTACGTGATCCGTACGGCCGGTGGTGCGGGAGAAGAGGTGTCTGAGACATCTCCCTATCCCGGTCAGGCGCTCAAAGTTCAACATCACGCAACGGCTTTGCAATCAAAGGAAATTCTGCGATTACTTTTTTATCCGATGTGAATAATTCGGTGCCGGGATTCACAGCCAAAGAAACATATTCACAGTCGTATGCGCTATTACCGTGTTCTGCTTGTTTGGCTTCATTACTTTCAAGGTGTTGAATGATTTTGTGAAGCCGCTGACAGGCATCGTTAAAAAATGAATGTTCGTTTGAATTTGTGTAAGCTGGCATGGCGAAAAGGGTCTTTTTTGTGGACTTGTGTTGTTTACAAACCAATAAGTACTACAAAACGACTCCTTTCGCACTATATTTTCACAATAATTTTAATTTATCCTTTTGATTAAAAAGGATCTTTTTTGAGATTGTTGTCGTTATAAAAGATCTGCACCCATTTAAATTTAAACCTTACATTATTAAGGCTGAGCACCCGCTCAGTGCTTGTTGTATTCCCTGTGTTTTTGAGCTTCTCCATGGCTCTTTGCTTGTAATTCCGCAGGCAACCGCCATTTTCTCTGTTACACGCTTTTTAAGTAAGTTTTAACTTTGTTTCCTTTACGCCATTGTCACCGGCAGCACATTCTTACTCTTCGGCGTAACCAGTGGTCAAGCTCTGCGCATTGCCGGTAAGTATTGGCTATTGCGTAGTAATTTATCCGACCCTGAAGATACTGTCTCAGCTTAAACAATTGGTACTTCATGCAGAGCAGGCTACCGGCTTGGTTTTGAGTACTTATCCAGCAGCTTCTTCACTGGCTTCGCATTCATAATGAAAACCGTCAGGCTATTACCGGCAATATTTAACCGTACGAATGAAGATTAATTTTTGCATTTATTAGATGTTGGTCTGTAAAATTATTTCTTTTGAAAGATCTGAAAAGCAAACTTAAACCGCAAAAATTTCACATATATCCGCCTAATATTAATCACCGAATTTTCATTTATGCGTACTTTTTAATAACGATCATAATATGAACAAAACACTTTCAGTTTTTAAGTAACGATTTAAGTAAAAAAAGTAAATATAAAATTAATGTTCGCCGCTTTTGCTCTAATTTTGTAAAAAAAGCGCGCTATTGCGCCTCACTCAACCTTATGTTTATATCCCGTGTTTGTGAACCCGTTCTGAAATATCGTCAGAATGAGGCACAGTGCGCGAAATCGCTTTTCACAATTCCGGCTAATGAGACATCAGTTATTCTATTTATCTGATTATCTGATTATCTGAAATAGTATTGCCCCGAAGATCCAAAACCTTTTCGCTTGCTCTGTGTTCACATGATAAAAATCATCAAGCGTTTGGGAGAAAAACAATGCGAGCTAATTATCTATTAGCAAAAGCCATTCGTTTTGCATTAATTACCGGTGCAGGATTGGCAAGCGTAACCGAAGCGGCTGCTGACGCAGCTGATGAGGATGGAAACAGTAATGTTGAACGAATTCAAGTGACGGGGTCACGTATTAAAAGAACAGATTTAGAATCCGCGAACCCGGTCACTGTTATCGACGCATCTGATTTAAGTGATCAAGGTTTTACAAACGTACAAGACGCGTTAGAAAATCTTAGCGCGACAACAGGTGCCGTAACCACACAATCCGTTCATGGGTTTACTCCTGCTGCGACAGCTATCAGCCTCAGAGGCGCCGGAGCCAGCAGAACATTAACCCTGATAAACGGAAAACGACTCAATCAATATCCTCGGGCGTTAGGCGGTACCGATAACTTCGTCGACACTTCTACCATACCTTTAGATGCTGTCGCTCAAATTGAAGTGCTTCAGTCAGGCGCGTCGGCCATTTACGGCGCTGACGCTGTAGGTGGCGTGGTAAACATCATTTTAAAAAGAAATTTTAACGGCTTCTCCGCGAAATATCGTCATGGCGACACAAACGAAGGCGGCGGGGCTACCGATAAAGTGTCGTTAGCGATGGGAAGCAGTTCAGACCGGGGGAATGTGTCAAATTTTCTGGAGTTTTCCTCTAATGAACAACTGAAAGCTTCCCGAAGGGCGAATTTTGGTATAGATACCGATAAAGTGCCTTATAGTCCGTTTTCACAATACAGCTCTTACGGGGCAAGAATCGCTCCATTGACCGAAGGCGCGCAAGGTCAAAGAGCGCTTTCTGAAGAAGAGTGCAAAGTACTGGGCTTATTCTACGACACGGCTAATGCCAGATGCGGTTACGACCGCTCAAAACAACGAGACTTAGGTCCTGAAAGCACTCGCTTTACCAATACAACGGTCTTCAATTATGAGTTAATGGAAGACTTAACCCTTGTCGGACGGGCGGATTTTTCTAAATCTAAGTCAACGACAAGAATTGAACCCAGCGCCACCAACGATGTTAACGTGATAATTGGTGTTGACGAAAACACTCAAAAAAGAATGCTTACCATCGACACCGACGGTTTGGTTAAACAATACGACTTTTCAACCGCGGCAGAGCGCAGAGATGTGTTAGGCGGTGATTTTGCTAACGCCACGGACGGAACTTACGCTTACATTCGCCGCTTAAACGGCTTAGGGCAGCGCGAAGGAGAAACTAACGGTGAAAACTATTTCGGATCTTTAGGTCTTGAGGGAATGATCGCTGAAAATTACAGCTGGGATGTATCCGGCAATTACGGTAAATCTTACGTTGACGTTTACAACCACGGTTACACGACAGATCAAAAACTCTTTGATTATGTGACCGCTGATAATGTGACCGCCGGTAAAAAGGGACAATCACTGCTGGATGATATCTCAAAAGACGCGTTTGATGATATGAGCTACTCCCCGTACTCACGCGCGACATCTTCTTTGCTTAACTTCCAGGCCAATATCACAGGGCCGGCATTTGAACTTCTTGATGATCAAGAAGCTGATTTCGCGTTGGGAGCCGAATGGTCCAGACAAGATTACACCGCTGATTCGGACTCAGAATCCACGGCGGGTAATGTTGTCGGAACCGGCGGTTCTTCAGGGCAGGGAGAGCGCCGGTTCTGGGCGACTTACGGTGAGTTAAAAGTCCCCGTTATTGATGAGCTTGTGTTTGACTTAGCCGCTCGATATGACAAATACAGCGATTTCGGCGGAAATTTAACGCCTTCTGTCGCTGTTGAATATCGGCCTACGGAAAAATGGTTACTTCGCGGCTCATGGAATCGCGTATTCCGCGCTCCGGATATGCAGCGGGTATACGGCGACCCGACAGAAGGATTCAGCACGGTTGTTGACTTTAAAGCTTGCGAAGCTCGCGGAGGTACTCCGAATCAACCGAGTGATGATCCCGTAACCAATGAACTTTGTAACGAACTTCATATCGAAAGCACCACAGGCGCGAATCCTGATCTAAAACCGGAGAAAGGTTACACCGCTAATTTAGGGGCGGTATACGGCGGTGATCAACTCAATGCGTCAGTGGATTTATGGCAATGGAAACTTGATGACATCGTTAACCAGGTGTCCGCCGCCCGGCAAGCCAGAGAATACGAAACATACAAAGACACTATCACCCGTGATGTTAACGGCGTCATAACTCACATTCAATCAACGGCTCTTAATCTCTCTTTTTCAGAAGTCAGTGGCTTAGATACTGAACTAGGCTATGACTTTGATTTAGATGATTTTGGTGAGCTAAAACTGATCGGAAGAGGCACCTACATGTTAAAATCTGAAAGCCAGCTCGATTCAGTCTCTCCGGTCGATGATGATATAGATGACGGCGGGTTACCAAGGCTAAAAGGTAACCTGGTTGCAACATGGAGCAATGATAATTTCTCAACAACATTAGGCGGTTTTTACACAGGCCGCCATCATGGTATTAACTACAAATCTTTTAAAGAAGCCGCCGAAGAGGAAGATACTCCGTTCAATGAAGGTGATTATGAAGTCGGCTCTTATTTCAAATGGAATTTAACGGGCACTTATCATGTGACAGATGATACGGAATTCCAGACCGGTATTCTTAACTTATTTGACAAAGGACCGAACTTCGATCCGACTGATTCATCCTGGCCTCATTATGAGCGATCATTGTTTAACGCTCGGGGACGTGAATGGTTTATTGAAGCCAGTATGAAAATGTGACTTTTAACCCGGAAAAAGCGGCTGGCGGCACTCTTAAACGCGGAAAAAACGGCCGATAGCAAGGCTTAAATAACAGTAAGCGGTTATTACCGGCATACAAAACTGTCGTTATTTCATTTCTTACTTACTGTTATTTTTAACGCCGCCGGCGGTAATTTCAGCCGGTTCAAGCGTATCAGGCATTCACCGGATAAGTGAAGCCGCTTAGCGGCTTTTCTGATTATTATCAGTAGGCTTACTCAGTATCATTTTTTAGCTTTTCAACCGCCTTATAGTTTTTCATGTATTGAATGTAAGCTAATACATCATCAATCTGCTTATCCGTTACCGTACCGAAATTCGCCATTCGGCTTCGCGCGCGAAATGAGGTCGGATCTTTTATCCAGGCTTTTAAAAATGACATGGTTCGGTATTCGGTGATGTTTTTAGGAATATTCAATTCCGGCCCTATGGCGCCGCCCACTAAATTTATAGAATGACAGGCGACGCAACGAGTTTTAAACACGTCAAAACCCTGTTTAACCCGCGCCGTGACATTATGCTTGGGCTGAATTTCAAAATAGGGGTCATGTCTGGTATTTAAGGTAATCTGGGTGACGGCATACGGCCAGGGAAAGATTCGGTAAGAATCCGGCTGCTGCCAGAGTAAATAAAACGGACCGGGGTCAACCATCTCTTTGCCTTCGCTGGCCAGGGTAAAAGTTTCACCGTGCCGCGTATTTAATTCTTCAAAAGCTAACCATGGTTCAGGAAATCGATCTAATACCGACCGGTTCAACACCGCCTCATAACCGTCTCTGGCGATGAATGAGATCTGTTTGACTTTAGAAAGATCAATTTTCCCCAGCCTGACCGCGTCCGAAAATTTAAAAGCCCGGTATGTGAGGGTACGTTTATACAGAGGATTAAAAAGCGTCACCTCGTAAGCGACCAGTCGTTTCTGCAAATCTCTTAATTGAAATGCTGTTGTTTTACCATCAGCATCAAAGGTAAGTGTGACATCTTGATCTAATTTTGCCCGGGCGCTCAGAGTATTCAGTGATAACGCTAAAAACAATAAAACTGTTTTTAAAATTCTCATCATAGTACCCTCAAGCCAGTCGTTATTTCAGCAGATTGTATTTATCACTGAAATTACATTTTACATTATGTTTCCGCGCTTCAATCAGGCGATTCAGAAATAAGATAAACTACTGAAGTTAGTGATGCAATGCTTAAGGCTATATACTATACTGACTCAGATGCTGAAGCATATTTTATTTTTTCCGCGTTTATGACTCCCCTGACCGATTTATTCAGGATTACGGATACCCCCCCCCTTATTACTCACCTTTTGTTATCCAGATCGCAATTTTTTTTTACAGATTCTTTAAGCTGTGACTTCTTTAACGATGATTTTGAAATGCTTGTGATAGCGTCGCCAACAGGTAAATTGGTATGACCAATTAAATTTTCGTTCTCAGGATGAGTTGGATCACAAGTTCTTCCCGGAGTGACAAATGACTGAACAAACGGCTAACCATGACAGGTCAGAAGCAAGTTACCAGGAGCTTCATCGCCCTGCCTCAGAATTTGAAACCAGAAATGACTATCTGGAAAACGAATTAAAAATAATGAAACCCCGCCGCTGGGGGCTCAATCTTCCGGGTCGTGATTTTCGTTTTGAATGGGAAGACCTTGTTCCCGCTATCGCCGGTACTATCGGCATCACAGTAATGTACTCAGCGGTTATGGCGGCCTGGGCGTCAGGGCTGACTGAAAAGTGGCCTCACGTAAACTTAGGCGCGGATTTCGCTATTCAGGTTATGCGTGTAGAAATGCTGATCCCCGCATTATTATTCTGTGTGGTGAGTTCAGGTTTTATTAACCCGAGAGCAAACCTGGGCGGTAACCACGGCCCGATGATCCCGCTCATCGGCACCATCGCTCTGGCGGGCGCGCACCCGCTCGCGCTGGCGATTTTGATTGGTATTTTCGGGTTGATATTAAGCTGGCTGAAAGGCGGCTCCCGGCTGGTGAATCTTACCAGCAGCGGGGTTGCCGGCGGTTTGCTGGTCTATCTCGGATTCATGGGCGCCAAGAGCCAGATCACCTCGTTATTTGACTGGTCAGCCGGATTACAAGTCAAACACGCTATCAATTACTCGCTGTCTTATGTGGCATTCGTAATTCTGCTGCTAAATGTCATTATTTACGCTTTCTTGGCTAAAGTTGAAAAACGCTGGTTAGCGATTCCGCTATGCAGTGTCACCGCGATTATCCTCGCCTTTGCGTTAGGCGCCGGCATTGACCTGAAATTCGTCACCGCTCCTGGTTTACCGAATCTAAGTCCGGTTTACTGGTGGGGTTCAGCTGAAACAGGCTGGCAACTGGGTTTACCGAATCTGTCTCACTTCATCGCCTCATTGCCGTTTGCGATTTTAGCGGTGGCCATGTGGTCTCCGGACTTCCTGGGGCATCGTATTTTCCAGGAACTGAACTACCCGAAAGGCACAGATAAAGTGCTTATGGACGTTGACGACACCATGACCACCTGTTCACTGCGTCAAATCGTGGGAACGGCGGTAGGCGGCGGTAACATCACTTCATCCTGGGGTACTTATATGATCCCGGCGGCGATTGCGAAACGTCCGATTCCGGCGGGTGCGATTTTACTTGGTCTATTGTGTATCCTTGTCGCGATCGCGGGCTACCCGATGGATTTAGCGGTATGGCGTCCTGTTATGTCTATCGCGCTGTTGGTGGGTGTGTTCTTGCCGCTGCTGGAGGCGGGTCTGCAAATGGTAAAAGACAGTGTAAGCAGTCAGGCGGCGGGAATCTGTATTTTCGCGGCGTTCGTCGCGAATCCGGTGCTCGCGTGGGCATTGACGATGCTGCTTGATAACAACGGCTTAATCGGTGATGAAGAGCGGCCTAAAACACTTTCTTTCGCTGACCGGGTCGTGATTCCGGCTTTAGCGTTCGTTATCTGTTTAGCGGCGATGCTGGCGGTTGGTATGATAAAAGGTATTCCGGCAATTATTTAAAGAATAATTTTTGTCACTCCGGCGAAAGCCGCAGTCCGGCGCCTTTTTGTTATTTATATAAAGTAGCTGGAATGGCCGAAAGCATGATGAATTTAACACCTCGTTTTTGGTCTGAGGTTTCAGAAACAGAATACAAATCAGACAACTTGACTGTAAAAATAAGATAAGGCATCAGGTTTTATCTCATTTTTTTTTTTCAGCCGTTATTTTTAGTTATTCAAATTAAGAATTAATATATAATTCTCCGAACCAAGGGGTGTTCAGATTTTTCACAGAAAAGCTGAACTGAGATTACACCCTTAGAACCTGATCCGGCTTATACCGGCGTAGGAATGGAAAAATACGTTGTCCGAAACAGCGATTCTTGAACTGTAGTTTCGTATTCACATTTTACTGATCGCGCTCAGCCGGATCTCAAAATTGTATACTCTGAGGTTCCATGTTTACCGAAAAAGCACTAAGCCGCCCGCTTACTCAAAAACTATCCCCGGTTGCATTATCCGTTGCCCTCGCCGTCTCAGGTCAGGCGCTCGCGCAAAATGATGACTCTGATATTGAAGTGATTAAAGTCACGGCTGACTTTCGTAACCAAGAGCTGCTGACTCTGCCGGCCAGTGCCACCGTCATTGACGCTAAGCAAATCGAAGATGAGGGCAATCAGCATTTTGAGGATGTATTGAATTCGATTGCGAACTTCAACTGGTCAGGCGGCAGCTCGCGGCCGCGTTATTTCCAAATCCGTGGTGTCGGGGAACAGGAAGACTACCAAGGCGCGCCAAATTCCTCCGTCGGTTTTGTGATTGATGATATCGACTTATCCGGTCTTGGCATGGTTTCCGGTATGTATGACTTACAGCAAGTCGAAGTGCTTCGCGGCCCTCAGGGTACCCGCTACGGCGCTAATGCGTTAGCCGGATTAATTTACTTAAAGAGCAACGCCCCTGAAGCCGAAGCGGAACACGGGATAGAAGTTTCGTTAGGTGATGACAACTTACGCACGTTCAGCACTTACAGCACAGGTGCTATCACTCAATCTGAAAACCTGCTTTACCGCGCCACCGTTCAGCGGCACGGTCAGGATGGTTTCCGTGACAACGTTTACTCAGGCCGCGGTGACACGAACCAGCGCGACGAATTCACCGGACGCGTTAAATTACGCTGGCTGGCTTCCGATGATTTGACGGCTGACCTCACTCTGCTTCATGCTGATTTTGACAATGGTTATGACGCCTGGACATTGGATAATAATGGTTTTGAGACGCTGACCGATGAACCGGGTGTTGATAACCAGAAAACCACAGGCGCGAGCTTAAAAATCAACTACACGGGTGTTAATAAGTTTAATCTGACGTCCATTACCTCATTCGCCGATACCGGCCATCAACATGCTTATGACGGTGACTGGGCGAATCCGGAGTATTGGGCAGCTAAAGAATGCGCTGTTTATGATAAAAATTGGGAAAACGTCATTGGAGCACTGCCTTGTGTATACGATGCGATATGGTCGAAAAAAGGTGACAGAAAAAACTCGTCGCAAGAGCTGAGACTCACCTCTAAAGAGAAAGTCTTCTTAAATACAACAGATTGGTTATTCGGTATTTACACAAACAAGCTAAAAGAAGATAACGATTTAACTGACTATGCGAAATACAGTTCTAATCAAGACAAACCTGATGATATCTCACAAAGAACTAAAACTCTTGCCTCAAACTTCGAATCAAGCGACTATGCGGTTTTTGGGCAAACAGACACGGAATTTCAAAATGGCTATTCACTTTCATTAGGACTGCGATTAGAGCACAGAGACAGCGCATACAATGATACAGGCTTCAACGATAGAGATAATGAATATTCATCTGATGAATTTGATACATCTGAATATATGTGGGGCGGACATATTGCTGTCAGTAAGCAATTAAATCAAAATCATAATGCTTACTTCAGAATTGCCAGAGGCTACAAAGCAGGTGGTTTCAATTTAGGATTAGTCCAAGAACTGTCTGACCAAAAAGAATACGATACTGAAACTCTTTACAACTATGAAATCGGTTTTAAATCATTTTGGTTACAAAACCATTTATCAACGAACTTAGCGTTATTCTTTATGGATCGTCAAGATCAGCAAGTTGAAGCTTCCCGGCAAGTTGATAACTCAGACTTCGAAATCTTTACCAGCAACGCGGGTAGCTCTAAAAACTACGGTTTAGAACTAGAAACCAAATGGCAGGCGACTGACAATCTTGAAGTTTACGCGAGCTTAGGCTATCTGATCGCTGAATACGGCGACTATAAATATCAGGTTGAAGAAGGCGTTTACAAAGACCTGTCCGGCCGTGAGTTAGCTCACTCGCCTAAATTTACTGACAGCGTCGGCGCGACCTATCGCGCTGATAACGGCGTATTCGTCAATGTTCACAGCAGCGGGTAAGAGCAGATTCTATTACTCAGACAGCAATGACTCGCGGTCTGAGGGGTATCAGATCGTCAATGTCCGTATCGGCTACGAAGCGGATAACTGGGGCGTTTACCTTTGGGGACGCAACCTGCTTGATAAAAAGTACGGTGTTCGCGGCTTCTACTTCGGTAATGAGCCTGATTCAGACTGGGCCGACAAGCAATACATCCGCTACGGCGATCCGCGCCGCGCGGGGGTAACGGCGAATATTAAATTTTAATGTATTTCTTTTTATACCAGCGCCCTAATAAAAGGCTTAAAGTCACCGGGCGCCGGCATTCGCTGGTGTGACACTAAAATTTTCAAATCAGGAATCTCAAAATGAAACTTACCGCTGAAATCAGCATGTACCCTTTTAAAGAAGCGTATATTGAACCGATCCGCTGGTTTATTGATCGCCTGGATAACTACCCGGATATCCGGAGAGTCACTAACGCCATGGCTACGCAGGTTGCGGGCGACTACCGGGAGGTGATGTCGATGTTAGCGACAGAAATGCAGGCGGCGCACGAAAAATACGGTAAGGCGGTGTTCGTCTGTAAATTTATCGGAAGTGAATTAGATCTCAGCCGCAGCGAGTAGTAGTAAATGATGGAAATGTTGCAAACCATGTTTGGTGAGATGCGGTCCATGACCATGCGGGAGTCGCTTGCGGTGATTCTCGCGCTTGCCTACCTGCTTTTGGCCATGAAACAAAGTAGCTGGTGCTGGGGCGCGGCGTTTATCAGTTCCGGAATTTACATGGTCATTTTCTGGGACGTGCGTTTGTACATGGAAGCGGTTTTAAGCTTGTACTACGTGATTATGGCGGTTTACGGTTATTGGATGTGGATCAGAGGCGGTACGCGGCATCACGGCGTGAAAGTCACCTCTTTGCCGGTTATTGCTCACATCGCTATCATTGCGCTAACCGCCTCAGCCGCATTAATTATCGGCTACTTTATGGCGAATCATACCGATGCCGCGTTCCCGTATTTAGATACCATGACCACGTGTTTCGCGATGATGACGACCTACTTAGTCGCCAAAAAAATCTTAGAAAACTGGTTATATTGGATTGTGATAGACTCTGTTTCTGTTTACTTATATTTGAGCAAAGGCCTTGCGCTTACCTCCGCCTTGTTTGTGCTTTATATTGTTATTTCAGTCAGAGGCTTCTTTGAATGGAAGCAAAGTAAAGCCTGAGCGCTTTCATATTAATTCTCCGGGAATAAATGACGGCAAATCTGAACAGGTTTTGTCATCATCGTTTCTGATTTTACTTTTCTCTGTGAGACTTAACCATGAGTTCATTACCTGCCGTGTCAATGGCCTTAATCGGTTTTATTAAAGAGTGTGAACGCAATACGTCACTGGATTTAAGCTCTGACAGCCCGAGTCTTGAACTGCTCACTAACGGATTAAGTAATAAAAATTACCTTATCAGGACACCTGATAAATCCTATGTTTTAAGGGAAAACAGCAGCCAGTCAGATTTTGTCTGCGACAGGGATAATGAGATTGCCTGCTGGCAGACGGCGGCAAAGGCTAAGCTGGCGCCTGAATTAATCCGGTTCAGCTCAGACAAGCGTTATTATCTGAGTGAGTATGTTCATCAGCCTCATGTCAGGCTGACGGATAACGATATGCGTTTAACTCTGCTGGCGGAGCTGAAGCAACTGCCTGAGCCTGACCTTGAGATAACAAGTCAGCGGCAGTGGCTGATATACCAGAATAAAATTGAGGTTTTATTTCAGGAAATGAGCGGCCTGGGTCAGGCGGCGCCGCTACTCAAAACGGAATTTGAAGCCTGGAAACAAGGTTATCGGTTTATCGAAAGCAGGCAAAAACAGCTGAAGACCTGGACGTCAGACATAACCGCCTCCACGTTATCCCTGCAATACAGTCACAGAGATTTAAACCCGGAAAATTTACTTACTCATAATAACCGTCTGATTTGTATCGATTTTGAATACGCTTGCGCGGCAGAGCCTCTGTACGATCTTGTTTCAATACTTGAGTCTGATTCAATATCAGAGACGGATAAACAGGCTATCGCGGAATCTTATCTGTCCGGACACGACGGCGTAAGCGGTGACGCCATGAAAGCGGTACCTTCTATGAACAATGTTTACCGGTGCTTTTCCCGCTACTGGGCATTGATGATGGCGGGGATAACATTAAAGCGAATGTTAATCAGCGACTCCGGTTCAGAGCTGCCTGAGCTGAATCGGTTTATGGCTTACCTGCTGAGTTTTGAGCGCGGCATCTGACCTCAGATTCCGTTAGTAACTGACTCATCAGTCTCAGCTGCGGATGTAACCATCTTGCCGTAAACTTAACGGCCGGCTTCTGATCTCATGAAACTACAGGACTTATACTCGATGCTGCAGTTTTTCTTAATTGACAATCATGCAGCATAACCCATATTCTGAAATGTTTTTGCATGGGATTTTAATGAAGGAATTTCTTCCTGACGACCTAAATCTCTACCTGCCATATGCCTGCTAGAGTCTCGTTCTGGTAAGGAATCATGGAGTGCCGTAATTAAGCTCTCTAATGCTGCATTTGGATCATTGGCACATACCACTTCTTGAATCGTAGCAACAAGCGCTTCAACTTTTAGGCGTTCAATTAGGCAACCCACAGGCATCCCAGGGTGTTTGTTTTTAAGCCGGACAGACTGCTCAGGATGTTGCAACAGTAAATGCTCGCACAGAAGGCTTAAGATCAGGCCATGCTCCGAACCATCGACACCTTGCTGTTTGCTCAACTTGTTCCAACCGCAATGAGCTTTCCAATCTTGGATAAAAACCTCTACTAACCACCTTAATGTATAAAGTCTTGCTATATCATGGTGATGCCATGACATATTGCTAGCGATCAAGTAACGATATTCTTCTTCTCCTTCATATTTTAGCGCCACAACAAATCTCCGTTTACTATGCGCATTAACATATAGCCTCGCAGCCATCATGGTGACTTTCTTCTCTTCACCACCGCGAATAGACAGTTGAAGTTCAACACCTTTTTGACGATTAAAATAGGTATCAACTCGTGCTTTTGAGTTCTTGCTGCTCACTCGTTGATTTGTTCTTAATTGACTGACTATTTGAGCGTGATGAGTGATTTCTTCAGCTTTATCCATGAAATCAGCAGTCCCATATAATGCATCGGCTAATACGCTCTTGATTTTAAAGTTTGGAAAGGCGGTGGTAAATTCTCTTAGCATTTCTAGTGCAAGCGCTTGTTTAGTCGGATAGTTAACATGGTCAGGCATGGGTCTTTGTGGTCGCTCTTTTTTAGCGATACCTTGTCGTTGCAGCTCTTTATCCCGTTTGCTCCAAATGGCGAGATTCGGATCGGGGGTATAAAACCTAAACCCAACTGGAAAGGTTACCGTATCGGTGACAAGTACCATGAATATCAGCTCTTGCCCATTGATATACCCACCTGTCGGTTTGTCTTTGATTTTATGTGCACCTGCAATACAAGTCGTTTTTTTAGCTCGGTGTTTATGGGTATCATCAATATCTAAATGGCCGTTTGTTAATTGATAATGTTTGAATATATTGCAAATACTCGCTTGAAGTAGGTACTGCCAAGGGATTTTAGCTTTGTAGAATATCCAGCATAAGCCCGTTGACTTGAAAACGCCTAAACTTCTCCGTTCAAAAGCTGCCCAGTTCAAAGCCTCAGTCATGATAACTCCAGTGATCATCGCTCCTAATACTATTTTTTGAGTTCTTGTTAATTTTAATGAGGGTTTAATCAAGGATAACGAAACATTTAATGCATCAAAAAATTGAGTAACAATTGAAAGGCTACGAATAAACATAATGAACTGCTTGACGAGTATAAGCTTTGAGTTCACTCTAACACTTCAGACTGCTGTTGTGATGCTGATTATGCTTCGGATGCCTTAGCATGGAGTCGCAGCAGTAGTTTGACCTATAGCTAAATCAATTTTTTATCAAGCTCTAAAAACTGCAGCATCGAGTTATAGTATTTTAAACAAAAATTAATTTACGGGTAATGCTCTGTTTACTCTCAAAATGTAACACTCAGGCCTAAGCTGAGCCGGACAGTTTCTCAAACGCAGAAAAAATTGCCGGTATAGCAAGCTTGTCAGCGTATCGCGGTCAGCTGAGTTTTTCAGATTAAATGTAAATAAGCCCCGCGGCTTGCAAATACAGAGTAAAAACTATTTTCAATGAATTTCAATCAGAGTGGTATGATATGTTAGCTTTGGAAAATTTTAATATTCATAATGAAATTCAACCTGTCGGTCACACTTCTTCAGACATAAAATCCGCCTTAAACGACGGGCTGACACGGGAGGTGAAATTCACGGACAGTTCCCCGAGACCCTGTTCTTATAAAGTGAATAAGGCCGCGGACGTTCAGGTAAGACGCTGTAAGTTTCTTGTTACTTTCTTCGGACGTTTTGTCAGAAGCGTCAATCCCGCTGTTTTTAATAACCTGAAGGTCAGTGATGGTACCGCCTTGATTAAGGTATCAACATCCGAAGGTAAAAACTATGAATACAAGGTTCATTTCACAAAACAAAGAACGTCGTGGGGAAGTCATAAAGTCGCAATCAAATTTTATTCAACCCAGGGTGAGCCTGAAGATGATAAAGAAGCTTATAAGACAGCGTGTATCGCGAACAGTCTGAAACGGGAGTTAAGTAAGCGCATAGCTGAAAATCCGGAATTAAAAAGCAGGATCTGGCGCGGCACAAGTAAAACTGATGACGACTACTGCATGACAAAAAAAATGACAGCTGATATCTCAGAGCTAATCCGGAAAACCCCGTAACCTGTAAAAGAATTGCGTATGTCGCCGTAACTAAGGCTTTACAAACGATAGGAATAATACTAGCGCCGCAAATATTATTTGAGCTTGGCAGAGGTTATGACTTTGAATTTCAGGCCGCGGGACAAAACTAAATCTGATACAGACCGTTTTTTTCTTGCGTCACGGGTAAAGAAAACCCGGAAATATTTGATTTATTCATTTGGAAAAAACCAGACAATCAGTGAAATAAGATATTCGCTGAAGTTCCTAACCTTTTCAAATGCTGAACAAAAGTAAAAAAACTGATTTAATTAATTTTCAACCCGTTATACTCCGGTGCGTTACTTAACCTTTAATTTAAATCATCGGAGTTAATATGTTAGACAGCGAAAAAAGTAATGACACCGGCAAGTTAATACTTCGGCTTACTTTGTCGGTACTTATTATCTTTCACGGTGCGCATAAAATCATACATCCTCAGTCAATGACCGGTATTTCGTCAATGTTAACTAACGCGGGATTACCGACCTTTATTACCTATGGTGTTTATCTTGGTGAAATTATCGCGCCCCTGGCTATTATTTTGGGGTTTTATACCCGGATTTCCGCGGCCATAATCTTCATTAATATGCTTTTTGTCATCGGCTTAGCTCATATGAGTCAGATTTTTTCCGTTGGTAACTACGGCGGCTACGCTCTGGAACTCCAGTTCTTTTACTTGCTGACCTCCTTAACGGTATTTTTCACAGGCAGCGGTAACTACGCCTATAAACCGGACTAATTAACATCAGATACGGGTACCTTTAAAGTTTGTTTATTTCAGTCACGGGAGATGTTCATGAAAAAGTTAATTTCTTTTTTCGTTACGGTTTTAAGCTTAATGTATTGCGCTCATTCCTGGTCATGCACCGGCATAACGCTTAACACGTTAAATCATGCGTACATTACAGGACGAACACTTGAGTTTTATAATAATCTGGATACTCAATTAATCGTCGTTCCCAGAGAAATGTCATTTCAAGGGTATACATCTGAAGATAAGCGCAACGGGATAACATGGAAAGTAAAATACGCTTATGCCGGTTTTAACTTTTATCATCAAAAATATGTATTCGAAGGCGTAAACGAAAAAGGAATGTATGCCGGTGATTATCTTTTTTTAACCGCGAAATATAAAAAGTACTCTCCGGCTGAAAGAGAAAGCAGCTTAGCCTCATGGCAATTAGTGAGCTACATACTCAGTAACTTCTCCGATGTCGGAGAAGTAAAAAAGCATTTACCTGATCTCACCGTTTTAGCGATAGAATATAAGCGGCCCAGAATATTTTTTCCTTTGCATACTAAAGTGACCGATAAAAGCGGAAAATCCATCGTCATTGAGTATATCGACGGCAAATTAAAAATATATGACGACCCGTTAGGAATTATCACTAACGCGCCGAGTTTTGACTGGCAGATAACCAACTTAACTAACTACCCCAATTTAACCAACAGTTCCATCGTTAAAGTTAAGATGTCCGATCAGACCTTAGACACTTTCGGAGTGGGATACGGTCTAAAAGGACTGCCCGGTGACTACAGCTCTCCCTCACGCTTTATCAGGGCCGCGTTTTTTACCAGATACGCGAAAAAAATTAAATCACCCGTACAAACCGTCAGTTACGCTTTTCATATTCTGAACGCCTTTGATATACCGTACGGAACGGTAAAAGAGCCTGCTTTTATCGGCGCCGATAAATATGCCTATACCTCTTTGACAGACGTAATCGATCTGCAAAATCTGAATATTTATTTCAAAACCTACAAAAATCAGAATATTAAAATGCTTAACTTAAACAGCGAGGATTTAACCGCCGGAAAAATTCAAGTCATCAATCTTGCGGGTAAAACTCAGATTGAAAATATCTCAAACAACGTCAGCTGACCTTTGAGGTAAACATCAGGTTTGTACAGACGCATAAACGCGCCGGATACTTTAAAGGCGTGGATCGTATCGGCTATAGAGCGGGCGCGCGTCCTGAACTATCCTTCTTAACCCTCGGATGTCCGGGTGGCTGATGACGCGCTCCGTCAGCCATTTACTGAGTCAACATCAATATCCCTCTTAGATGAGCCGGTAAAAACTTTTACGTTTCCCGCATTTCCCTTCCGCCGCGTGAAGTTATCTCTTCCTCTTTGAAATAATCATCCGGGACAAATTGTCACTATTTGTCCCAGATGAATTCTCTGTAATGGGTACGACAAACGGATTCGTATCTTTCATTACCGCCGATGGCCACCTGCTCACCTTCCCTCATCGGTTTACCGTTACCGTCAAGGCGCAGCACCATATTGGCTTTACGTCCGCAATGACAAATGGTTTTAAGTTCAACCAGCTTATCAGCCCAGGCGAGTAAATACTGGCTGCCGATAAATAACTCACCCTGAAAGTCAGTGCGTAAACCGTAACACAAAACAGGGATATTCATATTATCAACGACATGAGTCAACTGCTTAACCTGCTCTTTGGTCATAAACTGACTTTCATCAACCAGCACACAATGAATGGGTTGAGTTTCAAGAGCGTCAACCACCAGATCAATTAAATTTGTTTCCGAGGAAAAAATGCTGGCTTCGGTTTCCAGGCCGATTCTGGACGCGACTTTTCCCACGCCGTAGCGGTCATCAATGGCGGCTGTCATCACTAACGTATTCATTCCCCGCTCGCGATAATTGTAAGAAGATTGAAGCAGTGAAGTTGATTTACCCGCGTTCATCGCAGAATAATAAAAATACAGCTGTGCCACGGTTCGCTTACCTTTGTTTTTATAGTGGGGCGGATGGTATCAAGTTTTATCAGCTCAATACCACTTTCTGACAGGAAATTCTAAAAACACACTATTTCGACTGCTGAATTTTCAGGTAAGTACCCGACTATAAGTTTTTCGATATTTTTGGCGTTCAGGTTAGCTCGACAAGGCGCTCTCGCGCGGTAATACCGGCAGTCTTTCAAGCAAAAAGTAACGCTGTGGAAGAATGCTTAAGATGGGCGTCAGAAAAGTGAAAACGCATAAAAAATCAGCCGGACATTCAAACAAAAAGGCTCTGGAATTACTATCGCGGAGCCTTATTGCGTGATTCAGTCCACCAATTTTGCGTATTAAGGAACTAGTAAGTACCTAGTCAATTGCTTTCATCTGAAGAAGTCGCTCTTGACTGGCGTTTCAGAAAGAAAAATATTCGATTACATTTGACTGGGTACTTACTCCGTCCAGTTTGCATTTGTTAGCTTCAGCTCAAGGCGGAACGTCCGGTTCAAGGCGCGGCGGCGAAGATATACCGGAGTATTTCAAGTCACTGCAACGAAGAAACGGGCGTTCTGCCCTGAGCCCGGAGGTTGATTCGTAAAGCGGCCATCCGGCCGCGTTAGATTTGATTGACGTAGAATAGCTACGCCCGCGCAAATTCGCCTTGCATATAGCCGCTTTACGAACCACTGAAAACATCAAATGCAACCGGACGGAGTACTAGCCCTGACTCAGTCTTTCTATTAACTCAGGCAACGCCTTAAACAGATCGGCTTCAAGACCATAGTCAGCCACCTGAAAAATAGGCGCTTCAGGATCTTTATTAATCGCCACAATCACTTTCGAATCTTTCATACCGGCAAGGTGCTGAATCGCGCCTGAGATACCGACCGCAATATAAAGATCCGGCGCGACAATTTTCCCCGTCTGACCGACTTGCATGTCATTTGGCACAAAGCCGGCGTCAACCGCCGCGCGAGACGCGCCAACCGCGGCACCCAGTTTGTCAGCCAGTTGCTCAAGAATGGCAAAATTCTCACCGCTCCCCATACCGCGGCCACCAGAAACGATAACGCCAGCGGAGCCGAGTTCCGGGCGCTCTGACTCAGTAAGTTCCTGAGAGATAAACTCTGTTGAGGCCGTTTCGCTGTAATTGAGCGCAACCACCTCTGCCGCGCCGTCATAAGTAACCGCGTCAAACGCGCTCACACGAACCGTCATCACTTTTTTGCTGTCGTGGCTTTGAACGGTAGCCATGGCGTTACCCGCATAGACCGGACGCACAAAAGTATCCGGTGATACGACTTCAATGACTTCTGAAATCTGAGACACATCTAATAAAGCCGCTACACGAGGAAGGGTATCCTTACCCGTTGTCGAAGCCGGAGCCAGAATATACTCGTAATCAGCGGCGATATCTAAAATAACTTTCGATACGTTTTGCGCTAATTGCGCCTTATATGCCGCTGAATCAACCACAAGCACTTTGCTGACACCTGTTAATTGTTTTGCTGAATCAGCAACCGCGGAGCAGTCATGCCCCGCGACAAGTAAATGAATGTCACCGCCGATGTCTCGCGCCGCCGCGACCGTTTTAGCCGTGTCAAGCTTCAGGCTGGCGTTATCATGTTCCGCTAATACTAAAATGGCCATTTAAATCACCTTTGCTTCGTTTTGTAATTTTCCGACTAACTCATCGACTGATGAAACCATAATGCCCGCTTCACGAGCGGCGGGCGGAGTGACTTTTAATATCGTCTGATGTTGTTTTAATTCAACACCAAGTTCCTCAACCGATAGCACCTGAAGCGGTTTACGCTTAGCTTTCATGATATCAGGGAGTTTAGCGTAACGAGGTTCGTTTAAGCGTAAGTCGGTAGTGATTACCGCCGGCAATGGCATAGCGAGTGTTTGTAAACCGCCGTCGACCTCACGGGTAACGATTGCTTTACCGTCTTCAACCTTAACCTCAGAGGCGAAAGTAGCTTGCGGCATATCCGTTAACGCCGCGAGCATTTGACCTGTCTGGTTGTTATCACCGTCAATCGATTGCTTGCCAAATAAAACGATATCGGCGTTTTCTCGCGCTTGCACCGCTTTCAAAATCTTCGCTATTGAAAGCGGAACCGGTTCTTCATCGGTTTCAACCTGAATACCTCTGTCCGCGCCTAAGGCCATCGCCGTTCTCATTTGTTCCTGAACCGCTTTAGAGCCGATGCTGACAACAACAACTTCAGTCGCGATTCCGGATTCTTTCAGACGAACGGCTTCTTCAACCGCGATTTCACAAAACGGGTTAATCGCCATTTTCAGGTTCGCCGTATCCACTTTAGTGTGATCAGCACTGACCCTGACCTTTACATTGGCATCGACGACGCGCTTGACTGGCACCAATACTTTCATAGGGGCTCCTTAATTAGAGTTTGTGACAGTACTTGAATATATGTATTTCTCATTTACTTCAAGACGATCCTCACATTAGTTATGCGCATCACTTTAAAGCCTGTTTACGTTTACGTCAACTAGCGCTCACAGATAAAGCCGCGCGGGACACGGGGCATTTGATGTATTCAAAACAGTAAACAGAATTCGTTGATATAAAAGATATCTTAATAACCTGAATTGATTTTCATGTTTATTTAGTTTTAATAAAACTGAACAAAAGCGTTATTGATTAAGGCAATCTGATTAATAATTTTTCTCTATTATAAATCTGAATCAATTCCGGGAGTTTTATAATTTTAAAGTTAAACATTAGGATTTGCTAAAATATAAATTAAGACATATTATATCCAACGATTAAAATAAACTTATCATCTTAACTTTGATTAAAACATAAAATCGGAAACAATAATATGAGTGATTTTCTCGAAATATTAACCCACGGACGCCGTTTTAAAGCAGCTGTTAAAGAACTGTCAATTGAAGAGCTGCGGGATCTGGCTACAAAATTAGATAAAATTATTGAAGAGCGTGAGGAATTAGCAGAATTAGAGTCACAAGCTAACGCGGAAAGAAACGCTAAAATTGACGCCATTCGTAAACAAATGGAAGAAATCGGCCTATCTGTTGATGATTTAGGTGAAGTTAAAGCGGCACCAAAGAAACGTGCGCCTCGTCCTCCTAAATATGAAATTAACGTTGACGGCGAAACCATTCGCTGGACCGGACAGGGTCGTATGCCGACGGTATTCAAAAACGAAGTAGATAAAGGCCGTTCTTTAGATGAGTTCTTAATCTAAGCATAAATTAGTTTACGCGTCTGAGTACCCGGCTTTAAGTTTTTCGATATTTTTGGCGTTCAGGTTAAGTGCTCTCGCACAGTAATACCGGCAGTATTTCAAGCAAGAGTAACGCTGCGCAGTGCTTAAGATGGGCGTCAAAAAGTGAAAAACTTACAGTCGGGCACTCACAGTCGGGTACTCGGGACGCAGCAGAAGATTTTGTACCAACCGCGCCGTCACTACGGCGAAGGCAGGAGGATTCGCTTCGCCCGCCATACCAAACTGGCGTACGCCCTTCGGGCTTTTGTCCGGCGCCTTTGATCATTTTGCGAAAGTCCCGGGATGACCGGCATACACAATTGTCGTATTTCATTTTCTGCCTTCGCGGGTATGACTAATGAAGCGCTGAAATTTAAACTGCTATCTTTTGAACTGCGAGTTCCCTTATTTATTATTTAAAGGTTCAGTTAACTGAACCTTCTTTATTTTCGCCGGCTGTCTCATTGATAAAAATTGGTTACAAAAAACCTTCTGTTAACATTATTAAATAGAGTAAGCTGCTTATCACCCTAACCTACTGTCATACCCAACAAATGATAAATAAAAGCAAAGTGATTACCTTGATTGCGGGTGCTACGCTAATCTCCGCTAATTCAGCTTCAGCTTATGTCGGTGTCCCTGTCGTACAGCCCAATAAAAAACTCACGGCATACACTCATGCCGATATTTTTGTCAATTCCGACAAGCAGTTAACTGACGCAACATTACTCATTGAGGATAACCGGGTGAAAGCCGTTATCACTGATGGTGATATTCCAGAAGCGGCGTTACAAATTGATTTAACGGGTTATACCATTTACCCCGGTTTTATTGATCCCATATCTGAATATTCAATTAACTTTAATTACCCTGAGAATAAAGCTGAAAATCCGATTTATGATATAAAAAGAATCGGTGGTAACGCGGAAAACTCAGCAATCCATTCAGAAATGGAATGGTATTCCAAGGTAGAAACTGACACTAAAAGCGCTGAAAACTGGATCCGAAATGGTTTTACCAGCGTTCAGGCGGCAAAATTAGACGGCATTATTCGAGGACGGGCAGCAGCGGTTTCACTAGCCGACAATATCGCTAATGAAGTTATTTACAAGGCGAAAACCAACCAGTTTATGTCCTTTAACAAAGGCAGTTCTAAGCAAGATTATCCGGCGTCACTAATGGGTTCTGTCGCTTTATTAAGACAATCTTTATCAGACGCCGACTGGTACAACTCAAATTATGCCAAACCCGGTACGATTAATTACCCGAACAACATTGAATTCAATGCCGCGCTTGAAAAATTAAACCGTTTAGATAAACAAAAAATCGTTTTTGAGACTGGCAATTTAAATAGCCAGTTAAGAGCGGCGAGATTATTCTCTGAATTTGAATTAACGCCGGTTCAAGTCGCCAGCGGTAAAGAATATGCTCGAATTGATGAAGTCAAAGCGCTTAACTATTCACTCATTGTTCCTTTAAACTTTCCGCGGGCACCGGACGTTACCGATGCTGACGCGGCCATGGAAGTCAGCCTCGCGGATTTAAGGCACTGGGAGCGGGCGCCGTCTAATCCGTCGGTTTTAGAGAAGTCAGACATCCGGTTTGCCTTTACGATGAAAGGCGTCGGCCGTCAGGACTTCTGGCCGCGGCTTAAAACAGCGATTGACGCCGGTTTATCCAAACAAGCCGCGCTTGCGGCATTAACCACCAATGCCGCCGAAATGGCGCAAATTGACGATATCGCGGGTCAATTAAAGCCCGGCTACATGGCTGACTTCGTAGTCGCGAAAGGCGACATTTTTGAAGACGGTAAAATCTATAGTGTTTTCACGCAAGGTCAGGAGCACAAGTTAGCCGATCGAGAACAGTTTTCCGTAGCGGGTGAATACCAGTTGCGGATCGGCCGGCTTGATTTCAACCTGAAAATTGAAAAGGCGGAAAAGCTGTCAGCTGATCTCGCCATTGGTGACCGGCAAATCCCGCTGAAGCATGTCACATTTAATAACGGCAGACTGACCTTCACGGCCGGTCTTGAGGAATCAGGCTTTAAAGGCACGAGCCAGTTTGTGCTCTGGCTGGAAAATCAACGGCTCAGCGGGCGAATGGAAACCGCTTCGGGCGCGGTGATTAATGTCGCCGCGTCCAGAAATGAAACTACCGCTGATAATACGGAAAAAACACAGCCGAATAAAACGCCGCGGGAATTAATCAGCAGGCTGACGCATCCGAATGTCGGCTACGGCAGAGATAACCCGGCGACATCTGAAAACATCCATATCAAAAATGCCGCGGTTTGGACGTCTGAGAAACAAGGGATTCTGGAGAATACCGATGTGATCGTCACCCGCGGCAAAATCGAGGAAATCGGCCGTTCACTCTCCGCTCCGGGAGGTTACAAAGTCATTGACGCCACCGGCAAACACCTGACCGCCGGCATCATTGACGAGCACTCGCATATCGCTATCAGCGGAGGTGTGAATGAAGCTACTTATGCCGTCACCTCACAAGCGCGTATCGGTGATGTCATTAACCCGGACGATATTTCGATTTACCGCGCTCTGGCAGGCGGCGTTACGAGCGCGCAATTACTTCACGGCAGTGCCAACCCGATTGGCGGTCAGGCTCAGTACATCAAAATGAAGTGGGGTGAAAACGCCGAAAACCTTAAATTCGATAAGGCGCCGTACAGCATTAAATTCGCGTTAGGCGAAAACGTTAAGCAAACTCACTGGGGGGATAACTTTAACCGCCGTTTTCCCAAAAGCAGAATGGGCGTCGATACCTTATTCCGCCGGACTTTCGACGCTGCCGGGGAATATAAAGCACGGCAAGAGCAGTATGAGAGTTTACGCGCGAGTACCAAGCGTAAAGCCGCGGCTCCGAGAACCGATTTTCGCTTAGAAGCGGTTGCTGAAATTCTGAATGACAGCCGGGATATTCATGTTCACTCTTACGTCGCGTCTGAAATTCTGATGTTTCTGGAGGTTGCGAGAGCCTATGATTTCAAAATTAAAACCTTCACTCATGTATCAGAAGGCTACAAGGTCGCTGAAGAATTAGCGAAACACGGCGCCGGAGCATCGACATTCTCGGACTGGTGGGCGTATAAGTTTGAAGTCTATGACGCGATTCCGCAAAACACTTGTTTGATGAACAGCAAAGGCGTGGTGACTTCAATTAACTCCGACGATTATTCGATGCAACGTCGCCTGAATCAGGAAGCCGCCAAGTCGATTTTGTATTGTGATATGAGCGAAACCGACGCCTGGAACATGATCACTATTAATCCTGCCAAACAGCTCGGCGTCGAAAAATACGTCGGCTCGATTAAAGAAGGCAAAATGGCCGATCTGGTTTTATGGGATAGCAAACCTTTATCGGTTTACGCCAAAGTTGAAAAAGTGTGGATTGAGGGCGCCCGCTATTTTGACAGAGCACAGGACAAACTGGCACAAAATCAGGTCGCGGCTGAAAGGCATGCGTTAATCCAGAAGATCTTAACCAGCGGTGACAAAGCCAAACAGGGCCTGCCGTTTGTAACTGAAAAAGAGCCTCAATGGCATTGTGACACGGTTCACCACGCATGGGCACAAAACCATTAAGGAGCGTAAAAATGAAAAATACATTTACATTAACGGCCGTGATTACACTCTTCTCAGGTTTTGCTTTTTCCGCCGCGGCTAATGATATCTTGCCCGCGAAAGCTCAGTCTGAAGCCATAGTATTTACCAACGCGACGATTCACACGGCGCGGAACGGTGTTATCAATAACGGTCAGATGAGAATTGATAACGGCAAAATTGTTCAGGTCGCCGAGCAAGTCGACAGCACAGACGCCGAAGTCATCGACCTTTCCGGTAAGCGCATTTACCCGGGGTTAATCGCCCTTGACTCAAGCTTAGGTTTAGTTGAAGTTTCTTCTGTCAGAGAAAGCGCCGATGACCGGGAAATAGGTGACGTAAATCCGCAGCTGAGTCCAAAGTCCGCCTATAACGCTGACTCAGAGATCATTCCGACGGTTCGTTTTAACGGCATCGCTTACGCGCAGGTCGTACCTTCAGGCAGCGGTATTGCCGGACAATCTATCCTTGTTAAGACCGACGCGTGGAACATCAATGACGCGCTGGTGAAGTCAGCTCATCAGACGCACTTATACTGGCCGTCAATCCGTTGGCCGTCCTCGGATCCGAATACGCTGAAAAAACAACAGGCTCAAGTTGAGAAACGTACGGAAAAAATCCGGCAAGCCTTTGAGGACGGCTACCGTTTCTATCTCGCGGCCAAATCAGGAGAAAAGCCGGCCGGCGATCAAAAGCTGGCTTCAATGCTCGCGCTGTATAAAGGTGACGGCCAGCTTTACGTTCACGCCCAAAAGCTGCGGGAAATTGAACAAGCGGTATCGCTGGCCGGAAAGTACGGCTTTGAGTTAGTCATCGTCGGCGGTTACGACGCGTGGCGACTGGCGCCGATCCTTAACGAAATCAACGCCAAGGTAATTTATAACTACATTCTGGGTCTGCCCGTGCGCCGTGATGATCCCATCAACCAGGCTTATAAAGTTCCGGCTCTATTGAGAGACGCGGGGATTGCGTTTGCTCTGGGATACCCGGCGAACTGGGATGTGAGAAATTTATCTTTTACCGCCGGACAGGCCGCCGCTTACGGACTGAGCAAAGAAGAAGCGCTCAAAGCCATTACCTCTGACGCGGCTAAGATTTTAAAAATCGATAACATCGGCGCTATCGCTGAGGGTTATCAGGCCAGCTTTTTGATTTCCGACGGTGATATTCTTGACCCGGCGACCGCGAGAATTGAAGCGCTTTATATTGACGGCCGAAAAGTAGATTTAAATAACCGTCACAACCGGCTTTATCAAAAATACTTAAGACGCTAGAATCAACAGATCTTTTGTCATGCCGGCAAGAGCCGGCATCCGGAACCTTTTAGCAAAAACTCACCGGGCATCAGCCTTCGCTGATGCGACACCGTTAATTTTTCGGGAACCTTTTATGAAAACGATAATAACTTTTTCAGGTTTATTACTGCTCACCGGATGTGCGGGAAGTTACACGTTTCGCAGCAACTTAGATAAACAAAACTTCAAAGACTATTTTAAAGCCGGCGAAGTGAGGGTATTTCACGCCGGTGATCTGCCGATGTCAGCCTATCAGACGATGGGTTCAGTCACGGGCGAGGCATGTCAAACCTCTGACAAAGATAAAGCCGCCTCAGAAGAGGACGCCCGTACAGAAGCGAGAAAGGCGGCCGCCGACCTCGGCGCTGACGGCATTATTATCCGCGGCTGCGCCGCTCTGAATGAGTCGGACTCAAGGTGTCTTTCACATGTCCTTTGCAGCGGTCAGGCCGTAAAAATCAATGCGGAATAACTTTACCCGGCAAATTGAGGCTGTCGCCGTTTGTAAGACGCCTTATAAGCAAAAATTCGGCGTGCCCAGACAGCCGGGGTTAGTTGAAGCCAGAGGCACAATAGAGCTGATTAACCGCTTTAACCACCCTGATTTTGTTGAAGGCATTGAGCAGTATTCCCACCTCTGGATTTTATTCAGTTTTCATGAAAATCACACTCAAGGTTACAAAGCTAAAGTAAGACCGCCCAGATTAGGCGGTAATGATAAACTCGGCGTATTCGCGACCCGCTCTGCTTTTCGTCCCAACGGCATCGGCCAATCGGTGGTAAAGCTGCATAACGTCATTAATGAAAACGGCCGGGTCAGTCTGGAAATCTCTGATATGGATCTGGTTGACGGCACCCCTGTCCTGGATATCAAGCCTTATATTCCTTACTCGGACAGCGTTACCGGGGCTGAAGGCGGCATGGCGCGGGAAAAGCCTGAATTAAAGTCAGTTGAGTTCAGCGATGAATCCTTGTCTCAGTTACGGCTTCGGTCTGATTATGCCGCTATTAAGCAATTGATTCAGCAAGTGTTAGCTCAAGATCCCCGCCCCGCGTATAAACAAAAAAAACAAGATAATAAGAGTTACTTTATATCGCTCAATGACCTTGATATTGAGTGGCGTGTACTGAGTAATATTATCCGGGTGAAAAAAATACACACACGCTCATATTAACCTGATGATTTATAATGTTAAATTGAATTAAATGTGATTTTCACAAACCTTTAAACCAGATTAAAGGTTTCAGTAGTTTAAATCGTAAGTATCTGACCATAAGTCTTCCGGTATTTTCGGCGCTCCGGGTTAAGCGCTCCGTAAGGCGCTGCGCAGCGGTAATACCGGCACGCCGCACAGTGCTCAGGACGGGCGTCAGAAAAGTGAAAAAAAACTTGTCCTCGGGTATTTATTACCATTAAACGGAGATTAACTTTTATTTACCTTGATTCAATTAAAGGATAAAAATTTTTATAATGGAAAACATCCACTAAACATCCACTAAACAGACACGAGAACTTTTCCATGCTTCCTATCCCTAGCCGCATCGGCTTTCCGCATTGTGAGGAATTTGAATTAAAAGAGCTGCCTGAACAAAATGACCGACGTCCGTATGGTTACGATACGTCCGCCTCAGGACAAAATGAACGATTAACTTTACCGAATAGCGCGTTAACCTACTTCTGGCGAAAAAAAGGTAAAATAGAAAACGGTGATATCATTGAGCTCGCGAATGGTAATAAAATCCATTGCGTTTTCGAAAAAGATAACAAAGACGGTCAATGGGAGGGGCGGTTGAAATTCAAGGCGTTAACTACTCCGAGTTTTGATCTGAATAAAAAAACAACCGCCTTTGTTTCCTTTGTAAACCTGTTCTCTTCTTCCGGCGCGGCGTATTGCGGGGAAAAATTTCGAAATTCACAGCATGTAAGCTCGGTTAATACAATCTTTTTAAACTCAGGAATGAAGCATGAATTTATCGGAGTGAGCGCCGAAGAAGACGGCCGCGTTAGTAACTTGCTCCAAATTTTTTTTCAATGCTGGCCGCAAAAAGCGGCTCCGTGCCTGAGTAAAATTGAGGAACTCGATAAAATAGCAACTTGCGCACACGACTCAATCCCCTTCATTGCGCCAAAAAGCATTTCAGACAGAAACCTTTTTCGCTGCGCTATAAACGCAAACCCATTGAACAGAAGTAACTGCGTCGTTATGGTGATCCCGGAAATCGGGGGAGTCGAGGGCATAAGGCTTTTAGTGAGCAGAGAGAGTGTCTCAGATATGCTTATAAAAGACGTGCAAACCATGTACCGGGGCTCTAACAAAATAACACGAGAGGTAATACTTGAATCTGAGTTTCAGCCTTTCAGACAAGACAGTGAACAGGTTCACGCATATTCACATTTACATTGTCCGATAGCATTAAATTCACCGCCCGCGCAAATGTAACCGGGTAATCGCGGCGTTCAGTTCAAGTCAAGGTTCAGCTACTATGCGGGGCGCTCCGGCGCGGTAATACCGGCGCAGGAGAAACGCCATGCCGCGGGAAATCCGGCGCGTGTAATCGGCGACAGACACTATAAGGCAACTATTTCCTGAATAATCAGTGCCTCAATGATGACAAGAATTAACAAGATGCTAGAATAACCGCCATTCGAAATTTTATCTGGACTACGGTAATGCGAGTTAGCAAATACCTGCTATCAACACTAAAAGAAACCCCTGCAAGCGCGGAAGTTATCAGCCACCAGCTTATGCTTCGCGCAGGTCTTATTCGCGCCAACGCCTCAGGCTTATACAGCTGGCTGCCTACAGGCTTAAAAGTATTGCGGAAAGTGGAGGCCATCGTCCGTGAGGAAATGGAGAAAGCCGGCGCGAGTGAAATCTTAATGCCTATGGTTCAACCGGGTGATTTATGGCGGGAAAGCGGCCGCTGGGTTGAGTATGGTCCGGAATTATTACGCCTGACCGACCGCCACGACCGTGATTTTGTTTTAGGTCCGACCCACGAAGAGATCATCACGGATATCATCCGTAAGGAAGTCAGCTCTTATAAGCAGCTTCCGATGAACGTGTATCAGATTCAAACCAAGTTCCGTGACGAGGTGCGTCCGCGTTTCGGCGTGATGCGTGCCCGTGAATTCTTAATGAAAGACGCCTACTCCTTCCATTTAGATCAGCAGACCATGGATGACACCTACAAAACCATGCACACGGCGTACTGCAATATACTGTCCCGCGTTGGTTTAGAGTACCGCCCTGTGTTAGCGGATTCAGGCTCTATCGGCGGCAACATGTCACATGAATTCCATGTGCTCGCGCAAAGCGGCGAGGATTTAATCGCCTACTCCGCTGACGGCGATTACGCGGCGAATATCGAGCGTGCCGAAGCGCTTAAGCCGGCAAAAGCCCGCGCGGCGGCGACCCGGGAAATGACCTTAGTTGACACGCCGGACGCAAAAACCATCGCCGAGCTGGTTGAGCAGTTCGATTCAGACATAACTCAAACCGTTAAGACACTGATCGTAAAAGGCGCGACCGAAGAAACGCCGTTAGTCGCGTTAATGGTTCGCGGCGATCATGAGCTAAACGAAATTAAAGCGGACAAGTTAGAGGCTGTTAAGTCACCGCTGACCTTTGCCACTGACGAGGAAATTCGCGCGGCCGTGGGCGCGGGTCCCGGTTCTTTAGGTCCGGTTAAATTAGACATGCCTGTTATCGCTGACCACAGCGTCGCGGTAATGAGTGACTTCGCCGCGGGCGCGAACGTGGACGGCAAGCATTACTTCGGTATTAACTGGGAGCGTGATTTACCGGAAGCTCAGACGGCTGATATTCGCAACGTTGTTGAAGGTGAGGCGACGCCTGACGGCGGCACTTACGCATTTGCCCGTGGTATCGAGGTCGGTCATATTTTCCAGTTAGGCACTAAATATTCTGAAGCGATGAATGCCTCAGTACTTAATGAGCAGGGTAAAGCGCAAGTGCTATTGATGGGCTGTTACGGTGTCGGCGTAAGCCGGATCGTAGCTTCCGCTATCGAGCAGAACCACGATGACCGCGGCATCATCTGGCCCGATGCCATCGCGCCGTTCAAGCTGGGTATTCTGCCGATGAATATGCATAAGTCACCCCGTGTCAAGGAAATCGCTGAAAAACTTTACCGGGACTGCCGAGAGCTTGGTATAGAGGTGATGTTCGATGACCGTAAAGAGCGCCCCGGCGTTATGTTCGCGGATATGGAACTTGTCGGCGTTCCTCACACCATCGTTATCGGTGATCGTAATATTGACAATGGCGTGCTTGAGTATAAAAACCGTAAGACCGGTGAAAAGCAAGACATCCCGATGGATCAACTTGCTGACTTTATTAAGTCTTTATAATAGTTATGATTTTAAAGCATTTGACGAATTAACCAGCTAAGAAACTGTCCCGGAAAACGTGGTGTAACCGGTATTCATAGACTAGAACAAATAAATATTTAATCTTAAGCGCCAAATCCTTGTATAGTGAAGTCGTGTTGATATATCAGGATTTAACATATGATTAGCTTAATGTCCGATGTATGTTTACGAAATCAGCCCGAGTATTGTGTCGAAAAAGGCTGTGAAATAACTGAGCGGCGAATCTCACTCAAAAGAGAATGCTGGGAAATACTTCCCAGCTCCTTTGGCGGAGCAGCCGTCGGCGGCTTTTTAGGTACCGGTGTTGGAAGCGCGGTATCCTATTATCTGGGAAATACCGTAATTTATACCTGCGTAGGTTTAAGCGCCGGCGCGGCTGTCGGTGCGGTTGTTTTAGGAGAATTAATCCACAGAGCCTACGATTACAAACAGAAAAATGATTAGCGGTCGACTCAGACTGATTTTTGGGCTAAATTCAAGGTAACTGGACTGTCAAAAGGGAATAGCTTTTTGAGTACGGAGACAGCATTAATATTAGGCGGCGGCGGAGCCAGAGCAGCTTATCAGGTCGGCGTGCTTAAGGCTATCGTTCAAAATTATCCGCGTAACCACAGCATTCCTTTTAAAATACTCTGCGGCTCCTCTGCCGGAGCCATCAATGTCACGTCACTGGCGACACATGCCGCATGCTTTCATTTGGGAGTAAAGAAGCTGGATTATGTGTGGAGTCATTTTTCTACTGATAAAATCTATAAAAGCTCGGTTGCGGGTGTCAGTAAACATATTTTAAAAATGGCGGTAAAAGGTTTACAGGCCAACGGCTATAACCCGGATCCCGGCAGTTTATTAAATAATGACCCGTTAAGAGACTTACTCAATGAAGTGATGGACTTTAAACGCATCGATCGAAATATTGATCTTGGTGCCCTTACCGCTTTAGCCATTGACGTATCTTGTTATAACGACTCTAAATCAATTACATTTTTTCAAGCCAAACAGGAGTTCGAAAACTGGAGCCGTGCTCGCAGAAAGGGGATCAGAACCCAGCTTTATACCAGCCATTTAATGGCCAGTTCGGCTATTCCTATGATATTCCCGACCGTTCGGTTACGCAGAAAATATTATGGCGACGGCTCAATTCACCAGCTTTCTCCTTTATCCAGCCCGATTCGTTTAGGGGCTGATAAATTGTTGGTTATCAATCTGAGCAGCTCCAAGAAACACCATGATAAAAACTTAAAACATCACCCGACTACCGCCTCTATCGCAGGTCACCTTCTTGATACTATTTTTTCTGACACCTTGAACAGTGATTTAGAGCGCCTGAGAAGAGTTAACAGCACAATCGGGCTGATCCCTGATGATAAGTGTGAGGATTATTCATTAAGAAATATCGACACCATGGTACTCAGACCAAGCCGGGATTTAGCCGAAATCGCGGGTCGCTACTATCATCATATGCCCTTTGCCGTCAGAATGCTGCTCAGAACGATCGGTATTAACCAATATTCTGAATCCAGTGTGATTTCTTACCTTTTGTTTGAAAAAGCTTACACTAAGGCATTAATCAATCTGGGTTATAAAGACACCTTACCCAAGCTTGATAAAATCATCAGTTTTTTAGAACCTTCATAACGTTCACTATTCAGGCGCTTGATTCAATAAGACACAGATTTACTTGAATTTGGCATATCCTGTGCTGTTTGTTAAACAATAGTTAATATTTTGACCGGAGAAACCGATGGACTTTGGTTTAGCCAGGGATTATCAGACCGAAGAGTTCAGTCACAACGCAAATACTAAAGTGATAAACACTGATCACGAAATCAAACCAGACATTATCGCTGTTTTACAATCCTTACACGCCAGCCTTGATCCGGGAACGGTTTTCGCCTGTTACGGCAGACTGCTCGGCGATCTTCTGCCTGTCTTGGGTGTTCAACTCAAATTACCGCAATATCACTTTATCTGGGGGATAGGCCGGGGATACGGTTTCAAACGCCGTATTCAGATCGGGCAGCAATCGTCAGAAATTCACTATCGGGTCAACGGAGCCTTGAGCGGTCAGCAATCGGCTTTGTTGCGGCGACTTGAGGAGTTGCTCATTCAACCTCTTAATAACGCCGTGCGTTACTCAGAAATGTCAAAACAAGCGATGTTTGATTCGCTGACCAATCTGGGCAACCGCCGTTATTTCCGGCAAATGCTTGAATCGAATATCGCCCGCTCAAAACGCGGCTCAGATCAGTTATGTCTCGTTGTTTTAGATTTAGATAATTTCAAACAGGTCAATGACAAATTTGGTCATCAGCTGGGTGACACTATTCTGACTGAATTCGGGCAGCTACTGCGCGAGTCAATCAGAAACGCCGACCAGGCATTCCGTGTCGGCGGCGATGAATTTACCATTTTGGTGCATGGTTGTGAAAACTCAGCGCAAATACTCAGCCGGAGAATTATTCTTCAGCTTTCACGCAACCCGTTACTTTCACAGTTCACTGTTATGACAAGTATCGGTATCGCTGAATTCACTGAAGACTTAAATTCAAAATCTTTATATGAACTTGCCGATAAAGCCATGTATTCAGCTAAAGCTGAAGGAACAAGTTGCTTTAAAGTAGCTTGACATCCGTTACTTTCTTTTCCGCAAGGCGACGGATGTTTCTTTATTCGCTGATTTATTTTTGCGAATTTTACAAAACTTACCCCTGTCTGAGACTATTTTTACTAAGTCTTTCTATTCCCTTGTGATCTTATCAGACACCTGTATATCCCGGCCACTTACCAGGAGCAGCGGAGCCATCAGATAATGGCGGGCCTGGAATCAAGTGTCGGTGTAACCAATCAGGCTGACACCTGATGACGATTCAGAGACAGTGTCAGAATCAGAGCTGTACAGTGACAAAATAACTCTCGAGCCCCGAGGCAGTGTGAGTTTTGTGGCGGTATCGGTTTGTGCGGCCAGTTCCACCCCTTCATCCCTGTCCGGACTAACAGGAGTAGCCTGAACATTATTAGAATTATTAGAATTAGAATTATTAGAATTAGAATTATTAGAATTAGAATTATTAGAATTAGAATTATTAGAATTAGAATTATTAAAATTAAATAAAACACCACAATTAGTTAATGTAAGATCATAGTAAGCCGGCAGCGACTGATAATGTGATGAGACTTCTGAAGAACCGGATTCCCGTGCGTGTTTTGAGTCTGAATCATTCTCTTGTTCAGGAGCTCTTTTAGTACCAGTTTTAACCGGAGCATTCGGGCCGTCAGAAGGATTAACGTAACTATTCGAATCACAAGAAGGCCGCGGCAAATCAGAGCCGCGGGCCGACTCACCACTTTCTGTTACACTGAAGGTTACCGGCTCGTGGGCATTATCTCTTTCCAGCACCAGTTTTACTTCGTCGTTTTCGTGATGATAGGAAGTCAGTTCTACCGGAGACGGACAATAGTAACAGTCTTTGTTACCCTCTGTTAATGTAAACATGTTTCACATCCTCATCAGAGTATTTCTGAATATTTCAATAAGTTTCAGTTCAATAAAAAAGTGTTAATCATTGCGTCTTGAACAATAATCTTTTTTATAACTTTCAAGCGAATTGACTGGCTTACTCTCTGCAGAAGTAACAATCGTCAGAGGAGAAACTACTTGCTCGCGGGTAAAACCGCAAGCGGCATATTTTGCATAAAATGCTGTAAAACAGTAACTGTCTATATTAAGTTTCAAAACAGAGCAGTTGTTCGCTGTCGGATACCGCGCATTTCTCTTTCCACAACCCGAGAGCCGTCATCAATTTTTCATTATAAAAAATCAAAGGGATACGATTTCGCTCCCAGGGCGGAACCCGCAACTCCTGCCAAAGTTTTTTCAGTTTTCTCGGTTTATGCCGGTAACTCGGATGACATAAATAATTCCCAGAAAGACTAAAACGAACACTGACTTTTTCTGTCGGCGTAGGTAACCGGATTCCCGCACAATTGCTGTTCAAATCTGAACTTTTAACCAGCTTTACGCGCAATTCTGTCCCGGAGGGCAAATTAACCGTGACTTGGTTTGAAGGTGAATTTAAAGCACCGGATATGTCCAGCATGATATCTCGCGCGGGGTCAGCGTCCGTCTGACCGCCGCGCCAGGTATAGACCTGCTCCTGAAAGCGGCGTATCAGTAACCCGGACACATTAATTTCGACTCGCGCGTCTTTTTTCGCGCTTAACAGCTGTCTCAGGATCTCATCTAACTGAACCTGAGACGGAATGGGTAACCTTTCCGTCTCCAGGTAAGTACGGAATAATTGTCGCTGCCAGGCCGGGGATAAGTCAGAAAACCCTTTGAGGCTGAACACACGCGTCGCAAATTTCGAGGGATGAATGAATGCCTTAACCCGCTCGTATGATACTTCATCCAATAACAGCTGCTGCTCCGCGCATAACCCGGCACTTCTTGACGCGGTTTCGGAAACAGCCGGCCATCGTTGTTTCAGCAGCGGAATGATATCCTGACGTAAGAAGTTGCGGTCAAACTGAGTATCGCGGTTACTCTCGTCCTCGATGTGCCTGAGATTATGCTTAGCCGCGAAATCGGTGATTTGTCGCTTGGTGCTGTTTAACAGCGGTCTGAGCTGCCAGAACCCGCCGTCTAACGCTTGCAGCCGCGCCATCGCGCCGAGTCCCTTCGGACCCTGACCGCGCTTTAACGCCAGCAATAGAGTTTCCAGCTGATCATCCTGATGATGCGCCGTCAATAACACGTCACCTGAGTTCATCTCCTGTTTCAGCGCCTGATACCGAACCTTACGGGCTTGCGCTTCCGGGCTTGTACGGGCCGCTTGTCTCACTTCAACGGCTTTGGCGGTAAATGGCAGCTGATATCGTCCGGCCTGAAGCTGACAATGCCGCTGCCAGCCATCCGCGTTAACGCTCAGACCGTGATGCACGTGAATAAGCTTAACCTTGACGTCTGAGTTGACTTTCGCGTATTCAGCTAATAAGAAAGCTAATACCTCAGAATCAACACCGCCGCTGTACCCTAAAACCAGTGTTCGCCCGGGGGTTTCAGGCAGACCGTTCAGTAATTCGTCAAGCTGGAGGATCAGCGGCGTTAACTCCATTAAAAAGTGATCCTCACTCTATCCGGCCCCATCATAGATTGCAGCGACAGTATTAATTCGTCCGTGGGATTCACCCGCCAATTTTCTCCCAGCCGCAGCTGACCCTTAGCGTCAGCTTGCTTGTAATTGATGACAACGGGAACGTTACCGTCCTCAGTCCATTGTGATAACGCATTTTGGAAAGACTCTAATAATTTCGGTGTCGCCCGCCGGTTATCTAAGTCCACTTCGACACATTTCGCAAAATGAGCGCGGGCCTCACTGATATCAATCACATTTCTGGCGGTCATGCGGTTACCGCCGGAAAAGTCATCGACACTCACCTCACCCTCACAAATCAGAATGCGGTCTTTTTCAATCAGGTGATTAAACTTCTCAAACGCTTCGGTAAAGAACATGACTTCTAAACGTCCGCTTTTATCATCCAGTGTCACCAGCCCCATCTTAGACCCGCGCTTAGTCACCATAACCCTGCCGGCAATCACTAAGCCGGCGACTTTAGCGGTTTTACCGCGCCCGGTCGGGTGAGCGTCCTTTAAACGGCCGCTGGTATACTGTTTCAGCTCTTTTAAATACTGGTTGATCGGGTGACCGGTAAGATACAGACCCAGGGTGTCACGCTCACCTTCCAGCCAGATTTTATCCGGCCAGGGCGGACATTCAGCGAACCGCTGCTTAATATCGTCAGGCTCGGTATTGAGCAAACCGAACATATCGTGCTGACCCGTCGCTTCGGCTTTAGCGTGCTGATCCGCCGCGCGAATCGCTTCCGCTAAGGTTTCCGTCATCGACGCCCGGTGCGGCCCGAGCTTATCAAGCGCGCCGGCACAAATCAGTTTTTCGATGACCCGGCGATTCAGTTTTTTCAGATCCACCCGGGCGCAGAAATCAAATAAATCCTTAAACGCTCCGCCTTTGTCTCTGGCCTGAATGATCGACTCGACAGGCCCCTCACCAACACCTTTGATCGCACCGATACCGTAAACAATGCCCGATTCATCATCCACGGTAAACTGGTACTGCCCTTTATTCACGTCCGGCGGTAACAGCGGTAAGCCCATGCGCTCACATTCATCGACAAGGGTAACGATCTTGTCGGTGTTATCCATATCGGCGGACATTACCGCCGCCATGAATTCAGCCGGATGATGGGTTTTAAGCCACAGTGTCTGATAGGAAACCAAAGCGTAGGCCGCCGAGTGGGATTTGTTAAAACCGTAACCGGCGAACTTCTCCACCAGGTCGAAGATTTTCATGGCAAGCTCGCCGTCAACGCCGTTTTTCACGGCGCCGGCTTCAAAAACGCTTCGCTGCTTGGCCATTTCCTCAGGCTTTTTCTTGCCCATCGCCCGACGCAGCATATCAGCTCCGCCGAGGGTATAACCCGCCAGAACCTGAGCGATCTGCATTACCTGCTCCTGATACAGAATAATGCCGTAGGTCGGCTCAAGGATCGGTTTTAATGACTCATGCTGCCACTGCTGATCAGGATAGGAAACCTCTTCACGGCCGTGCTTTCGTTCAATAAAGTTATCTACCATGCCCGACTGCAAAGGCCCGGGACGGAACAGCGCCACCAACGCGATCATATCTTCAAAGCAGTCAGGTTGCAGACGCTTAATCAGATCTTTCATACCGCGGGATTCCAGCTGGAAAACCGCCGTAGTTTCATAACGCTGCAGCAAATCAAAAGATTTTGAATCGTCCAGCGGAATCGACTCAATTTTAACGTCAGGTAAGCCTTTCTTCTTCTGAGTCGCGTTCACCATTTGCAGCGCCCAGTCGATAATGGTGAGCGTCCTTAACCCCAAGAAGTCAAATTTCACCAGCCCCGCCGTTTCAACGTCGTTCTTATCGAACTGAGTTACAGGGTTGTTGCCTTCAGAGTCACAATACAGCGGCGCGAAGTCAGTGATCTTGGTCGGGGCGATGACTACGCCGCCGGCGTGCTTACCGGCATTACGGGTCACCCCCTCAAGAATGCGGCACATGTCGATAAGCTCGCGAACCTCTTCATCGCTTTCATAGGCTTCAGGTAATGCCGGCTCAGCCTCAAAGGCTTTCGCCAGCGTCATCCCCGGTTCGGCCGGAACCATCTTAGAAATTCTGTCGGCAAAGCCGTAAGGATGACCAAGCACACGACCGACGTCGCGGATTACCGCTTTCGCCGCCATAGTACCGAAAGTGATGATCTGCGATACCGCGTCGCGGCCGTACAGCTCAGCGACATGATCGATAACCTCGTCTCGTCTGTCCATGCAGAAGTCGACGTCGAAGTCAGGCATGGATACCCGCTCCGGATTCAGGAAACGCTCGAACAGTAAGTCAAACTCAAGCGGATCAAGGTCGGTAATTTTCAGCGCGTAAGCCACCAGCGAACCCGCGCCGGAGCCGCGGCCCGGGCCGACGGGAATCGCGTTATCCTTACCCCACTGAATGAACTCCATTACGATCAGGAAGTAGCCGGGGAATCCCATCTGGTTGATTACGT
>CBDAVB010000016.1:0-4643 GCA_965200795.1 Parashewanella sp.
ACCCTCACAGGCACCCTAGAATATTTTTACATGAGGTTAAAATGGCGTTTTATCGGGTTGAAAAAAGGTTAAAGTCGGACGGTTCACCCCGTTACAAATGCATCGTTCGAGTCAAAGAAAAAGGTAAAATTATTTTTTCTGAAAGTAAAACTTTTAGTAAAAATGCTCATGCTGAAGCGTGGGGTAAGAAACGAGTTAATGATTTGGATTCGAAAGGGGTTGACGCTGTCGTTAATACAATCCCTCTTTCTGAGCTGACAAGTAAATTTTTAAATGATCCATTTTTAGATATCAACAAAACCAAGCATTTTTTTCTGTCTAAGATTGGGAGAAGTGAGCTTGGTAAAATTAAGATTACTGAAATGCAAGCGTTTCATGTTGTGAGTTATGCGAAAATGAGACGTTCTCAAGGGTTAAAGCCCTCGTCAGTTAAAGCTGAAATTTTATATTTAGGGTGGTGCATGCGCTTGGCTAAAGCCACATACGGTTATCAAGTGTCTGATGATGTAGTAAAAGAGGCGCTTGAAGCGCTAAAAGATCATAAGATTGTGGGTAGAGCAGAAAAGAGGAATCGACGCCCGACCGATATTGAAATAGAACGAATTATCGAGAAGCTCAAAGAAAAAGAGGCCAGATGCAATAGCAAAATTCCATATACTGATATTTTCGAGTTTTCTATTTTAAGTTGTATGAGAATCGGTGAAGTTTGTCGAATTAAATGGACAGACTTAGACAATGAACAAAAAGCGGTTTGGGTTCGTGATAGAAAAGATCCTGCGAAAAAAACAGGTAATCATATGCTTGTGCCGTTGTTGGGTGGTGCTTGGGAGTTGATCCAGAGGCAACCGAAAACAGATAATCGAATTTTCCCGTTTAGATCAGAAAGTGTCACGAGTGGATTTCACATCACTCGTGATGAACTCGGTATTGAAGATTTACGCTATCACGACTTAAGGCGTGAAGGTGCCAGCCGCTTGTTTGAGAAGGGGTACACGATTGATGAAGTTGCACAAGTCACAGGGCATCGAAACATCAATACTCTGTGGCAGGTTTATACTGAGCTGTTCCCAAAGCGGCTGCATGATAAGGATTTATCTGGTTGATTACACGTCAATTGTCGTGTGGGGTAAATCCGGGGCGGCGCCTAATACTCTACGATCTTGAACGTAAATGTGGGTGTCAACGGTGCCGGTGCCGATCACTCTTTGCTGATGGCCGGACGCGGAAACACCGGTCACGGTGCCGTCGCTATGAACCTGGAGTGATCTTTAATATCCGGCGTTGTTCGCTGAGATTTTGTTTAAGCTGTCTGAGCATGATCAAAAACCTTTATTCTTATTCTAGATGCTGGATGACGTTAATGTTCTGCTCGATATCAATAGCGACATTACCGCCGGCCTGCACTGTCTGGGCGCTGACGCTCCAGCTGTCAATCGTGCCTTTGAATACATCGGTGTTACTCACACCGATCAACATTCCCGCAGTCAGCGGCGGTAAGTCGGGCTGGACGGGCAAGACTATGTTATGAATGCGCTTTTTTCCGGTGTTAGCGATGGCGTTGGTTCCCGCCAGACGGGCGGCCTGATTATCCACAATTAAAGGTTCGTTAATATCAGCCGTGGCTATATCTCCGGCGGTTCCGGCTCTGCGAATTTGTGCGCTGATGCCCTGCTGCTCGCCCCTCGCCCAGCATGAATTACACAGTTTATTTAGCTGCTCGTTTTCGCTGTGACTTAAAATCACCGCTTCGTGTATTGTGACGTCAGGGGTCGCACCTGGCGTCGCCCACGGTGAAACGGGGTAACGGGGGAGAATAGCAATGATTTGTTTTTCATCGTCACACTTCAGCATGCAGCCGACCTGCTGCGCCATTTGCGCTAAGGCTTCAATCGGTGACACATTGCTGATGCTGAACGCTCCGGCGGGCACGGTAAAATCATTGATATTACTGATATCAATTGACCACGGCGTGTATTGCACTATGTCTGACATCATGCCGCCTAGGCTGCGGTTTACCGTGTTTGTGTAGCTTATCGGTAATTGATACGGGGTAGATAATTCAGCGGCGCGGCTGCGGCCTGCGCCGGAATGGTTATCTTGCCCGAATGAGCGGCTGCGGGTGCATTGCTCGCAATACGCGTAAAAATCATAGCCGTTAACGCTGATTTTAAGCAGCTGGTTTTCCGCGCGTTGCGCGTCAATTCGGCTTTGAAAGTCAAAACTGACCGCGCAGGCGAACTGGCCGCGGTTACCGCTGATTTGCACACGGCTGATCGCAATCGGTCACATCATCGGCAATTCGAACACATTCAATAGTGGGTTGTGTCATATAAACTCGTCTTAACTGCGGCGCTATCGGCAGTTTAAAATCAATCGGTGGCAGGCTTGGGTTTGCATCAATTAAACCGCCGCCGTCATCGTAATAGCAATATTTCGGGCTTGGTGTGAGCCTAAGCTTTACGGGGTTTTCACTTTGATTAAATGGCTCACTAAAGCGGATAACGACGGTTTCGCCTTGCTCCGGTGGCCGATATCGAGTTGAGCAAATCCAATCTGGTTGATGTGGCCCCCAAGTTATAGTGTGGTCGTGTGCTCGCAATTCAAACGAATTAAAGCGTGTAGCAACTAGGGTTTGATATCGCGGCGTTTCAATCCAATCAACTCGGTTCTGATGCTCGAATACTTGGCTGTTTGGTTTCCATTTCAGCTTAGTATCAATATTGTGCAAGTCAGTGGTTTGCCAAACGTTATCAAGCTCGATGTGGCTGCGCCCGATTAACGCCCATTCGAGTTGAAAGCTCGCTGTTTTCAATTCTATGCTGTGGCGCTGCAGCTCAGTATTGGACTCGAAAGCGGCAGGTGATGATTTCCAGTCAGCTGTGATCACGTTATCAATTTTAGGTAATGCGTTGCGACTTAACTGCACTTGCAGCCCAACTCGATTACTTTTATCAACCAGAACTAAATACTGTTCACGCTGCTGAGGTTTTAACCAAATCACATCCAAGGCAATACCAATGCTCGGTTGCCGCGGCTTAGGGTAGTCAGGCTCTGGCTCAGTATCATCATCACCAAAACGCAAAACGAGTGGTAGTTGATATTGCTGAAGCGGTTTGTTAAATCGAAGCTTTATCATCAGAGAATATCATCAGAGGTTATCATTCCGCGTTTGCGTCAAACAATTCAGTTTTAACCTTATCTTTTGTCGCTGGCTCAAATTCACCGCTGTCGTCAAACATCACTACTAACAATTCATCAGTAGTACCGTATTTTTCTGGGGCGATGATCGGACGGTAATGTTCAGTTCTGCCGTGAAACAAGGGCTGAGCTGTTCGACGGTCAAATATGGCGTAACGCTCAGAGTCAGGGTCTAAATCTAATTCGAGCTTACCCAAATAACGATCATTTTTTGTTACTGCGCTTTGTGAAGCGCTAACAGCTTTGCTTTGGTAAGCTTGACCGTCAATATTAATACCGACAATAAACAGGCCGGTAACAGTGTCTGGGGAGTTCTTGTAATAAATTTGAATCGCCTCAACTTCTTGCGGAACATGATAAATCAACTCTTCCATCGGAGAATTATCTGAAACGCGAAAATCACCGTACCAGCGCTTAGTGCCATCTTTTAGAATCTCAACGGTTCTTGCTCTTGTTGACTGCCCGCCGACAGGCGATATTTTGATATAATAATAACTTGAAACACTAACTGGGAGTGCGGTTTTTGCATCCTCAAGCGGGGTGATTTCTGTTTGACCCTGAGCAATATACCCGTCGGGGCTGGCGTTACCTAAAAATAAATTCTCAGACATGCCACTCTCCCATGCTGATCAAGGTGTTAGAGCGGCGTCCATCTTCAGGGTTTTTCAATAAAAAATAGTTATCATCATTAAATGACACAACAGCAGGCCACAACCAATTGCGATTAAAATTATTTTCAGCCATAAAAAATCCCGGCAACCAGCCGCGAAGCCAGGGAGCCAGCAAACTATTCCTAGAATTGTTTCCTTCACTATCAATTACTGAAGGATCACTTCTTAGGCTTACCGCATATAGCACATTTGTTAAAGAGCCTGTGTCACTTGTTGATATTCGCTGAGCTTGATGCACTTTATATTTTGTCAGGTGTACACCATTCACTTGCGGAATATCAAACTCATCGAAGTCAGTGTTGAACATATTTTGAAGATGAGCCAAGGTTACTCCATATCCTCTTTCGGATTCATCAGCTGTGTAACCTGCGGAATTCTGAATCGCTGACGCAATGGCTATGAAGCGCCCCAGGTCATTTAGTTGACTAGATTTAATATCACCCGCATAAAAACAGCAGTTGTAGCGATTACTGGATTGATAATATTCGCCTAACTGATCTGCTATAAAGTAAAAGCCGATTTCAGTTCCGATGATTAGCCACTTATCGCAATTATAAGAGCCGTAATTAGTTTTAACTCGAAAACCTTGCTTGTTCCCTGCTAAAAATAGATCGTCAAAACTGGTCATGCTCATGCAGCCTTGGAATTCTACGCCTTGATCGTCATCGCCTGCATTACGACCTTTAAAGACTACAAATGATGCGCTGCCATTGGTTGTATCGTTTCGAAAGGCTATTTTGTTATTTGCTAATTCTTCAAAAGCGATTGACCAGC
>CBDAVB010000017.1:0-1150 GCA_965200795.1 Parashewanella sp.
CCGCTTTTTTAATCTCTACCTCAGAATTTGTACGAACGCGGGCGAGTATCAACAGGCTGAACAGGCAATAAAGGAATTCATCAATAGAGCAAAGCATCCGCTTTATAAATATTTAGATCCGAATCGCCACACTGCGAGCGCCATATTAAAGTTTTGTACAGCCGCCGGAAATGTCGATTTCGTTAAAAAAATCGTATTCAGCGGTAAAGCCGCTCCCGGCTGCGTTGATTTACGGGACGTAAAAATAAATAGCATTGGTCTGGCTGATTATATATCAGCATGCGCTGAGTTGCGCATGTTTCAACAAGCCGTGGAAATAATCGGCAAAATTATAAAAAGCGCTGAACGCCGGCGACCTTATTTAAATGTACCCCCGGATATCACCATTGTCGTTGCTATATTAAAATACTGCGTGCGGGCCGATGATACTGACTTGGCCGATCTTATGGTTTTTGGTAATGAGAAACAACAAAGTGATTTATCAAATTGGGAATCGAGCCGAACTTTGAAATTTACGCTCGTTGGGCAGTGGTTCATAAAAACAACTTTGCGCGGGCTTTAAACAAATTGATTGAAAAGCGGATTTGCGTTAAAAATTTAGGTTATTTAAATGGTGAATTTGATACTCATATTGACCAGGTATTTGAAAACAAATACTGTGTGGATGATAACGGAAAAAAATTTCCCAGAACACCCGGGTTACCTTCAGAATTTGCTGAGGCGCTGTTCGGGTATCATATCAAGCGCAAATGCGATATCAAACAAGTCATCACCGGATGTCATGGAACAGGAGCGCTGTATGATAAGTTTACTGACGTGTTACAGACTAAGTTTAAATTTGAAATTGAGGTTTCATCTAAAGGCGGATGTATTGTGGTTAAAAAGACAGAGTCAGAAACAATGAAGCCTGAAGACTAACTAAGTAGCTGACCATAAGTTTTCTAACATTTTTTGATGTCCACCTTTAGCACATTACAGCGTTGCAACTCTGGTTACATAGCTATGGCTATGCGCCCTTCGTTGCGCCTTGTTCTGCGCTAAATCTGAACACCAAAATTCTGGAGAAACTTATCGTCAGCTACTTACCTGCGCGCTTACGGCGGAATCACTAAAATCCCACGCCAAAAAATTTCAGGAAACGGATCATGCC
>CBDAVB010000018.1:0-332844 GCA_965200795.1 Parashewanella sp.
TGATATGTTGTCTGAAGCGTCTGTTAAAGACAAGGGGGGACCATCCTCCAAGGCTAAATACTCCTGACTGACCGATAGTGAACCAGTACCGTGAGGGAAAGGCGAAAAGAACCCCTGTGAGGGGAGTGAAACAGAACCTGAAACCGTATACGTACAAGCAGTGGGAGCGGCCCGACTCTTTACGGGTAAGAAGCCGTGACCGCGTACCTTTTGTATAATGGGTCAGCGACTTACATTTAGCAGCGAGGTTAAGCGAATAGCGGAGCCGTAGGGAAACCGAGTGTTAACTGCGCGAAGAGTTGCTGGGTGTAGACCCGAAACCCGGTGATCTAGCCATGGGCAGGTTGAAGGTTGAGTAACATCAACTGGAGGACCGAACACACGTATGTTGAAAAATGCGGTGATGACTTGTGGCTGGGGGTGAAAGGCCAATCAAACCGGGAGATATCTGGTTCTCCTCGAAAGCTATTTAGGTAGCGCCTCGGACGAACACCTTTGGGGGTAGAGCACTGTTAAGGCCAGGGGGTCATCCCGACTTACCAACCCTTTGCAAACTCCGAATACCAAAGAGTGCTGTCCGGGAGACACACGGCGGGTGCTAACGTCCGTCGCGGAAAGGGAAACAACCCAGACCGTCAGCTAAGGTCCCCAAGTATATGTTAAGTGGGAAACGATGTGGGAAGGCTCAGACAGCTAGGAGGTTGGCTTAGAAGCAGCCACCCTTTAAAGAAAGCGTAATAGCTCACTAGTCGAGTCGGCCCGCGCGGAAGATGTAACGGGGCTAAACATACCACCGAAGCTACGGGTTCAATACTTTGTATTGAGCGGTAGAGGAGCGTTCTGTAAGCGGTTGAAGGTGAAGGGGTAACCCGCACTGGACGTATCAGAAGTGCGAATGCTGACATGAGTAACGATAAAGGGAGTGAAAAACTCCCTCGCCGAAAGACCAAGGGTTCCTGTCCAACGTTAATCGGGGCAGGGTGAGTCGACCCCTAAGGCGAGGCCGAAAGGCGTAGTCGATGGGAAACGGGTTAATATTCCCGTACTTGTGCTTACTGCGACGGAGAGACGGAGAAGGCTAGGTTAGCCGGGCGTTGGTAGTCCCGGTTTAAGGCTGTAGGTTGGCGGTTCAGGCAAATCCGGACCCCACTCTTTTAATAGAGAAAACTGAGAGCTGATGACGAGCTGCTAAGGCAGTGAAGTAACTGATGCCATGCTTCCGGGAAAAACTTCTAAGCTTCAGGTAAGCAGGAATCGTACCCCAAACCGACACAGGTGGTCGGGTAGAGAATACCAAGGCGCTTGAGAGAACTCGGCTGAAGGAACTAGGCAAAATGGTACCGTAACTTCGGGAGAAGGTACGCTGCCGGCGGTGACGGGACGAGCTCCCTGAGCGGCCGGCAGTCGCAGATACCAGGTGGCTGCAACTGTTTATCAAAAACACAGCACTGTGCAAAATCGCAAGATGACGTATACGGTGTGACGCCTGCCCGGTGCTTGAAGGTTAATTGATTGGGTTAGACTTTTGTCGAAGCTCTTGATCGAAGCCCAAGTAAACGGCGGCCGTAACTATAACGGTCCTAAGGTAGCGAAATTCCTTGTCGGGTAAGTTCCGACCTGCACGAATGGCGTAATGATGGCCACGCTGTCTCCAGCCGAGACTCAGTGAAGTTGAAATTGCGGTGAAGATGCCGTATACCCGCGGCTAGACGGAAAGACCCCGTGAACCTTTACTACAGCTTGGCACTGAACATTGACCCTGCATGTGCAGGATAGGTGGGAGGCTTTGAAGCGCGGTCGCCAGATTGCGCGGAGCCGGCCTTGAAATACCACCCTTGTAGTGTTGATGTTCTAACTCGGCTCCGTTATCCGGGGTGAGGACAGTGCCTGGCGGGTAGTTTGACTGGGGCGGTCTCCTCCCAAAGAGTAACGGAGGAGCACGAAGGTCAGCTAAACACGGTCGGACATCGTGTGTTTAGTGCAATGGCATAAGCTGGCTTAACTGCGAGACAGACACGTCGGGCAGGTACGAAAGTAGGTCATAGTGATCCGGTGGTTCTGAATGGAAGGGCCATCGCTCAACGGATAAAAGGTACTCCGGGGATAACAGGCTGATACCGCCCAAGAGTTCATATCGACGGCGGTGTTTGGCACCTCGATGTCGGCTCATCACATCCTGGGGCTGAAGTCGGTCCCAAGGGTATGGCTGTTCGCCATTTAAAGTGGTACGCGAGCTGGGTTCAGAACGTCGTGAGACAGTTCGGTCCCTATCTGCCGTGGGCGTTGGATGATTGAAAGGGGCTGCTCCTAGTACGAGAGGACCGGAGTGGACGAACCGCTGGTGTTCGGGTTGTGATGCCAATCGCATTGCCCGGTAGCTACGTTCGGAATCGATAACCGCTGAAAGCATCTAAGCGGGAAGCGAGCCTTGAGATGAGTCATCCCTCAGACTTTAAGTCTGCTGAAGAGCCGTCCGAGACCAGGACGTTGATAGGCAGGGTGTGTAAGCGTTGCGAGGCGTTGAGCTAACCTGTACTAATGACTCGTGAGGCTTAACCATACAACCCTAATGGGTTTTGCGATAAGCTGACCTTAGCTGGATATCAGATACTTGATAAAGTAAGAACAAGATTTAAAGATTACTCTTTACGAAGAGATTAGCTTTCCGAATTTTTAAGCAGAATTTGTCTGGTGACAACAGAGCCGCGGCACCACCTGAATCCATCCCGAACTCAGAAGTGAAACGCGGCCTCGCCGATGGTAGTGTGGGGTCTCCCCATGTGAGAGTAGGTCATTGCCAGACGCCGAATACGCAAATCCCCTTAGCGAAAGCTTTGGGGGTTTTTGCGTTTTGGACTACAATCTACGCTCACATGCAGTCCAAAGCTGCTTCGCAGTGTGCCCCTCAGCGGCGCATCATAGGTGCTTGCGCTTCAACTACACATAAAGCCGTGCTTTATAAACATCTTGTTTCCGCCCCATGTGAGAGTGCTTCGCAGAAGTTCTAAATATAGTTTGCTGTATGAGTAACGTGATATATCAGAAGTGCTATTGTGGACTGGTAAGCTGGTTCTGTTAGAGAACCAGCTAAATTTTATGTTACTGCTTAACTCTTAATGAAAGGTCTAAGGCTTTAACGTGCTTAGTTAGCGCCCCGACTGAGATAAAGTCGATGCCAGTTTTGGCGAAGTCGGCGATGGTTTCTAAAGTAACATTGCCGGAAACTTCTAGCTTTGTTTCACCGCCTTTTGCTTTATATTCATTGTTAAGACTTACAGCATCTAACATCATGTTGATGTCAAAGTTATCGAGCATGACGATGTCAGCCTGAGCGTCCAGAGCTTGTGTTAGCTCTTCAATTGATTCTGCTTCCACTTCAACTTTTTTATCGGCATGCATTTCTCGAGCGGTCTCGACGGCGGCTTTGATACTGCCGCGGGCCATGATGTGATTCTCTTTAATTAAGAACGCGTCAAAAAGTCCGATTCTGTGATTCATTCCGCCGCCACAGGTCACAGCGTATTTTTGCGCCGTTCTCAGACCCGGAATAGTTTTACGGGTGTCTAGCAATTTGGTTTGAGTATCCCCGATTTTATCAACATAGATTTTTGTCAGACTCGCTACACCTGAGAGGGTTTGGATGAAGTTCATTGCTGTGCGTTCACCCGTTAAGATTGCTCTTGCCGGACCGGATAACTCACAGAGTGTCTGATTCGGCACAACCAGATCGCCGTCATCGACAAGCCAGTGTAACGCAACTTCACCGCCTAATTGATTAAACACTTGTTCTGCCCAGGCCTTGCCGCAAAACACGCCTTCTTCGCGGGTAATCAGAGTCGCTTCGATAAGCTTGTCCGCCGGAATAAGCTGGGCGGTTATATCATTTTGCAGTAGCTTGTCTGCTCTTGTCCGATCAGCGCATCCTTCATCAGCGGCTGCGGGGCTAAGGCCTAAGTCTTCATTTAAGGCCGCGGTTACAGCAAGACGAATATCATTTTCTAACATGAAACGCTTTCCTAGTCTGTCTTTTACAGGCAGGTATTCAAATCCGTGCCGAAGATTAACATAACTGACCATGTCATAGTAGCGTTGCGGAACAGTTAATCCTTAAGTTTATTAATTGTTTTCGCCGGCAATATATAAGTACCCGGCTATAATTTTTCCCTTTCCGGCGCCCGTCTTAAGTACTCTACGGCGTTACTCTTGCTTGAAAGACCGTCGGTATTACCAGAGCACCTTGCAAAGGCACTTAATCAGATGAGATATGAAAAGGGATCAAAAAACAGTCCCTTAATTTAAGCCACCCAGCCGAAAATCGTCAGAAGGGAAAGCAAGGTAACCAGAAAGATAAACGTACGTTTAGTTAGAGTAAGTAACGCTAATGTTGACTGAATACAAATCGGAGCGTTCGATTTTTCGGGAAAGATTTCAGACGCTTCTGCTGTTTCACAAATGATGCGTTTGGCCTCAGTGGTTGGGCGGCTGACCAGCGGCAGCCAAGTCGTAAACCCTTGTGCGAAGTGACCGCTCATCAGGTACCCGAAGGCGAACATTCGACTCGGTATCCAGTCCAATACAAATAATATGCTTGCCGCTAAAGGTGAGCTTTTCACTTGCTTAACATTCAGGTCATAGTAATAGCGCGCTGCGCTGTATAACACGGCGCCGGTCGGGCCAAATGCAATAAGGTAAATGGCGATAGCACCATAATTCCGGTAGTTGATCCAAGCGACCGTTTTACCGACTTTCTGGCCTAATTCATTCTCTGAGATTGCGTCATTACATGTTTGGCGGTCGAGTTGATTACTTAAATGGTAACATGCCTGAATATCACCTCTTAAAGCCGATTCGATAAAGTGCCTGAAGGTCTCTCTTATTTTTGAATGGCTGAAGCATGCGATGGCGACGAATACCCACACCGATAAACTGAGAGCTCCCCAGAATACGTCCTCAATGAACCATAACAGGCTGGCCACGATAACGGACGGCAGCAGGATTGCGATAACCAGAAAAATATCAGATGACAGCGCGCTTTGTCCGATAAAAGTCTGATGGTATCTGGCCAGCAAAGTGTCAATCTGCCAGTTTACCGGAAAGGCTTTTAACCGCTCAGCCAAAATCGCAATTAATAATGAAAAAAGTGCCATCTCACTTTATCCCTTTGTCCATGTTTGTTACTTGTTTCAATTCGTAATGCCGCAAGCGCTGGTTTAAGCCGGTTTAAGTTACCACCAAGGGGTTATCAGTAAATTGAACCGCATACTATTTTTGTTACTTAAAGGGTTACATCATATTTATACGTCCAATTGTTTTTTTTAGGTTAATGCACCCAGAAAATATTGCCAGTTAAAATAAGGGCCCGGGTCGGTTTTTCTTTTTGGCGCGATATGACAATGACCGGTAATCCGATCAATCGTAATTTGCGGATATTGCTGCATCAGGATTTGAGTCAAACTCAGCAGGCTTTGGTATTGTGCTTGCTCAAATTCACAGTCGTCACTGCCCTCAAGCTCTATGCCGACGGAAAAGTCGTTGCAGTCTGAGCGGCCGTTAAATTCTGAAACGCCGGCATGCCAGGCCCGGTCATCACAGCTGACAAACTGGGTGATTCCTCCGTTCCGGCGAATAAGAAAATGCGCCGAAACTTCCAGACCCTTTAAATCCTGAAAGCTCTCATGAGCGTCGCAATCGAGTTTACCGAGAAATAAATCATCAATATAAGTGTGACCAAACTCACCTGCCGGCAAGCTGATACTGTGAATCACTAACAGAGATACATCGTCACCGGGACGTTGATTGAAATGCGGAGACGCAAGCTGCTTAGCTTGCTGTAACCAGCCGTTTATCAGTGACTTAGTCATAAATTTAAAATTTATTGCGCCTATTTTTCTACTATAGCAAGACAGAATCACAGTTTCTATAATCGATACTTTAAACATTAAATGTGACCTGATGTGTGATTAATTTTTGGTAGGCATGACCATACCTTAGAATGTTTGGTTCTAAAAAATCCTATCTGAAGGATACGATCATGCCTGTCGAAGATTTTATCATTTATGTTTACTGTTTAGTTGATGATTTTTACCAGAGAGAAATAACCACTCCCTTAAGAACCCGTGGTAGAGCTCCTAAACTCACTGATTCTGAAGTAATTACAATGGAAATTGTTGGGGAATGGACTGGGCATCACACAGATAAAGGAATTTGGGAGTATTTCAAAGGGTATTGGTTACCCTTGTTTCCCGATTTACCTGCTCGTTCACAGTTTGCCAGACAAGCAAGTAACCTTTGGAAAGTGAAGCAATTATTTCATCAGTACTTATGTCATCAACTCAGAGCAGATACTTGTGATGTTCATTTGATTGATGGGTTTCCCATTGAGTTTTGTAAACTTACTCGTGTCAGAAAATGTAAAAGTTTTAAGGGATATGCAAGTTATGGCTACTGCGCCTCTAAGGATATGAAGTATTACGGATTTCATGGTCACCTTCTTGTAGATGAAAGAGGTATCCCTGTGGAATTGACTTTAACCGCCGCAAATGTTGATGAACGTGATGCCGCCTATGAAATCATCAATAATATCAAAGGACTTTTAATTGGTGATAAAGGGCTTATTAGACCAATACTCAATAACGACTGCTCTGAAGCTGATATTGACTTACAAACTCCATTACGGAAAAACATGAAAGATAATCGTCCTAAGTGGGCGGTTAAACAACTAATGAATGTTCGAAGAAGGGTTGAAACAACCATAGGGCAACTTGTTAAATATTTTGATATTGAACATGTTAACTGTCGAGACTTATGGCACTTAACCAGTCGAATGGGAAGAAAGGTATTAAGCTTAACCATTGGGGCTTACTTCAATATCGAGTTTGGCAGAGATGCAATGAAATTTGAGGAGATGTTGGCAATCTAATTACGCTACTGAACTTGCAACCCCCGTCATTCCCGCATGTTGTAAGCGGGAATCCAGTGCCTTTTTGCTCGGAAAAAGAAAAAGACGCTGGATTCCTGCCTTCGCAGGAATGACGAAACAAACAATTTCAATGAGTTATAAAATCACACATTAGATATACTCAGGTAAACTGCTATGCAGATCGTATTTCAATTGAGCAATGAGTTTTTCATCAGACAACTGACTGTCTTGTTTTATCAAATAGGCCACCAGCATCTGGCTGTCAGTAACAACAATCTCACACGAGTTAACATTGCTATGCGCTGCAATCTGATGTTCTACTTCACCAAGCTCAATGCGCAAACCACGGATTTTTACCTGGTTGTCGACTCTGCCGACAAACTCGATATTGCCGTCAAAACCCAAACGGGCCAAATCGCCGGTTCGGTACAATCTTTCGCAGCCGGAATTGCCATAAGGGTTGTCGATAAACCGTTCTGCAGTTAAGTCCGTTCGATGAAGATAACCTATACCGATGCATTCACCAGCGATATAAATCTCGCCGACAGCGCCTTTTGGCACAGGTCTTAATTGCTCATCAAGCAACATGATAAAGCTATTGCCGATAGCTTTACCGATAGAAACCGAGGTATCTTCATTGGAGTGCCCAGCACAGTCGTATGCAGTCGCAATCACAGTGGCTTCAGTCGGGCCGTAAGTATTGAATAGTTTAACCTCAGCACTGACATTGCGTTGCCATTGGCCAAGTTGATTTGCAGCCATCGCCTCGCCACCGGTGATCATCAACCGTAGCGGTGTTTGTTTGGCTTGCTCAGCCAATTGTGGATCCATACACAGCTGATGCCAGTATGCCATCGGCAAGCTCGCCACAGCGATATCTTGTGTCTCAACCAAATGCCAAAATTCATCACCAGTCATTACACCCGGTTGTTCCGGTAAAACCAGAGTGCCACCGCTCAACAGCGTCAAACTCAATTCTTCGATGAAAATATCGAATGACATCGTCGCAAATTGCAATACCCTTCGATTGTGATCACAAGGATAAAGCTGCTCGATAGCATCCGTATAGCTCAACCAATTATGGTGAGAAACCATAACGCCTTTTGGTCGCCCTGTTGAGCCCGAGGTATAGATGACATAAGCGCAATGCGCTTGCGACTCAAGCTTGGGCCAATGTAGATTGTCCGTACCTAAAGTTTGTAGTTGGTTTTGTGTGTTTGTATCGTCCAAACAAAGCACACTTAATTCATCACTAAAGCCAACTTCGGCTTTTATAACACTTGAGGTTAACACCACGCTCACTTGAGCATCTTCAAGCATGTACTCAATGCGCTTTTGTGGATAACCAGGGTCGAGCGGCAAATAGGCCCCCACCGGCTTTAAGTACGGCCAACACAGCAACGAGCGCATCGAACGATCGGTTTAAGCAAATACCAACCAAATCGCCCGGACGTATACCTTTTTGTTGCAGTAGCTTTGCTAAACGGTTTGCGCTTTTATTAAGTTGGTCATAGCCAAGTTGCTTTTGTCCTTGCACCAGCGCAGTTTTTTCGCTGTGCTCGGCAACTTGCCGTTCAAATAGCTGATGCACATATTGCACCTCTTGTTTCGCTGTACTTGGTGCATCAAAGCTATCGGTAAGCTCAGCCACTTCATCAATTGATAACATCTCCAACTGTGCCATAGGCACGTCGGGATTTTGTGCAATTGCGCTCAACAACTGATTAAAATGACGGCTCAATTGTGCAATACGTTGCTCGGTAAATAGCGCACTATCGTATAACCAGATAAACTCAATCCCCTCATCGGTGATTTGCGTACTGACTTCCAAATCAAACTTCACCCCTTTGTGATCGCCTTTAACCTCAGTCATATCGATACCGGGAATGTCAACCGGCTCATCGGCAATCGTATCCATGGTAAAGAGGATCTGAAATAATGGCGTGTGCTGACTGCTGCGCTGAGCTTTGCAGCTATCGACAACTGCGTCGAACGGTACATCTTGATTGGCTAAAGCATCGAGATTGACACTTTTGACATGAGCCAAATAATCACTGAGATGCTCATGGTCGGTATTCACCCGAAGCGTCAACATGTTGACAAAAAAACCGATGACCGACTCTAATGCCGTCAAGTTACGGTTGGCAATCGCGGTGCCGACAACTATGTCATGACTGTTGGCATGACGGGAAAGTACCAGCGCCAATGCCCCATGAATAAGCATAAACGGCGTCAGTCGGTGATATTTGGCCTGAGCCTGTAACTGTAAAGAGGTCTGAAGCGACAATGTGCTTTGCTGCTCGGCACCAAAACGCTCACCCGAACTACCACGAGGTTTATCCAGCGGCAAACTGTGCAATGCCGGGGCATCTCTTAGTTGCTTTTGCCAGTATTCAACTTGCCCTTTAAACCAATGGCTTTGCGCCCATTTATTGCTGCTGTAAGCATAATCGGCGTATTGAATATCCAAAAGTTTTAGGCTCTTCGTCGTTTCATATGGATTTGAGTAGATCTGATACAGGGCTAGCAATCATAAAAATCATGGTAATAAATGTTCCTGTATTACGATACCCTCTGGCTCGTGCTCTAGCCGCTTGAAATAGACTATTTAAACCTTCCATACGAGCATTCGTATAAGTGGATGACCAGCGCTGTAAAATTCTCTCTGCATGCCTTTCCACAGTTGCAAGTGCTTTTCGAACGGGTTCTAACATCTCAATATCACCCAACTGCTCTTTTGCAAAATTAATGAAATACGTCAGCCTCCAGCGTGCAGCATGAGCGGTTTCAGCTTGACGTATCCACCTAAGTTGTTCCTTAATCCGCCAAGCTGTTGCTGTATTCAGGTCGCTGGATTCTAGCTCTGCAAGTGCTTCTTTTTGTTTCTCAGTAAATGAGCCATCTGCATTTTTTAGTACTGCCCAGCGCAGGCTCTTTGGATGCGGTTGGATTTTTCTCTCCGTTTTACGTACTTCATCAACCGCTTTAGTAAACAGTTGCACAACATGGAACCAATCAACCGTTACGTTAGCATCCGGGAACTCTTCCTCTGTTGCTGACAGAAAGGCTCTTGACATATCACACACGACTTCAAGTACATTATCTGCTTTGCCTTGATGCTCTGTCAGAAAGGACTTAAATCGCTTAACGGTTTCCTTACCTTTTCCGGGCGTAGCGAACACAACAGGCTTGTCTTTCTTGTCCATATCAATGAAAACAGTAACATAGTTGTGGCCACGTTTAGCCGCCGTTTCATCGAATCCAATAGCTTTAAGTGCTGACAAGTCCATCAATGCTAATGCCTTGCTGACGTAGTGTTTGATGATGCGCCAAATACGTTTGTCACGAATTCCAACATATTCAGCACATGCCTTAACCGGCATTTCACGAGCCAGTACCAATACAGATTGTTCGAACAATAACGTGAATTTACTACCCGCTCTCGCCCAAGGGACATTGACACGCTTAACGCCATGCTCAGCACATCGAGTTCTCGGGACGTTTGCTTTGATATAACAGTGATGCTGAAAGAAATTGAGATGACGCCAGGTCAGCGATTTAAAGTCATGTGCCGGACAAGCTTTTGAGCAAGTCGGGCAGGGATACAAGCTTCCTCGTTCAGCTTCAATTTCGAGAACAAGTTCATTAGGTGAGGCTGATATATCCAGGTGTTGGTTAACCAACTTCCAAGGCGCTTCTATACCAAGGCCGAGCATCAAAACTTGATTTCCATCCATGTATTTACTTCCAACTCTTGACTGCAAAACTGGGTTTATTATCTCAGAAATAAATCCATTAAATCCACACTAAACGACGAAGAGCCAAAAAATTAGGCCGTAAAGCGAAGCCAATTCGGTTGATGTGCGGTTTGCTAATACTCAAGCAACTTTACAAACTCAGCGATGAAGCCTTGGTCGATGAGTGGCTGATGAACGTGTATTTTCAAGTGTTTTGTGGTGAGACAGAGTTTCAAACAGCACGCCCTTGTGATGCCAGTGAACTCAGTGTTTTTCGTAAGCGCATCGGTGAAAAAGGCTGTGAAAAAATCTTTGCATTATCTGTGGCTTTACACGGTGACAAAGCTGAAGATGACACCGTGTACGTTGATACAACAGTCCAAGAAAAAGCCATTACTTATCCGACAGATAGCAAACTTGCCATCAAGGTGGTTAACCGACTCAATAAACTAGCCAAAGTATTTGGGATCAAGCAAAGACGTACTTATGTCAAAGAAGTCAAACAGCTACGCATTGACTGTCGAAGCTTTAGACATGCCAAAAATCGAAGCAAAGCCAGAAGAGCGTTAAAAAGGTTACGTGTTATCGCAGGTAAGCTTTTAAGGGAGCTACAACGCAAACTTCCACAAGATGTCCTTGATTTACAAAAAGAGAATTTTTCCAATTATGAAAAAGCCATTACACAGCAACGTAAAGACAAGAACAAGATTTACAGCCTTCATGAACCCGATGTTTACTGCGTAGGGAAAGGCAAAGACCATAAGCCATACGAGTATGGTAAAAAGGCTTCTGTCGTGCTCACAGAGCAGAGTCAATTAATCATTGGTGTAACCCAGTCATGACGAGCATGAACACGACTCAAAATTGCTTAGACCTGCACTTGACCATGCCCATAAACACCGAAAGAGTAAAATCACTACAGCCGTTGTAGATAAAGGCTATAAAGGGTGTAAGCAGTATGTTGACCAAGAAGTTGTTATCCCTAGCCGGCCATTAAAACGGGACTCGCAAGCAAAGAGAAAACGCAAAAGTGAACTCTGTAAAAAACGGGCAACAATTGAACCAGTAATCGGGCATTTGAAGAGTGATTTTAGGCTGTGTAAGAACTGGTTAAAGGGCAGTGTTGGCGACTCAATAAACCTTCTAATGGCTGCGTGTGCCTGGAACTTGAGAAAGTGGTTAGCCATTTTCTTTTTGCTCGAAAAAGATGGTGAGTTTTGGCTATTTTGTAGTGAAATTGATGCGAAATATAAGAAATGTTGCTTTTGGGTACGGCTCTGAATTTTGCGTAAATCAGATGCCGTACATTTTAAATCTTGAAGTTATGTTTTCAGTACCGACTAATTTAGTTAAATCCACACTAAATGACGAAGAGCCAAGTTTTAATACTGCGGTTTGCTCGCCTAATGCATCCTGATACAACAGCGCAAACTCTCTGAGTAATATATCGCTAGACCAACCGTCTGATGCAATGTGGTGGGTGTTGATCAACAGCCAACCTTGATTCATCCCATCAAGCGGTGACACATTGATGAACAACACATGCATCATCAAGTCTTTGCTCAAGTCGAAAACACTATTTGAACATTGCGCAATAAGAGTGTCCGATTGCTGTTTTTGCATTAACAGCGGCAAGTGACTCAAGTCGACATATTCAATGTTAAATGGCCTTGCCGGATTGATACGTTGAACCGGCTCTCCGTCTTGGCTTAAATACACCGTGCGTAATGCTTCATGACGTTCAACAATTTGGCTAAACGCACCGTCGGCAGCGGCAATATCAAAACTACCGCTAACCTTGAACAACTGATACATATTGTATTGAGGACTGCCCTTGCCTAATTGATCGACAAACCATAACCGACGTTGTGCAGCAGACAATTGAAACGTTTGTGCCACCGGCCGAGACACCAGTTGTTTGGCGTCTGTATTATCTTGATGTTCACTCAGGTAGGCCATCAACGCCGTTTTGTTTTCGCGTACTTGCAGTTTAAGCGCATCGCTAAAGGCACAACCTTTTTTAACCTTAAAGCCAAGACGGCCATCTTTTACGAAAAGATGAACGCCTTGCGCTAGCGCACGCTCGACTATCTCGTGGACCATTACAACCACCCTTCTTCCTCGACTTCCATCTCATCGAGTTGCTCATGAGCGGTTTTTAGCGTGACTTTTTCACTGATGCTCTGTGCCATTTGTTGCAACGTTTCACTGTTGAATATTTTGGCAATCGGCAACTCGACTTCAAATTACCTGATGTGTGATTAATTTTTGGTAGGCATGACCATACCTTAGAATGTTTGGTTCTAAAAAATCCTATCTGAAGGATACGATCATGCCTGTCGAAGATTTTATCATTTATGTTTACTGTTTAGTTGATGATTTTTACCAGAGAGAAATAACCACTCCCTTAAGAACCCGTGGTAGAGCTCCTAAACTCACTGATTCTGAAGTAATTACAATGGAAATTGTTGGGGAATGGACTGGGCATCACACAGATAAAGGAATTTGGGAGTATTTCAAAGGGTATTGGTTACCCTTGTTTCCCGATTTACCTGCTCGTTCACAGTTTGCCAGACAAGCAAGTAACCTTTGGAAAGTGAAGCAATTATTTCATCAGTACTTATGTCATCAACTCAGAGCAGATACTTGTGATGTTCATTTAATTGATGGGTTTCCCATTGAGTTTTGTAAACTTACTCGTGTCAGAAAATGTAAAAGTTTTAAGGGATATGCAAGTTATGGCTACTGCGCCTCTAAGGATATGAAGTATTACGGATTTCATGGTCACCTTCTTGTAGATGAAAGAGGTATCCCTGTGGAATTGACTTTAACCGCCGCAAATGTTGATGAACGTGATGCCGCCTATGAAATCATCAATAATATCAAAGGACTTTTAATTGGTGATAAAGGGCTTATTAGACCAATACTCAATAACGACTGCTCTGAAGCTGATATTGACTTACAAACTCCATTACGGAAAAACATGAAAGATAATCGTCCTAAGTGGGCGGTTAAACAACTAATGAATGTTCGAAGAAGGGTTGAAACAACCATAGGGCAACTTGTTAAATATTTTGATATTGAACATGTTAACTGTCGAGACTTATGGCACTTAACCAGTCGAATGGGAAGAAAGGTATTAAGCTTAACCATTGGGGCTTACTTCAATATCGAGTTTGGCAGAGATGCAATGAAATTTGAGGAGATGTTGGCAATCTAATTACGCTACTGAACTTGCAACCCCCGTCATTCCCGCATGTTGTAAGCGGGAATCCAGTGCCTTTTTGCTCGGAAAAAGAAAAAGACGCTGGATTCCTGCCTTCGCAGGAATGACGAAACAAACAATTTCAATGAGTTATAAAATCACACATTAGATTCAAATTGGTTTTTGATACGGGTCATCAGGCGGATCAGCAACAACGAGTGGCCACCGGCGTCGAAGAAATTGGCCTTCAGTCCTATGCTATCTGGCTGTAGATTGAGTATATCGCTCCATATACTTACCAATGCCTTTTCAGTGTCAGTTTGCGGTGCTTGATACACATCACCAGACAATAATGAATCCGGTTTAGGTAGTGCTTTGAGGTTAATCTTGCCACTTATTGAGTACAAACGTTTCAACCGTCAAGATAGCCCCAGGTACCATGTAATTGGGCAGTTTTTGTTGCAGCTTTAATTTCAGCGCTGAGACAAATTCGCCATCGTCTTGATTTTGACTGTCATCACGCAGAATATAAGCCACCAGTCGCTTGTCACCCAGTGTATCTTCGCACACGATAACGACTGTTGATGCAACACCATCACACATTGCTATTTGCTGTTCGATTTCACCAAGCTCGATTCTAAATCCACGGAGTTTCACCTGATTGTCGACCCGGTCAACAAACTCCAAGCAATCATTGCCGTGATATCGTACCAAGTCACCGGTTTTAAACAGCTTTTGTCCCGGCTCAAACGGAGAATCGATAAATACGGCTGCGGTTTTTTCAGCGTCGTTAAGGTAACCTTTAGCTACCCCTTGCCCGGCAACATAAAGCTCTCCGACAACCCCAAGGGGCACCGGATTTTTTCGCTTATCGAGGATGTGATAACGACTGCCGATAAACGGCGCACCGATGCTCAATACCTTATCGTCCGGTGATACTCGGTGCATGCTCGAATCCACCGTACACTCAGTCAAACCATAGGCATGATAAAAATGACGTCCTTGAGTCCAAGACTTGACCGAGTTAAGCGCCATTCTCTCGCCACCGACAACCACAAAATTGAGCGATGGACACTCAGCCGGGTCAAGCAAAGGCAACAATGCCTGAGGCAAAAAGCTATGGCTGATGCCATTGGCATTGATAAACTGTTGCAACTGCTGCAGTTCGCCTTTGACCTCACGGGAGGGCACATACAAAGTACCGCCGGTAATCAACACTGAGAAGATCTCACTCAAAGAGATATCAAAACCGATTGAGGTGTATTGCAACATCCGGATATCGCTATTGAGCTTAAGCTTTTCGTGATAGGCATTGAGCAAATAACCAATGCCTCTGTGAGGTACCATAACCCCTTTAGGTGTGCCGGTCGAACCAGAGGTATAGATAATGTAAGCCAGTGCCTGTTTATCAAATGGCTGTGCATTTTCAATCGGCTCAGCGCTTTGGCTGTAGTCGAATTGGTCGACTTCAAGGACTTCGATGTCCAGCTCATCAATTGAATCGGTATGAGCGGATGAGGTCAACAGCAGTTTAGCCTCGCTATCTTGCAACACATAGTTTATTCGCTCTGATGGATTGGCAGGGTCAACCGGTACATAAACGCCACCGATTTTCAAAATCGCAAGGATAGATATCAACAAATCAGAGCAATGCTCCATACACACCGCAACTGTCGATTGATATTCGACGCCATGGCTTTGTAGATATCTTGCAAGCTGATTGGATTGTTCATCCAGGCGGCTAAAGCTCAATTGCCGGTCTTCAGATTGCAATACAATACGCTCAGGCTGTTGGGCCACCTGAACGGCAAAACGTTGCAATAAAGATTCCGGGTCATCATATTGACAAGATTGTTCATTTAATTGGCGATAAGCTTCAACGGATGCGTCATCAACATAGTGAGCTTTGTGATGAACATTAGCGAGGTGGTCGGCCATTTGATTTAAAATCAATGAAATGGTGGATATATAAGCCTTGACAATACTTTTATCTAGCGCTTGACTGTTCCAAGCCAAACTGCCGATAACACTTGACTCACCATCGATAAAGTTGACATCCATCGGATAGGTGGTATTGGCAAAACCGCTGCGGCTAAAATCACCGTCACTTTTCTCTAGCGCATCAAAGTCGTGGAAACGGACATAGTTAAACAGCACATCAAACGGGGCTTTAATGCCACTGACATTACAAATCTCAAGCAGTGGAAAATAACGCTGAGCAAACAATGCGTTGTCTTTAGCGTCGATTTTGCGCAGCAGCGTCATCCAGTTCTCGTCAGCCAAAGCATATCGCATGACCAAAGTATTTAAGAAACAGCCGAATACCTTACCGCTGTCTTCGTTGTCCGGTCGGCCATGCACGACCATACCGGTAGCGACATCATCACGACCGGTCAAAATACTCAAGGTTTTCAGATGTGCCGCCATGAAGATGGTCTTTTGCGATACGCCGGCAATGCTGCCAACCAACTTGAGTTTCTGAAACGCCGCACCTTCAATAACGAAATCTTCATAACGCACACTATCAGGCAATGGATCTTGCGCCACACCTTGTGCCAGCTTTAACGGTTCAAAATCTGACAGTTCTTGTTGCCAAAACTGCTGCTGAGCAGCATCTGCACAAGCTTTTAGTTCCGCTTCGACAAAATCACGATAGCGGGTTTTATAAGGAGTGACCTTTGTTGCTTCAGCCAATAAATTGGCTTTGTAACGACGCACCAATTCAGTAAACAGTACCGACTCCGACCAACCGTCTTCAACAGCGTGATGCATACTCCAAGACATGCGAAATACATTGTCCCGATAGACATGAACAAAAACACGAATCAAAGGCGCATGCGCCCAATCGAAGTTGTTCTTAAGCTCTTGCTCCAACCATTTTTGATAATGGACTTTTTGCTGTTGCGGATCATTAAGCGCTGTAGTATCTACCGTCAAAGGAATAGTGGCTTGTCGATAGACTAATTGCAACGGCATCGAATACCCATCTAAATCAATTGCCGTTCTGAGTAGTTCGTGTTGTTGTACCAACTGAGCCAAGGTCTTTTCAAAAGCGACGGGTTCAAAAGGCGCTTCAATTTCATAACCGGCAACAGTGTGATAGACATTGGCTTTGCTACTGTCCAAATCGTGGAAAATCATGCCCTGCTGCAGATAACTTAACGGATAGGCATCTTCGATAATATCTCGGTCGATTTTTTCAAGGTCTTTTTCGTCAACCAAGGCAAACGGCTGATGTGTCTGCTCGACGACCGGTTGTTCATTGCTATCACCAACCAAAAGCGCCAAGGCTTCAATGGACTGATGAACATACATATCGGTCGCTTTAATCACGATCCCTTGCTTTTTCAGCTTGGAGATCACTTTAAGCGACAAAATCGAATCACCGCCAATGGCAAAGAAATTGTCTTTAATGCTGATCTTGTCGCGTTTCAACACGACTTGCCAAATCGTTAAAATTCTCTCTTGCATAGGGGTTTGCGCCCCAAGGTACTGTGAAGTTTGAACCGCTGTTGCCTGCGGCAATGCCTTACGGTCGATTTTACCGTTGGTCGTCAGCGGGAACTCATCCATTACCATAAATGCAGCAGGCACCATGTACTCCGGTACTTGAGTAGACAAGTGTTCGATAAGCGTTTGCGGTAATTGATTATCAATACTGGAGTCGGCTTTGATGACAAAAGCAGCCAAATGCTCATTACCGTCGGCGTTTTGTTGTAGTAATACAATCGCCGATTTAACACTAAAGTGCTGCTCCAGTTTCGCCTCGATTTCACCGAGTTCGATTCTAAAGCCACGGATCTTAACCTGAAAATCACAACGGCCAATATACTCCAACTCGCCGTCTTGGGTTTGTTTAACCAAATCGCCGGTGCGGTATAAACGCTCATTTCCTGCAATTGCCTCTGGTGCGGCTACAAATCGTTGTGCGGTCAACTCGCTCCTGTTGAGATAACCGCGGGTGACTCCGGCACCGCCAACAAACAGTTCTCCCACCTCACCTTTTGGCACTACCTGCATATTGTCATCGAGAATATATGCCGTTAGATCCGCTAACGGTTTACCTATCGGACTGCCGCTGTTATCACAGTCGTTTGCTGTGATTTGACGAAACGTTACATGTACTGTGGTCTCGGTGATCCCATACATGTTGATAAGCCGTATCTTCTGCTCATCGTATTGCTCAAACCAAGCTTTAAGCTTGCGGGTCTCCAATGCTTCGCCGCCAAATATGACGTAGCGTAACGGCAATTCGGCTTGAGCATTTTGACAGTGCTCGCTAAACATATAAAACGCCGACGGAGTTTGATTCAGCACGGTAACGCATTCTTTTATCAGTAATTGATAAAAGTCCTCTGGCGAGCGTGAAGTGGCAAATGGTACGACCACCAACTTGCCGCCATAGGCCAAAGCGCCCCAAAACTCCCATACCGAAAAGTCAAAGGCATAAGAATGAAACAGTGTCCAACAATCGTTGCTATCGAAGCCAAACAAAGACTCGCTGGTTTTGAACAACCGCACTACGTTGCCATGCTCTACCAATACACCTTTGGGTGCACCGGTTGAACCGGAAGTATAGATAACGTAGGCCAGATTACTGCTATTTAGATTTTCAGCGCTAAGATTGTCGCCATTTAACACCGCAAGTGATTGAGCAATACTTTCATCATCAAGTGACACTAGTACTCCGTCCATTTGAATTCAATACTTCAAGCTCTTTTGCTAAGCCTTAGTCATAGTCATAGGAGAGCTAAAAATCTTGTATTGATTTTTATTGTTTTAAACTCTTATACAACTTTTATTCACAACTAATTAATAAGTCTGTAATTTCTGAACAAAATGCTTCCTCCCACCCTTTGGCAAGCCAGTAGGACTCTAGCTTTTTTCATTTTGATTAACGAAAGTGTAACAGGATTTCGTTAATCAGTTTAATTCTGTTAAAAGGCTAACTGTACCCTGGAAGGACGGGATAAAGCTTCTTTAACTTGATACGTGCCTCCTCAGTTGTGAACTGCCAAATCATCTTAGCCTTGGACTCATTGCGTTGGGTGACCCAGGCTTCAACTTCACAATTTAGTGTTTCCTGATCCGGTATTCTTCGGTTTAAGCATTGTCTGCTCAAGATACTTAATTCAATTTCAGCCATATCCAACCAGCTTCCGTGTTTTGGCGTGTAATGAAATTCGATTTTATTGATCAGCCTACGAGCTTCTTCTGGTTCGAAGGCCTTATAAAATGAAGCCGGGGTATGAGTATTCAGGTTATCCTCAACCAACACAATTGTCTCAGCATCCTTATAACGCCCGTCTACTAAGGCTTTTACTTGATGAGCCCAATCAACGGCTGTTCTGTGCTCTGTGACCTCAACATGCCGCCAGCCCGCTAAAGGCTCAAATATCATGAACAGGTTGCTGACACCGTTACGCTCATATTCCGTATCGTATCGCTCCGGATAACCTGAAACTAAAGGTAACGGGTTGCGAACTTCTTTAACTTGTTGTTTGCTGGTTTCATCAAGGCATACTAAAGGACGCTTGGGATCGTAAGGAAGTTTATAGAGTTCTAATATATCTTCCATAGCGCTCACGAAGGCAGCGTTTTCCTCTTCAGGTATACACCACTCTTCTTTAAGCCAGGGTTTAAGTTCATTTTTTTTAACGCATAATGAACAGAGGTTCTCGATATGCTATCGACATATTTGAGTTCAATCATCTTGTCTCTAAGAAGATTTAATGTCCAACGGCAACGTCCTTCCGGAGGCGCAGAGCAGGTCAGCGCAATTAGGTGTGCTTCGGCTTCACCATCCATTATGCGTCTGCGGCCTTGATGGCTGTGTTTGCTATTAACAGCGACTTCTAATCCTTCCTCGACAAAACGCTTTCTGAGGCTCGTTACTGCAAGTGGTGAGATGTTTAGCGCCTTAGCAATCTGTTGATTGGTCAGTGGCGAATTATTCTCATCAATAGCAAGTAAAATTTGGGCGTGTCGTTTCTTATGTTGAGCAACACGTGGTTTCTTCTGCTTTATCAAAGCTTCAAGCATTGAACGCTCTTCATTACTCAAACGGACATGGTATTTAATCCTCATAACAGCTCCTGTATTCGTTGTGTTCAGGAACTGTTAGGATAAACTATCAGGCCATTATTTGCTTTTGAATGGACTACTAGGTCACAGTCGGCTTTAGCAAGCTTTGCCTCGAATTTCGATTGCGTCAATACTGTCGTTACTTGCGAATCTTGCAAGATATACTGCACTCGACCTTCCGGGTTGGCAGGGTCAACCGGCACGTAGGCACCGCCGGCTTTTAGAATCGCCAAGATGCCAACGACCAATTCAATCGAACGTTCGACACATAGACCCACCAACGACTCACTGCCGACGCCCATAGACTGTAAATGGCGTGCAAGCTGGTTACTACGCACGTTAAGTGCTTGGTAACTGAGAGATTCACCATCACATACTACCGCAGTTGCCTCAGGTGTTGCTGCTACACGGGCCTCGAACAACTGATGCAGGCACAAATTATCAACCGTATTCATATGATTTAATCCCATTCAAACATTTCTACTGCCAACAAATCATCAGGGACTTGGGCTTGCTCGGTGTTATTTGCCAACTGCTCGGCAAGGAGGTCCGCTACCGCTGTGCTCGGCGACTCACTGACTTGAGTCAATAAGGCTTCAAACATTTGCAGCATGTATTGGACATCATCCTTTGAGAACACCCCGGTATAGTAATCACAGTCAATGCGGTAGGTGCCTTGCTCATTGGTCACATTAAAGGCCATGTCGAGATGGAAATAATGGCGAGGATTAAGTTCGATTTTATGGCTTAAACCGCTAAACCGAGTTGCGTTCATCGCTACGTCCATATTGAATACCACTTCTATCAGTGGTGCTCTTGACGGATCCCTTGGAATATCGACCAGTTTTAATATTGAGCCGAAGCTATAGTCTCTGTGTTCATAAATGTCGGCAAAACCATCGGCAGAACAACCGGCAAAATCCAAAAACGACAATTTGTCCTCGACATTGACTCTCACCGGCAATAGATTGACGCAATGTCCAACCAAGGACTGCGCTGCCATGGAGTTTTGTGCTGCATACGGCACGCCAACGACAATATCCTGCGCATTGCTCAATCGATTTATCAAAGTTTGATAACCAGCCAACATGATATTAAACAACGTCATGCCGGATGACTTACCTAATTGCGTCAGCTTTTCTACCAGCGAGTCAGGCAGAATATGAGTTTCTCTGCTGGCTGCCAAAGTTTTAATCTGTGGCCTTGATTTGGCGAAAGGAAAATCCAACGGCTTAGGCACACTATGGTATTGCCCTTGCCAAAACGCTTTATGTTGATGATAGGATTCTGATGCGTGATACTCATGCTCCCATTCAACGAAATCGCTGATCTGCTCGGCAACCGGTAACGGATTTGGCTGACCTTTGACATAGGCACTGTAAAGTTGGCCAATCTCATCAAACAACACACTGTGAGACCAGCCGTCGAAAATGATGTGATGGGCAGTAAACATCAGCGCACTCTTGTCGGCCGTCAATAACACTACCTGCATTACAACAGGTGGCCTATCGACCAATTCAAGTGCACGTTTACCTTCAGCTTGTTTTAACTGTTCAAATCGGGCAATCCTTTGGGTTTCACTGAGTGCGGTCAAGTCATGTACCGTTATATCCACGTTCATATGAGGTTTAATCAACATATGAACACCTTCAGAATCGAATGTACATCTGAGTGCCTCGTGACGGTCCACCACACTCTGCATGGCTTGTTTTAAGGCATCGAGATCCAATTGACCATCAAGGTAGATAGACGAGGTTTCGTTGAAACCGGCCGAGGATTCCTCAGAGTATTTTGACGCCAACCAAATCTCTTGCTGTGCTTCACTGACCGGCACTTGCTTTACTTGGTCGCCGGCAAATTCATACTGGGGAATAAAGCCATTGGCTTGCATTAACGCAACAGCGTCTTTAAATGCTTGGTGCACCCGTTCAAAGTCCGAGTCACTATGTGCGATGGAGAAATAAACCGGGAAGCCTTCCCAAATATGGATGCCACTTTGACGCAAGTAGTACCAGAACAAACTCATATTTTGCAATTCAGGCGGATACTCGATAACGAACATCGAACTGAACGTATGGAGCTTGATCGGTGCTTTAACATCAACAAAATGGTCGTTCAAAGATTGGGTGAACTTGGCTACCTTGCGGTTCAAACTCTGTTATAGTTGCGACCCTTGCTCTTTTAAGAATTTCAAAACTTTTAACGCAGCTGCCATCGCCAATGGATGGCGTACGAAAGTACCGGCGCAGAAAGTCACACCGACTTCAGGCGAAGAATCATCACCAAATTGCCAGTGACCACCATCTAGGTGATCCATCCATTGACCGGCACCGGTCAATGCACCAATTGGCATTCCACCGCCGAGTACTTTACCGTAGGTGCACATGTCAGCTTCGATACCATACCATGCTTGAGCGCCACCGATATCACAGCGGAAACCCGTTATCACCTCGTCAAAAATCAACGCTGAGCCCGCGCTTTTGGTGATCTCACGAACTTGATGTAAGAAAGCTCTAGGCTGATTGCCCGGATTTCGGCTTTGTACGGGTTCAACCAAAACTGCCGCCAGTGAGTCGCCGTTTTGACGAATAAACTCAATGCTTTCATCGGTGCCGTAGTCCAGCACAATCATATTTTCTACCATGCTCTGATTAATACCAGAGGCTATTGGCACAGTTTTAAGTTCATCATCACTGATGACTTGATTAACCAAGACTTCATCGAAACAGCCATGGTAGGAACCTTTAAATACCACCACTTTTTCTCGGGCTGTCGCTGTTCTAGCCAATCGCAAAGCGGTCATCACGGCTTCAGAACCGGTATTGCAGAAAGTAGCACGCTCAGTATTGGTCAATTCACACAACAACTCGGCAACTTCACCTGCCAAAGGCGATTGCGGGCCAATTTCAACCCCATAATCCAACTGTTCATGCAGCGCTTCAGTCACCCATTTAGGCGAATGACCCAAAAAGCCCAAACCGAATCCCATCAGCATGTCGATGTATTCATTGCCGTCAATATCGGTCAATTTAGAGCCTAACGAACGGTTGGTGACAATCGGATAGACCATCTCCTTCCATTCGTGTTTGAAACCAGCAGCGGTGCGTGGGTCGGCAAATTTGCTTCGATACTTTTCGGTATGCGCTTTAGAACCTTTGGTTTTGGCAATGTAGCTGTCTACCAAGCATTTAAGCGCAACATCTTGCTCAGACTGCAAACCTTCGATATTTTTGGAGCGGGTCATCATCTGGAACATAGTGACGCCCTTTTGCCCGTTTTCATTGTCTTTCGGCCGAGTCTTATCGTTGAGGCGAATGCAGCTTGCTGCAGTTGTTACTGCTGCGCCGCAGTCTTTTGTACGACGAGTGCGGAAAGATTCGATTGCTCGCAACATTTGATGCTGTTGGGCGACCAATTGATCTAAAGTAATATCTTCAGAGCCACGCAATTGACTATTGTTAAATACCGGTATTTCGATACTATCGGCAGACGCCTGCTGCTGGGATTCAAGCAACTCTTTAAGACCTGAAACATTGGATAGGTCTTGCGGTAAGTGTTCATCGACGTGATCAATCAATGCATTCAAGCTATCGAACTTTTGCAATAGTTGGCGAAATGTCAACTTGATACCCAACTGCTTTTGCATTTGTACACTAAACTGGGTTAACACCAGTGAATCAAAACCCAATTCGATTAGCGCCAAAGACGGGTCGATTTGGTCTGACTCGATACCAGTCACATTGGTCGCCAGGTTTTGTCGCCAGCAAGGCTCTTCTGTCCAATGGCGGCTTTTCCGCTTGAGCTATTGTTGTTTCAGCAACGACTTGAACAGGCTCGACTTGAAAATTGACTTGTTCGGTTTGACGGTCAACTTGCTTAGGCGGCTCGATCCAATGACTTTTTCTGTTGAAAGCATAAGTCGGCAATGCAACACGCTTACCGCCAAGCTCTAGCGAAAACTTGTCCCAGTCGATGTCAACACCAATCGACCAGAGACGGCCCATGGTATTAAGCAGTGAACGTTTGTCACCATGCCAATCACCCGGTGAGCGTAAAGAAGGAATACACAGGGTGTTGTCCGGATGGTTTAACTGTTGTCTGGTCAATACGGTCAGTGCCTGACCTGGGCCAACCTCTAACAATATGCGATGGTCCAAACTATCGATGCACTTAATGGCTTCAGAAAATCTCACTCTCTGACGTAGTTGCTGACTCCAGTAGGTAGGTTGTTGTATATCTTCATCAGTCATCAACTCGCCGTTGAATGTGGAGATCCAAGGAATATCAACACTGTTGAACTCAATACCGGCAAACTTGGTTTCAAACTCATCGAGGATCGGGTCCATCATCGAGCTATGGAAAGCATGAGAAGTCACCAAATAGTCGGTCGCTACCTGCTGCTCTTTCAATTGTGCCTGAAGTACTTTAAGACACTCTCGTGGACCGGCGACGACGGTAAGCTCTGGGGTATTTTCCGCTGCGATAGAAATCTCTTTGGGCAACATAGGCGCAATACTGGCTGCAGATAAATGAACCGACATCATCCCACCTTCAGGCAATGTCTGCATCAAACGTGCCCTCTGTGATACCAGGTATAAGGCATCTTCCAACGACAACGCCCCACTAACAACAGCCGCCACATACTCACCAACGCTATGACCGATAACCATGCCCGGCTTAACTCCCCAGGACATCCACAATGTCGCAAGTGCATATTCAACCGAGAATATCGCTGGTTGGGCAAGTGCGGTATCTGTAATTTGATGTTCGTCGTTGTCTTCAATCGGATATAGCTTTTCAATCAGATCAAAATCGACATGTTGGCGCAAAATCTCTGCGCAGCGGTCAATGGTTTGTTTAAATACCGGCATCGAGTGATAGAGGCCACGCCCCATATTAACCCGCTGTGCACCTTGACCAGGAAACATGAAACACACCGCATCATCTTTCAATTGAGGCCACTTGGCTATCGCATTTTCCTGCTGCGAACTGGTCAACTTAGTGACAAGGTCATTGGTGTTTTGAGCCACGAAAAAGCGTCGTTTGTTGAATTGTCTACGACCGTTCAATAAGGTGTGGACAACATCGACGAGATTGGTTTGCGGATTTTCTTGTAGATGCTTGCCCAACTGTGCGGTTGCATCATTGAGTGATTTTTCATTACGGGCAGAGAGAACAAACAAATGCTCCGTCTCTTTCACTTCCGGCGTTTGTTGTGATTCAAAGTCTTCAACAATCACATGGGCATTGGTACCGCCCACGCCGAATGAACTAACACCGGCATAACGCTTGTGTTCTGTGGTATCCCACTCTTTTAGGCTGGTATTGGGATAGAACGGACTGGTGTCAAAATCAATGTCTTCATTGGCCGTTTGATAGTTGATCATCGGCGGCAATTGACCATGGTGTACCGCCAGCACGGTTTTGATCAAACCACAAACACCGGCGGCGGCATCAAGGTGACCGATATTAGGCTTGCAAGTACCAATGGCACAATATCCGTTATCTTTCGCTCCACGTGCGCGAAACGCATTAGACAAAGCCGCAACCTCAATCGGGTCGCCAAGTGGTGTACCGGTACCATGGGCTTCAACGTAGCCGATTAGCTCCGGATCAACCTCGGCCATCTGTTGTGCCATTTTAATGACTTGCTCCTGGCCTTTTAAACTTGGCGCAGAAAAAGCCATTTTATCTGCCCCGTCGTTATTGACGGCAAAACCGCTAATCACCGCAACAATAGGATCTTGGTCTTTAACTGCATCATCAAGTCGCTTTAGCAATACCACACCGGCACCATGACCAAATACAGTTCCTTTGGCTTCGGCGTCAAAGGTCCGGATATGACCATCTGCTGAGACAATAGAGCCTTCTTGATATAGATAGTTACGCTTTTGCGGGAAAGTGATAGATACCCCACCAGCCAAAGCCATATCACATTGACCGTTAATCAAACTTTGCGCAGCTTGACACACAGCCACCAAAGATGATGAACAGGTCGACTGAACACTATATGCTGGACCTTTAAGATCCAACTTATAAGCAACCCGCATCGGCAAAAAGTCTTTCTCATTCCCTGACAAAGCATTCGATACTGTATTTTGATACTGTCCGCAGAAAGTCTCCACTGCTTGCCTATCGTTAAACAGATTGGCGTGCAGATAGCTGTTGATACTTGCGCCGGCAAAAGTCCCTATCGCACCGGTATATTGGGCCGGATCATAACCTGCCACCTCAAGTGCTTCCCAAGCACATTCGAGAAACAGCCGGTGTTGAGGATCCATCGCTGCGGCTTCTTTTGGATTGATACCGAAAAATCCGGCATCAAACATATCGACATCATCCAATACCCCACGGGCATTGATATATTTCATGCCCTGCTGTTTCGATTCACTGTCGGAAACATCCAATTCCAATGTCTCATCGGCGAATTGAGCAATGGTTTCCTTCCCTTCGATAAGGTTTTGCCAAAACGTTGAAATATCTTTGGCTCCGGGGGAACGCCCGGACATGCCAACTACTGCAATTTTGTTCATAATTTGACTTTCTGTTCTAGATCACTACTTGGTAAAGCTCATCAACTGCGAAATCTCGTGCGCCTGTTCACTAACAATAGCTCCGAGCAAATCTTCATAGTTTTGTGCGGCGTTGTTAATGGTTTCATCTTTAAACAAGTCGCAGCTCGACTCCCACATCACCTCTAAGAAATCGCCTTTGTCGGCCACATAAAGCGACAAATCGAACTTGGCAATAGGGAAACCAACATGCATAAACCGGGCGTTGGTATCGGCAAATTTAAAGCTGTCGGAATCGCTGTTAACCATACTGAACGAAACCTGGAACAATGGATTAACACCCAAAATACGTTGTGGGTTGATTTGCTTAACCAGCAGGTCAAAAGGCATTTCCTGGTGCTCAAATATCTTCAGCACCATTTCTTTATTTTGCGCAAGGAAATCGGCAAACTTATCCTGTTGACTGACTTGATTACGCAACACCACCATATTGGCGAAATAACCAATCACAGGGTTGAACGAATCCATCGAACGACCAGAAACCGGTGTGCCGATGACGATATCTTGTTGCTTACTCCAACTGCTGAGCAATACTGCAAAAGTCGCATGCAATAACATAAATAACGACACTTTATGCTCTATTGCATAGCCCCGAATGTCGTCTGTCAACGCTTCACTTAAGCGGTAGGTATAGCGATAACCTTTATGGCTAGGCACTTCAGGTCTGTCGAAATCCAAAGGAATGCTGTGTACACTCGGCATCTGATCGAGTTCATTGCGCCAAAATGTGGTCAAACGTTGCAGTCTTTCACCGCTGAATCTTTGTGTCTGCCAATAGGTAAAGTGTTTAAACTGAACACTTAATGGCTTAAGCGGGTTGGCTTCGCCTTTGACAAAGCTTTGATATAAGCGGCTGAGTTCATCGAGCAAGATATCCTTGGACAAACCATCAAAAGCAATGTGATGAATGGTAAACGACAACACTTGGCTTTGCGCCGATACATTGATCAAAACGGCTCTTAACATCAAGTCTTTAGCCAAATCAAAACTGCGCAAAGCTTGTTGCGACAAGATTTCGTTAACCATGAATTCATTGTCTTCAAGGGCGCAAAAATCAAACGTCAATATTTCTACCGGCTTGGCTGGTAGCAACTGCTGCATCGCTTGCTTTTCATCACACTCTTGATAAACGGTATGTAAGATCTCATGACGTTTAACGATTTCATCTAAAGCGAACTGCAATGCCTGTTGATTGATGTGACCATCGATCTTTAATGTTACAGGAACATTGTAGACGCCTTTTTGTTCGATAAACTGATTCACATACCAAAGCCGCATTTGAGTCAAAGACAGCTTGGCATCATCGATTTCGTCATTATAGTCTTTCATGTCCTGAGCCAATTCGGCATCAAAAAAGGCAACTTCTTTTTGTGTCCGAGCAGTCTCTTGGCTTTGTGTTTGCTGTGAATTTTGTGGCAAGTTCCGCTCAATTTCCACCGCAATAGTCTGCACCGTATTGGCCACAAACACCGTTCGCAATGACAAATTGACGCCAAAGGCTTTATGGATCTTCGAAAGCAGAATATTCGCTTTAAGTGAGTGTCCGCCCAAAGAGAAAAAGCTCTCGTTAGTGCCGATTTGTTCTACCACCAACACTTCTTTAAAGATAGCCAATAATTGCTGTTCAGTTGGTGTTGTCGGCTCGGTTTTAACCGCACTTTTCATTGATTCAGCAATTTGTTCTTTAACCGCATTTATGTCGTACTTGCCACTGGCCAACTTAGGGATCGCCGCTAACTCAAGTATTGAAGTCGGTTTCATATATTCCGGCAAATGCTGCGCTAAGTGCGTATCTAAATCGGTTTTAGCCAGCTCATTTGTCGTTGCAATAACTGCATGTATTGCGAGTGCATCACCTTCACCTAAGGTGACAGCAAGCGCTTCGCTCACTACCGGATGTGACAAGAGCACCGATTTAATACCATCAAGCTCTATTCTGAAACCACGCAGTTTAATTTGGTTGTCGACCCGGCCTTTGATCTCAATATTGCCGTCGGGCATCCATCTTGCCAAGTCACCGGTTTGATAGGCCCGGTGGCCTTGAACCTCGGTAAACTTTTGTGAAGTCAATTCAGCTTTGTTGATATAACCTTTTGCAACACCACTACCTGACAAATACAATTCACCAAAACCACCGACAGGCACCTCGTTTTTATCATCATCAAGAATAAATGCACTGACATTAGCTATGGGCCGGCCGATAACATTCAGTCGAGCAACGGTGATATCGTTATAGTAAGTCGACACCACGGTGTTTTCCGTCGGATCATAAAGGTTGGTCAAGCGGATTGAATCATTGGTTTTGCGAGAGGTTTCAATGGTTTCGGCGTCAATAAAATCACCGGCCAATCCCACCCGTTTTAATGACTGTAAACCGCTATGGGCATCACTATTCAACAATGACTTATATAACGCTGGTACTGTTTTTAATTGGCTAATCTGTTGAGATTCTATAACGTCGGCGATGTAATCAGTTGATTTAGATTGCTCGGCATTGACCAGTACCAAGTTGCAACCACTTACCAAAGCACTGAATATATCCAGCACTGCACCATCGAAGTTATAGGGGAATAACAACAGGAAGCTGTCATCTACAGATAAGCCAAATTCTTTAACATTCCAAAGTGACGAATTGACGATATTGCTATGCGCTACCGCAACCCCTTTAGGTTGGCCTGTGGTACCAGACGTATAAATCACATAGGCTGTAGCATCACTTGATGATTTCGGTAACGCTTGAGAATTGTCTTTTGACTGCAACTGCGAAAAGTGAACAGCTTGATAGCCATCAATCTCGACGTCTTGATTGGTTAACACCAGTTTGGCTTTAGCATCGGCAACGATATAATCAATACGCGCTTTGGCATCATCCGGTGCCAGTGGCACGAAAGTCGCTCCGGCTTTCAAAACCGCCAAAATTGCGGTGACCATTTCAACACTGTGGGAAAATACTAGCGCAACTGTATCACCTGACGTAACACCTTGGTCAATTAAAGCACTTGCCGCTGCATCTGCATTGCGCTTGAGCGTTTCATAGCTGACTGTTTCGCCGTCAATGCTCAATGCTGTCGCATCAAGATGTTGCTCAGCGGCTTGTTCAAACAGTTGTACAATACTGCATTGAGGGACGTCGCTTTGCGCACCATCGGCAAAACCGATGACCTTATCAAACTCAGCAGTACTCAACATATTCACTGTAGTGACCTGTTGAGTAAAATCATTACAGGCGTTGTTGATGTATTCAGACAAACTTCGACCAAAACTGCTGACCAATGCCGAACTAAACAGGCCGCCATGAAAAGCAATATGACCTGTTAATGTGCCCTCGCCTTTTTGAAAATGAATCGACAACGGAAACTGACCTTGACAACTACTTGGACCGTGAATATTGTCCAATGCCAGCAACACGTTATCAGCCATAAGCTTGTCGCCGTCTTGCCCGGCAGCGAAATAGCCGTTCTTGTCCGAGTATGCTGTAACCAAGCTTTCTTTGACACTCAAAACGACACTTTTTACTGCGTTATCATTTAACACTTCATTTTCCAGCAGCACAAAATTGCTTTGAGCATTATTACTCTGAGTTGTAGGGCAAGCGACAGACACCCTATCCTCTCGTGCATACTTGTGATTAACACAGTTGTACAGCGCAAGCAAAAACACATACAGCGCCATATCGGCATTATTACAAGTGGTCAGGATCTTTTTTGCAGCTTGCTCATCGATGGCCAAAGCTTCAACCTGCCAATCGGAATCAACTGCGGCATTTTTAGCGGCCAACAATTGCAGCAATGGATTATTGAAGTGAATATTCTCGACGTCATACAACATTAAAGCGCTCATTTATATATTCCTAAGACTCTATCTCAACATTAAAAATCGAAATCGACACTTTCGACAGTGCTAGCCAGTTGACTTTGCACAACAGGTGCATTGTCTACGACATCCAGTTTGTGTGAGACATTGAGGTTAAATTCGCTGAGCATGGTCTTGATCTGTTCCATCGTCCAGCCGCGGCTAATCAAATTGAAAAGCGACGGATAATCGAAATCATTTTGCGGCAACCATACCGAGTTCTCGACATTCTCATGCATGTAATCGATCCAATTGGCCGCTTCAACCGAATCCATGGTGTTGTGTTTCCACTCGAACTGAGAGTTTTGCAAACCGTATTGCTCGGCTTTTTGATGGATTGGTGTCATGGTGTCGTAATACCAAAGCTGGATGCGGAAAAAGTCCGGTTTCGCCGTTTCAATAAGCTCAATGGTTTCGCGAATGGTTTCTTCGGTTTCACCAGGAAACCCGACAATAAACGAGGCATAGGTCAAGATGCCGTGTTTTTTTAGCAGTTCAATCCCTTTTTTATACTGCACAGCACGTGACTTTTTATTCATGTTTTTCAAAATCGCATCACTGCCTGATTCGATGCCTAGAAACACACCAACACAACCGGCTTGTTTCATCTTGATCACATCTTCTTCGGTGGCGTATTGGCAACGGTAGTTACAGTTCCACTCAAAGTCATAATCTTTTTCGATAAAGGTATTGAGGATATTTCTAAAGCGCTTTTTCGGCACGTTGAAGGTATCATCGATAAAGGTCACACTATTGATAGTGTCGATTTTAGCGATTTGATCGAGCTCTCTAAAAAACAGCTCTTCTTCAAGATAGCGATAAGCACCGGCATGACTTGGAAAACTACAAAATGAACAAGCGAACGGACAAGAAATAACCGTGCGTACCATGACCATTTTACGTGGGTTATCGACAAAATCGTCTTCAAACAGCTGCCAGTCGACAATATTGTCTTCGAGCTTGTTGTTCTCTTCGGTAAAATGGCTAAAGGTATAATGCAAGCCATTATGGTAGATGATATTGTTGATATGCTCATAACCGCTACCCGCTTTGACTGCTTTGACAATCTCAGCCAGAGCCGCTTCACCTTGAGCACTTTTGACATAGAAATCGGCATTGAGTTGTCGCAATAAATAACGGAAAGAGTCACTGGTCATAATTTCATATTGGGTGGCTAGGTATGGACCGCCAATAATGATTTTGGCATCAGTGTTGTATTTGCGGATAAACTCGATAACATCCAAAATCGGCAGCGATGCGACATAATAAGTGGTGGTCACTGCAACTGTCCGTACTTCATTGTTGACCAGCAACTCTTTGAGTTTTTCCTTTTCTTCTTGAAATGAATTTATATAGTCAAACGACAACCCATTTTTATTTAAAAAAGTGCCTAAATAGGCGATAGTTGCGCTAAAGATATTGTCATAAGTCATCAATGATTCATTGTTTTTCTTATGATAATTGTTGAAATGATCGCGCGCTGAATAAATGACTTCATCTTTTTTATAAAAACTCAAATTGACATCACGAAAAGCGCCAGAGGTATCTCCCATTGAACTCATATAATCAACGTATTTACTAAAACTCATTTGATTATTACCAATGAGTAAACAATCAATTGTTTTTTTGACTACAGACATTATTTTTACTCGTTATTATTATGACCGACACAGCAAAAGCCTGGCTGATAATCAATCAGCCAAACTTAGCCCGTACCTATAGGGTTATGCTTGTTTTATCGACAACTCAAACAACTCACCGAAAACTGGGAAGAAGTTTGCGGTGATACCCGACTGGTACCTTAATATTTGTTGTTGCAAGACAGATTGCTCACAATTTGGCAACTCTGGCCAAATGACACTGACCCGGTTGAAACCCGGTTTAAGCAAATCTTTGCTGATAACAAACTGATTAGACTGCCATTTGGAAACAACCGCTTCACTGGCTACCTGTTTGCCGTTAACCAGAACGACAAACTTTTGTTCATCGCCATAGTGCTGATTGGCAGCTAATCTTGCTGTCATGTTCACAGTCAAGTCAGCTTGTGCATCAGTAACACAAGTGAAATTGGATATCGGCCACTTTGCGCTATAAAAAGGCATCGCTCGTCTTGAACTGAGCTCAGTATCGTTTTGCAAAGGGATCACTGAAGCGACTTGTTCGATATAAATCGGATGGGTTAAATCGACACCTTTAGGCTGTTTTAGCTGTTCAGCGTACTGAGCCTGATAGGCTTGCTGTAGTTCGGCACCATTTTGACCGTACTGCTGCAATATCTCACACAAAGCGCTGACGGTCTGAGCATCGACACAATTGACAAAACCAGCCAAAGCAAAATCTAATGGCGAATTGACAAAGCCGAAAGCAGATATAAAGCGACTTTTGCAAAATTAACCAAAGAAAACGGACTCCAGCTTTCGCTGGAGTGACGGCATATTTGGTATGAACTCTTCTGCGACGTCCCTAAAAGCGCCTTTGTTGTTGGCGAAATTGGCTTTGACATATAGGCTTATCGCATGAAGAATACGCTCATCGGCAGCAACGGCCTGCTCTACAAGCTGAGTTTGAACTTGTGGGTTGACCAACCCAGTAGCACTGCGATTGATATGCATATGATAGATACCAGCATAGAACTTCGCCACAGCCGTTTGAAAGCTATTGACTTCATTGCTATGTAACACCTCTATTTTGTCGGCGTCACCAGTGCAATCAATACCATTGTTTAGATAAATCAAGTTCTTGGCCACCGGAGCCATGGTGTAATCCATGCCCTTTGCAGTCAAATGGCAATAATCGACAAAAACTTCTTCATCCAGCAGCACTTTGCCACTGCCTTGACTCAGTAAATCGTACTGATCAACACAGTGAATATCGTACTGTTGTGCCAACTTTTTCATTGTCTGTTTGACATAAGCTGGCATGCCTGGGATAGGCGTTTCATTGTCAAAACAATTGGTCAAAAACAGTTCTTTTTCAATATATTCCAGCGCTTGTTCTTCTCTGCCTAAACCAATCAAGGCTTTGGCCATCAATCGATTTGAAGCAGGAAAAAGACCACCGTCGCTTTTTAGCATCGACTTTGCGATTGCACGGGCCTGATGGAATTGACCGTTTTCAAGCTCGGTGCAGGCTTGGTTGTAGTTGTTATACCAAGATGCCGTTTTCATATTTTCCAACCACGGCACCGGTGAGGCACGCTCCCAATCTGCCATATTGGCCGCTGGAATGATTACTAATGGCTTAAAACCGTCTCGTTTACTCAACGCCTGTAGATGGTCAACAAATACTTCGGCACGTTTGTTCATTTGCTGACGATAAGAATCAACAGCACCCTGTAGATTGGCTTTTTCCATTTCCTGGCCATAACAAGCACGACCGTCTAAGTCGCTGTCGGCGGTGATCTCAAGTCCAGCGAACCAGTTGTTGCCGGCATAAATGACCACGTAGTCTGGTTTTAACGCCCAAACATCGGCCATGACTTGGTTAAGTTGTTCGAAACCCAGCGAGTTTCTGGTCAAATCGACCACTTCAAAATCTTGCTTACCATCCTGTTGCAAGTACTTTTGCAGCGCAATCGCCGGTGAATAGTGTGGAGTATAGAACATACCCGCAGCTGCAGATTCTCCCAAAACACAAACACGAGCAACACCATCACGTTTAGGCTCGATGGTTTCTCTGGTCGACTCCCACCACAAAGATTCATCAGACGCTTGTCTAACGTAGCGATACACATCACCTTGTTGTTCGGCCTGCCATGGACCTATGGCTTGTGGTTTTAAATGCTCAACGGCTGTGACTTCAATTGCCTTGCTTAATTCAGCTTTTGTATTTAACGCTTGCAACTTGCGTGCGATGGCCAAACCGCCATTTGACAAAAACGCAGCGGTTTGTTGGCTGATGTTGTTTTCATTATCACGTAAACTCATATCTATCTGACTCTTTTTTTTCGCAAGTGCTTTTAAATAAAGGTATATACACCGTCACTGGATTTCTTGGTAAAGACATCGTCTTTTTTCGCTGGCTGTAGGCGCTTGGTTTCTTCACCAGCTACCATGGTGAATAACTCACTGAGGAGAGATCTTTCGACGATAAAATCTTCGATAACCAAGATATCTATACCGGATGCGTATTCCTGCGGATATGATCGCTGATTCCTGCCCATCGTGATCACTTGTCACTTCAGAGCATCAACCTACATGCATTTCTAGTCTATTTGATCACCATCAGTCAAGATTTCCTCTTTTTTTCGCATGGATTCACCCTTTAATTTCAGTCGGTGAGCGTTATGCATTAACCGATCTAAAATGGCGTCAGCTAGTGTGTTATCTCCGATAGCTTGATGCCACTGCTCAGTTGGTAATTGGCTTATCATGATGGTTGAGTTTGTTTCGTGTCGGTCGTCCATGATTTCCATTAAGTCACTACGGTTAGCCGCTGTAAGCGGCTCTAGTCCCCAGTCATCGATGATAAGTAAATTGGTTGCGGCTAAGGTTTTTAACAGCCTCTGATATGTGCCATCAGCTTTTGCCTGTGAAAGTGTCAGTAGTAATCGTGATAGCCTGTAGTAGCGAACGCTGTAACCTTTAAGACAAGCACTGTGTCCGAGTGCACAAGCCAAATAGGTTTTACCGCAACCACATGGCCCTGTGAGCAAAGTGTTTTGTCCTTTGCTTATCCATTCACACTGGATAAGTCCGGCCATCTGACTGCGTTTCAGTCCTCTTGGATGCTGGTAATCGATTTCTGAGGCCGTTGCGCTTAATTTGAGTTTGGCACTGCGTAGCAGTCGTTGCTGCTTCCGGTTATCTCGGTAAAGAGATTCTCTTTCAACGATATATTGCAACCGTTCTTCGAACGATAAATCACCGTAATGACCTAATTGTTCTTGCTGGCTGGTTAACGCTTGTGCCATGCCTGATAATTTCAGCTGACGTAGTTGTGCGATTAAAGGCTCGATCATCATAATCACTCCTTAGTGAAAGGCTTTTGAGCCACGAACATTTTCGTGGTGTTGAGGTAAGTCGAAGCTTTGCTGCTTACTGTTAGCCAGCTTGTCTTGGTTACTTTTGAGGATATTGCTGATTTCTCGGTATCGATAAAGCTTATGTTTGTTGGCGATAGCACAAGCGTTGTTCAGGCGTTCGTTTGAGTAGGTTTTAGAGAGATTTAATACACCTAAGCACAAGTTATAGGCTTGCTCTGGGTGTGCTCGGCTATCAAGTTGATGCTTGATCCATTTTGTCACCTCTGAGCCGATACTGCTTGCCCAGTTTAAAAAGCGACCAGGGTTCCATTGATGGTGTTTCTCATGGCGCTTTGGCATATGTTGAGGTTCAGTTGTTGCCCCCGGTCGATGCTTACGGATGTGGTGACAAATGGCTTTACCTTTGAAGTAAACGCCTAGCCGCTTGTCACTTACGTGTAGCTCAACTTTTTCACCAACAAGATGATGAGGAACGGAGTAATTGTGGCGATCATATTTGACGTGATAGTCGATGCCAATTTTAGCGGATTTGATGTCAACATAATGGTAAGGAAGCTTGGGAAGTGGTGCTAACGCCGGTTTATCCAAGCTTTCAAATAAACTTTGTCTGCAACCATCTAGTTGCTTAAACTCGATGCTGCAGTTTTTCTTAATTGACAATCATGCAGCATAACCCATATTCTGAAATGTTTTTGCATGGGATTTTAATGAAGGAATTTCTTCCTGACGACCTAAATCTCTACCTGCCATATGCCTGCTAGAGTCTCGTTCTGGTAAGGAATCATGGAGTGCCGTAATTAAGCTCTCTAATGCTGCATTTGGATCATTGGCACATACCACTTCTTGAATCGTAGCAACAAGCGCTTCAACTTTTAGGCGTTCAATTAGGCAACCCACAGGCATCCCAGGGTGTTTGTTTTTAAGCCGGACAGACTGCTCAGGATGTTGCAACAGTAAATGCTCGCACAGAAGGCTTAAGATCAGGCCATGCTCCGAACCATCGACACCTTGCTGTTTGCTCAACTTGTTCCAACCGCAATGAGCTTTCCAATCTTGGATAAAAACCTCTACTAACCACCTTAATGTATAAAGTCTTGCTATATCATGGTGATGCCATGACATATTGCTAGCGATCAAGTAACGATATTCTTCTTCTCCTTCATATTTTAGCGCCACAACAAATCTCCGTTTACTATGCGCATTAACATATAGCCTCGCAGCCATCATGGTGACTTTCTTCTCTTCACCACCGCGAATAGACAGTTGAAGTTCAACACCTTTTTGACGATTAAAATAGGTATCAACTCGTGCTTTTGAGTTCTTGCTGCTCACTCGTTGATTTGTTCTTAATTGACTGACTATTTGAGCGTGATGAGTGATTTCTTCAGCTTTATCCATGAAATCAGCAGTCCCATATAATGCATCGGCTAATACGCTCTTGATTTTAAAGTTTGGAAAGGCGGTGGTAAATTCTCTTAGCATTTCTAGTGCAAGCGCTTGTTTAGTCGGATAGTTAACATGGTCAGGCATGGGTCTTTGTGGTCGCTCTTTTTTAGCGATACCTTGTCGTTGCAGCTCTTTATCCCGTTTGCTCCAAATGGCGAGATTCGGATCGGGGGTATAAAACCTAAACCCAACTGGAAAGGTTACCGTATCGGTGACAAGTACCATGAATATCAGCTCTTGCCCATTGATATACCCACCTGTCGGTTTGTCTTTGATTTTATGTGCACCTGCAATACAAGTCGTTTTTTTAGCTCGGTGTTTATGGGTATCATCAATATCTAAATGGCCGTTTGTTAATTGATAATGTTTGAATATATTGCAAATACTCGCTTGAAGTAGGTACTGCCAAGGGATTTTAGCTTTGTAGAATATCCAGCATAAGCCCGTTGACTTGAAAACGCCTAAACTTCTCCGTTCAAAAGCTGCCCAGTTCAAAGCCTCAGTCATGATAACTCCAGTGATCATCGCTCCTAATACTATTTTTTGAGTTCTTGTTAATTTTAATGAGGGTTTAATCAAGGATAACGAAACATTTAATGCATCAAAAAATTGAGTAACAATTGAAAGGCTACGAATAAACATAATGAACTGCTTGACGAGTATAAGCTTTGAGTTCACTCTAACACTTCAGACTGCTGTTGTGATGCTGATTATGCTTCGGATGCCTTAGCATGGAGTCGCAGCAGTAGTTTGACCTATAGCTAAATCAATTTTTTATCAAGCTCTAAAAACTGCAGCATCGAGTTAAAGGGCTTTTGATTCACTTCTTTTAGTAAGGCTTTAATGCACCGATTAAGCTCACCAAGCGAGAAGAAGGTTTGATGTCTGAGCTTAGCTAATATCCAGCGTTCAATGATTTGCACACCGACTTCAGCTTTTGATTTATCTTTGGGTTTGTAAGGTCTGGCGGGGATAACAGCCACATTGTAATGCGCAGCCAATTGTTGATAAGCGGGATTGAGTTCAGGATCGTATCGACAAGCCTTGCTGACACCAGATTTAAGATTATCGGGTATCACGATTTTCGGAACACCGCCAAAGAACTCAAAAGCCCTGACATGACTTTCTAACCAGTCTGGTAATGATTGTGTATGGGTAGCTTCAACATAGGTGTAATTTGAAGCACCAAGCACAGCGACAAAAATTTGAGCTGTGGTAGTGTTTAGAAATCTGTGTCATTTCGGTAAAATGTCATAAAACAGGAATGACATAATGACTCAAAATTTCGATTTCAATAAAGCTTTAGAACAACTTCAATCAGGTAAAGGTTTAACTGGTGCGGATGGTGTTCTCACCCCTTTAATCAAACAACTAACAGAAGCAGCGCTTAAAGCAGAACTTGATCAACATTTAGACTCAGATCTTGAGCCCAATCGAAGAAATGGTTTTAGTAAAAAAACCGTTAAATCTTCAGTTGGCGAATTTGAGTTAGAAACGCCAAGAGACAGAGCCGGCAACTTTGAGCCTCAGCTTGTCAAAAAAAATCAAACTAAGCTCTCTGATGAAATTGATCGTAAGATTTTGTCAATGTTTTCAATGGGTATGAGTTATCGTGATATCAAATCTCATGTGGCTGATTTGTATGGTTTAGAGCTTTCAGAAGCCAGTTTGACGGCTGTGACCGATCAGCTTATTCCTCAGCTCAAAGAATGGCAGCAACGCAGTTTAGACGAGGTCTATCCAATTATTTGGCTGGATGCGATTCACTATAAAGTCAAAGACAATGGTCGCTATGTCAGTAAGGCTATTTACACGATTCTAGGCGTTAATCTCGAAGGTAAGAAAGAGTTACTTGGCCTGTATCTTTCAGAGTCAGAAGGTGCTAATTATTGGCTTTCGGTACTGACCGATCTTCATAATCGTGGTGTTAAGGATATCTTAATTGCTTGTGTTGACGGGTTAAACGGTTTTCCTGAAGCTATTGCCAGCATTTACCCGGAGACAGAAGTTCAGCTTTGCGTAATTCATCAGGTACGCAACTCAATGAAGTATGTGGCATCTAAGCATCAAAAGGCGTTTATGGCTGATTTAAAGCCGGTTTACAGAGCGACAAGTAAATCGGCTGCTGAAACGGCTTTAGATGAGCTGGAAAACAAATGGGGTAGCCAGTATCCAATCGTTATCGACTCTTGGCGCAGAAAGTGGGAGAACTTGTCCGTTTACTTCAAATATCCAGAATATGTACGTCGAGTGATTTACACGACCAATGCGATTGAAGCCGTACATCGCCAGTTTAGGAAACTCACCAAAACAAAAGGGGCATTTCCAAATGAAAACAGCTTGCTAAAATTGCTTTATGCGGGCATATTGAATGCCTCTAAAAAGTGGACAATGCCAGTCCAAAATTGGAGGCTAGCATTGTCACAATTTGCAATCCATTTTGAAGGCAGATTGGATAACGTATTAGAAATTTAGAATTTAGGCTGACACAGAATTTTGAACGCCCTCTGAGCTGTTTTTACTTCACCTGTTGAGGCACAGACGATAGGTACCGTTTGGCCAGCGTAGTCGACGAATAGTTTGTCACCCGCTTTGTGAACTTGCCTCATCGAGCGTTGCTGTTTCTTCTTCCACGTTGAATAGTGATAGCAAAATCGAGAATAGCTGTAGTAACAATCTTTATTTTGCTGTACATGCTCTTCCCATAACAGTTGTTTAGTGACCCCTTTTTTCTTGAGCTCTAAATGGATTTCAGCCCAGTCGGTTGATGGGCATTTTATATGTTGAGTCGATTCAGGCTTTGAATAAAAAAGCTTTTCCAGAGTTGAATCATCCAGCTCTGGTGGTAAAGGCCAGCTCAATTTTAATGCTTTTGCTTTGAAAAGAACTTTCTGTACAGCTCCAACACTCGACTTTGTGCTGCTATGTATTTGACGTAGTGTCAGCTGGGCACCAAGACCGAGCCGTAAAATTTCTCTTATATTTCGCACTGTTAATCTCTTAGTTGCCATTACCATTATCCATTTGGTTTAAATAGAAAATGGTAGTTAAAGAAACAATGCTCTGAAGTTGTTCTTGTGGGTCGTGATCACCAATTCTTGCATCGTGATCGCTGATTCCTGTTTTGGACGAAATTTGTTCACGATAAAGCAAGAATTATTGATCACAGTTAGGCAAGAATATGCGATCACGATGGGCAGGAATTTTTGATCACGTTAGGCGAGAATATGCAACCCGCTCAATTGGGTTATATTTGCTGTGATAAAGTGGGTAGTAAACGTTGTGAATCCTCAGTTTCGATCTTTCACTAAACTGTTTTAATCTAAAAAGATACTGAGTCCGGCATCCACTATTTCCTGGGCCATTATCTGAAAAAATAACCAGCTCCTCTACCTCTGGATGTTCGTCTTTAACTAAATTCCACCACCACTCTAAAGCGTCACAAATGAAGTCGCTGGTTTTACTTGAGTTACCATAAAACACATGAAGCTGGTCGTTTTCCAGGTTCAGTATTCCGAACGGGATAAGCTTATCTTTTACATCCATGTCGTGATCTAAAGCTTGCACCGCATTAATCCCTCCGGATTGACCGTGTCGAGAAAATTCACCCAAATTAACCGTGGCTTTGCAATCTATACTTATACGGATAACTTTTTTATTCCCTGCTGTTTCTTTTTTAATTTTATTTACATTTTTAAAGATGGCGTCTGTTTCAGGAATTTTTTTTGTGGCCTGGTTTTTTGAACTCGCTTCAGTTTGTAACCGAGTCGATTCAAAATGTCATTAATCGTTCTTTCTTTTGGTAACTCTTCTGAATCCCAGCCTTTTTCCTCAATCAGCTTTTTACGAACACCTTTAGCTGTAATTCGAGTGTAAGCAAATGAATTTTTGAATTTTGGATCAGCTTGTGACTCTGGATCGACTAACGCCCGAATATCTACCTCCAGCTGAGGATTATTCTCCTCACTTCTATGCTTTCCTTCATAATGCCCAAAGCATTCAAACCCGGTTTCCAGCTCATGAAGCCCAAGTTCTACAGCTTTTCTCCCCCAGCCAAACTCCGTTTCCGTTAATCTAGGACTCCCACAGCAGAACGTTTTAGACACTTCAGCCATAAAGACTCTTTTTTCCATTCCGTGAAGTTTATTTGAGGCAAGTTTGATTATCCGTTTGGACTCGCTAGAAATGTAAATTGAAGTAGACATCTGGCAGCAACATAAACGATTTTAAGAACTCAACTATACTATTGCGGTAAAATTTAAATCGCAACGTCTCTAACCACCGATTTATATAGACGATGAATCTATCCCGCGGCATTTTGTGCCTCTGGCTTCGACGCCTTAAGCTCTTGAGCCACAGTCTCTTAACTTCTTCGACAAATTGGCCGATACTTTTCGAGTTGAACGGAACACCGTAATAATTGATGTGACCCTGTACCACTCGTCTCAACCACTTCCCTGTTTGCCAGAGCTTATCGTGAAGTCGTTTTCTGAGCTCTTGCTTTACGGCCTTTAACCGTGAGATTTTCCTTTTGCGCGTCGTTTTCCGCATGACTATGGTCTTTCCAGCTTTCGTTCGCCCCAAATAATGAGTAAAACCCGGAAAGTTGAATGTTCCCGGTTTCCCTCTTGATGGCTTTTCCGCACATTGCAGTGGCGCAAGGCGCCCAAAGCGTATCAATTTTGTCTTTTGGGGGTGAACTTGTAACCCGAAGACTTTTAGCCGTTTTATTAGTGATGCGAGGCATTCCTGAGCATCCTGGTACTTCTGGAACCCTAACCCAGTTTACTTTTCTCTTCATGATTGCGATATGAAGCGCATCCAGTCCATCATGCTGACTTCGTCCGGGTCTGAAACCGTACGAGAAACCCATGAAATCCGTCTCATAAATTTGGTTCAACACCGTAACCGTAGCTTGTTGAACAAGCTTGTCCTCTACGCATATCACACTCAGTGCTCTTTGCGCTCCGTCTTCCTTGGGTATAAATATACGCCTTGCGGGCTTAGGTCTATACCTGCCGGATTGTAACCTGTTACACAGTTCCTCAATGTTTTCATCGAGTTTTACCGCGTAGTCCGTCCAGGTAATTCCGTCGCACCCTGGCGCTGAGTTCCGTTTCAATTCTAGGAAGCTTTGTTTTAGCAACTCACCATTTATGTGGTTAAAGAGGTTGTTAAACTGTTGCTTCTTATCCTTTCTTGCTGAATTTCGCACAGCCAGCAGACGCATCGTCGTATTATTCCGGCTCTGTGTCTGGCTACGGTCGCACTGTTGGCTGTTCCCCTTGGTCGAGATCCTTTTCTCCGTAAATTCCGCTGCATTGCATTGTTACCTGTTTTGTTCATTTACTTCCTCGATACTATGATCTCGTCCGACTTCCTAAAACTCAGCTTAACCTTGTCTTAAACAGCTTCAGTTAAATCTCCCCAACATGCTCAAACTTGGGGACTGTTCTGGGATCTCCCAGGTTCCGTATGATGAATTTCCTCGCATGCACAGGTTCTCCGACCCCGGAAGGCACAGTGTATGACTCACCGATAGCGTCATAACTGTTGTTGGTTTCTGCTTTGCTTAACAGCATCACCGCTCTCACCATAGCAATTTCGTGGCTCAATGGCTGGCCTGCGAGTGCCTTCGCTAACACTTCACAACAGAAGTTACCCGCTGTTGCGCATAGCTAAAGGTCTGAGCGAGTGGTTAGGTCTTACTCAGAGGGGACTTTCACCCCATATTCAATCACCAGCTTGCCTGGCGTTCTAAGCATCTGCCAAACCCCGTATTTTGTGTTTATTTCCTCCCGCCATTATTGCTCCGTCTTAACATATCGGAGTTTAATAATGCATTTTCCACATTCTGATGACTGGCCGCGGCTCATTGAAGCTCAACACGCTTCGGGGTTATCTGTGTCTGAGTTTTGCGCGCAGCAAAACATCCGTGCCAGAGATTTCTACCTTCAACATTACCGATTGCACCAGTTTTCAACGGTACACCAACAGGCTCAGCCTTCCGCTTTTGTCCGTGTCGAAAAATCCCAAAAAAAAGTGACTCAGGACAACGCTGGTTAAGGAGCTGAACTCATGAAAATGTTTGTTGATGTGCCACTTCCTGATACCGTCGCCGAGCTGCAAGCCCAATTACTCGCGGAGCGCAGAATGGTGCCGGAAAGACTCAAGCTGATTAAGCAACTTCGCCGCAAAATCGAAGCGGATGCGGAGCGGTTAACCCAAAAAGATACTGAGCTCACCGTCAAGGATAATCAACTCAAAGAAAAAGACCGAAAAATCGCTGAGCTTAAGGAAGCTTTAGCCAATTTCCGGGAGCAGTTGCGCTTAATGAAGCACGATAAGTTTGGTCGCTGCTCAGAGCAATGCCCGCAGCAAGGTGACTTATTTAACGAAGCGGAAGCCCTTTTAGATCCCGATGAAACCGGCGATAACGGGGATAACGATGAAACTCAAACCATCACTTATGAGCGTAGGAAACCAAAACGCCAACCGTTACCCAAAAACCTGCCGAGAGAAACGGTTATCCATGATGTCGATGACAAGCACCGCGGCTGTCGCGGGCACGAGCTTCATAAAATCGGCGAGGATATCAGTGAAAAGCTGGAAATCATCCCGGCTCAGCTGAAAGTTATCGAGCACGTCCGTCCTAAATATGCCTGCTCACACTGCGAACAGCACGGCACCGAAAACCACATCAAGCAGCAAAAAATGCCCAAATGTGTGATAGACAAAGGCATCGCCACCCCGAGCTTGCTCAGCTTTATCATTACCAATAAATATCAGTTCAGTTTACCGCTATTATCGCCAGTCAATGATGCTGAAGCAGCTTGATATTGAGCTCAGCCATAAAACCATGAGTGAACGGATGCTCAAATGCGGTGATTTTTGCAAACCGATTATCGGCTACCGGCACCGGATCTTACTGAAACAAGACCACATTTTTGCCGATGAGACCACGCACACGGTCAACAATGTTGATAAAACGAACTGTTACATGTGGGTTTACTGCTGTGGCGCGGATTCACCGCCGGAAAATACTCACGAAAACAGTCCGCCGCACATCGTGTTATTTGACTATCATGACAGCCGCAAGGCCCGGTGTACCGCGGACTTTTTAGACGGATTCAAAGGCTATCTTCAAGTCGATGGTTATCAGGCTTATGAGAAAACCCAAGCCAAGCTTGTAGGGTGCTGGTCACACGGCCGCCGTGGTTTTGTGAAGGCAATAAAAATACAGCCGGAAGGGAAAACAGGCAAAGCGGATCAGGGGCTGAGTTATATCCAAAAACTGTACGCGATTGAATCGAGGCTCAAAGGTAAATCAGCGGCTGAGAAATATCGAGTCAGGCAGCAGCAGTCTAAGCCAATACTCGAAGCCTTTAAGAAATGGCTGGATAAAGCCGTCAACCAGACCTTGCCGAAATCCGCACCCGGTAAGGCGGTCAGGTATTGCCTGAATCAATGGGATAAGCTGGTGCGCTACCTTGAGGATGGCAGATTGAATATTGACAACAACCTAGCTGAGCGAGCCAATAAAGTTTATGTTATCGGACGCAAAAATTGGATGTTCTCACAAACGGAGCGTGTGGTGCTAACGCCAGCGCAATGCTTTACAGCTTGGTGGAAACCGCAAAAGCCAATGGCGTGAATGTTTATGACTACATCATTTTCTTGTTTGAAGAACTCGTAAAAAATCCTACCGACCTGGAGCCGTTAATGCCTTGGAATTTCGCCAAGCGCTAGACGGTGTTCGCCAGATGTTTACTTTAAAACCCGTTGATCTGATCAAGAAATTCCTTCACAAAGAGTAGCGAATAATGTCAATTTTTGATCATAAACAATGGGCGCAAGGCCACTTTCAAAATGCAAAGCTTGGTGATTCCAGAAGAACTGAAAGACTAGTCTAAACCGCTGCTGATATGGCTCGCTGCAGCGGGAAGTCTATCGCTTTGTCCTGTCAGGGAGACGAAGCTAAGCAGGAAGGGGCTTACCGGTTGATTCACAATGATAATGTTTCACCGGAGATGATACGACTTCAGCCAGCTTTAAACATAAGGCCGCCTCAGAGCCAGGGAAACCTGGGAGTGTTAAAGATAAATCCCGTGGATGGTGGATTCATTCAACACTGTTATTAGATGCTTTTACCACCAAAACAATCGGGCTTATTCACCAGGACTGGTGGCGTCGTCCTAATAATCCGGAAGATGCCGATGAAAAAGAAAGCGGTAAATGGGCGGATGCGTCGCACTTTTGCCGCCGACGCCTGGGTGACACTATGTCCCGGGTTATTTCGGTCTGTGACAGAGAGGCGGACATACAAAGCTATCTGCGAGATAAACAAGCCCGTAATGAACGTTTTGTCGTGCGGGCGAAGCACAACAGAAAGATCCTTGAGTCTGACTTACCCTTATTTGAATATCTTGAAACCCAGCCGGAGCTGGGGTCATACACGATAGATATCCCGCAAAAAGGAATGAAAGACAGTAAAGGGAAACCCGTTAATCGAAAAGCCGGAAAAGCCAAATTGACGGTAAAAGCGGCGACAGTCACCCTGAAGTCTGAGGGTGAGATGAAGCCGGTTAACCTGGTTTATGCTCAAGAGAAAACCTCAAAAAAAGATGTAGAGCCGTTGCGTTGGGTGTTGCTGACAACAGAGGCTGCAGAAACCTTATCGCAGGCCTTGCGTGTTATTGATATTTATACCGCAAGGTGGCGAGTTGAAGATTTCCATAAGGCGTGGAAAACAGGCGCCGGTGCCGGGCGTCAGAGGATGACTGACCCCAAAAACTTAGAAAGAGCGTTATCGATTCTCGCTTTTATCGGTGTTCGGTTGCTGCAATTAAGGGAGGCAATAACTATCCCGTATTATTTACGTAAAAAAGGGTTAGCCGAAGCGGCTAATGAACTGGAAAATCAAAGATGTGCCAAGCTTGAAATGGGCTTATCAATCGCTCGCAAAACCGGGCGGTTTTACAGACACCAAACGTACGGGTATCGCAGGTTGGGAAACAATCCGGGAAGGCTGGAGAACCCTTCAATCTTATGTTGTAGGATATCGGACAGCAAAAGAAATGCTAGCTGATGGTGAAATGCTTTGAGATCTGATCAAGAGACAGCTGTAAGGCTTTCAAGATTATCTGAAGTTACTTCAGAAGCAGCAGATAAAGTATTTAAACTTGAAAATGGCTCTTATATTAAAGTCATCAATGAGCTTGTAAACAGAACCAAGCCATCAGGTAGTGCGAATAGTGCCATCCGCAAGCTAATGAACGCCATGCTTAAAAATGGTGATGTTGAAGATTTAGGTTTTGATAAGGACTCATTCCCGCCAGAAAAAGGTGTGTACTTAGCCTGTATTCAAAATAAAGGCTGGCATTGTGAAACTGAAGAAGGCTTTGGTTTTCCAAGTGAGTGGTCGAAAGAAGCAATAAAAAATAATCCAGATATGCATGCCCTTTGGCAGCATGGTTTTAATTTCATTAAAAATAGCGACAAAATGGTCACTATTGATGACTTATACGACCAATGGATGAAGCCGCCGTTCGGATTAACGACAGGTTTATGCCGTCTTTATGCTCTTGCACTTCTAAAGTCTTTAGAAGGAAAAATCGCGTTTTATGATTATGACTCTACTCAGCAGTTTATTTTCATTCCTGAATTGAATTAGACGAAGAGCTTGTAACTAAAATCTATAAGCATCCTAAAGAAGCTGGTGTTCGTTATTACGAGATTTCAGAAATTCAAACGCATCTTTTGGATACCTTAGCTAAAGCCACCGTTGGAAATCAGCAAGGTAATGACAATATTCTGGGCATTGCCAAGCATATTGTAAAAATTGTTCATGGTTTACCTGCTTGGGTTAAAAAAACCAGTGGTGAAGACCTTTCTTCTCAATCATCAATTTCAGGCCTAACAAGAGAAGCCAGAGCATTCAGAAATAAAGTTATTTCAGCGAATGACCCATATAAATTGATTTTGCACGATCTACCTGAAATTTTTGGTCTTTCAAAAGAGAGTAAAGATGTTGATGCTAAGTTAGCTCATAGTTTGAAAACCGCTATTGAGGACTTATCCGCTCAGCACAGTATGCTATTAAGGGATTTGAAGAAGTTATTAAATCAAACCTTTCTGTTGAATTTGATGATGAACTAAAAGCACGCTGCGAAAGAGTAGCTAAAGCGGCTCAATGACCAAACGTAAAAGAACTAGCACTGCGTTTAATCAAGTTCATTGACAAGAAAGCCAAGTTTGAACCTTTGATAAACCTAGCCGCAGGCGTACCTGAGAGAAACTGGACTGATAAGCATTTAAGAAATGGTTTCGATGAGCTGTTAAACCTTTGTGTTCAATTTAGACGAATTGAGTCATTTAGTAAGTTCAGTTATGAAACAGGCTCTAAACCTTTAGCTTTTATTACATCTGATAGTAAAGGGAATTATAAAGAGTACACCGCCTACGTAAAAAGTGATGCAGGTAATGAGCAAGACATCACAGATATGACAAATCAATTAAGTGAAAAGTTAGGTACAATATCAAAGGATGATCGGTTAACAGTACTCACCAGTATGTTAACTGAGTTAATGGAAGAGAATGAGGTAACTAAAGAAAATGCCTGAAAAAGTGAAACACGTACTTGGTCTGTCGGGCGGTAAAGATAGCAGTGCATTGGCACTTTATGTGAAAGAAACTCGACCTGATTTAGATGTTGAGTATTTCTTTACAGATACTGGATACGAGTTACCTGAAACCAATGAATTTATTGATCAACTTGAAGAAAAACTTGGTTATATTCATCGTTTAAATTCACGTTCTCTGAATGGAATCGAAGGTCGTGGAGAGAAAGAATTCTCAAGTTTATTGAAAGAGCATGGTAATTACCTCCCTTCACAAAGAGATAGATGGTGTACAGTCCAAATGAAACTAAAGCCGTTCGAAAGATGGGTAGATGGTTTCATTAAGGACGGTTACAAGATCATGAACTATGTGGGTATCAGAGCTGATGAGCCTGAGCGTACTGGTTATATGACCATCGAGAAACCAATTACATCTGTGTTCCCCTTTAGGGATCTGGCAGTTCATAAGATACCAATTTAAATTTCAGCACTTCAATTGTCATACCTGCGAAAGCAGATATAAAGCGACTTTTGCAAAATTAACCAAAGAAAACGGACTCCAGCTTTCGCTGGAGTGACGGCATATTTGGTATGAACTCTTCTGCGACGTCCCTTAGGGAAGACGGCATTGTAAAAAGTGACATTAAGAACATTCTTCAACGAAACTGTCTAGAACTTCCAGCCTATTATGATTGGCGTTCTCGCTCAGGGTGTACTTTCTGCTTCTACCAAAGAAAGATTGAATGGTTAAAGCTAATGGAAAAGCACCCAGATCTATTCGAAGAAGCAAAAACTTTTGAAAAAGGTGAAGACAATACAGTAATTGGTAAAAAGTTTTACTGGATGGGTCAAGGCCAACCTTTAGAGACTCTTGAAGATCCAGATGTACAACAAAGGATCAGAACTAACCATGAGAAGCAAGTAGCGCGTTTTAGGCTGGAGAAGTGCGGCTAGATTCGTCGTTCTAAAAGAGCCGCACCCAATTTTTTTGCCGCTCTATCACTGGGCACAATTTGTCACTATCAGCAGGAGAGAGGGCGTTCAAAATTCTGTGTCAGCCTAAATTCTAAATTTCTAATACGTTATCCAATCTGCCTTCAAAATGGATTGCAAATTGTGACAATGCTAGCCTCCAATTTTGGACTGGCATTGTCCACTTTTTAGAGGCATTCAATATTCCCGCATAAAGCAATTTTAGCAAGCTGTTTTCATTTGGAAATGCCCCTTTTGTTTTGGTGAGTTTCCTAAACTGGCGATGTACGGCTTCAATCGCATTGGTCGTGTAAATCACTCGACGTACATATTCTGGATATTTGAAGTAAACGGACAAGTTCTCCCACTTTCTGCGCCAAGAGTCGATAACGATTGGATACTGGCTACCCCATTTGTTTTCCAGCTCATCTAAAGCCGTTTCAGCAGCCGATTTACTTGTCGCTCTGTAAACCGGCTTTAAATCAGCCATAAACGCCTTTTGATGCTTAGATGCCACATACTTCATTGAGTTGCGTACCTGATGAATTACGCAAAGCTGAACTTCTGTCTCCGGGTAAATGCTGGCAATAGCTTCAGGAAAACCGTTTAACCCGTCAACACAAGCAATTAAGATATCCTTAACACCACGATTATGAAGATCGGTCAGTACCGAAAGCCAATAATTAGTCGGTACTGAAAAACATAACTTCAAGATTTAAAATGTACGGCATCTGATTTACGCAAAATTCAGATCCGTACCCAAAAGCAACATTTCTTATATTTCGCATCAATTTAACTACAAAATAGCCAAAACTCACCATCTTTTTCGAGCAAAAAGAAAATGGCTAACCACTTTCTCAAGTTCCAGGCACACGCAGCCATTAGAAGGTTTATTGAGTCGCCAACACTGCCCTTTAACCAGTTCTTACACAGCCTAAAATCACTCTTCAAATGCCCGATTACTGGTTCAATTGTTGCCCGTTTTTTACAGAGTTCACTTTTGCGTTTTCTCTTTGCTTGCGAGTCCCGTTTTAATGGCCGGCTAGGGATAACAACTTCTTGGTCAACATACTGCATACACCCTTTATAGCCTTTATCTACAACGGCTGTAGTGATTTTACTCTTTCGGTGTTTATGGGCATGGTCAAGTGCAGGTCTAAGCAATTTTGAGTCGTGTTCATGCTCGTCATGACTGGCGACACCAATGATTAATTGACTCTGCTCTGTGAGCACGACAGAAGCCTTTTTACCATACTCGTATGGCTTATGGTCTTTGCCTTTCCCTACGCAGTAAACATCGGGTTCATGAAGACTGTAAATCTTATTTTTATCTTTACGTTGCTGTGTAATGGCTTTTTCATAATTGGAAAAATTCTCTTTTTGTAAATCAAGGACATCTTGTGGAAGTTTGCGTTGTAGCTCCCTTAAAAGCTTACCTGCGATAACACGCAACCTTTTTAACGCTCTTCTGGCTTTGCTTCGATTTTTGGCATGTCTAAAGCTTCGACAGTCAATGCGTAGCTGTTTGACTTCTTTGACATAAGTACGTCTTTGCTTGATCCCAAATACTTTGGCTAGTTTATTGAGTCGGTTAACCACCTTGATGGCAAGTTTGCTATCTGTCGGATAAGTAATGGCTTTTTCTTGGACGGTTGTATCAACGTACACGGTGTCATCTTCGGCTTTGTCACCGTGTAGCGCCACAGATAATGCAAAGATTTTTTCACAGCCTTTTTCACCGATGCGCTTACGAAAAACACTGAGTTCACTGGCATCACAAGGGCGTGCTGTTTGAAACTCTGTCTCACCACAAAACACTTGAAAATACACGTTCATCAGCCACTCATCGACCAAGGCTTCATCGCTGAGTTTGTAAAGTTGCTTGAGTATTAGCAAACCGCACATCAACCGAATTGGCTTCGCTTTACGGCCTAATTTTTTGTATAACGGCTTGAACTCTTCTTCCAACGCTCGCCAATCAAAGGCATTAGCTAAAATGAGTAAAGGGTGAGTTTGCAGAAGTTGGTCTGTGATATTAAACAGACTGTCGTGAGGTAAATTTGACGGGCTTTCTTTGAGCATTTTTAGCACCCAAAACGACCAGAAACCATAGGTTAACTATATCATTTCTGGTCGAAATTGAATGTATCAAATAGCTATATTTTATTAGCGATCAGAATGTTAGATGTTTTTCATGACCGACTAATTAGCACCTTCTGACTCTGAAAGATACAGGCCAAGTAACTCTTTCTTACCTTCGAGATTAACGCCTAGAATCGTGTAAATAGCCTTACTGACATAGCGACCATTGTCTTTGACTTTATAGTGAATCGCATCCAGCCAAATAATTGGATAGACCTCGTCTAAACTGCGTTGCTGCCATTCTTTGAGCTGAGGAATAAGCTGATCGGTCACAGCCGTCAAACTGGCTTCTGAAAGCTCTAAACCATACAAATCAGCCACATGAGATTTGATATCACGATAACTCATACCCATTGAAAACATTGACAAAATCTTACGATCAATTTCATCAGAGAGCTTAGTTTGATTTTTTTTGACAAGCTGAGGCTCAAAGTTGCCGGCTCTGTCTCTTGGCGTTTCTAACTCAAATTCGCCAACTGAAGATTTAACGGTTTTTTTACTAAAACCATTTCTTCGATTGGGCTCAAGATCTGAGTCTAAATGTTGATCAAGTTCTGCTTTAAGCGCTGCTTCTGTTAGTTGTTTGATTAAAGGGGTGAGAACACCATCCGCACCAGTTAAACCTTTACCTGATTGAAGTTGTTCTAAAGCTTTATTGAAATCGAAATTTTGAGTCATTATGTCATTCCTGTTTTTGACATTTTACCGAAATGACACAGATTTCTAAACACTACCGCAGGAGAGCCCTTTTCGACCACAACATCTAACACTAATCCGCTTTTTCCTGTCGTGAGATTTAACTTATGCCCGTATTGAGTCTCTCTTGAGCCTTTGACAACAATGTCTGTATGTGCCTCAAATATAACGACTATTTTTTCTGTTGCCGGAACTTTCTCACCGTTAAAAACCCGGCGTTGTGTCTGAGAAATCACTTTGTCTGTCATTGCAACCCAATAATCCAGCTTGGTTACCACTGCATCTGCCGCTAATCCCAGACTGATATCACCGGCTTGATTGAGCCAATCTCTGAGCGTCTTGCTTTGCCGGTTGCGCCACGGATATCAGCTTTCTGTAAAATTTTTCCCTGTTTTCGGAGCGGGAATAATCAATGTCTCGACCGAACCTGAGCACCAAAATTCCGAAGAAACTTATCGTCAGCTACTCACGGCATCACAAGAAAGTCACCGGATTCCCGCAGACAACATACGGGAATGTTGTTCGAATTCAGCCGCTATTCAAGATTCGTGATTACAATGACCTCAGACAGCGGAAGAGTGCGAAGCAATCAGTCCGGTTCTTTTCAATTTCCGCGTTAAAGCTTAAAAAGTCTGTTGACCGCGGTAAATTGCTTTAACTCATTATAATTTATTTAAAAAGCGGGACAGTATAACTCACCCGCAGAATGAACCACTGTACGCTCATAAGCTTGCTAAAATCGCTGCCGGCTGTGTTGTAACTTTCGCGCGAAGAATAACTGCCTGCCGCAGGCCACGCCTTGCTATCAGCAAACGGAAGTTACGACAGTTTTTATGCCGGTAATTTTTTCTGGGCTTGAGAACGTATCCGGCTGAGCGTTCAGGTTCAACGTTAACCGACTTAAGTCAAGGTGAAAATATGGCATCATCTATAACTCCGCCCGGCTCAGCCTGTTGGACTGACGTTTATTGTTATCCGCTGGTAGACGTTTCAGTTTCATATGAGAATTTAGTAACAGAAGTAACTCCGCATGTCGCGGCACACTGGCATCAGCTTGCGAGTAAACTTGGCCTTAATGAACATGAAATTGAAAATATTATGACTCATCATAACAGTAACTCATTCGGAGCCGCCAATGCGGTGTTTCGCAAATGGACAGAGCAAAAAGGAAAAAACGCTACATCTTCTGATTTATGCAGTGCCTTAGTAAATATCGGCCTTAATTCTGAGGCATCTGAAATAGAGAAAAAGTTAGTCAGCAATCCTAATTATCTTAGCGCAGAACCTCATTCGCCCGCGGACAGCCGTTCCGCTGAATCCACAGAAACTTTAGGAGCGATGTCCAGAACAGCGCTGGAGCAGGAATATACAAATCTACAAAATACAAATGAGGATTTATTAAATGATTTTCAGTATCTGCTTGATGCAGGACTTCAAAAGAAAAATCAAGAATTGCAGAATGCGGTACAAGAAATTAATCGAATGAAATATCTATTAAATATCAAATTTCAGGAATTGTATAAGGCGAGACAAAAAAATCAGGAACTGACATTACAATTACAGCAGTTGAATGAGGAAATGCAACAAGTTAAAACAAGAAACAAAGCGCTCCAACATCAACTTAGTGAGCGCTCTGATCCGGCCGCAAAATCTCATTCTTCAACCCTTCCGGCCGCTGAAATCGGCAAGGTTGAACCGGGGAAGATTTCCGGCAATGCCTTTCTTGACCTGTATGAACAGGGGCTCCGGGGATTAGACAGCTTAGCAAATCAAGAGCATATCACCCTTATCAAAAGTAAAATATTCCCGTACTGGGAAGTGATAGCCGCTCACTTAGGATTTGATATGTTTGACATCTCTTCTATTGAAATCAGTAAAAAATCGGAATCGGCAGAACAAAAATTATCAGATGTCATACAAAAATGGATTCAAACAACCGGACGTGATGCACGTAATTACCGTAATCTGGCAAAAGCCGTTTATGACGCGCTAAATCAGGAGGGAGAATGTGAACTGGCAATAGAAGTCTGCTGCGAAATCATAAAGATGCCTCCGTTACCCGCGACATCACCGGCTGATTTAAACGCTGATAACAATTTGATTCAGTGAATCCTGCGCCGAAGGGGGAATGGTTTTACGTTATCGTCACTCCGGCCATCCCCGGATTGACGATAAACTTTGAGTCAGTCGCTCAGGCAACAAACGTTATGTTCAGCAAAAATTCAAAGAGAAACCTTACAATCAATGAGTGGTTTTTTACCGTACGAAACTGACCAGAAATAACTTCCCGATTTATTAACGCTTAACATTGCCGATATCAAGATATCAAAAGGCATCTTAACGTCAGCCGGATACCCCGCACGAACAGAACGTCAAAACCGGCGTTCGATGCCCGGCGGTTTTGTGCTGTTCTCGGGCGTGACGGAAGAACTTATTCTGAACAGATTATGTTAACCGGTTTTTACTTAAAAGAGTTAGTCATGGCTACACCAATCGATCAATCGCCCCGTGGTATTCCCGCAGAATATTTTCATTCTGAAGACACTTATGACGCATCTTCAGCTACGGCCTCATCAGGCCATACTCAAGCCTCACCATCCGTAAAAATAGAGGCTTTGCAATGCCATCATGATGTGGTTCGTCAGATCGCTACCAAATGGTTTGAGGTAGGTCTGCAGCTTCATATAGATGAAAATGAACTGCTCATGATACGACAATACAACAGTAAAAGCGGTGAAGCAGCTGCTATGGATATGCTGAGATTATGGATAAAGACAACTGATAATCCGGCGACGGCGGATGCGTTATGTCAGGCATTGTCAAAGATTCGACTTTCCGTGTTAGCCGGTCATATAAAAGACGAATTAGTACAAAATCCGCGCTACCTCAGCGAATTACCCCCGCAAGCTGAATCACATATACCGCATCCTGAAAATACAGTAACACATATTCAGAAAATTCATACGACTGAAGAGAAAATCAGAACTGAGCAGGCGAAGTGTTATGAGCCGGAACATGATATAAAAAATCCGGAACATGATATAAAAATTAAAGTCATTGAGCTTGATGCTCAGCTTCAGGAGCTTGATGTTCAGCTTCAGGAGTTTGATGCTCAGCTTCAGGAGCTTGATGCTCAGTTTCAGGAGCTTGGTACTCAGCTTCAAACGCTTAAAATTCAGCTTGGGGCGGTGCTTAAAAATCAGAATGAAAATGTTTATTCTAAAGCAAAACTTAAAGAGTTTGTGACTAAGATTGATACTGTGACTAAAACACGGCTTGAATCGGCGCTTACCGCGCTTGACTTGAGGCTTCAGCTGGAGGTTGACGATATTAAATCAGGGTTGGTACGCTTGAAGTGTAATTTTGAAACTCAGCTTAAAGAGTCTGAAATTAAACTGTTGCAGTTAGAACTGGATTTATATGAAACAAAAAAAGAGGTCTCTGATAATAAATCTCAACTTAAAACGAAAGACGCGAAAATATCAGGCTTAAAAACACAATTAGAACTGTTGTCGCTGACGACCGACCCGCAACCTGAATCAGACGCTTCAAATAATGAGTTTCCGCGGCTTTTAGCCGAACCGTCATCTGGAAATTCAAGACCTGAACTCGCGGATATGCTTAATCAAACTGAAGATATCCCGTCAGACTATGGAAACAAGTCGCGGCAAAAATGGGGCTGGAGCCGCGTCTGATAGAAGATATTGATTTTGCTCATAAAGGTAGAAGTTGTTTTTTTCAGCTTTGCTTCGCATGGATGCAAACCTGCGAAAATCCTACCAAACGAAAATTTGCAGAAGCCGTATTTGATGTGCTGCGCGAAAACAACGAGCCTAACGCGACTGAATTGACCTGCAGAATTATCAGTAGCTGACGATAAGTTTCTTCAGAATTTTGGTGTTCAGATTTAGCGCGGAACAAGGCAACGGAGGACGCATAGCCTTAGCTATGAAACCGGAGTTGCAACGCTGCAATGTGCTGAGGGTGGACATCAGAAAATGTCAGAAAACTTACAATCAGGTACTTAAGTAGCTGATTGTAAGTTTTTCGTCACTCCGGCGAGAGCCGGATTAAGATATCTTTATGATTTAATTATAAAAACTACTGTATGGCCGGCGTAAAAACTGTCGTTTTCACAGGTCCGATCTTACACCGGTATGACAAAATCAAAAAGAATTTACAGTCAGCCACTGACATCCGGAAATTCAGCGATCGTGCTTTAACGCCTTCTCAGCAAGACTCAGCTCGATACCCGCGTAGCGGTATTCCACAAAATCATGCACATTGGTTGCCAGCACTAATTTCAGATAATCCACCGCCTTTTGACTGTCACCTTCAGCCCTGGCTTTTTTCGCCATATAAAAATAGGCCTCACAAAGGCGTTGAGTGTATTCAACATTGTAACGTTCAGGGCTTAAGTTCTCCGCGGCATATTTTAACACCGCGGCATCAGAAATTTCACCCAGGTAATTATCAACTAACACCGTACTCCATGCTTTTGGATTTAACTGCCGACGTTGTTTTTCTAAAGTATGTAACGCGTCACTGTCATTGACTTCTTTATTAACGATGTACTGCCAAAGCACCCGATAGCCGTCATGGGGATCCGCTTTGTAAAATTGCCGTAGATTTTGGCTTGCCAGCTTATACCGCTTGCCGTAATAAAGCGCGATACCAAGATTCAGATAAGCATAATTATAATCCGGCGCTAACTCTAACACTGAATCAAAAGCTTCATAAGCGTTATCAAAATCGCCTTCCTGCGTGTAATAAATCCCTAAAAAGTTATAGGCGTCAGCCAGTCTGGGATTCACTTTTAACGCCTGTCTGAAATCATAACGCGCCAGCAGCCTTAAACCGACTTTATCATACAGCACACCACGGTCGTAATGAAAGCGGGCACGCTGCCGCTCGGTTAACTTGACCGTGGACAGAATATCATTGAGCTTGGCGATATTAAGCTCTGTCTGATAATTAGGCGGCACAGGCTCAAACAACAGTCTGTTTTGTGTAGACGCACAACCTGTTAACCATCCCGCGAATAAAAAAGTTAACGGCACACGCAAATTCAGTTTCATCTAAAAAGCCTTTGAAAATTAGAAAACTGAGCAACTATAGCAGACAAAAAAGGAGAACCGAAAGTTTCCTTTTAACCCGAAAAGCTCAGCGGGATACGTTCTCAAGCGCAGAAAAAATTACCGGCATAAAAAACTGTCGTCACTCCGTTTGTTAACAGCGGGGCGCAGTCCGCGGCAGGCAGTTATTCTTATATTTTACCCGCAAAAGTTACAATACAGCCGGCAGCGGTTTTAGCAAGCTTGTGAACATACAGGGGTTCACTCTTCGGGTGAATTATACTTGTCCTGTTTTTCAATAAATTAAAATGAGTTAAATCAATTCAGGAATGTCGCGGTTCAAAATAATACCAATTAAAATTTCAACGCTTCATTTGTCATAAGTAGCTGATGATAAGTTTCTCCAGAATTTTAGTGTTCAGATTTAGCGCGGTACAAGGCGCAACGGAAGGCGCCTAGCCTCAGCTATGTAACCGAAGTTGCAACGCTGTAATGTGTTAAAGGTGGACATCAAAAAATGTTAGAAACTTATGGTCAGCTACTTACCCGCGAACTCGGGAAATAAAAATAACGACAGTTTTGTATGCCGGTCATCCGGAGACTTTTACCCGGATTAACCGAAGACGCCGGAACCGGACTCCCGCTTTCGCGGGAGTGACGATAGAATTGGTATACTTTCTTGCGCCACGTCCCTTGTAAGCGGTCAACCGAGTTTTTGATGTTTAATCAATCCGATCGATTGTTCAGAACTACTCGGCGCTTTTTACCGCCGCCGGTTTTCCCGCCGCTTCTTTGATCGAAAGACGAACACGGCCCTGGCGATCCACTTCCATCACCTTAACTTTAACTTCCTGACCCATATGCAGGTGGTCAGTCACGTTAGCGACACGCTCCTGACTGATTTGTGAGATGTGTACCAGACCGTCCTTACCGGGAAGAATGTTAACGAATGCCCCGAAATCTACGATACGAATCACTTTACCGTTATAGATACGACCCACTTCAACTTCAGCGGTCAGATCTTCGATTCTGCGAATCGCTTCGCGGGTATCATCACCGCTTGTAGCGGCGATACGAACCGTACCGTCATCATCAAGTTCAATCGTTGTGTTGGTTTCTTCGGTCAGCTGGCGAATCACCGCGCCGCCTTTACCGATAACATCACGGATTTTCTCCGGGTTAATGTTGATAGTCGTGATGCGCGGAGCGTGATCAGAAATATCCTCACGGTGAGAACCGATCGCCGAATCCATAACATTAAGAATGTGGATACGAGCGCCCATCGCTTGTCGCAGAGCGATGTCCATGATCTCTTTCGTGATACCCTCGATCTTGATGTCCATCTGCAGCGCGGTGATACCGTCACGGGTACCGGCTACTTTAAAGTCCATATCACCTAAGTGATCTTCGTCACCCAGAATGTCAGACAGAACAACAAAATCATCACCTTCTTTAACCAGACCCATCGCGATACCCGCGACAGAGGACTTGACGGGTACGCCCGCGTCCATAAGCGCCAGAGAAGTACCGCAAACAGAAGCCATAGAGCTTGAACCGTTTGATTCAGTGATTTCAGAGACTACACGCACTGAATACGGGAATTCGGCTTCAGTCGGCATAACGGCGTTAATACCCCGCCATGCTAACTTACCGTGGCCGATTTCACGACGCTTAGGCGAACCAACCATACCGGTTTCACCCACGGAGTACGGCGGGAAGTTGTAGTGAAGCATAAAACGGCTGGTGGTTTCGCCCATGATGCTGTCTGTCTTCTGCGCATCGCGCTCAGTACCCAGAGTTGCGGCAACCAGTGCCTGAGTTTCACCGCGGGTGAAGATCGCACTGCCGTGAGTACGCGGGAGAACGCCGGCCTGAACGTTAAGCGCGCGAACCATATCCGGCTCACGACCGTCAATACGGGGTTCACCGCGAATGATGCGACCACGAACCACGCTCTTTTCAAGCTTAACGAGTAATTCATCAACCTTAGCGACGTCTGCGTCTTCGTTTTGCGCAACGATTTTTTCAACAGCGGCCGCTTTCACCGCGGCGACAGCATCACGACGCTCGTGCTTAGCGGTAACTTTGTACGCTTCGCCCATGTCTTCTTCACAAAGCTCTTTAACTTTCGCCGCTAAATTTTCATCCTGAGCCGGCGCTTCCCAGTCCCACTCAGGCTTAGCGACCATAGCTTTAAATTCATTGATCGCGTCAACAACAACTTGCTGCTGATCATGACCATAAACAACCGCGCCAAGCATCACTTCCTCAGGTAATGCCTGCGCTTCAGACTCAACCATCAGTACAGCGGACTGAGTACCGGCTACGACAAGATCTAACTGGCTGCCGTCTTTCTGATCTATGTTCGGGTTAAGCACATACTCACCCTTAGCGTAACCGACACGAGCGGCGCCCAGAGGGCCGTTAAACGGAATACCTGAGATAGAAAGCGCGGCGGAAGTACCGATCATCGAGATGATGTCCGGCTCGATGTTAGGATCGACGGAAACCACTGTAATGATCACTTGTATTTCGTTTGTGAAACCGTCCGGGAATAACGGACGGATCGGACGATCGATTAAGCGAGCAATTAGAGTTTCTTCCTCAGAAGGACGACCTTCACGCTTAAAGAATCCTCCCGGAATTTTACCGGCCGCATATGCCTTTTCCTGATAGTTAACAGTCAACGGGAAGAAGTCACGACTGGGATCCGCTTCTTTTTTACCGACAACCGTAACCAGTACCGTTGTGTCGCCCATGGATGCTAATACCGCCGCGTCAGCTTGACGTGCAATTACCCCGGTTTCCAGAGTAACGGTATGCTGACCGTATTCAAAACTCTTTACAATTGGATTCACTAGACCCATTCCTTAATATTTACCTTAATTTTTCGCCTTAATTATACTTTAAATACCGTACAGGAATAAAGCGCCTATACTGATCTATTACCGATATCACGAATATTTAATGATAATTACCCTAACCAACTGTTAACTCTTTAAAATTTTCAGAAAAAAAGAGCTTCATGGATGATGGCAAACTTTTCTTCTTTAACATGGAAGCAGGCATTTTTGGCGTTTAAAACAACACTTTTTTTCGCGATTACGATTTTTGTTATCGAATTTATCGCTGCCGCCAAGTCAGAACAATTCAGCCTGTTATCTCAGCAGCAGCGACTCATTCAACGCTTAGAGCAGGTGAGCCTGCAAAATCAAAACACCGAGACAGTCGAAATCGCGGAGAAGTTAGTCGACTTATCACTCAGCGTGCCCTGGATAAAATCGGTAGAAATTCAGCTCAGCAACGGCGGCCGTTTTTTCAGCGCTGATAAGTCAGAAAATACAAGCAACTCACTGATCAGTAAAACCGTGGACTACCTGGTTGACCAGCCCGTATCAAGCACTCACCTTCTTTATCAAAAAGGTGTTATTTTTGATAAGAACACCACTCAAACCGCCAAAACACCGTTCGCCAGAGTAACGCTCAATTACAATGAGCACGTCATCAGCTCGCGGCTGGCGCGACATTTAAAATACAGTTTATTTCTATCGCTGGCCGGTGCGATGGTATTAACAATACTGCTGGCATACGCTTTCCATCAATTTCTCACCCGCCCTGTACTGCATATTTGTAATGCAATGGAAAACATTAACCCTGAAGCTCCGAAAGAAAGCTTGTTACCCCGCTTATCCGGACACGGAAAAAGTGAGCTCGGCCGTTTGGTCACGAAATTGAATCAGGTGCTCATTCAATTTAACGCGACTCAGTCCAGGTTAAGAAAAATGGCGACGAAAGACACGTTAACGGGTTTGCCCAATTGCACGTTGCTACTGGAAACCTTACATATCGCCGTTCAAAGAGCGAGGGCTCAGCGGCGGACTTTTGCTGTTTTTTATATCGATTTAGACCGGTTTAAAAACGTAAACGACTCATTAGGCCATGAAATCGGTGACAGATATCTCAGCAGAGTGGCTCGCACATTAAAACGCTGCACCGGTGAGAAAGGCGTAGTCGCCAGACTTGCCGGCGACGAATTTGCGATTGTGGTTAACGATATTCAAGATCCTAACCGGGCCGGCGAATTTGCCCGCAAACTTCTGGAACAGATTCAACAGCCGTTACAACTTAACGGTCATGAACTTCACCCTGACGCCGCCGTCGGCATTGCCCTGTTTCCCGATGACGGACATACCGCGGAAGATTTACTTCGCCGTGCCGAAACCGCCATGTACAACGCCAAAAACCTCGAATTTGGTAATTGGGAGTTTTTCAATCATAAAATGACCGAAAACGCCGTTGCTCAATTAGAGTTAGAAGCAGAATTACATTCCACCTTAATTCGTGAACTGGACAGCGACAAACCATTGCATGAATTGCAACTTTACTACCAACCCAAAATAGACTTAAACACTGGAAAAGTGACCGGTGCCGAAGCGCTGATCCGCTGGCAAAAAGACGGCAAATTGATCTCACCGGGGGTATTTATTCCAGTCGCGGAAGAATCAGGACTCATCATCGCATTAGGTCGTTGGGTGATCAGAAATGTGTGCCTGACACTTGCCGAGTGGACAAAAAGCTATAATCAAGTACCCAGAATCGCCATCAATATCGCCGCCAAGCATTTTGCTGACCCGAATTTAATTAAACAAATTAAAGCCGCGACTCAAACCTATAATGTATCGCCCGATTTATTAGAAATTGAAATCACCGAAGGCTCGTTTATTAATAACATCCAACTGGCCATCGCCAGAATTGAGCAACTGCGAAAGGCGGGTTTTAAGGTCGCTATTGACGATTTTGGTACAGGGTATTCTTCTTTGTCTTACCTGAAGCTGTTGCCGATTAATATCCTAAAAATCGATAGGACTTTTATCGAAGGCTTACCGGAAAATGACGCCATTGCCAAAACGATTCTGCTGCTGGGTCAGCAGATGAATTTTGAAATTGTCGCTGAAGGTATTGATGAAAAGAAACAACTTCAGTGGTTAAAAAAGCACGACTGCCAAATCGGTCAGGGATTCCTGTTCAGCAAACCGCTTGCGAAAGAGGAATTTGAGGCGTTATATTTATCACCGACACAAAGTGAGCTGGAGCTTTAGAAAAAGCAGATAGCCATTAGAACGAAAAAGAGGCTAAAAGCCTCTTTTTCAAAACCGGGATACGCCGCGAAATTAACGACGCAGTCCTAGCTTCTTAATAAGAGCGGTGTAACGCTCCGCGTCTTTTTTCTTAAGGTACGCGGTTAACTTACGACGCGAGCTAACCATACGCAGCAGGCCGCGGCGAGAGTGATGATCATGGGTGTGCTCTTTGAAGTGAGATTGCAGGTGGTTGATTTGTGCGGTCAGCAATGCAACTTGTACTTCTACAGAACCGGTGTCGTTTTCACCGCGGCCGAATTCGGCTACGATTTTCGCTTTCGCTTCAGGACTTAGTGACATGTATATCTCCAAATATTTAGTCAATGAACTCAAGCCGATCACTAACTCAGCCTGAGGGCTGCGCATTTTAACGCTAAAGGGATGAAAAAACAACTTGGAGAATACGGTAAATTAATTTCCTTTCAGATACTGAGTCGCTCTTTGCGGATCTTCCCAAAAGGTATCTTCATCAAGTTTGGATAGATTAAGAACGGTTTTTGACGTGTTCTCAATTATCTTCCATTGAATGTTTACTTTTCTATCTTCTCTGTCTTCGTTTCTGACTTCCTGAAGCTCAGAGATAACTTCTCGTTGCTTATCAGGCTGCCCTGTTATACATAAAATCTCACGACTTCTCCGTGCTGATTGATCTATCTGGTCATCTAAGATATTTCTTTGGTGTTCAAGTAAAGCTCTAACTTCACTTAATACCGCGTCACTCTTTAAACCTATAAAGCTCAGTTGAATACGTGCTCAAGCGTAAAATCACAAAGGCAGCAGATTGCTGACTTCGCGGGAATGACGGCTTAAAGCAAAACTCACTTTTGCCGAAGTGAAATCTACTTGCATTATGACAACACAACCAGCCGCTTAGGTTGCAGCAAACCTTTATTGTTCATCTCACCGACACCGACAAACAACTTGGCATCACCTAACGTAATACGAACTAATTGTTCTGGCCGCAAACCGGTCGCTTTAACCGCCTGACCTCGCATAACCGATTCGAGCAAGGCCATCGGCAGGTTGATTTCAGGGTAACGCGCGACAGCGGTAGCCGTCGGCAGTAAATGCTTATCCAACTCATTAAAACGATTTTCATCTTCAGGCTCGGATTGTTCAGCTATCTCCTGAAGTTGTTCAAGGGTTATGATTCGCTCATAAGGATAGTCGGCAACATGAGTACGGCGTAACATAATCACATGGGCGCCACAGCCCAAAAGCTCGCCCAGGTCATCGATGATGGTACGAATATATGTACCTTTAGAGCAATGAATATCCAGCGTCAGCTCATCACCTTCGAGCTTAATAAACTTAAGTTCGTAAACGGTGACCGGACGCGCTTCACGCGGTACGGTAATGCCTTCACGAGCGTATTTATACAAAGGTTGCCCTTGATACTTTAACGCTGAGAACATGGTCGGTACTTGGCTGATGTCACCCCGAAATTGATTCAAAGCGTCATCTAATCGCACCTGAGTAAATGCTAACGGCTTAGTCGCCACCACTTCACCGTCTGAATCACTGGTATCGGTTCTTACACCGAGTTTTGCCGTAACTGAATAACGCTTATCTGAGTCCAGCAGATGTTGAGAGAACTTAGTCGCCTCGCCCAGGCAAATCGGCAGCATGCCCGTAGCCAGCGGATCAAGCGCGCCGGTATGTCCCGCTTTTCGGGCGTTGAATAACCGCTTTACCCGCTGCAAGGCGAAGTTAGAGCTCATACCGGTATCTTTATCTAATAATACGATACCGTTTACCGGGCGACCTTTTTTAGAGCGACGAGCCATCAGGCTGTCTCCTCTTCTTCATCATCATCATCATCACGGTCACCGGAGTCGGCTTTTTGTTTGTCTCTGATCACCACTTCCGTGACCAAGTTAGACATACGCATACCTTCAACTAACGAGCTGTCATATTCAAACTTAAGCTCTGGCATGATACGTAATTTCATACGTCCGGCCACCAAGCTGCGAATGTAACCCGATGCTTTGGTCAGCGCTTCAAGCTTAGTTTGGATTTGCTCGGGATCTTCATCAAAGAAGGTCACAAATACTTTTGCGAAGCTTAAGTCACGGGATACGTCAACTTCGTTTACGGTAACCATACCGATGCGGGGATCTTTCATGTCTCGCTGTAACACCATCGCCAGCTCCTGCTGCAGCTGCTGACCGATACGACGGGTACGACTGAATTCTTTAGCCATTTTTATAATCCAGAAAATAAGATTGATTATTTGTCCGTCTTCTGCTCTCGTCGCATCTGCGAAATCAGGCGTCCGGCGACTTTAAACGCCCGATTCCAGGTTTCGCAGGAATGACGGCATACCACATTCTCGGGTATGACGGCACAGACTAAAAAAGGCGGCCATCGCCGCCTTTTCGGAAACACAAATTAAAGTGTTCTTGCTACTTCGACAGTTTCGAATACTTCGATTTGATCACCGACCTTAACGTCGTTATAGTTTTTAACGCCGATACCACACTCCATTCCGTTACGAACTTCCTGTACATCGTCTTTAAAGCGGCGCAGAGATTCAAGCTCACCTTCATAGATAACCACGTTATCACGAAGTACACGGATAGGAGCGCTTCGCTTAACGCTGCCTTCAGTAACCATACAACCCGCGATAGCGCCAAGTTTCGGTGACTTAAATACGTCACGAACTTCCGCGAGACCGATGATTTCTTGTTTGAATTCAGGTGCGAGCATACCGCTCATCGCCGCTTTCACTTCATCGATTAGGTTATAGATGATGCTGTAGTAACGCAGGTCAACGCTTTCGGCTTCAATGGTCTTACGCGCCTGGGCGTCAGCGCGAACATTAAAACCGACCATAATGGCGTTAGACGCCGCCGCGAGCGTCGCGTCCGTCTCGGTTAACGCGCCCACACCACGACCGATGATGTTCACTTTAACTTCATCCGTTGAAAGCTTAGTCAGTGAGTCACAAATCGCTTCAAGAGAACCCTGTACGTCCGCCTTAAGGATGATGTTAAGCTCAGCCACTTCACCTTCGGTCATGTTGGCGAACATGTTTTCCAGTTTCGCTTTCTGCTGACGAGCCAGTTTCACGTCACGGAACTTACCTTGCCGGTAAAGCGCGACCTCACGGGCTTTACGCTCATCTTTAACTACCGTCGCCTCATCACCCGCCTGCGGCACACCGGAAAGACCTAGAATCTCAACCGGAATTGACGGACCCGCCGCCTGAATAGGCTTACCGTTTTCGTCTTTCATCGCGCGGATCTTACCGTACTCAAGACCACATAAAACGATGTCACCCTGCCTCAAGGTACCTTCCTGAACAAGAACGGTAGCGACCGGACCGCGGCCTTTATCAAGTTTAGACTCAATAACGACACCGGCGGCCATCCCCTCTTTAACCGCGGTCAGCTCAAGAACTTCAGACTGAAGCAGAATCGCCTCCAGCAGTTCGTCAACACCGGTACCCGCTTTTGCCGAGACATGGACGAACATGTGCTCACCGCCCCAGTCTTCCGGTACAACTTCGTGTTGAGATAATTCGTTCTTAACCCGATCGGGGTCGGCTTCCGGCTTATCGATTTTGTTCACCGCCACAATCAAAGGTACGCCGGCCGCCTTAGCGTGCTGGACCGCCTCGACAGTTTGCGGCATTACGCCGTCATCCGCGGCCACGACCAGAACCACGATATCGGTTGCTTTCGCGCCGCGGGCACGCATGGAGGTAAACGCCGCGTGACCGGGAGTATCGAGGAAAGTCACCATGCCGTTGTCAGTATCAACGTGATAGGCACCGATGTGCTGAGTGATCCCACCGGCTTCGCCTGAAGCGACTTTCGCGCGGCGGATATAGTCAAGTAATGACGTCTTACCGTGGTCAACGTGACCCATGATGGTAACTACAGGCGCGCGCGGCTCGGTCGCTAAATCTTCGCCGCGATCAGAAAGTACTTGATGCTCAAGTTCGTTCTCACGAGTCAGTACGACTTTATGCCCCATTTCTTCCGCTACCAGCTGAGCGGTTTCCTGATCAAGCACTTGGTTAATGGTAACCATCGAACCCATTTTCATCATTTGCTTGATGATTTCAGTCGCTTTAACCGCCATTTTTTGCGCCAGTTCAGCAACGGTAACCGTTTCACCGATCGTAACGTCACGACTTACCGCCGCAGCGGGCTTGTTGAAGCCGTGCGCCATTGACTCAGGAGCAACCGTTTTGTTGCTCTTGGCGCCGCGACGGTCACGATTACGGTCACGATTACGGTCACGGTTGCCGCCTTTCGCTTTCTTATTACGGCGGCGTCCGCGGCGTTCTTCGTCGGCGTCAGACTTATCTTCTGCCGCACGCGCGACCTGAGATGTAGTGATGTGATGATCCGCTGTTTTTTCAGCTTCTTTACGACGGGCTTCTTCTTCTTCCCAACGCTTAGCATTTTCTTTCGCCAGACGACGAGCCTCTTCAGCCGCTTTGGCCGCTTCCTCATCGCGCTTGCGCTTTTCAGCTTGTTCTTGAGCTTCTTTTAAGCGCTCAGCTTCTTTTTTCGCTTCTTCCACTTCTATAGGATCTTGTTTCGCTTTTACTTCTTCCGCTTCTGCTTCCGCTTCTGCTTTCGCTTTTGCTTTCGCTTCAGCCTCGGCTTTTGCTCTCGCCATAGCTTCCGCTTCCGCCTTAGCTTTCGCCTCAGCCTCAGCTTGCGCTTTTGCCCTCGCTTCGGCTTCCGCCTTAGCTTGTGCTTCCGCTTGCGCCTTCGCCTGAGCTTCTTCCTCGGCCTGCTTAGCTAGATCAGCCGGATCACGCTTGACGAATGTACGCTTTTTACGCACTTCCACTTTCACGTCTTTTGATTGACCCGTGCTGCTTGAAACACTCAAAGTTGACACCTGCTTACGCTGCAAAGTCATTTTTTGAGGTTTGGCATCCCCGCCGTGCTGTTTCTTTAAGTAATCCAGTAACCGGCTCTTTTCATCTTCCGTTACTGAATCATTTTTACCTTTCTTGATACCAGCTTGTGCGAATTGCTCAATTAAGCGCTCGACGTTCTTGTCATTTCGTACTTCTATAGCCAGTTGTTCTACTGTCGTTTCTGCCATCATTCAAGCTCCCCTGTTGATCGACTTATTCTGCTTCATCGCCAAACCAACAGATATTACGGGCAGCCATGATCAGCTCACCAGCTCTTTCTTCTGTTAATTCTTCAATTTCGATCAAATCATCTACGCCTTGTTCGGCTAAATCTTCTAGTGTAACCAAACCTTTACTTGCCAATACATAAGCCAGGTGCTTCTCAAGTCCGTCAAGTGCCAGCAGTTCCTCACTCGGCTCCGCTCCGTCCAGCGCTTCCTCAGACGCCAGCGCGGCTGTTGAAATCGCTGATTTCGCTCGCTCACGCAGCGCTTCTACGATGTCTTCGTCGAAACCGTCAATTTCCAGTAACTCAGAAACCGGTACGTACGCAATCTCTTCTAAGGAAGTGAAACCCTCGTTCGCCAGTACTCGGGCGAAGTCTTCATCGACATCTAATGAGTTAACAAACAGAGTCATGATTTTAGCGCTTTCGGCTATGTGCTTCTCATTCATTTCGTCGACTGTCATTACGTTCAGCTCCCAGCCCGTCAGCTGAGTCGCCAAGCGTACGTTTTGACCGTTACGGCCGATGGCTTGCGCCAGGCTGCTTTCCTCAACGGCGATGTCCATTGAGTTTGAATCCTCATCAACGACGATAGATACAACATCCGCCGGCGCCATGGCGTTGATTACGAATTGCGCCGGGTTATCGTCCCAAAGCACGATATCAACACGCTCGCCGCCGAGCTCATTAGAAACCGCCTGCACACGCGCGCCACGCATGCCTACGCAAGCGCCGATCGGGTCGATACGCTTGTCGTTAGACTTAACCGCGATTTTCGCACGAGAACCCGGATCGCGGGCCGCGCCGATGATTTCAATCATTTCGTCCGCGATTTCCGGCACTTCAACCCGGAACAGCTCAATAAGCATGTCCGGTTTACTGCGGGTTAAGAATAACTGCGCACCGCGCGATTCCGGGCGAACTGAGTACAGAAGTGAACGAACACGGTCACCCGGACGGAAAGTTTCACGCGCGATGATGTCTTCTTTGAATAATACACCATCAGCGTTGTTACCTAAATCGATAACAACGGTATCACGGTTACTTTTCTTCACTACACCGGTAACTAACTCGCCCTCTTTGTCAGCGAATTGCTCAACAACCTGAGCACGCTCGGCCTCACGTACTTTTTGTACGATAACCTGCTTAGCCGTTTGAGTCGTAATACGATCAAATTGAACGGATTCGATTTGCTCTTCTACGAAATCACCTTCGTTCAGTTCCGCGTCTTCAAATTGCGCGGCTGCTAATGTGATTTCCCGGAATGGGTTTTCCAGTATTTCACCTTCTTCAGGCTTAACCACCAACCAACGGCGGAAAGTATCGTAATGACCGGTCTTACGGTCAATCTCGACACGTACGTCGATATCACCTTCGTACTTTTTCTTGGTTGCAGTCGCCAGCGCGATCTCCAGCGCTTCAAAAATCTTCTCGCGCGGTACCGCTTTTTCGTTGGATACCGCTTCCGCAACTAGCAGGATCTCTTTATTCATCGTCTTGCCTCGTTCACCTTGAAACTATCAAAACTTCGCTATCAAGTTGCCCTTACGAATATTATCCAGAGCGACCAGCGTGTCTTTGCCATCAACCTGAAGTGAAAGCATTTGTCCTTCTACTTTAGTTACGGCGCCTTTTAATTTACGACTGCCATCTACAGGCATATTCAATAAAACTTTTACTTCCTCACCTATGTACATTCCGTACTGCTCGGCGTTAAACAAAGGTCTGTCCACGCCCGGTGATGATACCTCAAGGGTATATTCATTCGCGATAGGATCTTCCACGTCCATTACCGCGCTGATCTGACGACTGGCCTGCGCGCAATCATCAATTGAGATGCCGTCATCACTGTCAATGTATACCCTAACCGTAGAATGTCTGCCCGCCTGTACATAATCAATGCCCCACAGCCTGTAGCCTAAAGCCTCAACCGGCGCGGTAAGCATGTCTGCCAGTTTGGATTCTAATCTTGCCAAAACGACCTCCGAAAGTACCTGAACATAAACTTTCTCAGCTTTCTAACGCCCGCCCCCGGCACTCTACGGCGTCGCAACTCCAGCCGCATAGTCCATGCCACGCGCCTTACGTCGCGCCTTGCAAAGAACTGAACCCGAACAGCAGAAAACGTTAAGAAAACTTATCATCAGGCACTTAAAAACAAAAAAGGGCCTATAGCCCCGCGAATACCAATTCGAATTGGTACAGACATCACTTCATGTGATAATTTTCAGAGTCGCAAATAACAAAAAACCCCGTGTAGCACGAGGTTATTATTATAAGAACCTGTAACTATAATGACACGTCGCTTTCGCCAAAAACTTTTGTTTCACACAAAAGGTCATTATAGGGAGCTGGTTGCGGGGGCCGGATTTGAACCGACGACCTTCGGGTTATGAGCCCGACGAGCTACCAAGCTGCTCCACCCCGCGTCAACTGCTGCAAGTATATTGATTATCAACTTTACTTGCAATAACTAAGCACAGTTAATTCTAACAAAACTCAGTCAGACTTTGGTACCGAGAGCGGGACTTGAACCCGCACGGCCATAGGCCACCACCCCCTCAAGATGGCGTGTCTACCAATTCCACCACCTCGGCATAAAGCTGTCCGATAATATCCTCAGTCAGGGATTTTATCTTCTGTTGTATCTTGTTTCTTAGCCGGCGCGGATTTCGCCGCATCCGCCGGTTGTTTCTCAGTCGCGGCCGGCGCGCTTAAGTTTTCCCATGCTTTATCATCTGAAGCGTGGTTAGCGCTCATACGACCTATCATCAAACTCACGATAAAGAAGATAATCGCTAAAATCGCGGTAGCTCTTGTTAACGCGTTACCCGCGCCACTTGAGCCGAACAAGGTTCCTGACGCGCCCGCGCCGAAAGAAGCTCCCATGTCAGCGCCTTTACCCTGCTGGATCAGAATCAAGAATATCAGAGCAATCGCCACTAACAAATAAACTACTATTAACACTTCGTACATGTTATGCACTCATCGCTATGCTACATAAACTCAAAAATTCGGTAGAGTTCAGGCTTGCCCCGCCAATTAACCCGCCGTCTACATCCGGTTGAGCGAACAAATCCGCGGCATTACCAGGGGTAACACTACCGCCGTATAAAATTCTCACGTTTTCACCGATAAACGGTGAAACTTCTGATAAACGCTTACGAATGAAAGCATGCACTTCCTGAGCCTGCTCCGGCGTGGCGCTTTTACCAGTTCCTACCGCCCATAAAGGTTCGTAAGCGATAATTGCGTTATCGAAAGCCATAGTACCATTTTTTTCGATAACCACATCTAATTCTTCGGCAATCACTTCAAAGGTGCGGCGGGCTTCACGAGCCGGCCCTGATTCCCCTACACATAAGATTGGTGTTAAGCCGTTTTTTTGTGCGGCGGCGAATTTCTCGGCGACGATATCACTGGTCTCGCCGTACATACGACGTCTTTCCGAGTGACCGACGATGACATAATTACAACCGGCGTCTTTGAGCATTTTAGCAGAGACTTCACCGGTATAAGCACCGAAATCATGCTGACTGACGTTTTGCGCGCCGATACGAACCAATGAACCATTCAATGCGTCTTTGTTAGCTTCAAGCTGCTGCCTTACGCTCTCAAGATATATTGCCGGCGGACAAAGAACCACTTCCGCGGCATCATTTTGTAGCTTTGCGGCAAACTTTTTGAATAACTCAACAGCTAAAGCGGAGGAACCATTCATTTTCCAGTTGCCAGCAAGCATAGGACGTCTGAGTGCCATTGCTGTCTCCTTTAAAGCGGGCTGAATAATAACGAACCCGTTTGAAAGTTACAATAGTTCGGACGCTAATTTTTATAAGCCAACGGTTTCCAGGCTACTTTTCAGCCAGCGATTTTGCTTTTTGTCGGTTTTTTCTGGTTTTAAGTAGCTGACCATAAGTTTTATAACATTTTTTAATGCCCGTCTTTACCGCACTACGGCGTTGCAACCTGGGTTACACAGCTCCGGCTATGCTCTTAGCGCCGCGCCTTGTATCGCGCCAAATCTGAGCTCCAAAATTCCGAAGAAACTCGCCGTCAGCTACTTAGATGATCTTTCAGATGATTAATCTTGTAATTAATATGTTATGAAGCGCAAAAGTTTTGCTAAACTTCGATCAAACCAACCAAATGACAGGGAACACGACATGTTAACCTCAAAATCGATTGTTCGATATGCCTTTGGAATATTCACACTGATCTTATCTTCCACCGCTATTGCCACTGATTTAAAAGTCGGTGATACAGCACCAAATTTCGAGCTGATGGCTACGGACGGTAAAATGTATAAATTAGCCGATTACAAAGGTAAAAAAACCGTGGTGTTAGCTTTCTATCCTATGGCCAACACCCGCGGTTGTACTCTTGAATGCCGCTCATTGGCGAAAAAAGGCCATTTGATTAAAAAATTCAACGCCGTCTATATGATGGCGAGTGTCGATGATTTGGACGTAAACACTAAATTCGCCGAAAAGAATAACGCCGATTTTCCGATGATGAGTGACTCGACCAAAGAAGTCAGTAAAGCTTACGACGTGTTAAACTGGTTGAGGGTAGCAAACCGGGTGACGTTTTACATCGGCAACGACGGGCGAATTCTTCATATTGATGAGAACGTAAACCCCGAAACAGCCGCGGAAGACATCGCGAAGAATTTAGAGCGATTAAAAATTGAGCCGGCGCAAGGCTTTTAAATCTGATTATTCAGACACAAGGGCTCTGAACCGAGCCCTTTTCTGATCCGTTTATTTCTCGTATTGCCGCACCGCAGACAACACTTTCAGCGCGTCCGCCGTTTCAATCACATTATGCACTCGAATAATGTGCGCCTGTTTTTGCACTGAGATGAGCGCTCCCGCGAGGCTGCTCGCCAGTCTTTCCTCCGCCGTCCGGCCCTGATGTAACTTATCGAACATGCTCTTTCTCGATAAGCCGATAAGCACCGGCAGCCCGAAACGATGAAACGCTTTCTGATCAGCCAGAATTTGCAGATTATGCTCTAACGTCTTACCGAAGCCAAACCCGGGGTCGAGGATAATATTATCTTTTTTTATCCCGGCGGTTAAACAAGCGTCAATACGCCGCTCAAAAAACTGGCAGATATCTTCGATCACGTCAACATACCGCGGGTTGGTTTGCATATTTCGCGGAACGCCCCGCATATGCATCAAGCACACAGGCACGCCAAGCTCCGCGGCGGCCTCAATCGCGCCGGGATCTCGCAGCGCTCTGACGTCATTAATCAGGTCCGCTCCGGCCGCGACCGCTTGTCGCATCACTTCGGCTTTGGTGGTATCAACCGAAACCCAGACATCCTGCTCACTGGCATGCTTGATAACAGGGATAACTCGCCGCAATTCTTCTTCCGGAGTAACCGCACAAGCCCCGGGTCTTGCCGACTCTCCGCCGATATCAATGATCTTTGCGCCTTCGGCGATCATTTTATCCGTTTGTTTCACGGCGGCCTCGTGAGTATCGAATTTACCGCCGTCAGAAAATGAATCCGGAGTGGCGTTCAAAATCCCCATGATGACAGGTGTTGAAAGATCTAGTGTTTTAGTACCGCTTTTGAGCCGCATCGTTTATCCCCCCGAAAAGAATTCTCCACAAAAAAGCCCCGTTTAACGGGGGCTTTTGCAGCAACAATTTCTGATAATCCTGATCACTTAGCCGCGTCACCTTCGGCGTCGGTTAAGTCCGCGTCAGGCTTTTGCTCCGGCTCAGGTTTAGCTTGCGCCTGCTCCCCTTGATCACCGCCGTTATCACTGTCGTCAGACTCCTGCCAGTCCGCCGGCGCTCTCACCTCACGACGATGCATTAAGTCATCGATTTGATCCGCGCCGATGGTCTCGTACTTCATCAGCGCGTCTTTCATGGCATGAAGGATATCCTCGTTATCCTTCAGGAGCCGCTCGGCCCGGGAATAGTTATCATCAATAATAACTTTAACTTCTGAGTCAATGATAGCCTGTGTCTCATCTGACATATGGCTTGATTTTGCCATGCTGCGTCCTAAGAAAACTTCGCCTTCTTCCTCAGCGTAAAGTAACGGGCCTAACTTTTCAGAAAAGCCCCACTGCGTCACCATGTTTCGCGCGATTTGCGTCGCGTATTTGATGTCCTGTGAAGCGCCTGTCGATACTTTTTCGGCGCCGTAGATCATCTCCTCCGCTAAACGACCGCCGTAAGCCACGGAGATTTGCGACTCAAGCTTTTGACGGCTCTGACTGATGGCATCCGCTTCAGGTAAGAAGAAGGTCACACCCAATGCACGGCCGCGCGGAATAATCGTTACCTTATGAACCGGATCATGATCAGGCACTAAGCAGCCTACAATCGCATGACCGGCTTCATGGTAAGCCGTCATTTCTTTCTCTTCTTCTGACATCACCATAGAGCGGCGCTCCGCGCCCATCATGATTTTGTCTTTGGCCTTCTCAAATTCGTCCATGCCGACTACACGCTTGTTTGAACGCGCCGCGAACAAGGCGGCCTCGTTAACGAGGTTGGCAAGATCAGCGCCGGAGAATCCCGGAGTACCGCGGGCGATAATGCTCGCTTTAATGTTTTCCGCTAAAGGCACTTTACGCATGTGAACTTTAAGAATTTGCTCGCGACCTTTTACGTCAGGCAAACCTACAACGACCTGACGGTCAAAACGTCCAGGACGAAGTAACGCCTGATCTAATACGTCAGGGCGGTTTGTAGCGGCAATGACGATAATCCCCTCATTACCTTCGAAGCCGTCCATTTCAACCAGCATCTGGTTCAGGGTCTGCTCACGTTCATCGTGCCCCCCGCCGAGACCGGCGCCGCGCTGACGGCCTACCGCGTCGATCTCGTCGATGAAGATAATACAGGGCGCTGACTTTTTGGCCTGCTCGAACATATCACGCACTCGGGACGCGCCAACGCCCACGAACATTTCAACAAAGTCTGAACCCGAAATGGTAAAGAAAGGCACTTTGGACTCACCGGCAATCGCTTTAGCAAGCAGAGTCTTACCGGTACCCGGGGGGCCTACCATCAGCACGCCCGTCGGAATGCGGCCGCCCAGTTTCTGGAATTTGGTCGGATCTTTTAAATAATCAACCAGTTCACTAACCTCCTCTTTCGCTTCGTCACAACCCGCGACATCCGCAAAAGTGGTGTTGATTTGGTCTTCACTCATCAGCTTGGCTTTGCTTTTACCGAAGGACATAGCGCCTTTGCCGCCGCCGGCCTGCATCTGACGCATGAAGAAAATCCATACGCCGATAAGTAACAGCATCGGGAACCAAGAGATGAAAATCTGGGTTAAGAAGCCGGATTCTTCCGTCGCCTGCCCCTTCATGGTGATACCTTTTCGATCTAAGTCATTGATTAAATCAGCATCATAAAGCGGCATGACCGTAGTAAATTTCTCACCCGACCGTTTGACACCCTCAATTGTCCGCTGATCGCTTTTTACTTCGACCTGCGCAACGGTTCCGTTGCGAACATCATTCAAAAACGTCGTATAGTCCAGCTTCTTTGTTGAGGAAGAAGATGGAGAATATCCCTGGAATACCGTCATCAGCACTACCGCGATGACAACCCAAAGGATTAAATTTTTAGCCATGTCACTCAAATTAACCGACCTCTTCTAAAGTCTTGTGATGATTTTTCTAACCAGCTAATCAAAAGCTGTACTCTTAGATTACTATAACTTGTAACCTGTCGCTACCAAATACACTTCCCGGGACCGCGCGCGTGAAGATTCCGGTTTACGGGTTTTAACTGTTTTGAAAGCACTTCTGACGTCTTTCATATACTGATCAAAGCCTTCGCCCTGGAACACCTTGACCGCAAATCCGCCGTCCGGCGCTAACACCCGGCGGCACATATCCAAGGCCAGCTCAACCAGATACATGGCTCTGGGCTGATCAACCACGCCGGCACCGCTCATGTTAGGCGCCATGTCACAGAGCACGACATCAACTTTAGCGTCACCGACACGCTTTAATAAAACCTGAAGCACTTTATCCTCGCGAAAGTCACCCCGCAGAAAGTCAACACCGGCAATCGGATCCATCGGCAAAATATCACAGGCGATGACTTTACCCCGCCCTGCGATATGCTTAACCGCGACCTGTGACCAGCCGCCGGGCGCGGCGCCTAAATCCACGACGGTCATGCCCGGCTTGATGAGTTTATCCTTTCGCTGAATCTCTTCTAATTTAAAGGCGGCGCGAGATCGTAATCCCTGCTTTTGCGCCAGCCTGACGTAGTGATCGTCAAAGTGCTCCCGCATCCAGCGGGCGGAGCTGGCACTTTTTTTTCCGGCTGTCATTACGAAACCACAATAAATCTAGATTACATGATGGCTATATAAGGGTAGAATACCCGCTTTTCAACAGTAAAGCGTAGAAAGTGTGTAAGATGAATTTAAACACCAAGCAAAAGCAATTCCTGAAGGGATTAGCTCACGATTTAAAACCGGTTGTATTACTTGGCGCCAATGGTTTAACTGAGGGAGTTCTGGCTGAAATTGATGCGGCGTTAGCTCATCATGAGTTAATTAAAATCAAAGTGCCGTCCGCGGATCGCAAACTTAAAAATGCCGTTATCGACGCCATTATCCGTGAAACTCAGGCGGTGAATGTTCAGCGGATCGGCCACATTGTGGTGCTTTTCCGTCAGTCTGAGGAAATGAAGATCGCGATTCCGAAAGCGAAAAAATAGCAAAAAACCACGACCGTGGTTTAGTTTAAGAAGATTCCGGCGGCGGGCTAAAACGGCAGCCGGGGATTTTTACCCGGGAATGTCAAACAGTTAACGAAAAAACAGCCCTTCAGGCCGCTCCCTTAATTCCATTATGATTCAATCCGCTTTCAAAGAGTCGTTGTTTTTCTATTTGAAGGGCGTGACCTAAGTCGCGCTCAACGGTGACAGACTCCATCTTCCAGACTAAATTTCGATCAAAATGCTGCTCCTGCGAATTTATTCCGATTCTCATCTCGTCACCGTAATACAACTTACTGTTATCATCTCTGGCGTTTTCGTATTTACGCTGATCTGACACGTTTTGGTATTCCATCAGGTTATCAAGCGCACCGAGATACTGGATATTCGTCACTTTGTATTTAACGGCGCAAGCTTGATAAACCTGATGATGATTGGATAATTGATCATCGATCATCACGACTTCCTCAGGCTCAAATCCGCTTTTTTTCAGGTAATGTACTATCTTTTTGCCTTTACGCGCATGTGACGTGTATTCAGAATTATCTGAATCAATAACCTCATTAAAAAAGCCCCGCATCCCTATTTTCTCAAGTTTAGCGGTTGTATTCCTGCCGCTTGAAACCGCGATAAACTGAGCTTGCGGGTAATCACGTTTCAGCTTGTCAAAGGTTTGCCTGATCCCGTCTTCAGTGGCGGCTTCGGCATCCTGCTCCCCGGCTTGCGCGGCTTTAACGGATAGTTTTACCAGTACCTGATCAACGTCGACCGCCACAAGCGGTTTTTTACTTTTAATCAGTTTGTTAACCATTTTCATAGACGTGACGGCATTAATTTTTACTTCTTCAGAGTTCTCTGTGTACCGGTAACCGAATCTGGCGACAAGCACATCTTTTGTAAGCCGCTCATGCTCATTTTTGATTACGGATATTGTCGCGGAAGTTGATAACTGTAAAAGGGGACGTTTAAAACCGGGCTCCTTATTGAGGTAATCTTCATCTGACACTTTCATTTTCAATTGTGAAATATCGTATTCTTTTTCCGCCGTTAAACAAGGATTGCTTATTCCCGGATCATTGATAATTACCGGAAGAATTCTGTTTAAGCCGCTTCTGTATCCGGATTCGACCGAAAAATAAAAATCAGATATAAGTCTTGAAAACCAACTGCTCTCAACCAGTTTAAAACTGGAGAGCTTATTATCCGCAGTTCTGACTTGTCTGATGATATAAGTACGTGAGTAAATCAAATTTCCGTCAGATTTAAAATCAAATGTAATTTTCGAGTCATGATTAGCTACGGCTTCATTTAATTGACCAGAAATATCACCCTCTAAATATGGCGTATTGTTTATTACATCTGCGCTTATATGCATACTTTCAGACACAGTTCACCTCTCTTGCCTCGCGTGACTTGGTGTTTAATTTATTCTGATTATACAAAAATTTAAGTATTCTCAGATTAAGCTTGCATTAACCTTGCTTAATCTTTCCGGGCCGCCCGTTCAGTTTGAGCGGACAACAAAAGATGCCGGAGCCTGTAACACATTTTACGGATAGTCAGTCAGTTACTAAATCCGGTTCATGCCGGCTCCGCTCAGTTACATTTCCAAGGTGATTTTCAGGAAGTCAGGACACGCCAGTAGCGAGGAACTGCCGCGAAATAAGGGACATGGCGGAAGAAAGTATACCTATATTCCATGGTCACGCCCGCAAAAGCGAGAGTCCGGCGCCTCTGGTTAATCCAACAGTCCGCGGGTATGACAAATGAAGCGCTGAAATTTAAACCGCGGCTTCCCTGACGGGAAAATTTACCGTACCGCGATAACACACCGTCAAACTTTTTGAGCCGGTTTTCATTAAAAGCTGACTCGGGTCTTTATCTTTAACTTTGAAAAGTCGGCTGCGTTAAACGGTTGTTGAGTATATGGATTTTTGACCGTATCCTCAGGAGCGGCGGTTACCATCTTACCGGTGATATATTCAATAACCGCTGACTTAGATTTACTCAAAATCTTTCCATCACAGCCCCGCGCCGCAATCGCATCTTTCTCTCCGTCATCCTCAACCCCCTGCAGGTTAAGAAGAGCGGCCGGGCTTAATTGATTCAGCGCACGCCTCCTGAACGATGCTTCTGATATCGCCCAACTTAGTTTCTTCACGCTTTGGTTTATCAAATATTTCATCGAGTTTATCCACCAGAAAACAGGCGGCGCGGTAAGAGCCTCTATTCATTAATTTAAAGATGTTTTTGTAAGCCATGGCTTCAGTTAACGAATTTACTTTAATGCTTCTTAATTGAAGTTGATCATTCTTATCAAACTGCGCCAGTTCCGTATCCGTTACCTCCACCTTTTTCGATTGATCTTTATGATCATATTTTTTATGTCCAATAATCTCTTTACGTTTGTCAATTGGCATTACTTGAATTAACATCTCATACCAATTTTTCCCTTCCTGCTGACGCTGAAACCACTGCTCAACCGGGACGGCGGTTATCTCTGAAATTTTATCTGTGATCCCGGCAGGTTTGCCGCCCGTCTGGATCTCATATTCAGCTCCCCGAACGGTTAAACTCGCGTCACGGTGAGCTTTATTATTTAGTCTGCCCCCGTTATACTCTTGTGCCTGACCCTCTGACCGGGAAGATGTTAAATCAAACGCTGGCCTGGTAATCTTTTCTGCCATAAAAAAAATCCTGAATTAAAAATTAAAAAAAAATTTGATGTCATGTTCAATATATCAAGGTTAACTCGTAAAATTCATTAAACTTATTTAATCATAATAAGGTGAAGAACCGGCGAAGGGTCGCGGCACAAGAGCGCGTTTGCCGGCTCTGCCGTCACTCGTTCGCTGCCCTGAATATTCGCTTCACCCGGTATACAGCGTCGTTATTTTATTTACCGGCATACACGACTGTCGTTATTTCCTGCCCGCGAGGCGCGGGTATGGCGGGTATGAAAAAACAGGCGCTGAAATTTAAAACGCCATTTTCTAACGACGGGAGCCATCAGGTAAAAAACAATTATCTTTAACCTGAAAAAGCAGTTAAACGACTTCATTTATCCGGTGAGTGTCTGACGCACATAAACTAACTGAAATCACCGTCAGCGGCGTTGCGAATAACAGCGTTCAGAATAATACCCGCTTACTGTCATTTAAGTCTTGCGGTCAGCGATTTCCCCGCGTTTAAGAACGTCATCATCGACTTAAATTTAAATTAATTTAATGAACAACATCTGCTTTTTCTTTATTTCTTTCGACTTAAATTAATAAATATTAATTAGTGTTTTGTTTCAGCATGTTATAAATATTATGAAATCACTGATTACCGAAGACAGGAAATTTATGATAGCCAGATTATTTGCACGGTCAGCAGCAGCAAAAAATTATTCCGCTACATGTACTGTTAATCAAAATACAACTCGCCAAGGTTTAAAAAATCTCGCTGACCGATTAGAGGCATTAACTGTTAAAACGATTAATAAATACTGTGACATAGATAAAGATTTACATTTATCGCTTCAGAAACTCTTATCAAATTCAAAACACGGCTGGAAAAATTTCACCAGTACCCATCCGCATGCTGATTTACCGGTAGAACTACTGAATAAACTGATCGCTCATATTGAAAACACCGATTCAGTCTCTGATCAGCTGTTAATCATTCTGCTGTGCTACCCTCAGGCTAATGAGAGCGCGGATCAATTACGAGACAACTGCCAAAAGGCACTCTCAACAGAAAATGAAGCTAATAAAAACATTACGGATTTATTGTTCAAGTTTAATAAAACTGAGGTTCTGATCGTGCTCGAACCGTGGTTACGCGACCAGTCAGTCATAAAGGGCGACTGCTTGATTTCTCAGGCATCGGATTGTTTACCTGAAATTAACGCACGCACATGGGCCGCCAAACATTTTATAAACAGACCGAATGAAAAGGGCAGTTCAGGTTTATATAACTTAATGTTATGTCAGGCCGCAGCTTCAAATAAAAGAGGCGATCTCCAAGCAATACTCGATTTATCACTAAAAACAGAATCAATAGCCGGTTCATCACAAAAAAATGCACAAACATCCCCCTCATCAGAGATAACTGATGAAGAGAGCTTTGACATTATTTACACCTTAGAAGAAATGAATACCGATGTAGTCTTAACATCATCTCGCCGTGAAATGCCGAATCCGTTATTAATCTCCGCCGCATATGATAATGATATACTTTGTGCGAATATGACTAAAACCCGGTTATATGATTTACCGCTGGTTACCCAACAATGTGACCAGATCAGAGACGGTAAATTAATCTCCTTCGATAATATATTTCATCTTATATCAAGAAATAATTGCTTTAAAACCCTGAGCACCATATTCGACCTCGACGCAGATAAATGCTGTTTATTTAAAGACTCAAAAGCCCCGGGGGCTTCGGCAGACAAGCTTGGCACTATGATTAATAATGAAAACAGCCTGGAGAAATTAACCCCGCTCCTGCTCGCATGCGATAAAGGTCATTTAATGGTAATGATTAAGCTGATTAAGCTCGGAGCCGATCCTTTACGAACAGATAGCTTAAGCCAAAATATTTTTCATACCATGTGTTTGCGCTGCCCGCGACACTTATCTATCCTGTATGAGTTCTTAGATCATCAGTTAGATAATGAAACAAATCAGAAACTGATTAACGCTCAAAATTATCTGGATCAGACTCCGTTGCATATCGCCTGCACGCATGTCAAAGATTACGCGCCTATGGCTGTGTATACTCTGGTAGCAAACAATGCGAAGTCAACCCTCAAGGATAAATACGGAAACACAGCTCGTCACATGGCGGAACAATTACCGGACTCAACCCAAAAGACACTGATTTTGAAAATATTTGACACTGAAAAGTCCGATTTTGAAAAATTAGACAAGGAAATCCGGGAATATGAGGCAAGATTAAAGAGCCGAGAGGAGCCATCCCGGAAACCCGAGCTCAAAAACCATTCCGCCTCAGATGAAACTGACTCCGCTTCACATGCATTAAGCATCAGTTTCACCGACAGCGAAAAAGACTTATTTCTTTCACGGACAGAAGCGGATTCAGTTGTAATAAGCCCGGATGTCACCGGCGGCGGAACAGACTTATCGCGTTCACCGGCAGAAACGGATTCAGTTGCGATAAGCCGGTATGTCACCGGCGGCGGTATAAACTTATCGCCTTCACCGGCAGAGCCGGACTCAGGCATAACGACTGTTCAGGGCCCACCGGTTAACGCTCACAGACCCGCTACTATGCCCGCGGACGATGAAGCGGATTATGATGAAACCAGAACCGCGGAACACAGACGGCAATTTTTGATGAAGCTTCAAAGCGAGACAGAGGCTGCTCAACAGGAAGCGCGAATACTCAAAGATTGCGTGCTTGATACATCAAAATCAAAAATTGACCGTTATTTTAAGGGTGTTACGGCTCAAGTCAGAGCAGAACTCATCCAATTTTCCAACATAATAGATACTTTGGTACAGAATCATTTAGAAGAGTTTTCCAGGCGCTTTTCTGATAGCGCCAACGATAATATGGCACAGTTTACTGACCAATTTGTTAACGAACAGGGTAAAAACGGCACGCTGAGCCTTGATCAAACAGTGCCGTTTCTCAATCAGTTGATTCAGGTCATCGAAAACACTGAAGGTGAAGCCTCTATTATCAATAACTTTCAAAAAGAGCTCGCTGAATTAAAACAACAGTTCCTCAGCCGGTTAAAACAGTTTCCCGGGAACGTGTCACAAGGCGGGCTGACACAAGGCCTTGACGCATACATAGAGGCAGAAGCCGATAACTTCAGAGTAGAAATCACAATATTGAAAAAAGAGCTTATCTTTAAAACAATAAACTCACTGGAATGGCTTGAAGGTGACGATAAACCGTCAGCTACGGTAAAGGACATGAAGCCGATTAATACTGATATTCTCGACTGGCTGGAGAATCAGTCCTGATAAATAAGCGGTGCCCGACTGTAAGCTTTCTCACTTTTGTGACGACCGTCTTAAGCGCGGCGCGGCGTGACGGCGCGGCCGCGGCGAACTCCCGCGCTACGTGCCTGCCCCGTCTTCGTCAGAGGGCTCAATAACCCTGACGCTGTCAAAAAGATGTAAGTACCGTGTACTGTGAGTAACCATCACTACGGTTTTATCACTGAAAATATCAAACAGTAATCTTATAATTTTCCGCCCGGTCCGCGTGTCCAACCCCTCTGTCGGCTCATCCAGTAAAATTACCGGCGCGTCTCTCAGTAGCGCTCTGGCTAACGCCAGCCTTCTTGACTCACCGCCGGACAGCGGGCGGCCGCCGTCAGAGACCCATAAATCCAGCCCCTGACTTTCTGACAGGTAAGCCAGCCCCACGTCAGCAAGCGCCCGCTCTAAATCCCGCTCGACAACAGGCTCGTCGTCCGGCAGAGCAATACTCAGGTTATCGCGCAGGGTCGCTGAAAAAATCTGCGGCTGCTGCTCAATATAGGTGACGGATCGCCTCAACGCCCGCTCACTGTAGCGCGATATCTCAATATCATCGAGCTTTATGACACCCTGATGACACGGGATCAGGCGGCAAACCGCGGCCAGCACACTGGTTTTTCCGCAACCTGAGCGGCCGGTAAGCGCCAGCTTAGCGCCCGGTTCAACCGTTAACTCAAAGCCAGATAATACATTCACATCATCATAACTCAGATTAAGGTTTTGAATTTCGAGCTTACCTGAACGCGCCTTCTGCTCGTGCCGCCCGAACACCTCCGCCTGAGCGTGCTGAGTTAACTCATTCACTCTGCCGGCGGCTAAAGCGCACGCCGAAAGATACTGGCTGGACAAGGCTAACGGCGTCAGTAACTCAGATATGCCCGTCAGCGCTAAAGCAATCATAGCGACAACCGGCGGCGAAACGGCTCCCGTCAGCGAGGCGCCGGCGGCGACGTACAAAGCCGAAATGACTACGGCTGAGTGAAGCATAAATAACAAAGCCTGAATGAGCGCCTGATTATGCGTTAATTTCCGTTGCGCGGCGTAAATACGCTCTTCTGAGCATCGTGTATTCCGCCGATGTTTATCCGTCAGGCCGAATAATTTCAGCTCAGCCTGGTGTGAGCAGTACTCCAGAACCGAATTGCGATACGCTCTTTTAGCCGTGAGTTCCTCAACGGCCGCCCGCCGTGACAACTTAAAACCGAACCAGGGCAGAAACGCCCCGAGGATCAGCAGACCGGTGACGAGATAAAGGGCGTAGTCCGGCAGCCAGAACGCGAGCGCCAGACCGCCGGTGACCACCAGAATAATAAAAGACAGTAACGGCGTGAGTAATCTCAGATAAAGCTGATCCAACACATCAATATCCGTCAGTAACCTTGAGAGAATATCACCGCGTTTCAGGCCTGACTGCAGATGAAACGGCAGAGGCTGCAGCTTTTGCCATAACCAGACACGAATATCAGCCAGCAGTTTTAACGTGGCGTCGTGGGTGACAATCCGCTCGCCGTATCGCCCGGCTGTTCTCAGTACCGCTAAAAAACGCACCGCCGCCGCCGGGGTGTAAAAGTTGAAATTCTTAATCCCGAGCGCGGTCAGGCCGGCAACGGCGGCGGCGGATAAAAACCACCCCGAGACACCTAACAACGCGATACCCGCGGCAAGGGTAATAATGCCTAACAGCATACCTGTAGTCATCGCCCGCCAGCGGCTTTTGAACATCTGAATAAAAGGAATGAGCGCGGTCAGTCTGATTTTTTGCGTTTGCCTCATCGCCCGCTCACCTCCCGGGTAAAAGTCGCCACCGCGTCAGCAAGCTGCTCATAACTGCCCCGCCGGATCAGCAAACCGTTTTCAATCACCCATATCTGGTCTGCGGTTCGCATCTCACTGACTCTGTGAGTAACGAACAAGCCGCCCGTCCGGTTAAGTTTCTGTAATAACAGCCGCCAGAGCCTCCGCTGATTCTGCTTATCTAACGCGGCTGTCGGCTCATCCAGCAGAATCAGCTGATGCGCTTTGAGTAACATTCTGGCTAACGCGACCCGCTGCGCCTGACCGACAGACAAGCCGCTGTTTTTCTCACCGATGTGTTTATTGAGCTGATCTTTCAGTCCGGCTAAGCCGACCTTTTCAAGAATACTTCGCAGCTCATTGTCTGAAGCGTCCGTTCTCGCCGCCAGCAGATTTTCTTTTACTGTACCGTCAAACAGTTTCGGCGTCTGCCCTGACCACCCGAGCCGCTGATACCAGCTTTCAGGCTCTAATGAGCTCAGCTCAACGCCGTTCACCTTTAAACTGCCCTCGTAAGGTAAAAAGCCTAACAGTGCGTTTAATAATGACGTTTTGCCGCTGCCGCTGGCGCCGACAAGGGCAATTTTATCACCCGCGTGCCATGTGAATGTCACCGGCCCCGCGAGCTTATCGCCCTGATGGCTTTTGACTACCAATGCCGCCGCCTCAACGGATTTGACAGAGTCAGAACACATGACCTCTTTGCCCCGAGGCCGCTCGACGGATAAAACCTTAATGACGGACTCCGCGGCCGCGACCGCCCGCGCCCTCGCGTGATAATAAGCGCCGAGATCTCGCAGCGGCTGATAGAACTCCGGGGCAAGCAATAAAATAAGCATGGCGCTGAATAACGTCACCTTTACGCCGTAAAACCCGGAATCAATGTAGTCAAGAAAACTGAAACCGAGATAAACGGCCAGCAAAGCGATAGATACCGCGCTGAAAAATTCAAGTACCGCCGAGCTTAAAAACGCCCGTTTCAGCACTGACATGGTGCGGCTCCGCAAGTCCCCGGACACTTTCGTCACCCCCTCAAGCTCAGCCTGATACCGGTAAAATAATTTAAGCGTGGATAACCCTGATAAGCGATCGGCAAAGTAGCTGGTGAGTTTTTGCAGCGCCTGATTATGCCGCTGACCGGCTATGGCCGCGCTTTTACCCACTAAAATCATAAATAACGGAATAAGCGGAGCGGTCAGCAACAGAATCAGGCCGGCAATCCAGCTTTGCGGGAATACCGTAATCAGTATGACGGCGGGAATAAAAGCGATTAAAGCGCGTTGCGGCAAATAGCGGCTGTAATACTCCTGAAGCTGTTCGACCTGCTCTGATAATAAACTGTTCCAGAATCCTTCCGGTTTGGATTTTAAATACATCGGACCGAGTTGATTTAACCTGGCTAATAAAGCCTGCCGGACATTCTGCCGTATAAGCTGCCCGGCCTTAAAGCTGTACCCCTCTTTAACGAAGTGCGTCAGAGCCCTTAAGCAGGTTAAGACAAAAATCAGTAAGAGATTCAGACTCAGCGAATCATGATTTCGCAAAATGATAATCTGATGCAGGCACCGCGCGATTACAGCGCCCTGAGCTACCACGATGAGCCCCTGCAAAACACCGCATAAAACTGAAGCGTTTATGCTTCGTGTCGCGGCCTTACTCCATTGCTTCAAAGAGCCCTGAAGCGCTTGTTCTAATTCAGCATCCATTAATCAAAACCGTCTGACATCACTGACTCTAACTATACCGCAAAATCTGACTTGTAACCCCGTGTATTTGAACTATCTTTTTAACTCAGGGAAGTCATTGAACGTACACAAACGGATTACTCCGCTTAACGAAAAAGCCAAAAGCAAGCGGCAAAATTCCGACATTGAGGCATTACTCAGTACTTTTAAACAGGCTGAATCCGCCGCCGGCCTCGTTACCGGTTTCACGGGCAGGGACACCGCCGCGGTTTAAGCTTTGCTGTCGCCGGCTTTTCACGCGTTTAAAAGTACCGTCAGTGATTTTCACCGAGTTGGCGCGGCCGGAGTGGAAATTAAAGATGAAAAAAATCATTGTCTCGCTGTTGTTTCTTTTTGGATTAACAGGCTGTTTTGAGGATAAACCGGATCTTGACAGATTGTACCATGACAACATGATGTACCCGGATACAGGGAAAGCTTATGTTCAGCCTCCTGTCATCATTATTCCGGGTTTAGGCGGCAGCACCCTGATAAACGAAAAAGGGCAGCTGGTATGGCCGGGTACGAACACTTCACTTATCTTCAGTGACTACAATAAACTGGCTTTGATGATAGATGATGAAACCTTGTATTCGCAATCCAGCGCTCAAAAGCCGGACACCCTGATTTCAGAGGTGTTAGGAACTGATATTTACGGTTCCTTAATGCGTGTCTTAGAGGATAACGCCGACTTTAAGCAAGCGCGATTAGGTGAAAAATACTCAGGTAAAGGGCGCCGCTACTATCTGTTTCCTTACGACTGGCGGCAGAAGGTTTTTCACACGTCAAAGATGCTGGATAAGTTTATCGACCAGATCAGACTGGATTACGGCGATCCGGATCTTGAAGTTGACTTAATCGGTCACAGCCTGGGAGGCTTAGTAGCCCGGTATTATCTCAAATACGGCTCCGCGGTGATTAACGGGCGGACGACGCCTGAGGTCACTCAGGCAGGAGCTGAAAAAGTCAGACGGGTAATACAGCTCGGCACCCCGAATCTGGGCGCGACTGAAACCATTTACCGTTTCGTAAAAGGCTTTAAAATCTTAAACGGTGAATTTTCTCCCGAAACCATTGCCACGCTTCCGAGTATTTATGAGCTGTTGCCGCACCCGTTTGTTCACTGGGCCGCGGACATCAGGGGTAAACCGTTAGACATTGATGTGTATTCAACAGAAACATGGGAACGCTTTCAGTGGGGACTCTATTCACCGCAACTGAAACAACAACTGATAGACGAATCCGAAAACAAAGCTGAAGCCGAAATCCGTCTGGCTACTTTAAAAGCCTACTTTTCCAGACACTTAGCCAGAGCCGAGCAGTTTCATCTGAGTTTATCTAAGCCATTCGACAATCCGCGATATTCAATTGTGGCGTTCGGATCTAATTGTACCCCGACTTTGGCGAAGATTGTGTTTGAGGAGATAAACGGTAAACTGACGCCGAGATTCTCCGCGCGGGACATCAAATATCCGAGACCCGGCATTAACTACGAAAGGCTGATGTATAAACCCGGGGACGGCGCGGTCACAAAACCCTCCTTAGTCGCCAGAGTAGACATAGATCCGAGCATTCCCAGAATGACGGATAACTTTTTTCCTTTGGATTACGCCTTTTTTCTGTGTCATCGTCACTTAGGTTTAACAGGAAACGTAAATTTTCAGGATAACCTGCTCAATGAGCTGCTGATGCGCTAGTACTCCTTACTAGTCCGGCTTAAAGACACCGATCACATCGCCGGCCATTTTCGGCCCGGCTTTCTGACCGGTTTGCTGCTCACGGTAATCACATTCAACGCATTCGACAGTTTCGACGTTGTTTTCTTTGAATAACACGATGCTGTCTTTCGCTTTACATTTAGGGCATGTCGCGCCAGCGACAAACCGCTTTCTCACCTTACTCATTTATTGTTCTTCCGGTTCGGCAAATACCTCTGTTTAATCTATTTTGACACACAAAACGCGATAACGTTACCGTTTGGTGATGAGTTCGATGATGAAGTAGGTTAGAATCTGCGCCAGTAATAAATAACGCGGGCGAACATGATCTCAATTTCTGAAGCACGGCTTATTCGCGGCAATAAAACCTTATTAGATGAAACCTCACTGACGGTCTACCCGGGACACAGGGTCGGTCTGGTCGGCGCGAACGGCTGCGGTAAATCATCTTTACTCGCTCTGATCCAGGGGAAGTTACAGTTAGATAAAGGCGAGTTTTCATTACCGCCGGGTTGGCGGATTGCCTGCGTAGCTCAGGAAACCCCGGCATCAGAACAGCGCGCTTTAGACTATGCGCTTGACGGTGATCAGGAGTACCGTCAGCTTGAGACTGAGCTCAGTCAAGCTCAGGCGGATAATGACGGCAATAAAATCGCTGAGATACACGGAAAACTGGACGCCGTAGGCGGGTACAGTATCCGGGCTCGCGCGGGTGCGTTATTAGCCGGGCTTGGCTTTAGCCAGCGGCAGCAGGGCAATCCGGTTCGCAGTTTTTCCGGCGGCTGGCGAATGCGGCTTAACCTCGCGCAAGCTCTGCTTTGCCGCTCTGATTTACTGCTTTTGGATGAACCGACTAACCACTTGGATCTGGATACCACCTACTGGTTAGAAAGCTGGATTAAAAACTATCAGGGCACACTGATCCTGATCAGTCACGACCGGGATTTTATTGATGCCGTCGTTGATGAAATCGTTCATGTCGAGCAGCAGAAACTCAATTATTACAAAGGTAATTACACCAGCTTTGAACGGGTGCGGGCGGCGCGCATGGCTCAGCGGGAAGCGGCTTATGAGAGACAGCAGAAAGCGCGGGCTCATATGCGGGCTTTTGTTGATCGTTTCCGTTACAAAGCCAGCAAAGCCAGGCAGGCGCAGAGTCGTTTAAAAGCCTTAGAGAAAATGACCGAGCTGATGCCGTCACACGCCGACAGCCCGTTTGAAATGAGTTTCAGATCTCCTGACGCGCTGCCGAATCCGCTGGTAGCGATGGAAAAGGTTCAGGCGGGTTATGATAAAACCCCCGTTCTCAGCTCCGTAAAAATGAACCTCGTTCCCGGAGCCAGAATCGGTTTACTGGGTCGCAACGGGGCGGGTAAATCGACCTTGATTAAACTGCTGTCAGGTCAGTTGTCACCGATATCCGGTCAGTATCACCCTAATCCGGGCTTAAAAATCGGTTACTTCGCTCAGCACCAGGTCGAGCTTTTATCACCCGATGATTCGGCGCTGACGCATCTGCGGCGCCTTTCGCCGGACGCTAAGGAGTTAGAGCTGAGAAACTTCCTCGGCGGCTTCGGCTTTCACGGTGATACGGCGCTTGAACCCGTGCGCCCGTTCTCGGGCGGTGAGAAGGCCCGTCTGGTTCTGGCTCTCCTGGTTCGTCGGCGCCCGAATTTGCTGCTGCTTGACGAACCCACTAACCACTTAGATCTCGATATGCGTCACGCGCTCACGGTGGCGCTGCAAACCTTTGAGGGCGCGATGGTCATAGTATCGCACGACAGGCATTTACTGCGTTTAACCTGTAATGATTATTACCTGGTTGATGACGGACAAGTGCGACCCTTCAACGGTGACCTGGACGATTATCACAAGTGGCTGTTAGAGACGAATAAAGCGGAAACCAAAGCCGCCGCGCCGAAAACCTCTGACGCCGTTATTGATAAAAAGCAACAAAAGCGTAAGCGTGCCGAGCTGCGCAACAAGCTTTCACCGCTGAAAAAACAGCAAAGCAGACTGGAAAAACAGCAGGAGCAAATTAACCGCCGCTTATCTGAACTTGAAGATCGCCTCGCCGATACCCGTCTTTACGACGAAGAGAATAAAACCGAGTTAAAAGCTGTCATTGATGAGAGAACACAACTGACTCAGGATACGGACGAAAGTGAGATGCGGTGGTTAGCGCTGCAAGAGCAAATCGAGGAGATTGAGTCGGGTCATGACTGAGCTTAATTTACAAACCCTGTGGACGGAGTGCGAAGCGCTCTACCCCGCCAACAAAGACCTTTGCTTAAGGCTGCAGGATGAACACGGGGTTAACGTCAACCTGCTGTTACTGGCTTTGTATCTCGATCATCACACCACAATTCAATTCAGCCGGGAACAATGGCGGCGATTGCCCGAGCGCGTTGAGAACTGGGAGCGTAAAATCGTTAAACCTTATCGTCAGTTAAGGCGTCTGGCCGGAGGTATGGTTGAGCCGGGCGAGTATCAGCAAATGCTGGATGTTGAATTAATGATGGAGAGAAAGTCTCAGCGCCTGATCAGTCATCAGTTAACCGAAATGGTTCCGCAAGGCGATAAAGCTAACGTAAACAGCTACTTGCGATTATTCGCAGAGGACTTACACATCAACGCCGGATTTGACGTGTGAGGAATGTCGCGGTACGAAAGGAACCCGTTTACGTTTCAGCGCCTCAATTTTTGTCATACCCGCGAAAGCAGGTATCCGCGGCCTTTGGTGAAATTAACCGAAGACCCATCATGCCGGCATTTACGATAGATATATAATCATCCCGTCGCCCGTTTTTTGGCGAGTTAACTATGCCGGAGCCGGACGGAAAAATCAATCCTGACTCACAAAAACACTTATCCGGTTTGTAATAAGCGGCAGAAGGCGGTTCAAATAATAAAAATGCCTGACGTTCAAAAGCGAATCCTGATTGGAAAGCGTTTATTCTATTCCCGGGGCAGAAAGTTAACCTTACCTTTCATAAGGATTTAAAGTGAGTGAGTACTTATGCATAAATTCCACCACTGAGTCTCTGGCAAGTACGAGTATTAAACCGTTGAACAAACAACGTGACCCGCAAGAAAATCAAATCAACGGCTTTGAAGTTACCGTGCTGCCGCTGCCGGATGAGATAATGTGTGAAATTTTTAACTATATATCAGAGCCAAAAGACAGATGCTCCGTCAGAGAAACATCAAAACAATTTAAAAGGTGCCTGGACAGCAGTTACTGGGGGAGATGTTTTTCCGCGTTTGGTTTATCTGACTGTGCTTTATCCTGTAGCTTGCGTGCTTTTTTTGCATGCGAGAGTTATTCAGACAGCGTTAAGTATTCGTTATCTCAAGCCGGTATTCGTCTGCTGCCCAAAGAATATACTCAAATGTCCGTTCTCACGGGTGTCAGCCGTCTTTTCAACATAGAGTTAACTGACGATTGTTTTTCGGCTATCCTTGACGCCCAAAGGTCAAGCTGTACACTCAGAGAGTATTGCTATGCTCTGGAACTGCTTTGTAAACACGGTCAGGGATTTGCCGGTTACTTAAAGGCGGTTAATGATATTTGCGTCGAACTTAAAGTCAGACGCGACAAATCAAGCTGGACAGTCGAACCCTGTTGTCATTTGCTTGAGTTAATAAGTAAGTATTATATGACTTTTCAGTGGAAATCAGACCACGTGGCACACATCGCCGCGGGTTTGGTTTTCGACATTCATAATCAGTCTGTGGGATGGCATTTTGAAAAAAATATCAAAATTTTTCACGCCTTACTCGGCGTGTGCGCCGCGACCGCAAACAAAAAAGTTACCGAACTGGTATTACAAATCTTTAATCTAAACATTTTGATGACTAAATCAATCCAGGCCCGGCTTTATATTCCGGCACCCGATGAGAGAACCGGCGTTTGTCTGCTCACCGCATTCGCGTCATACAAGGATACTGACTGCGCCAATCGCCTTGTTTTTGGTGATGGTCAGCGGCGGAGTCACCTCAGAAACTGGGGGATAGAACCGGGCAGTGACATTTACGCGTACTGGACGCTTGTTGACGCGGATAATTTTGCTCAGAGGATAGAGGAATTAACAGACAGAAACATCTGTCATCGCAACCTCGGTCTTACCGGTAACACTCTCAATTGCGATTGCGGGAGTATATTTAACAATGAAATCGTGAGAACATCAAAAGGCGTGCCGTTTGAGTTCGCGAAAGCCTTGTATGAATACCACCTTAACCGGAATCAAAGCGGTGATACCATAAATGTTGTAACAGGTCATGATTCAGGAGATAAACTGAAAAGTCAGTTTGTCTCGTATTTCAGGGAGAAAGGGGTAAATGTCCGCTCAAATCCGGCTGAACCCGGTATGCTTCTGACCGGCACATAAATTTCCGGCCGTAAACGTCCGGGGGGCGCGAATGCGCTAAAAACCGCTCCTGACAAGCAAATCCGCGTTCCGCGACCTCATGCCGTAACGGCTGATAAAATTTTTTACGGTAACTCAAATAACCGCTGTCATTGCCGCTGAGCTGACTTCTTGGCGGCAAAAACGCGCGCCGCCCGGTCGTGATGTCCTGTGATAAGAACCTGACTATAAGTTTTCTATATTTCCGGCGTTCAGATTAAGCACTCCGCAAGGCGCTCTCGGGCAGTAATACCGGTGGTCTTTCAGGCAAGAGAAACGCCGCGGAGCGCTTGGGACGGGCGTCAGAAAAGTGAAAAAACTTATAGTTGGCTTCTTAAAATTGCGATAAGATTTGATACCAATCTTTCGGATCAGCGGCAGCAAGATGATGAAAAACAATAAGTTCAGTCCTCCGTGGTGGCTCAGAAACACACACATTCAGACCATTCTTCCGGTAATGACCAAAGTGTCTAAAGTACCTACATCAAGGCACAGGCTGGAGCTGGAGGACGGTGACTTTTTAGATTTGGACTGGATCGGTAAACCGAAACCTTCACAGCCGGTTATTTTGGTGCTTCACGGCCTTGAGGGCTGCGGTAACTCGCATTATGTCAGACGCATTCTCGCTTCGAGCAGACAGAAAGGAATCGCAGCCTGTTTACATCATCACCGGGGCTGCTCCGGGGAGACCAACCGGCTGTCAAGAAGCTACCACAGCGGCGACACTCAGGATTTAGCGAAAACATTACAATACCTCAGACGAGAGCATACGGGCTCTCCTATCTGGACTGTAGGCTATAGTTTAGGCGGTAATGTACTGGCGAAATATTTAGGAGAGAACCAGGAAAACAGCCTGATAGATAAAGCCGTGGTTGTTTCGGCGCCGTTTCAGTTAAGTCCTTGCGCTAAACGCCTGGAAAAAGGTTTCTCTAAGGTCTACCAGAGTTATTTAATTAAACAGCTGCAAGCGAAAGTGCGCCATAAAATTAATCACCCTGAGCTCGGATTTAAGATGCCTGTAGCCGAGTCACAAGTCGGCGGCCTCAATACTTTTTATCAATTTGACGATAAGGTCACAGCGCCGTTGCACGGCTTTAACGGTGCCGATGATTACTATCAGCGGGCAAGCGGGCTGCCTTATCTGAAGAAAATAACCAGGCCGACGTTAGTGATCCACGCTAAGGATGATCCTTTTATGACTGACGCCGTTATTCCGCGGCCGGGTCAGCTGTCTTCATCAGTAAAGTATGAGCTGCATCAGCAAGGCGGTCATGTCGGCTTTATCTGCGGCGGCCTGCCCTGGAAACCTGAATTTTATTTAGAGCCGAGGATCCTGGAATTTTTCACGGAGCCAGAATAAACCATGATTGTCCCTTATGAGTCATTAAGCCGCCTGCCTGAAGATACGGTAGATAGTTTGATTAAAGAGTATCTTTTTTCTCAGGTCGAGGACGGGAGTTTTACTACAATGGAGAGTGAGCAAATTGAGCAGGCGCTGGCTCAATGCCGCCGGATGTTAAAGCAAGGCACACTTGTCGTAGAGTATAGCGAGAACGATGAATCGATAGGCTTACGCCATATTGATCAAATAATCAGGTAATTACTATGTCACAGAAACACCCGATCATCGCGGTAACCGGATCATCAGGAGCCGGTACGACCACCAGCACTCAAGCTTTGAGTCACATATTTCATAAGCTCGGTATCAATGCCGCCGCCGTTGAAGGTGACAGCTTTCATCGTTATACCCGTGCCGAAATGGAAGTCATGATCCGCAAGGCGCAGGAAGAAGGCAGAAACATCAGCTATTTCGGCCGGGAAGCGAATGACTTCGCTCGCTTAGAGAAATGTTTCGCTGATTATTCCAGTTCCGGCCGGGGTGAGACCCGGGAGTATTTACACACTTTCGATGAAGCCGTGCCTTTCAACCAGATGCCCGGTACCTTTACCCAATGGCGGCCGCTTCCCGCTGATACCGACATGCTTTACTACGAGGGTCTGCACGGTGGCGTGGTTACCGAACATTGTGACGTGGCTAAGCACGTGGATTTATTGATCGGCATGGTTCCCATCGTCAATCTGGAGTGGATTCAGAAAATTGTCCGTGATACCTCCGACCGGGGTCACAGCCGGGAGAAGGTGATGGACTCAATCGTCCGCAGTATGGATGACTACGTCAATCACATCACGCCGCAGTTTTCCCGGACGCACATCAACTTCCAGCGTGTTCCGACCGTCGATACCTCAAACCCGTTCAGCGCTAAAGGCATTCCGAGTCTGGACGAAAGCTTTGTGGTCATTCGTTTCCGGGGCATGGCGGGCGTGGATTACCCGTACTATCTGCAGATGCTGCAAGGCTCGTTTATGTCACGCATTGATACCTTAGTGGTTCCCGGCGGCAAGATGTCATTAGCGATGGAAATAATTCTCACGCCTCTTATCGGTAAGTTATTGGATAAAAGGCAGAAGATTTTAGAAACTATGAGGCAGTAATACACCTGAGGAACTTTTACTTTACGCTGTCTTTTTTCGGCACACTGTCATTGCGACAGAAATAAATTATATTTTTTAGGCATGGAACATTAATTTTTATTAATGCGCGGATAAACCAAAGCATATCAGCTTGTTAATATTAACACGGTATTTCTCATTGCAATGGCGCGGTTATCGTCCCTTTTATTCACCGCTGTTTACTGTTAAAAATTGTTTACGGCTAAAAATTATTTTAGCTTTACATTAATAAAAACGGATGATTCAGAAAAGACGATATTTCAGACTTTGAAACATTGCCTCTCTGCTTTTCCTGTTTTTATAGCAACTTCATTTTATTTATAAGAGGACGGTATGTTTAATGTGAGAAATCCTGGTTCAACTGGTACGGTAGCCGGTGGTTATAATTGCGGACTAACTGAATCTATGGATACCCAGACCGGTCAGGATGGTCTGCTTCAAAAGGTGAAAGACAGTGACTTAGGTCGCTTGTATCTGGAATCAATGGGGGCGGTATCTAATTGGGAAGGTATCGGAGTGCAATTAGGTTTAACTTATAATGATACTAAGGTTATACAACGCGATCATTTTATTAATTCGGGGGGTGTGCAGGGATGTTACTTAATGACCCTGAAATTAGCGATACAGAAAAAACTTCTCAAAACACCTAAAGATTTATCGCAGGCGTTAAAAGACGATGAGTTATTCGCTTGCGCAAGTGATTTTGATAAAAAGATGAGACAGCCTGAAGTCAAGTTCCAGGCTTCAACAAATAACGACGCCGAATTTTTGAGTAGAGGCCTGCCGGTTAGTACGTTCAAAGATGTGGCTGCAAAATGGTATGTTTTAGGGGTAATTCTTAAAGTTAACACAGCAACGCTGGACGAAATTGAAAATGACACTAGAGGAGGCTGTCAGGAAATGTGCGCGCAGATGCTCAGGACATGGATACGGGACAGAGGAAGCGCCGCAACGATTTCGGAGCTCACGCATTACCTGTATAGACTGGAGTTACCAAGTGTGGCTGACAACATTTCGCGGTCATTAAATTCCTTTAGCCTGCCCGCTGACACAAAATATACAGCGCCGCGGCAGACCCGGCCCGCTGATGATGATGGTGAGGACAACCGGTGTATAGCGCAGTTACCAGGAACAAAAAATGAGCGTATCACTGAATCAGAAAATAAGATAGCTCAATTAGAAGCGACCGTCGCTGAGTTGAAATCTAAACAAGAGGAGGCTGCAAATAACGCGCAGCGCAGAATTTCGCAACTGACTGAAATATTAGGTGTAATTTGTTCAAACCCGCAGTTTATAGCAGGGCTTGACGAACAAAAGAAAAGCAGGATTCCAGAACTGCTGAAGAGGTGAGTAAGTCTCATCTGTCAATTAAGTCCCTGACCGGCGGTATTTGATATTTTCAGTGTCTCCGTAAAGCGGCTTGAATAGGTCGCTCGTCCCGGAACTGAAGCCGGCAAACGCAAGGTAAGTAGCTGACCATAAATTTTCTGACTTTTTTTGACGCCCTTCTTTACCGCACTACGGCGTTCCCCCTTGTATTGCGCTAAATCTGAGCGCCGAAATTCCGGAGAAACTTATCGTCAGCTACTTAGCGATGCCCGAACCTAAGAAGCCTTTGTTTCAGTCTTTCGCTTATTCAGCCCTAAGTCTTCCCTGAGCCGCTTAGGGGTGACTGAAACGTCAGTCATTTTTTTCAGTACTAATGTTTCTACCGCTGAGGACGCCAGTTTTCTCGCTTCATTCAGAGAGAGATTTTGCTCTGTTAATGACTCCGCCAGGACTTCAATGGTTTCCAGCATCATCGGCAGCGCTGACCTTTTATCGTCACGATTCCTGTATGAAAGCCAGTTAATCCGCGCGCCGGCCGCCTGTTCGAGCAAAATGTTGTCTTTTTGTGAGAGCGGTTCATCGGCGGTTATGTCCAGCTGATTAACATCCGCTAAAATTTTCAGCGCCGCTGAAACAGAATGGTTTTTAATGGTTGCGATATTGTAAGCAAAAGCGCCTTGTCTGCCGTTTCGGGTTATTTCATCACCTTCTCTTGGAATACCGACCGCCAATAATCCTGGCTGGACTACACCGCGTGAATTGATTAACTCACCCAGTTCGGAAACCTGAACACCTCTTCGGGTCGGCTTCTGCGGCGCGGCGTAGCCGTTAATGTCGATTAAATTACGCCAGAGCGGTTGCCCGACTTTAAGATAATCGGTTTCACGATTTAAATTTGACACTAACGCGTCGTATGTTTTTGATACTCTTTTATTTATCGATTTATCAAGGTAAGTGATCTGAATTTTGTCTTCAGCGGCAGGTTTGGCTGAAATGATGCCCGCTTTAATTAATCTGATATTATGTTCTTTAAAAGGCTGAACCAGGTCGCAGGCAAACGGCATGGAAGCAACCCTCATTGTAGCTATGATAGAGTTATATTTACTGAGAAGATAAGCTGAGTCCTCTGCCGGGATCTTAGCTATCAAATCAGGGAGATACGCTTCCCATGCTTTGGTTATCCGCTCCGGGATGACACTGGCGCGGATATCGGGGATCTGCTTTTTTATTTCCGCTTTCAGATATCGCCACTCTTTAATGATCGCTTTTACCAGTTGTTCTTTGCCTTGATAAGGCGCGTTAATAAACGGCGGTTTTCTCACTTTGATGACTTGATGCTGATGATCATAAGGGTAAGTCAGCGGTGTTAATCCGTTTTGTGAGAAGAGGGTGATGTTACCGGTGTGATTGAGATCATGTTTCAGGCTGATAATGGTGTCATAGGCCGACAAGCTGGAACCTATGATCGCGACATCGGCATTGCCCGGAATGCTTCGCAATGCCTTTAAACCTTCGGGCATATATTGTCTGCGGATGAAATTCGGACAGCCTTCGATATCTTTAGTAAAGGGAAACCGGGACAGCAGGTTTCCGGTGCCGATGACCACATGCCCGGCGATAACTTTACGCGGAGTTGATTGTTCATTTGCTGACGCGCTCAGCGTGACTTCATAACGGTTTTCTTTTTTTTCGATATTGATGACTTCACCCGTAAGCTCCGCGGCGCTGCTGCCGCTCAGAGCCTGAGATAAAGCATATTCAAAGCGGTCACGAATATAATCAGAATAAACGCGTCTTGGCGCGGGGCCGCTGATATGAAAAATCATATTCTTCCAGTTTTGAGGCCAGTGACTCCGGTCCGCTTCTTTATTTATCCAATGTAAGAAATCCTCGACATCTTCCCGGAAGATTGACATTCTGCCGGCCTGAATATTAAAAACATGATTCCAGCTGTTGCCGGCGGCCGCGTAGGCTAAACCGCCGTAACGAAGCTCAGGCTCTTTTTCCGCGATAGCTACAGAAAGCGGTTTGTTAGAAAACTGAAATAAGCGGATTGCCGCGGCCATAGAGGCCACGCCCGCGCCGACAAAGAATACGTCAACTCTTGGTGTCGTCATCCTGACTGAAACCCGTTAATCCTTTTAGTGAGTTAAGTATAGGTTTAAATTAAAAAACTGACTACTCCAGGAATAAGCTCAGTAATTCGTTAACGAACATCTGACCTTTTGGTGTTAATGACCAGTGGTGTTCGCTTTCTTGCGCTAACCCTCTGGCGATACCTTCAGACATTCCCCCGGCTAAAACAGAGCGTTTTAAGCCTGTCCGCCGCTCAAACTCGGATTTCGGGACAGGTGAAATCAGCCTGAAGCGATTCATCAGATATTCGACCGCGATGTCTTCCTGAGCTATCTCCGTGGTGTCAAAAGTGAAATCATCCGCGGATAAATAACCCTTAGGGTGTTTTATTTTCACCGTTCTCAGTAGTTTTTGTTCTTCGGCCAGAGTGATTTTTCCGTGAGCGCCGCACCCTACGCCTAAGTAATCGCCGAACCGCCAGTAATTGAGATTGTGTTTGCACCGGTATCCTTTTCTGGCGTAGGCGGAGATTTCATATTGCTCGTAGCCTAACCCGGCTAACTTCTTTTGTCCTTGCTCATAGATGCGCCAGATCGCTTCATCATCAGGCAATCGCGGTGGTTTTGAATGGAAAAGGGTGTTCCGCTCAATGGTCAGCTGATACCAGGAAAGGTGAGGCGGGTTTAAGCCGGCCGCTTTTTCAATATCAGACATGGCCTCTTCAAAGCTTTGATCCGGTAAACCGTGCATCAAATCCAGATTAAAGCTGTTATAACCGGCTTCACGGGCATTATCGGCCGCGGATTCAGCCTCATTTTCATTATGTATCCGACCCAGCAGATTCAGCTTCTGCCTTGAAAAACTCTGAACACCGACGGAAAGCCGGTTAACGCCCGCCTGCCGGTAAGCCTTGAAACTGTCATGTTCTAAGGTTCCCGGGTTAGCCTCCATGGTGATCTCAATATCCGGCTCAAACGGAATAAGCGCCCGCGCGCCATTAATCACTGATTCGATTGACGCCGCGCAAAACAATGACGGCGTGCCGCCGCCGATGAAGATACTGTGAAGTTTTCTACCTTGCGCATATTTGAGATCTTGCCGTAAATCATCAAGTAACGCTTTTACATATTCTTTTTCAGGCAACGATCCTTTTTGACCATGGGAATTGAAGTCACAGTAAGGGCACTTCTCAGCACACCAGGGAATATGAATGTATAAGCTTAACGGCGGCAGTCGCAGCATTTAACTGATCACCCCTTGCGCTTTTAATGACGCGATTAAAACGCAAAGCGCTTTGCCGCGGTGACTTATCGCATTTTTTTCTTCAGCGGAAATTTGAGCCGCGGTCATGTTCAGACCCCGGGGAATAAATAACGGATCATAACCATGACCCTGCCCGCCCCGCGGCCGCCGTGCGATCGCGCCTTCCCATGACGCCTGAGCGATGATCGGGTTCGGGTCTTTAGCGTGACGCATATAAACTAAAACGCATTGAAAACGGGCCTTACGATTTTCAACACCGTTCAGGGCCTCAAGCAGTTTTCGGTTATTTGAGTCAGCGTCAGCACTTTCCCCGGAGTACCGCGCTGAGCGGATCCCCGGCTGGCCGTCCAGGTAATCCGCCTCAATGCCTGAATCATCAGAGATGCTCGGGCGGCCGGTTATTTCAGCCGCGTGTCTGGCTTTGATAATGGCGTTTTCAACAAAAGTCGTACCGGTTTCAGGCGCCTCGGGAACGTTAAACTCACTCTGCGGGAGTATTTCAATTCCGTATTCAGAAAACAGCTGTCTGAACTCAGCAAGTTTGCCTTTATTGCCGCTGGCTAAAACGATTTTTGACATGATACGCTCCCGGTTAAAATGCGCCGCAATGATACTTAAGCCTTGATTGCAATTCCACTTAAATAAGTAGCTGACCATAAGTTTTCTGACGTTTTTTTTGATGCCCGTCCTTACCGCGCCTCAGCGTTGCGACTTCGGCTACATAGTTGCGGCTATGCTCCCTGCGTCGCGCCTTGTATCGCACCGAATCTGAGCCTGAATTCCGAAGAAACTTATCGTCAGCCACTTAAAAAGAGCTCCGTAAAGGAGCCCGGTATAAAAATCAAACGATTATTCCACGTAAAACTTATGGCTGAACTTTAGGCGGGTATTCAGTTTCTTTTCATACTGAATGCTGATATCGAAATTAAATTTTTCGTCCTCGCTGTACGGCACCTGAGCGATGTAATAGACGGCTTTACCTTCTTTAACTTCGGTAAACTTTAAAGGCACATGTAAGTCCATCAAATTCTTTCTGGTACCGGAAATTTTAACAGGAACAGAGGGGTTACCTTTTTGCCGGGTATCAATAACTGAAACGTTGATAATGCCGACATTTTTGCTGCGCTTGAGGTTATAAGCTTGAGCAATCTTGGGGGTTAGGAACGTACTGCCGAAAGCGATGTAGTGAATATCGTAGTTACCGACGGTGATTTTCTGCTCGGCACGGGCGACGCCGGTAAGACTGAATGCTAACACTAATAAAGCACAAAATTTTCTGAGCATTGTCATATACCTGAGATTTTAGATTGCGGGTTCAGTATATACCCAATCATCCTAAAAAACTCAGCTGACCGCTTAAAATTGTTGTAATTCATTCTAATTTATTGAAAAACAGAACATGTTTTATTCACCTAAAGAGTGAATCGCTATACGCTCACAAGCTTGCCAAAATCACTGCTGGCCGCGTTGCAACTTTCGCAGGTAGAATACTTGCCGCAAGCTACGCCTTGCTATCAGCAAACGGAGTAACGACAGCGTTATGTCGGTAATTTTTTCTACGCTTGAGAACGTATCCGACTGAGCTTTTTTGGATCATGAAAGCGGCAAAACTATGATGCCGGAAACTTTAGAGGTGAGACTGAGGTCACCTCTGAAATTGATGAGTATTTAAATGACATTCCAAAAAGGGATGTATTGAGCGAAAAGAATATTCAGGAAGTTTAAAAAGATAAACATCACTAACACGGATAAATCCAGCCCGCCCATCGGCGGCAGTACTTTTCTGATCGGCTGCAGTAACGGCTCTGTAAGTTGACCGAGCATCATCACGAACGGGTTATAGCCTTGGTTAAACCAGCTTAAAATTGCCCGGATCAGTAACATCCAGAACAGCAGCATTCCAGCGTGTTTTATCACTGATACGAGCGCGAATAACGCGGTTAGCGCCGGTTCAACAGGACTGCCGGTAATGAAAGAAAGTAATACGATTTTGGCGGCAACCACCACTAACGCTAAAACAAACGCAGCCGTATCAAAGCCGCCGATGGCCGGTAAAACACGTCTTAACGGGCCGACAATCGGGTGAGTCGCTTTAACCACAAATTGTGAGAACGGATTGTAAAAATCAGCTCTGGCTAATTGAAGCCAGATGCGTAAAATGACGACCGTCAGGTATAAATCAAATACAGTGTTAATTAAAAAATTAAATGCATTCATAGCGCAATTTTACCTTTTTTTAAAGTTATCTGAATTTTTTAATCAGTTTAGAAAAGTTTTTCCATTTCCTCAGCTCTTTTGACGCAATTGTTTATGGCTGAGTCTACAAGTGTTCTTAATCCGCCTTTCTCAAAGGTGTTGATGGCCTCAGCCGTGGTTCCGCCTTTTGAGGTGACGTTCTCCCTGAGTCGCGCCGCGCTTAATTCAGGGTTTTGTTTCATCATTTCAGCCGCGCCTAACGCCGTTTGCTGAACCATCAGTCTCGCTTGCTCCGCCTGAACATTCATTTTTTGCGCCGCGTCGAGCATGGACTCCATAAACATAAAGAAATAAGCCGGAGCACTGCCGGCAAGCGCTATAACATGATTTAAGTCAGACTCTTTCTCAACCCAGATCACTTCACCGCCGGTTTGCATGATTTGCCGGCACTCAAGCTTTTCATCCGCGGAAATACTGTCATCCGCGAAAACGCCTGTTACGCCGACACCGATTTGCGCCGGCGTGTTCGGCATGGCGCGGATCAGCTTAATCTTACGCTTAAAGTAATCCCGGTAGCGTGACGCCGGGATCCCTGCCGCGATAGTAATAATAAGCTTATTTGATAAATCCGGATGACTTAATTGGTTACAAACCGTTTCCATCATCTGCGGCTTAACGGACAGAACAATAACATCAGCGCGTTCAGCGGCTGCCCCGTTGTTCTGGGAAACGTTCACGCCGAAGTCGTCCCGCATTGCGTTAAGCTTCTCAATACCGGGATTTGTGGTTTCGATCAGTTCAGCGGGATAGCCGTTTTTGATAAGCCCGCTGACGATGCTCCGGGTCATATTACCTGAACCGATGAAGCATATTTTTTTGTTTTTCATCGTCCGCCTGAAGTTTAGGTGTGTACTGGTTATTTATATAAGGCCATTTGCCCGATTTACAAGGGGTTGTCGCGAGCGCCGAAAATAGCGCTGCCGACACGCACCATGGTTGAGCCGTGTTCAACGGCCATTTCCAAATCCCGGCTCATGCCCATAGAAAGGGTATCAACCGTGTCATAGTGCCGTTTTAAGTTTCCGAATAACTCCCGCATTCGCTGATATTCGCTATTCAGCCTGCCTTCATCATCAGGCCGGCTCGGAATCGCCATAATGCCGCGCAGGCAAAGGTTGGACAGGTTACGGGTTTGGGCGGCTATCGTTTCAACTTCGGTTATTGTGATACCGGATTTAGACGCTTCACCACTGATGTTGACTTGAATGCAAACCTGCAGCGGCGCTTTACCTCGCGGGCGTTGATTGTTCAGTTTCCGGGCGATCTTGGGGCGGTCAAGGGTGTGCATCCAGTCGAAGTGTTCGGCGACATCTTTTGTCTTATTTGACTGTAAAGGGCCGATGAAATGCCATACGGCGCCGGGACAGGCACTTTGCAGCTCAATGATTTTTGCCACCCCCTCCTGAACGTAATTCTCGCCAAAATCACGCTGACCCGCCTGATAAGCCGTTATAATATCTGAGGACGGTTTTGTTTTGCTGACGGCTAAAAGCGAAATGCCCCGCGGGCTGCGATTATATTTCTTCGCGGTCAGATTGATTCGGTTTCGGGTCTGTGCCAGTCTGTCAGTAATTGTTATCATGCTGTGATTATATATTTACGGATATTTTGAACTATGGAAATAACAGAGCTTTTAGCCTTTAGCGTAAAGCACAAAGCATCGGATTTACACTTATCCGCCGGTGTTTCGCCCATGATCCGTGTCGACGGGGAAGTGCGAAAAATCAATTTACCCGCGCTCGAACATGCTGAAGTACAACGCCTTGTTTACGACATTATGAATGATAAGCAGCGCAAAGACTACGAAGAACATCTGGAAATTGACTTTTCTTTTGAAATTCCGGAACTGGCCCGATTCCGTGTTAACGCGTTTAACCAGCATCGCGGGGCGGGTGCGGTATTCCGAACCATTCCGAGTGAAATTCTTACTTTAGAACAGCTCGGCGCGCCGGAAATACTCAAAAAGATTGCCGGTTTTCCCCGTGGCCTGGTGTTAGTCACCGGGCCGACAGGCTCAGGTAAAAGTACCACTCTGGCGGGGATGATCGATTACATCAATGAAAATCGTAAAGATCACATTCTGACCATTGAAGATCCGATCGAATTTGTTCATGACAATAAGCAGTGTCTGATTAACCAGCGTGAAGTTCACCGCGATACTCATAGCTTTAATGACGCGCTCAGAAGCGCGCTGCGTGAAGACCCTGATGTGATTCTGGTCGGTGAGATGCGTGACTTAGAAACCATCCGCCTGGCGATGACCGCCGCCGAAACGGGTCATCTTGTGTTCGGGACTTTACATACCACATCCGCGGCAAAAACCGTTGACCGTGTGATTGATGTTTTCCCGGCATCAGAAAAAGACATGGTAAGAACCATGTTGTCCGAGTCGCTGCAGGCCGTTATTTCGCAAACGCTGCTAAAAAAAGAAGGCGGCGGCCGTGTTGCCGCGCATGAAATTATGATTGGCACACCGGCTATCCGGAATTTGATCCGTGAAGCGAAAGTGGCGCAAATGTACTCAGCGATTCAGACGGGCATGGCAAGCGGAATGCAAACCCTTGAACAGGCGTTGCAGCAGCTGGTTAACCGTGGTGTTATCAGCCACCAGGTCGCTAAATCGAAAAGCTCAAACCAACAGACAAGTACGTTCTGAGGAGTGTGAATCATGGATGTAGACCCGTTTCTGAGAGTAATGGTGGAGCGTAAAGCCTCTGATTTGTTTATCACCAGCGGATTTCCGCCCAGCGCCAAAATTGACGGTGAATTAAGGCCGCTTACGGAAACGCCGCATACGGCAAAACAATCGCTTGAGTTTGTTGAATCTCTGATGACCGAAGCGCAAAAACAAGAGTTTTATGAGACAAAAGAATGTAACTTTGCTTTTTCCGCTAAGGAAATGGGACGGTTCCGTGTCAGCGCGTTCTGGCAAAGAGAGTCGCCGGGCTGTGTGATGCGTCGTATCGAGACCGAGATCCCCGATGCGGACGCGCTCGGTTTACCGCCGATTTTGAAAGTTCTCGCCATGTCTAAACGCGGCTTGTTCATTATGGTCGGCGGGACGGGGACGGGTAAGTCAACGACCCTCGCGGCTCTGATCGGACATCGCAATGCCAATGCCAGAGGGCATATTCTGACCATTGAAGATCCGATTGAATTTGTCCATAAGCATAATCAGAGTATTATCACACAACGTGAAGTGGGTATTGATACCGACTCGTTTGACGCCGCGCTGAAGAGTTCACTCAGACAAGCGCCTGACGTGATTATGATCGGCGAGATCCGCTCGCGGGAAACCATGGAGTTCGCGCTGGCCTTCGCCGAAACCGGTCACCTGTGCTTAGCAACTTTACACGCCAACAACGCTAACCAGGCGCTTGATCGCATTATGCATCTCGTGCCTGAAGAAAAACATCAGCAACTCTTGTTTGATTTATCTTTAAACCTTAAAGGCATAGTCGCGCAACAACTTGTACCTAAAGCTGACGCTACGGGACGAACAGCCGCGATTGAGGTTTTGGTTAACACGCCCAGGGTATCCAGCATCATCGCCAAAAACGAGCTGCACTTGCTTAAGCAGACTATGGCGAAATCGACAGAGCAGGGAATGCAGACGTTTGATCAGTCTTTGTTCAGGCTTTACCGGGACACTGAGATCAGTTACGCCGATGCTCTGCATTACGCTGATTCAGCTAACGACTTGAGGTTAATGATTAAGTTAGATGATACCGAGTCAAGAAAAAACGCGGGGTTCATGGATGGTGTAACGCTTGATCTTGATTAGTGAAAGAATCGTATTTACCGCGGTGATCTGCACATAAGATCATCATCGAAATAATTAAACTGACTGAATAAGGTTGTCGTGTGTCAAAATTTGCAGGATTAACAAAAGAACAAGGTCACGCAAAAAGATCAAAAAAAGCCGTTCTGCTGATTAATTTAGGTACGCCGGACGCGCCGGCGACTAAAGATGTCAGGCGTTATTTAGCCGAGTTTTTGGCCGATCCCAGAGTGGTTGAGATCCCGAAATTAGTTTGGAGTGTAATTCTTCACGGCGTCATTTTACGAACTCGTCCGGCTAAATCAGCGGCGTTGTATAAACAAATCTGGACAGATGAGGGCTCTCCGTTATTGGATATTACCCGCAGACAGGCGCGGGCTCTGCAACAATATCTGGATAATGAAAAGCGCAATGTCGAAGTGCGTTACGCGATGCGTTACGGCAATCCGTCAATAGCCGGCACTTTGAATGAGATACATCAAGCGGGCGTTGATGACGTCATCGTTCTGCCCTTGTACCCGCAATATGCCGCGCCGACGACAGCATCGGGCTTTGACGCTATCGCCAAAGAGATGATGAAGTGGCGTTATTTACCATCGCTGCGTTTTATTAATACTTATCATGACCATCCTGACTACATTAAGGCGCTGGCTGACTCAATTTCCAAGGATTTTGAGAAAAACGGCAAACCTGAAAAATTGGTTTTGTCGTACCACGGTATGCCTGAGCGCAATTTAAAGCTCGGTGATCCCTATTACTGCTTTTGTAAGAAAACAACCCGATTGGTGGTTGAAAGCTTAGGTTTAGAAGAGTCAGAATATATTACGACGTTTCAGTCTCGTTTCGGTAAAGCTAAATGGTTAACGCCGTACACTGATGAAACACTAAAGCGGTTAGCGAAAGAAGGCGTGGATGAAATAGCGATTATCTGCCCCGCTTTCAGTTCTGATTGTCTGGAAACGCTGGAAGAGATTGAGCGGGAGAACCGGGAAGTGTTCGAAGAGGCCGGCGGCAGGCGTTATCGGTACATTGCGGCATTAAATGACGATCCGCTTCATATTGAAATGATGGCTAATATCGTTAAGCCCTATATTTAAAAGGGCGGCGTCCGCTGCCCTTTGATGATTACTTGCTGATTCGCTTGTACTTCAGGCGGTGCGGTTCAATCACGTCCGTGCCCAGATGCTCTTTCAGCCAGTCAGAGTATTCGGTGTAATTACCTTCGTAGAAGTTCACCTGACCCTCATCACGGTAATCCAGAATGTGAGTACAAATACGGTCGAGAAACCAGCGGTCATGGGAGATCACCATAACGCAGCCGGGGAACTCGACAATCGCTTCCTCAAGGGCGCGCAGCGTTTCTACGTCCAGATCGTTGGTAGGCTCATCGAGAAGCAAGACGTTACCGCCCGATTGCAGCAGTTTCGCTAAGTGAACACGGTTACGCTCACCGCCGGACAACTGACCGATGATTTTTTGCTGATCGCCTCCTTTAAAGTTAAAACGACCCACATAAGCGCGGCTCGGAATTTCAGTGTTGTTGATACGGATGATATCCCGGCCGCCTGAAATTTCTTCCCAGATGGTGTTTTTGTCATTCATAGAATCACGGAACTGCTCAACCGACGCCAGCTGAACGGTATCACCTAATTCAATCGAACCGCTATCCGGGGTTTCAGAACCTGAAAGCATACGGAACAGGGTAGATTTACCCGCGCCGTTCGCGCCGATAATACCGACAATCGCGCCTTTAGGAACGCTAAAGCTGAGGTTATCAATCAGAACTCTGTCACCGTAAGATTTCGTCAGATTTTTAACTTCAATCACCTTGTCACCAAGACGGGGTCCCGGCGGAATAAACAGCTCGTTGGTTTCGTTACGTTTCTGGTAATCGCTGGTATTCATCTCCTCAAAGCGGGCCATACGCGCTTTACCCTTAGACTGACGCCCCTTAGCGCCTTGGCGAACCCATTCTAATTCTTTGGCGATGGTCTTTTGGCGGGCGGATTCAGCGGCTGATTCCTGCCTCAGACGCACGTCTTTTTGCTCAAGCCAGGACGAGTAATTACCTTCCCACGGAATGCCCTCACCACGGTCAAGCTCAAGGATCCAGCCCGCCGCGTTATCAAGGAAGTAACGGTCGTGGGTAATGGCCACAACGGTACCTGAGTATTCATGAAGGAAGTTCTCTAACCAGGCTACCGATTCCGCGTCTAAGTGGTTGGTCGGTTCGTCAAGCAGCAGCATTTCCGGCTTTTCAAGCAGCAGGCGGCAAATGGCTACACGGCGGCGTTCACCGCCTGAAAGCACCTGGATCTTCCGCTCCCAGTCAGGCAGACGGAGCGCGTTAGCCGCGCGTTCAAGAATGTTATCCAGATTATGGGCGTCAGTCGCTTGAATAACGGCTTCAAGCTCACCCTGCTCTTTCGCCAGCGCGTCAAAATCAGCGCCTTCCCCGGCGTATTCAGCGTAAACCTCATCTAAACGAGTTAACGCGTGTTTGGCCTCAGAAACCGCTTCCTCAATGGCTTCACGCACGGTTTGATTTTCATCAAGTTTGGGCTCTTGCGGCAGATAACCTACTTTAAGCCCCGGCATCGGACGCGCCTCACCTTCAAACTCAGTGTCAACGCCGGCCATAATACGCAGCAGTGTGGATTTACCCGCGCCATTTAAACCCAAAACACCGATTTTGGCGCCGGGAAAAAAACTCAGTGAGATGTCTTTTAAGATTTGCTTTTTAGGCGGAACAACTTTACCCACCCTCAGCATGCTGTAAACAAATTGAGCCATAAGTAATCAATCTTGTGGTTAAATTATCGCTGCAGATTGTACTGCAACCGTGACTGACTTCAAAAGTAATTCTACAACCAAACCAGGATTATTTTATTCTTAACAATATAATTATCGGTTAAAAATTTATCGTTATGTGCTTGGGTTGTTTCTTATAACAAAGTAAAATACACCCGCCCTATTTATTGCTGCCTTGTGATCTCCCCATGAGGCAAGCGTGTAATAATATAAACATTGGTTTACCGGAGTAAGCAATGCTAAAAAAAGAAATGAATATCGCTGATTATGATCCAGAGCTGTTTGACGCAATGCAAAAAGAATGTGTGCGGCAAGAAGAGCATATTGAGTTAATCGCATCAGAGAATTATACCAGCCCGCGGGTGATGGAAGCGCAAGGCTCAGTGTTAACCAACAAGTACGCGGAAGGTTATCCGGCCAAGCGTTACTACGGCGGTTGTGAGTACGTTGATGTTGTTGAAACTCTGGCTATTGAACGCTTAAAAGCGTTGTTTGGCGCTTCATACGCCAACGTACAGCCGCATTCAGGCTCTCAGGCTAACTCCGCGGTTTTCATGGCATTGCTGCAACCGGGTGACAAGGTGCTGGGGATGAACCTGGCCCACGGCGGTCACCTGACTCACGGCTCTGCGGTAAACTTCTCAGGTAAACTTTATGATATCGTGCCTTACGGCATCGACGATTCAGGCAGAATTGATTACGCGCAGCTGGAGCAGCTCGCGCTGGAACATAAGCCGAAAATGATCATCGGCGGTTTCTCGGCCTACTCCGGTATTGTTGACTGGGCATTGATGCGTGAAATCGCGGATAAAATTAACGCTTACTTTTTTGTTGATATGGCGCACGTCGCCGGTCTTATCGCGGCAGGCGTTTATCCTAATCCGGTTCCGCACGCTCATGTTGTGACATCTACCACTCATAAGACATTAGCCGGCCCTCGCGGCGGCATTATTATTTCCGCCGCTGACGATGAGGACTTATACAAGAAGTTAAATTCAGCGGTATTTCCCGGCGGCCAGGGCGGCCCGTTAATGCATGTCATCGCCGGTAAAGCGGTCGCGTTCAAAGAAGCCATGTCACCTGAATTCAAAGCTTATCAGGAGCAGGTTTTAGTCAATGCTAAAGCTATGGTCGAAGTATTCCTTGAGCGTGGTTACAACATCGTTTCCGGCGGCACTGAAAACCACCTGATGCTGGTTGACTTAATCGACAAAGGCATTACCGGCAAAGAAGCGGACGCGGCACTGGGAAGCGCGAACATCACGGTTAACAAGAACTCAGTACCCAATGACCCGCGCTCTGCGTTTGTGACCTCAGGTATTCGTATCGGTACGCCGGCTGTCACACGCCGCGGTTTCAGAGAAGCTGAGGCTAAGCGGCTTACGCGGTGGATCTGTGACGTGCTTGATGACGTGAATAACCAGGATACGATTCAGTCAGTGAAAGCTCAGGTGCTGGAACTTTGTTCACGTTTCCCTGTATATGCTTAATTCATTGGGATTTGAAGCCAATCTGAGTTAGAATTTGACGGTCGCGAACGCGGCCGTTTTTTTACTAAATCTTTATGACTATAGGGCTGGGGCGCTGATGCATTGTCCATTTTGCAATACTACGGATACAAAAGTGATTGATTCGAGATTGGTTGCGGACGGGCATCAGGTACGTCGCCGCCGAGAATGCACACAGTGCCATGAACGTTTTACAACTTTTGAAGGTGCTGAGTTAGTGATGCCCAGAGTGATAAAAAGTGACGGTTCCCGGCAGCCGTTTGATGAGGATAAACTTCGTCGCGGCATATCTAAGGCGGTAGAAAAGCGGCCTGTTTCCATGGAGCAGATTGAGCAGGCGCTGACTAAAATTAAGTCTACCTTACGCGCGACAGGTGAGCGTGAAGTCTGCTCAGAAATGATAGGTAACCTGATGATGGATCAACTTATCGAGCTGGATAAAGTCGCTTACATTCGTTTCGCTTCAGTATACCGGGCTTTTGAAGATGTTTCGGAGTTCGGTGAAGCTATCGCTAAATTAGAAAAATAACTCTCCGGAAATACGGAATCCATATGTGGTCAACCTTTGACAGACAAATGATGATCCGGGCTGTTCAGCTGGCCCGTAAAGGGCGATTCACCACCCGTCCGAACCCCAATGTCGGCTGTGTCTTTACTAAAGATGAGAAAATCTTAGGTGAAGGCTATCACCGAAAAGCGGGGCAGCCCCATGCCGAAGTAAACGCGCTGATTGACGCTGATTATCAGGTCAAAGGCGCCACCGCTTACGTAACATTAGAGCCGTGCGGTCATTTCGGGCGCACACCGCCTTGCGCGCGAGCGTTAATTGACGCGCAAGTCGCCCGTGTGGTCGTCGCTTGCCAAGATCCCAACCCTAAAGTGTCAGGTCGCGGTATTTCCATGTTAAGAGACGCTGACATTGAAGTCGAAATCGGGTTATGTGAGCAGGAAGCCGCCGAACTTAATTTTCGGTTTCTGAAGCGTATGGCTTCAGGTATGCCATACGTTACCGTAAAAGTGGCGGCCAGCCTTGACGGTAAAACAGCGCTCGCGAACGGCAAGTCAAAGTGGATAACAGGTCCGCGGGCCAGACAGGATGTTCAGCGTTTAAGGTTAGATCATTGCGCTGTGGTTACCGGCATCAATACCGTTTTAGCTGATGACTGCGGCTTAAATGTGAGAAAGTCCGAGCTAGGCTCAATTGCAGAAACACTGCCTGAGGTCATGCAACCGCTTCGGGTCGTCCTCGACTCACACTGCCGAATGCCGATTGACAGCCGCTTACTGAAGATAGCGACGCCTGTATTACTGGTTTCGGCACAGGCTTATCCCGCCTCTTTTACTGAACAGCTGCCCGCTCATGTCTCAACATTAATCCTGGCGTCAAAGGATGAGCGTATTGAGCTTACGGCATTACTCAAATATTTAAGTCAGAGTTGTAACTCAGTACTGGTGGAGGCCGGAGCTACTTTAGCGGGAAGCGTGATTGAGCAGGGTTTGGCCGATGAACTGGTGTTGTATCAGGCGCCTAAAATTTTAGGCGCTCACGGCCGTAATATGCTGGAGCTGCCGAATTTTGAGGATATGTCTCATATCCCTGATTTAATCCTGATTGAAGAGCGAAAGCTGGACGTTGATACACGTTTTCGCTTTCAATTGAAAACCAAGTAAGAGAAAAAAGATGTTTACCGGAATTGTTGAAGCTATAGGTTATATCAGCAAAATCGAGCGTCAAAGCGATGATATCCGTCTGACCGTTAACAGCGGCAAATTGGATTTGGCGGACGTTCAATCAGGTGACAGCATCGCGACGAACGGTGTGTGTCTTACCGTAGTAAAAATCAACGCTGACGGCTATGTTGCCGATGTGTCCGCGGAAACCGTGGCTTTAACGGGATTCGCGCGCTACCGGGTCGGTCAAAAGGTAAATCTGGAAAAAGCGGTAACGCCGACGACGCGTCTGGGCGGGCACATAGTGTCAGGTCATGTTGACGGCACCGCCGGCGTTTATCAGCGACGGCTCAGAGGCAAAGCCATTGAGTTTTGGTTAGAATCACCTGAGGAATTAAGTCGTTATATCGCCCATAAAGGCTCGGTAACCATTGACGGCGTGAGTCTCACGGTCAATGAAGTTGACGGCAATCGTTTTCGTTTGACTATCGTGCCTCATACGGCTGATGAAACCACTTTAGTGAATTTGCAAGCGGGCGATAAGGTTAATATCGAAGTTGACTTGATTGCCCGTTATTTAGAGCGTTTAACGCAAGCGAAATCAGAGCCGCGGACGACAGGCGGCGTTACCCCGGAAACCCTGGCGAAAGCCGGTTTTATGCGCCAGAGATACTAAGTTGTTGTGCCTTGCCAAGGTATGACTAATACAAATTTAAGCAGTAACTAAGAAGGTCTGAGAATGGCGTTACACAGCATAGAAGAAATCATCGGGGATATTCGTTCGGGTAAAATGGTTATCCTGATGGACGATGAAGACAGAGAAAACGAAGGCGACCTGATCATGGCCGCTGAGCTGGTGACTCCTGAAGCCATCAACTTTATGGCGACTTACGGCCGCGGCTTGATTTGTCAAACCATGACTCGTGAGCGTTGTGAGCGGCTTAATTTACCCTTGATGGTAAGCAATAATAACGCTCAGTTTTCGACAAACTTTACGGTTTCTATCGAAGCGGCTGAGGGCGTGACCACAGGTATTTCAGCCCGTGATCGCGCAGTTACCGTGCAGGCCGCCGTCGCTAAAGACGCTAAGGCGGCGGATTTGGTACAACCGGGTCATATCTTCCCGTTAATGGCGCAGGAAGGCGGCGTGCTTGTGCGTGCGGGTCATACTGAAGCCGGTTGCGATTTAGCGCGTTTAGCCGGTTTAGAGCCGTCGGGCGTGATTGTTGAAATTCTGAATGAGGACGGCACCATGGCCCGCCGTCCGGACTTAGAAGTCTTCTCAGAAAAACACGGCGTCAAAATCGGCACAATCGCCGACTTAATTGAATATCGCAACACCAAAGAAACCACGGTTGTTCGTGAGTCTGAGTGTAATCTGCCTACTCGGTTTGGTGATTTTAAAATGGTGACCTTCAGAGACACCATTGATGACCAGGTGCATTTCGCTTTAGTCAAAGGTGAAATCACAGAAAGCATCCTGGTTCGTGTCCACCTGCAGAACGTGATTAACGATTCGCTTTTCTCCGAGCGTAACCAGCGGCGCAGCTGGCCGTTAGATCTGGCGATGGAGCGGATAGCCGATGAAGGCGGTGTGTTAGTTTTACTGAGCAGCCATGAGACGACCGATGAGTTACTGGCCAAAGTAAAATCCTTTGCAGCCGAGGACGCGGGGCAGTCGCCGGCGGCGAAATGGCAGGGCGCTACCCGCCGGGTCGGTGTCGGCTCACAGATTCTGGCTCAGCTGGGCGTGACTAAAATGCGTCTGCTCAGCTCACCGAAACGTTATCATTCACTCTCAGGTTTCGGATTAGAAGTCACAGATTACGTTTCTGAGTAAATTTGATAATTTGCGGCGGACACCAGGTGAATTTGTGCTATCATTGCGCCAATTTTCACCCCGGTCGGGGCGCAACGTAACTTCGCAGGTAAAATAATGAACGTTGTTCAAGGTAATATTGAAGCCAAAAACGCTAAAGTCGCTATCGTTGTTTCTCGTTTTAACAGCTTTGTCGTAGAAAGCCTGTTAGACGGAGCGATCGATACATTAAAGCGTTTTGGCAGTGTCAGTGAGGACAATATCACAGTAGTACGTGTACCCGGCGCGTTTGAATTGCCGTTAGCGGCCCGTCGTGTAGCGGCGAGCGGTAAGTTTGACGGAATCATCGCGTTAGGCGCTGTGATCCGCGGCGGCACACCGCACTTTGATTTCGTTGCCGGTGAATGCAACAAAGGATTAGCTCAAGTCATGCTGGAATTCGATACACCGGTATCATTCGGTGTGCTCACGACGGATACTATCGAGCAAGCGATTGAACGCTCAGGAACTAAAGCGGGTAACAAAGGTGGCGAGGCTGCTTTAGGTATGCTGGAAATGGTTAACGTCTTAGACGTTCTTGAGCAACAGTTGTAAAGGACAAAACATGAAGCCTTCTGAACGCCGAAAAGCACGTCGTCTTGCGGTGCAAGCCATTTATTCTTGGCAATTAAGCGGCAATAATACTGCCGATGTGGAACATGAATTCTTGACTGAGCAGGAGACTAAAGGTGTTGATATAGCTTACTTCAGAGAGCTGTTCTGCGGCGTAGCGACAAGATCGGCACAATTAGACGCGGCCTACGCGCCGTTTTTAGACCGTGACGTTGAAGATGTCTCTCCGGTTGAAAAAGCGATTGTTCGCCTGGCTTCATTTGAATTGATTTATCGTAAAGATGTTCCGTACAAGGTCGCGATCAACGAAGCCATTGAGTTAGCCAAAACTTTCGGCGCGGACGATAGTCATAAATTTGTGAATGGCGTGTTAGACAAATTAGCCGCTGGCCAGAAATAGTGTCAACCTAAAAAACGGTATCTCAGGATACCGTTTTTTTTTGGCTATTAACGGCATAAATTATAATTTTGTCTATATTTTGATTTTCAAAATTTTTCTCTGGTTGTTACGGATTTCAAAGTGAAAGAATTTAAAATTATTGAAAAGTATTTTTCTGAGCTCGGGCCGAAGCGCAAGGATGTGGAGCTCGGAATCGGGGATGACTGTGCTTTAGTTAATCCTGCCGATATAAAATCTGTCGCTATCTCATGTGATACGTTAGTCGAAGGTACCCATTTTTTACCGCAAATGCCGGTAAAAGATTTAGGTTACAAGTCATTGGCGGTAAATCTGTCCGATCTTGCCGCTATGGGGGCTGAGCCCGCCTGGATGACACTGGCGATTACATTGCCTGATGTTAATGAACAGTGGCTTGAAGAATATTCTGAAGGGCTTTATGAGATCGCTGATTACTATGGCATCACATTAATCGGAGGTGATACCACAAAAGGCCCAAAAAGTCTGACTATCACTGTGAATGGTCAAGTGCCGCCGAAATTAGCGTTACGCAGAAGCGGCGCGCAAATCGGGGACTGGATTTATGTTACCGGTACTTTAGGAGACTCAGCTTTAGGACTTGACGTGATTCTTGGTAATTGCCAGGTACCTGAAGATCACAAAGCCTACTTGATCAGTCGTCATTATCGTCCGACACCAAGAGTATTGGCGGGTCAATCTATCCGTGGTTTGGCAACCAGTGCGATTGATTTATCAGACGGTCTTGTTTCTGATATTAATCACATCCTTAAAGCGTCAGATGTCGGGGCTAATATTGCGGTAGATGCTCTGCCGTTGTCAGATGCTCTGGTTGATTCTGTCAGTAAAGAGCACGCCGTCGAATATGCGTTAGCCGGGGGTGAAGATTATGAGCTGTTGTTTACTGTCCCTGACATTCAGACAGGTGCTTTAGATACAGTGCTGAAACAAACCGGAGTGAGATATACCAAGATTGGTCAGATCACCGCGGGCAGAAAGTTGATGTTAAGGCAAGGAAGGCAGGAATACATATTTCATAAACAAGGGTTTAAACATTTCTGATGTCGTTTATTTCTCAGGATCCAAACGTTAAAAAACTTTCATTGCGTAACCCCGTGCATTTTTTAGCGCTGGGATTCGGCAGCGGACTGGCCGCGAAAGCGCCGGGCACTTTCGGTACCCTGGCCGCGATTCCTGTTTTTCTGATTGTGAGTCAATGTTCACTTACCGGTTATCTGCTGTTCACTTTAGCCGCCGCCGTTATCGGAATTTATCTCTGCGGTAAAACAGCCGATGACATGGGTGTTCATGATCACGGAGCGATTGTCTGGGACGAAGTGGTTGGATTGCTTATCGCTTTAATTGCGGTGCCGGCAGGTTGGATCTGGCTGGTTATCGGTTTTGCGTTATTCCGGTTCTTTGACATCGTTAAACCTTGGCCGATTAAGTGGCTGGATTCTAAAGTATCAGGCGGCTTCGGGATTATGATCGATGATCTTGCGGCGGGTATTCTCGCGCTAATTTGTTTACAGGGCATTTATTTTCTTGTCTAAGTGGCTTAAACTCGATGCTGCAGTTTTTCTTAATTGACAATCATGCAGCATAACCCATATTCTGAAATGTTTTTGCATGGGATTTTAATGAAGGAATTTCTTCCTGACGACCTAAATCTCTACCTGCCATATGCCTGCTAGAGTCTCGTTCTGGTAAGGAATCATGGAGTGCCGTAATTAAGCTCTCTAATGCTGCATTTGGATCATTGGCACATACCACTTCTTGAATCGTAGCAACAAGCGCTTCAACTTTTAGGCGTTCAATTAGGCAACCCACAGGCATCCCAGGGTGTTTGTTTTTAAGCCGGACAGACTGCTCAGGATGTTGCAACAGTAAATGCTCGCACAGAAGGCTTAAGATCAGGCCATGCTCCGAACCATCGACACCTTGCTGTTTGCTCAACTTGTTCCAACCGCAATGAGCTTTCCAATCTTGGATAAAAACCTCTACTAACCACCTTAATGTATAAAGTCTTGCTATATCATGGTGATGCCATGACATATTGCTAGCGATCAAGTAACGATATTCTTCTTCTCCTTCATATTTTAGCGCCACAACAAATCGTTTACTATGCGCATTAACATATAGCCTCGCAGCCATCATGGTGACTTTCTTCTCTTCACCACCGCGAATAGACAGTTGAAGTTCAACACCTTTTTGACGATTAAAATAGGTATCAACTCGTGCTTTTGAGTTCTTGCTGCTCACTCGTTGATTTGTTCTTAATTGACTGACTATTTGAGCGTGATGAGTGATTTCTTCAGCTTTATCCATGAAATCAGCAGTCCCATATAATGCATCGGCTAATACGCTCTTGATTTTAAAGTTTGGAAAGGCGGTGGTAAATTCTCTTAGCATTTCTAGTGCAAGCGCTTGTTTAGTCGGATAGTTAACATGGTCAGGCATGGGTCTTTGTGGTCGCTCTTTTTTAGCGATACCTTGTCGTTGCAGCTCTTTATCCCGTTTGCTCCAAATGGCGAGATTCGGATCGGGGGTATAAAACCTAAACCCAACTGGAAAGGTTACCGTATCGGTGACAAGTACCATGAATATCAGCTCTTGCCCATTGATATACCCACCTGTCGGTTTGTCTTTGATTTTATGTGCACCTGCAATACAAGTCGTTTTTTTAGCTCGGTGTTTATGGGTATCATCAATATCTAAATGGCCGTTTGTTAATTGATAATGTTTGAATATATTGCAAATACTCGCTTGAAGTAGGTACTGCCAAGGGATTTTAGCTTTGTAGAATATCCAGCATAAGCCCGTTGACTTGAAAACGCCTAAACTTCTCCGTTCAAAAGCTGCCCAGTTCAAAGCCTCAGTCATGATAACTCCAGTGATCATCGCTCCTAATACTATTTTTTGAGTTCTTGTTAATTTTAATGAGGGTTTAATCAAGGATAACGAAACATTTAATGCATCAAAAAATTGAGTAACAATTGAAAGGCTACGAATAAACATAATGAACTGCTTGACGAGTATAAGCTTTGAGTTCACTCTAACACTTCAGACTGCTGTTGTGATGCTGATTATGCTTCGGATGCCTTAGCATGGAGTCGCAGCAGTAGTTTGACCTATAGCTAAATCAATTTTTTATCAAGCTCTAAAAACTGCAGCATCGAGTTAAAGCTAAACGTTCATGACAGGCGCAGGTGTCAGGAGTGTTTAGGTTCAAGCAAGAGTAACGCTGTGAGTGCTAATGGCGGGCGTCAAAAAATGTCAGAAAACTTATGGTCAGCTACTTAGTTTGACTCTAACGGCTTAAAGCTTGATCTGCTTTTATAAAAATAAATGGTGTTCGCGACCCAAATAATCGGGCTTAAGCTTAATATTGTTCCCGCCACCCACGCCGCTTGATTTCTCTGAAGTATCAGGAAAGAGCAAATAAACAGAATCATATTTACGACGAACATGAATATGGCTCTGTCAAGGCTTTCCATCATGCTCCGGGCAATTGATATTTCTCTTGCTTCTATCGCTAAAAAGAATATCGCTTGCAGACGAATACCATAAGCGAACCAAGGTATCCAAATTTGTGAATATTTGTTGGTTTGGTGCTTTGCCTCCAGTTTGTCAAGATAAGCGCAAGTAAAGAAATAGGCAAAGAAAAAGCAGACTATAGAAATGTATACATGAAGCATTTTTGACTCCGTCCGTGAGGTCTACTCATAGTCTAGCCGGGATGCTCATTGCCCGCCAGTTACTTCATAATATTCATATTGGTATCAATACTGAACCATTGAGTGACCTTTCTGGTAAAGCTCAGCCAGATTTGTAACGCGCACAAAGCCGAAGCGATAAAAATAGCTAAAAGATCATAGTCCGGTGAAAATGCGATACCCGACGGCAGTTGTAATAACTGACTGACAGACTCATTTTGCCGGCTGATCACAAAAGGCAACAGCGACAGAGTGACTCCCTGCAAAATAGCAAAAGCACGTAACATATTCAGCGCCGCTTTTTGTTTGCCGATCATCGCAATCGCGAGAATGACGAGTAATGCGCCGGCAATGACGCCAACCTTTAAAATAAACAAGGCGATCGCCAGTAACAGATAAGCGGTCACTAAAAGTAATAATCTTTTCGGCATTGTCGTCTCTTTATTCTGCCGGGAAACGAGCGCCTAAAATCGCTTCACGGCTGGCACCCGTGACTTCAGGTAAGTTCGCCGGCAGGTTGTTTTGATATCGGTAAGCCAGCCACGCAAACGCAATTGCCTCAACCCATCGCGGATCGACACCTAAGTGAGCGGTTGTGTCTACCGAATAACCGGGTAATAATTTCCTGAGCCTGTTCATCAGCTCTTTATTTTCGGCGCCGCCGCCGCAAACAAATAACTCACCCTCAGAAGATAATTTAACAATATCGTTAACAATACTGCGGCAAGTCAGATCCAGCAGCGTTGATTGAATATCCTCAACCGCTAAATGTGAATATCCGCTGATTTGCAGCTCTAGCCAGTTCTGGCTGAAAAGCTCTTTACCGGTACTTTTGGGGTGAGGCTGAGAGAAGTAGGCGTGTGATAACAAGTGTGTTAATAACTGTTCGTCAGTTGTGCCTGAGGCGGCAAGCCGCCCGTCTTGATCGAAAGGTAAATCCTGAGCTTGTCGGATCCAGGCGTCAATAAGCGCGTTACCCGGTCCCGTATCAAAGCCGATTACAGGCTCATCATTATCGGGTAAATAAGTAATATTCGCTATACCGCCGATATTAAGAATGACTCTACCCGTTTTATCACAGTTAAACACCTGCTGATGGAAAGCCGGTACCAGCGGCGCCCCCTGACCGCCAAGCGCGACGTCCTTACGTCGAAAATCCGCTATCACGTCAATGCCCGTTTCAACGGCGATAGTATTAGGATCACCAATTTGAAGGGTAAAAGCCACTTCAAGATTCGGCATATGCCTGACGGTTTGTCCGTGGCTGCCAACGGCGATCACATCTGACGCTGAGATGTTGGCTTTATTCAGTAATCCGTTTACGGATCTGGCAAACGCCTTACCGACTTGTCTGTCTAATCGGCCCGAACGGAAGATTTCATCACGGCCCGGCTGACTTAAGCGCTGAAGGTCTTTGTAAAGGTCAGCGGGAATATCTTCGGTATAAGCCGCAATTAATTCCGGTAAGCCGGACTGAAAATCAACAAGCACGGAATCGATGCCGTCCATGCTCGTGCCTGACATGACTCCGATATAGTATTTTTTTGACATGGGGGTATTAAACCTAAAAGCTGTTGACCTCATTAAAACCGAATAACTGCATTATGTTTAACCTAAACGCGCATGACAGGCACAGGCGTCATGAACGTTTAGGTTTAATCAGGTTAAATCGTACCGGCTAAACGCAGCTGCTTTTTACGCTCAAGTTCAAGCATCATGTTCGAACTGTGCTTTAAAAACGCTGTTTTTTCTTTTCTGGCGATAGGATCCGCTTTCGGCAGCTTAACCGTTCTCGGGTTGCGGTGCACACCATTGACGATAAATTCATAATGTAAGTGAGGCCCCGTCACACGACCGGTACCGCCTAAGGTACCGATAATCTGACCTTGCTTAACGGTCTGACCTCTTTTTACTCTGCGTTTTTTAAGGTGCAGATATTTTGTGGTGTAGGTGTCATTATGCCTGATAAACACATAATGTCCGTTGTACTTGTTGTAGCTTGAGGCAATCACCTTTCCGCGGCCCGCGGCTTTAACCGGTGTGCCGACTTTGGCTACATAATCCACACCGCGGTGAGGTTTGACTCGTCCTGTAACCGGGTGCAGCCTTCTTGGATTAAAGTTAGAGCTCACTCGGTTAAAGTCGACAGGTGAACGCAAAAAAGCCTTACGTATACTGCGGCCTTTTTCTGAATAATACTCACCATCGGCATGACGGATAGCGGTAAATCTATCGCCTTGGTTAGTAAACTCGGCGGCTAAAATATCACCGTTTTCTAAAAACTCACCATCGGCGTATTTTTGTTCGAAAATAAGCGCGAAGCTGTCGCCCTCGCGAATGTCCAGGGCGAAATCCACATCCCAGCCGAATAGCGCGGCAAGCTGCATAATCTGATTGGCGGTGAGCCCGGCGTCAACACCCGCGTTCCAGAAATTACTGGTGATGGCGGCGGCGGCGAAGTTCTGGCGGATGTCCACTTGCTTTTTATGCAGCTGTTCATGGTATTGATCATTTTTATGAATGATTTCTAACGTCGTGATAGGATCCGTCTGATAAGTTAAACGCAGCAATTCACCTTGCTGATCTTTCGTTAACTTTATGGCTTCACCCGGCATCAGCTTCAATAGATTCTTTTTAGCTAGCGGCAGGCGGGAAACGTCATAAACGTCCCTTGATGTCAGATCGGCGCGATGAAACAATTTCGCTAATGTATCACCGGCGCGCACTTTAAAAGTTTCAGTTTTGCCGCCTGAAGCTCCGGCGGCTTTTATTAATTGATTTAATTTCGCTTTTTCAGATAGTTCTATTGTCGTTTTTTGTTCTGTAGCTTCTGATTTCGCCGGCTCCGGCTTACGAAACGCTAAAGGTACGTCATACCGTTTGTTCGGCTGATATTGGTTTTCAGCCGTCTGCTTAGAAGCCCGCGCGTCTTCAGAAGGTAACAACACGGTAATAACAGACACCAGGATCAATACACTCAGAATAATTTTGTGTGCTGTTGGCAGTAACTTAAATAATGTAATAACTCTTAACATCGACCCTGATACCAAATCGCAATATCTCTATTACAAGCAAGTTTACACCCTTTCAATTGCTGTGGCTAACAAGTAACATTACAACCTTTAAATTTTGAGAGTAAGCGCAACGAGGTCGCACAGGCAATGGCTGATTTAGATAAAGCTTTAGCTGAAATTAAACGCGGTACTGATGAGATACTGCCGGAAGCTGATTTAATTGAAAAATTAAAGTCAGGACGCCCGCTAAAAGTCAAGCTGGGTGCCGACCCGACCGCACCGGATATTCATTTAGGTCATACGGTTATTCTGAATAAGCTCCGTGCTTTTCAGACGCTCGGTCATGAAGTTATCTTTTTGATCGGCGATTTTACCGGTATGGTGGGCGATCCGACAGGCAAAAACAGCACCCGACCACCGCTGACGAGAGAAGATGTGATGCGAAACGCGCAAACCTATAAACAACAGGTTTTCAAAATTCTTGATCCGGATAAAACCCGGATTGAGTTCAACTCAAGCTGGTTAGAGCCGCTCGGCGCCGCGGGCATGATCAGGCTGGCGTCGAACCAAACCGTTGCCCGTATGCTGGAGCGTGACGATTTTAAGAAGCGTTACGGTTCAGGTCAGCCGATTGCTATCCATGAGTTTATGTATCCTCTTCTTCAGGGCTGGGATTCTGTAGCGCTTGAAGCGGACGTTGAGCTTGGCGGTACCGACCAGAAGTTTAATTTACTGATGGGTCGTGAACTGCAAAAATCAGAGGGACAAACGCCGCAGACGGTCATTATGATGCCGTTATTAGAAGGCCTGGACGGCGTTAAGAAAATGTCTAAGTCGGCGAATAACTACATTGGCATCAGCGAGCCCGCCGGGGAGATGTTCGGTAAGATCATGTCAATCTCGGATGATCTGATGTGGCGCTACTTTGAATTGTTATCTTTCCGCCCGCTGGAAGAAATCGACACCTTCAGGCAGCAAGCGGCGGAAGGCGCTAACCCGCGTGATATCAAAATCAGGCTGGCGAAAGAAATCATCGCTCGCTTTCATGATGAGGCGGCGGCTGAAGCCGCCTGTCAAGAGTTTATCAATCGTTTCCGGAAAGGGGCGATTCCTGATGACGTGCCTGAAACGGACATCGAGGCGGGCGAGGGCATCGGCCTTGCGAACCTGTTAAAACAAGCCGGACTTGTGACATCAACGTCCGAAGCCATGCGGATGGTGAAACAAGGCGCGGTTAAGCTGGACGGTGACAAACTAGCCGATGCCAGACAAGTATTTGAAGCCGGAGCCGTAGGCGTGTTCCAGGTGGGTAAGCGCAAGTTTGCTAAAGTGACCTTGAGGTAAGATTTTACCTCAAATCGCATAAACCTGGTTTGTGCGACTTTTAAACCTGAAAAACTCACCTGACCGCTTTAACTTGCCGTAACCATTCTAAATTTAAAGAAAAAATGTGCGGTTTCAATTCACCTGTTATTGCGTTTCACGCCTTCCCGGGTATGACAAATGAAGCCCTGAAATTTAAATCGGTATCTTTTGAACCGCGAGATCCCTAACGCCGCGGCTGGCCGCGTTATACTTTTTGCGGGCAATAACCGGCTGCCGCGAGCGACGCCTTGCCGCCAGCGATTTTTTCCGCGCTTGAGAACCTGTTCAACCGGGGTTTGCGGGTTAAACTTACCGCTATTGAACTTCCAGTTGCTGCTCCATTGTTTGATAATCAATCATATCAAGATGTTTTGTTACCCGGTGATTTTTTAAATCAACCTCTAAAACCGTGACTCCGGGCACCGAGAACTTAATAACCGTTCCCGGCTTTCCGTAAAGTAACCCGGCGCCCTTGTAACTGTAGCGACCGACCATCACCACCACCGAGCCTGAATTAAACATATGCTCAAGGCTGAATTTGTACTCTAATAAGCCTTTGTTTGCCCGCTCAAGAAACTCTAGGATATGGAATCTGCCGACATACTCTTTACCCGCGGTTTTATCCTGAAAAACACTGTCTCTGGAGTAAAAATCAGCAAGTTTAGCGATGTTGTTACTGGTCAGCGTATGAATATAGTCCAACGCGAATTTCTGCTCAGCCGGCATATTCGCCTCATCAGCGAAAACGGACAATGAAAATGAAACTAAGGCAGTCAGAAAAAACGCTCGCATTTATGAACTCTTTAAACTTAAATCAAACGCAGGTAAGGATAATCGCCATTTTATCGCGGCAAGACGAATGGCCAACGCGACGCCCGCCGCGATAAACATGGTTGTTTTTTGTCCGGCGCCAAAGCTTAGACATAGCGCGTAGCAAATCGCACCGATCATACTAGCCGTAGCGTAAATTTCTGTTCTCATCACCATCGGGACCTGCCTGCAAATCACATCACGAAGAATACCGCCACCGATGCCGGTAACAACCCCCATGACTACCGCTGAAGTTTCATTAAGACCAGATAACAAGGCCTTTTCAGTGCCGATCACCGTAAATAAAGCTAAACCGAACGCGTCGGCCACGGGGAGAATAAACCAAGGCGCGTTGCGATTATTATTAGAGCGTAACAATAACAGCGTTAATGCGACGGTCAGCAGTATCACTAAAATATAATTAGTATCTTGCAACCAGAATACAGGTGTCGAGCCCATCAATAAGTCACGGATGCTTCCGCCGCCGACGGCGGTAACTCCCGCAAGCACCGATACCCCGAATGGATCCATGCGGTGATGCCCGGCGGCCAGAGCGCCGGTCAAAGCGAAAACAGCGGTGCCCCAGAGATCAAAAAAGTAAATCCACTGATTCATTTACTGCTCATCTCCTTCAAGTGAATGTTTAAGGCGTCGACTGAGATGCGAATTTCGATGACTGATAAGATCAGTGAATAGAGTAAAAACAGCAGGCTCAGACCGAATACCGCTGAACCGACTTTAATAAAGCCGATATACAGAAGGATCATGCTTAACACACATGAGGCGAAAGCCAGAACACCCGCTTCCTGCATACGTTTTATTATGGCGATACGTCGGTGAAGGTTTTTAATCTGCTCACTCAATACAGGCTTTTGATCCCTGCTTAAATTACGAATGAGCGCCGCCAGCGAGAAAAAACGGTTGGTATAAGCAAGCAAGAGTAAAGAGATTGCCGGAAACAATAGAGCTGGAGTGGTTAACGAAAGGTGTAATTTCTCAAACACAGGGCGGCCTTGAACGAATAAAAAATAAGTGAATTATAAATGTAACTTTATTACAGACGCAGTTTTAATTTTGCTCAATTTAAAAGCGTTCACACAAAGTATTATCCGGATCACAATTTGTGGTGTCAATTTCACATTACAAAGTATTTTATTGAATGCCCCCGGCTGTCACAATACCTCATTCTGTTCGCGTTACGCGCAAAGCCTGAATTTTAGTTTAATGAAGTTATGTTCAACCGCTGAAGAACTGTTAAACTACCGAAAAAATAGGTTTTAAGGAGCACTTTTGGAATTAATGAACATTGCCCGTGTGCGATGGGCCTGCCGGAGAGGGATGCTGGAGCTTGACGTGATTTTCCGGCCGTTCGCGGAAAAGCATTATGAGAACCTGTCTGATGAAGATAAAGCGATTTTCACCCGCCTGCTGGAGTGTGAGGATCCTGAGCTTTTCGCCTGGTTTATGGGGCATGAAGTCAGCCCGGACCGGGAGCTTGCTGAAATGGTAATAAAAGTTCGTGGTCGAGCAAAGCCATAGTTTTTATATCTCTTCATCACTACAACAAAAGCTTTCATTAGTTGTTACGGCGGCTTTTTGCTTATCCACGCTTTATTTTTGGCCTGAATCACTGGATCTTGTTTGGGGTCAGAGCCTTATCGCGATATGTATCATAGGCTGTTTAGGGTATGAAATTAATTTGTTAAAACAGTTCAGGCTGGCATTTACGCTCTACACTGATAACAGACTTAAATTCAGCAATGAGGCCGCCGACTATTTTTGCCGGGTGTTATGGGTATCACCTTTGTTTTGTGCTTTTTATGTGTCACCTGCCGATGAAACTGAAAACACAAAACAACAAAAGCGGCTGCTTATCATTTGGCGGGATATGCTCAGCGACTTGAACTACAGACAATTAAGCCGTATTTTGCTGTTGATCAGGCGGCGTTAAAATCGTGGGCTTAGGATTATCTTCTTTGGTCGGGTAATCCGTGTTGAAGTGTAAACCACGGCTCTCTTTTCTGTCCATCGCGCTGCGAATAATAAGTTCAGCTACCTGAACTAAGTTACGTAACTCAAGCAAGTTGTTACTGACTCTGAAGTTACTGTAATACTCCTGAATCTCCTGCTGTAACATCTGACAGCGGCGCAAAGCGCGCTCCAGGCGCTTATTGGTGCGCACGATGCCAACGTAATCCCACATAAATAGCCTGAGCTCATGCCAGTTATGGGAAATCACCACTTCTTCATCCGAATTCGAAACCTGACTTTCATCCCATGGCGGCAGTTTTTCCGGTAAAGGTGTCGTATCAGCAAGTGACAGAATATGCTCTGACGCCGAGCGGGCATAGACAATACACTCAAGCAAAGAATTACTGGCCAAACGGTTGGCGCCGTGAAGCCCGGTGTAAGAGACTTCGCCCACGGCATAAAGACCGTCTACATCAGTCTTACCGTCAAGATCTATCATTACGCCGCCGCAGGTATAATGCGCCGCCGGGACAACGGGGATTGGCTGTCTGGTGATATCAATTCCGAGTTTTAAGCAACGCTGATGGATAGTCGGGAAGTGCTTTCGCACAAATTCCGCGGGCTTGCTGGTAATATCAAGATACATGCAGTCCACTCCCAGGCGTTTAATTTCAAAATCAATCGCTTGTGCCACTATATCTCTCGGCGCTAATTCTGCTCTTTCGTCGAAGTCAGGCATGAAACGAGAACCGTCGGGGCGGACAAGCAGCGCGCCTTCGCCACGCAGGGCTTCCGTCAGCAGAAAGTTTCTGGCATCCGGATGATATAAACAGGTCGGGTGAAATTGATTAAATTCCATATTGGCGACCCGGCAGCCCGCCCGCCAGGCCATAGCGATGCCGTCACCGCTTGATACGTCCGGGTTAGATGTATACTGATAGACCTTAGAACACCCCCCCGTGGCGAGCACGACTGATTTGGCCCGAATGGTTTCAACGTGTTCGATATCACGGTTCCAGACATAGGCGCCTAAAACGCGGTTTTCCCCTTTTCCTAATTTTTGAGTGGTGATTAAGTCCACGGCGTTGTATCGCTCTAACACCGTGATATCGGGATGAGCCAAAGCTTGTTGCTGCAATGTCAGCTGAATTTCTTTGCCTGTGGCATCGGCGGTGTGCAAAATCCGCCGGTGACTGTGCCCGCCCTCACGAGTTAAGTGGTACTCAGAGCCTTCGTCGTCCTTATCCAGATCCCGGTCGAAGTTCACCCCATTTTCAATTAGCCACAGAATGGCATCTTTACTGTTTTCAATGGTATGCCTTACGCCTTTTTCCTCACAAAGGCCGCCGCCGGCAATTTTTGTGTCTCGCACATGGGCGTCTATGGTATCTTGATCATCAAAAACAGCGGCGATACCGCCTTGAGCATAAAAAGTAGAGCCTTCTGAAAGTTTTGATTTTGATACTAAAATTACTTTACACTGCTTAGCTAGATTCAGTGCTATAGTCAGGCCGGCGGCACCACTACCAATTACCAATACATCTGATTGGTGTTCATTTGACTGTGTCATCGACTCAATTGCTGTTTTAAAGGATGCCTGTAATGGTAAATCAAAAGCGATTGTAATGCTGTAGCATTTTGCATAATCCTGAAAAAAGCAATTGCTAATGAATTTCTATCTGTATGTTAATCATACACTTTGTGTTTATTTTGTTTTTTTGTGGCTAAAATAGCGAACTTTTTCAAATCGCATTTGTCTACTTAGATACCGGTTACTTATGTTTTACACTGGTGTACAGGTACTTCGAGCGACTGAGAAATCAGCAACTAAGATTTAGGAGTAGTCGGCTCGGATGAGTGGACAGAATAACGATCAAATAATTATCGAAAGAGTGCAACGGGGTGATAAACAAGCGTATAACCTGTTAGTGCGGAAATACCAGAGTAAAGTGTTAAGTTTGATTTCACGTTTTGTTAAGAATCAAGCTGACGCGGCTGATGTGGCACAGGAAGCCTTTATTAAAGCTTACCGGGCTCTGCCTAACTTCAGAGGTGAGAGTGCGTTTTATACCTGGCTGTACCGAATTTCGGTCAATACAGCAAAAAATTACTTAGCCGCTCAAGGGCGTAAAGCGCCTGCGAATGAAGTTGACGCCGGTGAGGCTGAATACTACGACGGCAGCGACGCAATGAGGGAATTTGCCTCACCTGAGCGCTTAATGCTCTCAGGTGAAATCAAAAAAGTAATTTTTGATACGTTGGAGACACTTCCCGGAGAGTTGAAAATGGCTTTGACTCTGAGGGAGCTTGAAGGCATGAGTTATGAAGACATCGCGAATATTATGGAGTGCCCCGTAGGGACCGTACGTTCGCGAATTTTCAGAGCTCGTGAAGCCATAGATAAAGAGCTTCAACCGCTATTGGATGAGTCATAAACGGGTGTGTAATGGATAAGTTTGAAAAAGAGTGGGTATCCTCAGCAGTAGATGGTGCTCTGGATGAGCAAGCAATAAAGCAGCTTGCGTCTGATGAGCAATCACAAAAATTGTGGCAGCGCTATCATATGATTGGTGACGCTCTGCGTGACGATTTGCCTGAAATTATTCCGATGGATTTGACCGCGAATATCGCGGCGGCATTGGAGGAAGAGCCTGAAATTACCGTCCCGGTCACACCGTCGGTAAGTGAGACCGGCGCCGGCAATAACGTCGTATCAATCAGTTCAAAAATTTCAGCGACATTTAAACAGTTCGGCCAATACGCCATCGCGGCTTCTGTAGCCTTATTCGCTGTCTTCGGCGTGCAGAATTATCAGAACCAATCTGAAATAAAAGACAATCCTTTACCTGTTGTGAGTACTATGCCGTTGATTGGCAGCGCTTCTCCGGTAAGTTTTCAGGCTGAACCCGTGTCATCAATATTGAGTCAGCAAGAATATAACGATAAAATCAATGAGCAGCGCCGCAGAATTAACGCTTACATTCAAGATCACTTGCTGCAACAACGATTAAATAACGGAGCTCAGGCACAAGAAGATAACCATTTTGCGCCTCAGGACAAGCGATAGGAGTTCATTTGCGTTCCCTTTTGTTAATACTATCAGCAGTAGTATTCCCCTCATCCGCACAAAGTGACATTTCGGCTAAAGCCTGGCTCGATAAAATGAGCCAAGCGCTCCAGCAATCTCAGTTTAGAGCCTCGATGATAGACGTTCAGGCGGATCATATCCGACCTTTAGTTTATCTGCACGGCATTGTTGAACATCAGGAAGTCGCATTTCTTGAATATTTAAACGGCCCGCCGCAAAAAGCGATTCGGGTCGGCGATCAAGTGACATTTATGGAAGATCAACAAGTGCCGTATAGCATCAATGCCGACAGAATTGAAGGTTTATGGCCGCAAGTGTTCGCCGGCAATATTTCACGTATTTCCGGCAGTTACCAATTTGTTCTGGGCGGACGTAACCGGATTGCCGGTCGACCGGGGCAGCTGATCAGAATTTTGCCGAACGATAACTTTCGATACGGTTATCAGCTGTGGCTGGACATGGACAGTTTCCTGCCGCTGCGTTTTGACACCTTAAGCCATAAAAAGCGCTTGCTTGAGCAGTTAATGGTGATTGAAATGGGGGTTTTAGATCATACTCCTGAAGTTCTGCGGGAGGCCGCGAAACACAACTGGCCGGCTGCCGCGAAACAACAGCCGCACAAGAGTAATATGAACTGGAAATTCAGCTGGCTCCCTGAGGGATTTAAAGTTACGGTCCGAGATCATCATACGCTTTATGGTAGTCATCAACCTGTTGAGTATATCGGTATCAGCGATGGTTTAGCCAATATTTCTGTTTATATCGCACGTGCGGGAACGACTGAATTACCGGAGGCGCTCAATGCCCGAAATGGCTTATCAGTTGTAACCAATAAAGTGGGTGACGCTGAGATTGTTGTTATCGGCCAGGCTCCTACTGAAACATTATCAAACATTGTTAAAAGCTTAACCTTAGATAATTGAGAGACACAAACTTATGATGGAAGAACTCGCTAAAGTTGTCTCTGAGCCGGATGATGGTTGGGTTACTGTCGAGGTTGAGACCAAAAGCGCCTGTCACAGTTGCCATAATGATGAAAATTGCGGCATGTCGGCGGTATCTAAAGCTTTTTCTGCGAAAGCGCAAACCTTTTCAATTCAGACTCAGTTACCAGTGAAAGTCGGAGAGATGGTTAAGATAGGGCTGCCGGAGTCGGTAATTTTAAAAGCCGCCTCGCTGGTGTACTTACTGCCTTTAGCCGGTTTTTTTGTCTTTGCTTTCTTAGGCACTTTTTTATTTGAAAGACCGGGCATCGCCGCGGTCCTTACTTCGTCGGCTGATGCTCCGTCAATGCTATTCGGCGCTCTCGGGGCTTTCGGGGCATGGCGCCTTGGCCGGTTTCAGGCAAGACGGTTGGAATCCGTCGCTCAACCCGTTATACTGTCGCGATTAGATCAGAAAATTTAGCCTCCTTCATCGAACTCCGGCTCTTATCATTGTTAACGGGTTTAAACGCCTCACCACAGGAAGATCCGGATTAAATTTCTGAACGGTTACTGTTACTTAAGGGATACCGGGGTTCAAAAAATACCAATTTAAATTTCAAAGCTTCACTTGTCATAAGTAGCTGACGATAAGCTTCCGAATTTCGGCGCTCTCCCGACCGTTTCCTGATGCCGGGATTGATTTGACATAATTAACATTAACGATTTTCAAAACTATTTTATAGCAATCTTAACGAAAAACGAGTTCAGCAATCTATGTTTTTTACAGAAGCGCAACTGGCGCGGAATATAATTAAAGCCGTCTCATTATTTACCATTGATGATCTTACCAATTCCAAGACTGTGATAATAATCGGCGCTAAAGAGTATCAAGTGTCATATGACTGGCTGGATGACAGCCTACGTGTAGCAAAACCGGCGGATTGGGTGCAACCCTTTTATAAGCATGATGTATCTCACTTTTTTAACCCGCGGCAAATCACTGCCCTGGGCGCGAATGAAGCGGCCGCCTGCTCAATGCTAAGCCGATACATAACCCGAAGAGTTAACCCAAGTGATTTTGACCGCCGTTTCAGAGAATGGGCTGAGCTCACTGAAGTCAGGCGGAGTCTTGAAAACGGAATTTTTGTTAATGATCACCTGTGGGTTCAGATTATCATTAACTTAGTCAGTCAGGGCATGCTTAATGCGAGGCAGACATCGGTATTACTTTCGGCACGGGTGTCTTCACTTCGTTATCACAAGTTAATAGAGGAATTAAAGTCAGAGAAAGACAATGTCACTCAGCACTTTTTGTACGCGTTAACAAAAGTTAACGAGTACGTGCGGCGGGGATCAAATTGCGAGGCCCGGATTTTGCTTGAAAAAAATTGGTTTACACTCTTCGGGCAGGCAGACTTTGACAGAAATAACGCGATAACCGAACCGGTTGATATTCTTCAATGCCCTCACCCGACATTCACGCTGATGAGCTTCTTTTTAACTGATCAACTGGATGACATTTTCACAAACCCGGGTGTATTTGCGTTTCTGTCAGTAAAGATGGCGTGTGCCGGACTGTTAAAGTTTCAACGTATTCTTTCAGCGGCTTTTTGTGAACCCCGGCAGAGGGCTGTTAAATTGTGGCCGAGAATTGACGATTCGAGACCGGAGTCAGTGCAGTTTTTCATATCACAATTAAGCTCGTTAGCTGAGCAAGACCATGAATATATCAACGTCTTACCCGAAGATAAGGAAATGATAGCAAGCTGCGTTAAAGGTATGATGCCCCTGGTTCCCTCACCTTCTTCAGCCGCCACGGCCGTTCCCGGCCGGTTTGATGATTACATTCTGTGGATTTGTAATGCTTTCTTTGAATTCAGCGCATTAATAAAAGCTGAGTCCGCGGAGTCAGAGATGTCGCCTGTTTTTCTTGCAAATTATTATTTTCTTACCGCTGACGGATACGATATCGAAAAAGTTATTCTTAATCCGCAGGACACATTAGCGAAACAATTTAAGCTTGTTGATTATATTGCTCGTCACTGCTTTATATTAGGAGCAAAAGATTTAGCCGCCGCAATTGAACATTCATCGGGATCTGATTTGATTGATGTCGCCGGCCGGCAAATTCTGGCAAGACTCAGGCAAAAATTACTCACCACGGCCTCGGAAAACATTCAGTTTTCCGGACACGCTCAATGGGAAGATTTGGCATTACATAGAATTGTGAAGGAGTTTTACTGGCTGGCTTATTCCTTAAAACACCTTACGACTCTGATTAAACAGGATCAATTCAGGGATAAACTGCTCAGTGAGTTAAGCGGACAGTCAGGCGTCCTTAACAAGGATGATGTCGGGCAGTTTTTCCTTCAAAGGGGGGCAACCCGCAGGGTCATATTTTTATTATTAAAAATAGCGCCACCGGAAAATGAGAGCGAAAGTGAAAGCCGTGTTCAGTGTCTGATTGCCGCCTTTAAAAAAATAAAACAAGAGACAATACTGAGCAGCCCTTTTATTAATAGCGGAGTCAGCCGTTTATTTGATGAGCTGAGGCGTTCGGCTGAGAAATCGACAATCAAAGAGAAACTTCTTAACTATTTATAAACAACAAAATTAAAGTCCTGAACGTTTGCTTAATGTCCCTGAGATTGATTTGACATAATTGACGATTATCATAACAATTTGCAGACGTCTCAGTGAAAATACACTCAACGGTTTATTATGTCTTTTTCGCAAGCGCAACTGGTGCGGAATATCAATAAAGCCGTCTCATCATTTGCCGTTGATGAGCTTACGAATTCTGAAACCGTGATAATAATCGGCGCTAAAGAGTATCAAGTGTCATATGATTCCTCGAATGGCAGCCTGAGTGTGGCAAAACCGACAGATTGGTCGGGCTCCACATGTGAATATGATGTGTCTCACTTTTTTGAACCGCAGCAAATCACTACCTTAGGCATGAATGAAGCGGCCGCTTGCTTAATATTAAGCCGATACATAACCCGAAGAGTTAACCGAAGTGATTTTGACCGCCGTTTCAGAGAATGGGCTGAGCTCACTGAAGTCAGGCAGAGTCTTGAAAACGGAATTTTTGTTAATGATCACTTGTGGGTTCAGATTATCATTAACTTAGCCGGTCAGGGCATGCTTAATCCCAGTCAGACATCGATATTACTTTCGACCCGGGAGTCCTCACTTCGTTATCAGAAATTAATAACGGAATTAAAGTCAGAGACAGAAAATGTCACTCAGCACTTTTTGTACGCGTTAGTAAAAGTTAACGAGTACGTGCGGCGGAGATCAGATCGCGAGGCCGGATTTTTGCTTGAAAAAAATTGGCTTATACTCTTTGAGCGGGCAGACTTTGACAGAAATAACGCGATAACTGAACCGGTTGATATTCTTAAATGCCCTTACCCGACATTCGCGCTGATGAGTTTCTTTTTAAATGATCACCTGGATGACATTTTCACAAACCCGGATGTATTTGCGTTTCTGTCGGTAAAAATGGGGTGTGCCGGACTGTTAAAGTTTGAAGGTATTCTTTCAGCGGCTTTTTGTGAACCCCGGCAGAGGGCTGTTAAATTGTGGCCGAGAATTGACGATTCGAGACCGGAGTCAGTGCAGTTTTTCATATCACAATTAAGCTCGTTAGCTGAGCAAGACCATGAATATGTCAACGTCTTACCCGAAGATAAGCAAATGATAGCAAGCTGCGTTAAAGGTATGATGCCCCTGGTTCCCTCACCTTCTTCAGCCGCCACGGCGGTTCCCCGCCGGTTTGATGATTACCAGCCATGGCTTTTTAATGCTTTCTTTGAATTCAGCGCGTTAATAAAGGCTGAGTCCGCGGATTCAGAGGTGTTGCCTGTTTTCCTTGCGAATTATTATCTTCTTACCGTCGACCGAGCCACTATCGAAAATAATATTCTTTATCCGCCGGACACATTAGCGGGACAAGTTGTGCTTGTTTATGATATCGCTCGTAACTGCTTTATATTAGGAGCAAAAGATTTAGCCGCCGCAATTGAACATTCATCGGGATCTGATTTGATTGATGTCGCCGGCCGGCAAATTCTGGCAAGACTCAGGCAAAAATTACTCGCCACGGCCTCGGAAAACATTCAGTTTTCCGGACACGCTCAATGGGAAGATTTGGCATTACATAGAATTGTGAAGGAGTTTTACTGGCTGGCTTATTCCTTAAAACACCTTACGACTCTGATTAAACAGGATCAATTCAGGGATAAACTGCTCAGTGAGTTAAGCGGACAGTCAGGCGTCCTTAACAATGATGATGTCGGGCAGTTTTTCCTTCAAAGGGGGGCAACCCGCGGGGTCATATTTTTATTATTAAAAATAGCGCCACGGGGAAGCGAAAGTGAAAGCCGTGTTCAGTGTCTGATTGCCGCTTTTAAAAAAATAAAACGAGAGACAATACTGAACGACTCTGTTAACAGCGGAGTCAGCCGTTTATTGGATGAGCTGAGGCGTTCAGCACAAAGATCGCCAATCAAAGAGAAACTTCTTAATTATTTATAATAACCTCCTGAACGCTTACTTAATCTCGCTGAGATTGATTTAACATAATTAACGATTATCATGAAAGGTTACCGCAGTCTCAGTGAAAAATACGCTCAACGGTTTATTATGTCTTTTTCAGAAGCGCGACTGGCACGAAATATCAATAACGCCGTTTCATCATTTACCATTAGCGAGCTTACTCATTCTGAAGTTGTGATAATCATTAATGATGAGCGATATGAGTTATCATACAGGTTTGCGGACGACAGCTTGACAGTACAAAAAACAACAGCTCGGGCGGATAAAAAATATCGATATGATTTGTCGGGCTTTTTCAGCCAGCAGCAAATAACGTCCTTGGCTGAGGATAAAGCGATTACATGCTCAACCCTGAGTCAGTTTATAACCGCCAGAGTGAAAAGAAGCCGCTGGGATTGCCAGTTCAAAACCTGGGCTGAACTGAGTGAAGTTAAAGAGAGTCTTGAAAATATTTTTTGTAACGATAATTTGTGGTTTCAGATCATCGTGAAACTGGTTAATCAAGGCATGTTTAATCCCAGACAAGCCCGCGCTTTACTTGCTTTAGAACAGCATTTTCAGCGGTATAGCGCATTGATAGAGGAGCTCAGATCTGATACGGATAATGTTTCCCGGCACTTTTTTTATGCCATAAACCAAGTTTGTGAATCTGAACTGGAAAGACAAGATCTGACCTCCTTAAAAATACTTCAGCGTGAGTGGCAGACTCTGACCGGTATCGGCTCAATTGATAGATCCGAACCTAAAAGCAAGCAAGTCAGGATTCTGGAGTGCGGATATCCGCTGTTCGCTTTAATGAGTTTCTTTTTGAAGTCAGCGCCCTTGAATTCACTCCTGTCAAAATCAGACATTCAGCTTTTTATCATATTAAAAATGGGTTATGCGGGGCTGTTAAAAATAAACGAGCTGACCGAAGTCGTCAGAAGTGACACAGAAAACAGAGTCGTTAAATTATGGTCTGTATTGAATGATCCGAGGCCTGAGGCTATTTCGTTTCTTTTTTCATGTCTTGAAACATTCGCTGACGAGAGCTTCACGGCGTTTGAGATCCCCGCTGATGATAAAAGCGCCGCGGAGCAATGCCTCAATGACATGAAAGCAATGGTGCCTTTATTATCAGACGCTTATACTATAAAGACGCCGGGTAAATTTAATGATTATCACTTATGGCTGTTAAATGTTTATACAGAATTTAAGGACTTGATTGAATTAGCAGATTTTTCCTCCGATTTGTTTGATGTTTTACGTGCGAATTACTTTTTTCTGGTCGCTGATCGCCCTTTATTCGAAAACATTTTAAAACCCTTGACCGTGAGAGATTTATTTGAATTTATTTTTTATATCGGCGGCAGGTGCAATTTAATAAAAAACGCTACGGCATTTATCGACGCGATTAATCATTCAATGAAATCTGCTGTAATTAATATTATCGACAGAAGAGGTCTGGAGAACCTTAAACAAAAGTTAATGAACTCCGCCGGAGAAAACATTCGCTTCTCAGCGGATAAAAAATGGAGCGTTCTTTCTTGTCAGCGCGTTATTAATCCGTTTCTTTGGTTACTTAATTCCATGGAGTTACTTATTCCGCTGTTCCGGGATGATAATGTCTGTATATGGTTAATCAATGAGTTAATTTCTAACGGAGTACCATTTAGCGATCAGGAAAGAGAGGCATTCTTATCCGAAGCGATAATATCCAGAAAAGTGATGTATTTATTGTATGAATTGACGGTAAACGAGGAATGTGTTGAAGCGCTGATTTCAGCTTTTAAGAATTTAAGAGCGGGAGCGTTAAACGATGAAACGATTAAGGCAAAGGCTCATAATTTATTAACATATTTGATGAAATCAATACCATATGCTCACAACTCAATAAAAACCCGGCTTTTTAGATATTTGGCGGACAATGAACCCGGTAATCCTGATGGCGTGCCTGAGGAAATGCGGTTGAATTTCACTGTTTGAACGCAAGAAGGCCGCCCCTGTCATGAATCACAGGCTGATGTACGGAATAATGAATAATTCCGGGACACGCGCTTAACGCATTGGTATCCTGGCCGCAATCGGGTACAATTCACCACTTTTAGTTTTCTTAAAAATTATTCTGTTACTTTACGATAAAATTAACGGAATGAGTGTAATGCCCCTTCGGGTAATTGGTATTAGTTACAGAGCATAATGAAACACATCAGAAACTTTTCGATTATCGCCCATATTGATCATGGGAAGTCAACGTTATCAGACCGTTTAATTCAATACTGCGATGGTTTGAGTGAGCGTGAGATGGCGGCGCAGGTTCTTGACTCAATGGATATTGAGCGTGAACGCGGCATTACTATTAAAGCTCAGAGTGTAACGCTTAACTATAAAGCTCAAGATGGTGAAACTTACCAGCTGAATTTTATTGACACGCCCGGACACGTGGACTTTTCCTATGAGGTTTCCCGCTCTCTTGCCGCGTGTGAAGGAGCATTACTGGTCGTTGACGCGGGCCAGGGCGTGGAAGCGCAAACCCTGGCCAACTGTTATACCGCGCTGGAAATGGATTTGGATGTTGTCCCGATTCTGAACAAAATCGATTTACCTCAAGCCGAACCGGAGCGTGTCGCCGAGGAGATTGAGGACATTGTCGGTATCGAAGCGATTGATGCCGTCCGCTGCTCGGCGAAAACCGGTATCGGTATTGAAGATGTGTTAGAGAAAATCGTATCTGATGTCCCCGCGCCGGAAGGTAAGCCTGAGGGGCCGTTACAAGCCTTGATCATCGACTCATGGTTCGACAGCTACTTAGGCGTTGTTTCTTTAGTCCGAATCAAAAATGGTGTGCTGAGGAAAGGCGATAAGTTCAAAGTCATGTCAACCGGCCAGACTCATACGGCTGATCGCGTCGGTATTTTTACCCCTAAGCAAACTGACACGCCGGAATTAATAACCGGTGAAGTAGGGTTTGTGATTGCCGGTCTGAAAGAAATTCACGGCGCGCCGGTCGGTGATACGATTACTCACGCCAAACACGGCGCCGAAGAACCGTTACCGGGATTTAAGAAGGTGACACCTCAGGTCTACGCCGGTGTGTTCCCTATCTCTACTGACGAATATGAAAATTTCCGTGACGCGTTGAATAAGCTGAGTCTTAACGACGCCTCACTGGAATTTGAGCCGGAAAATTCATCGGCGCTGGGTTTCGGTTTCCGTATCGGTTACCTCGGTCTGCTGCATATGGAGATCATTCAGGAGCGTTTAGAGCGTGAATATAACCTTGATCTTATCACCACCGCGCCGACGGTAGTTTACGAAGTTGAGAAGAACAACGGTGAGGTGGTTTACGTTGATAACCCTTCGGATTTACCGCCGGTCAATAATATCGCACAAATGCGTGAGCCGATTGTTGAAGCTAATATTCTGGTGCCGAAAGATTATCTGGGTAACGTAATTACCCTTTGTATCGAAAAACGCGGTGTTCAGAAGAACATGGTTTATCACGGTAACCAGGTTGCGATTACCTATGATATTCCGATGGCGGAAGTGGTTATGGATTTCTTCGACCGTCTGAAATCAACCAGCCGCGGTTACGCGTCACTTGAGTATAACTTTGTGCGCTTCGAGCCGGCTGATATGGTACGTTTAGATGTATTGATTAACGGCGATCGGGTTGACGCGTTAGCCTTGATCATTCACCGTTCATTGATTCGTCATAAAGGTATCGCGCTGGTGGAGAAGATGAAAGAGCTGATCCCCAGACAAATGTTTGATATTGCCATTCAGGCCGCTGTCGGCAGTCAGATTGTGGCGCGTTCGAATGTTAAAGCCATGCGTAAAGACGTAACGGCCAAATGTTACGGTGGTGACGTTTCCCGTAAGAAGAAACTGCTGCAGAAGCAGAAAGAAGGTAAGAAGCGAATGAAACAGGTGGGTAATGTTGAAGTTCCGCAAGAAGCTTTTTTAGCCGTGCTTAAATTGAATGACTGAGTTATAGCTCATAAGAACAAAAAAAGCGTCGCGATTGCGGCGCTTTAGCGTGTTTTTTGAAACAAAGATTTTACACTGATAAGTGTTCACACAAGTCATTGTCTCAAAATAAAAGCAAAATAAGTCTCTGGTTGTGGTTTCCGATAACATTGACTTACACTTTTACCTAGTTAAGCGGAACCAACGCTTTTGAAAGTTATCCGTAACAGTATAACTTTTAACGAATTGCAACGAAAAGCCGGGAGTAAAAACTACGATGGCACAATATTTTTCAGTAATTTTAGTTATTGTCACTCTCGTGTCAGGCCTGATCTGGGCAATCGACGCGTTCGCGTTCGCGCCTAAGCGCAAAGCCGCCCTGGCTGAAGCGGAAAAAACAAAAAGCTTAACGGAAGAAGCGAAAGAGAAAATCCTTAAGGAGCCTTCAGCGGTTGAGACGGCGCACTCGATTTTCCCTGTTATCGCCTTTGTTTTGGTGCTGCGCTCATTTATTTATGAGCCGTTTCAGATCCCGTCGGGTTCGATGATGCCGACGCTGCTGGTCGGTGATTTCATTCTGGTGGAAAAATTCGCTTACGGTTTAAAAGATCCTGTGTGGAGAAAAGAGCTCGTAGCGACCGGTAAACCAAAACGCGGTGATGTGGTGGTGTTCAAATATCCCGTCGATCCGAAAGTGGATTACATCAAACGTGTTATCGGGCTGCCGGGCGACAAAATTATTTACCGGGATAAGCAGCTTTACATCGAGAAAGCCTGTGACCAGGACGCGGAAAAATGCGCCGGTCCTGAACTTATTCACCGCCGGGAAGTGAATCGTGGTGAGTTCTCGCAAAACGGCTACCCGATGCTGCGTTACACCGAAGAGCTGGGTGACGTTAAGCATGATATTTTGATTAATCCCGCTGTTGTTGACCGGGTAAGCGCCTACTTCAAGCAGGACGCGACTAAACCCTATGAGTTTGTCGTCCCTCAGGGACAATATTTCATGATGGGTGATAACCGCGACAACAGTCTTGACAGCCGCTTCTGGGGCTTTGTACCTGAAGCTAATCTGGTAGGAAAAGCGGTAGCGATCTGGATTAGTTTTGAATTTGACCGCACGGACGCCGACTTTTTACCTAAGTGGGTGCCGACCGGCGTCCGCTTTAACCGTGTAGGCGGAATTCATTAATATGAAAGCTTGGGACAACAAAGACCGATTGACACGTACCATAGGTTATCAATTCAAAAACCAGGATTTATTGATCCAGGCGCTCACACACCGCAGCGCGGCGCATAAGCATAATGAAAGATTAGAGTTCCTCGGTGACTCGATTCTTTCCATTGTGATTTCGGATGCTTTGTATCATCAGTTTCCGAAATCTACGGAAGGTGATTTAAGCCGGATGCGCGCCTCATTGGTGTGCGGAGATACCTTAGCCGTTATTGCTCAGGAGTTTGTTCTGGGCGATTATTTAAAGCTGGGGCCGGGAGAATTAAAAAGCGGCGGTTTCCGCCGTGAATCCATTTTAGCCGATGCCGTTGAGGCGGTTATCGGGGCGATTTATTTAGACTCAGATCTTGAAACCTGCCGTAAGCTCGTCTTAGCATGGTATGATCGGCGTCTGAAAAAAATCAAACCGGACGTCAGCCATAAAGATCCGAAAACGCTTTTACAAGAGCACCTTCAGGGACTGAAGCGACCGTTACCTGAATACAAGGTGATTGACATTAAAGGTGAGGCACATAACCAGACCTTCACCGTTGAGTGCGCGGTTGACAATATGCACGAGCCTGAAACAGGCGTGGGTGGTTCACGCCGTAAAGCTGAGCAGAATGCCGCCGCTCAGATGCTGGAGCAGTTAAAAAAATGAGCCGGAGTTCAAACTCAAATGAGCCTGAGAACACTCAGGCCGATCCGTCGTTAGACGAATTACTTTCCCGAATTACCAAAACTTCACCGGTCACCCGACAGTATGAAGCCACGTACTGCGGTATGGTCGCCATCGTCGGCCGGCCGAATGCGGGTAAATCTACGTTACTTAATCGTATCTTAGGGCAGAAGGTCAGTATTACCTCACGTAAACCGCAAACCACTCGTCACCGTATTATGGGTATTCATACTGACGGCCCGAGACAAGTGGTGTTCGTCGATACGCCCGGACTGCATATTGAAGAAAAGCGGGCGATTAACCGTTTAATGAACCGCGCAGCCTCAAGCTCGCTGGCGGATGTCTGTATGGCGGTCTTCGTTACCGATGGTATGACATGGACTGCTGACGATGAAATGGTTCTGAAAAAACTCAAGCGTAACGCTAAAAGTAATGACGCTAAGTTAGTGCTGGCTGTCAACAAAGTTGACCATATCAAAGAAAAAGAAGAGTTGTTTCCTTATCTGGAAGAATTAGCGCAAAAAGCGGACTTTGACGAAATCCTGCCGATTTCGGCGAAGCACGGTACTAATGTCGATCGCATTGTGGATTTAGCGAGCGAGGCTTTACCCCAGTGCCCGCATTTTTTTCCGGAAGATTACGTGACGGATCGCTCGCAGCGCTTTATGGCGTCAGAAATTGTCCGTGAAAAGCTGATGCGCTTTTTAGGTGATGAATTACCTTATGATGTGACGGTAGAGATCGAACAGTTTAAGCTGATGGAAAACGGGGTCTACCACATCAATGCGTTAATTCTGGTTGAGCGCCGGGGTCAAAAACGTATGATCATCGGCAAAAACGGAGAACGCATCCGCACCATTTCAACTGAGGCCCGCCGGGATATGGAACGTTTATTTGATAATAAAGTGTTCCTGGAAACCTGGGTGAAGGTGAAGTCAGGCTGGGCGGATGATGAGCGCGCGCTTCGCAGCTTAGGTTACGGAGAAGATTAATAACTTGTGACGCGCCGGCCTGAGCCGGCGCTCACTGCTTTGTGATTTATACCGAAGGACTTTTCTGCCTATGGAACGCGGCTACATTCTGCATCACCGGCCTTTTAAAGAGTCCCGTTTACTGGTGAATTTATTAGTGGACGGGATGGGCCGGGTTGATGCCGTGGCTCGTGTCGGCTCAGGGAAACGTTCTCTGAAATCCGTCCTGCAGCCGTTTCAGCCGCTTATTTTTAATTTCACCGGTAACAGCGGGCTAAAAAACTTAATTCAGGTTGAGGCGGCGTCACCGGCCGTTCCGCTTGCCGGCGAATCGCTTTACGCTTCGATGTATTTGAATGAACTTTTAGTTCGCACCTTATCCGGCCATCACCAGGCTGAAGAGCTGTTCCATGTTTACAATCGGGCGTTGTTAGATATCGCCGCCGGCTTTAAACAAAGCCAGTTAAGGTGGTTTGAGTATCAACTGTTATTGCAGCTCGGCGCGATGCCGAGTCTGTTATTTGACGCGCGGGGAGAAGGTATTCAGGATCGGGGGTTATACCGGTATATCCCGGAGCAAGGCTTTATTTATGTCAGTTCCCGTTCTTGTGATGTCATCAGCGGACGAGCGTTAAGCCAGCTGCGTGAAAATGACATCACACGGCCGCAGTATTCAGAGCTTAAAATGCTGATGCGCCGTCTTCTGAGTCCGTTTTTAGGGAATAAGCCGTTAGTCAGTCGTCAGCTTTTCTCCCGGTATCAAAAGCCGGAGCAAGATTGATAACGGCTTTTGCAATCTATACAATGAGCGCACCTTATCTCAGCGGATGAAAAAATTCCGTCACTTCAGCGGAAGCTGAAGTCCGGTAACTTTGACTCATCAGTTAAAATCGCTGGTATGACAGATTCTGACATGACACTTTGTAAAGTCTTTTACCGATAAATAAAAACAAGGAGTTCCGGTGAGCGGTATTTTATTAGGCGTTAACATCGACCACATTGCAACTTTACGTCAGGCCCGCGGAACCGATTATCCGGATCCTGTTCATGCCGCGGCCGTAGCGGAGCATGCGGGGGCTGAAGGCATAACCGTACATTTGCGTGAAGATCGCCGGCATATTATTGACCGTGACGTGTATTTGCTGGCGAAGACCCTTAAAACCCGCATGAATTTAGAGATCGCCGTCACCGGGGAAATGCTTGATATCGCCTGCGACGTCAAGCCGGCTTACGTTTGTTTAGTGCCTGAGAAACGTGAGGAGCTGACGACCGAAGGCGGCCTTGATGTAGCGGGGCAATCAGATAAAATCACTCAGGCAGGCGCGAGGTTAGCCGCCGCGGGGATTAAGGTGTCATTATTTATTGACGCGGATAAAGCCCAGATTGACGCCGCGGCCGCCTCAGGCGCGCCTTATATTGAAATTCATACCGGTTGTTACGCGGACGCCGAAACCGACGCGGAGCAACAGGCTGAGCTGGAGCGCATTACTGAAATGGCAAAGTACGCGCATTCGAAAGGTTTGATCGTGAATGCGGGACACGGGCTGCATTACCATAATGTCAAACCGATCGCGGCCATTCCTGAGCTTTATGAGCTGAATATCGGCCATGCGATTATCGGCCGGGCCGCAATTGACGGTCTGGAAAAAGCGATTCGCGACATGAAGCAATTAATGGCTGAAGGACGCCGGGGCGGCTGACGGCGTTTAAACCTAAACGGGCATGACAGGAGCAGGCGTCATGAGTGTCAGGTAAGCGAAATTAACTATTATTAATGTTTAAATAAAGTGGTTTTTTTCAGCCTGTTAATATCTAAAAGGCACTTATAAAGGCAAGCATGCGGTAATCGCGCCTTTCATTAAACACACTTCCTTGTTAATAATTAGTCTCCGTCCCGGCGTATATTGATGTCTCTTCGGGCAACGCCGCAGAGCAGAATACGCCGTGTTCTTGTTGTCACTATCCGCTGCAAAATCTGACTTGATGAGTTATAAAAGGCGATATCCTATGCCGACCGCATTAATCAGTGAGATTGTTATTCTTGTTAACGAAAGGGATTTAATAAATCACTTTCAATCACTTTGCCGGGTAAGCGGCAACGCCGTACATATTATTTTTCGGAGAAGGCTATGCAAGGTGTAACTAGAACTGACCCCGTTTACGGGTTTCAGAATGGTAATGATTACCGGGTCACTCAACCCGCGAAAAATACCGGTCATTCACCGGCGGCTGAAATTAAGCCTATGGATAAACATATAAGCTGGAGTGATTTCGGGCGCTTGTTCTTTGCGTCAAAGCAGGCGGCATCGAGGTGGTACTTTATTGGTACGCAATTAGATGTAGGAGCTGCCGAGCTTAACGAGATAAGTGCCGATCATGCATCAGAAGGAGTCGAAAAAATTTACATGATGTTGATTAAACTGGCGATTGAACAAAACAAGATACGTACTCCGAAGGATTTACACTCCGCGATGTCAGGTGCCAATTTACGCTGGTACGCCAGCCAATTCAAAGAAGAAATGAGCAAGCCTGTACCAGCGTTCAAACCCCGGACCAACAATGACGCGGGATTCTTAAAACACGCAATCAGGTTCAATACGCTCAAGGGCGTCAATTCTAAATGGTATTATCTGGGAATACTCCTTAAGGTTGATTTATACAAGCTGGAGGAAATAAATGCTGATAAAACGAGAGGACGCACTGAAAAGTGCGTGCAAATGCTCAGGTCATGTATAGACGGCAGAGGAAGTGAAATCACAGTTGACGAGCTGATTGACGCGTTAAAGAAAATGGAACGGCCGCTTGTTGCCGGCGCGGTTGAGCAGGCGTTATCCGGCATAGTGCTTTCCGCGGATGGTGAATTTCCTAAACTGACAACTCGTCCGGCTCCGAAAGGGCGAGAAGATGACCGGTGTTTAGCTGAAGTTCGCGGCACCGAAAGCGAGCGTATAGATGAACTTGAGGAAATGAATTCGAAATTATCAGAAAAGGTTAAAAAAATGGAGTCGGAATTATCAGCAATGAAGGACTTAGAATTAAAACAGCGGGAGTCAGAAAAAGAAATCGACACCCTGAAAACCCAAATGGGAACGTTAACTTCATTACTTAACTTTGTTTGTAACCAGCCCTTTCTTGATAAACTTGACGGAGATCTTCGCAACAGAGTTACCGGACTGATAGAAGACGGAAGCAGAGCTTCTTAGGGTTCAGACGGTAATCGGGTTAATCCCCGCTCACTCAGAATGAGGCTCACAGGCTGTCATTAGCGTCGCGGGCTCTCAAGTCTGGCGGCTTTATGATTTCACACGGATAAACGTCGCCGGATACCAGCTTACGCTGGTATGACAACATCAAAAATAATTTGGCCGCGGATCTTTCACAACGACAGGCTTTTTAAAAAAGATCCTTTATATCCATAAAGATAAATTAAAATTATTGTTGAAATATAGTGGCAAGCGGAGTACGACAGTTTTTTATGCCGGTAATTTTATCCGCGCTCAAGGACGCCGCCAAGTGCTTTTTCCGGGTTGAAACATAAAAAACCGCTTAATCAAAAACGTACGGGCAGCCGCCGTAATCATTGACTTTTTCATCCCAGCGACGCACGTCCTGCGCCCGGCGCCAGCGACCGTGGTAAAACTCCATTAAGCAGTTACCCCGCTTAAGTTTAATGATCATCAAATCTTTTTCTTTAAGTTTATCGTATTCAGGCCAGGTTTCAGTGACACCCCACGTTAAGCCGCCGTTGGCTTGAGCGTAATTGTGCCAGAACGTTTCGACACCAACCCATTTGCCGCTTGCTTGCTCCCACATCTGCATTTTTCCGCCGGTTCCTCTGACTTCACCGTTTTCCGCTGCTGCGGTAAAACCGGAAACACTTAACAATAACGCGGTTATCGCTGCTCTCATGATCATTTCTCTCGTTTAAGAATCTGATATAAGTATAGACCCTTACGCAAGAGAAATAACTTCCCGATTTGTTACTGCTTAAAATTACCAATATCAAGGCACGAAGAATGAAGTTTAGTCATTCTAAATGAATGATGAGTAACGCAGAGAGTGGCAATTTTAAGCGTAACCCTTTGGGCTGTGTTTATTTTTGCGTTCTTTGAATAAAGCGTTACGGCGTTGTCGAAAGCTTATGCAGAAACGAAGTAACGACAGTTTTGTATGTCGGTAATGACTACACCTCGCTTTCTGTGCCTTGTATAAGCCAAAAATAAACGACAGCAAAACAGGGAAGTTATTTTGGGACGGTTCCTTAACGCCGTCACCGCCGGCCGCATAAATGAAACCTAAACGAAAGTGAGCCCGCGAATTACCGAGCTCTGAATACCATTTTTCAGCGGTAACCGGATCTCTGGGTATCAGCCTGCCTTCAAAGGCTAAATCGGCGACTGTTTTCTGCGACTTTTTATGACCCGGCTCCGCCGCTTTTGTTAACCAGTAAAGTCCCTGTCCGGCGTCCTTATTGATAATGCGGCCTGATAATAATAACAGCCCGTATAAATACTGAGCCTGAGGGCTGTTTTGCGCGGCACTGACCTGAACCGTCGCTATATGACCGGCCGCAACCTCAGCTTTAGGCTGAGGTATAGGAAACCCGTAACTTGTCGCCGAAAACAGTAAACAAGAACTGAAAAAATAATGATGAACCGCCGCATATGTCGTTGTAAACAAATAATACTTATCCGCCAGTTAGCCAAATCCTAACCGAGATGCCGAGTTTGATTGCAAAATCACGTTATATGAGGTTAATATGCCGTTCTGGTTTGACGGGCATAACTTGTAACTATCAGATCAAAAAAAGTTGTGATTATTTTCACTGTTTTGATTTCAAATTTTAGCGTTTTTATTTACGCATGACTGACAATAGAGCAAACGCACTGACATATTTTGTAAACCCTTTAATTTATTTCATCACTCATGAGTAAAATAGCCCCGTAAATAACGATCTAAATCAAAGTTTATTTAAAAAGAATGACGTAGATTGTATGTAACTTAATTACAGTATTTAAACTTTCAACCGATAGAGGATTTACGCATGGCTCTCATTGGTAAACCAAAACCTGATCCAACTCTAGAATGGTTCTTATCTCACTGTCATATTCACAAGTATCCGGCCAAAAGCACTTTGATCCATGCCGGCGAAACGTCTGACACTTTGTACTACATCGTTAAAGGTAGTGTTGCTGTATTGATTAAAGACGAAGAAGGAAAAGAAATGATCCTCTCTTATCTTAACCAGGGCGACTTTATCGGAGAGCTGGGTTTATTTGAAGAAGAAGCCGAAAGAACCGCCTGGGTTCGCGCCAAACAAGCTTGTGAGATTGCCGAGATTTCATATAAGAAGTTCAAGCAGCTTATTCAGGTTAACCCTGAAATCTTGATGAAGTTGTCACAGCAGATGGCTTATCGCCTGCAAACAACCAGTCAGAAAGTGGGGGATTTAGCTTTCTTGGATGTAGCGGGAAGAATAGCGCAAACCTTACTGCATTTAGCTAAGCAACCAGACGCTATGACGCATCCTGACGGCATGCAGATTAAGATCACTCGTCAGGAGATCGGTCAGATTGTCGGCTGTTCCCGTGAAACCGTAGGTCGTATTCTGAAAATGCTTGAAGAGCAGAATCTGATCCAGGCACACGGAAAAACCATCGTGGTTTACGGCACTCGTTAATCGAGCCTTCAGGAACAAATCGGCGAGTCATTTCCGGCAGTTTCTCAGACAAAAAAGCGCCGCATCGGCGCTTTTTTTGTAAGTAGCTGACCATAAGTTTTCTGACATTTATTGATGTCCGCCAAAATTCCGAGAGGGCGTTCAAAATTCTGTGTCAGCCTAAATTCTAAATTTCTAATACGTTATCCAATCTGCCTTCAAAATGGATTGCAAATTGTGACAATGCTAGCCTCCAATTTTGGACTGGCATTGTCCACTTTTTAGAGGCATTCAATATGCCCGCATAAAGCAATTTTAGCAAGCTGTTTTCATTTGGAAATGCCCCTTTTGTTTTGGTGAGTTTCCTAAACTGGCGATGTACGGCTTCAATCGCATTGGTCGTGTAAATCACTCGACGTACATATTCTGGATATTTGAAGTAAACGGACAAGTTCTCCCACTTTCTGCGCCAAGAGTCGATAACGATTGGATACTGGCTACCCCATTTGTTTTCCAGCTCATCTAAAGCCGTTTCAGCAGCCGATTTACTTGTCGCTCTGTAAACCGGCTTTAAATCAGCCATAAACGCCTTTTGATGCTTAGATGCCACATACTTCATTGAGTTGCGTACCTGATGAATTACGCAAAGCTGAACTTCTGTCTCCGGGTAAATGCTGGCAATAGCTTCAGGAAAACCGTTTAACCCGTCAACACAAGCAATTAAGATATCCTTAACACCACGATTATGAAGATCGGTCAGTACCGAAAGCCAATAATTAGCACCTTCTGACTCTGAAAGATACAGGCCAAGTAACTCTTTCTTACCTTCGAGATTAACGCCTAGAATCGTGTAAATAGCCTTACTGACATAGCGACCATTGTCTTTGACTTTATAGTGAATCGCATCCAGCCAAATAATTGGATAGACCTCGTCTAAACTGCGTTGCTGCCATTCTTTGAGCTGAGGAATAAGCTGATCGGTCACAGCCGTCAAACTGGCTTCTGAAAGCTCTAAACCATACAAATCAGCCACATGAGATTTGATATCACGATAACTCATACCCATTGAAAACATTGACAAAATCTTACGATCAATTTCATCAGAGAGCTTAGTTTGATTTTTTTTGACAAGCTGAGGCTCAAAGTTGCCGGCTCTGTCTCTTGGCGTTTCTAACTCAAATTCGCCAACTGAAGATTTAACGGTTTTTTTACTAAAACCATTTCTTCGATTGGGCTCAAGATCTGAGTCTAAATGTTGATCAAGTTCTGCTTTAAGCGCTGCTTCTGTTAGTTGTTTGATTAAAGGGGTGAGAACACCATCCGCACCAGTTAAACCTTTACCTGATTGAAGTTGTTCTAAAGCTTTATTGAAATCGAAATTTTGAGTCATTATGTCATTCCTGTTTTTGACATTTTACCGAAATGACACAGATTTCTAAACACTACCAATTCCGAAAAAACTTACCGTCAGCTGCTTAAATGGCCGTTAGCTGTTTAAGTCCTGGAAGAATTTTTTAACACCGTCAAAGAAACCTTCCGCTTTCGGGCTGTGCTTCTTCATGGTTTTAGAATCACCGCCTAACGTTTCCTCAAACTCACGCAGTAATTCTTTCTGACGCTCGCTCAGGTTTACCGGCGTTTCCATCACAACCTTACACAGCAAATCACCCACAGCATGACTGCGGACCGATTTAACGCCTTTACCGCGCAGTCTGAACATACGTCCGGTTTGTGTTTCCGAGGGAATTTTAAGATTCACTTTACCGTCCAGCGTCGGCACTTCAATCTCACCGCCTAACGCCGCTTTACTGAATGAAATCGGCACCTCGCAATACAGGTTGTTACCGTCACGTACAAAAATACCGTGCTCGCGAACGCTAACCTGAACGTATAAATCCCCCGGCGGAGCGCCGAATTCTCCGGCTTCACCCTCACCCGCAAGACGAATACGGTCACCGGTATCAACACCGGCGGGGATCTTAACGGAAAGTGTTTTAGTCTTTTCAACACGACCTTCGCCGTGACACTTGTTACAGGGATCTTTTATGATTTTACCCCGGCCGTGACACGTAGGACATGTTTGCTGAACAGCAAAGAAGCCCTGTCGCATTTGCACTTGACCTGAACCGTTACAGGTTCCGCAAACCGTCGCGGAAGTGCCTTTCTTGGCACCACTGCCGCCACAGGCGTCACAACCGGCCAGAGTAGGAACGCGGATTTCCTTGGTCAGGCCTTTAACCGCTTCCTCAAGAGATAACTCAAGGTTATAACGCAAATCAGAGCCGCGAGCCGCCTGACGCTGACCGCCGCCGCGGCGACCACCGAAGATATCACCAAATACGTCACCGAAGATGTCGCCGAAGTCAGCGCCGCCGCCGAAGCCGCCCGCGCCTTGGTTAGGGTCAACACCCGCGTGACCGAACTGATCATAAGCCGCTTTCTTGCTGCTGTCGGTTAAGATTTCATAAGCTTCTTTACATTCTTTGAAATTCTTTTCAGCCGCTTTATCACCCGGATTACGATCCGGATGATACTTCATCGCCAGGCGCTTATAAGCCTTTTTTATTTCCCGCTCGCTGGCATCACGTCCAACGCCCAGCACTTCGTAATAATCTCGCTTTGACATAATCTTTACTTATTCAGATTAATCTTCAGTTGGTTAAATGACTATCTGACTGACACTATTACGTCACTCCTGCGCAGGCAGGACTCCGGTGCTTTTCGGGTTATTCGGGGAAAAGTCACCGGACGCCGGCCTCCGCCGGCATGACGAAAACCTAAAAACTTTCGTCAGATACTTAACATAAAAGGGCGCGCCGGTTCCCCAGAACGCCCATTCTAGATGTGTTATTGAGTTGAAGCGTTCAACGAATTACTTCTTGTCTTCGTCTTTAACTTCTTCAAATTCCGCGTCAACGACGTCGTCAGCCGCCGCGTCTTTCGCCTGCTCCTCACCCGCCTGCGCGCCTTGTGCCTGACCGGCCTGCGCTTTAGCCTGAGCAATTTCCATAAGCTTAGCCGAAGCTTCCGCCAGTTTCTGAGTCGCCGCGTCAATCGCTTCTTTGTCGCTGCCTTTCGCTGCTTGTTCAACTTCAGTCATCGCGGCTTCGATTTTTTCATTCTCATCCGCCGCGAGCGCCTCACCCGCTTCTTCGATTTGCTTCTTAGTAGCGTGAACCATGCCGTCGGCTTGGTTGCGGGCCTGAACTAACTCTTCAAACTTCGCGTCTTCATCAGCGTGCGCCTCAGCGTCGCGAACCATTTGCTCTACTTCTTCGTCGCTCAGACCTGAAGAGGCTTTAATGGTGATGTTCTGTGCCTTACCTGTTTTCTTATCGGTAGCGGACACATGCAGAATACCGTCAGCGTCGATGTCGAAAGCCACTTCAATCTGCGGCATGCCGCGCGGCGCGGCTCCGATCCCCTCCAGGTTGAACTGCCCCAGGGACTTGTTACCGCTCGCCTGCTTACGCTCACCTTGAAGAACGTGAATCGTTACCGCGCTCTGGTTGTCTTCAGCCGTTGAGAAAGTTTGCGACGCCTTAGTCGGAATCGTCGTGTTTTTCTCGATTAGCTTAGTCATTACGCTGCCCATGGTCTCAATACCCAGAGACAGAGGCGTAACGTCCAGCAGCAGCACGTCTTTAACGTCACCGGCGAGCACGCCGCCCTGGATGGCCGCGCCGGAAGCCACCGCTTCATCAGGGTTAACGTCTTTACGAGGCTCTTTACCGAAGAAGTTCGCGACTTCCTCCTGTACTTTCGGCATACGAGTCTGACCGCCGACAAGAATCACCTCGCTGATATCTGAAACCGACAGATCCGCGTCCGCCAGCGCTACTTTTAACGGCTCTAAAGAACGTTTAACTAAATCCTCGACCAGAGATTCCAGTTTCGCACGGGTTACTTTGACCACCAGATGCTTAGGACCGGTAGCGTCAGCCGTGATATAAGGCAGGTTAACCTCAGTTTGCGTCGTGCTTGAAAGTTCGATCTTCGCTTTTTCCGCGGCTTCTTTCAGACGCTGCATCGCCAGCGGATCGTTGCGAAGGTCAAGACCTTGCTCTTTCTTGAATTCGTCAGCCAGGTAGTTGATCAGACGATTATCGAAGTCTTCACCGCCTAAGTGCGTGTCACCGTTAGTGGCCAGCACTTCAAACGTCTGATCACCGTCATGGTTATCGATTTCGATAATAGAGATATCGAATGTACCGCCGCCTAAGTCGTATACCGCGACGATGTTGTCACCGTCTTTCTTATCGATACCGTAAGCCAGCGCCGCGGCTGTCGGCTCGTTAATAATACGCTTAACTTCCAGACCCGCGATACGTCCGGCGTCTTTAGTCGCCTGACGTTGAGAGTCGTTGAAGTACGCCGGAACGGTAATCACCGCCTCTTTGACTTGCTCACCCAGGAACTCTTCCGCTGTTTTCTTCATTTTCATCAGAACTTCAGCGGAAACTTGCGGCGGCGCCATCTTGTTGCCTTTCGCCTCAACCCAGGCATCGCCGTTGTCAGCTTCTACGATGCTGAACGGCATGATGTTAACGTCACGCTGTACTTCGTCATCTTTGTAACGACGACCGATCAGACGCTTAATCGCAAATAACGTATTCTTCGGGTTAGTAACAGCCTGGCGTTTCGCGGGCTGACCCACTAAAATCTCCTCGTCTGTGTACGCGATAATTGATGGAGTGGTACGATCGCCCTCGGCATTCTCAATCACTCGAGTTTTGTCACCGTCTAATACCGCAACACAAGAGTTGGTTGTGCCTAAATCGATACCAATAATTTTACCCATGAGGTCCTCCAAAAAAATTTTACGCAGTAATCTGATTCTGTAACTTGATGTAGGGACTCAATCCGCCTTTTTCAAATTTGTACGTCATTAAAATTTGTTTAATGAGGTGGCAGATAAGTTCTTCAAAATCTGTATATCCTGATATATTGGGATGGCTTTACCGAAAACAAGGGACGCGAGTAAAAAAATTATAAGAAATGTTGCGACCGGAGACTTTAGCGCCAGCGATCGCATTAATAATATGAATTTATAAGAAAATAAATTTCAGCATGAACAGCGCCGCGATGACCGCCACGCCGGCATTCAGATCTTTTGCTCTGCCGCAAACCAGCTTAATGATCACGTAAGACACAAAGCCCGTCGCAATCCCGGTGGCGATGAAAAAGGTCATCGGCATCAAAATACACACCACCACAACCGGCGCCGCTTCGGTCAGATCTTCCCATTCAACATGAGTTAAACCGGACATCATTAACATAGCGACATAAAACAAGGCGCCCGCGGTGGCGAAGATATACTGCGGTATTTCAAGTCACTGCAACGAAGAAATGGGCGTTCTGCCTTGCATATGGCCGCTTTACGAACCACTGAAAACATCAAATGCAACCGGACGGAGTACTAGCGCCGAACCCGCTACGATTGCCACACTGTCCGCGGCTAACGCCCGGCTCAACCGGGGCAGTTTACCTTGATCGTCCAGTAAACCCGCCCGCTGTGAAACGGCGACCAGGATGCCTGAGGTATCAAATAAGTCCACGAACAGAAACGCGAACACTACAGAGATCAGACCCACCTCAAATACACGGGATAAATCCATTTGCATGAAAGGTCGGCATCAAGCTCGGCGGCATTGACATGATGCCTTGATATTTTACCTCACCGAAGGCGAGTCCGAGTAAAGTCACAATCAGAATACTCAGAAAAACCGCGGAATTCATCCCGCGCTGAACCATGGCGATAATAAGGAAAAAGCCCAAGGCCGCCATAACCGCCGGGAATGCGGTGATATCCCCGAGCGTCACTAATGTCAACGGGTTAGCGACAATGATCCCCGCGCTTTTCAAACCGATCAGCGCCAGGAAAATACCGATACCCGCCGTAATTCCGCATCTCAGACCCGCAGGGATCGAGTTAATGACCCGCTCTCTCACTTTAAACAGAGATAACAATAAAAAGCAGATCCCTGATAAGAAAACAGCCGCTAACGCCGTTTGCCATGTATAGCCCATCTCGCCGGCAACGGTATAGGTAAAAAAGGCATTCAGTCCCATTCCCGGCGCGAGCGCGATCGGAAAATTAGCGTAAAAGCCCATGATCATACAGCCAATCGCCGCCGCCACGCAGGTAGCGACAAAAAACGCGCCGTGATCCATGCCCGCGGCAGCCAGAATATTCGGGTTGAGGAAGATGATATAGGCCATGGTTAAGAAAGTGGTGACCCCTGCCAGCACTTGACGTTTTACCTCTTTAGTGCGTAAAGCCTCGTCCAATCGGGCGGGGATATAAGCACAAGATAGCGAAGCTATCTATTTACATAAATATATAAATCTTGTAAATTGTATGACATGAAGCGAGCATACAAAGAAAGATTTTATCCGACAAAACAGCAAGCTGAGCTACTATCAAAGTCGTTCGGATGCGCTCGCTTTGTCTGGAATAACACGCTTAAGTATCGAACTGACGCTTATTATGAGCGTGGTGAATCTATTCTCACTCTGTTGTCGAAAAACGCCTTGTGCCACTCAAGAAAGAATTTGAATGGCTGCAAGAAGTTTCAAGCGTTATCTTTCAGCAATGCTTACGTGATCAACAAGAGGCATTTAAAAACTTTTGGGATAAAAGAGCGAAATACCCAAAATTCAAATCAAAGCATGATCACCAATCAATCAGACTGACAAAAGCGGCTTTTAAATACAAAGATGGTCAGTTGTTTATTGCTAAATCAAAAGAGCCACTTAACATTCGTTGGAGTCGTGAGCTATCCAGCGAGCCAAGCTCGATAACAATTTCAAAGGACAAAGCCGATCGCTATTTTGTTTCCATGCTTTGCGAATTTGAGCCTAAACCAATGCTTATCAGTAAAAACACGGTAGGTATTGATTTAGGTTTAACCGATTTATTCATCACAGACAGCGGTGAGAAAGTGAACAATCCTCGCCACACTAAACGCTACGAAAACAAACTGGCCTACATGCAACGTAAACTCGCCAAGAAGAAAAAAGGCAGTAAAAACCATAATAAGATACGCCAAAAAGTCGCTGGCCTACATGCAAAAATTGCTGATTGCAGACTGGATAACTTGCACAAGTTGTCTCGCAAACTGATTAACGAAAACCAAGTTGTTTGTGTCGAATCGCTGCAAGTGAAGAATATGATTAAGAACCCGAAACTGTCCAAACATATTGCAGATGCAAGCTGGGGCGAGTTTATCAGGCAGTTAGAGTACAAGGCGCAGTGGGCTGGGAGAACGATATCTAAAATTGATAGATGGTTCCCAAGCTCAAAACGCTGTAGTTGCTGTGGATTCATAAATGAAAAAATGCCGCTTGATATTAGAGATTGGTCATGCCCTGATTGCGGCACTGAACACGATAGAGATATTAACGCGGCAAGGAATATAAAAACCGCTGGACTGGCGGGGATAGTCTCTGGAGCGACTGGATCGGGGATAGCTGTTTAACAACAGCTATCTAGTGAAAGCGTGTCGAACGAGAAAGGTTCTTAGAGTGATTTAAGAACCCTCGCCCTTTAGGGCGGGGAGTGTCAGGTTAGTGTGATGCTGTTTCAGCCTGAAAAGCTTTTCGAACATTTCAGCGTGTTCTTGGTAGATTATTTTATATTTTTTGAGTGATAGAGCTGTTTTGACTTCAAAACGGACGAATTATACTGATAAGCGTCACACCGGCAGAGGGCGTTCAAAATTCTGTGTCAGCCTAAATTCTAAATTTCTAATACGTTATCCAATCTGCCTTCAAAATGGATTGCAAATTGTGACAATGCTAGCCTCCAATTTTGGACTGGCATTGTCCACTTTTTAGAGGCATTCAATATGCCCGCATAAAGCAATTTTAGCAAGCTGTTTTCATTTGGAAATGCCCCTTTTGTTTTGGTGAGTTTCCTAAACTGGCGATGTACGGCTTCAATCGCATTGGTCGTGTAAATCACTCGACGTACATATTCTGGATATTTGAAGTAAACGGACAAGTTCTCCCACTTTCTGCGCCAAGAGTCGATAACGATTGGATACTGGCTACCCCATTTGTTTTCCAGCTCATCTAAAGCCGTTTCAGCAGCCGATTTACTTGTCGCTCTGTAAACCGGCTTTAAATCAGCCATAAACGCCTTTTGATGCTTAGATGCCACATACTTCATTGAGTTGCGTACCTGATGAATTACGCAAAGCTGAACTTCTGTCTCCGGGTAAATGCTGGCAATAGCTTCAGGAAAACCGTTTAACCCGTCAACACAAGCAATTAAGATATCCTTAACACCACGATTATGAAGATCGGTCAGTACCGAAAGCCAATAATTAGCACCTTCTGACTCTGAAAGATACAGGCCAAGTAACTCTTTCTTACCTTCGAGATTAACGCCTAGAATCGTGTAAATAGCCTTACTGACATAGCGACCATTGTCTTTGACTTTATAGTGAATCGCATCCAGCCAAATAATTGGATAGACCTCGTCTAAACTGCGTTGCTGCCATTCTTTGAGCTGAGGAATAAGCTGATCGGTCACAGCCGTCAAACTGGCTTCTGAAAGCTCTAAACCATACAAATCAGCCACATGAGATTTGATATCACGATAACTCATACCCATTGAAAACATTGACAAAATCTTACGATCAATTTCATCAGAGAGCTTAGTTTGATTTTTTTTGACAAGCTGAGGCTCAAAGTTGCCGGCTCTGTCTCTTGGCGTTTCTAACTCAAATTCGCCAACTGAAGATTTAACGGTTTTTTTACTAAAACCATTTCTTCGATTGGGCTCAAGATCTGAGTCTAAATGTTGATCAAGTTCTGCTTTAAGCGCTGCTTCTGTTAGTTGTTTGATTAAAGGGGTGAGAACACCATCCGCACCAGTTAAACCTTTACCTGATTGAAGTTGTTCTAAAGCTTTATTGAAATCGAAATTTTGAGTCATTATGTCATTCCTGTTTTTGACATTTTACCGAAATGACACAGATTTCTAAACACTACCCACCGGCATAGGGTTTCGTGATCACACTCTCATTCCCGTATTGAGGACAAATCGAGTAGGGTGAGGCGTTAATGCCCCATCCCTCTCACAGAACCGTACGTACGGGTCTCGTATACGGCTCCTGCTTAATTTTATTTGTACTCTATTATTTTGTACTGAGCACATAGCCCGTCCGTACTTCTTCAAGACTGTATAGCCCCATCTCTGTAAACCATTTATTCGGCATCGAATAGTGAGCTAGCGGACTCTTTGAGTTCTTCCACCGTCTCATATGGATATACTTAAATGGTGGCTTAAAGCCAAGCTGCTTCAGTCTCCTATGTAACCTTTTCGGTTTTTTCCATAGTCGCAGTTGAATACTTCTCAGTCTTCGTCTTAGCCATGTGGCTAGTTTCTTGAATTCACTACCAACATTCGCTATTCGAAAGTATTGACTAAACCCTCTTAATTTCGGATTTAACTCTTGTATCACTCGTTGCAGTGGCTTGCCACCATTGCGCTTAGTGAGAGCTTTTAGCTGCGCTTTGAAGCTATTCAGCTTCTTGGATTGGATGGTCGTGTATTTACTGCCAATCTCTACTCCGAGAAACTTTACCCCATCATCACTATGCGTAATATGGGTTTTACTTCGATTTACCGTCAACTTTAAGTCTTTTTCGAGTAGATTTGTCGCTTGCTTCAAGGCGTTTTCTGCACCTTTGCGGCTGCGACACAATATCAGGATATCGTCGGCATACCTGACCAGTCGATGGTTTCGACGTTTCATCTCTTGGTCAAAGGCATCAAGGTAGATGTTCGCTATCAGCGGACTGATCACCCCGCCTTGCGGACTTCCTGTTACTGTTGCTTGCCAGTTGCCTTCTACAATGACTCCACTTTCAAGAAACAATTTTATCAACTTTAAGATGCTGCCATCTTTTACCCTTTTGCTTATGCTCGATAAGATTAACTCTTGGTCGAGTAAGTCAAAGCATTTGGATAAATCCATATCCACCACATGTTTTAAATCATATTGACGAATAAACATCGTGGCTTTATTAATGGCATCGTGACAGCTTCTATTAGGTCGATATCCATAGCTTGACGGATGGAACTGCTCTTCAAATATCGGACTCAGTATATCGTTTAGGCACTGTTGTACGATTCGGTCTCGAACTGTTGGTATACCAAGCTTTCTCACTCCACCGTCATCTTTCGGGATTTCTGCCCGTTTGACGGCTGAAGGCCGGTATTGCTTGGTTTTAAGTTCGATAAGAAGTTTATCAAGTTCATTGCTCAGATTTGAAGCGAATTGCTCTAAGCTCTGCTCATCTATACCAGCAGCGCCTTTGGCTCTCCAAACTTTCTTAAATCCGTCGTACAGTGCTTCCTTATTGAGTAAGCGACCGTACAGGCTGTAATGAACTCTCATTGACTCCTCTGTGTGCGTTGTTTGGGTTCAGTTTCATGTTTTCATCAGTTGGTATATTTCATTCAGCGTCAAAGCCTTCTAGCACTTGGCAATATACTTTGATATTAACTGAATTACTCCCATGTACGGTTTCTGTCTCCAGAGCCATTATTCCTAGTGGCTCCAGTCGGAATTACCTCACTCGCTAAAGTGATTTTCTATACCTGTGAAAAAAAAATCCTGTCCATCACAAGCTTCAATTAAGCTTCACCCCTTCGCCGACATCAAGGCTTTTGGCTATTGATGTCGCCAATGAACTACATCACTGGTCAATCCAGTTTTACCCTCCACACCATTACTGGCTTTCATCGGCTGGATTTTACTCACTACTACGGGCTCATCTGCCACCTCGCACCAACTTTTATCTTGAGTTTCCTCTTGTATAAAAGTTTCTGGTTGATTCCGGATTTGGTGTCAGGCTTCCCCAGTTACTGCACTGGCTCCCTGTTAGAAATTCCACCCTCAATCACATGATAGAGTTGACTGAGTATATGGCGTTGCGCTATTTCGCACGCTTACCTCTCTACCTTGCCGAATCAGGTTCGCTTTCGCTGTGTACCTCTAACTTCCTATGGCTTCCTTCAGACCCTGCCGTTAGCCAACAACGCCCTTGCCATTCAGATTATCTTCCCCTCAGTCAGGGTGATACAGACTTCTTTCAATCTGTCGGGTTTGCCAGCTTCGCTGGGCAAACAAAAAAGCCCGCTGAATCAGCGGGCAAGACATCTTGCAAGCGGCCTCTTCGAGGAAGCTTTTCCTGCTGAAAAGCAGCAGAAAACTCTTGGCATAATCAGTTCAGAACATTGAGCCGGCTATGCTACTTGAATCTGTTCAAATAACCCGACAAAGCCGGGCAACAAAGGGTGATGAATGATGGTAACTGATTGAAGGCTCAGTCAAACCTGTTAAACTGTCCCGGCTTAATTAAGCCGTTAACGTATACAAACCGCCGTGAACGGCCTGAGCCTTAAACCAGGTGTTTTGCCAGTAAAGGGTTTCATTTCCTGTATACATAACCATTACTCCTAACAGAGTTGTAATAAAGTCTAAAATTACTCCGGCAAAGCGTTCGGGCCCGGTTCCGTTGAACCGGAGATTCTCATCTCCGCGCAGACAAACAACTTATTACCGGGATTACCCGGCTCCCCGGAATACACATCCGACCCGGAAAACAATCAATTCGATTCAAACATCAGTTCCGAATCGATAAGCGCATTATACGTAACTGTAGTTTTATTACAACTATTTTTATGTAAAAAACTAAAAAAAGGCCATTTTATGTAATTTTATAACCTTTTATTACGGCGTTAGCGCTGATCAAGATCCTGTAACCCTATTAAAACAAGTAACTACTCAATAAGTTGTGGTAAGTACCCAGTCAAATGTAATCGAATATTTTTCTTTCTGAAACGCCAGTCAAGAGCGACTTCTTCAGATGAAAGCAATTGACTAGGTACTTAAGTCATCAAACTGTAAGATTTTGTAACGATCGTGCGATCAACTTGACTGCTTATTTTAAGGCTTCATACTCTCATCAAATTTAATTATACCACTTGATTTTGAAGCTAAAAATTCCTGATTTATCTGATTCAGCTTGCCCTGAATGTCGTCCAGTCGTTGAAGAACTACAGCAAACTATTGTAGAGCTGTCTGAGCGTGTTCAAATTTTAGAAGATGAAATCAAAGAGCTTAAGAATCAGAAAAAGAAACCCAAGTTCAAACCCAGCGGTATGGATGATAATACTGACCCTGACAACGATGAAAACGGTTCGAACAAAGGGAAGTCTGGCAAGCGAAAAGGAAAGCGCGGTAAAACCTCGAACCTGCGCATCCATAATGAAAAAGTCATAGAGCCGGAAGGTCACATTCCATCAAACGCTCAATTCATCGGCTATAAAACTTTTGTTGTTCAAGACATCGAAATTAACAACATCAATACTTGTTACAAGATGGCCCGCTACCGTCTCGCTGACGGCAAGATAGTATCAGGCCAACTCCCGGCAGAGCTCAAAGGCTCGCACTTTGGTACAACATTAAGAACTTATGTGCTGTATCAGCACCATCATTGTCAAGTGACTCAGTCGCTACTGCTCGAACAACTCAGAGAGTGGGGCGTCGATATTTCAGCAGGCCAACTCAATCGTTTGTTATCAGAAAAATATGATGACTTTCATCACGAGAAGGATGACTTATTGACTAAAGGGCTAAGCGGTACAGGTTACATTACGACCGATGATACAGGTGGACGTCATCAAGGCAAAAATGGGTTTGTCACTCATATCGGTAATGAGCTGTTTGCTTGGTTTCAAAGTTCAAAAAGCAAAAGCAGAGTAAATTTCTTGTCATTGCTGTGTGCGGATCAACTCGGGTATCGCATTAATACTGCGGCGCTGAATTATATGAAGCAACAAAGGTTACCCATGGCACAACGGGAAAGTCTTGCTAATCACCCATGTCAATTTTTTAATAATGAAGCACAATGGCTGGAGCATTTACAGCAGCTCGGATTTACCAGCGAACGTCATATTCGATGTGCGACCGAAGGGGCATTATTTGCTCAAGCCGTTGAAGTGCAACCTATCGAATCATTGGTGGTTGTCAGTGATGGCGCGGGACAATTTAAGGTACTCATTCACGCTCTGTGCTGGGTTCATGCTGAAAGGCTCATCCACAATCTTATTCCACTTTGCCCAGAACACCGTAGTGATATCAAAAAAGTGAGAGATGAGATTTGGGATTTTTACCGTGAGCTTAAACGTTATAAAGTTCAGCCTTGTATCAAGAAAGCAGAACAACTCTCTCAAAGGTTTGATGATATTTTTACGCAAAAGACCAGTTATCAAACCTTGAATCAACAGCTAAAGCGACTGCACAAACATAAGTCGTCGCTACTTCGAGTACTGGAACGACCTGAAATTCCGATACATACCAACGGCAGTGAAAACGATTTGCGAGAACATGTCAAAAGGCGAAAAGTCAGTGGTGGAACAAGAAGTGATTTAGGACGCCGATGCCGAGACACCTTTTCGAGTTTGCGCAAAACCTGCCAAAAACAAAACGTGTCATTTTGGGCGTTTTTAAATGACAGGCTTTCTCTTAAAAATACCATCCCTTTACTGGGAGACTTGGTGCTGCAAGGGTCTCGAACTACCACAACTTATTGAGTAGTTACTAAAACAAGAATTAACTTATTGTTTTTTAAGCAACTGAAATTAGAAATAAACATAATTACACATAACAGGGTAACCGGCTCGGGTATTAAACTTATAGTCGGGTACTTAAACAACCGGCAAAACTTATTCTGTTACAGTTACATGGTATACTGCCCGCAATATGAAACCGCGCTTAAGGAGCTCCCGTGACCGCATTAAATCAATTGTATCCGCAGCCGCTGTGGCAATGGTTTGAAACCATTTGTTCTATTCCTCACCCGTCTAAGCACGAACAGGTGCTGAGCCGGCACATTCAGAACTGGGCAAAAGCCCGGGTATTAGAATGCTCGGAAGATCATGTCGGCAACCTGATCATCAAAAAACCAGCGACAGCGGGAATGGAAAACCGTAAAACGGTTTGCATTCAGGCTCACCTCGATATGGTGCCGCAAAAGAATAACGATAAAGTACACGATTTCGAAAAAGATCCGATAGAAGCTTATGTTGACGGTGAATGGGTAACGGCTAACGGCACCACTTTAGGCGCGGACAACGGCATCGGTATGTCGAGTGCTCTCGCCGTGCTCGGATCATCGGATATCAAACACGGTCCGCTGGAAGTATTACTTACCATTGATGAAGAGGCGGGTATGACCGGCGCGTTCGGTCTTCAGGCCGGCGTGCTGGAAGCCGGTATTCTTATTAACACCGATTCCGAGCAGGAAGGCGAAATCTACATGGGCTGCGCCGGCGGCGTAGAGGCGGAGCTTAAAGTTCCTACGGCATGGCAAGGGGTTGAGTCATCTCAAACCCCTTATAAGCTGGAAGTAAAAGGGTTAAAAGGCGGTCACTCCGGTGTGAATATTCACATGGGACGCGGTAACGCCAATAAACTGCTCGCCCGCTTCTTATTTGCTCACGCTGACGAGCTGGCGCTGGAGTTAGCGACATTCACGGGTGGTTCGCTGCACAACGCGATCCCACGTGAAGCTGAAGTCATCTTTACCGTGCCGGCGGAGAAAATCGAGCTGCTCAGGCAGCGCGTCGATCAATTCGGCGCCGTCGTCAGCGCCGAACTTACCGTCGCTGACGCTGACGTGTCTCTGGCTTTAACCGAGACCGGCCGGCCTGAAAAAGTTATGGCTGAACAAAGCCAGGACGCCTTTATCGCGCTTTTAAATGCCGCGCCTAACGGTGTCGTGCGCATGAGCGATGATGTTGAGGGCGTTGTCGAAACCTCTTTAAATGTCGGTGTGATTGCTACAGAAGAAGAACATGTAAGCGTGCTTTTCCTGATCCGCTCTTTAATCGACTCAGGCCGCGCCGAAGTCGAAGGCAGGCTTGCGGCGTTAGCTGATCTGGGCGGCGCTGAAGTTGAATTTCGCGGCGCTTACCCCGGCTGGAAACCGGATAACAGCTCAGCGGTGATGGCGTTAGTCAACGAGACTTACCATGACATCTACAAAAAAGAACCTGATATTATGGTGATCCACGCCGGTCTTGAATGCGGTCTGTTTAAAAAGCCTTACCCGGATATGGATATGGTTTCAATCGGCCCGACGATTCGTTACCCGCACGGCCCTGATGAAAAGGTACTGATTAAAACTGTCGGTCAGTACTGGGAGCTGCTGCTTGCCGTATTAGAGCGTATTCCGGCTAAGTAATACGCTGACTGTAACTCCGGCGAGGGCACAAGCCCGGCGTTTTTTGATTTTATTGATAAAAGCCGCCGGATACCGGCCTTAGCCGGTATGAAAAATCTAAAAGCATTTTTCGTCGGCATAATAGGATTCTGCTTATGCTTATGCCTCAGCCTGAGCTGAGGCAGAGAAAAACAGCGTCCTGATATTGACATTATCCTCATTTTATTATTTTAACCGCATTAAGTCTGCATTCAGATACTTTGTGAAATTATAGGTTTATTGTTTCTGTTTATATGTTTAGAGAGATTATGGCCTTTAACTCAGTTTTAGCAAACTTACCTAAGATACATTTAAATACTCTAGAACATCCCGAAGCGGCATTGACGCCGAAAGCCTTTAAGCTTCTTCGCGAAAATTCCGGTAAACTGAAGTCAATCTGTGTAGTGTTTTACAGTCAGCGAAGGAGTACAAATATAGTTTACCAGTGCTTAACTCCCGTGAATGATGAAAATTTCACTTTAACAAGTTTAAATAAGGCTCCCGGAACAAACAAAAAGCACAGGGCTGAGTACATGGAACTGGGAGACAAGAAATCGAAAACCTCCGGTGACAGCGCTAAGCTTTCCGGCTGCAAATACTATGACCATGACGCGGTAAAAGGTGACAGCGATAAAACTATACTCGCCGAATTTCACTCAGCTCTGGAGGATTTTAACCTTCAGCTAAAGCAAACAATGTTGTTTTTTATGGACTACCGATTCGGCAAACCGGAATTTACCCGCCATTGGCCCGACCTCTCGAATAAACTGCCTGCCGGCGTAATAAATTATCAGGACGAAGCCGGCGCGACGCCTTTGATTAACGCCTGCTCCGGAAGCCATTTAGAATTAATTAAACATGCACTTTCGCTTAAACCTGATTTATCCCTCCGGGCTCTTGGTAAAACGGCTTTAGGTTATTGCTGCGCATACGCTGACATTAATTGCCTCAAAGAGCTTCTGAAACACGAAAATGCACTTACCGATTGTGACCAGAAGGGTAAACATATCACTACATTTACAGCCGAATATGGCACGACCGAACAGCATTTAGCGATGATTATTGATGCGGGCGCTGACGTAAACGGCAAAATCGGTGCAGCTGAGCGGGGGATGACACCGTTAATTCAAAGTATTACGGCTAAAACCGCGGATACCCGGCTGCACAAGGTCAATTTATTGCTGTCGCGTAACGCTAATACAAACACTCAAAACCGTGACGGTGACACCGCGCTGCATTACGCTGTGAAATACGGTGAATTCGCTTGCGCGAACGCACTGGTTCAAAGCGGAGCCGACATAAATATTCGCAATGATCAAGGCCGGGACGCGTTTCATTGTGATACTCCGAAAGTGAATACAAAAGGGAAAGACATATCACTGAGTAAGTCTGAATGTCTGACTCAGGTACTTAATCAAGATTACTGGTTTCTGGCCATTTGTATGATCAGAGCCGGATGGACAATAAGCCGGTGGACATTGGGACAAACCGAGGCAAAAGAAAAAGTGTTGATGATTCAGCGGGGCTTGTCAGACGATGAGGAATACTCACCTGATAAGTCGGCCGTTTTTTCAGCGATGAAAAGCGGCGATAAAAGAGCCGCCCGGGAACTCTACCCAAAAAATAAAGTCATCATAGGACAGATATATGATAACCCAAGCTTAATGAATCAAATACCGGAGCAATACAGATCATGTTTATTTTCTGTGATGCAGATTAGTTTAGCTAAGAGAATGTCTTATATGAGCACAGCTGAAGCGGAAACGAGTTTTTCTCAGCCGGAAGTTAAACCGGTCCGCATTCAAATGTTGCAGTGATCCGCTCAGAGTTTCAAAAGTGTGCCGCCTCAGATAAACCAGACAACAGTTGAGGGATCCCGCGGTTAAAAGATACCGATTTAAACTTCAGCGCTTCATTTGTCAGACCCGCAAAGGCAGTAAATGAAATAACGGCAGTTGTGTAAGTACCCGGCTATAAGTTCTTCACTTCGCTGACGCCCGCCTTAAGCACTCTGCGGCGTTACTTCTGCCCGGAAGACTTGCCGCGGTATTACTGCGCAAGCGCCTTGCGGGGCACTTAATCTGAACGCCGAAAAATCGAAAAACTTATAGTCAGGTACTTAAAGCCATACTACGCTTTAAAAGCGTATACTTTTAAGCTTAACGATTCCTCAGGGTAAATTTATGGACGAAGCCATCTCCAAATCAGAAAAAAACGATCTGAGTTCCATACCTGTCAGTACATTAATGTGGCGTTACTGCCTGCCGACAACCGTCTCAATGATGGTTGTCGGTATGTACTTTCTGGTAGACGGAATTTTTGTTGGTCATTATGTCGGTGAAACCGGACTTGAGGGCGTGGTTCTGGCATTTCCTATGCTCGGGTTCCTTTATGCTACCGGCATTTTAATCGGCATGGGAGCTTCGTCTTTGGCTGCCCTCAGACTAGGACGCGGTGATCACAAGGCCGCTAAAAAGATAGTTCAGAATTCGGTGATACTGGTCATCTTTTTTTCGGCTCTGTATATGGTGTTCGGCACATTGTTGTCGGAGCTGGCGTTAATGTATATCGGCGCGTCAGAAGATACCATTGAAATGACGCGTCCGTACATTTACTGGTCTTTTGCGCTGGCATTTTGTCCTATTGCCTCACTTACTTTCACGACTTTATTACGTAATGACAATAAACCGGGGCTTGTAACCATAATCCTGATTTCCGGCGGCCTGTTAAATATCGCCTTAGATTGGCTCTTTATTGCTGTTTTTGAATCAGGCCTGAAAGGCGCCGCTATCGCTTCCGTTATCTCACAAGGTATTTCCGCGATATGGGCCGTCTGCTATTTACTGACTACACGTTCTTCTTTAAAAATCAGCTTCGATAATTTCGGATTTGATAAACAAGTATCGGCTCAGATAGTCAAAGTCGGTTTTCCCGGCTTTTTGATGGAACTCTATCTTTCCGCCGTCGTAGTCATTCACAACGGCGCGTTACTCTGGGTCGGTGATGCGATTCATTTAGCGGCTTACGCTATCATCACGTATATAGAGGATTTTTACTATCTGTTGTTTTCAGGCATAGCTCTCGGATTACAACCGATTTTAAGTTTCAATATGGGCGCGAGGCTTTATCACAGAGTCTGGCAGACTTATTTTTCCGCGATAAAAGTTTCTCTGGTTCTGGCCGGTATCGGTCTGGTTCTGATTTACGGCTTCTCAGACCTTGTTATAACCGCGTTTAACGGTGACTCCGAAGCACTCCGTGAAGCAGGCACTCAAAGCATGTCTTTCTACTTCTGGGCATTACCGCTTGAATCTATCATACTGATAAGTTCACCTTTTTTTCAAGCGGTCGGCTTAGTAAGACAATCAACGCTGGTCACAGTCTATAAATTTCTCGCTTTGTCTATATTTATGCCGTTATTCGCCTGGATGTTTGGTGTTAACGGTATCTGGTTTGTAATCGGTTGCAGCAGCTTAGCGGTTCTGACCTGGGTATCCTGGCAGTTATTATTGTTTTATGCTGACACACGTTCACAAGGTTTTGAAATGCATCATATCGCACAATTAGAATAATCCTAAAAAGCTCAGCCGGATACGTTCTTAAGCGCGGAAAAATTGTTGCTAGCGGGGATCCGGTGTGTTTCTTGTGATTAAGTACCCGGCTCTGAGTTTTTTCTTCACAAGAACCGCGCCCGAATAAATTCCCTGGCCAAAGTCTTACCGGCGTAATCAGATAGATAAAGATAATTGTGTGGGTTGCTCTTTTTCAGAAGTCACCTCAGAGCTTAAGCCGACAGAGACGCCGATTAAGCGAATCCCGCGCCCCTGACAGCGCTCAAAGGCTTCGCTCAAAAGCCGGGAAAACAGTTGCGCCGATACCTCATCACTTCTTTGCTCGACAGTAGTTTGCTGAAAATCAGAAAATTTAAGCTTTACCACCTGTTTTTGAATTTGCCGATCTTTCGCGCTTCCCCGAATTCGTACGGATAACTCTTTTATCAGGCTCATTAACACGTTTTCGCACTGCTCCAGATGATAAATATCCTGAGCCAGCGTGGTTTCAACTCCCACGGACTTTCGCTCTCTTGATGACACAACAGATCGTTCGTCTATGCCATGGCTTCTTTCAATCAGTATCCGACCGAATTTTCCGAACTGTTTGACCAGTTTATTTTCATCGTAATCTTGCACGTCATTACAGGTCGTTAAGCCGAGTTCAGCAAGCTTTTGTTCGGTAACTTTTCCGACACCGGGAATTTTTCTTAACGGAAGCGTTTTTATAAAATCTGGAACTTGCGCGGGCGTTATCACGAACTGGCCGTCAGGTTTATTCAAATCAGAGGCGATTTTGGCCAGAAATTTAACCGGCGCGACACCTGCTGACGCCGTCAGTCCCGTAGTCTGAAAAATGTCATGGCGAATCGCTTCCGCAATCAGCGTGGCGGAACCCTTGTGCCGCTTACATTCCGTCACATCCAAATAGGCCTCGTCAAGTGACAGCGGTTCAATATGCTGTGTGTAACGACTGAAAATTTCTCTGATTTGGCTGGAAATCTCTTTATAAACCGCCATTCTTCCCGGAACTAAAATAAGATCCGGGCAAAGCTTGAGAGCCTGCCGGGTCGGCATGGCTGAACGTACGCCAAAAGCTCTGGCCTGATAATTACAGGTAGAAATCACACCACGCTTTTCTCTGCCGCCGCCGACGGCAAGGGGTTTATTCAGATATTCCGGAAAGTCACGCATTTCAACGGCGGCATAAAAACAGTCCATATCAACGTGAATGATTTTTTTCATGCTAACCATAAACAACAACTGTATATATAACCAGTTTAAAGCGGATTGTGATATTTTTATAGTGTATTCGCGAAAATTCAGTCGGCTTCGCATTTTGTCCTGAATTAGATCACGGCGATGTACTTCATCTCGGCGCCTGTAAAGTATTTGAATTCATTTTCTCTGAAAAGCATTAATCCATCGGCGATTGCTTTTTTGATAAAAAATTACTTTCACAAATATTATTTAAATTCATATAATTATAAAACTATCGAATGCTGCCGTTTATTTTTGGCTTATATAAATAAGGCGCAAACAACGTGGCGCGGCTAATCCGGGATCGGTTCCTTATTTCCTTATTAACTTAAAGTTAACTGAATTTAATTTAACTTTAATCTTAATAAGTTGCGGTTTTTGCCTGAACAATATTTACTGACAGGATGAAATAGCATTAAAAGTAAGGGTAATTATATGCAAGCGCCAAGAAGTGACTTGAATTCTCAGGTGTGCGAAACAATAACTTTGAATGTTAATGCTATTATCCACGAGAATTCAGGAAAAAATGTTATGCAAGGGACAATAATAGTCGCTTGTAAGGAATACAGTATATCAATCCATAACCCTCCGGTAGCGGATGATCAAAAAAATCCAGTTCATGTAAAATATGTGGCTGAATTGCCGATAAATTGTCCGAGTAAAAAATCCTCTGTATTCTCCAGGTGGCTGGCAAAAATTACCGAAACGTGCAGGAAGATTTATTTTTATTTTTCAGGAAAGCGGGTAACTCATATTGACGTACTGGCTGTGGCCAATAAAGCCGCCAAAGAAAAGTTTGATGCCGTCGAACTAGAGCAAAAGAAGCGCTTAGCGGAAGAACTGTTCAAGTATATAATACGGCTGGATAAGAAGAAATTAACAGATTTCATCGATAAAAATAAATCAGACATTAAGAATATTTTCGCTATTGGTCTTGACATAAGAAATAATCGTCAACCTTGTGTTCTTAGAAACTGCCCCGAAGCCTTTGAAATAGCACAAACCATGATAAATGAAGGTGTTCCCCAGCATCAAGCTTATGATGCTGTGTACAGCGTTATTGATAAAATTAACTGAGCATAATGACAACCCCGCCGCAAGCGGCGCCCTGCTGTTAAAAACGGATAACGACAGTTTTTTATGCCGGTAATTTTATCGGCGTTTAACAACCGCCAACTGCTTTTTCCTGGTTGAATAAAGCGTTACGTCGTCGCGACTTGTATCGCAGCAAATCTGAGCACCAAAATCCCGAATTAACTTATCGTCAGCTTCTTATGCCGCGTTTTCTCGGTTATTCTTATCGAACCTCGCATACTCAAAAGGCGTAATATCAATATCGAGCGGTCTGCCGCAGATCAAATCACAGATCATCTTACCTGTTATCGCTGAAGTGACAATACCGGTTCTGAAGTGACCGCAGGCGTTTACGTAACCTTCCGCGTCCGGCATGAGACCGAGTATGGGAAGTTCATCAGGTGTGCCCGGACGCAGGCCGGCCCAACAGCGTTTGATGTTCATATTTTTCAGCTCGGGAACGCAGCGGACAGCGCCTTCAGCCAACTCTCTTATCTCAGGCATCGTGTTGGTTACATCAAAGCCTTTGTCTTCTGTCGTACTGCCGATTAACACCTCGCCGTTATCTTTTTGCGCTATGTAGCAATCCGTGGTTGAAACACAAGATTTTAATACTTTCGGTAAACGCTCAGAAAGAATTATCTGTCCTTTAACCGGCTTGACGGGAATGCGGACTCCCGTAGCCATTTCACTCAAATCAGCGGCCCAGGCGCCCGCGGCATTAATCATGGTGTCACACTCCAATATACCGGATTCAGTAACAACACCCGTGACTTTTTTGCCCTCGCGCAAAACATCTGAAACTTTGGTTTCAAGATAAAGCTCAACACCGTTCTGTCTCGCCGCTTCCGTGAAGGCTTCATTCAAGCGATAAGGGTTAACCTGATGATCACAGCTGAACTGTAACGCGCCGATTGCCTCAGGATTAATATGAGGCTCATCCTCATCTAACTCCCGCGCTGATAACCAGCTTACATGCCGCTTTAAATCAGGGATCCGCTCGACGATAGAATCGGCGTACATCTTATCGTAATGGTCAAACATGACGTATTTCAGCCCGGTCTTTTCAAACTTAAAATCGACATTATGTTTTAACTTTAGCTCTTGCCATAACCCGGGAAACAGATCGTTACTTTTTAACGCGAAATCAAAAAAACACCGCGGAAGTATATGCGGACGGTCGGGCGCCACCTCGACGCCGACCTGCTCACTTCTGAGCCGTGACATGCGCTTGAAAAAGATGACGCCGCAACCTAAACCGACGGACTCGCCCAATGCCCACAGGCCTCCGGCTGAAGCCCTGGAAGCGTTACCGCGCTTTTTGTAATCGACGAGCGCGACGGATAAATTTGATTCTTTGCTGAGATAATACGCGCAAGCTGAGCCGATAACACCTCCGCCGACAATGATAATATCGTATTTTTTATTCATAATTCGTTACCTTGTACAATTGAGCGAAACGGAATGGGTTCGAGCGGAAATCTTGGTCTGACGTAGCCGACATCGTCTTCATTTAACACCTGCTTGAGCTTATCCTGGCAGTAGCCGTTACAGGTTTTGCCCTGGCAGTCTCCCATCCCCAGTCTTGTACGCATTTTTATACCCGTTACGTCTTTTATGCCTTGCTCGATAGCTTGTTCGACTTGGCGGAGCCTGACATTCTCACAGCGGCAAACCACGGTCTGTGCGTCCGCCAGGGTTAACAACCCTTCACGTCTGCGTCCGATTCGATCAAATGCGGCGCGGAATTTTTTAACTTTTTTAAGTAATGTCTGATAAGGAAGCGATAAGCTCTCAGCCTGGCTTTGTGAAATTAATTCTGATCTGTAAGCGATATCGATAGCGGCGATATGTCCGGCCGACATCGCCCCCTCACCGCCGAGTATACCGGCGCTGTCACCCGCGACATATACGTTGTCTTTATCAGTTTCATAGTGCTCGTTGACGACAGGTTTCAGGCCGCTCATCAGACTGTTCTCATGGGTTATGCCTAACAGCTGACTTAACTGATTGCGGGAAACGAAGCCGTAACCGACAGCCGCGGCGTCAATGTCAATTACTTGCCGCGTAGTTAAAATCGGTTTCCAGTCATCGTCATATTCAGCGACGGTCAGTTGCTTTACGGACTCGTCGCCGTCAGCCCTGACGATTCCCGTTCCGTAACGCATCGGGATACGCTGCTGCTTTAAATAAGTTAATAAACCGACCCCTTGTAACATCAGTTGCGGCCGGTTAAGCAGGTGCAATGTTTCTTTCGCGAATTGGCTCAGTTTTCCCGCCTCATAAACACCGACCACGTCAACGCCGGCTTTATGAAGCTGAACCGCGATCAACGGCAATAACGGCCCCGTACCCACCACCGCCATTCTGTGGCCGGGCATCACCAGACCTGATTTAATCTGCAGCTGAACCCCGCCCATCAGCATGACACCGGGCAACAACCAGCCGGGGAACGGCACGCTGCGTTCGTGACAGCCCGTTGCGATAATCAGACTCTGATATTCAAGCTCGTACGTTTTCTCGGGATCTCTGATGACTAAAGCGGAATCACCGCTGGGGCCTAAAACACAGCTGCTCGTTCTTAAGTCGATTAATGACTGATGCTGATAATAGGTTTCCCTGAGGTCATTGATCTTTTTGCATAAATCCGCATCCAGATGAGGCAGGTGTATCGCCTCACGATAAGGTCCCCGGTAAACCGCGCCCCCGAGCCGGGGCGCCTCATCAAGTACAACCGAGGGGATGCCGAGCTCCGCCAGCTGAGCGGCCGCTGAAATGCCTGCCGTTCCGGCACCGACAATGACTGTCGGCTGTGTTGAGGTATTCATTTCAGCACCTCCGACTCGATACGGTTAAGCCGTGTCTGAATCGACATGCCGTCTTCGACTAATGTCTGGCAGGCTTTGACTTTATTTTTGCCGTTAACCGTAACTAAGCAGCAGAAGCAAATGCCCATTCCGCAGTAAGCTCCGGTGACTTTGCCGTGATCGTTTTTACTTATGGCCCGCTGACCGACCGCGAATAACAGACTCAGGATAGTTTCACCCGGAATGGCTCTGACCGGGCTGCCGTCGACGGTCACCGAGAGGTGTCGCCCGCTGGCGGGAACAATATCAAATTCACGAGAGATGTTTTCTTTCATACATCAGTCCTACGAAAAAATAAAAAACACTGAACTGACACTGAGAACACCGTCAGTTACCCGGATTGTGACTTCTCAAAAAAAAGAGACTTACAGCGCGGGATTGCCTTATTGAATTCGCTTATTGTAATTTTAGCTCGCCGGAATAGATTAATCATTGATGTAAATTAAAATTAATATTCCGTTAATCTAAGCGTGACGGCCGTGCGATGACATCGGCTCTGACCTTTAAAACCTAAGAAACACAGCTTTTTTTATGACAGTTTTTAATGACAGTCTTTAATGACAGTGCCTTCAAAACCGACCCGGCGCGGATACCTCAATTCTAAAATTAAAATTTGTTCATACTTCATTGCGGCTAATCCCCGCTTCATTCAGTATTAACTAATGTACTGAAATACCGGCTAATATTTAACATGACTTCTGTTATTGAGTGCCGGGATAAATGATAAGACGGCCGGTAAATATCAGCGTGTAACCGAACTGAATATTTGTGACTGCTGTATCTGAATTTAAGAGGAGGTCTAAAGGTGAGTGTAACTTTGAATGCAACCGCTATGAATATAATTAATGAAGTTAAAAGATATGAGGCCTACGGCCATCATTCAACACAGACATTTCAGAGATATCGCGTTTTGTTTAATCCTGAATCTGATTATGTTCTGCGGGAAAATGAAAAATTAGCATCTGATGCAAATGATGCTCAGTTTCGTGTCAGCGTCAAAGGCACCGGGCTTTGGAAACACACTTATGTAGTAAGAAAAGCTGATGATAATTACACGGTACGGCGTCTTTATTTTTGGGGGCTGTTCAAAGGGGAAATCGTTGACTTGTCATACGATAAAAGGAGCCATGTCACCTCCCAGAACATCCTGAACACCTTAGTCTATGCACATCTTAAACAACCTGAAGCTAATAAACCCGGAAGGAATAAAAGTATTCAAGCCCGAGACGACAACAAAATCAAGCCACCAGTGAAATCAGACAATTCAGAAAACGAGTCACTAACGGGATCAGCCAGTTCACAAACCCCGCTGCTACCGGAAGAAGCAGATAACAGAGTACCTCGTTATATAACCTCTGAAATGCTAAGCGACGGGAATTTTGATAAAAACCCTCTAAGGGCGGCTGAGTTATTCGTCAATAAACGTCCCGCAGATTTGGCTGAAATTTTAGTCAGGTGGCAGCGCTCTTACAATAAAACACATCCGGAAGACGGAGGGCATCCAAAACACCCCGCACAGATGCTGTCGTTCCTGCATTCCTTGATTTTCATCCATGAAATAAAATCTCGGGATGTTTTTCTTAGTTTAAATGCTCAAAGAAACATAGAACTTAATGTTCAGGAGTTATTGCAAGCGCTAAGAGATGACGCGCAAAATAAAATGACAATAGATTACCTGTTATTCAGCCTCGGTCACCCTATCGCTACTGATTTCTTAAACAGCATGACTGATAATTTGCAAATAAAGCAACTCAAGGATAATTGGAGAGCTATTATTAAACATAATACGAGCGATGAACCTCAGAGTGGCGAAAACTCAGCACAAGCGACAAGGAAGGTATCCGGTAAATATAAAAGACTTTTCAGCCACCGAACGAACGAGCTGCTTAATGAATTAGATGATGAGACCTTAGCCTATATTATGGACACAGAAGGAACACGCAAAACGCTTATCGAGATTCTCGTAAAAAACCGGTGCGCGCATTGCCTGAGCTCACAGCGCATAATAAAACTGTGTAAATCCGCTTCCGGAAAACAGTTTGAATTAGCTAAGACTCTTATAACTGATAAAATTATTTCATGCAGAAAAAAAGATGAATTTAATCAATATCTGACTGGATTAGATAAAGCATTTAACACACATAATCCTCAGATTACATTAAATAATATAGTTAAAGGAGATGAAGACAAACCTGATGATATACGGCCACAAAATGTGCCTGAACCACCTGCCGCCAATCATGATGAGGTAAAAACGGCGGGGGCTTATCAAACAGTTGCAGTTGAAATAGAGCCAGTAACAGATTCATCAACACAAACAACACCAATAGTACAAATAGTACACTAAGAAGACTTTTTTTCTGCGCCTGATAATGACGTATCCGACTGAACGTTTAGGTTTAGATTAAAGGAATTCTTATCAGGCGGACAAAAAACACCGGGACGCTGAATCATCAGCGCCCATGATCATCTTCTAAATTATTCGGTTTTTCTCAAGCATCGCTTTACGGGCCGCTTCTTTTTCCGTGCGGCGTTTACGTTTATCGCACGGGTCGTCACAGTCACAGGCCTTTTCGATACCCAGAGCCCCCAAACCGCCGCAGCTTCCTTCAACGGCTTTTTTCTTAACCAAATAACCGATAGACATCAACAGGAAAAACACTAATAACACCACAAACGCGGCAATAAAGGTGCTCATAAGGACTCCGCTACTTTTTTAAGTATTTTTTGAAAGCATCACTATAATGGACGTTAAAACCGTCATCTTGCTTTTCGATGAGCATTATCGCTAAGTTTTCCTTTTTAGCAAGCGCTAAGGAATCTTTTACGCCCATCACCATCATAGCGGTTGAGTAGCCGTCAGCAACCATACAATCTTTATTAAGCACGGTAACCGAAGCTAAGCGGTGCTGAACCGGCATACCGGTTCTCGGATCGATAATATGATTGTAACGTTCGCCTTTCTCTTCATAGTAATTTCTGTAGTCGCCTGATGTCGCCATCGACATGTCATGTAACGCAATCACCCGCTGTACCTGACGCTCTCCGTTCGTCGGTTTTTCAACGGCGATTCTCCACTCGCTGCCGTCAGATTTTTTACCCTTAACTCTTAGCTCACCGCCGATTTCGACTAAGTAACCTGACACATTATATTTATCGAAAATCGCGGCGACTTTATCCACGCCGAACCCTTTAGCGATTGAGGATAAATCAGCGTATAAGTTTTTGCTGCCCTTTTCTAAGCGCCTGCCGTTAATCACAACGCCGTCGATATTCACCATTTTTCTGGCCGCGTCGACATCCGTTTTTTTCGGCGGTTCAAGCCCGCGTTTCTCAGGGCCGAATCCCCAAAGATTCACCAGCGGACCGACGGTGATATCCAGTGCTCCGCCGGTGATTTTATTGAGTTTTTTTGCTTCTCTGACCACTTTAATTAAATCAGGGGAAACAAGGATTCCCTGCCCCATTTTCAGGCGGTTGTATGCCGATAACTCTGAGTCAGGGCGATAAGTCGACATTTCAGAGTTGATCTGATCAAGCGTTAACTCCACTTCGGCGTGAAGCGTCTGAATGTCGGGGGTTTTATCATCAGGGATGTACTTAATATGATAAGTCGTTCCCATTGTACTGCCTGACAGTGAAACCGTCTCTTTGTGCTTAACGCAACCGGCGAGGGTAAAGCACAGTACGGCAAAAGCGAAAATAGTAAATGCAGATTTTAGTTTAAGCATTGGTTGAACTCCCATTGTTCAATCACCTTCCGAGTTACCCATATTTTAAACCATATATATAAAAAAGCCGCGTAACCTTTCGATTACGCGGCTGTTGTTCAGTTTAACGGAGGTTAACCGCCGAAGTCATCCAGCAGAATGTTTTCGTCTTCGACACCTAAATCCTTAAGCATACCGATTACGGCGGCGTTCATCATCGGAGGTCCGCACATGTAGAACTCACAGTCTTCCGGCGCCTCATGATCACGCAGGTAGTTTTCGTAAAGCACGTTATGGATAAAACCCGTGTATCCGTCCCAGTTGTCTTCCGGCTGCGGATCAGAAAGCGCCACATGCCACCGGAAGTTATCGTTTTCCGCCTGCAGACCGTCAAAGTCTTCCACGTAGAACATCTCACGCTTAGAGCGCGCGCCGTACCAGAAACTCATCTTACGGCCGGACTTAAGCCGCTTAAGCTGGTCGAAGATGTGCGAGCGCATCGGCGCCATACCCGCGCCGCCGCCGACGAATACCATCTCCGCATCGGTTTCTTTGGCGAAGAACTCACCAAACGGACCGGAAATCGTTACCTTATCGCCTGCTTTCAGGCTCCAGATGTACGAAGACATCTTACCGCAGGGCAGGCTTAAATCACGGGGCGGCGGCGTGGCAATACGCACGTTCAGCATGATGATGCCTTCCTCTTCCGGGTAGTTCGCCATGGAGTAGGCGCGAATGGTCTCCTCATCCACTTTAGACTCAAGCCTGAGAAAACCGAAGTGATTCCAGTCGCCGCGGTACTGTTCAGGAATATCAAAGTCAGCGTATTTAACATGGTGAGCCGGCGCTTCAATCTGAATGTACCCCCCGGCGCGGAAAGGAACGGACTCACCGTCAGGAATCGCAAGCTTAAGCTCTTTAATGAAAGTCGCTTTGTTATCGTTAGAGATAACCGTACATTCCCACTTCTTGATACCGAAAATATCTTCGTCAAGCTCGATTTCCATGTCACTTTTCACATTTACCTGACAAGATAAACGGCAGCCCTGACGAGCCTCACCTTTGGTAATGTGATCCAGCTCAGTCGGCAGAATGTCACCGCCGCCTGATTTTACGTTCACACGACACTGACCGCATGAGCCGCCGCCGCCGCAGGCGCTTGACACGAATATGCCGTTGTCAGCCAGAGCGCCGAGAAGCTTGCCGCCGGCCGCGGTTTTAATTGCTTTGTCGGCATCACCGTTGATGCCGATGGTAATATCGCCCGACGCGACCAGCTTAGATTTAGCGAATAAAATCACTAAAACCAACGCCAGTACGATCAAGGTGAACATACCCACACCCAGAAAAACTATATCCATCAACTTATCCTTTGAGGTCTAATTCGTTGCCCTAAAAATGTCATCAGGGGCGCACTATAGAGACACGCCTGAGAATGACATAAAACCTAAGGCCATCAAACCGGCTGTGATAAAGGTAATACCAAGACCGCGCAGGCCGTCCGGCACATCAGCGTATTTCATTTTCTCACGGATACCCGCGAGCAGTACGATAGCCAGTGCCCAGCCGACACCGGAACCGATACCAAATACCACACTTTCACCTAAGTTATAATCACGCTCTACCATGAATGATACGGCGCCGAAGATGGCGCAGTTCACGGTGATCAGCGGCAAGAAGATACCTAACGCGTTATACAAAGGCGGGAAATACTTATCCAGCGCCATTTCCAAAATTTGAACTAAGGCCGCAATCACACCAATAAAGGTAATGAATTTCAGGAAGCTCAGATCGGCGTCAGGGAAACCGGCCCAGGCTAACGCGCCCGGTGCGAGTAAACCCTGATAAATAACCTGGTTAGCCGGTACCGAGATGGCCAGCACCACGATAACCGCAACCCCTAACCCCATCGCCGTCGTGACTTTCTTAGATACCGCCAGAAAAGTACACATACCGAGGAAGAAGGACAGCGCCATGTTTTCAATGAAAACAGAGCGAATAAACAAACTGATTAAATGTTCCATTACGCTTACCCTTTCGCTTCAACTTGATCAGGCTTATAAGTACGAATGACCCAAATCAGAATACCGATTAAGAAGAACGCACTCGGCGGAAGAAGCAATAAACCGTTCGGCTGATACCAGCCGCCCTCAGAGATCTTCTTCATGATTTCGATGCCGAAAAGGCTGCCGTTACCGAACAGCTCACGAACAAAACCGACAGAAAGCAGAATCGCTCCGTAACCTAAACCGTTTCCGATACCGTCCATGAAACTCATCATCGGCGGCGTCTTCATGGCGTAGGCCTCGGCGCGGCCCATTACGATACAGTTGGTAATGATCAGACCGACGAATACCGACAACTGCTTGGCCACATCGTAAGCGAACGCCTGCAATACCTGGTCAACCACGATCACCAGAGACGCGATAATGGTCATCTGCACGATAATACGCACGCTGCTCGGAATATGATTACGGATGACCGAGATAAACAGGTTCGAAAACGCCGTTACCGCGGTCAGAGCTAAGGTCATCACCAGAGCGGTTTCCATTTTACTGGTAACCGCCAGAGCGCTGCACACACCCAATATTTGCAGCGCAATCGGGTTGTTACTGATAATCGGGCCGGTCAGGACCGATTTAAGTTCTTTAGCGTCAGCCATTACTTTAACCCTCCTTTACGGGCTTTATCGATAAACTGAGCGAAACCTTCTTTACCAAGCCAGAATGTCAGTGAGTGCTGTACCCCGTTACTGGTCAGCGTCGCGCCGGAAAGCGCGTCCACACCATGTACGGTTTGGGCGAGCTCAGGGTTCTTAGTTACTTTCAGTACGAAGTTACCTTTGTCGTCATATAACTTTTTCCCCGTCCACTTAGCGATCCACTTAGGGTTCTGAACTTCGCCCCCCAGACCCGGCGTTTCACCGGAACCGGAGAACTTGTAGTAAACCAGACTGTTAACCGTGTTCATATCAGGCTTAAGGGCTAAGAAAGCATACATAGTAGACCAAAGACCGTAACCCTTAATCGGCAGGATTACCGTTTGCAGTTTACCTTGCTCATTACGGATCAAGTATACCACGGCGTCATTTGCCACACGCTTAACAGAAGCGATATCGTGCTCAGGCTTAAAAGAGATTTTCGGATCGCGCGCGGCTTTGTCCATGTCGAACTTGTCAGCCTGGGCTTTAGTCGCGTCGGTAAACTCACCGGTTTTTAGATTTACAATCTTCGCTGTAATGCGAGCGTTGTAGATATCTTCAACTTCTTGCTTAGTTGCTTTGTCGGTGTCCTTCATCAGGCCGGCCGCTGAAAGAATGTACTTTTGTTTGTCGAAACGCTTATTCTGATCCTGCGTCGGTTTCAGCATTACCGCCGCCGCCGATACTAAGATTGAACAGACCAGACACAGGCCAACAACGATTAATAGCGTTCTTCCAAATGAATCTTTATTTGCTGCGTTAGCCACGAGCGATCCTCCGCTTGATATTCGACTGAACCACGAAGTGGTCGAACAATGGAGCAAACAAGTTAGAGAACAGAATCGCTAACATCATGCCCTCAGGGAATGCCGGGTTGATGACGCGGATAAACACCACCATAGCCCCGATCAGGATACCGTAGCACCACTTACCCTTATTGGTAAACGAAGCCGATACCGGATCCGTCGCCATAAACATCATACCAAACGCAAAACCACCCAGAACTAAGTGCCAGTACCAGGGCATCGCGAACATCGGGTTTGTGCCGCTGCCGATAAGGTTCAGCAGTGATGAAATCGCGATCATACCAAGCATCACGCCGCTTACGATACGCCATGAGGCGATTTTAGCGTAGATGATAATCAAACCGCCGATAAGAATAGCCAGCGTGGAAACCTCACCCATGGAACCCGGAATGAAACCGAGGAACGCGTCCCACCATCTTTGGTCAAACGCATAGCTGAAGTGACCCGCCGCGGCCTGACTTAACGCCGTGGCGCCTGAGTAACCGTCCGCCACAACCCAGGAAGTGTCACCGGACATATTTAACGGATAGGCGAAAAACAGGAAGGCGCGGCCCGCCAGCGCGGGGTTAAGGAAGTTACGGCCGGTACCGCCGAACACCTCTTTCGCGACCACGACACCGAAGGTAATACCTAAGGCGGCCATGTATAAAGGAATGGTCGGCGGCAGTGTTAACGCGAATAAAATCGAAGTTACGAAGAAACCTTCGTTAATCTCGTGACCACGCACGGACGCGAACAAGACTTCCCAGAAACCACCGACAACGAACGCGGTTAAGTACACCGGTAAGAAGAAACAGGCTCCGTACCAGGTCAGGGTCGCCCAGTGCGCGTCCTTAGTCAGCTGCGCGCCGAACAGACCGAACAGGTCAACCTGCCATACGTCCGGCGAGGCGAAACCCGCGTTCAACGCTTCCTGCGCTTGCAGTCCTATGTTGTACATCCCCATGAACATGGCCGGGAAAACGCATGCCCAGACGCTGATCATGATACGTTTTAAGTCGATGTTATCACGAACGTGAGTACGGCCTTTGTTCACGTGACCCGGTGTGTAGAATATCGTGTATACCGCTTCAAACAGCGCGTACCACTTTTCGTATTTGCCGCCTTTCTCAAAGTTCGGCTCGATACGTTCGAAAAAACTCTTTAAGCCCATTAGCCTTCCCTCTCGATCGTATCTAAACAGTCGCGCAGATATGAACCGTAGTCATACTTGCCCGGACATACGAAAGTACATAATGCCAAATCTTCCTCATCCAGCTCCAGCGCGCCTAATGCTTGCGCGCCGTCCACGTCACCTGACAATAAGTCACGCAGTAACATGGTCGGAAGGATATCTAACGGCATAACACGCTCATAGGCGCCGATCGGCACCATTGAGCGATCCGAGCCGCCGGTAGAGGTCGTCAGATTAAATAAGCGTGACGGCGATAAGTGAGATATGAACGCACGGGTCGCGGAAAACTTATCGGTGCCGGGCATAGCCCAGCCCATAAATTCTTTTTCCGTACCTTCCTCTAAAACACTCACCTGCGCGTGATAGCGTCCCAGAAAAGCGTGAGGGCCGGTCGCGGTCCGGCCGTTCAGTACTGAACCTGAGATAATACGGACATTTCCTTCTTGCGTTTCCCCGGCCATCAGCTCATCAGTACTGGCGCCGACAACAGTACGCATCAGTCTCGGCTTAAGGGCTTTAGGTCCGCCGACAGCAACCACTCGCTCAACGTTTAGCTCGCCGGTCGTAAACAGCTGGCCGACGGCTATCACGTCCTGATAACCGATATGCCATACCGTGCGATTGACCGAAGCGGGAAGCAAATGATGAATATGAGTCCCTACTAAGCCCGCCGGGTGAACACCGCCGAACTCCGCGACTTGAGCGTTCGCCGCCGGTATTTCCGCACCCTGCGCTTTACACAAGAACACTTTCCCTTCAGTTAATCTCGCTAATACCTTTAAGCCGTTAGCAAAATCATCTTTATGTTCGCTGATAATTACATCCGGATCCGCCGCCAAAGGCTGCGTGTCTATCGCCGTCACGAAAATTCCCGCGGCATTTGAATCAACAGCGGGAACTTTACTGAACGGACGGGTACGCAATGCAGTCCACAAACCTGACTGAATCAAATTCTCACGAACTTTACCGGCTTCAATGCTGTCAAGCTGAGCCGCGTCATATTTAGCGAAAGACACCTGCTCATTGCCTTGCGCGGCAATAACAACAGACTGCAGGACACGCTTCGCACCCCTGTTAATAGCGGTAACTGTGCCACTAGCTGAAGCGGTATATACAACGCCGGGATTCTTTTTGTCTTCAAAAATCACCTGACCTTTCGCTACCTTATCGCCGACACGAACTTTCATCGTCGGACGCAGGCCGATATACTCTTCACCCAGTGTAGCTACCTGTTTAATGGCCGGGCCATTATGGATAACTTGTTCCGGTCCGCCGGCGATAGGCAGATCCAATCCTTTCTTAATTGTAATCATATCCACAAGCACTACGTTGAAGGAAATACAATGCGTCTGCGTCACAAAAACCTCTAAAAATCATAGTATTCCGAGTATTGAGCTGACGCAGAAATATCGCAGATTTGCGATCGCAATCACGTTGATCGCGCGCATTTTACCCCAAATACTCACGCATCGCCACGAAAATTACGGGTTAATTCCGCGGCAAACTTGTAAACCGTAAGCTTTAGTTAAGCTTTTAAACTATTGATAACAATTTAAATGGTGATGAAATCCAAATGGTTTATCAAACATACGGCCATCCGCTCTTAGTTCACAATCCGACCACATAAAAGCTCAATCCGTATTATCATTCATACAATCTTTACTTGCACTGCCACAGAAGAGTCAGTATCTTTGCGCTCTCTCAAACCGACGCTTGAAATGTTCCGTTATGCCTGACTTTGTTTACACCCCCCCTTGCGTGCCTTGGCTGGATATCCTTTACCGGGACAAGGACATTATTGTCGTAAACAAACCTTCGGGCTTACTGTCTGTGCCGGGCCGTGATCCCGGACACGCTGACAGCATCTGGACTCGTGTGAAAAAACTGCACCCGGGCGCGCGAATCGTTCACCGTTTAGATATGGCCACGTCAGGCATCATGGTTGTGGCTCTGAGGAAGAAAGCGGAAAGTGAATTAAAACGTCAGTTCAGGGACAGAGAGACCAAAAAAGTTTATTATGCCCGTGTCGCGGGTCATGTAAAACGGCAAAGCGGCAAGGTAGACCTTCCTCTTATATGTGACTGGCCCAATCGTCCTAAGCAGAAAGTCGATCATAAAGCGGGGAAACCCTCACTGACGTTATTTGAAGTCGTGAGTTACGATTATCATTCAACGCTGGTAAAACTCAGTCCGATAACAGGACGCTCACACCAGCTTCGCGTTCATATGATGGCTATCGGCCACCCTATCCTCGGTGACGGTTTCTACGCCGACAATGCCGGAAAAAGGTTATCAGAACGTTTAAATCTTCACGCGCAGTCTTTGACGTTTAAGCAGCCTTATTCGCAAGTGGAAATGAGTTTTAACAGCGTAATTCCTTTTCGAGACAAATAAAAGTAGCCTTCCATTAGTGAAAGGCTATTCTTAAAGTTTTATGACAACAAAACTAGATTACGATTACATTGTTTCATGTTTTTTGTAGAGTCGATCTAATCGCGCTCGTTTAATGAGCGGATCATTTTTCAACCTGTTCAAAATTTTCAATAAATCATCGTCGTTTTGGGGACTTAAAAGCAGTAGATTTTTGCTACTTTTTCCTAGATCTCAGCAATAAGCGGCACACTCTTACCTGTTAAAAATTCGTAAGGACTGAGATAGTCTAACGCTTTTCTCGGTCTTGTGTTAATCGAAAATTCCGCATTTTTAATTTCTTGCTCACTTACCGAGCCTATAGCCATGCCTTTCGGGAAAAAACGCCGCAGTAATCCGTTGGTATTCTCATTAAGCCCCCTCTGCCATGAATGATAGGGCTTCGCAAAGTAGATATCGCATTTAAGTGCCTCAGAAACCTTTTTATGTCCGGCGAATTCGCCGCCATTATCAAAAGTGATAGTCTTGCAAATCGCGGCGAAAGGCTTAAGCATACTCTTTATCGCCTTGGTGACTTCAACCTTAGATTTACTTTTAACACGCTTTACCAGTAAACGCTTGGACACTCGCTCTACCAACGTGACTAAGTAGCAATCTTTACCATGCACCGTATCACCTTCCCAGTGACCTATCTCAACTTTTTCATCGACAATTGCCGGCCTTTCACTGATATCTATTCGCTCCGGAATTAAACGGGCTCCCGCTTCAATTCCCTGCCGCCGCTTGTATTTCTTGCCGCCTCGGGGCAATAGCTTTTCCAGACCTTGTTGTTTTACCACACCGTAAATCGTGTTCGCAGATAACGTTACGCTGGTTTTCTCCTGTTTCATCCGACCTGAAATTTGCTCCGGGCTTAGCCCGAAATTAAGCAATGACTTTATAGTGTTTATGATGTCATCAGTGATTTTTGTCGCTTTGAAAGCCGTCTGCCTGTTACTTATCGCATCCAGATGAGCGGTTTCAGCGCAATAAGCTTCAGAAGGACAACGCCTCAGCTCCTTAGATATGGTTCCGTTGCCACGACCTAACAGCTTAGCGATACTTCTGGCACTTTTACCTTCTGCCTTTAACACTTCAATCTGATGTCTGTCTTTTAATGTGAGTTGGTTGTATTTAGATTTCACTTCAAAACCTCATTTCACTTTGAGGTAAAGAAGTTTACAAACTTCCTCTCCTCGGTTCTATATTAAAATGTTAAAATGTGTCAGTTGCTGTTAGGATCTAAGTTCCACTCTAAGTTCATGGGATGAGTTTGAAGAAATTGCTCAACACTGACTCCATCTCGTAATTTAACAAAGAACTTACCAGTTAGTTTTCCCAATGATTGTCCGGAATGAGACATGATATATTGCCCTTTCTTAAGGGATGTTGCCTGCTCAAGACCAATAGTTGATTGAATGAAAAACAAATCATTTTCAACTTTTTTAATCGGTTCAAATTTCACTTTTTCTGCCGACGGGGTTTCTTTTTCAATCTGAAACTGAGTATGCGCCACTGAGTTCACAGAAATAAATACACTTGAAGCAAATACTATGTTTAATATTCTCATTTTATAAACTCCTTTTATTGTGCTTGAGCCACATTAGTATTGCCGCCATGGAAACGTAATGACCAGCCTTTGAGCTTACCAGAATCTTCGTTCGCCATATCAAACTCCCCGATAGGATGCAAGTACATTGAATGCTCACCACTATTTACGTCAATTAAACGGATTGTCCAATCTCCCAAAGAAGACTCACCATAAAAGGCATTAGACATAAACATAGTATCCTCAAACCCAGGAACAAAATCCCTTGGGTCTGATGGATCCATCACGCCCTGATAGGTATAACCATTATAAGGCATTAATAAAACACTTCTTGTACCTGCCGGGGAAATGACTTCAACCGCTAAATCGGGTAACCTCAAATGATCCGCAGAAACCTGAATTTGAACTGATTCAACTGTCATGTTATCGGTAACATTAATAACATCGCTAGTACCACTAATATTCCCATCAGGAATGTTTTTGTTGAGTTCTTCAGATTTAATCCACTCGGAGACTTTATATTCTCCTAAATCTATATCATAACTCTGTGCAGCTTTAACAGCAGCAGAAACGTCTACTCGTCCAAAGCCATAAAAATTATGAAAACTGAAACCTGCAGCGTTTTCAGTCCAGGATGGAATTGCTTCGTATTCTACTGCAGAGTTACTTTCTCCAATAGTAACGGTTCTGGCTTTAAATTTTGACTCAATTTTAGTAGAAGTGCTCGCTAAAATATAACGGACGTCACGCCAGCTCAATTGTGGATTTGCGGATAGAATCATTGCCACTGCACCTGTTGTATTCGGAGCAGCCGAAGATGTGCCGTTCATAGTAGAACGATAATCACAATTATCGTTTAAAGGGTGAAGATCGCCATGGAAAGGCGTGGCTGGACGATCATTTATCACATTACTACCTTTATCACAGCTAACTCTGTCAGTTGTAACTATAGCTGGTGAATCAACACCAAATTCACCTCCCGGGGCAGTAACGAATACGTTCGACCCTACAGACGAGTAACTTGATAGCTTGCCCTCAGCATTGATAGCGCTAACAACTAGATTGTATACATTGCCATTATCGGTTGACATATGTGAATTATGAAAAGGCATACCATGATTAGCCGGATTTCCTTCAGTAGCCCTAAAGTAATCTCCAGGAAGCCAAGCAAAGCGACCTGCTCGGAAAAAATTATATCCATTCCCTGCAGATTTGACAAAAATCATACCATTCCCGTTGAACGATTCCGTCGACATCTGGTGATAAACTTCAAACTCATCTTCATCAATCAGATCAGGAAATGGTAGGCTATAACCATAGCTTTGATTAAATACTCTCACCCGGTCACTGTAGGAAGTTGCACCATGTGAGTGCAGCCAGTTCTCGGCGGACTGGGCACTTTCGAGACCTGAAGGATCACTGTCCAAGAAGTTATAGCCGACAATACTCGCTTGCGGAGCGACACCACGTCCGCCGATATTATTCCAGCCTTCAGCTGCAATAATACCTGCCACAGAAGTGCCATGGGAAGCCCCGTCAGAAAACGGAGTCGGATCGACAGTACCTGTGATTAAGTTGTAAGAACCTCCGGGAACAACATTACCAGCAAGATCCGGATGCGCAATTTCAACACCGTCATCAACAACACCTACCAAAATCCCCTGTCCTTTCACACCATCGGCAATAGCCTCCGTGACATTCATATCTTCGCCGGCCACACCACGATTGGCCGCGAACGCGCTTTGTCCGGTATTTTCCAAATGCCACTGATGCTCCACTAGCGGGTCACCCTCACCAGAGATATTAATGGTTATAGTTGACGTTGACTCAAGTTCGCCGTCACTCACTCTGAAAGTTGCAACTTCTTGTCCTTCAAATTTATTTGTAATATAAGTGAACTCACCCGTGGAGGCATCGATAATTTCTAATTTACCGTGCTCAATTTCAGACGGATCCGCCAGCGAAAACGAAACAGCACCGGAATCGCTTCCCTCAAGTTTTCCGGTAAGACGAACGGATTGGCTGATATCGAATACGACATCAGAACTTACAGGCGCGACATTAGGAGCCGGAGAAACCGGTACGTTACCATTATTGTCATTACTACTACCGCCACACCCGGTAATTATCGCAGCAACGGCAATAGCTAAAAGAGATTTTTTCATCAAAATTCCTTTTTAAATCGATTATTATTAATTTTATTGGTAATCGAAACAGCTTCACTGATGAACTGAGCTGCCATACAATTCCAACAAAAAGGAGGCCTGACATTAAACATTTAAAAACAAATTATCAACAAAAAAATAACAACAGAAAGTTAGCAGCACACTTTTCAGCCAAAGGCTACTTGATAAGCCATTCTTTTATCAAAAAATCTAATCATCCAATCTCGCCGGTATTCCATTCCTTTGCTCTAGCATGCGCTTCAGCGTCATTGAATTGGTTCTGGCGTTAGCGATAAAACGTTTTACCTTGTCATTAAATCTGAGCGGCGGTTGTTCATCTGAGTCGTATTCGGCCTGATTGCGGGATAACGGCTCATGAACTTCGATATAGCGGTCACCGTTCGGCTCCGCGGTCACTTTTATAGGTTCGTTAATAAATTGCACGCGAGTATGAACGGGGACTTCTTTAAACAGCCTCGCAATATCATCATTACGTAAACGCACGCAGCCGTGACTGACTCTCAGCCCGATACCGAAATTAGCGTTAGTGCCGTGAATGGCGTAAAGATTTCCGATATAAAGCGCGAATAATCCCATCGGATTATCAGGGCCCGCGGGCCAGACTTTCGGCAGAATTTTGCCGTCGGCGGCATAATCGGCACGAATTCGCGCTGTCGGCGTCCACGTCGGGTTCGCTTTTTTGCGCCACACTTTTGTGATCCAGTTTTCCGGCGTATCCCGCCCTACTTCGCCGATACCGACCGGATAGACTTCAACCGTCCCTTTGCCCTTCGGGTAGTAATACAAGCGCATTTCCGCGAGGTTGATTATTATCCCTTTTCTCGGCGCGTCAGGCAGTATCAGTTTGTGAGGGATCACTAACTTTAAGCCGGCTCTCGGCAAAAAAGGATCAACCCCGGGATTAGCTTGCATTAAATTGGTTAACCCGAGCTGAAACTCAGCGGCGATATCCTCAAGGGAGAGTTTTCCCCGCGGCACGACGTAAGTCTGATTCCGGCCGACTAAACGTCCGCCGTCTTTGGGTAAAACATAGGTCAGAGCGGATACTGAAGGCGCCAGAAACAGCAGGGGCAGAACGAAAGCGGTAAATCGGTTCATAAAGCGGGTCATCAATCCTTTTTTATTCATCATACGTCGCATCATAGGATAATTTGTTGATATCACAAAATTTACCGTTCAGCGCCGGCCGGAATTTTGCTACCATAACCGCAATATTGATACTGAATAACAGGCGCTTTATATGAAATCTGCTCAAATCAACGTCATTGTCGGTTCCGAAAATCCGGTTAAAGTAAAAGCCGTTCAAGACGCTCTGAGCCGATATTTTCCTGAGCGGCAAATTGTCATCAAAGCCGTAAGCGCGGCGTCATTAGTGGCCGATCAGCCCATGGGTGCCGAAGAGACACTTTCAGGCGCGATCAACCGGGTTAACTTCTGTAAAGCCGGGCATCAGGCTGACTACTATGCTGCGATTGAAGGCGGCGCAGAAAAAACAAAATACGGCTGCTTTACTTTCGCTTACATCGTTATCGATAACGGCGTCAGGCAAAGCGTCAGCCGCAGCGCCAGCCTTCCTTTGCCTGATTTTATTTATCAGGCCTTAGAAAACGGCGCGGAACTGGGCGATGTTATGGACGGGGTGTTTAATGAGTCAAACGTCAAGCAGAAGTGCGGAGCGATTGGTCTGTTAACCGGGCGCCTGGCCAGCCGCGGCTCCTGTTATCAGCAGGCGGCGATCATGTGCATGGCGCCGTTTATTAACGGAGCGCTGTATGACCGGTGAGATTGTCATCAGAAAACTGACGCCGTCCGATGATAAGCCGATGGCCGCGATTATCACTCAGGTCTCCCTTGATTTCGGTTTAACCGCTGATAAAGGTTACGGCGTTTCGGATTTGTCATCTGAGAGCCTGTCTTCCCTCTACCGAGGTGAAAATAGCCGGTACTGGGTATTAGAGTTAAACGGTGAAATGATCGGCGGCGCCGGCGTCGCGGCGGTTCCGAACCCTGAGGGACGGCCCGCTTGTGAGTTACAGAAAATGTATTTTCTCAGCAAAGGCAGAGGACTGGGGTTAGGAAAACGTTTATGTGAGTTCTGTTTAGAGCAGGCGCGGCAAATGGGGTATGAGTTATGTTATTTGGAAACCACGTCGGTTTTAGAACAGGCTTATCACCTTTACAGGAAATTAGGATTTACGGACATAGATTATCGTCTGGGAAACAGCGGTCATAGCGACTGTGAAATAACTATGATTAAGAAAATCCGTTGAAACCGGTTCGTCACAATCAGGGATAAAACACCTTAAGCGAGGCTCCTCAGGGATCTCGCGGTTCAAAAGAGACCGATTTAAATTTCAACACTTGATTTGTCATACCCGCGAGGGCGGGAAATGAAATAACGACAGCTGCGTATGCCGGTCATCCCGACTTTCGCAAAATTAATCAAAGGCCAAAGGCGCCGGAATACGGCCGGCGACGGGGTGACGGCACGGCTGGTACCATCCTTTGCGCTACGTCCCTTAATCAATTTAAGGACAATACCCGGGTTAACTAACAATACGTTTAAGCGCGGCGACAGAGTGAACAGTCCAAAAATCAGTTTTTTCCCCTGATTTTTTACTGACGTCATTTGTATACTTATTGTTCAGTTTTATTAGTTTTCGTCTTGCTTTTTTTTCTGCGTCAGTCAACGTAGTATCTTGAATTATCCAATTTTTCCCGATAATTTTATCGCATTCTGCGACAGCCTTTTGATAATCATCATCCAGTTTCGCCCATCGCGCTCTGGCTTTTTTATTTCCATTAAAACTCACTGTCTCAGGCGCGCCCCAGTGCGCGGCCGAAGCGGACTCACATAATTTTGAAACGATATGCGCGGCCTGCTCATGCGGCTGCGTATTATCTGAGCTGTTTTTGAGCTTAACAAACTTAATCGGCTTTGAATACGCGTCAGCCGAGCCGACGACGAATGTCTGATTTGCGGTATTCACCGCGACAGCATAATGAGGTTTTTTAAAGAACCACCAGCCTTTCATTCTCACAAACGGAACACACAATACAGGCTTACCCGCTGAAACCTCTGATCCGGCCGAGAGGTGAAAGTAATTATGCTGAATTTGAGTCAGCTTCTCAGAGCAGCCGCCGCATCTGAAGTCTAAGCACTCTGTAACCTGTATTAACGTCGATTGATTTTGTCTGAAAGCCTCGGCGCAGGAAAGATCAACTTCAGCGGCGGAATCATGTCTGTTTTTGTCACCGAGATGATTAAACTCCGTACTTAAATAATCCTTTTCGCTCGCTGATTGTTTCGGCTCAGTATGTAATTCAGCTTCTGAATTAGCCTTGTCTAAAGACACCTTTGCCGAATAAAAAATTTCTTCCTGAGAACCACCGGCATCTTCATCAGCGGAAATACTCCCGCCAGTCCCGGCAGTCAGGGCCGCGTTTTGATTTCCGCCGCCGGAATTGAGGGCAGCGCGATTATCTTCTTTTGCGTCATTTCCGCTTGCGGCCTGCTTTTTATTTTCTGCCTGATTTACAGCCGCGGCGGCGCCCTGAGCACAGGAAATATGTTTTTTATTTAATTTGTTTCTGGTTTCAACCGCATTGCTCAGACACTGATGGAACCTAAAGAAAGCCGCGTGTGAATCGTTCAAAACATCATGGACGCAAATATTCTCGCAGGCAAGGTCATTCGCCCCCGGACTTGCCGTAAGAGATTGAAATTTATTAACAGTTACTTTCCAGTCACCCTCAGATTCATTTCGCCTGAAAACGATAACCTTATAGTATTTTTTTGAAGCAGCTATGTTGTCGTCTTTGCAGGGAATATTAACCTGAAGCTCGACCTCTACAGATCCGGAGCCGTCATCCGTCAGTTTGTTTTCTAACTGCCCGAGTCCTTGTATAACCTGAGTAAGACTGTTCCATCCTACAACTACAGCGTCATTAACAGAATCAACCATAAAACCACCGATACAACCTGCCCGCTTAACGAACACTATACTCCCTCCGGTTTCTTATACAAATCGCAGAGATAATGAAAATTTAATCCCGGGTTTATCAAAATTTAATCTTTGACAGGACAAAGAGATATAAAAACAGCATCTCCCCGGGTAAAAAGCCGCGTCACATAACAAATATCATTTGTGAGCGGCTGAATTAAGTAGTATAAAATTCAGACCGCATCATTTTTACTGAGAGAATAACGGTGAACTATTCGCAACTTGCTCATTCATCATTACAAGTCAGTCAATTGTGTTTAGGCACCATGACCTGGGGACAGCAGAATACTCAGGCAGAAGCCTTTTCTCAGCTTGACCTTGCCGTCGATAACGGCATCAATTTTATCGATACCGCCGAGTTATACCCCGTACCGCCGCAAGCCGAGACGCAAGGTGATACTGAGATCATTCTCGGCAACTACCTCAGACACTCCGGTAAACGCAACAGGCTTATTATCGCCAGTAAAGTCGCCGCGTTCAGTCCGGATATGAATTACATCAGAGACAACACGGCGCTGAACTGGAATAATATCCATCAGGCGGTTGATGACTCACTGCAGCGTTTACAAATCGATACCATCGACTTGTATCAGGTGCACTGGCCGGACCGTAATACCAACTTTTTCGGTTCGCTCTATTACTCCGAACAGGAAAACGAGGTTTCGACCCCCATCCTCAGCACCCTTGAAGCGCTGGCGGATGTCGTAAGACAAGGGAAAGTCAGATACATAGGTGTCTCCAACGAGACACCCTGGGGTCTGATGAGTTACTTACACCTCGCGGAGAAACATGACTTACCCAGAGTCGTCAGTATTCAAAACCCGTTCAATCTGCTTAACCGAAGCTTTGAAGTCGGTTTAAGTGAAATCGCTCATCGGGAAAATATCGGTCTGCTCGCTTATTCGCCGCTGGCTTTCGGTGTTCTGTCCGGCAAATATCTGAAACAACCCTGGCCGGAAAACTCACGCCTGAAGTTATTTGACCGTTTTAATAAACGTTATTCATCGGCTGTCGCTCAGCAAGCGACTCAGGCTTACGTTGACCTCGCCCGCGAATTTAATATTTCACCGGCGCAACTGGCGTTAGCTTTTGTTAATCAGCAGAAATTTTTAGCAAGCAGCATTATCGGCGCGACGGATCTTAAACAGCTGCAAGAGAATATTGACAGCGCTAACATCACCCTGTCAGCCGGACTGATGAGCCGAATTGAGGAAATCAGCACCCTCTATCGTATCCCCTGCCCGTGATAAGCACGTCTTAAACTTGCAAAAGGCCGCGATTTGCAACAAAATCGGCGACCAATTGAAATTTCACTGATTACTGATAATGCCGAGCCAGCAAATACAGGACTCTCTCACACCGTTAGCCGAAGCGTTAAAGCCGCTTTTTCCGGCATTGAGCCTTGAGTTCGACGCAACGCCGTTATGCTATCTGGACACCGCCGCGACCAGTCAGAAACCTCAGTCAGTGATCGACGCCGTCAGAGACTATTATCAGACTAAGAACGCCAATGTTCACCGCGGCGCTTATCAGCTATCGGCTCTGGCGACGTTTGAGTATGAGAATGTGCGCCGGAAAATGGCCGGGTTTATCAATGCGTCGCGAGCCGGGGAAATCATCTTTACTCACGGCTGTACTGAATCCATCAATATGGTGGCCTGCGGTTTAGACTCTCGAATTAACGCGGATGATATCATTCTGATCGACAGCGCGGCTCATCACGCGAATATCGTACCGTGGCAGCAACTGGCCAAACGAACCGGCGCCGTTATTAAGCCGGTTCCGCTTACTGACGAGCTTCAGTTTGATTTAACGGCATATAAAACATTACTGAAACAGGCGCCGAAATTGGTTGCCGTATCCCATGTTACCAATGCGCTCGGTACGCTAAACCCGGTAAATGACATCGTACAATTAGCCAGACAAGCGGGCGCGATAACCTTAGTGGACGGGGCTCAGGCCGCGGCGCATCTCAAGGTTGATGTTCGGGCAATCGATTGCGATTTTTATGCTTTCTCAGGCCATAAAATGTACGGCCCTACCGGTGTCGGAATACTTTACGGCAAATATGAGATTTTAGATAAGATTGAGCCGATGATGACGGGCGGTGAGATGATCAAAACCGTCAGCTTTGAATCATCCGCTTTCGGTAAATTACCCAATAAACTTGAGGCGGGCACACCACCTATCGCTCAGGTGATTGGTCTGGGCGCCGCTGTTGATTTCATTGAGCGCCATCTCACCGCTGAGCTCCGGCGGCAAGAACGGGCGTTACTCGATTACCTGGTTGAGCGGCTCAGCCGGCTGAACAAAGTAAAAGTCTACGGACAATCTCAGCGGAATGTCGGCGCGGTAGCGTTTAATATCGAAAATGAACATCACCAGGACATAAGCGTTTTACTGGATCAACAGGCTATCGCTATTCGCTGCGGTCATCACTGCGCCATGCCGCTGATGAATTTAATGAACATCAAAGGCTGCTGCCGCGCCTCCGTCGGCGTTTACAGCACACAGGCTGATATCGACCGTTTTATCAGCGCCTTACAACAAACATCGGAACTACTGGATTAATGACTCAGACCCGCTCTCAGGATTCAGCTTTTTTTTATGATATCCCGACCTTATCCGAGCTGAAAACCATTTTCAGCCATGCCGGAAACTGGCAGGAAAAGTACCGGCAATTAATGCTGTTAGGCAAATCAGCGCCGAAACTCGCTGACGAATTTAAAACGGATATCGCTAAAATTGACGGCTGCGAGAGCGATGCCTGGCTTTATCACACACAGATCCGCGGTAAACATTATTTTATCGCCGACAGTGACGCCAGAATCGTCAAAGGACTGATTGTCATATTACTCTCTGTTTACCATGAGAAAACCGATAAGCCGGGAACGGATATTGAAAGTGTTTTTACTGAATTTGGCCTGTATACCCAACTGAGTCCGTCACGAACCAACGGCTTACTTGCCATGGCAAGAGCGATGCGAAACAAATTTGACTAGTAAAATACCGCCAGCCAGATAGTTTCGGAGTCTTCCTGAGTCCATGCGACCCGATGTTTCTGACCCGCGGGAATATCGCAATAATCCCCTTGTGAAAGCTCGGCGATCCCGCCGTGTTCAAATTCTAATCTCGCCTGTCCTCGCAGCAGCATAACCCATTCATTTTGTGCCTGGTCATACCAAAAATCATCGGCGCTTTTATGCCCTTTAGAGACAATACGCTTTATGGTGACATCACCGCTACCGGCCAGTTTTTCAAATACTTCCTCAGACAAATCGTTTGGAATATTGTTAAATATATTGCTCATGGTTTGCGCTCACCTCACTCAAGGCAGAAGCGGAGCCCCGGCTCCGCTTTTATCACGGACAAACGTTTAAGGAATCACTTAACGAATTCAGCACCGATTTTAATGTCGCCTTTCAGCGTATCAAGCATGGCATCACGAGCGTTTGCCTCAAACTCGCTGACTTCGCCGTACGGCAGAACTTTTTTAACGCCGTTCTTACCGAGTAATACCGGTTGAGCGAAGAACTCAGCATGCTCGCCGCCGCCGTCAACATAAGCGCACTCAACGACGTTTTCCTCACCTTGCAGACCACGAACGAGTGACAGCCCGAAACGGCATGCCGCCTGCCCCATAGATAGCGTCGCGCTGCCGCCGCCCGCTTTTGCTTCAACAACTTCCGTACCCGCGTTCTGGATACGATGAGTTATCGCCGCCACTTCCTCATCAGTAAAGCTCACGCCATCAACTTGAGACAGCAGAGGCAGAATGGTCACACCACTGTGACCACCGATTACGCTGATCTTAACGTCAGCCGGTTTCAGACCTTTCGCTTCGGCGATAAAAGTTTCAGAACGAATAACGTCAAGCGTTGTAACACCGAATAAACGGTTCTTATCATAAACACCGGCTTCTTTTAATACCTCAGCCGCAATCGCGACCGTTGTATTTACCGGGTTAGTGATGATACCCACTAACGCCTCAGGGCACACAGCGGCCACTTTTTTGATCAGGCTGCGAACGATACCCGCGTTGATGTTAAACAGATCCGAACGATCCATACCCGGCTTACGGGCGACACCCGCTGAGATCAGCACTACATCAGCCTCTTCAAGCGCCGCGGAAGGATCCTCACCCGCGAAGCCTTTTACTTCAACATCTGTCGGGATGTGGCTTAGATCAACGGCAACACCAGGAGTAACCGGAGCGATATCGTAAAGCGATAATTTCGCACCTGCGGGTAATTGAGTTTTAAGTAATAGAGCAAGTGCCTGGCCAATACCACCAGCAGCACCAAGTACGGCAACTTTCATAGTTCTCTCCGTTGGTTTATCGGTAATCTGTGACATGGATCATAATTATGCCGCAACCATACTGGAATGCGAGCAAAATAGCAATTGTTCCGCGGCTGAAGCATTCGGTTGAAAACAGTGATAAATGTCACACCTTGTATGCTTGAGTTCCATTAAAATCAGCTGTGAATAATTATTCACTTTTGGCAATTTTATTTGACAAAAAGGCAGCAATTATGCAAAGATCTTCATGTTTTATTGAATAGAATGATTTGAATTTATTCAGATATAAAACAAGAGGCGGTTTAAGACTCTCTCTTAGACTGTCACAGATTGTTTAAGTTAAAAATCACTGAAAAATTATTATGACAAACAAGAACCAAGAAGAGCTCGTAAAAGTCTTTAAGGCCATCCTCAAAGAAGAACGCTTTGGCTCTCAAAGTGAAATCGTTTCCGCTTTACAATCGGAGGGATACGGCAATATCAACCAATCTAAAGTATCCCGTATGCTGAGTAAGTTCGGGGCGGTTCGTACCCGTAACGCTAAGCAGCAGATGGTTTACTGTTTACCCGCTGAATTAGGGGTGCCCACGGCCGGCAGCCCGCTGAAAAACCTGGTGTTAGACGTTGACCATAACAGCCTGATGATTGTCGTCAGAACCAGTCCGGGCGCCGCACAATTAATTGCGAGATTGCTGGATTCTATCGGCAAGCCTGAGGGAATTTTAGGCACAATCGCGGGTGATGATACAATTTTTATCACGCCTTCTGATATTGATAACATTAATAAAACATTAAACACCATAAAATCACTATTCAATTACACTGAATAGTTAATTGTAATAATTATGTAAAAAGAGTACATGTGGGGTGTACTCTTTTTAATTTGCGGACTGGTGCCGGTACTCCGTCGAAGGCTTGAGTCCGGCGCCTTTTTCCTGTCCGGAGCAAGTCACCGGATACCGACCGGCCCGCGCCGGTATGACAAAACACAAGCCTCAATGGTCAGTTCGCCTCAGCAGGCGGGGAATTCATTAAACGTGCTCAAGTAAAAAATCTAACGACGGTGCAAAAAATGAGGATCCTGTCAGAGCCTGAGTAAAGTCCATCAGCTTATCCGTATGCCCGTGCGCGTCACCTTTGATCATGCTTGTTAACATTTCCTCAAAATGTGCCGGTGTATTACAAACCGAGATAAACATCAGCCCTTGCTGCCTCAGCGAACCGTAAGGCATACTCTGTCTCAGTATTTCCTTAGACTTACCGTCTTCATCTTTAAGGTTTACCCGTTTGATGTGGCTGGTTAACGGCTTGTCTTGCGGGGCATACTCAATATCATCCTGCTTAGTGCGACCGATGATATCCTCTTGCTCTTTTTGCGGCAGCCGATGCCAATGGTTCAGCTTGTGCTCGTACTTCTGAACGTGAACATAACTGCCCCCCCGGAATTCCTCATCTTCTTCATCGACCAGAGCCACTTGCTGACGATTTCTGCCCTTAGGGTTTTCCGTACCGTCAATAAAACCGGTAAGATCTCGGCTGTCCATGTAACGGAACCCGCGCTCCTCATCCACCAGCTCAACCAGACCTTCAAGCATCTGGTTAATTTCATTGGCAACAAGATGCAGCACATCGTAACGATCACACCGGATATGGAAAAACAGATCAAACTCAATAGCGGGCGCGACAAGATCGTTATACTGAAGCGACGGAAACGGCCTCAACTGTTTAGGTCTGGAGTCGGGGTACAGACTGTCCCAGTAATTGGCGCCGACAGCGGCAAAACCGTTAAAGGCGCTATCGGCGTGCTGATCGGTTTGTTCGAAAATGTACTGCGCGACGGAAGCAAGACAAGGACGCAAAAGCGGCTCAACATGATCTCCGGCATTGTACATCAGATAAATACTGTGCAGGTTTCCTTCCGCGCAAATCCCTAATTGTTCCCTTGGCATTGATTCTATATCCATGTTCTTCTCCTTAGAGTCCGCTCATTTTATCCTCTGACCCAAGAAACTTGCAATCTCATTGAGTATACGGAGCGGTAATTAACCGGATAAATTTACGACGATTTTAGCTCAATACGTATAAAAAACCAGTTCAGTTTTCTCAGCACCGCAGCTGTTAATACCATAGCTGTTAATTTTTGAAAATAAACGACTTTAACTAAACCTGAACAAAAGACGAGCAGCGATAGCGGGTTAATATTGTTCGCGCTTTGTCATTATACTCATTTTTTATGGTGAAAAGTCAGAGCGAGGTAAGCTCGCTTCCCCGCCCTGAAAGGACGGGGCTATCCGCCCGCGGCAAGATTGCCATTCGCCGCGGGCGGGTTTATCTGGGTCTTTCCTCCCTCACTTAAGAAAAAATACACCTGATCTCCGCGGCAGATTTTTTTATACTTGCCGTAATCAAAAAATTAATCCCGGATAAAAATGAACGACATTATTGATCAGCTGCGAGATGTCAGCATCGACACCGCGTTTGCGTTAGAACTTCCGACCTTTGATCAATTAGTTGAAGTGGAGGAGCAAATCTTAATCCCGCTTCCCGGCGCGTTAAAAGAATATTTATTAGAAGCCAGTAATGTGATTTACGGCAATATTGAACCCGTGACCGCCGCCGACCCGGGCTCTCACACCTATCTGCCGGAAGTGACCAGTTACGCATGGTCAATCGGCTTACCAAGGGATCAGATTGCCGTCTGCCGGGTGGGCGACAATTTTTACTGTATCGATCAGCAAGGTGAGATCCGCTATTGGCAAAACGGACGCTTCACCGGACAATGGGAACACTTCTGGCAATGGGCGGAAGAAGTCTGGCTGGAAAAATAGCTTTTTCCCGGTGATCACGCTCAGGCTGTGGCATCTGCCCTGCCGCGGCCGCTTTATTTTCGCGGACGGGGTCGTTTTTGTCTGAAGCCGGTGCCATGCGTCCGCGAACCACGCATTTTGCGTTCGGCGGCTCGCAAGTGCCGCCGCTTACGGGTATAACATGATGTATTTTTTACATTATCCCCATAGGGCTTAGCATCGCCGCGCCTGTCATTCCGTCCGGCTCAGCTTGTAACTGAGCCAGCCGCGAGGAAAGCTCTTTGTGCCTGATTTTCAGACGCTTAAGCTCGTATTGATTCACATTTAAGGTAAGCTTAAATCGCCGTAAATTAACGGAATTACTTATTGAATCCAAGACAGGCAGTGCATTTGCTCCGGATAAATACCGCGCACTTTCTGAATGAAGCTGATCACAAAGCCCTAGAAGTCGCTCTTTATGCGGTGAAGAAAGTGATTGTGAATAAAGCAATATGTAATCAAGTTCTGCTGAGCGTTCGTAATCTTCAGTGTCATTATTTACTTGTGATTCCGGCGCCGGTTCTCCGGCGGCCCCGGAAGCTGACTCTAATCGCTGAATTTTAGTTTCAATAACGAATATCTTTTTTTGATAATAATCAATTTCAGACTTAATGTTATTCAGCTGACTTAATTGACCAGCATCCAGATGTGTTTTCAGGTAATCATTTATTTTTTCATTTAAACATTCCCGCTTATTTATTAACTTTTCGCATAATCGCAAATAGGGCTCCTGAGAACGCTCCGGTAATTCCCCGATTAAAGTCTTAAGGCCTCGGGTTAGTCTATGAAAGTCCGGATACAACGGAACGGACATCAGTAATGCCTTACCGCACCCGTCAGATTCTGTTCGCCGATGAACGACAGGATTATACTGAGGCATCATTCTCCAGTTAAACATATGTCCACTGCCGCACTCTGTCCGTATGAAATTAAGAGCATCAGCTACGGCATAGTCAATAAGGCTGGTGAACAATTTAAAATTTAACTCCTGCGTATTCTGGTGTTGTTGTCTTACCTCTTTTGCCGCTGACCAAAGCCAAAAATATAAAGCCCCGTCCTGTTCCAGTAACGCTTGACACACTTTTTGATGTGAAACATCGACTTTATTGTCTCTTTTATAAGCCGTCAGAAACTCTTTTAGCATATTGTATTTCTTTAAGTCATCAGGCGTTTTGAATATTAATTTGGCACGTCCTGTATACTTTCTCGCATTAAGCAGATTTTGCGCATTGTGTCGTGTTAATTCGATTAATGCGTCGTCTGCCGTAATGACATCGGATTTAACAGGAGGAGCCGCGGAATAAGAGCATTGAGTTGAACTGACATAATTTCCGGGAAAGTGCCGCAATCCTGATGCAACAGTCGTCATAAATTACCTCAAATTTTTGCTGCAGCGTTAAATTCGAAAAGCTATTTTCGCTTAAATTCTATTTTTTTGTTGTTGATATAATTAATTCTAAATTAAAATTTATTAACTTGACTTTATTCATTAAAAGCTGCTTAAGGGACAATAAATTCGTTATAATCCCGCCTGTTTCAGTTTATTACGGATTTATCATGTCCAGGTTTGCACCTTTAAACCACATTGAAGCGTCAGCGCTTCGCCGGTCATTATCATTGACCCGGCAACAACTCGCCGGACTCACCGGACAACCCGTTGAGGATGTGATTGCCTGGGAAAACGGCGAGAAGCCGATGCCGGGACAGGTCGAAAAAAAGTTATTCGAAATTGATTACTTAATTGAAATGCAAGTGGTCAATACCTGTGACGGTATTGAAGCGTTATTTAAAAAAGAGCCAAAGCGACGTCTGGCCTTTGTGGTTTATCCGACTCAGGCGATTTATATTCAATACAATCCTGAATTTGTCAGCTCACTGCCTTTAGCTGAGTTATACAACACTTCAGCGTGGCGTATTAAAAAAGAATGTAAGCTGGTTTTAGAGGCTGATGTGACTCTGGTGCCGTTAGACGTGGAAGCGTACAAAGCTTATCGTGAGCAAAACGGCCTGAAAGAAAGCCGTGAGAGCCGGGCTAAATGGGCGGCGACACAATTAAAATAAGCCGGTTCAATCTTTGAGTCAGTCATTTTCCGGCTCAGCTGTTCTTATCTCTTTCGCTCCGGTTTTCCCGTGAAATCAATGTAACCGTAAAAAAATCAATTAATAACCATAGTATGCCAACCATAGTACGCCGGAGTGTGTTTCAGCACGCGGTAAGTTCCTTATTGCGGGAGTGATTAATCACCCCGGCTTTCCCGCTCTTGCATCGCCTGCCTGCCCCTGTCGACGGCAATGGAAAAAGATTCTCTTTCCGTCATTACATTCATAAAACGCTTTAACTTGTGAGGAATGTCCTGCTCAAAAGCATCCGCCCATAACAGCGTCTGCGCCAGCATAATATCGGCCACGGTGATGTAAATACCGAATAAATACTTAGTGTCCGGCATCATGCTTTCGGCAAGCGCCGCGGCTTTATCAAATTCCCACTTAGCTGCCGGTAAGACCTCATTAACCCGAATTTCCTCCGGCAAAGCGAATTTATGTTTTCCCATGAGCCATAATGCCTGCTCAAGTTCAGTGGTGATAAAACTCATCCATTGATGATGCTTAGCTCGTGCCTCACTGCTCTCCTGCGGCAAAAAAACATTAGCGCCGTATTTCTCGCAGAGATACAGATTAATCGCCGCGGATTCGGTTAATACCAGATCGTCATCAACCAGAACCGGTATCTTACCGCTTGGATTTAAGGATAAAAACGCCTCACTTCGATTATCACTTTTCGCGAAGTCGATATATTCAAACTGCCAGGCAAGACCGAGCTCCTCAAGCATCCACGAGACTCTTAACGCTCTGCTTCTGGGTGTACCGTATAATGTAATCATCTTAAATTCCTTCGGTTAGTGAGTAGCCGACTGTAAGTTTTTTCACTTTCCTGACGCCCATCTTGAGCACCGGGCGGCGTTATTCTTGCTCCAGAGACTGCCGGTATTACCGCGAACAGTACTTTGCAGAGCACTTAACCCGAACACCAAAAATATCAAAAAACTTATAGTCAGGTTCTCAGGCGTGGTAAGATCTCACTACTGACCCTAACTTAACTAATCACAGTGCGTTTAGACAAATTTATTTGCGAAACAACAGAGTTAACTCGCAGTCAGGCCAGGAAAGCGTTAAAGAGGGGTGACATTACTTGTGACGGCGTCGCGGTAAAAGATCCGGCTTTTAAAGTCTCACCGAATACCGAAATATTATTTGATGATCAGCCCCTGGAGCTCACAGGCGATCGCTACATTATGATGAATAAACCCGCGGATACCATTTGCTCAAATATTGATGAATATTATCCGTCAGTACTTTCATTCCTTGATGTTCCGAAAACTGAAGACTTACACATCGCGGGTCGTCTTGACGCTGATACCACAGGACTCGTGTTAATCACCAGCGATGGTCAGTGGTCGCATAAAATCACTTCGCCTAAGAAAAAACGCGGTAAGCGTTATGTTACTGAACTGGCTGATCGGATTGATGATTCAGCAATCCCTCTGTTTGCGGCAGGGATCCGGTTAAAAAGCGAAGAAGAACTGACCAAACCCGCTGAGCTTGAAATCCTCAATGAGCATATTGTGGCGCTCACCATTTACGAAGGTAAATACCATCAAGTTAAACGCATGTTCGCCGCTATCGGCAACAAGGTTACCGGCTTACATCGTGAAGCCATCGGTGAAATTGAACTTGATCAAGAACTTGAGCTTGGACAATGGCGTTATTTAACCGAGGCGGAGATAAATTCGATCAGGTAGTGACTCAGAAACTGTCCTGAAAAACTTATAGTCGGATACTCAGCCGGGGACTTAACCCTAAACGTTCATGACAGGCATGGTTCTTATGAGCGTTTAGGTTAAACAGCTCAGATGAAGATAAAACTACAGCGATTTCTGATAAACCAGCTGCGCGCAAGCTAAGTCGGCAATGGCGCTGCCGACGGATTTGAAAAGCGTAATTTCATCGTCGCTTTGGCGGCCTGAAAGCTCCCCCTTACAAAGCTCACTGAGTTCAGCTTTAACATCGTCCAGCGAGAACACGCCTTCATTGACGGGAATTAACAGCTCTCCGGCTTCGGCAAGACAATTGACTTTAGCATCAACAAATACACTTGATCGAGTGATGATGGTCGAATCACACTCTCTTGCTGTTTTTAAGTGATTGCCGACTAAATCAATGTGGGTTCCGGCTTTTACTAACGAACCGTCAAACAACGGCTTTGGCGAGCGGGTGGCGCAACTGATAATGTCAGCCCATTGCACATCCTCATTAATATTGTCGGAAACCCCGGCTTCAATATCAGGCCGTTTAGCTTTAATCTCATTAATGACTTGCTCAACCTTAGCCGTACTTCGTCCCCAAACTTTAATCTGTTTGATATCCCTCACAGCGGTATGAGCCAGCGCCATATAAGAGGCAAGGTTACCCGTGCCGCATAAGAGCAATTTTGAAGCGTCCTCGCGGGATAAAAACCGGCCTGCTAACCCTGATACCGCGGCCGTTCGCCAGTAGGTGGCCGATGTACCATCAACAATCGCCTGCGGCACGCCAGTTTTTCTGTCGAAAATCATGATCTGCGCGTAAATGCTTTTTAAATCTTCAGACTGCTTGGGATTATCAGGCAAATAAGTAAAGGCTTTTACTGCAATTGTCTCTTCACTCCATGAAGGTAAAACCGCGAAAGCGTCATGATTTTCCGGAGCGGGCTCTAGTTCGAACACTTGTCTTTGAGGCATTCCAAAAGGCCGTGAAAAAGTTTTTTGCAGGGTATTGATGAGATCAGTGAAGTTAAGAGTCTGATGTACATCAGTTTCAGATAATAAAATCAAAGTCGTCTCCGCCGGAACATTTTGTATACTTTATACCTAAATGGCTTGAAATCCAATTAATTAGTAACCGACTAAGTCGCTGACGATAAGTTTCTCCGGAATTCTGGTGCTCAGATTTGGCGCGATACAAGGCGCGATGCAGGGAGCACAGCCGCAGCTATGTAAACGAAGCCGCTACTCCGTAGCGCGTTAAAGACGGGCATCAAAAAATGTCAGAAAACTTATGGTCAGCTACTGAACATTCTGTTCAGGGACGGTTTCTTAACGCAAGAATCATACGCTACGACTCCGGACGGTTATTTTCTTTTCTGAGCTTAATAAGATGATACACATTCACTAAACATCCGAAACCATTCATAACCGCTACAGGCCAGGCTGAGATCGCTATGCCGTAAAGCGTGAACAGAAAGCACCCTGAAAAGTTGACGACTCTGAGAGGAACAATGTTCTTCATCATCAGGGATACGGCAACAAACACAGAGGCCGTGTATCCCATGATTTCAATGCCATTTAACGAGTCCATAGAAGCCTCTATTTTGGGTGTGTTTCTTTAAACCACGGCCGTGTTAATTGTTCGTTTATCCAATCCGCTAAATTCGGCGCACCGGAGCGCCAGCCAAGCCGCGGAAACCTGAAATCAGCGTATGACAGAGCACAGACCAAAACCAGCCGCTCCGCGGTTAACTCGCCGGACTCAAAAAGGCGGGGCTTGACGGACTCAATATGCCGTGCCGTCCTTAAAATGGCGGATTCAAATCTTTGCGTCCAGAACGGTGACCGTACGCCCTCGTCTTCACGCATCTGCTCCTGGCGTAAACCGACGGCGCTGTCCATCAGCCCTTTTACCATTGAGAAGTCTGTCGCACGTTCCCAGCTGTGCTCCTGACCGAATAATTTATTACCTCCGTGAGTCGCGTCCAGATAACGAAGGATCACCTCACTGTCAAATACCGGGCGTTTATCATCAAAAATGAGACAAGGAATTTTAGCCAGCGGATTGGCGTCCGCCAGCCGGCCCGGATTTTCAAACGGATTAGCGATTACCTCATTGATGTTATCAATCCTCAGGTAACGAATCGCGACTCTCGGCGCTCTGGCATAAGGTGAAGCCAGAGAATATAACAAGGTTGACATAATTCCCCCGGAAGATAAGCGCCTGACTATAAATATTCCGATAATTCTGACGTTCGGGTTAAGTGCTCCGCAAGGCGCTCTAACTCATAATACCGGCGGTAATTCAAGCGAGAGTAACACCGCAAAGCGCTTAAGAAGGACGCCAAAAAGTAAAAAAACGATAGCCGGGTACTTATTACCAATACTTTTCCACCGTGATGTTACCCGGCGCGCGGCGTAAATTTTTTTTCAATCCTCTATCGTATAAGACTTTTTGAGCATCGGTGATCATACCCGGATTACCGCAAATGATGACCTGAGAATCCCGCGCTGTCAGCCGGGCACCCGCTAACCGCTCCAGCTCACCATCTGTTAACGCCTGCGGGATACGTTTTGACATGCCGCCCTCAAAACGCTCACGCGTCACTGAAATCACCAGCTTAAATTGCTCAGGATACTTTTGCTCATAAGATTTAAGTTGCTCAAAGTAAGCTAAATCAGCGACCTCTCTGACTCCGTACACCATAATGACTCTCGCGAACCGCTGCCAGGGTTCATCGGTTTCCATCATCGACAAAAACGGGCCGACCGCGGTTCCCGTGGCTAAAAACCATAAATCTTTCGCACTGTGATCTTCAGGCAATTCATCCAGCACCATAAAACCCGCGGCTTTTTTCGATACCTGGATCTCATCTCCGATCCGCAAGTTATGAAGCGCCGGAGATAACTGACCATCATCTACCGTTACAGCCAGTACTTCAACATAATTTTCTGTCGGTGAATTCACCAGTGAATAGGCCCGGGCGATACGCTTATCATTCCGGATTTCGCTTAACTTAATGAACTGCCCCGCGATAAACGGCTCCACGTCAGCCGCGATTTTTAAGCTGAATAATTTGTCGTTCCACTCGATACGTTTCATTACCTTTCCTGTCGTCCACATAGTCAGCCCCTTAAGAATCGTCCGGATATTATGCTTGTGATATCTAAAACCAAACAGAGTAAAAAACAATCAAATATAACTATAGCTTTTTGTTGTTCTTGTTCATAATGATTAAGCTGATGAGATTTAATTCTAAATTAACATTTTATACTCTTATAAACAGAACAAAACGCTGAATTTGATCTAGTCTTTTATCAGAGCCGATAAGTCGCTGACGATAAGTTTCTTCATAATTCTGGCGCTCAGATTTGCCGCGACACAAGGCGCGGTGCGGGAAGCATAGCCCAGGCTATGTAACCGAAGTCGCAACGCCGAAGCGCGGTAAAGACGGGCATCAAAAATGTCAGAAAACTTATGGTCAGCTACTTACCTGTGAGCGAAGGCATCAAGATAAGGAAACGCATATGCAAGAGCAAATTAGTTGGGTGACAGAAGGGCTGCATTTTCTCGGCAGCCTGTTCTTACTGGCGGTCGGACTGGGATTTCTTGCTGTTATTTACATGTATTTACAGGACAAAAGCCAGACTAAACAGGCTATTCGCCACAACTACCCGGTCATTGGTCGTTTTCGATATCTTTTTGAGAAACAAGGTGAGTTTTTCAGACAGTATTTTTTCTCGCAGGACCGGGAGGAAATGCCGTTCAACCGCGCGGAAAGAAGCTGGGTGTACCGCGCCGCCAAAAAAGCCGATCGCTCTGTCGCTTTCGGGTCGACGAGATTTTTAGATACCGAGGGCACCATCATGTTTATGAACACGGCGTTTCCGACGTTAGATACTGACGCCGCTCCCACTAAAGCGGTTACGGTCGGTGAAAAATGCCGTCACCCCTATACCACCTCCAAAATCTGCCATATCTCAGGTATGAGCTTTGGCGCGTTATCTCGTCCCGCGGTGCTAGCCCTTTCTAACGGCGCCGCCAAAGCGGGATGCTGGATGAACACGGGTGAGGGCGGCTTGAGCCCGTATCACTTAGACGGCGGCTGTGACATCGTATTCCAGATCGGTACCGCGAAGTACGGCGTGAGAAACAAAGCAGGGCATTTAGACGATGACAAGCTGATGCAAGTCGCTTCTCACTCTCAGGTAAAAATGTTTGAAATTAAACTCAGCCAGGGCGCTAAGCCCGGCAAAGGCGGGATTCTGCCCGGCGTAAAAGTCACGGAAGAAATTGCCAGCATCAGAGGCATAAAAGCCGGTGAGGATTCCATAAGCCCGAACGGCCACATCGAGTTCAGTAATGTCGGTGACATTCTTGATATGATCAACCATGTCCGGGAGGTGACCGGTAAGCCCACGGGAATAAAAGCCGTTATCGGTGATACCGTCTGGCTCAATGATTTTTGTGACGAAATTGAAAAACGCGGTATTGACAGCGCGCCGGACTTTTTCACGGTAGACAGTGCCGACGGCGGTACAGGCGCGGCGCCGCAATCTCTGATTGATTATGTCGGCCTGCCGCTTAAGGAAGGGTTACCGATTCTGGTCGATACCCTGCGTGAAAGGGGGTTAAAAGATCGTATCAGAGTTATCGCATCCGGCAAGCTTGTGACACCATCCAAAGTGGCCTGGGCCTTAGCTATCGGCGCTGACTTTACCGCCTCCGCGCGCGGAAATATGTTCGCGCTCGGCTGTATTCAGGCATTGCAATGCAATAAAGATACCTGCCCGACCGGTATCACAACCCACAGACCCAGGCTGCAGGAAGGCTTAGATCCTACTGATAAAGCTGAGCGCGTAGCCAGCTACAATCATTATTTACACCATGATTTAGCGCTCATCGCTCATTCATGCGGTGTTGAGGATCCCAGAGAGCTGGAGCGCCATCATGTAAGAATAGTAATGGAGAATGGATTGTCGATCACGCTTGACAAGTATTACTCACATTTGAATAAGTGATTCTTATAATTATTCCAGGGGAAAACGGCGAACTCCCGCCGTTTATTTTTAGAAACACCACTACCGCCAGCAAGTCATCTTTTTTGCTATAACCACAAAAAACTAAATCAACACGACACTGATTTTTAAAGTGATTTATTCTTGGCGTCAGTTTTGCTTTAAACAAGCTTGAATAGATTAATGAAGGATTATTTTTATGGATATTGAACAAGTTGTTATTGTCGCACTTATTTTTATTGGTATTTTCAGTTACGACTTTTTTAAATACAAAGTCAAAATGAAACAATTAGAAACCCGCCTCAACGAAGCCGAAAAAGTGAAGTTGTTTGATGAAATGCAGAGCATTAAACACAGACTGGTCGTGTTAGAAAAAATCGTTACCGATAAAGGCTATGAAGTACAGGAAGAAATTGAAAAGCTGAAGTAATCCCGATAAATCCCTCAGTCCTTTACAGGTATGAGGGTTTCAGTAAATTAATTACTCTCTGAGATCATTTGTTGCGTTCGAGTGTTAACCGATTTAAACAGGGCGAACGCACCAATGAATGTAGATCACATTTTTGTGGCTATGCTATATAGCCTATAACAATAATCATAATTCCCTGATTTAGGTGTTGCGCCTTTTCAAAAGTGTGACGCAGATCTGTTCATGCGTTTACCCTGCCGATTTAAAGTATGCTGTCTCAGACTTTATCGGTAGAGAGTCAAAAAATGGCTGTGTCTTCTTCGAAAACAGCGACTGAAACCAGTTATCCCCGTCTGCCTGAAAGTTCCTCTTTCACTCAGGAAAACAATGAATCAGAAAACAAAGTTAATGAAATCCAGAAAAAACATCAACATCAATTATTTTTAATGAGTATCAGCACAACAACCGCGACACCCGCAACACCCCAGAGTCAAATTCAATCATTTATATTATCAGGACAAAACCAGGCTGATATTGAGAAAAAGACGCATGAATTAAGAGTCAGGGAAAGTAAAATATCCTTAAGAGAAGCTGAAGCAACTCATACAAAGAGTCTGTTATCCGGATTTCATGATAACTTAATTAAAACAAAGTCTGAATTTATGCAAAGAGAGGCACAGGTGACTCAAAGAGAAGCGCAGGTGACTCAAAGAGAAGCGCAGGTAACTCAAAGAGAAGCGCAGGTAACTCAAAGAGAAGTGAACGTGATTTACAACGAAACGCTTATGGCTCATAGAGAAAAGGAGCTAACTCAAAGAGAAGCGAACGTGACTTACAAAGAAGCGCTGTTGGCTCATAGCGGACTACGGGTAACTCAGAGAAAAAAACAACCGTCAAATCAAAACGAAATCGCACCAGCGAAGCATAAACCAACTCTGCCTGAACCTGAATCTGACTTAAGGACCGCTGAAAAAACAAAAAAATCATCTAAAAGTAAAGGCATATCGACTAAGCGTAAATCGACTCTGCCTGAACCTGAATCTGACTTAAGGATCACTGAAAAAACGACACAACCACGTAAAAGCATACCGCCTGAGGGAGGGGCGACTCAACTTAGTAACCGTGAGCGGGTAGCCATATATCTGTCAAGGCCGCACACTTGTCTTGAGGTTCAGTCAGCCAATCCCGGACTGCCTTATCCTTAAGCCGATAAAAAGCTTAGTACCCGACTATAAGTTTTTCGATATTTCTGGCGTTCAGGTTAAGTGGTCGACAAGGCGCTCTTGCGCAGTAATACCGGCAGTATTTCAAGCAAGAGTAACGCTGTAGAGTGCTTAAGATGGGCGTCAGAAAAGTGAAAAAACTTATAGGGTACTTAAATCAATGACAAGAAAAACAAATCAGAAAGCAAAACCTGTCACCAGATGAAGCCCTGATAGTGTCTGTTTGTGCTGTTTTTAGTCCCTGAAGTTGTTAAACTGGAACGGCTGACCGAGATCAGACTCTCTCGCCAGACGCATTACCGCCTGTAAATCATCTCGTTTTTTACCCGTCACCCGCAAACTGTCACCCTGAATGGCCGCCTGCACTTTGAGCATGCTGCCTTTAATCAATTTAACCAGCTTTTTGGCAACGTCAGTTTCGATGCCTTGTTTAAAACGGATTTTTAACGAAAAGGTCTTACCGCTGTGAACCGCTTTCTCATCCACGTCCATCGCCGCGGGATCAACATTACGTTTACTCAACTGCATACGGAAGATATCCACCAGCTGCTGACACTGAAAGTTATCTTCAGCAGAAACCGTTACCACAAAATCATTCAATTCGATACCGGCTTGCTTACCGCGAAAATCAAAACGATTTGATAATTCACGGCTTGAGTTATCCACCGCATTTTTCAGCTCAACTTTATCGATTTCAGAAACGATATCCATAGACGGCATAAAATAGAACCTCAATACTTACGTCTCCGCTTTAACTAACTCGCGGAGATTTTTGATTTAGAGTCAAACGCTAATTTATACCAATTCCAGCCCTAATCCCGCAAGAAAATCGATAAAACGACAGCCGGCTGTTTTGAGACGCCTGAACGACACACCGGAAGATCAGGCGGTAATAAAATTGACAACCATCCTTAACGTTTCTGAGAACTTACCGGCCTGAGCCGGCAAATCTGTTATTCCCAGCTTTTACAGGCATTGCGTGAACATACCAGACCGACATGATTCTTAACCTGATAAGAAACCGGTTTCATAAAGTAGGGAGCGGAACCAAAAGTAACTTCAGCTACGGCTCGGTCATACTTATGGTCGTCCGTCGCGAATACCCCCACACCCCCCTGGCTTTCAACATATTTCCAGGACAGATACCGGCCGTCCGCAGTCGTAAATCTCACGGTTAAATTAACACCGCCCGCATTTTTTACCGGCATACATGTTTTTTTATTTTTAAGCGGATAGCTGCCGCAATAGTTTTTTCCTGTATCAGAGGTAAACCCGGGAGCGGAAAAACCACTGTTATTGTCACTGTTCGTCAGCTGAAGTGATTTCTGAGCCGCGCAAGCGGTAAAACCGACAAAAGTCATCGAACAAACGCACAATAAGTGAATTAAACCAGTTTTTGTAATTCGGAACATATCCAATCCCCTTAAGATAAGAAATCTCAGGTAAATTATCGTGAAGCGCCGGCGTTTCCAAATACCTATCGATAATAAACTATCCGGAATCAGTATAAATATTAACGGCGGACGAACCCGGAAAAATACATCCGCGTTTAATTTTATTAAATTTGAGAATTTGCCCGCAAAATTTTGGCAAATCCCCATGACTCATATTAATATGAGCCACCTTACGGATTTAGAACGAACTTCGGGCGAACCAGTGATTAAAGGGTCTTATATTTTCAAACTGTTGCTGTTGATCACTTTGCTGATCATCAGCTATTTAGTTTTTTCCCGCCCCGGCTATAATCAGTCGATTGCGCATATCGATAAAGTCGGTCATTTCAGCGGCTTTTTTATCCTGTCCGCCTTGTCTCATCTGGCGTTTCGACCGAGGTGGTATTTGTTGTTTTTCGGACTGATTGCTTACGCCGGCATTATTGAAATCGTGCAGTCGTATTTGCCCTACCGAAGCGCTTCCTGGGCTGATCTCGCGGCGGATATATTAGGTATTAGCGGCTTTTATCTTTTATTATTAGGTCACAGAAAACAAGGCTCAATCAAGCTGTCTGAATAACCGGGAGTATTAACCGACTGATGAATATGATGACGTCACAAGCGAAAATAGGCATTTTGGGCGCGGGAGCGATTGGTCAGCTGATAGGATTTCAGCTGCATCAGGCCGGCGCTCAGCTGCATTTTATTCATAAATATGAGTACTCCTGCGATGAAGTCGTCAACTTCACCGAAGTCGATGGTGAAGAACATCAGTATCAAATTCGAGCATTAACAGCCAGCGATCCGTTCGTTAAACGGCTCAGACTCATTATCGTCTGTGTCAAAGCCTACCATGTGACTGACGCCATTAAAGGTATCGCGCCTTATATCGCCGAAGATTGCCACATCGTACTGCTGCATAACGGCTTAGGCCCGCATCTTGAAATCAACCGCTATTTAACACCGGGTCATGGTTTGTCTTTAGGCACCACATCTCAGGGGGCGACCAGAGAACATAAATGGTCGGTGACGCGCACCGGCAGAGGGCTGACCCAGCTCGGACATTGTGTGGGACGACCGTTAGCGGCTTCTTTAAAGCGGACGCTGCTTGACGCGATTCCGGACAGTGAGTGGATTCAGGAAATACTGCCCTCACTCTGGTACAAGCTCGCCGTGAATTCGGTAATCAACCCGCTTACCGCCATTAACTCATGTAAAAACGGTTCGCTGGCGCATAACGATTACCGCGGCACCATTCAAGAAATCATCTCTGAACTGATGCTGGTCGCCGAACATGAAAAACTGCCGATCGAACACCGCCTTGTGAATAACCGGGTGCGTGAAGTCATCAATTTAACCCAGAATAACTATTCTTCGATGCACCAGGACATCGCTCATAAGCGACAAACTGAGATAGACTATATTAACGGCTATCTTGTTAAATTAGCGAATAAACATCGAATTCCGGTTCCGGCCAACAAAAAGCTTTTGGATTCTATTCGCTTATTAAGCCAGCAGCAATAAATAGCATTGGTTAAAAAGGCGTTATCAAGTAGAATGGCGTCCTTGAGTCCGCAAACAGTATTTTACAGTCCGAACGAATTCAGATGAGCCTAGTCGCAATTGGTGTGAACCATAAAACCGCTTCTGTTGATTTACGCGAAAAAGTCGCTTTCTCTGCAGATGTGATCCATGAAGCCATGAAAAGTCTGGCTCAACGCACTCAGACGGGTGAAACAGTGATTTTATCAACTTGTAATCGTACCGAGCTTTATTGCAATCAGATTCAGGTCGATGACGTACTGTCATGGTTCGAAGAATTTCACGGCGTCGCCGACCAGACCCTGCGTCAGCACACCTACGCTTACCGGAATGTTGAGGCCGTTAATCACCTGATGCGTGTATCGGCCGGTCTGGACTCTCTGATCCTCGGCGAGCCGCAGATTCTCGGCCAGGTAAAACAGTCGTTCATCAAGGCCAAAGAAGCCGGCACCGTAGGCGCGACGTTAGACCGGCTGTTTCAGAACACCTTTTCAGTAGCCAAACGCATCCGCACCGAGACCGAAATCGGCAGCGCCGCGGTTTCGGTCGCTTTCGCCGCGGTCAGCATGGCAAAACACATTTTTGCCGACATGCACAACACTAATGTGCTGCTGATCGGCGCCGGTGAAACCATCGAATTGGTGGCCCGCCATTTGAAAGACAGCGGCGTGGAGAATGTGGTGGTCGCCAACCGGACTCTTGATCGCGCCCGGGATATGTGCCGGGAGTTTAACGCGCGAGCGGTAACGCTTGAGAGTATTCCGAATCATCTGCCGCGGGCCGATATTGTGATTTCATCGACCGCCAGCCCGTTACCGATTTTAGGTAAAGGTCTGGTTGAGCGGGCGCTGAAACAACGTCGCCACCAGCCGATGCTGCTGGTTGATATCGCCGTGCCACGGGATATTGAATCCGAGGTGGGCGAGCTTGACGACGCCTTTTTATATACCGTTGATGATCTGCAAAGCATCATCGAGCAGAATATCGAATCACGAAAACAGGCCGCGGAAGAGGCGGAGGTGATTGCCGATGAAGAAGCCGCTCAGTTTATGGAATGGCTGCGCTCACTAGGCAATGTTGACAGTATCAGAGCGTACCGGACACAAAGCCTGGCGGTGAAAGACGAGCTTGTTGAAAAAGCCTTAAATAAAATCGCCCGGGGCGGCGACTCAGAGCAAGTTATTCTCGAGTTAGCCAATAAGCTGACCAACCGGCTTATCCACGCGCCGACACAGGCGCTGACGAAAGCCAGCCGTCAGGGTGACATGAATACACTCGAAACATTAAAGTCCGTTCTCGGGCTTGACAAACACTAAGGTCGTATCCCAAATGAAGGAATCCGTTATCCGCAAGCTTGAGGGCTTGTTAGAACGTAATGACGAAGTTACCGCTCTGTTGGGCGATGCCGGTGTGATCGCGGATCAGGAAAAATTCCGCGCCCTTTCCAAAGAGTTCGCCCAGCTTGAGGATGTGGTGAGAAGCTTTAAAGCTTTCCGGCAGGCGCGGCAGGATCTGGAAACCGCCGAAGAAATGCTCGCGGAGGACGATGCGGATCTTAAGGAAATGGCGCAGGAAGAAATTAAACAAGCGAAAGCGGTGTTAGAAAGCCTTGAGCACGAACTGCAGATTCTGCTGCTGCCCAAAGATCCCAATGATGACAGTAACGCCTTTGTGGAGATCCGGGCCGGCGCGGGCGGCGATGAAGCGGCGATTTTCGCCGGTGATTTATTCCGTATGTACAGCCGCTACTGCGAATCCAACAAGTGGCAGATGGAAATCATGAACGCTAACGAGGGCGAACACGGCGGCTATAAGGAAATCATCGTTAAAATCTCCGGTGACGGCGCTTACGGCACCCTTAAGTTTGAGTCCGGCGGACACCGCGTTCAGCGCGTGCCGGAGACGGAATCCCAGGGCCGGGTTCACACCTCAGCCTGTACTGTGGTGGTGATGCCGGAAATTCCGGAAGCCCAAGCGATTGAGATTAACCCGGCCGACCTTAAAGTCGATACTTTCCGCGCCTCCGGCGCCGGCGGTCAGCACGTTAACAAAACCGACTCGGCGATTCGTATTACTCACATTCCGTCAGGGATTGTGGTGGAATGTCAGGATCAGCGTTCGCAGCACAAAAACCGCGCTCAGGCCATGAGCGTACTCGCGGCCCGCCTGCAGGCGGCGGAAGACGAAAAACGCCGCAGCGAAGAGCAATCGACCCGCCGTAACCTGGTCGCCAGCGGCGATCGCTCGGAGCGTATCCGTACTTATAACTTCCCGCAGGGTCGTGTCAGTGATCATCGTATCAACCTGACGCTTTATAAATTAGGTGATGTAATGGAAGGTGATTTAAATGCGATTCTTGAGCCGATTATGCAGGAGCATCAGGCGGATCAATTAGCGGCATTGGCTGAATAACCTTTTTTGTCATACCTGCGAAAGCAGGTTACCCAGCGGCTTATGCTAACAGTCTGTAGACTCCTGCCTTCACGGGAGTAACAGCAAACTCGCAACTCATATCCAAAGGCAACGCATGTCGACACAATCCAGCATTTCTTCAGCACTGCGATGGGCTTATCAAGAGCTAATGGACACATCTGAGTCCGCTCAGTTAGATGCCGAGGTCTGTCTGCAGCATTGCCTTAATAAAAACCGTACTTTTTTATATACCTGGCCAGATAAAAATCTCGGCAAAACTCAGTGGCAGCAGTTCAGCCAAATGATCGCCAGACGCAAAACCGGCGTGCCGGTCGCGCATATTACCGGTGAGCGTGAGTTCTGGTCACTGCCGTTTCTGGTCAATGACACAACCCTGATACCAAGACCGGATACTGAAACGCTTGTCGAAACCGCGCTGAACCTGCCGCTGCCCGATGACGCCAGGGTATTAGATTTAGGAACCGGCACCGGCGCTATCGCCCTGTCGCTCGCTCACGAAAAGCCTGGCTGGCGGGTTACCGCCGTCGATAAGTCGCGGGACGCGGTCAGACTGGCAAAATCAAATCGTGAACGCTTACAGCTTTCACAGGTTGAGATACTGCGAAGTGACTGGTTCTCCGGCGTTAACGCTCAGCGATTTGATTTAATCGTGTCTAACCCGCCTTACATTGATGAGCGGGATCATCACCTTGATCAGGGCGATGTCCGCTTTGAGCCGCGCGGCGCGTTAACCGCCGCCGATCACGGCTTTGCCGATTTATATTTTATCGCCGGACACGCCGGACGACATCTGAAACCTGACGGCTACCTGTTAATGGAACACGGCTATCAGCAGGGGACTGAGCTTCGCGCTAAGTTAAATGAGCTCGGGTATCAGAACGTCGGCACGGTAACAGATCTCGGCGGTAACGAGCGATGCTCTCTGGGACAGGTTTAACCCGCAAAAGGCGGTCGGCGGCGTCCTTAGAACTAAGCGCAGTCGGACGCGTAAAAGTCCGATAACTGTATCATGTTTAATCACCGGACTCGTGCTTTCGCGGGAGTGACGATGGAACGGATATACTTTCTTCTGCCAACTTCTGCGAGCTTCTGCCAACTTCTGCGAGCTTCCTAACTGTCCCAGTTAATAACCTCCGCTAAATCCGGCGGCGTTGAGGATTGCGCGGGGTTGATTAAAAACATTTTCACACTTTCCCTGTATTCTTGTTTGACATGCTTATTTATCCAGGATAGGTAATGTTTATAATTCTGAGCGTTAGCCCTTGTGATTTCATGGGGCAATTTCCTGTCTGATGTCGCGTCTTTCTCAGCAAGTTGAGGTTGGTTTCTTAACGTCTCATCCGTCGCCTCCGTTAATAATAACAGCATGGCATACACGGCGTTAGCTTTTGCCGTTTTCGTGTCGCCGGCTCTAACTCCCGCGCTGAGTGCCTGAGTTGTCATTTCCGGGCTAACGTTACAGCGCGAGGGTTCCCATTTAATCGTCGGTACGATTGTATCATCGGTATCAATAAATCTGGCCTGCCCGATCAGTTTCTTATTGTCTTCATCAAACGGTATCGTCATGTTTTCTGCTTTGATATCAAGCGGGATGATATTTCTTTTAAGCATCTGAGTAAGATCCGTGCAGGCCTGCTTGAAACGTTTTATTTCGGGTGTCTGTTTTTTATGCTTGAGCAACGTCTGCAGTTGACTGCCGCCCGATCTCGCTATCACCGTCTGCCCGTCCAGCTGAATTGTCGGACAACATGAGGGATACGGCGCTAAGTGTCTCGCGACTTCTCTGAGTTCGCGGGAATGCTTATCAAAACCCGTTTGGTTGCTATCCGCTAACTCAACAAACTGACCGTCTTTTGCCGTGAGTTCTTTAATTCCTCCGTAACCTTCCGCGCGGTGGAGGAGAGCGGCCTTTTTCTGAGGCCGCCGGACGGCGGGAGAAATACCGGCTTTATCAAAGTAGTAAACCAGTGAGTCACCGTTATGATCGGTATTTCCGCTATTGGTCATCATAAAACGACCGTAAGCGTTAGTATTCCCCTTTTTCCGGGCCGCCGCGTCTCTGCGGACTTTGAACCCTCTTAAACCCGCCTGAATTTTTTTCGCCGCGGTTTCTTTTTCCGCGGTCCGGTAGTCTGAATCAGCTTTAAATCCGGTCGTGCGGTTTTTTAACGCATTTTTCGCGCTGCGCTCAGCTTCCGTGTCATCAGGCTTTTGCGCTGAGACGGAAGCGGCTTTTGAATGATCAGTTCCGGTCGTGATATCCGCGGATGAACCGGAATGCTCAATAACGGCTTGCGTCGTTGAATTGGTTATATGATTATCCTGTGTCGCTTCGTAGCCGCCGTCTATTGATGACCCGATTAGCGGAGTGTTTTCATCCGTACGGAAGTCATCATCCGTAGCGGAGGAAAGTGAACCGTTCGAAACAGCACCCTCGACTGAAGTCCCGGGAGCACCCAGAGGTTCCTGTATTTGATGTGCGCCATATAATAAGTCCGGCCGTTTTTCTAGAATGTTTCTTATTTTTATACGATTAGTCATACCGAACATTTCAGCGAAAAACGTCTTAACGGAACTTAGAATGTTCTGATATGGGTTAAGCCTTTCGACACTGATATGCGAATTTCTGTGTTTCGTAATCTGATAACGCTTCCCGTTATTCATTTTAAGTTCATAACGTTGATGACTTTCCCGCCGGAAGTAAGCAGGGTCAGATAACCGCGAAGTAAGCGCTGTAATTGTGTCTCCCATATATCCCCCGTAATTTATTCTTTCTTACAGCTATTTTAATGGATCAGGATTTTTTTTCAGTTAATCTTCTTTAATACCGGGTTAATGTTTACGATAGGTGTTCGCGGGATAAGAAAAAATGCCGAGTGATTACAACCGGTTAATGTAACGGACGATAAACGGCAAAAGACCTGAAATGATGTTGTATTAAACCTGCAAAAGGCAGCCGGACGCATAAAAATCTAACAAATAATTAATTTTAATCAGTCACTTACCTTGGTAGGTTCGTATTAACCATGCCGTCACTCCGGCCTGCGCCGGTATGACAAAACACAAGCCCAAAGTCCAGTTCGCCCCGAGGGCGGGGGAATTACACCCGCGCGGATTAACGTTCTGCTCATATCTGTGATTTTAAGATTTAAATCCGCTCGGGCACACCGGCTGATCATCAACGTCCGGCCAGTCAATGATCTGAAACAGCGAACCGGGTAACGGCGAGGAAACCGGCGACAGCAAAAACCTAAATACGTCTTTCCTGAAATCGTGTTTAATACTGGCATTAATCCAGCGCCTGACCGCTCCAATATTGCCATAAGTCACGGCTGTTTCATGTAAACCGTTAAAATTAAGCATATCTCGCAATGTCGCGTCATCAGATGTCGTCCAATCATAGTTAATAACATCGCGTACTCGTCGCCGATTTTTAGAATATCAAAATCCCCCTTCCGGCGCCCCGACAGAATCTCAGGTGTTACTAATCTTTCCGTATATTTATATTCAATATCACGGGTATCGGCATAATTGTTCAATTGAGGAAGCGCCGTTTCGTCCGTATCAATAAAATGAACCGTACCGCTGCTACTGTTTTTACTGAAGTCTATGGTTAAATTTTCACTTTTAATGTCTCTGATAAAGATACGGCGGCCGTACATGTGAGCGAGATCTTCAACCGACTGCCGATACGCTTCTATTTTTACCCGGTTATTTTTAAGGCAATGAACGTATAAGTCGACTCCTCCGTTTTCAGCGATGATTGTTCTGTCGTCCATCGCGATACTCAGGCAGCATGATTCATATGGCGTTAAAACCTCCGCGATGACGTCTAAGGGACGTCGCAGAAGAGTTCATACCAAATATGCCGTCACTCCAGCGAAAGCTGGAGTCCGTTTTCTTTGGTTAATTTTGCAAAAGTCGCTTTATATCTGCTTTCGCAGGTATGACAATTGAAGTGCTGAAATTTAAATTGGTATCTTATGAACTGCCAGATCCCTAACGTATAGCAGTCAAAAGTATTCGCTCCCGCCGGCTTGAGTTTCACGAAGCTCTCATCCGCTGCGACCAGAACTTTTTCTAACCCTGATAACTCATCACCACAAACTGCTTTTGCCGGAATATGAAAAGATTTCAGCTTGTTATAATTATCAAAGATGACCTTAGGTTCTTTGGGGTCCGATCTTTTGATGAACCTGTCAAAGAGTAAAACCTGGCAGCCCCGAACCTCGTCTGACCTGCTTTTGGTGATTTTGCCGAATCGTATTTACTTAATGCTTTTAAGTCACTTAAGTCACTTGAACCGCCCGAATCACAGACTCTGGAGTAAAAATTACGGGCCGCCTCAGCCGCTGACTGATTATCCGCGGAATCAACCCCATAGTCACTCTCATCAGCGGGAGAATACCGGGAACCGGACGTAACTTTATGATTACGCCATAACCCCGGATTTCTTCGCGGAGCAAGTTGAATTTTCTGCCTGTTAGTTAAATTAAACAGTCCGGCTATCGCCGTTTTAACGGCATCACCGCAATTGTTCGCGGCATAGTCTCTTTTAACGACATAGCGATCATCAGACACTTTAAAGATAATGTATACTTTACCGTCAGCTAAAGTGAGCTTACAGACTCTCGTTACATTTTCCACCGGAGTGAAGCTTTCACTGTTTTCTAACCCGGCCGTTATACTCAAGGCACCGAAACACATAACGCCCTCCTGAATATCAGAACTCGAATCTACCTTTTTTTGTGTTTAACGCCCATTAAATCTCAATAAAAATTTCTTTATTTCTGTGACCCGCTGAGGCGGCTTACGTGCGCAATTGCGCAAACCGACGCGCCCGGATTTAAGGTTATTACCTGATTTATTCCAATAACAGTCGGTATAAGGTAAACTGGCGGCTCGTTAACCATTCATTGAGTTACCTAAAAACTATGACCAGTTTATATCCGGCGGTAAAACATATTCACCTGTTGCTGATTGCGTTGAGTGTAATATTCTTTACCGTACGTTTTGTATTTCACCTGCGCGGCAGCGCGGTTTTAGAAAAAAAATTCGTGAAAATCGCTCCGCACGTGATTGATACTTTTCTGCTGCTTTCAGGTTTAGCGCTTTGCTTTATCATCAACCAGTTTCCGTTTGTGGATACATGGTTAACGGAAAAAATCGGCGCGGTATTCGCTTACATTGTATTAGCGATGATCGCGATGAAAGCCGACCGGGGAAAAATGTTTAAAATCTTCGCCTACATCGGCGCCATCTGCTGGTTAATTTACGCCGCGAGAATAGCCGTGTTTAAACAACCCATAATGATAGTTTCATGAGTAAATTCGCATTACCCGATTCAGTGAAACTTCCTGAATCCTTATTAGAGCTCAGCCAGCACCTCGGCTTTTCTCGTTTCGAAAACACAAAATGGGCTTGGTATGAATTATCAGGCTCAGTGCATTCCCATTATCTGGTAAACCGGCAACAGCGCTTTGACGCGTTACTGAACTGGTTTTACCGGATTCTCGGTTTCCGTCAGCGAGAAGATTATTTCAGTTCAGAAGCGGCCGACCTCGGCACTTGCCTCTTATCCCGTCATGGCAACAGCACGACCTTAGCCGTCTTACTGCAGTTACTGGCTAAGCAGCTTGATTTGACATTAGACGTGATCTTTTTGCCCGGTCATACCGTGCTTCGCGCCAGTATTGACGATAAACCTAAGTTCATAGACCCGTTAAACGGCAGACCACTGTGCCGCGATATGTTGCATGCTTTTGTTCGCGGCGAACTGGGTAATCACGCGCCGTTAAAAGCCGGCTACCTTAAGCCGGTTTCACCGATACGAATCATGTCGGTAATGATGCACGAACTGAAAGCCGGTTGTATCGTGTCCCATCAGTTTGAACAAGCGTTAGAATGCTGTAATTTATTGATGCGGCGCCACAGCGATGACGTGCAGTTAAATCGCGAGCGCGCGTTTATCGCGGAGCAGCTGGGCTGCACCAAAATGGCAAAAGAAGACTTAGAGTATTTTGTTGAGCAAAGCCCGCATGATCCTGTGACCGAATCCGTCAAAATCCGGTTACAAAAGCTCAGTGATACGCAGGAAACATATCATTAAGCCGCTGACTATCATTTTTTCGTCACCGCGGCGGCAGGGCAAAAGCCCGTCAGGGCGCTTGAACCCCGTGTTGTCCGGCGCACGAAACGAGCATGTTAGCTCTTTGACTTTTAGTGTAAAAATCACTATGTCAACGGCATGCAAATGTCGTTATGTCATTTCCGGCCTACGCCGGTATGACAAGATCAAAAACAATGGTTAGCCGGCTGCTTAGTCCGTCATTTCACCGGAACTGATTTTGAAAATAATAATAACCGCGAAATGTCGCGAGGGAGACAAGGAACATGACACATGATGTCTTGATTACTAATGACGCCACCGTTTTAGGTCTGTTAGCCGTGATTTTAGGCTTTATTTTTTACACCAGCGGCTCAGGCCATCCGTTCTGGAAATCCTTTTATAAATACGTGCCGGCGCTGCTGCTTTGTTATTTTTTGCCGTCACTGCTGAACACCTTCGGCATTGTTGACGGTTATGCTTCAAAGCTGTATTTTGCGGCGTCGCGTTACCTGCTTCCGGCCTGTTTAGTGCTGCTGATTTTAAGTGTCGATGTAAAAGCGATTTTAAATTTAGGCCCTAAAGCCTTAATCATGTTCTTAACGGGCACGGCGGGGATTGTCATCGGCGCGCCTGTCTCACTGTTAATTGTCTCAACCCTGGAACCGGGCTTACTCGGCGGTCATGGTCCTGACGCGGTATGGCGCGGTATGACGACACTGGCGGGCAGCTGGATCGGCGGCGGCGCCAACCAGACCTCGATGAAAGAGATTTATGAGGTCGGCGGTAATATCTTCTCCGCCATGATCACCGTTGACGTTATCGTCGCCAACTTGTGGATGGCCGTGCTTTTGTTTTTGGCTTCAAAGCATAAACAAATCGACCATAAAACCGGTGCCGATACCTCAGCGATTGAAACCCTGAGACAAAACGTGGAAGAGTATCAAAGCGAAAACTCACGTAACCCGAGCCTGCGTGATTACATGCTGATCATCGCCGTAGGCTTCGGTATTACCGGTCTCGCGCATTACTTCGCTGACATTCTCGGCCCTTTCTTTGCCGAAAACTACCCGCGGACAAAACGCTTCAGTTTAACCTCCGGCTTCTTCTGGCTGATCGTGATTGTCACCACCGCCGGTCTGGTTCTGTCTTTCACCCGGATTCGCGAGGTTGAAGCGGCCGGCGCGTCAAAAGTGGCGTCAGCGTTTTTATATATCCTCGTGGCCTCAATCGGTCTGCACATGGACGTACTTAAAATTCTTGAGACCCCGGTTTATTTCTTACTGGGGATCAGCTGGATGCTCGTCCACGCGGGTTTTATGCTGCTGATTGCGAAATTAATTAAAGCGCCGCTGTTCTATATGGCGGTCGGCAGCCAGGCCAACGTCGGCGGCGCGGCGTCCGCTCCCGTTGTCGCGGCGGCCTTCCATCCGTCACTGGCGCCGGTAGGTGTCCTGCTGGCGGTATTCGGTTATGCCGTAGGGACTTACGCCGCATGGTTCTGCGGTCAGCTGCTGCGAATGTTAACGAATTAATTGTTAGAATCTTTTGTCACTCCGGCGCGGGCCGGAGTCCGGTACCTTTCCCATAATTAGGAATAAAGTCACTGGATGACCGACATATACCACTGTCGTTATTTCATTTCCGGTCCGCGCCGGTATGACGACGGTTTTATTTATCTTTAAGCGTGTCAGCACGCCAGTTAGAGGCACTCACTATGAGCCAGAAAACCATTACCCTGGGTAATATCGGCATCGCCAATGACAAACCGTTTGTTTTGTTCGGCGGTATGAACGTTCTTGAATCCCGTGATTTAGCCATGCAAATTGCAGAATCCTACGCTGAGGTGACTCAAAAGCTGGGGATTCCATATGTATTCAAGGCATCATTTGATAAAGCCAACCGTTCGTCGGTTCATTCTTTCCGTGGTCCGGGCATGGAAGAAGGTTTAAAGATATTTGAAGAAATCAAAAACACCTTTAACCTGCCCTTGATCACTGACGTACATGAGCCGCACCAGGCGGCGCCGGTAGCTGAAGTTGTCGATATCATTCAGTTACCCGCTTTTCTGGCGCGTCAAACAGACTTAGTTGTGGCCATGGCGAAAACCGGCGCCGTCATTAACGTGAAAAAACCTCAGTTCCTAGCGCCGCGCGAAATGCGTCATATCGTCACTAAGTTTAACGAAGCCGGTAATGATAAGATCATGCTGTGTGAGCGCGGCAGCAGCTTCGGTTATAACAACCTCGTGGTTGATATGCTGGGCATGGATGAAATGAAGCGGACCGGCTACCCGGTGATTTTTGACGCCACTCACGCGCTGCAGCGCCCGGGCGGCCGCGCTGACTCCGCCGGCGGACGCCGTGCTCAGGCGACAGAGTTAGCTCGCAGCGGTATGGCGCTTGGTTTAGCGGGTCTGTTTATTGAAGCGCACCCGGATCCGGATAACGCGAAATGTGACGGTCCCTGCGCGCTGCCGTTATCACGTCTTGAAGCTTACCTGTCACAAATGAAATCATTAGATGAGCTGGTGAAATCTTTTCCTGAGTTAGACACCGGCGGCTGATTTGTGTTCGCGGCTTTCCCCGTTTCAGCCCGTAAAGCCCCGGCGGCGGGCGGGGGGGAGAGAGAGTAAGCCCCTGAAAGATGAAACTAACATTAAATTAAGATTAAACATAACTCAATGTTCTGACTTTGCGCTGAGCATAAGTTTATACTGGCAGACTCAACTTAACGGATTTGCAACTGTGGTGACTTATGACAGCAGAAGTTCCTAACTCTCAATCCCAGCAGCGCCTCTATTTCAAAGAAGTTGATAGCTTTGATAAGCTGAAGCAAAATTGCGCGTCAGTGACTTTTCGCTTCGGCTCCGGCAGCGTTTTCTCAGCCCGGTATAAGTTAGAATTAAGTAAGAATAATCAGTTATGCCTGAAACGTCAGTTTTTGTTCTTCTGGAGCTTTCGCGTAAAAATTGAAAACCTGAAAACGGGAACGCGAAACCATACCGTCTGGCTTGCGGTATTGAATGAGCAAACGCTTGACGCGTCGGTAGCGGCAAGAGCATTTGTCGCTGACCGTGCTTTTGATTTATTTACGCCGGACAATATCGGACGTCATAAAGAGATTCATCAGCACACGTTTTTAGGGCGGTATTATCTCCCTGTTAACACTCACCTCGACGCCGCTGAAAATCGGTGTTGGCCAAACAAAAGTGCATATGCAGACATTCCGGGCTCAGCGACAATAAAGTCGTTTCAAAAAGCGGTTGAGGATGACCCTGAACACCTGTCTGAGTTAATCGCTTCGGCTTTCGGGGAAGACGGCACAACCAGAGAACGATCCAGGATAAAATATTTTATCTGCCATTACCTGACCCGGCACAAAGGGTGCTATCAATTCCGGTTAAACCTGATTGCCCAGGCGTTACATCATTGTTCCGCCAACCGTGGCATCGCCTGCTGTCACACGGCAGAACTGTTCAGTGCTTTTAATGAGTTAACCCATAGATCGAGTCAGGATTTGATGCTGGCCTGGACCTTATTACAATTTCCCGATACGCGGGCTCAACAAGAAATGCGTTCTGCGGGTTTACAACAAATCACAACAGACACGGAGGATGACGCAAGCGGTATCGCGCGCGATGGCGGTGAAAGCGTTCAGCCTATCAGACGCACGCCTGACATGCTCAGAAATATGCTGCAAATCTGGTTAACCCTGAAACCCGCCGATTACGGTACTTACCTTAATAAAATGAAAGGCCGGGCGGTACTCAAAAGCGTACTGGAAACGATGATACCATCATCAGACGAGTACAATAAGATCAGACCTCCTGGCGTTGGGCGTCAGCGGGGAGCTGAACGCCAGCAACACTCCCGGGGTTATAAAAAAGCAAACCCCCAGCAATTAGCGGACGTGCTCTGGAATATTTTATTACACATTGATGAAGACGAAACAGATTGCTGCATAGATTTAATCAAACCGCACTTAAGCGATGAAATCTGTCTGGTTTTCGCAAGGAATTATAATTCCATTCAAGATCAATATGATGTTCCGCTGAATGCTGAAACGCCCGCGCCTGACATTCTGCCGCAGGCTGAACCGGCTGGCGAAGTGGACGAAACAGATGATCCGCTCCCGGAGAATCGGGTCTCAGATGTGACATCCTCTGAAACTTCCGCAGAGGAAACCTTAATCATTCGCGCGGGTAAATATGAACAGGAAGCGTCCGCGTCGCTGAGCTCAAAAATGAAGCGCTTACTTGAGCGCTGCGAGGGCGAGCGGCGTCAGAGAATGTCTGACAAGTTAGCTTTTTACCCGCACGGCTCGTCATTACTCAGTGAGAGCGCGCCAGCCGGTGACCAGTCAGACGAGCCTGATTTCATACCGCAGCTGACTCTGATGCCTACGGAAGCTGAGAAGTTAACCCCGCAGATATGCGCTCAATATTTCGAGAGCTTTACCGCACAAATGAAGTTATTAGAAAGTTGTCAGGCGATGCGGGAACAACTGCGCAAGGAAATGTTCAGCAGCATTAACTCTCTTCCGGGAAAGCAGCAGCAGATGCTGGCTTATGAAATGATTAAATCGGCTGAGGGAAGGGTTTTAGTTGATCGTTATAGTGCCGAGTATGAGTTGCCGCTTGTCAGACTTGAATTTGAATATTTATTTCTGGACAAGATGCATGATAAAAGATTAAATGATCAGCTCTGCCGGCAGTTTATCGATACCTTTACAGAAACAATGCAGCGGCTGTCGGCCGTATATGTATCGGTACAAGCCGCTGAAAAGAGAGAAAGGTTTGTTACCGGCGGCAAATATACGGCTATGCCAGAGGCTAACGAAGATTCCGCGGATTCTATTGATTGCGCGGACTCAGGATACGTTACTCCCGCTGAGGAAAACGCATCCGAAGAGGAGCCCGCGATACCGGAATGCGGGGATTTTTCCGCAAGTCCGTCTTGGGATGATTATTCAACAGACTCTGCCGAGTCCGCGGATATAGCGGAACTGCAATCTGAGCTTTTAAATAAAGCCGCCTATTTTCTGTGGCTCAAGGTGAATTCTCCTGAAGATCAAAAGCGATTGGCGGAGGTTCTGCAAAAAGACAGTTATGGAAGACAGATAATTGAAGCTTATATGAATATTTACCAGGAGGGATATCCTCTCAACGTCCCCGTAACTGACGGTAATAAACAGCATACTCGGGCTTCAGCTTCAGCCGCACAAGACATTGAGCCGCTGAAAAGTAATAACAGCTTCACAGAGGGAAACACAGGAAAAAGATTAAGTCTCACTGACAGACCCAGAGGAAATAAGGCAAAGCGTCCTCGTTACATCAGTATTCAACGAGCCGCCAGAGCCGCCAGCCAGTTAACCTTGAAATAAGTCGCCGGCCGTGAATTTCTCAGATTTTTCAGGCCCGGCTTTCAAGCAGGCTCTGTTTTCCGCGCTTAAATGCGCCGCCGACGGCTTTTCAGGCTTAATATGTACTTCATCATTTTTATTATGTTGTCGATTTTTGAGTTATTTACCAGCCATCTACCTGCTGTTCAGAAAAGATGACAGGCACTTAACTTATTTTATCAGCTGTATTATCCCGTCAGACAGCATTTGTGATGTGAACTTTAAGCGCTTCTATCTTATTATCGACCGTAAAAGTACAACGAGTGCCATATCATTAGGAATGCGGCGCAAGCGGGCAGGCCGTCTCACTCCGGCGCGGGACGGAGTGTTCGCCCGGCACGCCGTATAAGTAAACCGACGATAAATTTTCCGCTTTTGTGAAAGAAAAACGTATCGCCCGGCACTTAGAATCTTTACACTTTCCCGCGCCGCGTCCCTGACGTGTCTCACCTCAAAATCCCTTTTACCTGATTGCGGTTAAGGTTGGCCTGCGCCATTAACGACGTGACCTGATTAACAAAAGGGGCGCGGCTCATCTGCCGCTGTAATAGTCGCAGAGCCTGCTGAACGTGCGCCTCATCGTTCTGTTGTTTATTTAACCGCATCATCCGCTCGATGATCGCCTGCTGACCGGCCCGCAGCTCAGCCAGTTGCTTTTCAACCTTGCGGATGGTTTTCAGCACCTTAGCTTCGGTCTGCTTCATCTGCTGCGTGTTTGTCAGCAGCCAGTCACGCGGATCCTGCCAGTTGAGGACTTCCTGAACCTTGATGGTTCGGGTTTCTCCCGCGGGTAAGCGCTGCCCCTGGCCGCTCATCAGAACGCCGGCCTGGATCCGCTGCCATAAATCCTTATCACAACTGTAAACGGCCTCTCCCGAGCTTAATAAACGAGCGCGGATTCCGACGCCGGCCAGTCGGCTGTCAATGAGTTGGTTAAGTGATTCCTGACCGGCGTTCTTAGGCAGAAAAATTGACAGTGATTTTTGATCAACCCGCAGCATAACGCGTTCATCGACGGGCTTTACGCTGCTCAGTTCAACCGATTTGAAATTGAACCGGAATCTGGCCGGCGACTGATCTTTGCCGATGAGGTTAAGCTGATGATCAATCAAAGGACGACCCTGATAACTCACATCCTGATTGATCAGATACTCAATGGAGGTTTGCGTTTGCGTCGTCAGTGAAGCGTCACGGCCGCCCCGGGCATAAGCCGCTTCGAGCTGCTTTTTTAACTTCAGCAATTGCTTAAGCATTTGTGATAACGCCTGTTCGGCGACCTGATTGGCTGAAATCAGATGCTGCGCCTGCGCGACATTCGCCCATTTAACGTAGCTCTGAAGCCGGTGCTCGGGAATGGTGCGGGCGATTTTCACGCGCTCCGCCTGCTGAGACTCAGCGACAGGCGGCGCCTGAACCGGCTTCGCGTCGGTTCGGATTAAATTTCCCGTGTCAGTAATGGGCGTCAGCATCGCGACAATCTCAAATCAGTTTCAGGAGAGTTTAACAGTTCAGTCCGCTATCGCATATGATCAAACAACGTCAGCTGACTGACCTGAACGAACGTCTGCTGCGTCACCTGCAACGCCGTCAGCTTTACGTTAAATTCAGATACCGCCGCGGCGTAATCCAACCCCTCGGTCTCGCCGATGACTTCCTCATTAAAAAGCACACGTTCGGTATGCGAGGTTTGCTGCAGGCTCAGGCTGTTCTGTTTGCCGCCGATGATGGTGATCGCCTGTGAGACACTGGTCAGCGAGTCATCCAGACTGGTCAGCATATCTTCGGCGACAGAGTCAAACCCCGCGTCCCCCGGCGACAGCGAATCATCGTTGAGCACGTCAATAAAGTCCTGCGTCTGGTTCAGAATATCGGTACTGGAATTGGAGAACAAAAACTCCTCGGCGGTTACGTTTACCGTCATCCATGATGACGACGAGGTCTGCACTTCCCGGTGGCCGTCATTGCCCTGATAAACATAATTTCCTGACGCGTCGGTACCGATCGGCGCCGTGGCGGTTTCATTACCGGAAAACATATAGTTGCCGCCCTCGTCTCTGGCGTTAACCGAGTCGACAAATGAAGCCAGTAATTCCTCCAGCTCCGCGGCGTAAGCGGCCCGGTCTTCCGGTGACAAGCTGCCGTTATTGACCGACGTGGCGATCTCACGCATGCGGTTTTCCAAATCAACCAAACTGCTTAAATGGGTTTCCTGGCGATCCAGACCGGTTTTCAGCGCTTCGATATTGTCAATAAACTGGTTGGTCTCGGCCACGTCTCTTTTGGAGGCCGTCACCAGCACTGAACCGATAGGATCATCAGAGGGCTGAAGGATCTGCTTACCCGTCGCCAGCTGCTGATTGAGCCGGGCGATGTCCGCCGTGGTCTGCTGAATGGTAAAAACGCTGTTGGTATAAATATTCTGTGAACTTACTCGTAACATGATAAGTATCCTATACGTTATTCAGGACGGTCTGAAACAGTTCGTCAGCGATAGCTAACACTTTGGCGTTCGACTGGTAGGCCTGCTGATAAATGATCAGATTCGCGCCTTCTTCATCAATGCTGACACCGCTGGTAGCGGACCACTGAGTGAGCGCTTCATTCTGCAGCTGGATCTGGGTCTTTAAGCTGGTCTGCGCCTGTTTTGACTGTGAGCCTAAGCTGCCGATCTTAGAGGTGAAAGCGTCGCCCATGGTGGTTTTCGCGCCAATCGAGCTAAAATCCATTTCCTTGGCGGCTAACGAGATCAGATCTTTCAGGTTGGCGTTATCCCCCGGCGTGCCGTCTTTACCGAAAGCCAGTTCCTCAGCGGTAAAGTCAGTAGTCACTCTGAAACTTCCGGCCGGATTGTTCGGATCATAAGTGAATAAATTCCTGGTCGGTGAGGCGCCGCTTAAATCCGTGCCCGCCGCCAGTACCGAGTTCATCTCATCAGCTAAATTTTCCGCCAGTTCATCAATGAATTCCATCGAGGCTTTCAGCTCGTTATCACGGTAATCAATCATCCCGCCTAAGCTGCCGCCGCTGATGTCATCAACGGCGAAGCGGGTATCACCGAATTTGATATTAATGGTGCTGAACCGCGGATCAGCGGGATCCGCCTGAGTCTCAAAACTTGAATGTTTGGCGCCGACGAGCAGCGGCTGACCGTCAGGTAAAGAGATATTCACCATATCATTAGCCGCGCTGACCACATCAATATCAATGATCTCAGCCAGCTCGTTAATTTGCGCGTCTCTGGCATCGAGCAGAGAGCCCGGCACGTTGCCGCCGTTACTGCTCGCCTGAATTTCGGCGTTTAATTCGGCGATATTTTTCAGCTGGGTATTAATTTGAGTGACCGATGCTTTGATCTGACCCTCAATTTGCTCAACCTGAGTAGTTAAACCCCGGCTGATGGAATTAAAGCGCTTACCGATGTTATTGGCTTCATTTAACACCCCCTGACGGAACGCAATCTCGTTGGGCTGTTGCAGCGACGAGTTCAGAGCGGCGAACAGATCATCTAAACCTGACGAAATGTTATTGCCCTCGCCGGCGAAAATTTTCTCAATCTGACCGTAATAGGTTGACTGGGTCTGAGCGTAGCCCGCCGCTGAGGCGGTTATCCATAACTGCTCAACCTCATAGCGATCAGAAATCCGGCGGATACCGTCTACCTGAACACCGCTGCCCTCGCCGTAAAACCCGCCGCCGGCGGAACTGGTCAGCACTTGCTGACGCGTGTAACCCGCGACCAGCGCGTTAGCGATATTATTAGACGTCGCATTCAAAGCCGCCCGGCTGGCATTCAGCCCGGACAGACTTTTATCTATCATGCTCATAATCTTCCTTACTTCCTAGCCGGCGGCGAAATCAGTGACGATCGCATCGCGGTTGTATTAGCCGTGTTACTGACAGCGTTATCCGCTCCGGGCGTTGATTTTGTAGCTTGTTGTTCTAAGGCGGCCGCGGGAGCGGCACTCTGAAGTCCGGCGGATAATTGTTTTGTCATGACCTTAGCCAGCCCCGTACTCTGCATCTGGCTTAAACGTCCGGCCAGCTCGGCGTCGTGCCAGTCACGGTACATGCCGTCGTTTTGTGACGATAACGGGCTGTCCTCATCACAAAGCGCGTCACCGGCCTGACGCATCTGCTTTAATACGGTTTGTAAAAATTGCGCCTCAAACTGCTGACTGACTGATTCCAGCGCGCCTCGCTCACCGCCGGCTTTGATCATGTCGCCGGCGTTAAGCTGATTGAGATATCCGTGAGAGTTTTCAAGTTTCATTAAATCACCACCAGCTCAGCTTCAAGGGCACCCGCTTCATCCAGGGCCTGCAGAATCGCCATTAAGTCCGTCGGCGACGCGCCGAGACTGTTCACCGCTTTCACCACCTGCTCCAGACGAATCCCTTCTTCCCAGATGAACATGCGGCCATCCCCGAGATTGACGTCCACGTCTGAGTCATCAGTGACCACGGTCTTACCCGCGGCGTCACCCAGATTGCCGCCGGCGGGCTGACTGACCCGCTGACGCTCAATGACCGAGACCGTTAAATTACCGTGACTGACAGCGGCTTTTCGCACCACAACGTCCCCGCCCATCACCACGGTTCCGGTGCGACTGTTAAACACCACCCGCGGGCTTTTACGGCCCTGCTCGATTCGCAGCTCTTCGAGCATCGACATAAAAGTCACCCGCTGACGGTGAGACGCCGGGCCTTTTACGATGACTTTGGCGTTGCTGTCCGCCTGAGCCACGTCAGGGCCGAAAACACGGTTCACCGCACGCTCGATATTGCGGGCGGTTTTAAAGCTCGGATTACGCAGATTGAGCACGATGTCGGCATCATCGGCAAAACTGCTCGGAAGGGAATTTTCCAGCAGAGCGCCGCCGGGAATCGTGCCGACGGTCGGGGAGTTGACGGTTATCGACGAGCCGGATTTGCCCTGCGCCGAAATGCCGCCGACCACTAAATTGCCCTGAGCGACCGCGTAAATTTCACCGTCAACGGCTCTGAGCGGCGCCATTAACAGAGTGCCGCCGCGCAGCGATTTGGCGTCACCCAGTGACGAAACCGTAACATCGATTTTTTGGCCGGGACTCGCCAGCGGCGGCACTTTACCGTGAATCGCCACCGCGGCGACGTTTTTCAATTTCGGATCATTTCTGCCGTCGATTTGCACGCCGAACTGCTTGAGCATGTTCACCACCGACTGACTGGTAAAGCGCACTTGCGAGCGATCGCCGGTGCCGTTAAGGCCGACGACCAGACCGTAGCCCACCAGCTGATTATCCCGGATACCCTGTACGTCAACGATATCCATCAGATAACGGGTCTGCGCCGCGTCAGAGCGGGCGCTAAAAACTGTCAGTGCGGCGAGTAAGCCGCTGAGCAAGATTTTTTTCATAACGGATTGCCTTACATCGGGAACCAGGGGCTGTTGAAAAAGCGCGACGCCCAGCCCATGGCGTTGCTGTCAGCCACCGCGCCCTGACCGCCGTAAATAATGCGCGCGTCGGCGATACGCTGCGAGGATATGGTGTTGTCGTTGCTGATGTCGTCAGTGCGCACTAACCCCCAGACCCGGATGAACTCATCTCCCTGATTCAGGCGCAGCCATTTTTCGCCTTTAATCATCAAGGTGCCGTTGGGATACACCTTAGCGACAGTGACGGTAATTGAGCCCGTCAGCTGATTGCGCTGCGAGCTTGTGCCGTTGCCGTTGAACGACTTACCGGAATTCACGTTTCCCGAGCCGTTAAATCCGGTGTTGTCACCGGTGATTTGCGCGCCGAGGTTTAACGCCGAATCTTTGCTGGTGCGGGTGCCCGCGCTTTTACTGGCCTGAGTCCGCTCGTTAAGCGAAACCGTCAGAATGTCACCCTGACGAAAGGCGCGTTTATCATTAAATAACGTCAGCAAAAACCCCGGACGATAAGCGCTGCCGTGCTTGGCTTCCGGCAGGCTGTAATCCACCTCAGGCGGCGACCATTCTTTACCGCCGGGCTGAGTCTGCCGCTCAGGAAAATGCGAAGCGCACCCCGCCAGCAGCAACGGCAGCGCAATAAGTAATCGCTTTGAGAACGCGTTGAAAAACTGAGAAACCATCACGCTGACCTGTTAATTACACTGACTGATTCAGGAACTGCAGCATATCGTCCGAAGCCGATACCACTTTGGCGTTCATCTCGTAAGCCCTCTGGGTTGAGATCATCTCCACCATTTCCTCGACCACATTGACGTTAGCGCCCTCTAACGCGCCTTGACGCAACTGACCGAACGCGTCCTCACCGGCGATACCCTCAACGGCCGCGCCTGACGCGCCGGTGGCGTGATACAGATTATTACCGCGCGCCTCCAGCCCCGCCGGATTGGTAAAGTTGACTAAGGTGATCTGCCCCAGCTCCTGCGCCTCGGCCTGCCCAGCGATTTGCGCCGACACAATGCCGTCGGTCGCGATAGTGATGCTCAGTGAGTCCTCAGGGATTTCGATATTCGGTTGCAGCGGTAATCCCTGTGAGGTCACCATCAGACCGTCGCTGTTGCGGTAAAGCTGACCGTCACGGGTATAAGCGATGTCACCGTTCGCTTCCTGCACCTGAAAGAAGCCCTGACCTTCAATCGCTAAATCCAGCTGCTGGTTGGTGGTCTTAAGATCGCCGGCGCTGAATACTTTCTGCGTCCCCGCGACCCGCGTCCCCGTGCCGATTTGCATGCCCGCCGGCAGTTCATTTTGCGCGTCCACCTGACCGCCCGGCTGACGCTGCATCTGATAAAACAAGTCAGTAAAAGCGACACGATCCCGCTTGAACCCCGTGGTGTTTACGTTCGCCAGATTGTTGGCGATGGCGGTCATTTTTTTATCTTGAGCGGCCAGCCCGGTTTTGCTGACCCATAAAGCAGATTGCATGAATCCGTTCCTTATTATTGTTAACTGTTACGAAGTAACTTGTTGCCCGCCTGAGCTAACTGCTCCGCGCTTTTCATCAGCTTGATCTGCACTTCAAACTGGCGGCTTAAGTCCATGGACGCGATCAGTTCGTTGACCGCCCGCACGTTACTGGACTCTAAAAAACCGCTGTCGATGCTGACGGTTTCATTGGCGGCCGCAGCGGGCTCGCGGGTATACATCATGCCGTTTAAGCCTTTTCGCATATCGGCGTAATCCGGGTTAACCAATTTGAGCTGCCCCACTTCCTCCGGGAAGATGTTGTTGCCCGTCAGGGCGCTGATACGCCCGTCACCGCCGATGAATAACTCCCGGTATTCAGGCAGGACGATCGGGCCGTCGATACCGGCCACGGGATAACCGTTGACGGTTAGCCGCCCCCCGGCGTCGGGCTCAATCGCGCCGTTACGGGTATAAGCCTCGCCCTGCGGCGTTTGCACCGCTAAGTAACCCTCGCCGCGCAGCGCCACGTCCAGAACACGTCCGGTGGCGTTAACCTGACCGAACTGCCGGCTGAAATCACCGGACTGGGTCTCAGCCAGAACACGGGTCGGTAAACTGTCACCGGTCGGCGTTAACCATTTCGCCTCGACCCGTTCTAAGTCAGCGCGAAACCCCGTGGTTTCGGCGTTGGCTAAGTTGTTCGCGCGAATGGCCTGCGCCTCAAGGGTTCGTGTCGCGCCGGCCACCGCGGTATAAAGCATCCGATCCATGATGAGATCCCTCAGATCACATTAAGCAGGGCTTGCTGCATGGTTGAGTTGGTATCCAGAACTTTGGCGTTCGACTGGTAGTTACGCTGCGCCGTCATCAGGTTCACCATCTCAGCGGTTGAATCGACGTTCGAGCCCTCCAGATAGCCGCCTTTCAGCGACCCCAGCGTACCCGTTGACGGCGTACCGATAATCGGCTGCCCCGCCGCGTTACCGGCGATCCAGGCGTTATTGCTGATCGGCTCTAAACCGTTCGGATTGGTGAAGTCCGCCAGCACCACCTGCCCCTGAAGCTGATCCTGACCGTTGGTGTAAGTGCCGTATAACTGACCGCTTTCATCAAGGCGAATGCCGTTAAGCTCACCGGAGGTGTAACCGTTCTGAGTCAGAGCGGAGTTGTTGTACTCCGCCGCGTACTGCGTGCTGCCGTCATAATTAACGGCGAAATTGAGATCTGACGCCCCGTCAATGATCGCGGGATCGTTAATGGTTAAATCAAGGCTCGGCGGGGAAGTCAGATTACCGTCAGAATCAAACGTCAGGTTGTAACCGCCGGCCGGCGTCACGTCCTCACCGTCCATACGCAATTGCACATCCCAGGAATTTGAACCCGTTTTGATGTAATACTGAGTCAGCGCATGCTCATTACCCAGTGAGTCAAAAACAGAAACCGTATTTGAGGAATGGAAGGTCGAGGCGTCATCGGCGTCAAACGGCGTTGTCGCCGGATCAATCACATCGACCCGCGCGTCAAAGTTAGAGACCAGACCGACACTGGTCGTGGCTTTTGCCGGTATGGCGCCGGTCTGAACTTTTAAGTCTGTGATGTTGCCGGTTTGCAGCAGACCGCCGTTGGTCACGTAACCTTGCAGTTTGTTGCCCGCGGGATCGACGATATTGCCTTCGGCGTCCTGAATGAACATGCCGGCGCGGGCGTAAACCGTATTGCCGTCGGTGCTGTTCAGTACGAAGAAACCGTCACCTTGCAGACCCATATCCAGCTCGCGGCCGGTGTAGGTTAAGTTACCGCTCAGGGCGAAGTTCTGGGTGGTGGATAACACGCCGACCCCGCCCGGCTGTCCGCCGTTGTAAATCGCGGCGAATTCGCTGCGACCGCCGCGGAAACCCACGGTTGACTGGTTAGCGATGTTGTTACTGATGGTATTTAAATCTTGAGACGTGGCCGTCAGGCCGCTTAAAGCTATATTGTAAGACATGGAGTCATTCCCTGTTTATTCTTTTAATATCCGCCGGTTATGAAACTTCTGAGATATTCAGCACCGAAGCGGGCTCCAGGCCGTTGCTTAACTCGGCAATCATGGTGCCCTTGGCGCTGGAAAAATGGACTTTCCGGATTTCAGCCTGCAAAAAAGTGTCAGCGCCGGCCGTGTCATCGCCGTTGGTGACAACCGCGCTGATCCGGTAATCGCCTTTTGGCAGATCCAAGGCGTCAGGATCGATACTGAACGCGATGTCTCCCGCCTCCTGACTGCCGAGATCTATGGTTCCCACCACCTCACCGGCGTCATTCTTGACTTCGATGGTCAGGTTTTCAGCGGCGGTTTTCAGATAGGCTTTGCCTTGGATCTCTGACTCAGCTAATTCGAACGCGCTGGCGGGCACCATAGCCTGCTTACCGATCAGGTTCGCGGACTGAACGATGCCGAGATTCTCCAGCATGGTCATTTGCGCGGACTGGTTCAGCACCACGTTTTCAAGGCTTTCCACCTGGGAGAACTGCGCCAGCTGCGACACGTATTCGTTCGGGTCGAGCGGATCGGTCGGATCCTGATTATTAAGCTGGGCAATCATCAGGGTCATAAATTCGTTTTGCAGTGCCGCCCCGTCATTGGCGTTAGCGGTAACCGCGTCTGAGCCTTGAGTGGCAGAATTAGCGATAGCGTTCGTTTGCATCTCAGTTCGCTCCTAATCTCAGTAATCCCTGCTGCATGGAGCGGGCACGGTTCATGACTTCAACATTGGTTTCAAAACTTCGGCTCGCCGCCATCATGTCCGCCATTTCCTCAACGGTATTGACGTTGGAGTAACTGACGTAACCGTCCGCATTCGCCAGCGGGTGATGAGGCTCGTAACGCATTTCCGGCGGCGAGTCGCTTTCAACCACGGCGGCGACCTGAACATGCGCGCCCGCGACCCGACCCTGACCGGTCTGCTGGTAAACGGCGGAGAACACGGGTTTTAACGCGCGAAAAGCCTGCTCCGGACTTTCCGCGGCCGCGCCCGCGTTGGCGAGGTTACTGGCGACCGTGTTTAAGCGAACGGTTTGCGCCTGCATGCCGGCGCCGGCAATCGAGTAAATATCCGCGAATGACATAATCTTCCCTATTGCCCTTCTATCGCGGTTCTTAAGCCGGAAATTTTCATGTTCAGAAACGTCAGACTGGTCTGGTAATCCATAGCGTTCTGCGAAAACCGGGCCTGCTCCTTGTTAAGCTCAACCGTGTTGTGATCGGCGGACGTCTGGTGAGGAACGCGGTACATCGCCTGATAATCACGGCCGGCGTTTATGCCCGTGTCGATTTGCGCCATAATGGCTTTGAAATCTAAATCCCGCGCTTTGAAGCCCGGTGTTTCGGCGTTGGCCAGGTTACCCGCCAGTAACTTACCGCGCTCGACCCTGACGTCTAACGCCCGCGGATGGATCCCTAATGCTGCGTCCAGATTGATAGCCATTACGACTCCTAGTATGGTATGGCGATGAATTAACGATGCAGACTGAATATCAACTACCGTGCCAACAACAATTAACAGCAGTAATTCAGAAAGTTATAAAAAAACCGGCGTAAAAAAGGGAAACGCAGCTTCCTGCTTCCTCCTGGGTGTTTTAGTGATTTTTCCGCTTTTGAGTCAGGCGGGAAGTGAGCAAAATGAGGTTGAGAGGCAATTGCGGGATCACATTTTTTCGTTACTGGAAACCTGGCGGCGAACCAACGGGATTGAGCAGTTAAGACCCCGGCTGACATTACGCGGCGGCCGTCAGATGAAGCCGCTCGCGAACTGTCAGCGGCCGGTTCAGTTCACTAAAAAAAGCGATACCTTACTCGGCATTCAGCAGTGGCGCGCCGGATGCCCCGCGACCGGAAAATCAGGCATGATCCGCAGCCAGCTGACCGTAAAAGCCCTGCTGCCGGTCGCGGCGAATACCCTGGCGCGGGGTCATGTCATCAGCGACGGCGACATCGTCCGGCGGTGGGTTAAGTTTCCCAAAGCGCGGGGGCGGGTGCTGACGAAAAAAGCGCAATTGGTAGGCAAGCGGGTTAAACATAAACTGCGCCGCTTAACACCGGTACCGGCGAAACAACTGCTGGCGGATATCTGGGTGTCCGCCGGTGAGCGGGTGATCATTGAAGCCGGCGATGAGGGCTTCTCGGCTCATACGCAAGGGGAGGCGCTGCAGTCCGGGGGGGAGGGACAAGCGATAAAGGTGCGCAACTTAAGCTCAGGTAAAGTCATCGTGGCGTATCCGGTGGCGAGAGGAAAAGTCGCCACCCGATTTTAAAATGTCCGCGCGCGGGCGGACAGACATTGGGTGACAGCTTCCGTGCTCAATTACAATTTCAGCGTCAGTTAATGCCAGTCGGCGCATTTCTCCGGGTCGCAAATTAACCCCGTCATACTTTTAATCGTGCCGTCATAAATGATTTTACCGGTTGATAAATTATAAACCGAAATGGATAACGGATTCATAAATGAACCCGCGGGCCACTTATAAATAGTCAGTTCCCCGGGTTTTAAGTAAGCGTGACCGTCATCAAACACAGTCAGGGTAAATTTCAGATCCGTATTACTGTTATTAAAGATCGGATAACACTGGTACTTTTCCTCATCGCCGCTTCCGGCTCGCTGACATGCCTGTTTTCCGTTTTCAGCTGTCGCGGCTTTCAAGGCGAAGTTGTTTGATGAAAGGACGCTTCTGATTACCTGCCCTGACAACGGCTTGTCAACGGCGCGATGAGCGGAACCGCCGGCGTTGCCGGAGAAACCCGCAGACGGAAAAAGCAAAGCCGAACAAAAAAACGTCATGCCGATATAAACGAGTTTCATAAAAAACACCTCCGGATAGTAAAGCCGGGCGCGTTTGCCGGTATAGAAAATTCACTGTTAATATGAGTTTTCTCCGGCGTCCGCGCCAATGAAAATAAACAGCGCCGCGGCGGGCTTAGCATAAGGCCGGTTTTAGTATCAGGGTACATTCTGTGACTTTTTAAGGCTCAAGTCAGTTAAGGCACAACGCTTTTGACCTCTTTGTTCATTCAGTCCTCTTAAATGCTCTTTGAGCAGCTCATCAGGGTCACGCTCCGCTAAACCGGCTAATGCCATATTCGCTTGTAAATCCGGACAGTTTCCCAGAATCTCACCAGGCGATTGATCATAGGTAGTCATAAGATTCAGCAGCTGTATAAGCGCCCCTCCGTAATACCTGAGATTATATAATTTCAGTTTCCTTTCGCTCTGATAAGTAAATTTGCTCAATAATTTTAAATTATTCGCCTCATTATCAATAAAAACCATGACCAGCTCATTTTCATCCTTGAATTTTTCCTCCAGGTATTGCCTCACTAAGTTTCCTTTATGGAATTGCCCGTATTCGCAGCCGTAGAAATCACCGGTTAATACGTCTTTTTCGAAAAATTCAATCGGGAATCTGACACCATAACTTAAATCATGATGGTCGCCCCAGGCTTGATATTTTTTATCAAAGGCCTCTGTTGTGACATTAGTGAGAATGTAATACTTGGCGTTTGAATAACGCTCTTTTATTTTCCGCAACTCGCTGCCGATATCAGGCTCCACGGCTCCGTATGCTGAGCCGGAAGCTCTTCCGCACGTACACTTGTTTTGTGGTGTAAATGACCGGCCCTGAGTCAGCACATCATCATTATCTATGAAAAAGATATCCACTTTCGTAACGCCGTTTGATTCCAGCGTTGTTATCACCTCACTCATGGAACCGATGGGCCACCCCTGGTAAATCAGCTCATCTTTGCGTTCCTTAATTTTTTCATTCAGGGCTGAGACAGAGTCCGGGGCAGAATCGGCGGGCAAAAGCAGCTCATGATTTTTAATATAGGTAAGTTGCATTAACCTTCTTAAATCAGCTGTTACTGTTTCGATTTTAAGAGTATTTTCCTGATGGAGGTCATTAAACGCCACTGAAGGCTGATGAGAGGTAACAGGCTGCAGCTTATATTTTACCGACATGTACCCCTGAACATAATTGCCTTCCGTTCTTGTTATTTTAAAGTGAAAATCCTCTATGTATCGTTCATTTTTGTTTACTTTTACTGTTAAGAAAAATGTTTTTTCACCGCCGTTACCAAAAGCCGCGATTTTAACTTTGTCGTCTGTGTCAGGAAGGTAGTTACCGCGCTCATCATATTGCATTGTTATTGAATGAATTTCAGGTGATCTTGTTGCCATGTTTCTGATCTCCGGCTTTATCCCGTGTCCGAATATTAAAGTCAGTCGATAACGCTTTAAAAGAGTTTAAAGTGATAACTTAAGCGTTCGGCGAACGACCCGCGGCTCTGCGATTCTGTCATCCCGGAAAAGGCGGTTGCCGTCGCTGGCAGACGCGGAAAAAAACCGCCGCCCGATTTCAGTTTTATGAGATTTGTGTCGTTTATTCATAAACAGAGAAAAATTCAGGGATCTGTCCAGTGGAAATCAGTAAATTTAATCAGGTGAGCCCGGTTACAACCGCGAAAACCGCCGCGGCTGAAACTTCCGCGAAAGCGGAATCAGGCTCCGCAGCGGTAACAGAGACTGACACCGCTAAAATCAGTCAGGACTTTGAAATCTTATCTCAGGCGCGGCGGGCGCTCAGTACGATTTCAGAGGTGAACTCACAAAGGGTCGCTGAAGTCCGGCAATCCGTCACAGAGGGTTCCTTTAACCTTGATCTTGAGCGTGTCGCCGAAGCCATGTTCCGCCAGCACGGGACTGAGCATGACTAAAAAGGAAATCGTAAGAGCGTTAATCGAGGGCATTAACCGGGATATCAGCGGCTACGGCAAGCTGACAACCATGCTTGAGCGGCAGCGTACTCTGATGCTCGAACGTAATAACGACAAGCTGAGTGAGCACAACCGGCAGCAGCGGGACTTGTGCGGGTTACTCAAGAAGAACGCCGTTTACCGCAGTCAGCTGCTGAGTCACTTAGGGCTGCCCGCGAACAACATCGGCATGGAAAGGCTGATCCGGGCTCTGCCGGCGCCCGTCAAAGGCAGGGCACGGGATCTCTGGCGGAAACTGATCGCGCGAATTGAGCGCAGCCAGAGTTTAAATGACGCCAACGGTGAGCTGCTGGCCGGCCAGATGCAGGTGATTAATAAAATGCTTAACACCAAAGAGTCCGGCTATCCGTCCTGACTCCGCTCTCGCTGAGAAACTGCTGCGTTTATGAAGCAGGTTTAATCCCCGCTTCATGCTGAGATCATCCGCGTAATGTAAAATCAGTTTATCTGTTTTATTTTACGGGAGTTAATATTTATGGCCTCAGCCGCCGCGAACAATAATTCTTATCTGCACGTGTCACTTTGTGATTTCAAAAATCTGAGCTTCGCGGCCGACTGGCCGGAGGATGCCAATCTTGCAATCCTGACTATGCGTCACGAAGATATCAATAAGATTTTCGCCGCCGCTCCCGCTGACAAAGAAAAGAAAGAAAAGCTTGAACAATCATTAACCCGTTTCTTCAGTAAAGATTGCCGGGATTGTGACACCAGCCGGAAAATCGACGACGCGATTACCAAGCTGAACAAGGAAATAGAGGGTATCGGTCATTTAACCTTTCAGAGTCATTTCAGTATATTCGCATGCAATCATACGGCTTGCGCCGGCGGCGAGTGCGTGCGGGTACGTCAGCTCAGTGACCCCGGACATAATCCGGATGTTAAAACTCAGGCTGAGCAAAAATTAACACAAATGAATACGATTCTGGTTCTTTTCTTCGGCGCGCCGAAAAAATGCCACAAAATTGAGTTTTTCTTACCCTGGGAACAAGTATTACCCGCCGGAGCTACCGCGCCCGTAGCCGCGGGTCTGCCTAACGGCGGAATGATCTGCTTTTACAACGCGGCTCTTCAGGCGTTAAACTCTCTGTTTAAAGCCCTTAACTACGCTCCGCAACAGCAAACTCATGTCCCGTTATACTTAGCCGCGGATATGTTAAAGCACGGCGTAATAACAGGACAAAGCGAAAATGCCGGTTTGGCCGGGGCACTGGCCGGATTAAATTTTTCACAAATCGACTTCAGTAAAACTGACTGCGAAGACAAAGTCACACAAATTCTGCGAAAGCTCGCGACTGACGATAACGGCGGGCCGGATCTGAAACTATTAGCGCAGCCCGTATCCGGTTACTTTAAATTACAGCTTGCCACCGGACAGCTTTTCGAAACGCTGAACCGTTACCCGCAAGCGTCAGCGCGAGAAGTGAAGACGGCGCAAAATGAGCTGCACAGCAGTTTTGAACGATATAACCTGTGCATGGGACTGGCGACTTTACAGCGCGAACAAAACGGCTTTTTATCATCCACCGGCTTTTCAACGCGGCACAAGATTGTCAGACAAGGTGACGCTAAAGATATTTTTTTCAGTCTGCTGGACGCGACGGGCCTGGGCGTTGCCCCCGGATACTGCTTCAGACAACAATGTGTCCGTCAGCTTAAAGTCTATAAAAAAGGACAAGCATCTGACACCCGTGACTGTAAACTGATAGACTGGCCCGCTGATCATTCAGGCGGTAACGAGGCGCCTGTTCAAAAACAAATAAAGCTGAATGTCGCCTTCGATAACAATGTAAGCGAGGATGAGCTGACGCTTGATGATTACCTGAAATCTCTTCTGAAGGAGGATATTACCGACGAGGACAACTCTCAGATATTTTTTATCCGGAAAAACGCCCCCGTACAAAGCGAAAGCGCTTTTTACCCGGCAGAAGACGATGAAACAGGCGTGGTCTTAGGCCGGTCAAAACTTTTGCCGGTCAGTACCAGCGTTCCTGACTGTCTGTGTATTGAATTACAGCCTTTCGGTGCTGACTTTCAGACAATTTCAACCTATCGCACGAAATTAAACCGACAAACCAGAAACATAAGCCGCTCGGCAGTGACACTCATGAACGCCGTCAGGCGCAATCTGGTCGTGAACGTCCCGATTCGCGGCTCAGACCCGGAGGAGTCCGGGTCTGATTTCACCGGATACAAAATCAGGTCGGTGATCTGCCGGTCGGGAAAAAACCAATCCAGCGGTCATTATACGCATCTGGAATTCACGGAAGACGATAAGGCGGTTTACATCAATGACGCCAACGTCAGTTTCGTCGGTAACACCTCGGAGCAGAATGAACTGCTGAGCTGGGTGTTTAATAACAATATCACTCCGGTGCTTTTTATTCTGCGGCGGATAAAACCTGAACCGGCGGCCGCGATTTCAGCGAAAACAAGTCCGGTGACCTAACCGCGGCTAAGCCGGCCGGCGAATTCATCCGCTGATTTCTGCTCTAGCTTATTCATCCGTTTTAATTTTTCCTGCCGGGCATTTTCCAGCGCGACCTCTAACCCTAAATGCCGGCCGAGCTGTCGTCTCCAGAGTTTTTCTATTCTTTGTTTTTCCTGATCATGCAGCATTTGCTGCCGGGTAAGCTGTTTGCTGACGGCCTCTAACGCCAGCGCCATATTAACGTTATTTTGCAGTAACACGGGGCTGGTATGCTGATAGCGCTGCTGAGCGTTATTCTCGGCGGCCCGCTCAAGCGCTTGCCGCCGCGTCGCCAGCCGCTCCAGTTTCTGCTGTGACTGCCGCTTTTCATCGGCCAGCCGCGAGAGTTTGTTTTTCTCCCGCTCGCTTAATAAGGTTAAGGCTCTCATTCTTGTCCGCCTGAAAGCTGACCGGTCAGCTCCGCGAGCTGCGCCAATGTCCGCGGAATATCACAGGCCTCATTCATGCCCTGCTGAAGAAACCCGGCCAATCTCGGGTAACTGTTCACGGCGACGTCCAGCTGCGGATCCTGTCCGGCCTGATAGCCGCCGAGCGGGATTAAGGCTTTTACCTCATTATATTTACTGAGCAGCAGGCGCAGTAATCCGGCGTTTCGCAACTGTTCGTCGGTTGAGATCTGAGCGGCGAGACGACTGACCGAGGCGCAGACATCAATCGCCGGGAAATGCCCCTGCTCGGCTAACTGCCGGCTTAACACGATATGTCCGTCTAAAATCGCTCTGGCGGAATCGGCGATCGGATCCTGCAGATCGTCGCCCTCGCTTAACACGGTATAAAACGCCGTCAGCGTCCCGTCCGGGTGCTGACTGTTGCCGGACATCTCCACCAGACCCGGTAAGGTGGCGAAAACCGACGGCGGATAACCTTTGGTCGCCGGCGGCTCACCAAGGCTGAGCGCGATTTCGCGCTGCGCCTGAGCGTAGCGGGTTAACGAGTCCACCAGCAGCAGCACCTGTTTACCCTGCTCGCGGAAATCAGCGGCGATCTCATGGCACAGGAGCATGGCCCGTTTACGCATCACGGGAGTGGTATCCGCCGGCGCCGCCACCACGACCGCGCGCCGCATGCCTTCGCTTCCGAGTGATTCTTCGATGAACTCTCTGACCTCACGGCCGCGCTCACCGATCAGCCCGACAACAATCACCTGCGCTTCGGTAAAACGGGTCATCATACCGAGCAGCACACTTTTACCGACACCGGAACCCGCGAAAAGCCCCAGACGCTGACCGCGGCCGACGGGCATCAGCGCGTTAATCGCCCGGACACCGACATCCAGAGTTTCACTGACGGGTTTGCGTTTAAGCGGGTTTAAGTTCGTCTGAGCGCGGCCTGGCTTATTATCAGCACGTGTTTCTAAATCGTCGATCGGCTGACCCAGACCATCGATCACCCGCCCGAGCAGTTTGTCGCCGTAAGGCATTCCGCGCGCGTCAGCAACCGGCAGCACCCGCGCCCCCGGCATTAATCCTCGGGGCGGCTCGACGGGCATCAGGCATAAGGTTTCTTTATGAAAGCCGACCACCTCGGCTTCAATCCAGCGCCCGTCACGGCATTCAATCCGGCAGGGCTCACCGGTCGCCATCTGACAACCGACCGCCTCCAGCAGCAAGCCGTTAACCCGGGTTAACCGCCCGTAAACCTGAGCGACGGGAACGTCAGGAAAATCTAAAATAACGGCTTCAGTCACCGCCGTTATCCGCCTCTGTCTGACTGATTTCAGCGAGCTTACCGGCCACGTGCTCCATGCAGGTATTGAGCCGCGTTTCTACTGACGCGTCAGCGTCGGAGTGCTCGCTCACCACACGGCAGCCGCCGGCTGTGATGGTGTCGTCAGCCACCAGTTTCCAGTCTTTGATTTTATCGGCGGCTAATTCCCGCAGTCTGGTCACCGCGGCCGGCTCAAGGTGAATTTTGACCTGCCGCGCGTCATCCGGCAGAGCGGCCAGGGTTTCTTCCACCAACGTCAGAATTTGCGTCGGCTGCAGGGTCAGCTCACAGCGTATCACCTGCTGAGAAACTTTCCGCACCAGCTCCAGAATCAGATCTTGCTGCTGTAACACATGCTGGTTATGGCCGTCTTCCAGGATTTCTTTTAAGGCGGAAAGCGGCGCGATCATTTCATTCATCCGCGCGTCCAGATGGGCTCGACCCTGAGCCTGCCCTTCTTCTAAGCCTTGTTTAAAGCCGGTATTATAGCCAGCTTGCTTTCCTTGTTCCTCACCCGATGAAAAACCGGCGTCATGTCCTTGCTGAAGGCCCTCATCATAACCTTTGTCAAATTTGGTCTGATAATCATCCCATGCGGCACTTGCTTCATTCAGCTCCTGCTCGCGCACGGATTGCAGCAAAGGAGGAAAACGGTGCAAACGCACTTTTTGCGATAAGGATTTATTTAAAATTGAATTTGAAGGTTTCATCATTATTCCACTTCCTGCTCTTCAAACAACTGCAGCTCAATCTCACCGTCATCACTCATTTGCTTAGCCAGTTGCATGATTTCTTTGCGCGCCGCCAGCGCCTGGCTTAAAGGTACTGAACCCAGCGCTTCTGACTGGGTTTCAATCGCCGACGACATACGTTTCGGTAACGCCCCCATCAGGCTGGCTTTAAGCTCGGGAGCAATCCCCTTAACGGCAACCGCCAGCACTTCCGGCGGCACGGCGGAAATGATGTCCTGAAGCGTATCCGGCTTCTGGCGGCCGAGAATGATGAAGTCGAACATGTTATCGGTAACGTCACCGGCCAGTTCATTATCGTGCAGTTTGATCATGGTCATCAGCTGCTCGCGGTCACCGTCAAAACGGTTGAGAATATCGGCCACCTGACGGACACCTGACACTTTGGTGTGGCTTTTTTCCATCGCGATGAGCATGCAGCGTTCAACGAGTTCCGTCAGCTCATCCACGGCGTCGCGATCTAACTCGCTCAGCTGCGCGATACGAACTAACACTTCGTCCCGCGACGTCTCGGGCAGCCCGCGTAATACCTGCGCCGCACTCTCAGGCGGCAATAACGCAAGCAGCACGGCCTGTAACTGACAGTGTTCACGGGCGATTTCACGGGCTAACAACTGCGGATCGACCCACTCCAGACGCTTGACTAACGTTTTAATTTCATTGCCGTAAATGCTGTCGATAAGCCCCTTCGCCACCCGATCCCCTAACGCGAGATCCAGTGTTTTTTGCAAATAAGAACGTGACGCTCTGGCAATACCCGACTGCTCACGGTACTCATTAAAAAAGCGCCCCAGTACCTCACCGGCCTCATGCTGACTGATACTCGACAGCCTCGCCATTTTGTGGCTTAAGCGCTGGACGTCATGGCGGTCAAGGTGCGCCATAACCTGCGCCGCGCCCTTTTCTCCCATACTCAGCAGTAACATCGCCGCCTGCTCTACATTGTTCATACTACTGATCCTTACTGTCTTCGGTGTCTTTGATCCAGTGGGTTATCACTTCCGCCACCCGCGCCGGCTCTTTATCGGCCAGCAGACCTAAATGCTCAAGCTTGACCGTGAGCGGCGAACCCGGTTCAGGTAATCCGTGCATGCTCATCCATTCGGCTTCGGATACGGCGGCCTGCTCAGGGGTTTGTACCGAGTCCGGCAGCGCGTTCACCGCGTCATTTTGCCCGGCTTCAGCGTCGGCGCTTAATAACGGCCGCGCGTCCGCATTGGTCTTATCCTGAAAATTATGTTCAGCCGTACGTGTTAAATGCTTCACTAAAGGACGTAACACAAAAATGATCAAACCGAAACCCAGTAAACAACCGATGAGGTAACGTAAATAAACCTGATAGGTTTCCGCCTGCCACCAGGGCACAGGCTCAAACGGCGTCACGGCCGCCGGCGCGAAGTTAAAGCTGCTGATGCTGAATTGATCGCCGCGCTCGCGGTTAAAACCGATGGCGTTTTGCACCATCTGGCTGATCTGCCGCTGCTGAGCCTCCGTCCAGCCGGTTTCACCCGCCGCCTGACGGTTAAGCAGTACCGAAACCGACAGATTCCGCAGCTGCATCCGCTGATATTTGATGTGTTTGACTGAGCGGCCCACATCGAACTGGCGCTTGTTCTGCTCACGCAGATTCCGGCGTTGATTTTTATCATTATCCGCGTCAGCTGACGGCGGCCGGTTGCTTAACGCCCCCGGAATGCCCAGCGCCATGTCGGCGTTACTTTCATCACGGGAGACCTGCTCACTGCGGATCACCGTGGCCGGATCAAGCGACTCTTTGGTTTCCTCAATCTGGTTAAAATTAACCCTGGCGGACACCTGCACCTTAAAATTGTCCGGCCCCAAAATCGGCAGCAGCATATCAGACGCCCGCTCAATCAGACCGCGTTCCAGTTCGCCGGTGTATTTGAGCTGGCGGTCACGGGACTGCGTCATGTCCGAACCCGCGTTGATGCTTGAGCTCAGATGATTACCCTCTTGATCCACCACCTGAACACGCTCCGGCTTCATGCCCGTGACACTGCCGGAAACCAGATTAACGATAGACTCAACCTGCTGCGGTGTCAGGTTGGCGTCAGCGTACAAGTCGAGCATCACTGACGCCGAGGCCGGTTCGGGCTTTTGGCGGATAAATAAGGATTTTTTCGGGATCGCCAAATGAACACGGGCGTTACGCACGACTTTTAACGCCATAATGGTGCGGGCCAGTTCACCCTCCAGACTGTGACGATAACGCGCCTGCTCTAAAAACTGGCTGGTGCCGATCCCTGATTTATCCAGCGCTTCCATTCCTGAGGGTACTTTAGCCTTAACCCCTCGGGCCGCCAGCATCATTCGCGCGGCGCCCAGCTTTTCTTCTTTAACCAGCACTAAACCGGTATTCGCCTCAAGCTGATAATCCAGACCCTCAGATTCTAACACCTCGATAATTTTGGCGGTATCAACTTGTTCCTGTTTGCCGTACAAGGCACGGTAACCTTGGCTGGCGCTCCATAACGCCAGCACAATAACACAGGCGACGACAACGGCTAAAACCGCCAGTACCAGCACCTGCTTGTCACTGCCGTTAAAGGACCGCCATTTTTGTTTAGCCGTTGAGAATAGGTTGCCACCCTGAGCGTGCGTGACCATTTCGGGTTCTGGCTGAGTTAAGGTCGTTGTCATAAAGGGAACATCCAAAGATTAATTAAATCGGCATTTTCATGACGTCATCAAACGCCTGAACCAGACGGTTACGGATCTGAACCATGGCGGAAAAAGAAAGACTGGCTTTCTGCGAGGCGACCATGGCTGCGACGAGATCATCACTCTGACCGCTGTCCACCGCCCGCGTTAATGCCGAAGACGTGTTTTGATCGGCATTAATCGCCGTCACTTTCCGCGACATGAGTTCAGCGAATGATACCGGTGCGGCGCCGGATTCATCAGGGTTACGACGAATGTTAATTTCGCCTTTCGCCACTTCTCTATAGCGGTCGAGTTGTTGTAATAAGGTTCGGTTACCTGAGTCTAAGGTATTCATCTTTATCCTGATTATTCTTATTGTTGTCTCTGACGTTAAGCCGCTTTCGCCTGATCAAGAATCGAATCAACATCAATGCCGTGCTCACGCATCAGCGCCAGTTTGTAACGCAGGGCTCGGGTAGTCATGCCAAGGAATTGCGCGGTATTGCAGCGACGCCCGTTAAAGCGTTTCAAAGCGTCGATGACATATTGAAATTCAGCTTGCTGCTTAGACTGTTTTAAACCGGTTTCCGGTGATTCGATAAGGACAGCGTGAGACCTGACCACTATACCTAAATCGGCGGCCTGAATCGCCTGACCGCGTCTGAGGACAAGCGCGCGCTGAACGCAGTTTTCTAACTCACGCACATTACCCGGCCAGTCATACGCCGTTAACACCTGCTTAGCCTGATCACTGAAATGATGCTCCTGCGCGTCCGTTTTGTATTTATCGAGGAAGTGCTCGGCTAACGGCAGAATATCGCCGCGGCGCTCTCTGAGCGGCAGGGTTCTGAGCGGCAGAACATCTAAGCGGTAAAATAAGTCTTCTCTGAAGATCCCGCTTTTCACGGCTTCTCTGAGATCGCGGTTGGTCGCCGCGATAACACGGATATCCAGCGCGACGGTTTTATGATCGCCGAGGCGCTCAACCTCACGCTCCTGTAATACCCGCAATAATTTCGCCTGCAGCAGTAACGGCATTTCACCGATTTCGTCAAGCAATATGGTGCCGCCGTTCGCCGATTCGAATTTACCGGGCTGATCCGCCTGCGCCCCCGTAAACGCACCTTTGCTGTGGCCGAACAACAAGGATTCTAAAATACTCTCAGGAATCGCCGCGCAATTAATGGCGACAAAAGGTTTGTCCGCGCGGGCGGAGTTCTGGTGTATGTATCTTGCCAGCGGCTCTTTACCCGTGCCGCTCTCACCGGTAATTAACACTGACGCTTCCGTCATCGCGGAGCGATGCGCCAGCATCAGTAACTGACGGCTGACCGGCGAGGATACAATATAATTAAGGCTGGTTTTTTCTAACTCTCTTAAGCGGATGGCCAGAGCCAGCAGCTGCTGCCGCTGTAAAGGTAACAACAGGTAATCCTGCACGCCCTGCCTCATCGCCGCGGCGGCATGCTCACTCTGCTCGGCGTTTAACAGCGCGACTTTATTTTTGCCTGAAACCCGGTTTAATTCGTATTCAAGTTGCCCGGAGGCGACTTCAGACAGATCAACTAAACTCAGCCACGGAGCGTCATTGTCATGACTTAAGACGCTAAAGCCTTCACTTTCGAGCGCCCTCAGGTTTGTCTCGGATAATTGATGCCCGTGAAACCGGATGCCGTAGTTATTCATTATTCAGCCACCTGTCTTTTTTTTACCAGTTTAACCGTCACCCGGCGATTCAATTCGCGTCCTTTTGCGGTGGCGTTGCTGACTAACGGCATACGCTCACCGTGATGACGCGCTTCAATCATATCCGCGGCTAAGCCCAGCTCGACGAGGCGCGAAGCCACCTCGTCGGCGCGCGCTTTACTTAACACCAGATTCGCGAGGTGATGACCGTTACCGTCAGCGTGCGCGTCAACCAGCACTTTTTCGACGCTCGGATCCGCTCGCACATATAACGCGACGGCTTGCAGATCCTGTTCATGGTTTTGATTTAACCCGCTGCGGCCGGAGTCAAAGGTGAGGTCAACCCGGCGCACATAGGAATAAGGTTTGGGTAATAACCGGGCGTAGCAATGGCGAAACTGCTCGCTAACGAACTTAGAGCCGATGCCGTTAGCCACGGCTGAAAACGTTTCTCCGATCTCGTTGTTCAGCGTTATCTGAATGCCGTGACCGCCGGCGACGCTATTGAGAAAGAAGATCAGCCTGTCATCACTGACCGATGCCAGCTGTTTATTTTGCGCGGCCAGTGTAAATGAAGGGTATTCGGTATGCTGATCCCGGTGCCATGAGGGAACAACGACGTCGGCTCGTATTTGTGTGTTTTCAAGATTGAGCCATTGGCTGCTCACCTGAAGTTCCAGTGACGCGTCAGGTGCGGCGATCAGATCGAGTTCGCCGAAGCCGCTGATATCATGGGAAATCCGGCAGGCAAACCTGTCACCTTCAAAATGCCACTGAGTTCGCTCTAATTCAGTCTGGAAAACGTCGGCGAAAACAGCGGCGGAAAAAAACGTCAGCGAAAGCAAAAAGTTCGTTTTTATTATTGTAAATATCTTCATTAAGATATCAGTTCCATATAAATAATAAGAGCATTAACACTATTGGATTATTCACTTTAGAAATATAAAAACAACAGGATTAAACTTTAAGGTAATAAGAATTAACAACGGGCACAATTAAACACAAATTAACCTTATTTGTAAAATAAAATAGCTCACAAAATTCACATTATTTATTTAGGCACAATATTAATTGACCAGACGATAATAAATAAGATAAATTCGGCATTGTTACATAACAAGCCTGAATCACAGGTCATATAAGGGTATTCATAAAAACATACACTTAAGAATAAATAAATTTATAACAATATGTTTTAACTGTAATTTAAAGAGTTGAACTTTAGTGTCAAAAGTTTATCAAGTGTCAAAAAAGTTATTTAGCGCAAATAAATTTATGCCTAAAATAATAATCAGGGATGTGACATTCATTTAACATAAAAATATAAAGACAATTTATTGACACCTGACAAATTAATATCAATATAAAAATGAAAACGACATCTAAAGCAGTTTTATTAAAAAAAACTGAAACAAACGAAATCAGACCGATTGCGTTAACCAATGAGAAACTGGCCAGAAGCAGATTATTCACTCAGCTTAAGTCCAGTCAGCGGTCAATATTAAATATAACCAACGCCCTGTTAATGCCGATCATCAGACAAGGGCATTCAGCGTTAGAAAATATTACCCAAAACTCATCTCCCGAAATTTTTGACCCGAATTTAAAGCAATCCTGGTTTACTCTGCTTTATCAGGGTAATACCCTTGCCTGGTGGAGTATCGACCGCTCGACCCTGGATCAGCTCGCCAGCTGTTATTACGGCAGCCCCGGCAGCCCTGTGAAATCACCGTTATTGCCGCCGAGTCATTCTGAGCTTCGCTTAGCGAAACGTTTTATGCTCGCCGCGTTAAAAGCCTTACCCGGTTTGTCGCTGGACAGCGATGACATTGAATTAACTTTGTTAACCAGCGCCAGTGAGATCAACGCGCAAGTGATCTGGACCATGCATTTCGCGAAAGACTGTTATAGCACCGCTATGCGGTTTTGTGTCAATGAACACCTGCTCAGCTTGCTCTCAAACCAGCCCGCGGAACAAGAACCCGCGGCTGACTTATCAGAAAAACTTCAGGAAAAAAACAAACAAATTCCCGTAAAAATGAAGGTCGAGTTAGGTAAAACCACCACCAGCATGACGGAACTCAATCAATTACGCCCCGGTGATATTTTACCTTTTACTCTCCACTCCGGCTGCCCGGTCAAAGTGGCCGGGCATCATCTTTACGACGCCGATATTTATACCGACCGGGGTCAAATGGTAGCCAAAATCACTAAAGTTCAAGACGAGGAAAAATAACATGAGTGAACAAGATTTATTAGCTGACTCAGATCTGCTGCTGGATGCTGATATTTTCAATGACGAGGAGCCGCCGGAGCTGCCCAGCGCCGGTAAGCCAAAAAAAGACATGTCTTTTTTCCGCCAGCTCCCTGTACAGGTGACCTTAGAGCTTGCCAGCGCTGAAGTCTCGCTCGGTGAATTAACCGAAATGGGCGAAGGTAACGTGATCATGCTGGATCGCATGGTCGGCGAGCCGCTTGACGTCCGCGTCAACGGCGCCCTGCTGGGACGCGGCGAAGTCGTTGAAGTCAGCGGCCGTTACGGCGTCCGTTTACTCGAAGTCGAATCCACTCAGTTGTAAATCCTATGGGAAATGTAAGACCAATGTGGCGAGTATTACTGATTGCCGGACTGTTTCTCGCGCCCGCCGCCGGCGCGTCTGAGGGCCTGACTTTACTGACATTATCAGACGGCGATCAGCAGCAGTCCGTCAACATCAAACTAGAAATTCTGACCCTGATGACGGTCTTGAGTTTGCTGCCCGCGCTGTTAATGATGCTGACCGGTTTTACCCGGATCATTATCGTGCTGGCGATTTTACGCCAGGCGATCGGTCTGCAGCAAAGTCCGCCTAACCGTATTTTAATCGGCATCGCTCTGGTAATTACGCTTTTTATTATGCGCCCCGCGGGTAACGCGATCTATGAGGACGCTTTTGTTCCGTACGATCAGGGCACGATTGAACTGCCGGAAGCGGTAAATCGCGCCGAACGGCCGCTGCGCGAATTTATGCTGGCTCAGACCCGGGAGACGGATCTGGAGCTGCTGCTGAAAATCGCCGGTGAGCCGGCGAACTTAACCGCGGATGAAGCGCCGTTTCTGGTATTAATGCCGGCCTTTGTGTTAAGCGAGCTCAAAACCGCTTTTCAGATCGGTTTTTTATTGTACCTGCCTTTCTTAGTGATTGATCTGGTGGTCGCCAGTGTGCTGATGTCCATGGGGATGATGATGCTGTCGCCGCTGATCATTTCTCTGCCGTTTAAGCTGATGGTGTTTGTGCTGGTGGACGGCTGGTCGATGACGGTAAATACCTTAGTCGCCAGTTTCGGCTGACGGGATAACAATATGAATGTGAATGAACTCACCGCAATTTTCGCCGACGCCATTTATCTGGTGGTGGCAATGGTCAGCGTCCTGATCGTACCCAGCCTGCTGCTCGGTCTGATCATTGCCGTGTTTCAGGCCGCCACTCAGGTTAACGAACAGACGCTGAGCTTCTTCCCCAAGCTGGTCTTTACCCTGCTCACCGTACTTTTTACCGGAAACTGGATGCTGACCAAACTGGGCGATCTGTTCGGGCAGCTGTTTTATAACATTCCGCATATTATCGGTTAGTCCTGTGTTAGCGCTTACTACCGAACAGATCGTGAGTTTTACCGGGCTTTTCTGGTGGCCGTTTTGCCGTCTGATGGGTGCGTTTACCCTGATGCCGATGCTGGGCAGCAGCTATATTCCGGTAACCGCCCGTCTGTTGCTGGCAGCCTTGATATCCGGTGTCTTAGTCCCTGTTCTGCCGTCCATGCCGGAGATTGACCCGCTGTCAGTCAACGGGGTTTTAGTGGCGGCGGAGCAGTTGCTGGTCGGCGCGATGATGGCGTTATTTGTCAATATGCTGATCGTAACCATGACCCTGCTCGGCTCGATGATGGCCATGCAGATGGGCCTGGCGATGGCGATGATGAACGACCCGTCAAGCGGCAGCGCCAATCCGGTTATCGGTCAGTGGCTGCTGATTTACGCCATTTTACTGTTTTTATCTCTGGACGGTCACATTGTCAGTATCGGCATTATGGCGGACAGTTTTCATTTATGGCCGGTCGGCGGCGGCGTATTCGCTCTGCCGTTGATGGCGCTGGTCGCCAAGTTCGGCTGGATGTTCGCCTCGGCTTTTATGGTGGCCTTGCCGGTAATCATTGCCATGCTGCTGGTGAATATCACCTTTGGCGTACTCAGCCGCGCCGCGCCTTCGCTGAACATCTTCGCGCTGGGCTTCCCGATGTCGATGTTAACCGGGCTGTTTTGCGTGCTGTTTTCATTTTCCGGCCTGCCGTCCCGCTACAGTGACTTCTGCGTTGAAGCCTTGCTGAGCATGCGAAATTTCGTCAGCGGCGTTTAAGGCGGGGAGGATCGATGAGCGATAACAGCGCGCAGGATAAATCCGAGAAGGCGACGCCCCAGAAACTGAGAAAAGCCCGCGAGGAAGGTCAGGTTCCGCGCTCGAAAGATCTCGCCTCGTCAGCGTTGATCATGGTCGGCGCGGGGCTGCTGATGGGCTATCAAGACGCCATCGCCTCACAGATTAGCGAGCTTACCCGGTTCAGCATGATGATAGATAAAGCGGCCTTGCGTGACGGCGGCATGATGCAGCGGCACTTAGCCTCGGCGCTGTTGTCCGTCATCACGATGTTAGCGCCGATGCTGCTGGTGCTGATGGTCACGACCGTTATCACGGGTTCTCTGCCCGGCGGCATGGTGTTAAGCGGTAAAAACCTCGGCTTTAAATATAACCGCATCGATCCGGTTAAAGGAATCGGCCGGATTTTTTCAACCCGCTCTCTGGTCGAGCTGCTCAAATCCGTGCTTAAAGTCGTGCTGCTCGCGGGGATTATGATCAACATGCTATCCGGTGAGTTACCTGTTCTGCTCGGATATAGCCAGCTGCCCGTGGATGAGGCGATCTCTCAGGGCATTCATACGCTGGCGCTCGGCATGCTGTATTTATCCGTCGGCCTGCTGATCATCACGTTTATCGATGTGCCTTATCAGTTCTGGCAGCATGAAAAAGAGCTGCGGATGTCCAAACAGGAAATTAAAGAAGAGCATAAGCAGCAGGAAGGCTCGCCGGAAGTTAAGGGACGCATTCGTCAGCTTCAGCAGAAGATCAGCCGCTCCCGCGCTGACGTGGCGATACCGCAGGCCGATGTGTTACTGGTTAACCCGACCCATTATTCCGTGGCGCTCAAATACGATGAGCAAAAATCCGACGCGCCGTACGTGGTCACCAAAGGCACGGACGAATTGGCCTTATACATGAAAAAAGTCGCTCAAAAGCATGGTGTTGAGGTGGTCGAGAGCCCGGCGTTAACCCGCGCCGTTTACTACTCAACGCAAGTGGAGCAGCAGGTTCCGGCCGCGTTATTTGTGGCCATCGCCCATGTGCTCAGTTATGTGACGCGGCTGCGCGCGGCGCGTCAGGGCAGGCAGAAAGCGCCGGCGCCTTTGCCTGATTTTATTATTCCGCCCCATTTACGACACGATTAAGAGGTATTAACCAGCATGAGTGTGTTTACCAAGTTACTTTCAGGTAATCGAGCATATATCGGGATCCCCGTCATGCTTTTAGCCATGTTAGCGATGGTGATTTTGCCGCTGCCGCCCTGGTTACTGGATATTCTGTTTACCTTCAACATCGTGTTGTCGATCATGGTGCTGCTGGTCGGCGTTTCCATCAGGCGGCCGCTTGAGTTTTCGGTATTCCCGACCGTGCTGCTGCTCGCCACCTTAATGCGCCTGACCCTGAACGTGGCTTCCACCCGTGTGGTTCTGATTGAAGGTCATCAGGGCGGTGACGCCGCCGGCCGGGTGATCCAGGCCTTCGGTGAGGTGGTGATCGGAGGTAACTATGTTGTCGGCGCGGTGATCTTCCTGATCTTAATGATCATCAACTTTGTAGTGATCACCAAAGGCGGTGAGCGTATCTCGGAAGTGTCGGCGCGTTTTACCCTTGACGCCCTGCCCGGCAAACAGATGGCGATCGACGCCGACTTAAACGCCGGCATTATCAGTCAGGAACAAGCCAAGGAACGCCGTCAGGATGTTGCGCGTGAGGCCGATTTTTACGGTTCAATGGACGGTGCCTCAAAGTTCGTTCGCGGTGACGCCGTCGCCGGTCTGCTGATTCTGGCGATCAACATTATCGGCGGTATCTCTATCGGCGTGTTCATGCACGACCTCAGCGCCGCTGAAGCGTTCAAAACTTACGCGTTACTGACCATAGGTGACGGTTTAGTGGCGCAGATCCCGTCGCTGCTGCTGGCGACGGCGGCGGCGATTATCGTTACCCGTGTTTCTGACGCCGAGGAAATGCCGCAGCAGTTAAGCCGGCAGCTGCTGGCGAATCCTAAGACTCTGGCGACCGCCGCGGGCGTGATGGTGGTACTGGGTATCGTGCCCGGCATGCCGGCGCTGGTGTTCTTAACGTTCGCCGCCATTCTCAGTTTCGCCGCCTGGCGGCAATATCGGTATCAGCCGTCCGCGGCGCAGGATCTCGATATTGAGGAAGCGGCGGAGAAAAACCTTTCAGAGCCGGCGGCGCCGAGCTGGGATTCGCTGCCTTACACGGATCTGATCGAGGTGCGTCTGGGTTATCGTCTGGTACATCTGGTTGAGCGGGCGAAAGGCGCTGAGCTGCAAAAACGTCTGACGGGCATTCGCCGCACGCTGTCGGAGCAAGCAGGATTTCTGCTGAGCGAGGTCCGCGTCCGCGACAACCTGTCACTGGCGCCGAACGCTTATCAGATCAGTATCACGGGCACGCCTGTCGTGCTCGCCGAGCTTGAGCCGGACAAATTACTGGCGATCAACAGCGGCGCGGTGCACGGCAAACTTGACGGCATCATCACCAAAGATCCCGCTTACGATATGGACGCCGTCTGGATTGAAAACGCGCAAAAATCCAAGGCGCTGAATCTGGGTTACTCTGTGGTTGATAACGCCACCGTTATCGCGACGCATGTGAGTAAACTTATCCGTGAGTCACTGCCGGAAATGCTGCAGCACGATGACGTGATCGCACTCAATGATCGCCTGTCCAGGCAGTCGCCGAAACTGGCGGAGGCGTTAAGCGCGGCGCTGACGCCGATTCAGCAGTTAAAGGTCTATCGTTTACTGCTCAGGGAACAGGTATCGCTGCAGGATATCCGGACCATCGCCACGACTTTGCTCGATTGCGGTGAGAACAGCAAAGATCCGGTTCTGCTGGCCGCGGACGTGCGCTGCGCCCTGCGTAACAGTATTCTGCACGGCATTGTCGGTAACGTCAGCAAAGTGAACGTGATGACGCTGGCGCCGGAGCTTGAGCAGACTTTGATGACGGCGCTTAATCAGGCGCAGCAGCAGGGAAATGTCTCACTGGACAGCTTTCCGATAGAACCGCGGTTACTGACGCAGATCCAGCAGTATATGCCTGAGCTGTTAGCGAAAGCGAAAGAGCAGGGTCATACGCCGACCCTGCTGGTCCCGCCGCAGCTCAGGCCGATTCTGGCGCGTTACGCGCTGGCTTTCGCTAAAGGGTTACATGTGCTGTCTTATAATGAAGTGCCTGAGTCCAAAGAGCTGATGATAGCGGGACAATTGGGCTGAGTCTTCTGAGGATTTATCATTTTCCGGCGCTTATTTTGCTATGATACGCGCCGGATCTATACTTTTCATTACTTTCTGAACCGGGGTTTGCTTTGACGAAGTACGTTCAAAATCTTCGCGTTGCCGCCGTGCCTTTTTTCGCCGCGTTCGTGTGTTTATCAGCGATTTATACGCAGCAGGAACACTGGCACAGCTGGCGGCCGTTTCTGCGCGAGCTGCCGCTGTGGTTATTGCCCGTTTCAGCGGTCATTGCCGCGCAATTCAGCCGCGGCCGCCTGAGCTATATGGCGCTGATGTTTACGGGCTATTTCGCGGCGGAGCGCGGCTTAATCCTCGATAATCAGGTGTTACGGCAAAATGAGTTAATGCTTTTCTCATTTTTAAGCGCGATAACGGCCTTTCTGTCGCTGAGTAAAGACAGGGGTCTGGCGTCAGTGTTTACCCTGCTGAATTTGCTGATCATCGGGGTGTTATTCGCGGCGGCTTATTTATGGCATCAGTATCAGAGCGACATCCTCGGCTTGCTCCTGGTTACCGCGCCGCCGCTGGCGTCAGACACTTTACTGGACATTTTACCCTGGCTTATCTGTCTGTTACTGATCTGCGCGGCGACCGTCAGAACCGGCGGTCTGACAGCCGCCGCTATCGCTCTGAGCTTCGCGGTGTGGTCGCTGAAATATTTTTATCCGGCATTGTTCCCGACTTCGATCTTACTGACGCTGTTAGCGGCGCTCTATCTGATCAGCGTTTTGTCTGACTCGTACACGCTGGCTTACCGGGATGAGCTGACCAATCTGCCCTCCCGCCGGGCTTTGTACAATCTGGTATTATCCTTAGGGCCGAAATACAGTGTCGCCATGATTGACATCGACCATTTTAAAAAATTCAACGACACCTACGGTCATGATGTCGGCGATCAGGTTCTGAGGCTGGTGGCCGGTAAACTGTCTGACATCACCGGCGGCGGCAAGGTGTTCCGATACGGCGGTGAGGAATTTACCGTAGTGTTCTCCCGTAAGTCATCGGCTGATACGCTTGAGCACCTGGAAAAAGTCCGGCAGTCCGTTGAGGCTTATCACATCACGCTCCGCGGTCACAACCGCAAAACCGCCAAAACCGTCAGTGTGACGATTTCAGCCGGCGTAGCTGAGCACGGCAAAGGCGAGCGCTTCGAACAGACGCTGAAACGAGCCGACTCAGCCTTATATGACGCGAAGAAGAAAGGCCGGAATCAGGTTTGTATCCGTAGCCGGCGGTGAGTTTTTTTGCTTTTTTGACGCCCCGGTTTCAGCGCGCTGACTCGTCGCGGCCGCGGCTTACCGGGCTGAGTTATTTAACGCCTCGATCACCTCATTGATATTAACCTCATCAGTAAATTGCGGTAATTTTCTTAACACCCTTTCAAAGTCGCCATACGTCATAGACTTGCGAGCGAGCATTTTGTTCACCGCCTTTGTGTACTTGTCACTAGTGTTATTATTATCTCTTGCGATGGCCTCATGTTCCCCGTCATGGATCATCAAACTGTCGCCGGAAAAGTCCTGCCGAGCTAAATTGAAGGCATGCATTAACTCTGACCAGTAAATCTGGAGTCTATATTTTACGGAGCCACTGATGAGATTCCATACCTGGATCTTAGTGTCTCGCAAAGCGGGGGTCACCGCGCTGATAAGCGTTGTCACTGCGTCGGTCCGCGGTGTCACCGGGCCGATCCGCGGTGTCATCGCACCGAGCCGCGGACTCGCCCCGGCGTCTAAAGGTTCCACTCTCGCAATCAAAGAGCACGTGTTACCCGAAGGCTGCAGCTTCGCGGCCGCGGGTACGACTGAACCGCCCTGACGCTCCCTGTGACTGTCAGCTGAGGCCGGAGCGTCAGACACTGAATCCCGGGTTTGCTGTTGTTGCTGCTGACTGACATGATGTAAAACCAATTCCTTTTCTTGCTTTTCCCGCTCCAATTGCTTCCTTATTTTCGTAATCTCATCCTGCAGAGTTTCCTTTTCTTTCTTTTCCCGCACCTGTTGCTGCGACATTGTTGTGAATTCAGCTGTCATATTTGTTATTTGGGTGCTCAATTTCTGATTTTTTGTCGCCTGATTTTCATGATCCCGCCGCATTTTTACGTTGTCTTCCCGGCTCTTATCGAGTGCTTGTTTCAGCTCCGCAATTTCCCGCCGTGCTTCTTCGAGCGCTTGTGTGAGCTGCTGAATCTCCGCCGGGTTGTCAGTAACGGCCGGGGGCGGGTTTTCCGGCTCCCGCGGTTTCAGCCGGCTTGTTGTCATACAATAGAAGTGATTGGGATTTTCCCTTAATAGTCTTTCAAAATCTTCAAGCGGTACACAATAGCTATACCATATTTCTTTTAAAACATGTTTGATATCGTGTAAACTCAGTTCTTCGCCGGCCTGCCGTTTACGCCTGACTACTTCACTGATCACCGCTTTCATGCTGTCTTTTGTGTAACGGCAATCCTGATTTATTGCGTCCACGTCCGATATGTTCAAGCCGAAAGCATAAGCGATATTTTCCCAACGGGCTCTGTACTCATAAAAAAAGTCATTGATTTTTTGGTGATTAAGGGTATATCGCCAGTCAGATTCACCCGCAAGCGTGTTTGACTGAGCGGAGCCGGCGCCTGATGTTGAAGGGGTTGTTGAAGGGGTTGTTGAAGGGCATGTTATCCCGTATCTTAATGCATTATTAATCATTATTTTGCCAGTTTAATCAACCGAGCGACAATTTTAACCCCGCCGCCTTACCGATAAAAATTAAATTTTGTTAATGTGACTCAGCCTTATATGACGCGAACAAGAAAGGCCGGGATCAGGTTTGTATCAGTACCCGGCGGTAAGTTTTTCGCTTTTTTGACGCCCCGGTTTCTGTGCGCTGACCCGTCGCGGCCTGTTTTTAAACGGGTAAACTACTGGGTATACTATTTAACGCCTCGATCACCTCATTGATATTAACCTCATCAGCATCAGCAAATTGCGGTAATTTTCTTAACACCAAATACTTTGGCTAGTTTATTGACGTTCAAAGTCGCCATACGTCATATTCTTGTGAGCGAGCATTTTTTCCACCGCCGCTTGGTACCTGCCATCAATTTCAGTATGTTGTTTTCTGATGGTTTCGAATTCCAAGTCAGAGATATCCGGACAAGAGCCGCTAAATTCCGCCCGGGCTGAATTGAAGGCATGGAGTAAGTCTGACCAGTAAAACCGGAGCTTAGATTCTATGCCGAAATCGCTGAACACCCCTATTTCGATCTTTGTGTCTTGCAAAGAGGGTAACAGCGTCACCGGGCCGGGCCGCGGACTCACCCCGGCGTTCCGCGGCGCCACTATCGCGACTTGACCGAGCGGCTTATCCGAAGCCGCGGGTACGACTACTGAACTGCCTTGACGCTCCCTGTCTCTGTCAGCTAAGGCCGGCGAGTCAGACACTGAATCCAGGGTTTGTTGTTGCTGCTGACTGATATGATGTAAAAGCACTTGCTTTTCCTGCTCCCATCGCTGCGAATTTTGCCTGTTCTCAGCTTGCAGACTTATTAAGACGCCTTCATAAAACTCTTTTGTTGACTGATACTTCAGCACCTGATTGTCCAAATCCCGCCGCATTTTTATTTTTTCATCCGTACTCTCACGAAGCCATATTCTCAGCACCGCATTATCCTGCCGCTCTTTTTCGAGCGCTTGTTTGAGCTGCTGAATCTCCGCCGGGTTGTCAGTAACGGCCGGGGGCGGGTTTTCCGGCTCCAGTGGTTCCGGCCGGCGTGTTGGCTCACAATAGAAGTGATTGGGATTTTTACCTATTAGTCCTTCAAATTTTTCAAGCGGTAAAACTAAAACATAGTTATGCCGTAATTTCTCTAAAGCTAGTCTGATATCTTGTAAACTCAGTTCTTCGCCGGCCGCCTGTTTCAGATCCAATACTTGACTGAGCACCGAATTCATGCTGTCTTCTGGGAAACGGCAACCCAGATTTATCGCATCCACGTCCTGCATTGTCAAGCCGAAAGCATAAGCGATATTTATCCAACGGGCTCTGTACTCATAAAAAAAATCCGTGATTTTTTTGTGATCAAGCACGTTTGACTGAGCGGAGCCGGCGCCTGATGTTGAAGGGGTTGTTGATGGCCATGTTGTACAAGACCTTGCTGAGGGATTAATCATTATTGTTGCCTGTTTAATCAACCGAGAGACAATAATAATCCCGCTGTCTTAGCGATAAAAATTAAATTTTGTTAATGTCACTCAGCCTTATATGACGCGAACAAGAAAGGCCGGGATCAGGTTTGTATCCGTAGCCGGCGGTAAGTTTTTCGCTTTTTTGACGCCCCGGTTTCTGTGCGCTGACCCGTCGCGGCCGCCGGCTTACCCGATACGGTACGGATAGTGGCATGAATCGGTGATTTTTAACTTTCGCGGTTTCAAGTTTAACAACCTGAAGTTTATTGATAAAAATTCTTAATCACCATTTATAGCACACTACCCCGATACGGTTTAACTCCTTAATCACCTCATTCACCTTATTGAAATTAACATCTTGAGTAAATATCGGTAAATTTCTTAACACCCGTTCAAAGTCGCCATACGTCATATTCTTGCAAGCTAACATTTTTTCCAATGCCACTCTGTACTTTTTACCAATGCCAGTATGATCTCTTGTGATGGCCTCGTATTCCTCGTCAGGGATCTCCCTGCTAAGGCCGCCGGAAAATTCCGACCGAGTTAAATTGAAGGCATTAATTAACTCTGACCAGTAAAACCGGAGTCTACATTCTATGGGGTCACAGGTGAGCGTCCAAATGTTGACCTCAGCGTCTCGCAAAGCAGGGGACATCGTCACCGCGTAAGTCTGCGGTGTGACCTCGACTTTCCAGGGTGCCACTCTCGCAACTGGAACGCACGGCTTATCCGAAGCCGCCCGCGGCAGCTTCGCGGCCGCGGGTACGACTGAACCGCCTTGACTCTCCCTGTGACTCTCAACTGAGGACGCCGCGTCAGACACTGAATCCCGGGTTTGCTGTTGTTTGAGTGGTGATGTTTGAAACTGTTGCGGCCGCTGATTGACATGCTGTAAAAGCACTTCTTTTTCTTGCTTTTCTCCCTTTTCCCGCTCCAGTTGCGCCCGCATTTGCTTCAGCTCAGACCACAGAATTGTTATTTGGGTTTGATACTGCTGCTTTGTTGTGTTCAGGAACCGATTAAAATTGTAAATCTCCTGCCGCATTTTTTTGTTTTTATCCTGACTGTGTTCTAACTTTCTTTTCAGCGACTTAATCTCCTGCCCCGGCGTTTCCGGCCGGCGTGTTGACTTACAATAGAAGTGATTGGGATTTAGCTTTATTAATTGTTCAAATTCTTGAAGCGGTTTAACATTTTTTTTCCATGTATGTGGTAAAGCTTGTAAAGCTTGTCTGATATCGTCTAAACTCAGCGTCTTACCGTCAGCGTCTTTCTGCCTCCATACAAGCTTGATCACCGCTTTCATGCGGTCTTCGACGCAGCGATATTCTTGCTCTATCTCGTCCAAGTCCGTCTTCAAGCCTAAAGCTCGACCGATCTCTTCCCAGCCGGCACTGTACTCATGAAAAAAATTCGTGAGTTTTTTTTGATCAAGGGTATGTCGCCGAAAAGATTCACCCGCAAGCGCGTCTGACTGAGCGGAGCCGGCGCCTGATGTTGAAGGGGTTGTCCATGGAAATGCTGTATAACATACCGTCGCTTCTTTAATCATTATTTTTGCCTATTTAATCAACCTAGAGACAATATTAACCCCGCCGCCTTACCGCTAAAAATTAAATTTTGTTAATGTGACTCAGCCTTACTTATATGACGCGAACAATAAAGGCCGGGATCAGGTTTGTATCAGTACCCGGCGGTAAGTTTTTCGCTTTTTTGACGCCCGGGTTCAGCGCGCTGAACCGTCGCGGCCGCTGTTTTAACTGGGTACACTACTGGGCATACTATATAACGCCTCGATCACCTCATTGATATTAACCTCATAAGTAAATAGCGGTAATTTTCTTAACACCAGTTCAAAGTCACCATACGTCATATTCTTGCGAGTGATCATCTGTTTCACCGCCTCCATGTACTTTTGGTAAGTATCATGATGTTTCGTTGCGGTTACTTGGATTTCTCTGTCAGAGATCTCCGTACAATAGACGGTAAATTCCGGCCGAGCTGAGTTGAAGGCATGCATTAACTTTGCCCAGTGAAGCATGAGTTTATCTTTTATATCGCATCTGATGAACGTCTTCATCTTGATCTTTGTGTCTCGCAAAGCGGGGGGCACCGTCACCGCGCCGATATGCGGTGTCACTGCGTCGGTCCGCGGTGTCACCGAGTCATTCCGCGGTGTGACCTCGACTTTAAAGGGTGCCACTCTCGCAACTGGAACGAGCGGCTTATCCGAAGCCGCCGGCGGCAGCTTCGCGGCCTCTGGTACGACTGAACCGCCCTGACGCTCCGTGTGAATGTCAGCTGAGGCCGGCGCGTCAGAGACTGAATCCCGGGTTTGCTGTTGTTGCTGTTGTAATATTTGAAGCTGTTGCCACTGCTGTCTGATATGAAGTAAAAGCACATCATTTTGTTGCTTTTCCCGCTCACATTGCTCCGACATTCGCATAAAGTCAGCCTTCAGAATTGTTAGTTTAGCCTGCAAACTCTGATAGCTCAGCGCCTGATTGTCAAAATCCCGCTGTATTTTTAGGTTGTTATCCTGACTCTCTTTGAGTGCTTGTGTCAGCGCCGCAATTTCCTGCCGCGCTTGTGCGAGCTCCTGAATGTCCGCCGGGTTGGCAGTAACGGCCGGGGGCGGGTTTTCCGGCTCCCGCGGTTTCAGCCGGCATGCTGGCTCACAATAGAAGTGGTCGGGATTTTCAGTTATCAGTTCCTTAAATTCCGTAAACGCTAATGTATAGTACGATTCTATGTCTTCTACAACTTGTTTGATATCCTGTAAGCTCAGCTCTTGGCCGGCCTCCCGTTTCCGCCTCAATACTAGCTTGAGCACAGCTTTCATCCTGTCCTCTAAGTCATGGCAATCATGCTCTATTGCTTCCACGTCCGGTATTTGCAAGTCGAAAAAAAAAGCGATCTTTCCCCAATAGGCTCTGAATTCATAAAAAAAATCCATGAGTTTTTTTGATCAAGGGGATGTCGCCGATAAGATTCAGGCGAAAGCGCGTCTGACTGAGCGGAGGCGGCGTCTGATGTTATAGGGGTTGTTGATGGGAATGTTGTCAAAGACCTTGCTGAGGGATTAATCATTATTATTTCCTATTTAATCAACACAGAGACAATAGTAATCCCTCTGCCTTAACCGATAAAAATTAAATTTTGTTAATGTAACTCAGCTTTACTTATATGACGCCAACAAGAAAGGCCGGGATCAGGTTTATATCAGTACCCGGCGGTAAGTTTTCGCGCTTTTTTGACGCCCGGTTTCAGCGCGCTGACTCGTCGCGGCCGCTGTTTTTAACTGGGTATACTATTTAACGCCTCGATCACCTCATTGATATTCACCTCAGAAGTAAATTGCGGTAATTTTCTTAACACCCGTTCAAAGTCGCCATACGTCATCTTCTTGCGAATGAGCATCTGTTGCGCCGCCTCTTCGTACTTTCCCTGAGTATCACGAGGTCCCGTTGCGATAACTTGGATTATGATGTCAGGGATCGCCAAACTAGAGCCGGTAAATTCCGGCTGAGCTGAGTTGTAGGCACGCATTAACTCTGCCCAGTAAAGGATGAGTTTATCTTGTATGTCGGATCTGAGGAGTGTCTGCATCTCGTCGATCTCTCTGTCTTGCAAAGAGGGTAACACCGTCAACGCACCGGTCAGCGGTGACACTGCGCCGGTCCGCGGACTTTCCCCGGCGTTCAGCGGTGCCACTATCGCGACTGGCTTAGAAGCCACCCGCGGCAGCTTCGCGGCCTCGGGTACGTCTGAACCGCCCTGACGCTTCCTGTGACTGTCAGCTGAGGCCGGCGCGTCAGACACTGAATCCCGGGTTTGCTGTTGTTGCCGCTGTAATAATATTTGAAGATGTTGCTGTTGCTGTTGCCGCTGCTGACTGATATGAAGTGAAAGCGTTTCATTTTTTTGCTTTTCCAGCTCAAATTGCTCCCGCATTCGGTTAAACCCACTCCGCAGAGTTTTTATTTTAGCCTGCGAATTCTCACAGATCAGCGTCTGATTGTCATAATCCCGCTGTATTTTTTTGATTTTATCCTGACTCTCTTTGAGTGCTTGTGTCAGCACCGCATTTTCCTGCCGCGCTTGTGCGAGCTGCTGAATCTCCGCCGGGTTGGCAGTAACGGCCGGGTGCGGGTTTTCCGGCTCCCGCGGATCCGGCCGGCGTGCCGGATCACAATAGAAGTGGTTGGGATTTTCAGCTATCAGTCTGTTAAATTGCGCAAGCGCTAAAGTATAGTCCGAATTTATGTCTTTTAAAACTTTTTTGATATCCTCTAAGCTCAGCTCTTGGCCGGCCTCCCTTTTCCGCTTCAATACTTGCGTGAGCACCGCATTCATCTTGCCTTCTGAGTCATGACAATCCCGCTCTATTGCAAACACGTCCGGTATTGCCAAGCCGAAACTAAAAGCGATAATAACCCAACTGGGTCTGTAGTCATTAAAAAAATCCGTGATTTTTTTTTGATCAAGGGGATGTCGCCGATAAGATTCAGGCGAAAGCGCGTCTGACTGAGCGGAGCCGGCGTCTGATGTTGTAGGGGTTGTTGATGGGAATGTTGTCAAAGACCTTGCTGAGGGATTAATCATTATTTTTGCCAATTTAATCAACCGAGAGACAATATTAATCCCGCCGCCTTACCGGTAAAAATTAAATTTTTTTAATGTGACTCAGCCTTACTTATATGACGCCAACAAGAAAGGCCGGGGCAGGTTTGTATAAGTACCCGGCGGTGAGTTTTTCGCTTTTTTGACACCCGGTTTCAGCGCGCTGACCCGTCGCGGCCGCTGTTTTTAACCGGGTACACTACTGGGTATACTATTTAACGCCTCGATCAACTCATTGATATTCACCTCATCAGTAAATTGCGGTAATTTTCTTAACACCCGTTCAAAGTCACCATACGTCATATCCGTGCGAGCGAGCATTTGAAGTATCACCGTTGTGTACCTGTTATCAATATCAGGATGTTCTCTTCCGAGATAATCGTCTTCTCTGTCAGGGATCGGGTGGCAAGAAGGGGAAAATTCCGGCCGGGCTGAATTGAAGGCACTCTTTAACCCTGCCCAGTGAAACCTGAGTTTATCTTTTATGTCGCCGTTCAAGAGCGTACAGAGCCTTAACCGTCTGTCTCGCAAAGCGGGAGGCACCGTCACCGCAGCGATCCGCGGTGTGACCACGGCGTTCCACGGCGCCACTATCGCGACCAGACCGTGCGGCTTATCCGAAGCCGCCGGCGGCGGCAGCTTCGCGGCCGCGGGTAAGACTGAACCGCCCTGAGGCTCCCTGTGACCGTCAGCTAAGGCCAGCGCGACAGACACTGGATCCCGGGTTTGCTGTTGTTGGTGTTTTAATGTTTGAAGCTGTTGCCGCTGCTGACTGACATGACGTAAAAGCTCTGCCTTTTCCTGCTCCCACCGCTGCGAATTTTGCCTTATCTCAGCCTGCAGAGTTGCTATTCGGGTTTGATAATGCTGCTTTGTTGTCTCCAGGCCCAGCGCCTGATTGGCAATATCCCGCCGCATTTTTCTGTTGTTATCCGTACTCTCACGTAACCTTTTTTTCAGCGCCGCAATCTCCTTTCGTGCCAGAAAGAGCTCCGGGGGTTCCGTCTCCCGCGGTTTCAGCAGGCGTGTCGGCTCACAATAGAAGTGATTGGGATTTTCAGTTATTAGTCTGTTAAATTCTTCAAGCGGTAAAGTATAGTTCCAACGTATGTCCTTTAAAGCTTGTCTGATATCTTGTACATTCAGCTCTTTACCGTCCGCCTGTTTCCGCCTCTGCACTTCCCTGAACACCGCTTTCATCCGGTCTTTCGTGAAACGATGAGCTTTCTCTATCGCGTCCGAGTCCGGCTGTCCCAGGCCGAAAGCATAAGCGATATCTTCCCAAATGGCTCTGTGCTTATAAAAAAAATCAGTAATTTTTTTGTGATCAAGGGAATGTCGCCGATCAGATTCACCCGCAAGCGCATTTGACTGAGCGGAGCCGGCGCCTGATGTTGAAGGGTATGTCGAAGGGCATATTGCCCCGGATCCTGCCGCGGGATTAATCATTATCTTAGCCGATTTAATCAACCGAGCGACAATATTAATCCCGTTGTCATTGTGATATTGTGATAGAAATTAAATTTTGTTAATGTGATTCCCGCATGCTGTCTGCGGGAATCAAGTGACTTTTTAGTCATTCCCGAAAGACCCGGGGTTCCTCACGCTCCGGGCTGAGATTTGATCTTGACACTGAGGCGTCCTGATACTGAGCCCATTATCTTCTCGTAAACGGCTGTAAAATCTCACTTTCGATTCGGCTATCCTGCGGTTTCACTGCCGCGACCGGCCGGTTCATGGTCACGCAAGCTTCTGAATCCTCACCTGCCTTGTGAACCGCGGCTTGCGTCGCGGCATAACCTGAAATCCGGGATTGCCGGAGTTGTTGCTGTAACTCTTTATTCTCTTGCCGCAGCAATCGGATGGTTTCTAATAGATATTGCCGCGGCTGGTCAGCCTCTTTATTTCTTAATACCTCTTCATGCTGCTGCATTAAGCGCTTCCTTTTTATTTGCAGGTCAATATTCTCCCGCAGCATTCTGTTTGTCCGGTCACTCTCATCCAGCGCTCTTTTCAGCTCGTTAATCTCACCCCTTGCCTGTTTGAGTAATTGGAGTAAAACGGTCGTCGCACTACCCAGGGGAAGCATAGCATTACCGGTTACGACACAGTCAGCGACGGCCGAGCCGGGGTCGCCGTTTGCCCGGTTTTCCGGATATAACAGCAGAAGTATCTGCTCAGAATAGAAGTAAGTCAGATCTTTATTTAGTCGGTCATGAAAAACATCTAACATTCTGATCGCTAATAAAATATAGCTATTTGATACATTCAATTTCGACCAGAAATGATATAGTTAACCTATGGTTTCTGGTCGTTTTGGGTGCTAAAAATGCTCAAAGAAAGCCCGTCAAATTTACCTCATGCCAGTCTGTTTAATATCACAGACCAACTTCTGCAAACTCACCCTTTACTCATTTTAGCTAATGCCTTTGATTGGCGAGCGTTGGAAGAAGAGTTCAAGCCGTTATACAAAAAATTAGGCCGTAAAGCGAAGCCAATTCGGTTGATGTGCGGTTTGCTAATACTCAAACAACTTTACAAACTCAGCGATGAAGCCTTGGTCGATGAGTGGCTGATGAACGTGTATTTTCAAGTGTTTTGTGGTGAGACAGAGTTTCAAACAGCACGCCCTTGTGATGCCAGTGAACTCAGTGTTTTTCGTAAGCGCATCGGTGAAAAAGGCTGTGAAAAAATCTTTGCATTATCTGTGGCTTTACACGGTGACAAAGCTGAAGATGACACCGTGTACGTTGATACAACCGTCCAAGAAAAAGCCATTACTTATCCGACAGATAGCAAGCTTGCCATCAAGGTGGTTAACCGACTCAATAAACTAGCCAAAGTATTTGGGATCAAGCAAAGACGTACTTATGTCAAAGAAGTCAAACAGCTACGCATTGACTGTCGAAGCTTTAGACATGCCAAAAATCGAAGCAAAGCCAGAAGAGCGTTAAAAAGGTTACGTGTTATCGCAGGTAAGCTTTTAAGGGAGCTACAACGCAAACTTCCACAAGATGTCCTTGATTTACAAAAAGAGAATTTTTCCAATTATGAAAAAGCTATTACACAGCAACGTAAAGACAAGAACAAGATTTACAGCCTTCATGAACCCGATGTTTACTGCGTAGGGAAAGGCAAAGACCATAAGCCATACGAGTATGGTAAAAAGGCTTCTGTCGTGCTCACAGAGCAGAGTCAATTAATCATTGGTGTAACCAGTCATGACGAGCATGAACACGACTCAAAATTGCTTAGACCTGCACTTGACCATGCCCATAAACACCGAAAGAGTAAAATCACTACAGCCGTTGTAGATAAAGGCTATAAAGGGTGTATGCAGTATGTTGACCAAGAAGTTGTTATCCCTAGTCGGCCATTAAAACGGGACTCGCAAGCAAAGAGAAAACGCAAAAGTGAACTCTGTAAAAAACGGGCAACAATTGAACCAGTAATCGGGCATTTGAAGAGTGATTTTAGGCTGTGTAAGAACTGGTTAAAGGGCAGTGTTGGCGACTCAATAAACCTTCTAATGGCTGCGTGTGCCTGGAACTTGAGAAAGTGGTTAGCCATTTTCTTTTTGCTCGAAAAAGATGGTGAGTTTTGACTATTTTGTAGTGAAATTGATTCGAAATATAAGAAATGTTGCTTTTGGGTACGGTTCTGAATTTTGCGTAAATCAGATGCCGTACATTTTAAATCTTGAACTCGATGCTGCAGTTTTTCTTAATTGACAATCATGCAGCATAACCCATATTCTGAAATGTTTTTGCATGGGATTTTAATGAAGGAATTTCTTCCTGACGACCTAAATCTCTACCTGCCATATGCCTGCTAGAGTCTCGTTCTGGTAAGGAATCATGGAGTGCCGTAATTAAGCTCTCTAATGCTGCATTTGGATCATTGGCACATACCACTTCTTGAATCGTAGCAACAAGCGCTTCAACTTTTAGGCGTTCAATTAGGCAACCCACAGGCATCCCAGGGTGTTTGTTTTTAAGCCGGACAGACTGCTCAGGATGTTGCAACAGTAAATGCTCGCACAGAAGGCTTAAGATCAGGCCATGCTCCGAACCATCGACACCTTGCTGTTTGCTCAACTTGTTCCAACCGCAATGAGCTTTCCAATCTTGGATAAAAACCTCTACTAACCACCTTAATGTATAAAGTCTTGCTATATCATGGTGATGCCATGACATATTGCTAGCGATCAAGTAACGATATTCTTCTTCTCCTTCATATTTTAGCGCCACAACAAATCTCCGTTTACTATGCGCATTAACATATAGCCTCGCAGCCATCATGGTGACTTTCTTCTCTTCACCACCGCGAATAGACAGTTGAAGTTCAACACCTTTTTGACGATTAAAATAGGTATCAACTCGTGCTTTTGAGTTCTTGCTGCTCACTCGTTGATTTGTTCTTAATTGACTGACTATTTGAGCGTGATGAGTGATTTCTTCAGCTTTATCCATGAAATCAGCAGTCCCATATAATGCATCGGCTAATACGCTCTTGATTTTAAAGTTTGGAAAGGCGGTGGTAAATTCTCTTAGCATTTCTAGTGCAAGCGCTTGTTTAGTCGGATAGTTAACATGGTCAGGCATGGGTCTTTGTGGTCGCTCTTTTTTAGCGATACCTTGTCGTTGCAGCTCTTTATCCCGTTTGCTCCAAATGGCGAGATTCGGATCGGGGGTATAAAACCTAAACCCAACTGGAAAGGTTACCGTATCGGTGACAAGTACCATGAATATCAGCTCTTGCCCATTGATATACCCACCTGTCGGTTTGTCTTTGATTTTATGTGCACCTGCAATACAAGTCGTTTTTTTAGCTCGGTGTTTATGGGTATCATCAATATCTAAATGGCCGTTTGTTAATTGATAATGTTTGAATATATTGCAAATACTCGCTTGAAGTAGGTACTGCCAAGGGATTTTAGCTTTGTAGAATATCCAGCATAAGCCCGTTGACTTGAAAACGCCTAAACTTCTCCGTTCAAAAGCTGCCCAGTTCAAAGCCTCAGTCATGATAACTCCAGTGATCATCGCTCCTAATACTATTTTTTGAGTTCTTGTTAATTTTAATGAGGGTTTAATCAAGGATAACGAAACATTTAATGCATCAAAAAATTGAGTAACAATTGAAAGGCTACGAATAAACATAATGAACTGCTTGACGAGTATAAGCTTTGAGTTCACTCTAACACTTCAGACTGCTGTTGTGATGCTGATTATGCTTCGGATGCCTTAGCATGGAGTCGCAGCAGTAGTTTGACCTATAGCTAAATCAATTTTTTATCAAGCTCTAAAAACTGCAGCATCGAGTTGAAGTTATGTTTTTCAGTACCGACTATTTAATATGCTCAAAAACCTCTCATACGGCGTGCTATGATATTGACGAAACTCATTTAGCACACGTTTAACATCTGCTAATCCGGGATCTATTTCCTTCAGCACTTTTTTGAGCATTGTTGTCATGCATTCTTCCGGACTATGGCGGTGATCAATCTTTATTGCATTGACTTCTTTTTCCGGCAAGCCAAAAGAATGAGCGGCATATTCCCATCCGGCTGAATATCCTATCAGTAAATCAGTGATTTTTTCCAGATCAAGATAACTATAACTATAATGATTGAATCGAGGCGGAGGCGGAACCGTGTTTGACTGAGCGAAATCGGAGTATGGTGTCGCGATATATGTATATGACGGAAGCATTTTACTTTAACCGTTTTAATCAACCGAACGACAATATTAATCTCACTTTCAGTCTGATAAAAATTAAACTTTGTTAATGTGATCCGGTTAATAAAAAACCAGCGTTTTTTGCTGGTTTTTAGGCTCAGAACCGCAAAGGGGTCACTTAACCACGGTCAAGTGACCGCGTTTCTTCGGAGGCTTATCATCACCGTTATCTTCCGGCTCAGACTCGTTTTCAGTAACGCTGACAGCTTCTGAGCCGGCATCCTCAACGGCCGCTGTATGAGCGTCATTTTCTGTCTCTTCATCGTCACTCGGCAAGTAGGCGTCTTCCATGTCAAAGACAGTGCCCGCGCCGTTTTCACGGGCATAAATCGCGACAATCGCCGCCATCGGTAAAACAATGTGATGAGGCACACCGCCGAAACGGGCGTTGAACTCAACAAAGTGATTGTTCATTTCAAGGTTTAACACCGCGCTCATGGCGATATTCAGTACAATCTGGCCGTCTTTGACGTATTGCTGCGGTACCTGGGTGCCATTGACATAAGCGTCAACAACGATGTGCGGCGTTAAGTCGTTATCCAGCAACCAGTCATAAAACGCGCGTAACAGATAAGGACGATTCGGAGTCATTTAAATTCCCATTCGCATTTCACGTTCAGTTTCTGTCAGCGACGCCTTAAATGAGCCGCGATCAAAGATGCGAGTCATGTAAGCGTGAATGTGCTGACTTGAACGCATGTCGAGTTCAATACCAAGTATAGGCAATCTCCACAAAAGCGGGCCTAAATAACAGTCAACTAAACCGAACTCCTCACTCATAAAGTACGGTGTTTCAGCAAAGATCGGCGCAAGCGCAATCAGGCTTTCTTTCAATTCTTTACGGGCTTTTTCAGTATCCTGGTCTTTCCTGATACGGTCAGCCAGTGAATACCAGTCGCTTTCGATGCGATGCATCATAAGACGGCTGCTGCCTCTTGATACGGGGTAAACCGGCATTAGCGGAGGATGCGGGAAACGCTCGTCCAGATATTCCATGATAATGCGAGACTCATAAAGCACCAGATCACGGTCAACGAGTGTCGGAACAGAGTTGTACGGATTTAACTCCATTAAATCTTCCGGTAATTCGTCAGGGTCAACCTGTAAAACATCAACAGTGACTCCCTTTTCAGCCAGAACAATGCGTACTTGATGGCTATATAAATCATCCGCCCCTGAGAACAGGGTCATGATAGAGCGTTTGTTGGCAGCGACAGCCATTGATACCCTCCAAATTCGTATAAAATAAAACAGACGAGGGGCTGAGCCCCTCGTCTTAAGTCAGATAACTGGGCATTTTACCCCTTAACCGGGGTTAGTGTACATCTCTCCAGTATTCTTTCTTCAGGAAATATCCTATGATGAAGAAAATCAACAAGTAGCCGAGTACATACCAGCCCATTGACTCACGCTTTAACCGCACCGGTTCAGCCGCGTAAGTCAGGTAGTTAGTGATGTCGCGGACCGCCCGGTCAAATTCTTCGGCATTCATGGTGCCGCCTTTGGCTTTACCCAACTTACAAGTCTTAACACCGACATCGTTACTGGTACATGTCGCTTCCTGAACACCCTGAAGTGTTTCTAACACGTTAGGCATGCCCACCATCGGGAATACCGTGTTGTTTACGCCAAACGGACGACTGTCATCTTTATAGAAACTTTTCAGGTAGGTATATATCCAGTCAGTACCACGGACACGGGCGATAAGCGTCAGATCCGGCGGTGTGGTACCGAACCATGCCGCCGCTTCTTTGTGCGGCATCGCATTGGTCATCAGAGCACCGATCTTAGAACCGTCGTAGATGTATTTAGCACGCATATCACCAGCTGAGATGCCTAAGTCTTTAGCGACACGCTCATAACGCTGATATTTCGTGCTGTGACAACCTGAGCAGTGCTTCTGGAATAAATCCAGGCCGCGCTCAAGTGAAGCTTTATCGTGAAGATCAATGTTCGCTTTTTCTAACGGTACACCGCTGCCGGCTGCCATAGCAAATACAGGAAGCAATGTAACTAACGCAATAAGTAATTTCTTCATTAGTGTGTCACCCTTGTTGGTACCGGCTTAGTTTTCTCATTTTTACTGTATAACCACAGGAACAAGAAGAAAGCAAAGTAAGTCAGGGTAAAGATACGCGCGACGACAGTTAAGGTCGGTGACGCGGGTACCGCGCCTAAATAGCCCAGAACTAAGAACGAAACAGCGAACATAGCGATATTCAACTTATGGAAAAGGCTGCGGTAACGCACTGATTTGACTTTACATCGATCTAACCAAGGCAAGAAAAACAAGACCACGATAGAAAGCCCCATTACGATAACACCGCCTAGCTTGTTAGGAATCGCGCGTAACATCGCGTAGAACGGCGTAAAGTACCAGACCGGCGCGATATGCTCAGGTGTTTTCAGCGGGTTCGCGGGTTCAAAGTTAGGCCGCTCCAGGAAATAACCGCCGCCGTCAGGCATAAAGAACAGTATGTAACAGAATATAATTAAGAACCCCGCCACGCCCACGATGTCTTTAACCGTGTAGTAGGGATGAAACGGAATACCATCTACCGGCCAGCCGTTTTCATCTTTGTTCGCTTTGATTTCAATACCGTCCGGGTTGTTTGAGCCTACTTCATGCAATGCGATCAAATGCAGGAAAACAAGCACCACAAGCACCAGCGGCAGAGCGATGACGTGTAATGCGAAGAAACGGTTCAGCGTGGCGCCCGATATCACGTAGTCGCCTCGGATCCAAAGGGTTAAGTCATCACCGATTACCGGAATCGCGCCAAACAGAGAAATAATTACCTGAGCCCCCCAGAAAGACATTTGTCCCCACGGCAGCAGGTAACCCATGAACGCCTCCGCCATCAATACCAGGAAAATCAGCATACCGAACAGCCACAAAAGCTCACGGGGTTTCTGGTATGAACCGTAAAGCACGCCCCGGAACATATGCAGATACACTACGATGAAGAATGCTGAGGCGCCCGTTGAGTGCATATAACGAAGTAACCAACCGTACTCCACGTCGCGCATGATGTATTCAACGGACGCGAAAGCGCCTTCGGCTGTTGGTACATAGTTCATGGTCAGCCAGATACCGGTCAGTAATTGGTTTACCAGAACCAGTAAGGCTAATGAACCGAAAAAATACCAAAAGTTAAAGTTGGTCGGTGTTGCGTATTGACCTACGTGACGGTTATAGGTAGCCGTCATCGGAATACGCGCGTCTACCCAATTTTGTAAACTCTTTAACATTATGCTGCTCCTTTATCGAGACCGATAAGAACAGTGTTGTCATCCACATAGTGATGCGGCGGAACCACTAAGTTCAAAGGTGCCGGAACGTCCTGAAAAACACGACCAGCCATGTCATACTTTGAACCATGACAAGCACAAAAGAAACCGGATCTTACCCCTTCAACATATTGCTCAAACTTATCGTGCTCATAGGTCGGTGAACAACCGAGGTGAGTACAGATACCTACAGCAATAAAGATTTCCGGTTTAATTGAACGATTAGGGTTTTTCGCGTAAGGTGGCTGCTGATCCTCCTCAGAATTCGGATCACGAAGCTGGTTATCGTGATTTTGCAGTTCATCCATGATATCTTTATTACGGCGAACTACCCACACGGGTTTACCACGCCATTCAACACGAATCAGCTGACCTGGCTCTACTTTACTAATGTTTACTTCAACCGGCGCGCCTGCAGCTTTCGCTTTGGCACTCGGATTCCATGACTTGATGAAAGGAACCGCTACAGCGACGGCACCGGCTCCGCCAACTACGGCGGTTGCGGCGGTCAGAAATCTGCGACGTCCGGTATCGACTGGCGCATTGCTCATCCACTTATCTCCCAGAGGGTGTTGGAATTTTCTTTATTCAACGACATTAAATCTTCGCTACATTTAAACCTGTAACAAGCGGCTAAACGCTCTGCACACCGACTCCGACTCTTTTCCAGTTCAGCGAATCAGCTTCAACTACTTCTTACAGACTGAAAGTGTAGCACTAAAGATTGAGACGGTGCTCATTATAGCGAAAAATTAGAAATAGATCATAGTGAAAACACATAACTTACGTGCGGATATTGGGTGTTTTTTTGGTTTAAAAGCGCAAAAAGAGCGATAATGCCTAAAAAACTGTCATTTAAACAGCTGATGTTCAGCAAAGGGTGTGATTTAAAAATTAAAAAGCCCGAAAGCTGTCCGGGCTTTTTTTACATTAATTTTCTGTTTAATCAGCAATACGTTATTTGTGCTTTTCTGAGCCTGTCATGTATTTGAAGAACTCACTGTCAGGCGAAAGCACCATAACATCAGAATTTTTCGCAAAACTCGCGCGATAGGCTTCTAAGCTGCGTAAGAAACTGTAAAACTCAGGATCTTTCTGATAAGCATCCGCGTAGATTTTCGCGGCTTTGGCGTCACCCTCACCGCGTGTGGTTAAAGATTTACGCCGCGCGTCAGCTAACTTAACCGTAACACTGGCATCAATCGTCGCGCGAATGACCTCAGATTGCTCTTTACCCTGCGCGCGGTGCTCTTTCGCTACCGCCTGACGCTCGGCGCGCATACGCTTGTAAATGCTGCTGCTTACGTTAGAAGGCAGGTTAATTTGTTTCACACGAACGTCAACCACTTCAATACCCAAGTCTTTCGCACTCTCAATCGCATTGGTCAGCGCGTCCTGCTGCAGCTCGTCACGGCTGCCGGAAACGATATCTTTAATGGTTCTGCGACCGAACTCGGTACGTAAATCGTTATTGATTTTATCCTGCAGTAACTGAGTCACGTCGCTGGTTAAGGTCTTCAGGTAGAACTGTTCGAAATCTTTAACCCGCCACTTAACATATGAGTCAACCATTAAGTCTTTCTTTTCAGAAGTTACGAAACGGTCGGCGTCACTGTCCAGTGTCTGAATGCGGGCGTCAAGGTAACGAACTTTATCGATAACCGGCACTTTAAAGTGTAAACCCGGCCTGAAGACAGTGGTTTCGGTTTTGTCACCGTCAGCGGTGCCTATCACTTTACCGAAGCGAGAAACAATAGCTCTCTCGCCTTCGTCAACCTTAAATACCGCCGACAAACCAGCCCCTATCAGCAGGACAATGATGATTAAACTTACTCTGCTCATTAGTTATCTCCCTGACTGACGCATACGCTCTTCACGACTCAAGCGTCCGTCAAACGGAATACGGGCGTCCGAAGATTGAGTGTTAGAGCGCGAAGTATGTTCGGTATTCGGCACAACTTGTAATTGCATCGGCTGCGTCTTATGAGCGCGTCCCTTTTCCATTAACTTATCTAACGGAAGATACATCAGGTTATTACCATTTTTACTGTCGATAAGTACCTTGCTGTTGCCCGCTAAGACTTCTTGCATCGTTTCCAAATACAAGCGCTTGCGGGTGACTTCCGGCGCCATACTGTATTCAGGCAACAGCTTTTCAAAACGAGCTACTTTACCTTCCGCTTCCAGAATAACCCGTTGCTTATACGCCTCGGCCTGCTTAAGCATACGTTCAGCCTTACCACGCGCCTGCGGTTCGACTTCTCTCGCGTAGGCCTGCGCCTCAAGAATCGAGCGCTGCTCATCTTCCTGCGCGGCAATCGCATCATCAAAGGCGTCTTTGACTTCCTCAGGCGGACGCGCCGGAAGTAAGTTTACGTCTTTAACCGCTAAACCTAATTTATAAGGTTTGATGATGCGTTCGATTTCCGCCGTTGTGGCCTGACGAATGGATTCACGACCTGTGGTCAGAATGTCATCCATCTTGTTATGACCGATAACATAACGCAGAGCGCTGTCGACGGCCTCTCTTAAACTGGCGTTAGCGTCAACAGCGCTGAACAGATAAAGATACGGATCCTCGACCTGATACTGGACTTCAAGCTGAACCCGCACTACGTTTTCGTCCGCGGTTAACATGCTGCCGGAAGCAGGAATTGACCGAATCTGCTCAACGTTCACCGGATAAACTTTATCGATGAACGTGGCCTGCCAATGTAAGCCCTGCTTTTGGATACCCGCGTACTCCCCGAAGCGGAGTACCACACCTCTCTCCGCCGGTTTTATGGTATAAAAGCCTGATATGCCCCAGACGACCAGCGCGATAACCAGAAAAGTTAAAATTCCGGTTTTACCGAAACCCGGACCATTTCCTTTTCCGCCCATCCGCTTAGACATTCCGCGAAAGATATCATCGAGATCCGGCGGTCCTTTATCGTTACCGCCACTTCCTTTTTTTCCCCAAGGGTCTTTGCCCTTATTTCCGGGCTCATTCCAAGCCATTCAACACTCCGTAACAGAATGAAAAAAATAAATCACCCCGCCGCAGGCAGCGGAGTTTCGTTTTTCGTTATCGCCACTCCGGCGAAAAAACGGCGTTCAGCGCTTCGTGATTTTGTCCGGCGCCTTTTTCTTGTTTGGAGAAAATCACCGGATACCAGCCCGGGCCGGTATGACAAAGCGCAAGTCTCAATGGTCATTTCTCCCCGGGGGCGGGGAGTCATAGAGATTAAAATCCAGCCGCGTTCCTATTGCTTTTTATTACATATAAAATGAGACTGAATTAACACAGAGCAAACTACTGTAACAGCGGTTTACCCGATAATAAAGCTTTCCAGCTCACCTTGACTCCGCTTTAGCAGGCGTTTCCAATTGGATTCCGGTAAGCGTACTGACAAAATGCAGTTTCCCGCCTCATCATATTCCTGCGACTGAGTCGCCTGCAATCGATAAAACTGACCAAGGTAATGGCCTGATGCCGCCGGGATTTTCAATGTGAATTCAGCGACCTTATCACCCACAAGCTGCTCAACGGCATCCGCGAGCATTTCAAAACCCAGGCGTTTTCTGGCTGAGACCCAGACCCGAACCGGCCTGCCTTCGTCGTCATAGTCTACTTTAGGTTTAACGTCCTCGAGTAAATCTATTTTGTTACAAACCATGAGCTGCGGAATGGCTTTCGCCTCGATTTCTTCCAGTACGTTTTGTACCTGCTCAAAGTTCTCACCCATATTCTCATCGGCACCGTCAACCACGTGCAGCAGTAAATCCGCGTTACGTGTTTCTTGCAGGGTCGCTTTAAAAGCGGCAACCAGATCATGGGGCAGATGCCGGATAAAGCCTACCGTATCCGCTAAAATCACATTGTGATCTTTTAAATCCAGTTTACGCAACGTCGGATCCAATGTCGCGAACAGCTGATCCGCCGCGTAAACATCTGAGCTGGTTAACGCGTTAAATAATGTAGATTTACCGGCGTTGGTATATCCCACCAGTGACACGGTGGCTAAATCACTCCGGCTGCGTGCCCGTCGACTCTGCTGACGCTGCTTATCCACTTTTTCCAGACGACGGTTGATGGACTTGATGCGTCCGCGCAGTAAACGCCTGTCGGTTTCGAGCTGAGTCTCACCCGGGCCGCGTAAACCGATACCCCCTTTCTGTCTTTCAAGGTGGCTCCAGCCCCGGATCAGCCGGGTAGACATATGCCTTAACTGCGCAAGCTCTACCTGTAACTTACCTTCATGGGTTCTTGCCCGCTGAGCGAAGATATCAAGAATCAAGGTCGTTCTGTCCAGAACACGGCACCGGCAAATCGTCTCAAGGTTACGTTCCTGAGCCGGAGACAAAGCGTGATTAAAAATAACGACATTCGCCTGCGTAGCGGCGACCATAGCGGCAAGCTCGTCGGCTTTACCTGAACCGACGAAAAATTTGCGGTCGGGCGCGTGACGACTGCCTGTGACAGTACCAACAGCGTTCGCACCCGCGGACTCTACCAGCAATTGCAGTTCGGTGATGTCTTCACGACGGTCATCATCTGCAAAGTCGATGTGGACAAGGACAGCTTTTTCCCCTGCCTCATAACGATCAAACAAAAAGCAAACCTCTCAACTATTACTCTTCGTCGCTATCCGTTTCTTGCGCGGGAGCAGAAGTACTTTGATTCGCACTTACATTAAAAGGCCGAGCCGGTACAACAGTGGAAATAGCGTGCTTGTAAACCATCTGGCTTACGGTGTTTTTAAGTAAAATTACAAACTGATCGAACGACTCCACCTGTCCTTGTAATTTAATACCGTTCACCAGATAAATAGATACTGGAACGCGCTCACGACGCAACGCGTTCAAAAATGGGTCTTGTAATGATTGCCCCTTAGCCATCGTATTTTCCTTTTTTAATTTATTAAAATCAATCTACTAGGTTTTTGTTAACAACATTATGATACAACATCGGTGAATTAGCTAATTACCTCAAAATTAACAAGACGCAGCTTATCGGATGCTCCCTGTCAATATACTTACTGAGTTCAAAGATGCCGTGTCACTGTGACTACATTTCCTTCAGCACCACTTTCTAACCAATTCAGGTTCTTCCAGCCTCGTAACCATGTTAATTGACGCTTCGCTAATTGCCTAGTAGCGGCAACAACTTTTTCAACCATTTCATTATAGCCGAATTCGCCGTCGAGGTACTGCCAGCATTGACGATACCCGACACAACGCATAGACGGCAGATTAACATCCAGGTCGCCGCGTTGTCTCAGCCTGGTTACTTCTTCTACAAATCCCTGTTCTAACATGCTCTCAAAGCGCCCGGCGATAAGATCATGTAAAACTTTCCTCTCGCTCGGCGCAACGGCGAATTGAACGAATTCATAAGCCAAAGGCTCCGCTTTGACCTGAGTCAGTTCCGTTAAACTCTTACCGCTGATCCGGTAAACCTCTAAAGCCCGGGATAATCGCTGCGGATCATTTTGATGAATCCGCTCAGCTGCCACGGGATCAACCTGCCTCAGTCGTTCATGGATCCGCTGCCAGCCATCTTCCTCAGCTTCACGCGTGATTTGCTCACGAATTTCCGGCTCCGCTTCAGGCAAGGGCGAGAGACCTTCTAATAATGCTTTAAAATAAAGCATAGTTCCACCAACCAAAAGTGGGGTTTTTCCGGATTCAATAATATGATTAATTTCTTTTATCGCGTCCCGGCGAAAATCCGCCGCGGAATAACTCTCAACCGGATCTAAAATATCAATCAAACGATGCGGCGCAAGTGCCAGCTCTTCCGCGCCCGGCTTAGCTGTACCGATATCCATCTCCTTATAAATCAGCGCGGAGTCTACTGAGATAATCTCACAATTATGCTGTTCAGCTAACGCCAAGGCTAACGCGGTCTTACCGGACGCGGTAGGCCCCATAAGGGTTAGTACTTTCGGACTATTTTGGTTGCTCACTAACTTTCTCTTGCGGATTCTGTCGTTTTTGTTTCTCTGCCAGCCAGGACTGCCAGGGCAATTTAACGGCGTTTTGCTTTATCAGCGTTTGCTTTTCAGCCTCGTCCAGCGCTTCATAGGCCCGCCAGATTTGCGGCGCGGAGACAAAGCCTCTTACCGATTCCCGCGCCAGCCAGCCTGCTAAGTCCTCGTCTGAGGGCTGCTGAAATTGAAGCCATTGCAGTAATGCCGGAATCACCTCAGCGAGCTGACTGTCTCTTAAATATGAGGGCACTTTTCTGATAATCAACTGCTTTAATTTAATTGACAGCTCTACGCCTGATTTTCGTAAGATTTGCTCCTGCTCCTGAATAATATCCCGCCACTGCGAGACAAGGTTCACCGATACCGGCATCAATAACGGCTGAGCTTGTAATCCGTCAGGCAAGGATTCGAGTATCGCCCGCTTCTGAGTGACGGCGGCCACTGACTTAACGGACAGCAGCTGAATGTGATCGTCCCCGACCAGCACCCAGTGCTCGCCGTCCACCAGCGGCGGCATGTGAGTCGTGACAACCGTTTCGGCCACCTGCCGCGGGCCGGCGCTGTCGGTTGCCGCCAGCAGCTCGGCGTAACTTTTTACCGCATTAGCGTTTATCGACTCCCGGTCCCGCACACGATAACCGCCTGATGAGTGACTGCCGCCGGAATAACCGCCGGCGGAATAACCCGGCGAAGACGAACCTGACGGTGAAGACGCTGAATTACCTTCAGAACAGGCCTTCTGAGGCTGATAACCGTAATCAGCGTGTCCCGGTTCCTGCGTCCGGTTGTCGTCCCCCGCGGTTTCGCAAGCCGGTAAATCCGCCGCGGAAATCTGGCTCAGCGCCGACTGCAGGGTTTGCAGAATGAAGTCGTGAATATAGCGGCTCTGATGAAAACGAACCTCATGCTTGGCCGGATGCACGTTGACGTCAACCTGATGCGGGTCAAGCTCGAACATCAGGACATAATTAGGTTGCTCCTGAACCGGCGAGTCTGCGAAAGCCTGACGCACGGCATGATTCACCAGGCGATCTCGCACCAAACGCCCGTTGACGTAAAAATAGTGGGTGGTCGGCGCTAAGTCCCGCTGAAGCGGCGACTGCAGATATCCGGTTAACGATAAGCCGTCATGCCGGCAGTGCACTTTAATCGCCGTCTGCGCGAACGCTTTGTTACTGACTTGCGCTAAACGCTGAATGAACTGTGCCTGCGTTTTTGCCGGGCGGTAATTTCGCACCGTCTTGCCGTTGTGCTTTAAGGTAAAATGGATATCCGCCCGCGCCAGCACAATCCGTTTCAGCCATTCGTCGATGTGCGTGAACTCAGTTTTATCACTTTTAAGAAAACGTCTTCTGGCCGGCGTGTTAAAGAAGAGATCCGCGACATCAATAGTCGTGCCCGCGGGATGAGCCGCGGGAATGACCTTTACCGCCATCTGCGAGCCCTCGGCATACGCCTGCCAGGCCTCACTCTGCGATTCAGGTTTTGAGGTAATGGTTAAACGTGAGACCGAGCTGATACTGGCCAGCGCCTCACCGCGAAAACCGAAGCTTAAAATGGCTTCAAGATCATCTAAAGTCGCGACCTTCGAGGTCGCGTGACGAGACAGGGCAAGTGATAAATCCTGTTTTGAAATACCGCAGCCGTTGTCCCGGATACGGATCAGTTTCGCGCCGCCTTTCTCGATTTCGATATCAATGCGGGCGGCGCCGGCGTCAATACAATTCTCCACCAGCTCTTTGACGACCGAGGCCGGTCTTTCAACCACTTCTCCGGCGGCGATCTGGTTAGCCAGCTGCGGCGGCAATATTTGAATTGGCATTGAAAATATCCTTAGATAGCCGGAATAATTGATTTACGATCCGGGAATCGTTAAACGCTGACCTAAACGCACCACGTCGGATTTCAGGTTATTGGCGCGTTTTAACTGAGTAACGGACACATTATAACGCCTTGCGATGCGGGATAATGTATCCCCCCTTACAACCTTATGAATTTTAGCCGTATATCGATTCGCCATCAGCGTGTCCGAAGGGGCGTGCCTCTTAAAATAATTCACGATTCCGGTTTTAATCGCGTCCGCCAGCTTTCTCTGGTAACTGGCTGAGCGTAACAGCTTTTCTTCCTCAGGATTCGAAATGAAACCCGTTTCAACCAAAATGGACGGAATATCCGGCGACTTCAGCACCCCGAAACTGGCCGATTCCGGCTGGCGTTTATGTAATTTAGTCACTTTACCTAACTGCCTCAAAATACTGGCGGCCATCTGATGACTGATGGCCAGTGACTTATCTGAGACCATATCAATCAGCGTCATCGCCAGATACTGCTCATTATCTGTGTTTTCAATGGCATCGCCCGCTCCGCCGAGTAATTCGGAGTGGCGCTCTTTTTTCTCCAGCCAGCGACCCATCTCCGTTTTAGCGCGGCGCTTTGAAACCACCCACACTGAAGCGCCGCGGGGTTTCGGAGTCGTGAAGGCGTCAGCGTGAATCGAAATCAGCAAATCCACTTTATCTTTCCGCGCTAATTCACTGCGTCCGTTTAAGGTGACGTAGTAATCACCTTTACGTGTCAGCACCGCCTTCATTCCGGGAACGGCGTTAATCCGCGCCTGAAGACGCTCAGCGATGCTGAAAACCACTTTTTTCTCGTAGGTTCCGGACGGTCCGATAGAACCGGGATCCTCACCGCCGTGCCCGGGATCAATGGCGATAATAATATCCCTGAGTTTTTTCTCCGGCTTATGAACCACTTTCTGAGAGGGCTTAGTTTTAACACCGATATCAATCACCAGACGATCGCCGTAGGGCTTGGTCGGCTTTAAAGAAAAGATTTTCGCCAAGACAGGGTTCGTTAAATCAATCACGACACGCAGCGTGCTCTTTTTACTGGTTTTACTGTAGCGAACTCGTTTAATTAATTTACTGGCGTTTTTTATTTTTGACAGCGTCAGCTTTGATTTTGAGTCAGCTAAATCCACAACCAGCCGATCCGGCTTGCTTAAGAAAAAGTAGGTGTACTGCGGTTTATCGCTGAGGTCGAATACGATACGGGTTGATTCCGGCGCGGCCCAAATCCGAATACCTTGCAGAGTATTCGCTGACACCGGCTGAACCGGCGACAAGATAATGAAAAAAAACAATAATCTTTTTAAAAGGGCTAGGTTAGGCATAAGTCTTATTTTAGTTGTTTCAGCAATGCCTCACCACTTTCGGTTCCGGCTTCCATAACGAGTTTTCTTCCCGTATCCGTATACTGAATCTCAATGTGCATATCGGCCCGAGGTAACCATCCCTGACCACGATCAGGCCATTCGACAATACACAAACTGTCGTTCGAAAAACAGTCCCTGAACCCCGTAAATTCCAGCTCCTCAGGATCCCGCAGACGATATAAATCAAAATGGAATACTTTAAGCGTGCCCAGCTCATAAGGCTCGACTAAAGTATAGGTCGGGCTTTTCACCGCCCCCGGATGCCCCAAAGACTGAATCAAACCTCGTGAGAACGTGGTTTTACCGGCGCCTAAATCACCCTCTAAAAATAAGATCAGCGGCGGTTTAATGACTTCCGCAAGCTGCGTCCCCGTTTTTACGGTTTCGGCTTCATCTGCCAGTGTAAATACTCGTTTTTCCATCTTTGATACATTCTGTGACTGAACGCGGGCAAGTATACAAAAAAGCCGCGGTGAAAACACTTTAACTTTTTTCAGACAGTTTGAAACAGGTGTTCAGTCTCACCAATCCTGAAAAAACCAGTTGACCGCTTTAACTTAATTTAACTTACTTTAACTCATTTTAATTTACTGAAAAGCCGGATAAATCTAATTCACTTAACGAGTGAACCGCTGCACGCTCAAAAGCTTGTTGACACCGCGGCCGGCCGTGTCGTAACGATTGCGGGTAGAATAACTGTCTGCCGCAGGCCGCGCCTTGCTGTCAGCAAACGGAATAACGACAGTTTTTTATGTCGGTAATTTTTCCGCGCCTGAGAACCTATACTGAGCTTTTCAGGATATCGCACAAGCAATAACAAGAAAATTTATCGCTCTGTAAAGTCAGAACCAAGCAGGGATAATCGTTTAATCAGCTGTTGCGGAATAATGTAAGCTATCAAAGTCCGGCAAAAATGTCTGATTTTGACGTTTTCACCCGGAAAATTCGATTTAAGCTGTGAATTTCACTGAAGCAAAAGAATGGTTAAACAATATTTAAGAGATAATGTTACCGGCTGATATTCGCTCTTTTATCTTACGGTAAAATAAATAAGTTAAAAATTACATAAATTAATCGCAATACTCTCTGAAACAGAGAGGGATTTATGGATCAGTTGCTATTAGGATCTAAGTTACTCTAATATGAAAATATACACTTTTTTTCCCGTTTTCTTTTGTTTCAAAGAACTCCTCCTTTGTTAATGTCGCAATATCAGTGACTTTACGCAAAATAAAACAATTCGGACCCATACTGCTTCTTGACGGCTTATTATAACCGAAACCATATTTTTTCAAATCTATTGAAGACCCGACATTAGTTTTTTGCTTTCCATTCAGGAGACGAACTTCAATCTTGGGTTGATAAGGCCACTCCAGCCGTTCATCATATAAATGGGGCAATACAGTTACAGTAACAGAAACAAACTTATCTTTTACATCACTGTTTGCGTAAAATCCGTTCAGCCATACTCTCGCGACCAGCTTGTATCCGTCGCTCTCGCTCGTATAGAACTCGGGAGAAAGAATATTTATTATCTCGCTGTTTTGAGTTTGCAGCAGCTTTTCTTCTATATCGTCGATTTCGAATACTAATTCGCCGTTGTAAGTTTCAGCGGCAATCCGTTCCACTTCCTGTCGCATCTTCTCAAGCCTCACACTCTGCATATCTTTAAAACTGATGCTCGCATTTCGAAAAATTTCGGTTGATATTTGCAAAAAATTTCTAGTGGCTTTTTCAGTAGCTTTATCCAATAACTGACCATACGATTTTTTTTGAGTTGAATAGTCGTTTAGCGCCGGACTATATTCACCTTTAAAATCATTAGGTTTCTTAGTTATCATTTTTTTTGTGGCATGCTGAGATTGGGTGTTAAAGTTGCTTTGCTTGGTATTGTTTTCTTTATTAGCCTTATCGGAATCATCCAGAGCTTTCACGTCATACTGTATTGATTGTCGCCCGCCGCAAGCTCTGCCGGCAATAACCTTTATACTTCGAGACGAAGAAGTCCGCTCAGCTTCGATCGTGGAAACCTGCGCTTGAACCGCAGGCGACGCAACCCTTATATCAGCAGTAGCCATAATACTTCCTAACACTACAACGACGACAGTAATCAGACTTTAATTAATTATTTTATGATGTTCAATTCTTATTTTGTTTAATGAAAAAAAATTAACGGTACGAAATAGTTAAAACTGATCAGTTACCCGCTCAAAAAGCCGCGGTGAAAACACTTCGGCTTAACGTTCGTTCGGCGGCACCGGTTTACGCGGCTTACTGAGCGCCCCGGATAGTCATTAACCACTTACCGTAGATGTAAATTCCCACCGCGGAGACTGAACCCACGGCCGCGATAATGTACCATGCGGCGCCCACGTTATGAGCTTCATAAAGGTATTGAGTCAGCGCCTGAGCGTTTTCACCGGTAAAGCGCACGGCGGCGGTAAAGGCCTCACCGTTCGGAATCGCGTCAACCTCTGCTTGTGACATTCCGCGCTCAGCTAATAACTGACGCGAAAACGCTTCTTTAGACGCGTACCACTGGTATAATTTCGGTCCGAAATAACCTTCCAGGCCCCAGCCGATCCCCTGCGGTAACATCACGAAACCTAAGTACATGGCTTTTTTGCCTTTTGGCGCGATATTGCCCATAAATTCATTTTTCTTGGGGCTGATCATCATTTCACCGAGTGAGAACATCGCGATGGCCAGCGCCATCATCCAGGCCGCGTTGGTGTAACCGATGACCAGGAACGCGAAAATGCTTAATAAGCAGCCCGCCAGCATCGCCGATGTCACCCGGTATTTCGCAGTTAACCCGGCAATTAAGAAACAGCAGGTCATGATTAAGGCGGCATTAATATTGATCATGCCTTCGGGCAGAATCCTGGTGCCCTCAAGATCCATCGCCATGACGCTTCTCCAGAAGCCGTTCGGGGTCTCGCCGCCGAAGATACCGCTTACGATAACACTGGTATCCACCCATTCAGAAATGTGAATAGGCAGAACGTCAAATAAAGAATTAAACAAAAACCAGAAGCCGGAAAAGGCCAGCATGTAGTAGATCACAATCGGCTTTTTAAGTTCCTGCCACGCGTCTTTCCAGAGCCTGTCCTGCTTGATCTCACCGCTTTTGATTTTCTCCGCGCGTTCTAAACGCTCTTCTTTACCCGGCTCTTTGTAGGCAAACAACAGCAGAAAGTTAACTGAAATGATGGCCGCGCAGGCATAGAACACATTTTCCCAGGCAAGCTGGCGCATATGAGCCGCGATAACAGGCCCGATAAATCCGCCGATATTAACGACCTGATAAAATATTCCCCAGGCCATCGAGATGTTATTTCGATTAGCGCAAAGCACTAACGTGCCTTGAATACCCGGCTTGAATATCCCGGTGCCGCCGGCGAGAAGCATCGCGCCGATTAAAAAACCCCAAAATGAAGGGAAAAACGCCATCACCAGATAGGCGGCGATTTTAATGACGGTCGACACGAAGATGGTTTCTTTGTAACCGGCCCGGTCTGAAATACCGCCGGTAAATACGGGGACAAAAGTTTGCGTGACGGCGAACCAGAACATAATGACGCCGTAATCTCCGAGGCTGATCCCCAGACCGCCTTCTGACGCCGGTGCTTTAGCGTATAATGCCGCCGTGGTTTTAACGCCGTAGTATGAGATTCGCTCCACCAGCTCCATACCGCCGACAATCCAGAAAACGTAGCTTAAGCTCATAATCGAAGCCCACATTCCCAGCTGTCTGACTTCGGTGAGATCATTTCCCGAAACTGAGCTTGTATTGCTCATATCCCGCTCCTTATTGTTATAGTTATTAACAGTTATCGATTAAACTCAAAAAATTCAGCCGGTCAAGCCTTAAACCTGAAAAAAAGCAGTCGGACGCATAGACGCACATAAAGCCTGATAACCGCATTATGTATAATCAGAACAGCGGCTAATCGAACTCACTTTTCGGGTGAATCCTTTTTCTGGGTTAAACATATGTAACAACAATGCCGCGATTATACACAAAGCGGATACTTTACAGAATTTCCCCTGAAATACAAAACCGAGCGGTTAATGAGCCGGGGAATCCGGGATGGTTCACAGTGGTGAGCGACAGGATCAGACGCGTTCTTAATTAGCTGACCATAAGTTTTTTCACTTTTCTGACGCCCGTTTTAAGCATACTGCGGCGTTACTCTTGCTTGAAAGACTGCCGGTATTACCGCGCAAGAGCGCCTTGCAGAGCATTTAACCTAAACGCCAACTTATAGTCAGTTGCTTAGGCTCAGAGAAGCTTAAGCGCGCACATAACCAAAAGGGCGATATTCGCTATCCACGCGATCAAAAAGAAGTAAGATCTCGGGCTCGGGTTTTTCTCTGTCGCTATCAGGTAATACAGTGCCGTGTGAATAATGCGAAAAAGGGCAAATGCCGTAATTAACACCCCAGTCCAGAACGGATTGACCCCGATTAAAATCGCCAGAAAAGACGTCCCTAACATCAGCGGCACATTTTCGAGGGAATTCATAAAAGTCCGGTGAGCGCGAAATACAAAAGAATCGTGACTGAGATCCGGACAGATTCTTCCGGGCACGGCTCCCCGCTGTGACCCTTTAGAAACAGCGGCGACAAATCCCTGCGCGCACCAGGTGGTTAGAATAAGCAAAATTCCCGTGAATGCGAGTGAGTATGTTGCGGTTAATTCCATTTATGTTCTCCGGTTTTGATATTTATTATGATAAATTAATTCCCGTAACTCCCTGACCGGCGGCGCTCCGGCTCTGTACTTCTGGACACCGCTTGTTCAGACTCAGCAAGCGCGTCAGGGCGTTTTTCCGCGCCGCCGGCCGATGCGCTTAACGTACTAATACGCGCCAGACCGAGACTTTCTCTGTGATCATTAACCGCTTCGGCGACATTGCGGGCGAGTTGATCATACCCCAGCTGTTTAAGCGTATTGAGGGCGAGACTTAAAAACTGCGCGTCACTTTGTGACGGTGGCGCGCATTCATCTTTGTTCCAGTTGCACTCCCCTGGCAGTTCCGCCATGATAACGGCGTTATCACCTTCGACTTCAATACCAAATTTCCGGAACAAGGGATCAATATATTTTCTATAATTTTTCACCATACCGGGTTCCCGCCGTAATATTTTTACGGATTCTTCGTTTAAAGTAAAATGAGAGTCTGGCTTTGGGGATACCAAAAACAGCATTTGCTTTGCCCGTTTTGAGCTTCTTAAGCTTGTCAAAGGCATCTCTTGTATTTGATCAAATGAAAGCCCCTGCGGTTCATATCTTGCGCTGGAGCACTGAAGTGCGGCAAGCCACTCGTAGCATTGACTTTCTGTATACGCACTCAATCCGCCGGCGGGACGTATTGAATATTTTTGATCAAACGGCGTTGCCGCAACCGGCCGTCCGGGATAATGAGGGTACTCATCAGACGGAGGAAGGGCGCCCTTTACACCGCTTTTTAATTTAATACGTTCTGCGCTCTCATTACCGCAGCTATCAAAAACGCACAGATAGACATCATAATAACTGCATTCGACTATCCTTGGATTTCCGTGTTCATCTTTTTCCGAAAACAAGTCACCGTAATAGTCTTTAGCGGCCTGACTTAAATCAGGAGAAAGCGTTCTGAATCCTTTGCAAGCCAATTTTTGTTCTTCACGTAATCGAATCCGGCTATTCTCGCCGATTAAACCTCTCAGCTCTTTTATCTGAGGCCCGATAAGTTCCGGCCTCGCGGCATCAGTCTGAACGATACTTCTGAGCAGCTCTTTTACTCTGCCGCGCTTTGTCCCGCAAATCAGATCCATGATCCTGTTATAAACATTCCGGATGAACCCCTCACCGGCAAAAGGTTTGTCTGATACGGCGTCATTAATGATACCTTCGCACTGATACCGGGACAGAGTCCGGGTCAGATGATGAGAACCGAAACCGTAACCGGTTAAACTGAGCACCGGAACCCGCGCTATATCCGCCATAAGTACACCTCATCTTTTGACGCGTTACCACAATGATACCGTTACCGGCTAAAGCTGAACTCCGTCTCGATTAATCAGGGTAATCGCAGAATAAAAACTGAATATTCTGCAAACCCTATGTCAAATGCAAAGAAGTGTAAAGATAGCTAAATAATAATTAACAAATGATATATAAAGAAATCGAATATTAAACTATGGTAATTTTTAGTTGAAAATTTGCGCGTACTTCATTCTGTTTTTGCGGCTGAGGATAAAATACAGAGCGGGAATATTCATAAGTACGCCATAACAAAGAGGTATTAATGCCAGTTCCGGCCACGCCAGAAGATCGGTTGCCACAAAAATTCCCGTCGCGGCGTTTTGAATACCGACTTCAATTTGTAAGGTTTTAATATCAGGTTTATCTAAGCTAGCTTTCTTTGCTATCAGAAACGTAAACAGCATGGCGAGCAGACACAGGCCGAAACATAAAACAGCCGTCAATATTCCGACTTCAACCAGCTTAGGTAAATTGTCCGCAATCAGTAAGGGATCTCGCAGTTAAGAATTTACCATTCTGGCATGATAAGTAGATCCCACTTAGGTAATTCACTATTTCGGATGATTTTATCTTCGACATCTTCTTTTTCACTTTTTGTTAGCTTGACTCCTTTTGAGTAAACCTTATCAATTAAATTGACAACTGGAGTCATAGCCTTCCAAGTCATTGTTTTCGTCCACTCCAGAACAGTATTCACTGAATTCAGTAATGTACCATTCCAATGCTTTTCTAAAGATGACCAAACCCGCTCAATTGGGTTATATTTGCTGTGATAAGGTGGGTAGTAAACGTTGTGAATCCTCAGTTTCGATCTTTCACTAAACTGTTTTAATCTAAAAAGATACTGAGTCCGGCATCCACTATTTTCTGGGCCATTATCTGAAAAAATAACCAGCTCCTCTACCTCTGGATGTTCGTCTTTAACTAAATTCCACCACCACTCTAAAGCGTCACAAATGAAGTCGCTGGTTTTACTTGAGTTACCATAAAACACATGAAGCTGGTCGTTTTCCAGGTTCAGTATTCCGAACGGGATAAGCTTATCTTTTACATCCATGTCGTGATCTAAAGCTTGCACCGCATCAATCCCTCCGGATTGACCGTGTCGAGAAAATTCACCCAAATTAACCGTGGCTTTGCAATCTATACTTATACGGATAACTTTTTTATTCCCTGCTGTTTCTTTTTTAATTTTATTTACATTTTTAAAGATGGCGTCTGTTTCAGGAATTTTTTTTGTGGCCTGGTTTTTTGAACTCGCTTCAGTTTGTAACCGAGTCGATTCAAAATGTCATTAATCGTTCTTTCTTTTGGTAACTCTTCACAGTCCCAGCCTTTTTCCTCAATCAGCTTTTTACGAACACCTTTAGCTGTAATTCGAGTGTAAGCAAATGAATTTTTGAATTTTGGATCAGCTTGTGACTCTGGATCGACTAACGCCCGAATATCTACCTCCAGCTGAGGATTATTCTCCTCACTTCTATGCTTTCCTTCATAATGCCCAAAGCATTCAAACCCGGTTTCCAGCTCATGAAGCCCGAGTTCTACAGCTTTTCTCCCCCAGCCAAACTCCGTTTCCGTTAATCTAGGACTCCCACAGCAGAACGTTTTAGACACTTCAGCCATAAAGACTCTTTTTTCCATTCCGTGAAGTTTATTTGAGGCAAGTTTGATTATCCGTTTGGACTCGCTAGAAATGTAAATTGAAGTAGACATCTGGCAGCAACATAAACGATTTTAAGAACTCAACTATACTATTGCGGTAAAATTTAAATCGCAACGTCCCTAAGCAAACAATAATCAGAAATAACCGGATGGAAAACGTTTCAGCACGGCCTTTATATCGCTCAGTGAATGAGCGGGCGCAGTTGCTGAAAATCATTCCCAGCGAAACAGGAATAACACTGATGGCTAATAACTTCATGGCGGCCGGCAGCAGGGGAACGTCAAATTCATTTACCCGCCTACCCAGCCAGCTCAGCTGAAACGCGAAAAGCGCCGGTAACAGCAAAGGGGTTATCAGGCTGACCGCCGCCGTCATCGATACCGATAAAGCGGCATTGCCGCCCGATAACTGGCTGACGGAGTTTGACGTCGCGCCGCCCGGACATATCGCGGTCAAAATCAAGCCGGCGCTGATTAACGCGGGGATCCGGATAAAACCGTTCGCGGCGATGATAACAGCCCAGGCGATAAGCGGCGGCAGCAGCGTTTGTAAGGTCACTCCGATAAGAAACGCTTTGTGATGTTGCTTTACTTTTTTAAAGTCATCAACGGATACATTTAACCCGACCGTGAACATCATTAAAGCCAGCGCGGCAGGTAATAATAACTTAATATAAAAACTAAACTCAGTCATGACAATTATCGCTGACAGCTTAAAGCCCGGTAATTTACCGAAGCGGCTCTTTTAAAACAACGGGTTGTCAGAACATCAGACAGGTTTTGTGATACGCGCGAAAAAAAACGACCGAAACGGTCGCTTTAACACGGAAATAAGTATGAGTTTACCGTTCTCACTCATCACGCGATTTGATCAATTTAAATTTAATGAGAGAAATTGGACTCAGAACTACGATCATAATCAATGAGAACCCTCGTTACATCACCTTTTCTTGATTTGTTGGGCTCTGAACACTTGTAGCCGCCGCACCAGGCATCAGCCGTAATGATATCATGGGTTTCATCTATTCCGTAGGATATCCACTTTCCGCTTTTATTTCTGTGGTGCTTGAGCACTATCCTTCCTAGTTCGTGGCCGTGCTGGTCTATATGTTTTCTCACTCTCGGGGTAATTTTACTACGACGAGGAATCTGATTCCCATTGAAACGAATACGGAGGTCTAAAATCTTATCATGATGATAACAAGTCGTGAAGAATTTATTACTGTCTCTGGTTGTAAGTTTTAACTCACCGCGGGCGCTAATATTAGCTACAAAATCATCATGTTTACCCGCACTTTTATACGGACCGATTATTGCTTCATAACATTTAGAAAATCTGCTGTATCTTTCAATAATGATGGGATAATCAAGTCCGTTTTGGATTAAAAACTCCTTAACCTCGCCAGCGCGCGCGTTACCCGCCGTAAATAAAAAGATCATTAATACAGAAAATATAACAAACTTTGACATAGATAATCCTCCCTGATTCAGATACTAATTTACACAATTAAAAAAAGGTTAAACATCCCGGATTTCGGTAACATCATATTTTACTCTAGCCGGCTCATTTTTAATTTTATAAAAAATGTTGAATTTCTTCAGATTAACAAACCTTAAGCTCCAATAGTCCAACAGATTAATGAGAAAAGTTAGATTCAAGTGAATGATCAAACTCAATGGTAACCAGGTTTACGTTACCGACTTTAGATAAATCAGGTTTATAGCATTCTCTTAGGTCGCACCAGGCTCTCGCTGTAAAACCCTCGGCAGTCTCGTCAATACCATATGATACCCATTTGCTCCTTAATTTCCTGGACTTCTTTTTCCAGCTGTTTTTATGATGCTTTAACACCACGCGCCCTAAACCGTAACCGTGCTTTTCCAGGTGACTTCTGACCCTTTGGTCTGAAATCTGTTCCCAATCGTGAATGTAATCGAAAGTAAGATTCATATTTAATATTTTGTCATGTTTCCAGCATCCGAAAAAAGAATTATCGTCACGGGCTTTAAGTGTATATGACTGACCGGATTGAATCTTAGCGGAAAAATTAGCGATTTCACTGTCTGTGAATTCATAGCATCTGGTGCTTTGAATACTGAGAACTACCGGATAGGTAAGCAGATTTTTAAATTCGATATAAATAGTCTGATCCGCTTTGGCGCTGAACGCAGACAAAAAATAAGCCGCCAGTAAAACTACTATTCTTTTAAAGTTTGTCATATCAAACCATCCTTGGTACTTCTTAATCCGTTTAAAACAAGCCTAGTTTTAATTCTGTTGAATTCAAATAAATTAATAAAAAATAGCTGATCAGATATTAAGAAGAACACTCCCGTAACACCGGATTTGATGTTACGGGAGACATTGAAATGAACACCGGCAGTTTACGCTTCCAGTTTCGCGAACTCAGCTTTAGTCTCGCTGAGCTTGTCCATATCCCGCTCAAGAGCGGCAAGCTTTGCTTTTTCTTTCTCGATAACCGCCGCCGGCGCTTTAGCGGTAAAACCGTCGTTAGAGAGTTTAGCTTTGATCCGGCTCACTTCTTTTTCCAGCTTCTCAAGTTGCTTATCGACGCGGGCCATCTCAGCGGCCGCGTCGACTAAACCCGCCATCGGGATCAGTAACTCGGTTTCCCCAATCAGCGCGGTGGTGGACATCGGCGCCGGCTCATCACCGCCAAGTACCGTCACGGACTCAAGTTTAGCTAAAGCGGTAAAGAAAGCCCGGTTGGCGTCCAGACGGGCTTTATCCCGCTCAGACACATTCTTAAGCAAAGCATTGAGCGGCTTTGACGGCGCGATGTTCAATTCGGCGCGAACGTTACGCACAGCGACAATCACCTGCTTGACCCATTCGATATCCGCCATCGCCCGCTCATTAACTTTAGAGGCGTCAAACTCAGGGAACGCCGACAGCATAATGCTTTCTCCCCGCGCCTTAACCAGCGGCTTAAGGCGCTGCCAGATGGTTTCCGTGATGTAAGGCATTATCGGGTGCGTTAAACGCTGCATCGCTTCAAGCACGGTCAGTAACGTATGTCGGGTGCCGCGTTTTTCGGCGTCAGTGCCGTTTTGCAGCACAGGCTTAGTCAGCTCTAAGTACCAGTCACAGAACTGGTTCCAGATGAACTCGTAAACCGTGTTGGCCGCCAGGTCGAAACGGTACGCCGCGATGTGTTCGTCAAAGGTTTTCACCGTGGAATTGAACAGGCTCACGACCCAGCGATCAGCCAGTGAGAATTCCATATCACTCTTTTCGTCAGGCACAGAGCCGAAACCGCAGTCCTCGCCCTCGGTATTCATCAGCACATAACGTGAGGCATTCCAGATCTTGTTACAGAAGCTGCGATAACCGTCAAGACGTTTTATATCCCAGTTGATATCACGCCCTGTTGACGCCATTGCCGCTAAAGTGAAGCGCAGCGCGTCCGTACCGTGAGCGTCAATGCCCCCGGCGAATTCTTTACGGGTACTTTTCTCAATCTTAGCCGCCAGCCGCGGCTGCATCATGTTACCCGTGCGTTTGCTGACCAGCGACTCAAGATCGATACCGTCAATCATATCCAAAGGATCGAGTACGTTACCTTTAGATTTTGACATCTTATTTCCCGCTTCATCACGGATAAGTCCGGTTACATAAACGGTTTTAAACGGGACTTGCGGTTTGCCGTCCTCATCTTTAATAAAGTGCATGGTCATCATGATCATACGCGCGACCCAGAAGAAAATAATGTCGAAACCCGTTACCAGCACATCCGTCGGGTGAAAGGTTTTAAGATCTTCGAGGTTATCCGGCCAGCCTAAAGTAGAGAACGTCCATAACGCTGAGCTGAACCAGGTGTCTAATACGTCTTCGTCCCGGCGGAGCGCCACGCAAGCGTCAAGATTATTGTCTTTACGCACTTCCTCTTCGTTACGACCGACGTATACTCCGCCCGCCTCGTCATACCAGGCCGGGATCCGGTGTCCCCACCAGAGCTGACGCGAGATACACCAGTCCTGAATATCACGCATCCAGGAGAAGTACATGTTCTCGTACTGCCGCGGCACAAACCTGATATCGCCGTTCTCAACCGCCTCAATCGCGGTTTTCGCCATCGGCGCGACCGCGACGTACCACTGGTCGGTCAGTAACGGCTCAATCACGACGCCGGAACGATCGCCGTACGGCACTTTAAGGCCGTGCGGCTCGATTTTTTCAAGCAGACCTAAGGTGTCGAATTCGGCGACAACCGCTTTACGGGCGGCGCAACGCTCCATCCCGGCGTAACGCTCAGGTAAGCGGCCGTCGATATCATTATTAACCGTGCCGTCAGTATTCACCACTTCCGCGGTGTCACGAATCGCCGCGTCAACGGTCATGATGTTGAACATCGGCAGCTGATGACGCTTACCGACTTCGTAATCATTAAAATCGTGCGCCGGGGTGATTTTCACACAGCCGGTTCCGAACTGGGTATCCACGTAATCATCGGCCACGATGGGAATACGGCGATTGACGATCGGCAGCAGAATAAATTTGCCGACTAAATTCCGGTAACGCTCATCATCAGGATGAACCGCCACGGCGCTGTCACCGAGCATGGTCTCGGGGCGCGTGGTCGCCACCTCAAGGTAATCTTTACCGTCAGCGGTTAATTCGCCGTCCGCCAGCGGATAGCGCAGGTGCCACATCGAACCCTGTTTTTCTTTATTCTCCACCTCAAGATCAGAAATCGCGGTGCGCAGTTTCGGATCCCAGTTAACCAGGCGTTTACCCCGGTAAATCAAGTCATCCCGGTATAAACGCACGAACACTTCCTGAACCGCCTCGGATAAGCCCTCATCCATAGTGAAGCGCTCACGGTTCCAGTCAACCGAGTTACCGATTCTTCGCATTTGCGAGGTGATGGTTCCGCCGGAACTGTTTTTCCAGTCCCAGATTTTCGCGATAAACGCGTCACGTCCTAAATCATGACGGCTTTTATCCTCTTCGGCCGCGAGCTTGCGCTCGACAACCATCTGAGTGGCGATACCCGCATGATCAGTCCCCACCTGCCATAAGGTATTTTTGCCCTTCATACGCTGGTAGCGGATCAGGGTATCCATAATCGTATGCTGAAACGCATGTCCCATATGCAGACTGCCGGTCACGTTCGGCGGCGGGATCATAATAGAGTAACTGCCCTGACCGGTGTCGCCGCGCGGCTTAAAATAACCCCGCTGTTCCCAGTTTCGGTAAAGCGATTGTTCAATTGACTGAGGATCGTATGTTTTTTCCATGGATATGAGTCACTAAAATGTTAAACGCCGCTTGTTTCGGTAATCGAAATCTGACCCGATCACCGCCCGCGGCAAAACAAAGCCGGTAATTTGCCCGAAGTTTACCGCAAAACCGGGAGCCGGGTCTGCAAGATTTGTAAAAAGATATCGAATTGACGCTGAAAAACCTCATTCACCGCAGGATGAATAAAGATTAATCTGGCTGAAATATCAGCTTAATGCCCTGTCAGTTACAGTTAGTGTCAAGTATCTGGCTATAAGTTTTTCAATATTTCCGGCGTTCAGATTAAGTGCCCCGCAAGACGCTCTCGTGCGTTAATGCCCGCAGTCTCTCAGCCAGGAGTGGCCGGGGGGTGCTTAAGGCGGACGTCAGAAAAGTGAACAGACTTATCGTCGGGTACTCAAACCGTAAAATTATTTTTTACTTAAAGAATTAACTGCATAAAGGGGTATTGAATCTATGGGTGTTGAAATGATCAGCTCTGTATCCGCGACAAGATTACAAGACAATGAATTAAAGACTAAATTACAGGCCGCCACCACTTTAAATGATAATTTACCCTTAAGTCAGTGCCAAGAGCTGTCCGCTTACATTATCAGATGTATAGATGATATGCATGAGATCAGGTGGAATTTCGGACTGTTCAACGGTAATCGCAGACAGTTAAAATTTGACGCCGAAAAAGATCTTATTTTTCAGCTCAGGTCAACAGACTCAGGCAAAAGCCTTGCCGGCATAAAGGACGCCTACAGGCAATATGTTATAAAAGTCGGAGAGAAATGTACCGTTTCCGGTAATACGGCGCGATTTATGGCGGTTATGGGCGAGAATCTTGGAATAGAACCGATAATAACAGGAAAAGACATACAATTGTATAATTTTGCCAGATATGGTGCTACTCCGGCTACCGCATCGTATCGCGGAGGCATTAAAAATCACCAAAGACACGGCTACGGGCTGTTAACTTTCGCTAACGGCGAGTCCGTATACGGACATTGGAACGCGGATATATTAGATATGAGTAAACCTGTTACATTCCATTACAAAAACGGCGATACCTATGTCGGGTCTTGGCGGCCTTTTCAACATCAACAGTATGGTGACCAAACATTCGTAGATCCGCAACGTCAGAATTATGAGGAACAGGTTCAGGACGGGTCTATGGTCGGTAAGGGCGTTTATAAACGTCAAAACGGCGAAATATATGACGGTAAACGTTCAAAAACCCTTACAGTAAAAAGTATTCCAGGCACCTTTGAACGTGAGAATTGCTACCATCACGATAACTACTGGACAGGTACACTCACAAACAGAGCCGGAGTAACAGTTAAGGCTGAATGGGGTTTTAATCAAAAAAATAAGTTGTTTATATATAGCACCGAGCCTTTTACCGCTCAAGAACAAGAACTTGTTAACCACACACACCGCGATAGTACATCAGAGAAAATATCCGCCTCAATCCCTGTCCCTGACGTTAGCGAAGCGAAGGTTACAACTGCGCCGCGACAATCGCCGACCGTAAACAGCAGCCCGCAAGCAACGACGCCTGAAGAAACGACGCCTGAATATGACAGTATTGACGGCGTCATGTCTGAAACACCAGCGGCAGCCGTCGTTATCACGCCGCTACACCCGCTACAAGCCAAAGCTTCTATTAAATGGGTAATGCTAAATCAATCTCCCGGTCTGCTTAAGAGTTACATAAACGATAGACAAGCAATTAATATTTTTTCTGTGGCTGTATGTAATGAGTTCACTAATCGCGGAACCGATAAGACTTTTGATGTCAGCGTACTTAAATCGGTTTACCCGCTACGATACCAGATGCCGACAGATATTGAATTAAATGCGCTGGCTGCTATTATTAATCAGGCTCTCAGACAAAAAGAAAGGATACGACCCCCCGCAAAAGCGGATAAGCAAAAATCAGCGGCAGCACTGACACCTATCAATAATGCTCAAATGAAGAAACACGGCTTCCGTATCCACGACGTAAGCGCTGACGGAGCTTGCCTGTATCGTTCAGCCATGGCAGTTCGAAGCAAAGATCAGGGTTGGTGTCAACGTTATCCAAATAAAAAATTGCTCGAAGATGCTGAAGCAAAAGCTTTTTTAGATGAAACTGTGCGTACTCAAGTAACTCAAGGTACCCTGCAAAGCTTAGAGTTCTGTCCCTGGATAATCGACCCTCTGCTACGGATTTGTAAACAGTCAGGTATCAATTTCTTTGACTTAGGCGAGCATATTTATCAACATTGTTACGCCAACGGCAATTTTGTTTTGTATAGCCCCGATGGCATCGCGGATGAGTTACTCCCGGATGACGCAGTCATCTCGTCGTATGAAATGAAAGAAGCTTTAAAATCTCTGGCCGAAATTTACGGAACCAAGTTAGCAAAATCCTTCGGGATTCCGGTTATCACACCCACTACAAAAAATATACCTGAGATACTCAAAAATAATGATGCCGTGATAGTGTGGGATGAACAAAAACTGCATTATTTTGTCGCGGCCAAAGACGGTTATTTTAACGGCAGCTAACGCCTCTGTGGTCGCGGTAAGGCATCAGTTTAAGAACCTTGTAACCTTGCCGCTATCAGTTTGACGGCTTATTTTAACCCGGAAAAAGCGGTTGGCGGCGTTGTTAAACGCGGATAAAATTACCGGCATAAAAAACTGTCGTTACTCCGTTTGCCGACAGCAATGCTTGAATAACAGTGAGTAGTTGTTCTGCTTTTGAAAGCCGGCGGTATTACCGCACAAGAGCGCCTTGCGGCGCATTTAACCTAAACGCCGAAAATATCGGAAAAACTTATCGTCAGGTACTTAAAACTCAAAAAACAGCCCCGGGTTTATAACGGCAAGCTGTCACTGTTCGCTGTGCTTAAACTGATCCCCAGGGCTTTATATTGACGAAAGCGATCTCGCGCGACGGCTTTTAACGCCTCATCCGCCGGAACAAAGTCGATGATGTTGCCAAAGCCGGCCGCGAAACCGGGGACGTGCTCCGCGAGATTAATCAAAAGCTGACGGCCCGTAGCCGGCCCGGTTTGATCAAAACCGATCTCCACGGGTGAGCCCGCGCCCAGACCCTCACCCTTCAGGTTATGAGGAACAAAAGATTCAGGCTCAAACTGCCACAGGGTCTCATCAATAGCAAAAGCCTGAGTACGGCTGCCGCAGTGTACGTATACGGTGAGCTTTTGCCGGTAATGATGCTCGGCTAATTTGCACGCCAGCCGATGCACGGCTTCAGACCCCGCGTCATCCGTTTCCGGCAGCAGATAAAATGTTCCCCGGCTCATTTACAGGATCTCCTTTTACCGGCAAAAAGCGAGGCACCGGCTTCGCTTTTTCATTAATAAACAAGAATATTAAACATTACTCCCCTTGTTCCACACCGGAACGGTTCAATAAAAACTGAGCCAGAATCGGCACGGGACGACCCGTCGAGCCTTTATTCTTACCGCTGTTCCAGGCTGTGCCCGCCACGTCAAGGTGCGCCCAGTTATACTTCTTGGTAAAGCGCGACAAGAAACAAGCCGCCGTGATAGAACCCGCGGGACGGCCGCCTAAGTTGGTGAAATCCGCGAACGGGCTGTCCAGCATTTCCTGGTAATCATCCCATAACGGCATGCGCCACGCGCGGTCACCGCTTTGATCACCCGCGTTTTGCAGCTCGTGAGCTAACGGGTTGTGAGATGAAAATAAACCGGACGCGTGTTTACCCAGCGCAATGACACAAGCGCCGGTCAGGGTGGCGGTATCAATCACTAATTCAGGATCGAAACGCTCAACATAAGTTAACGCGTCACAAAGTACTAACCGTCCTTCGGCGTCGGTATTTAATACTTCTACGGTCTGACCTGACATGGTGGTGAGAATGTCACCCGGGCGATAAGAGTTACCGCCCGGCATGTTTTCACAGCCGGCAAGCACGCCGATCACGTTAATCGGCAGATTCATCTCACACAGGGCTTTCACGGCACCGAGAACGCCGGCGGCGCCGCCCATGTCATATTTCATTTCATCCATGGCTTCGCCGGGCTTTAATGAAATACCGCCGGAGTCAAAGGTCAGACCTTTACCCACAAGTACGACCGGCTGGTCATCACTGTTTTGCGCGCCCTTGTACTTCATGATCGTCATGATAGACTCATTGGCGCTGCCGCGGCCTACGGCAAGATATGAATTCATACCCAGCTCGGCCATTTGCTCCTCACCGACGGTCGACACGTCAAGCCTGTCATATTGCTCCGCCATCTGACGCGCCTGCGACGCGAGGTAAGCCGGATTACAAATGTTCGGCGGCATGTTAGCCACGTCACGACATAAGCGCTTACCTTCGGAAACCGCGTTACCGTGCTCAATCGCACGTTCACCGTAAGGTAATTCCCGACGCGTCGGTACGTTAAACACTAACTTACGTAACGGACGACGTGTCTCGCCTTTTTCGGACTTAAGTGCGTGAAAGCCGTAAAGGCTGTCATTGGTCGTTTCAACCGCCTGACGCACTTTCCAGTAAATATCACGGCTTTTAACGTGAAGTTCTGAAAGAAAACATACCGCTTCCATCGAACCTGTTTCATTTAATGTGTTGATGGTTTTGGCGATAATTTGCTTGTACTGGCGCTCATCAAGTTCACGCTCTTTGCCGCAGCCGACCAGCAAAACGCGCTCGCTCAATACATTAGGTACATGGTGCAAAAGTAGCATTTGCCCGGATTTACCCTCTAAATCGCCTTTGCGTAGAATGTTACTGATGTAACCTTCACTAATTTTATCAAGTTGCTCAGCGATACCAGATAAACGACGCGGTTCATACACGCCAACAACGATACAAGCCGAACGCTGCTTCTCTGGACTACCGCTCTTTACGCTAAACTCCATGAGCACTCCTAGATTCTTAAAGACAAATATTGTTATTTATATGATAATGATACGTCTGTGCCCTGATTTGGGCTAATATTTCAGTTTACTGTGAATTTATCTGTAACTTTGTCATCAAAGACATAAAAGCTCTGAAAGCAGACAGTTTGGCATCAAAGACATAAAAGCTCTGAAAGCAGACAGTTTACATGAAACTTATTCCTATTCCACAAAAAAGACAACAACAATAGAGCCTGATAACCAAGTGATTGTATTTAAATATTTAATTAAAGAAGTTTTTAAGGCTCAGGCTGCGGTGCTCACCGTATTGCTCACCATTTTCGTAAGCCAGAATTTCGTCCGTTTTCTCGCGGACGCGTCTGACGGCGATTTCTCCGGCTCTCTGGTATTAAACTTTGTCGCGCTCAACTTACCTGAGCTGTTAATGCTCATTATTCCCCTGAGTTTATTTCTCGCGATTCTGCTCGCCCACGGTCGTATGTACGCTGAAAATGAAATGGTGGTTTTTCACAGTGTCGGCATCAGTGAGTGGTACGTTACCCGTGTCACGCTGGTGTTAGCCGTCGTTAACATGGTGATCACCGCCGTCATATCCCTGTATGTTTCCCCCTGGGCCGAAGAACAACAAAACGTACTGCGCGAAAAAGCCAGATCAGAAGCCGGTATTTCCGCCGTCATTGAAGGTCGTTTTCAGAAAAGTCCCAACGGACGCGCGGTATTATTCGTGGAGAGCAAAGATAAAAAAGGCAATCTGGCGAATGTGTTTGTTGCCCAGCTGCCTGACGCTAAGGATGTCAGCGGTGAAACCAATATCGTTGTCGCCAGACAAGGTAAAGTCATCGAACAAAAAGACGGCGAGCAGCAGTTAAAACTCGGCGACGGCACCCGCTATCAGCTCAAGCAGGATTCACTGGATTATCAGGTCATCAATTTCGGCGGCTATCAGATGCAGATCAAGGATCAGGAAGTCGAGGCCGGCCGCCGCAAGTTAAACTCCATGCCGACGGCCGGGCTGCTTAAAACGCGGGGGCCTGAAGCCGCCGCCGAATTCCACTGGCGCATCGCGATTCCTATCGCCATTTTTATGATGACACTGATTGCCGTACCTATGGCACGAGTGAATGTCCGCCAGGGTAAGTTCGCGAAAATGTTCCCGGCGATTCTGTTGTATCTGGGCTACTTCGGCATGTTAGTGGCGGGCAGAAAAGCCTTGAGTGACGGAGTCATTCCCTCATTTTTAGGCATGTGGTGGATCCACTTATCAGCCCTGATTATGGGATTGCTGCTGTTAGGTAAAGAAAGGCCTTACGGAGCCAGAATCACCGGAATGATTACCAAAAAGAGGGCGGAGAAATGAAGATAATTGATCTTTATATCGCCCGGGTATTATTAAGCTCATCGGCGCTGTGTTTGTTGGTTCTGACGGGCTTATCCAGCATCATCAAATGGGTCGATCAGCTCAGGCTGGTCGGCCGCGGCACCTACTCGATTGTCGACGCCGGCTTGTACGTTGTATACCTTGTGCCCCGCGATATCGAAATGTTCTTTCCCATGGCGGTGCTGTTAGGCGGTCTGATCGGTCTGGGTATGCTGGCGTCTAATTCAGAGCTGGTGGTGATGCAGGCTTCAGGCATGTCAAAACTTGATATCAGCTTTTCGACCTTAAAGACAGCCGTTCCGTTAATGCTGATGGTGATGGCGCTCAGTGAATGGGGCGCGCCGGTCGCGGAGCAAAAAGCCAACGAGCACCGGGCGTCACAGATTTCCGGCGGCAGTTTAATTAAATCCCGTCAGGGCGTGTGGGCGAAAGACGGCGATCTGTTCGTCAATATCGGCCAGGTCAACGACATCAACCGCATCAGCAATGTCACTCTGTATCATTTTAACGACCGGCAGCAGCTGACGGGCCTGATATTCGCCAAAAACGCGGACTTTATCGACGGCAGCTGGCGCATGCATGACGTGATTCAGACGGAGATCACGCCGACAAAAGTAACCAAAACGCTGTCCTTTGAATATGACTGGAAATCGACGTTAACGCCGGACAAGCTCAGCATTGTCTCTGTCGATCCTAAGTCGCTCTCGATTGAAGGTCTGCTGGATTACTTAGAGTACCTTAAAGTCAACAGACAAGACCCGAGCCGCTATGAACTGGCGCTGTGGAGCAAGCTCATGCAGCCTGTCTCCGTGGCCGTGATGCTGCTGGTCGCCTTGTCGTTTATTTTCGGTCCGCTGCGAAGTGTCACTATGGGCGCGAGAGTGTTATTCGGTGTTATCGCCGGCTTCAGTTTTTATATCAGTAACCAAATTTTCGGCCCGGTAGTGATCGTCTATCAGCTGCCGCCGTTTATCGGAGCCGCAGCGCCGAGCCTGCTGTTTACCGGTGTCGCAGTTTATCTGATCCGAAAATAAGGCGAAAGTATAAGCGCCCGCGTTCCGGTTCAGTCAATATCTAACGTTAACAAAAATTCATTATCGTGACACGGGTAATCAGGCTATCATGGCCGCGACATGCTAAATTCGGGAGTCACTATGCAGGCTACAAGTTTCGTCCATTTCGCTCAGGCTTCAACGCCTGAAACTGAGCAGCCCCCTTTAAAAAAAGACAAAGTGTTAGAATTACTGCTGCCTGATAGTGAAAATTGGGAACAGTACGCCGTCGAAATGCGTACTCACTCAATTAACTGTTTGACAGCTATGAAAAAAAACGCGGTTTACGATGATCAGATGCGTTTGAAGATAGTCATTTCAGAATGGTTCTCGCGACAAATACGCACAATGCCTGAATTAAAACGCATTATAGAAGATTATTACTTACACAATAAAACGATAGTTCAACGGTTTAATCATAACCTGAAAAACAATCAAGATTATTATTTCTGCTCAAATGAGGAAGCTTCACGTCATGTAAGACAATCAAACACGGCTTCAGCGGTTCAAAAAGATGTATCCGGCAATGACAGAGGCGCTTGTTCACAAGCTGAAGCGGCACAACGTCAGGAAGACTCAGAAATAACCCGAAAAACCGGCGGGTTATCAATTCACAATCCGACACCGACCGCATCATTGAGTGTTCCCTCACCCGGAACGGTGAAGCCTGTCGAACCCAAAAAGAAAATTCAACTTGTGCCGGAAATTGGTATGCAGCAAGTAAAAATGGCGCAAATTGTCCGCATAAAAGCATCAAGCGGACTTCCCCGGCATTGGCTCGATTACTTTTGCTCAAAAGAGGAAGCTTCACATCATGTAAGACAATCTGACACGGCTTCAGCGGTTCAAAAAGATGTATCCGGCAATGACAGAGGCGCTTGTTCACAAGCTGAAGCGGCACAACGTCAGGAAGACTCAGAAATAACCCGAAAAACCGGCGGGTTATCAATTCACAATCCGACACCGACCGCATCATTGAGTGTTCCCTCCCCCGGAACGGTGAAGCCTGTCGAACCCAAAAAGAAAATTCAACTTGCGCCGGAAATTGGTATGCAGCAAGTAAAAATGGCGCAAATTGTCCGCATAAAAGCATCAAGCGGACTTCCCCGGTACTGGCTCGAATTCGCCCATACTTTTAATCGTATCAGAAAACAACTTGGTTATGACTGGCAAACAGATGAGCTGCCGGAATCTAAGTTAGAAATCATTAAGCGAAATAACCCCGGCGATGATATGCGATGTTTCCGCGAAGTGATCTTATTTATTGACGAAAGAAGATATGATCATTTTACAAAAGACAAATTTTCGCGGATAGTCAATGAATTGTGCGAGGAATATGAAATTGATGTAAAACACGTCACTGAAAAATTAAATTTCTCTATTCCCGGTTCCGTCGGGCGATGGTAATGCATGTGACTTAGTACCTGACCGTAAGATTTACGGTATTTTCGGCGTTCAGGTTAAGCGCTCCGCAAGACGAACTCTTGCGCTAATACCGGCATTCAGGCGAGAGTAACGCCGATCGGCGCTTTAGACGGGCGTCAGAAAAGTGAACCTCAGATCCTAATAATAACTGACAGTCGGCTGCACATAGCTTATAAGAGCGTGTTTATATTTGCGAATAAGATTCCGCGCTCACAACAAACTCAGAAACCCGGCGAAAGTCACACATCACTCAGTCGAAAAACATTACTATGCGTCATCAGGTACGACAGGCAGCGCCTGAAATTTAAAAAACGGGTGACGTAATATGAAATTAAGAGCAAGCTTAATCGCCGCCGCTTTAGGTGCTATGCTGATCGCCGGGTGTAATTCAGATGATAATGACCAGGTGACAGGACAGACCGTAAGATTCGCGGCATACAATGCCTCTTTCGACAGATCAGACCCGCAGACATTGCCCGCGGAGATGGCCGCCGGTGACAATCAGCAGATTAAAAACGTTGCCGAGATCATTCAGCGAGCCCGGCCTGACGTGGTGTTATTAAATGAATTTGATCATGACGGTAGCGGTAAAAATGACCGGGTGGTTAAAGACTTCATCGCTAACTACTTAAACAAGCCCCAGCATGACGCAAAAGCCGTGGACTACCCTTATTACTATATCGTGCCGACCAACACCGGACTCGCTGAATTTGACTTGAATGACGACGGTAAAATAACGCTTCCGGATGACGCTTACGGTTTTGGTTTATACCACGGCCAATATGGTTTTATCGTGCTGTCTAAGTACGAGCTTGATACCGGTAACATCAGAAGCTTCCGGACATTCCTGTGGAAAGATATGCCGGACGCAGTTTTACCCGACAAATTTGAACGAGAACCGGATACCGGAAAAAATGTTGATACGGGTGAGCCGTATTACTCCGAAAATACGCTGAGGCACTTGCGTCTTTCTTCTAAAAACCACATCGATATACCGGTTAAAATCCGCGGGGATAAAACGGTACATTTACTGGCGATGCATCCGACGCCGCCGATATTTGACGGTGATGAGGACAGAAACGGCCGCCGTAACTTCGATGAAATCCGTTTATTCTCGGACTACATCAGCGATGATTACACTAAAAACGCTTACTTAGTCGACGATCAGGGTAACAAAGGCGGTATCGGTGACGACGCCTCATTCGTGATTGCCGGTGACTTAAACGCCGATCCCGTGGACGGTGACTCATACAACCATGCCGTCACGCAGTTACTTGCGCATCCCCGAGTGGCCCGGGAAGTCGCCGTCGGTAACATGGTTCCCGCGTCAACCGGCGGTAAAAACTACAGCAACGATGATTCCGCTGACCGTAAAGGCCTCGCTGAATACTGGACACATATCAAACCGCTTCGTTTAGATTATGTTTTACCGTCGTCGGATCTCAACGTCATTGATACGGGCGTTTACTGGCAGGCTGAAGGCGAGGATTACCGTTACCTCTTTGAAAACGATAAAGGTGAGCAAGGTAAAACCGTATCTTCGGATCACCGTTTAGTCTGGGTTGATATTAAATCAGACTGAATCATCCGGGGGTGATTTCTGTTTCGCGGAGGCGGTCGCCGCCCCTTTTTTATTCATTGTTTTTCGTAAAAAAATAAAATAATCTGGCTTAATACATAACAACATAAGGATATGTTAATGGGAATCGCCCGCGTTTATACCCGAGCCAGCTGCGGCGTGGAAGCGCCGTTAGTTACAGTAGAAGTGCATTTAAGCAACGGTCTGCCCGCTTTTAATCTTGTCGGTTTACCTGAAACCTCGGTCAAAGAAGCCAAAGAGCGGGTACGAAGCGCCATCATCAACGCGGGTTTTGAATTTCCGATGACGCGTATCACGGTTAACCTCGCGCCCGCCGATTTACCGAAACAAGGCGGTCGATACGACTTACCCATTGCCGTCGGTATCTTAGCCGCCGCTGATCAGATTCCCCGGCTGGCGTTAAAAGATCATGAATTTGCCGGTGAGCTCAGTTTAGCGGGTCACGTTCAGCCGTGCGGCGGCTTGCTGCCCGTGATCGTCGCCAGCAAAAAAGCCGGCAGAAAACTTGTCATGCCGCTCGCTAACCGCCATGAAGCCGAGCTCGTGGATTATCAGCAGGTTTATTTTGCCAGTCAGCTGGCTCATATCTGCGCCTACTTACACGGACAGGAAAAACTGCCGGGCATCGAACCTGACGCGCAATGGATTACTGAAAGCGAACCCGCGGACAACAAGGCCTGTTTAAGCGATGTTATCGGTCAGTACCAGGCTAAACAGGCGTTAGAAATCACCGCCGCCGGCAATCATAACCTGCTCATGCTCGGGCCGCCGGGGACGGGCAAAACCATGCTCGCGAGCCGAATCATGTCTCTGCTGCCCGCGCTTTCTTACGATGAAGCGTTAGAAGTGGCGGCGATTCACTCTGTCGCCGGCTTAACCATCAGGCCGCAGTCGTTTTTTAAGCGTCCGTTTCGTTCGCCGCATCATACCAGCTCTTCGGTTTCATTGGTCGGCGGCGGCAGCATTCCCAAGCCCGGTGAAATATCACTTTCCCACAAGGGCGTCTTGTTCCTGGACGAAGTGGCGGAATTTCCCCGTAACGTACTGGATTGTCTGCGCGAACCGATGGAAACGGGCGAGGTGATTATCTCACGTGCCGCCGCCAAGCTCAGGTTTTTAAGCCGGTTTCAGCTCATTGCCGCATTGAATCCCAGCCCTTGCGGTGACGCCGAGCAAAGCCGGGCCACACCTAATGAAATCAGACGCTACCTAGGGAGGCTGTCAGGTCCGTTTATCGATCGCTTTGACCTGACCATTGATGTGCCCAGACTGCCGCAGGGGGCGCTGACACAACAACCGGCGAATAATGAGACCAGTAAGACGATTGCTCAGCGGGTGGCGCAAGCGCGCCGGTTACAGCTGCAACGCGCCGGTGTTCTGAACGCGCAGTTAAGCGGAAAACAACTCAGGCAGACTGGCGGATTTAAACAAGAGGATCTCGAATTTTTAGAGAAAAGCGTTAACCAGCTCGGGTTATCAGTACGCAGTTACCATAGGTTACAGCGAGTGGCGAGAACCATTGCCGATCTGCAAGGGGAAAAATCAGTCAGTCGCGGCCATATCGCGCAGGCTTTAGGGTACAGAGCGATGGACAGGTTACTCAATCGCCTGAATCAAAGTTGAGAACAATTTGTGCCTGCGATCGCGGGCGTCACCCCGACAGGTAAATACTCAAAAATGAATGTTTAGACACTGTCCCCTGAACCGGAAAGTTCAGGCGGATACGTTTTCAGGCGGAGAAAATAAACAAATTACCATTCAGATGGTCAGTTTCACGCCGCGTCACAACCGCTAAAAACCGATAGTCAGCTGCTTACCCCGCTGCGTGACGCATTTCCGGCCGGCGAAAAACATCGATTTCATCATGCTGAGAACCCCGGGTATTTTAAGGCGCTTACCGATCCGAATCGCCCGCGAAGTAGCGGTCGATTGCTTACAGCGCTTCAGCCTCGTCTTATCCGTGAATACCGGGGCACAGCAGCGGAGCAAAGCAGAACCGGGTTCCGGCTTAAAAAAGTCAGCCGGCAGATTCAAAGCAATGATAAACTGCCCGGCAGCATTAAGCCGCGACTGATAACGCATATAATCAATATAACCGAAGGCATTCATAATCATCAGGAATAATAAAAATTTACATGAGTAACAGCAAAAAATTACTGTCATTATTTAGTGGTTGCGGGGGCATGGATCTCGGTTTTGAAGGTAACTTCACCGTACCCGAAGCTTGCGTCAACCGGGATATGCATCCGCGCGACTGGTACGAAACCGCCGGCGATGATCGGGTAAAACTTAAAAAGAACAGCTTTGATACTGTTTTCGCCAACGACATTCTGCCTTATGCCGAAGCGGCGTGGAAAACTTTCTTTAAAAGTCAGGGCAAGGATGTCGAGCGAATTTTTCATACCACCAGCATTGTCGAGCTGGTAAAGCGCCATCAGGCCGGCGAGAAAGTTTTTCCTGACAATATTGATGTGGTTACCGGCGGCTTTCCCTGCCAGGATTTCAGTGTCGCCGGCAAGCGCGGCGGTTTTCACTCCCGTAAAAATCACAACAATAAAGTTGACGACGCCGTGCCCGGTGAGGAGTCCCGCGGCAGCTTATACCTGTGGATGCGTCAGGTGATTGAGATCACCAACCCCGGCGTTTTTGTCGCTGAAAACGTAAAAGGCCTGATTTCACTGGGTGACGCGAAACGGATTATTGAAGACGACTTCAGAAATGTCGGCTCCGGCTATGTGGTGGTGCCGGCGAAAGTGCTCACGGCGGCGAATTACGGCGTGGCGCAAAACCGCGAGCGGATCATTTTTATCGGTTTAAATAAGGCTCGTTTAAAACCTGACGTCATCGCCAGAATTGAGTCAGGCGACATTGATGTGTATCCGCCGGTAACCCATTCGGCGTCACCCGCCGGCGATCAACACTCATACGTGAACGTGAGGCAAGTGCTGACACAGCTGAGCGAGCCTGAGCATACGGCGGACGCCGCTCAAACCAGGTATTCCAGGGCCAGATATTGCAAAGGCACCCAGGGGCAGACTGAGGTGAACCTTGAGGGTTTAGCGCCGACGATTCGCGCCGAGCACCACGGTAATATCGAATACCGCCGCCTGCGGGCGGAATACGGCGGTAAGAACCATGACGAGTTAGAACAAGGTCTGAAAGAACGTCGTTTAACCGTTCGTGAGTGCGCCCGGATCCAGAGCTTTCCCGATGAATATGAATTCGTGTTCACCGAAAAAGATCACGATTACTCATTGTCGGCATCAGGCGCTTACAAGATAATCGGTAATGCCGTACCGCCGCTGATGGCGTTTAATCTGGCCAAGCACCTGGAAAACATCTGGGATGATATTTTCAAATAACCGCTTTTTACGGCCGGATGTAAATGACACCCGCCGCAGGCGGGGTATCATTTACATTAAATAAGACGGTGGCGGGCTAAAAAGATCATTGGTATTTTCCCGTAAAAGATCAAGCGGCTAAAATAAAACAAACACGCATTGAGACCACTACCAATAAAAATTAATTTGTAATGTGAGGGCGACAGGTAGAGCATATAGGCTAAGCTCCCTATCATTGATACACAGATTTACAGGCAGGTCAATATGTCAGGTTCATACATAAACAGCGTCAACAGCTACAGCTTTGATTATTTTCCCGGTAATGATTATTACCACCAAAATCAGCAACAAAATAACCCAATGAGTAATGAATACTCGTATCCGATGCAAGAGGTAGGTTTAGAAGAACATCCGTCATTCTCGTTAAACTCATACGCGACAATACCCGATTCTGATTATCAGCAAGTTCAACCGGAGCCGTGCGACTCATATTCGACGCTACCGCCTTCCTGTTCTGAAGAGTCTGAAAAGGCACCTCAAATCGGAACACCGGAATATGACGCCGTGATTGATGTTGACAAGCTCGTCGAAGAAATGAGGAAAGATATTCCGCTTCAACTTTTTGATATGTTATGTGATGAACTTTTCAGTGATAACAAAAAGGTTAAGGATGAAGTAAAAGCCGAATTTAAAAAAACGGGGAAGATAGCACAAAAACTAAAGATAATTTTCGGACGTGCGAAATCTCTTGGTTGTCTGGGCGGAAGCTCACTCGAATACCTTAGAGCCGATCTTCATTATATAGCATATGAACTGGGCGCAAATTCCGGGACAAATCTCTATGATTCACAAGAAAAAAAAGATGTAGAAAAAGCGGCATTTAAAATTGTGGAATTTTTAGAAACAAATCCGCTCTTTTTTTGTTCAGATACTAATGATATGACACCGGCATCATTCAGGACCGCGGCCGGAAAATTCGGTGCGGGAGCGAGTCCGCGACACCAAACCTTACCTCAGCGGTTCGAAAATATGCGCGTCGGCTCCCCCGGACCGTCGGAGCGGATGGATATCGATCCGCTCCGCCCCGCTAATCTTCCTCCGGCGGCGAAATCATCAGGGAGCGGGTTATTAACTAAGGGGCAACCGAATTGGCAGCCGACAGCACCGTCAGGCCCCCGGTATTTTAAGAAAGCGCCGAATTGGCAGCAAGCGGTAACTCTTCCTTTTGAGCGACCACCATCAGAACTGCCGTCGGCGGTCGACCATTATCGCCGGCTTGATTACCGCAGCACTTTACCTGAGCCGGGTAACAGCGACGGTTATAATTACCCTGAATATGACAAGGCGCTCGGCAATAAAACCTTTAATGAGGATGAGTCAATGTTCCTCAGAATTAAAATCGGAATACGCTGGAGAGATGTGGGTCTGAAGCTTAAATTCAGCCCTGATTTGCTTGACAACTGGTATGCGGATGAATGCCACAAAAAGAATGCCACTTATCATCTGACCGCGAGAGTGTTAGGTCAATGCGTCCAACTAGGCACCAAAAGACACACGCTCGCGAAAGCCGTATACAGAGTAATTTGTGACTCATCAGATGACAGGGGGGCAGAGGAGGGAAAAAAGTTTTTCAGAATGATCATCAATATGAAATATGAGAAATAAAAGTTAACCTATGAATGTTTTTTGAACAGACTGTCCGATCGCGCCGAAGGAACGCTGACTTCCCGCGTTTTCAGAAAATCAGCGCTCAGTGTCCGGATCAGCTTCGCAGAATTTTCAGCGGCAGTGACATCAGTTCATCACCGCTCGCGGCGCAGTACCAGATAACGCCGATAAACCCGGCCGCAGTTAACGCGTACCAGACAGCCGAGAAAATTTGACCGTAGCGATCGAGCGGTAATAAATGACTCTGATGACGAGACCGCCACTCAAACACAATCTCTAACGAGCCGACAGCCAGCAGAAAACCAAACAAGGTCAGCCCGAAGTAATAGCAGATGACCACGCCGAGCATCGCCCCGGCGACGCAGATAACTAAACCGGTGACGCTGTTCATCGAAAAGCTGATACTTTTGATCACATGGCCGCCGTCAAGCGGCAGGATCGGCAGCATCTGAAACAAATTCAGCAACGCGCTTAATGACGCTAACCCGGCAAAGAAAATATTACCGGTAACGATATAACCAAGTAAGCATATTAAAGCGAGAAACAAGCCGTAGGTCGGCCCCATGATTGAAATCACCACATCCTGCCAGCGGGTGTTCACTTTTTCATCGCTTAACGCCATGCCGCCCATAAACGGGATCAAATAAAAACCTTTGGTTTTCATGCCGAAGTATTTCATGGCTTTTACATGACCGTATTCATGTACCACTAAGCAGCCGATCAGGGCTAACGCGAATTGAAAGGAAAACAACCAGGTGTAAGCCGCTAAACTGCCGCCGGCGAGCACGACTTTTATGACCTTGGCACTTTTTAACAGCTTAAGTCCCAGAGAAACCAGCCCGATCAATCCCGGCTTGCGGGCTTCTTTTCCGGGGGTCACCGGAGTATGCCGTTCAATATCCTTGGTCTCCCGGCGGCCGTCAGAGACGAGCTCATCATTCACAAACAATTGGTATTTTATCTCAAATGGCCGCCAGGCCAGCTCAAAGACGAGTTTCACCTTGATCACCCGCGATCCTGTTAATTCACCTGCGGCTGGCGGTTCCGGCTGAGCGGTTAACTCAAATTCATGGACAAACCGCCCCTCGTTTTGTTCGCCGGCATCACGACCGCAGACCTGCTGATTATTCCAGAACACCCGCTGCCGGCCCGCTAATGAGGCTTCCAGTCGTAACGGTCTGCCCAGACAATCAATATTGAGTAGTTCCATAGTGACGCTCTACTTCCTGTTCAGATAAATTTTGTATTTGTTGTTTTGTGCGCAAACGTTCACTTCACCGAAACAGCCTGCGATCACATCAGAATAAGGCAAGTGGCGATTAGCGACAATCTGAAAAACACCGCCTTGAGTCAGCGCGTCAGCGCTGTCTTTCACGAATCGCCGGGCAATATCCGCGGTCGCCCGCAGACCGTCATGAAACGGCGGGTTAGAAATCACGGCGTCAAACTGACCCTGAATATCACAGTAGCCGTCAGAGGCGTAAACATTGGCGCTGATACCATTCTCCGCCAGCGTCATTTGACACGACGCTAAGGCCATGGCGTTGATATCGACGCAGTCAATCTCTAAATCAGGCCGCCTTTTCAACATCGCGGCGGCAATCACGCCGGCGCCGCAACCGAAATCCAGCACCCGTCCTTTAACGTCAGCGAGGTTGTCCAGCAGTAAACCGGTGCCTTTATCCAGTTGCTTTTGACTGAATACGCCGGCCAGATTGCAGATTTTCAACGCGCCCAGCGGCGTTTCAAGCTCATACTCCGTCATCCAGTCCCGCAGATTAACGGCGGGCACGTCACTGACAAGCCCGGCAAGGTACAACAGGCAGTGGCGGGCGTTATCTATCTTACCGGCAGCGGAAAAAAACGCCGGCAGCTGTTCAGGGACTGATTTCACACCGCCTTTATTTTCACCGACAATAAACAGCTCACCGCCCGGATTAAGATAACCGGCGGCCAGCTGAAACAAGTATCCGGCCAGAGGTTTCGCTTTGGGGTAGTAAATCACCGCGCAATCAAACTTCCGGGGTTCAGATAACCGGTGACCGAACTGACAATCTAACGGCCCGCTCTGAGCTGCCTTAACCGCCTGAAAGTGGTTGTAATCAAGCGCCAGCATGGTGATATGCGCCGCCGTTTGCTTAAGTTCCTGACCGAGCTTGTCAGCCTCATGATTAAGTAACAGGACGTTCTTATTCTGAAAATATCGCTGATTTCGGCTGATCAATTGAGAAGGATTGGTTAACACGCCTGCCCCGTGAGAATTATAAAAAACTCAGTATATCATCGCTGAGAAACGGCTCCGAAATAATTTCCCGATGTGTTAGCGCTTAACATTGCTGATATCAAGGCACGAAGCATGAAGTTCAGTCACTCTGAACGAAGTAAAGACACCCATAGTATGCCGGCGATCCTTCAAGCGGGAGTAACGCCGCGGAGCGCTTAACACGGGCGTCAGAAAAGTGAAATAACTTATAGCCGGGTACTTAGTACTTATTTACAACAATAGTATGCGTAAAGTTCATCTTCATTTACCGTCAATCCCAGAGTAATCCCCATCACAACCCCTTCAATAATACCCGCTTTAGCACTATCATCAGCAGGATACAGATAAGCAGGTGCATTATTTAAACATTTTTTTGCCGCAAAACCGACTGTATAATTCAGCGCTGTCTTACCGGCGTCATACAGAAAATTACCGGATTTAAACGGCCAGTCGATAACCTCGCAATGATCAGATCGAATTAAACTTGCTGAGTTCAGAGCGGTAAAGCTTAATTTAACCATTTCGGTCGCCGCGCCGATAACGCGATTACCTCTCAGTTCAGGAAAAAAATATTGCGCCGCCTTTTTACTGAAAAATAATCCCAGGGCAACACTCAGGGACGATGCGGCACCAACCGGTCCGGCGGTATAAAGCCCTATTGTCGCCGGTAATAATGATTCTTCCAGCGCCTCTCTAAGGAAATGATAATCGCCGGAAACGGCTCCTCTGTTAGCCGCGGCATCAACAGACATCAATGAAACCTCTTAATAAATAAAACAAACGAATCACCCCGCCGCAAGCGGCGGGCACTTTTTTACGTTATCGTCACTGCGCCGAAGGCCGGAAAAAAGTCCGCGACGCCGCTGCCGCCGGCCGGCGAATCACCCTGTTACAGGCGCTGACCGCGGCAGTTATCTGAAATGCCTTATTTCCGCCGGACTCAAAACAACGTACACAGCCCGCAGGGCGAACATTTGTAATCTCAGACTTCAAACCCGATCCGGCTTTAAAATCATTAACTCATGTTACGCAGTAACAGCTTTTAGAGACTGAAGTTCTGTAAAAGCTGTTTTTAGGGCTTTCATGTACAGTTTTGCCTTTAAGCCGAATTTGCCTAAATTTAGCTTCAAAGACAGTGTTTCTAACTTAAACGCACTATAAATTGAAAGAAACTGGTGGTTACTTTGAGTTCTTATCGTATGTGCTGGTGATCGAGTAATCCCCGCATTTGATTTCAAGGACTTGTGAAATACTTCTACATTCCATCGTTTTTGATAGATTGCTTGTATTAACTCATCACTACAATCAAGATCACTGCATAACAAATAAAGCTCACCTGTGCTTCCGTCTTTGTTTTTAAAGACTTGTTTGGATAGTAGCAAAGCGAAATCCACTCCTGCGATCCAAACCTTTACAGATTGCCCTTCTTGAAATTCAAGCGTATCTACTCGCTGTGATATTTTGTGCCTTTTATCATCTTTACTCAACGATATCAGACGATTTGATTTACAAGCCATTACGAAATCTTTGTGGCAGTTATGTTTGATATATTTCATATTTTCATTTGAACAAAACCAAGAGTCGGCTAACACATATTTAAATTTAAGTTGGTTTTGACAACTTACATGTAAAATTTCTCTAAAATCTTCATTTTTTGTTGTTTCAGAAGCTCTACGTAGCTTCTTTGTTTTTAAATCACAATATTGAACCGGCTTTTCAATAAGTTTGTAAGAAACAGGAATGGATACGCCTTGCGTGTGATAAAGGCAGTTAAGCAGGTTTATGCCTTTAACCATTCGCCCTTTTGTGTGGTCATAATGCCAAGTAACTAAGGCATCTTCATCTGTATAAGGTTTTTCTTCAATTGTGTCATCGAAAATCAATACAGCATCTTCTGACTCTATTTGCCTAACTGTAGATTTCACCATTCCCCACAATGTCTTACTGGTAAAGTCGTTCGTGGAGAGGAGTCTTGTTACCTGATCATGACTGTAAGCACCATCCAGCATTTCTGACATCCCTGTGGCTGTTGCTTGTCCAAAGCTGGAAAGTAGGTAATCGCTATACAGGTCTACTAATGCTTCGTTCATGCCTCAGATTATGCACTAAATCTGAGGCTGTTGCGTAACATGAGTCATTAATGGTCGCATGCCTTAATTTCAGATCCGTGCTTTGCGCTAACGTAATAACTTGCGTAGAGTAGATCAGACCAGTGAAACACAACAGACGCGGCTGAAATGGCTTTTACCCGTCTGTTCCAAAGCTCAAAACTTGTTGAGGCTATAGGATCACCCAGGCTTTGTGCCGACTTACCAAAAAAATAAGCCAATGCGGATTTAGCGACATCAAATGCGAAATTTCCTGTTTTTACTCCTGTTATTCCTGTTTTCAATGAAATACAAAAATGACTATGTCTCATTAACAAAGCGGAATTTAACGACGTGTAACCCAGACTCGCGAGTTCAAACGCACCATCTAAGTATCGGTTGCCCTTTAACTCAGGCGCTATCTCCTCCACCACTTTCTGAGTAAAAAAAAGGATGAACGCGGCACCGGCTGAAGCCGTCGCCCCGGCCGGACCCGCGGCGACAAAACCGACCGTGGCAGGTACCAAGGCTTTTTCAGCGGCCTCTTTTAATAAACTCTCGCAATCATAGAGATTTTCTCGGATATATCCCGTCATCGCAGTCATAATTAATCCTCTTCGAAGGGTTAAGGAGCACTGAAGTCAGCTAGCGAGCGGCTTAAAAATTTATAACTCACAAAACTGATAAAAACTTTGCGGTGCCTCATAAAGTTTCACTTAAGATCATCCCGGAGCATAATTAAGCAGCTGACGATAAGTTTCCTCGCAATTTTGGCGATCAGATTTGGCGCGGTAAAGACGGGCATCAGAAATGTCAGAAAACTTATGGTCAGCGACTTACCATTGCTGTTACCTCTTCGCGGTATTGAAACGATGCCGGGTCGCGGGATTCTTAACGGGCGGCGGGAATATTCACCGCGTCACTCAGCGGCAATCGCTTTTACCTAAACCTTCATGACAGGCATGGTTCTTATGAGCGTTCGGGGTTAACTGTGTAAAAAAAGCCCCGGGTTTTTTGCCGGGGCTTGCGCTCTGTGTAAGTAGTCGGTCATGAAAAACATCTAACATTCTGATCGCTAATAAAATATAGCTATTTGATCCATTCAATTTCGACCAGAAATGATATAGTTAACCTATGGTTTCTGGTCGTTTTGGGTGCTAAAAATGCTCAAAGAAAGCCCGTCAAATTTACCTCACGACAGTCTGTTTGATATCACAGAACAGCTTCTGCAAACTCACCCTTTACTCATTTTAGCTAATGCCTTTGATTGGCGAGCGTTGGAAGAAGAGTTCAAGCCGTTATACAAAAAATTAGGCCGTAAAGCGAAGCCAATTCGGTTGATGTGCGGTTTGCTAATACTCAAGCAGCTCTACAAATTGAGCGATGAAGCTCTGGTCGAACAATGGCTGATGAACGTGTATTTTCAAGTGTTTTGTGGTGAGACAGAGTTTCAAACAGCACGCCCTTGTGATGCCAGTGAACTCAGTGTTTTTCGTAAGCGCATCGGTGAAAAAGGCTGTGAAAAAATCTTTGCATTATCTGTGGCTTTACACGGTGACAAAGCCGAAGATGACACCGTGTACGTTGATACAACCGTCCAAGAAAAAGCCATTACTTATCCGACAGATAGCAAGCTTGCCATCAAGGTGGTTAACCGACTCAATAAACTTGCCAAAGTATTTGGGATCAGACAAAGGCGTACTTATGTCAAAGAAGTCAAACAGCTACGCATTGACTGTCGAAGCTTTAGACATGCCAAAAATCGAAGCAAAGCCAGAAGAGCGTTAAAAAGGTTACGTGTTATCGCAGGCAAGCTTTTAAGGGAGCTACAACGCAAACTTCCACAAGATGTCCTTGATTTACAAAAAGAGAATTTTACTAATTATGAAAAAGCTATTACACAGCAACGTAAAGACAAGAACAAGATTTACAGCCTTCATGAACCCGATGTTTACGGCTCTTCGTCGTTTCATATGAGGGCGTTCAAAATTCTGTGTCAGCCTAAATTCTAAATTTCTAATACGTTATCCAATCTGCCTTCAAAATGGATTGCAAATTGTGACAATGCTAGCCTCCAATTTTGGACTGGCATTGTCCACTTTTTAGAGGCATTCAATATGCCCGCATAAAGCAATTTTAGCAAGCTGTTTTCATTTGGAAATGCCCCTTTTGTTTTGGTGAGTTTCCTAAACTGGCGATGTACGGCTTCAATCGCATTGGTCGTGTAAATCACTCGACGTACATATTCTGGATATTTGAAGTAAACGGACAAGTTCTCCCACTTTCTGCGCCAAGAGTCGATAACGATTGGATACTGGCTACCCCATTTGTTTTCCAGCTCATCTAAAGCCGTTTCAGCAGCCGATTTACTTGTCGCTCTGTAAACCGGCTTTAAATCAGCCATAAACGCCTTTTGATGCTTAGATGCCACATACTTCATTGAGTTGCGTACCTGATGAATTACGCAAAGCTGAACTTCTGTCTCCGGGTAAATGCTGGCAATAGCTTCAGGAAAACCGTTTAACCCGTCAACACAAGCAATTAAGATATCCTTAACACCACGATTATGAAGATCGGTCAGTACCGAAAGCCAATAATTAGCACCTTCTGACTCTGAAAGATACAGGCCAAGTAACTCTTTCTTACCTTCGAGATTAACGCCTAGAATCGTGTAAATAGCCTTACTGACATAGCGACCATTGTCTTTGACTTTATAGTGAATCGCATCCAGCCAAATAATTGGATAGACCTCGTCTAAACTGCGTTGCTGCCATTCTTTGAGCTGAGGAATAAGCTGATCGGTCACAGCCGTCAAACTGGCTTCTGAAAGCTCTAAACCATACAAATCAGCCACATGAGATTTGATATCACGATAACTCATACCCATTGAAAACATTGACAAAATCTTACGATCAATTTCATCAGAGAGCTTAGTTTGATTTTTTTTGACAAGCTGAGGCTCAAAGTTGCCGGCTCTGTCTCTTGGCGTTTCTAACTCAAATTCGCCAACTGAAGATTTAACGGTTTTTTTACTAAAACCATTTCTTCGATTGGGCTCAAGATCTGAGTCTAAATGTTGATCAAGTTCTGCTTTAAGCGCTGCTTCTGTTAGTTGTTTGATTAAAGGGGTGAGAACACCATCCGCACCAGTTAAACCTTTACCTGATTGAAGTTGTTCTAAAGCTTTATTGAAATCGAAATTTTGAGTCATTATGTCATTCCTGTTTTTGACATTTTACCGAAATGACACAGATTTCTAAACACTACCTTTCATATGGATTTGAGTAGATCTGATACAGGGCTAGCAATCATAAAAATCATGGTAATAAATGTTCCTGTATTACGATACCCTCTGGCTCGTGCTCTAGCCGCTTGAAATAGACTATTTAAACCTTCCATACGAGCATTCGTATAAGTGGATGACCAGCGCTGTAAAATTCTCTCTGCATGCCTTTCCACAGTTGCAAGTGCTTTTCGAACGGGTTCTAACATCTCAATATCACCCAACTGCTCTTTTGCAAAATTAATGAAATACGTCAGCCTCCAGCGTGCAGCATGAGCGGTTTCAGCTTGACGTATCCACCTAAGTTGTTCCTTAATCCGCCAAGCTGTTGCTGTATTCAGGTCGCTGGATTCTAGCTCTGCAAGTGCTTCTTTTTGTTTCTCAGTAAATGAGCCATCTGCATTTTTTAGTACTGCCCAGCGCAGGCTCTTTGGATGCGGTTGGATTTTTCTCTCCGTTTTACGTACTTCATCAACCGCTTTAGTAAACAGTTGCACAACATGGAACCAATCAACCGTTACGTTAGCATCCGGGAACTCTTCCTCTGTTGCTGACAGAAAGGCTCTTGACATATCACACACGACTTCAAGTACATTATCTGCTTTGCCTTGATGCTCTGTCAGAAAGGACTTAAATCGCTTAACGGTTTCCTTACCTTTTCCGGGCGTAGCGAACACAACAGGCTTGTCTTTCTTGTCCATATCAATGAAAACAGTAACATAGTTGTGGCCACGTTTAGCCGCCGTTTCATCGAATCCAATAGCTTTAAGTGCTGACAAGTCCATCAATGCTAATGCCTTGCTGACGTAGTGTTTGATGATGCGCCAAATACGTTTGTCACGAATTCCAACATATTCAGCACATGCCTTAACCGGCATTTCACGAGCCGGTACCAATACAGATTGTTCGAACAATAACGTGAATTTACTACCCGCTCTCGCCCAAGGGACATTGACACGCTTAACGCCATGCTCAGCACATCGAGTTCTCGGGACGTTTGCTTTGATATAACAGTGATGCTGAAAGAAATTGAGATGACGCCAGGTCAGCGATTTAAAGTCATGTGCCGGACAAGCTTTTGAGCAAGTCGGGCAGGGATACAAGCTTCCTCGTTCAGCTTCAATTTCGAGAACAAGTTCATTAGGTGAGGCTGATATATCCAGGTGTTGGTTAACCAACTTCCAAGGCGCTTCTATACCAAGGCCGAGCATCAAAACTTGATTTCCATCCATACCTGATGTGTGATTAATTTTTGGTAGGCATGACCATACCTTAGAATGTTTGGTTCTAAAAAATCCTATCTGAAGGATACGATCATGCCTGTCGAAGATTTTATCATTTATGTTTACTGTTTAGTTGATGATTTTTACCAGAGAGAAATAACCACTCCCTTAAGAACCCGTGGTAGAGCTCCTAAACTCACTGATTCTGAAGTAATTACAATGGAAATTGTTGGGGAATGGACTGGGCATCACACAGATAAAGGAATTTGGGAGTATTTCAAAGGGTATTGGTTACCCTTGTTTCCCGATTTACCTGCTCGTTCACAGTTTGCCAGACAAGCAAGTAACCTTTGGAAAGTGAAGCAATTATTTCATCAGTACTTATGTCATCAACTCAGAGCAGATACTTGTGATGTTCATTTAATTGATGGGTTTCCCATTGAGTTTTGTAAACTTACTCGTGTCAGAAAATGTAAAAGTTTTAAGGGATATGCAAGTTATGGCTACTGCGCCTCTAAGGATATGAGGTATTACGGATTTCATGGTCACCTTCTTGTAGATGAAAGAGGTATCCCTGTGGAATTGACTTTAACCGCCGCAAATGTTGATGAACGTGATGCCGCCTATGAAATCATCAATAATATCAAAGGACTTTTAATTGGTGATAAAGGGCTTATTAGACCAATACTCAATAACGACTGCTCTGAAGCTGATATTGACTTACAAACTCCATTACGGAAAAACATGAAAGATAATCGTCCTAAGTGGGCGGTTAAACAACTAATGAATGTTCGAAGAAGGGTTGAAACAACCATAGGGCAACTTGTTAAATATTTTGATATTGAACATGTTAACTGTCGAGACTTATGGCACTTAACCAGTCGAATGGGAAGAAAGGTATTAAGCTTAACCATTGGGGCTTACTTCAATATCGAGTTTGGCAGAGATGCAATGAAATTTGAGGAGATGTTGGCAATCTAATTACGCTACTGAACTTGCAACCCCCGTCATTCCCGCATGTTGTAAGCGGGAATCCAGTGCCTTTTTGCTCGGAAAAAGAAAAAGACGCTGGATCCCTGCCTTCGCAGGAATGACGAAACAAACAATTTCAATGAGTTATAAAATCACACATTAGATTGGTTAACCAACTTCCAAGGCGCTTCTATACCAAGCCCGAGCATCAAAACTTGATTTCCATCCATGTATTTACTTCCAACTCTTGACTGCAAAACTGGGTTTATTATCTCAGAAATAAATCCATTAAATCCACACTAAACGACGAAGAGCCATGTTTACTGCGTAGGGAAAGGCAAAGACCATAAGCCATACGAGTATGGTAAAAAGGCTTCTGTCGTGCTCACAGAGCAGAGTCAATTAATCATTGGTGTAACCAGTCATGACAAACATGAACACGACTCAAAATTGCTTAGACCTGCACTTGACCATGCCCATAAACACCGAAAGAGTAAAATCACTACAGCCGTTGTAGATAAAGGCTATAAAGGGTGTATGCAGTATGTTGACCAAGAAGTTGTTATCCCTAGTCGGCCATTAAAACGGGACTCGCAAGCAAAGAGAAAACGCAAAAGTGAACTCTGTAAAAAACGGGCAACAATTGAACCAGTAATCGGGCATTTGAAGAGTGATTTTAGGCTGTGTAAGAACTGGTTAAAGGGCAGTGTTGGCGACTCAATAAACCTTCTAATGGCTGCGTGTGCCTGGAACTTGAGAAAGTGGTTAGCCATTTTCTTTTTGCTCGAAAAAGATGGTGAGTTTTGGCTATTTTGTAGTGAAATTGATGCGAAATATAAGAAATGTTGCTTTTGGGTACGGCTCTGAATTTTGCGTAAATCAGATGCCGTACATTTTAAATCTTGAAGTTATGTTTTTCAGTACCGACTAAGTAAATTACTTTTTCTTTGCCTTAGGGTTCGGCAGGTCGGTGATAGAGCCTTCGTAAATTTCAGCGGCCAGACCAACAGACTCATGCAGTGTCGGGTGAGCGTGAATCGTCAGCGCTAAGTCTTCGGCGTCACAACCCATTTCGATTGCCAGACCGATTTCACCGAGCAGCTCACCACCGTTAACACCGACAATCGCACCGCCAATAACACGGTGAGTCTCTTTGTCGAAGATAAGCTTAGTCATACCGTCAGCACAATCAGAAGCAATCGCACGACCGCTCGCAGCCCACGGGAAAGTCGCCGTCTCAAAGTTAACGCCCTGATCTTTCGCTTCTTTCTCGGTCAGACCGACCCAGGCTACCTCCGGATCAGTATAAGCGATAGACGGAATCACTTTAGGATCGAAGTAGTGCTTCATGCCCGCGATCACTTCAGCGGCAACGTGACCTTCATGCACGCCTTTGTGAGCCAGCATCGGCTGACCGACGATGTCGCCGATAGCGAAAATGTGCGGCACGTTAGTACGCAGCTGCTTATCGACATTGATGAAACCGCGCTCATCAATAGCGACGCCCGCTTTTTCAGCGTCGATGAGCTTGCCGTTTGGTGTACGACCGATCGCTACAAGCACGGCGTCATAACGCACGGGCTCAGCCGGGGCTTTCTTGCCTTCCATTGTGACGTAGATGCCGTCGTCTCTCGCTTCAACCGCGGTCACTTTCGTTTCCAGCATCAGGTTGAATTTCTTCTTGATCTTCTTAGTGAATACACGAACCACGTCTTTGTCCGCCGCCGGGATCACTTGGTCGAACATTTCAACCACGTCGATTTCACTGCCCAGAGATGAGTAAACCGTACCCATTTCCAGACCGATGATACCGCCGCCCATTACCAGCATTTTACCGGGAACTTCTTTAAGTTCCAGCGCGTCAGTTGAATCCCAGATATGCGGATCTTCATGCGGAATGAACGGCAGCTGAATCGGCTTAGAACCCGCCGCGATGATAGCGTTATCGAAGTTAATGACAGTTTTACCGTCTTCGCCTTCAACTTCAATCGTGTTAGGACCGGTGAATTTACCGTAGCCGTTCACTACGTTCACTTTACGCATTTTAGACATTCCGCCTAAGCCGCCGGTGAGCTGACCGATAACTTTTTCTTTGTAGCCGCGAAGCTTGTCTAAATCGATTCGCGGCTCACCGAATACGACACCGTGATTGCCAACTTCTTTGGCTTCTTCAATGACTTTCGCAACGTGGAGCAGCGCTTTTGACGGGATACAGCCTACGTTCAGACATACTCCGCCTAGTGTGTTAAAACGCTCGATGATTATCGTTTCCAGACCTAAATCGGCTGCACGGAAGGCGGCTGAATAACCAGCGGGACCGGCACCTAATACTACGACCTGAGTTTTGATTTCTTTACTCATGTTTTCCTCTAATTTTCATTCATTCCGTTGGGAGCATGCGAGCCGCAGGAATCCGCTTTTGCCGCTCCGGCTAACTGAAGATGACCGCCTGTACCTAGAAAGGTGTCTTTCCGGCGCTAATTTTAACGTGTGTTTGTGATCCAGCACAAACAAAAAGAGGTTGAAAATCCAACCTCTTTGTAAAACTCATAATACCAGCTTACGGATATCGGACAAAATGCTCGATAGTGTCACGGCAAACCTCGCGGCCATCGCCCCGTCAATCACACGGTGATCGTAAGAAAGCGACAGCGGCAGCATGAGTTTAGGTTCAAACTCTTTTCCGTTCCACTTAGGCTTAATTTCTGACTTAGATACACCAAGAATCGCCACATCCGGATAATTCACGATTGGCGTGAACGCCGTACCGCCGATACCGCCGAGGCTTGAGATAGTGAAACAGCTGCCTTGCATATCAGCCGCCTTCAGCTTGCCATTGCGAGCTTTGGCAGAAACGTCCGTCAGCTCTTGTGACAGCTCCATCACGCCTTTTTTATCGACGTCACGGATAACCGGCACAACCAGACCGTCTGGTGTGTCCACCGCAATACCGATGTGAACGTACTTTTTCTTGATCAGCGATTCACCGTCCGCGCTCAAGCTTGAGTTGAACACAGGGAACTGACGTAAGGCTTTCGCCGCCGCTTTCATCATAAATACCAGCGGAGTGATCTTAACGCCCGGCTTCTGCTTAGCCGCGAGCTCGTTCTGCTGTTTGCGGAACTTCTCCAGCTCAGTGATATCCGCTTCGTCAAATTGGGTAACATGCGGAATCGTGACCCAGTTACGGTGCAGGTTGGGGCCGGAAATCTTCTGAATACGGCTTAACGGCACTGCTTCAACTTCACCGAATTTGCTGAAGTCTACTTTCGGCGCGTCAATGACGTTCAGACCACCGGCGTTACCGGAAACGACAGAAGCGGCGTTGGCTTTAGGACGAGACAGCTCGTACTTCACATACGCTTGTACGTCTTCTTTAACGATACGGCCTTTACGCCCCGTACCGGCAACCTGAGTTAAATCAACACCGAATTCACGCGCCAGGCGACGTACCGCCGGTGAGGCGTGCACCGCCTTACCGCTTGACACAGGCGCTTTGGCACTCGGGTGATGCGGTACCGGCGGCTGCGGCGCTTTTTTCACCGGCGCGGGAGCGGACTTACTTTGGGTAGAGAGCGTAGCTTCCGGCGCTTTAGCAACAGGCGCCGGCGCGGCGGGAGCCTCACCGGCGACTTCTAAAGTGATCACTAAGGTGCCCTCAGAAACTTTATCACCTTCTTTTAACCCAACCGACTTAACCACACCCGCTTTCGGTGACGGCACGTCCATGGTCGCTTTGTCAGTTTCAAGGGTAACCAGACCCGCTTCCTCAGCGATGCTGTCGCCGGCTTTGACCAGAATTTCGATAACAGGCACATCAGTGTCGCCGCCGATATCAGGCACCTTCACGTCAATAACTCGCGCCCCCGCGGCAGGAGCGGCGGCGGGCGCCGCAACCGGCTCAGGCCCGGCTTCGGCTTTTGGCGTCTCAGCTGCCGGAGCAGCGGCTTGGCCAGCTTGCTCAGCTGCGGCGGTTTGCATAAGCGCGATAAGCGTTCCCTCTGAAACCTTATCGCCAACGGCAACCTTAAGCTCTCTCAGCACACCGGCGAAAGGCGCCGGAATGTCCATGGCCGCTTTGTCACTTTCAACGGTAACGATCGACGCGTCTTCTTCTAAAGCGTCACCGGCGGCGGCGCAAATTTCGATAACCTCTACTTCGTCCCCGCCGATTTCGGGAACTAAAACTTCTTTTAACTCAGCCATTAGTTTTCACTCTTAAGCGTATTGCGGGTTAACTTTATCAACGTCAATGCCGTATTCTCTGATGGCTTTAGTCAGCACATCAACCGGCAGTTCGCTGCGGTCAGTCAGGCTCTTAAGTGCGGCGATGACAATGAACTTAGCGTCAACTTCAAAGTGATGACGCAGGTTGTCACGGCTGTCAGAGCGGCCGAAACCGTCAGTACCAAGTACTTTATAGTCTGTTGGCATGTAGGCGCGTAACTGCTCACCGTACACTTTCATGTAGTCAGTCGCGGCAATCGCCGGGCTGTCAGATGAGATAACCGTGCTTACGAATGGCCGTTTCGCTTTCTCAGTCGGGTGAAGCATGTTCCAGCGCTCAACCGCCTGACCGTCCCGGGTCAGCTCGTTGAAGCTGGTTACCGAGAATACGTCCGCGGTGATACCGAAATCTTTGGCCAGCGCTTGTGCCGCGCCGCGTACCTGCTCAAGGATCGTACCGCAACCCATAAGCTGTACTTTGCCTTTACCTGCGCCTTCAACCGTCTCAAGTTTGTAGATGCCTTTCTTGATGCCCTCTTGCGCGCCTTCCGGCATTTCCGGCTGAACGTAGTTTTCGTTCATGGTGGTCAGGTAGTAGAACACATCTTCCTGGTTATCACCGTACATGCGCTCGATACCGTCCTGAACGATAACCGCGATCTCATAACCGTATGTCGGGTCATAAGTGATACAGTTCGCAATGGTGTTCGCCATGACATGGCTGTGACCGTCCTGGTGCTGCAGACCTTCACCGTTCAGCGTGGTACGGCCTGACGTGCCGCCCACCAGGAAACCGCGCGCTCTCATATCACCCGCCGCCCACGCTAAGTCACCGATTCGCTGGAAACCGAACATTGAGTAGTAGATGTAGAACGGGATCATCGGCGTGTCGTTTACTGAGTAACTGGTTGCCGCGGAAACCCAGGATGACATCGCGCCAAGCTCGTTAATACCTTCCTGAAGCACCTGACCAGACTTGTCTTCCCGGTAGTAAGCCACTTGATCTTTATCTTGCGGAACGTATTTCTGACCTTCGTGAGCGTAAATACCCACCTGACGGAACAGACCTTCCATACCGAAAGTACGCGCTTCATCAGGAATGATCGGTACGATGCTCTTACCGATCTTCTTATCTTTAAGCAGCGCGGTGAGGATACGGACAAATGCCATGGTCGAGGAAATTTCACGACCGTTTGAACCTTTAAGAATGCTGTCAAAGATCGAAAGCGCGGGCGTTTCCATCTTCTGAGTGAACTTCTCAAGACGCTTAGGCATGCTGCCGTGAAGGGTCTGACGACGCTCAAGCATGTACTTAATTTCCTCAGAATCCATACCCGGGTGGTAGAACGGAATTTCTTCCAACTTGTCATCCGGCACCGGGATATTGAAACGGTCACGGAAGTGACGGATAGAATCAACCGCCATTTTCTTTACGTTATGAGCGATGTTTTTACCTTCACCCGCGTCACCGAGACCGTAACCTTTAACCGTCTTAGCAAGAATTACAGTAGGACGACCTTTAGTCTTCTTCGCTTTGTCTAATGCCGCGTAAACTTTTACCGGATCATGACCGCCGCGGTTGAGACGCCAGATGTCATCATCTGACATGTTAGCCACCATTTCCGCCGTTTCCGGGTACTTACCGAAGAAGTGCTCGCGAGTATAAGCCCCGCCTTTTGCTTTACAGTTCTGGTATTCACCGTCTACGGTTTCTTCCATTAACTGCAGTAGCTTGCCGCTGGTGTCACGCGCTAATAACGGATCCCAGTAACGCCCCCAGATCACTTTAGTCACTTCCCAGCCGGCGCCGGCGAACGTACCTTCAAGCTCCTGGATGATCTTACCGTTACCGCGCACGGGACCGTCCAGACGCTGCAGGTTACAGTTGATGATGAAGACAAGGTTATCCAGCTCTTCACGCGCCGCCAGGCCGATAGCGCCTAATGCTTCGGGCTCATCACACTCACCGTCACCTAAGAAACAGTAAACCGTTTGCTCAGAGCAGTCTTTGATACCGCGGTCGGTCAGGTATTTAAGGAAACGAGCCTGGTAAATCGCCTGGATAGGACCCAGCCCCATAGATACGGTAGGGAACTGCCAGTAATCACCCATTAATTTCGGATGCGGGTATGAAGACAGACCTTTACCGTCCACTTCCTGACGGAAGTTCGCCAGCTGCTCTTCCGTTAAGCGACCCTCCAGGAATGAACGTGAGTAAATACCCGGAGCGATGTGACCCTGGAAGTAAACTAAGTCACCGCCGTCTTTTTCGTTCGGCGCGCGGAAGAAGTGGTTAAAACAGACGTCGTAAATGGTCGCGCTTGAAGCAAAACTGGAAATGTGACCGCCAAGCTCAAGATCTTTCATTGAACCGCGAAGTACCATAGCCAGCGCATTCCAGCGAACTAACGCACGGATACGATGCTCGATTTCCTGGTTACCCGGCATACGCGGCTCCTGACCCGCGGGAATGGTATTGAGGTATGCTGTGGTCGCCTTGTAAGGCAGGTAAGTACCGTTACGGCGTGCTTTGTCAATCATCCTTTCTAAAAGATAATGAGCACGCTCCGGGCCTTCTTCTTCTAAGACGGCTTGCAACGCATCAAGCCATTCCTGAGTTTCTAACGGATCTACGTCTTGTAGCATATCTTCAGACATGACACTGTCCTTCTCTATATACAGGTTTAGTTTCAAGTCACAACCTAAGTCGTCGACTAAACGTTTCTTTTGTTTTTGTCATACCTGCGAAAGCGGGTATCCAGACATTTATGCACGGCAGTCAGAAGGCGCCGGACTCCGGCAGGAGTGACGAAAGAGCCAAGGCACTCAGTCACTACTCTTCAAACGGCGCAGACTGCGCTGCAACCGGCTGTCTTCTTCCCTCATCGACAGCATGACTTCTTCAATGTAGCTCAGATGCTCATTGGAGGCCTCACGCGCGGCACGGGGATTTCGTTCCACGATAGCGGCCAATAACGCCCGACGATGTTTATTCGCCATGTCCTGCGCTTCTTCCCGGCAGCTTAACAGCACTAAGTTTTGCTCTACGTTTTGGTGTAAAACCGGTTCTAAACTTAATACCAGATGAAGCATCGCAACATTATGCGACGCTTCGGCGATTGAGCGATAAAAGCGCACAATCGCGGCGGTTTTATCTTCTACCGCTTCAGCTTGTTCTACTTCGATGATACGGCGCTTTATGGTCCGCATATCCGCGTCCGTTCCGCGAAGCGCGGCAAAATAGGCCATCATGCCTTCGGCGGCATGACGAAACTCCAGTAAGTCGTACTGACTTTCGGAGTCATTTTGCATCAGTTCCACAATGGGATCAGCCATACTCCGCCAAAGCTGCTGTTTAACATACGTGCCGCCTCCCTGACGGCGCGTCAGCAGCCCTTTGACCTCTAATTTCTGGATCGCTTCACGTAAAGAAGGCCGAGACACATCAAACTGGGAAGCCAGTTCACGCTCGGGCGGTAACTTCTGACCCGGCTGTAAACTGCCCTCGAGGATCATCCGTTCCAGCTGCTCCATGATAACGTCAGAAATTTTCGGCTGGCTAACTTTACTGTATGCCATATTCGCTTGGTTCCCTGTAAATTGGTCTTACCAATTTTTTTGAGTGACGGCACTTTATCAAATTGATCTGTTAAAGTCCACACAGCTGAGGCCGATAAGCCGTGTTCTTGCTCACTCGAATAGCTGAGAATAGACGATTTTTTTGGCTGAGGGGTCTGACCAATTAACATTTAAATCTAATGTGTGATTTTATAACTCATTGAAATTGTTTGTTTCGTCATTCCTGCGAAGGCAGGAATCCAGCGTCTTTTTCTTTTTCCGAGCAAAAAGGCACTGGATTCCCGCTTACAACATGCGGGAATGACGGGGGTTGCAAGTTCAGTAGCGTAATTAGATTGCCAACATCTCCTCAAATTTCATTGCATCTCTGCCAAACTCGATATTGAAGTAAGCCCCAATGGTTAAGCTTAATACCTTTCTTCCCATTCGACTGGTTAAGTGCCATAAGTCTCGACAGTTAACATGTTCAATATCAAAATATTTAACAAGTTGCCCTATGGTTGTTTCAACCCTTCTTCGAACATTCATTAGTTGTTTAACCGCCCACTTAGGACGATTATCTTTCATGTTTTTCCGTAATGGAGTTTGTAAGTCAATATCAGCTTCAGAGCAGTCGTTATTGAGTATTGGTCTAATAAGCCCTTTATCACCAATTAAAAGTCCTTTGATATTATTGATGATTTCATAGGCGGCATCACGTTCATCAACATTTGCGGCGGTTAAAGTCAATTCCACAGGGATACCTCTTTCATCTACAAGAAGGTGACCATGAAATCCGTAATACTTCATATCCTTAGAGGCGCAGTAGCCATAACTTGCATATCCCTTAAAACTTTTACATTTTCTGACACGAGTAAGTTTACAAAACTCAATGGGAAACCCATCAATCAAATGAACATCACAAGTATCTGCTCTGAGTTGATGACATAAGTACTGATGAAATAATTGCTTCACTTTCCAAAGGTTACTTGCTTGTCTGGCAAACTGTGAACGAGCAGGTAAATCGGGAAACAAGGGTAACCAATACCCTTTGAAATACTCCCAAATTCCTTTATCTGTGTGATGCCCAGTCCATTCCCCAACAATTTCCATTGTAATTACTTCAGAATCAGTGAGTTTAGGAGCTCTACCACGGGTTCTTAAGGGAGTGGTTATTTCTCTCTGGTAAAAATCATCAACTAAACAGTAAACATAAATGATAAAATCTTCGACAGGCATGATCGTATCCTTCAGATAGGATTTTTTAGAACCAAACATTCTAAGGTATGGTCATGCCTACCAAAAATTAATCACACATCAGGTCACATTTAATGTTTAAAGTATCGATTATAGAAACTGTGATTCTGTCTTGCTATAGTAGAAAAATAGGCGCAATAAATTTTAAATTTATGACTAAGTCACTGATAAACGGCTGGTTACAGCAAGCTAAGCAGCTTGCGTCTCCGCATTTCAATCAACGTCCCGGTGACGATGTATCTCTGTTAGTGATTCACAGTATCAGCTTGCCGGCAGGTGAGTTTGGTCACACTTATATTGATGATTTATTTCTCGGTAAACTCGATTGCGACGCTCATGAGAGCTTTCAGGATTTAAAGGGTCTGGAAGTTTCGGCGCATTTTCTTATTCGCCGGAACGGAGGAATCACCCAGTTTGTCAGCTGTGATGACCGGGCCTGGCATGCCGGCGTTTCAGAATTTAACGGCCGCTCAGACTGCAACGACTTTTCCGTCGGCATAGAGCTTGAGGGCAGTGACGACTGTGAATTTGAGCAAGCACAATACCAAAGCCTGCTGAGTTTGACTCAAATCCTGATGCAGCAATATCCGCAAATTACGATTGATCGGATTACCGGTCATTGTCATATCGCGCCAAAAAGAAAAACCGACCCGGGCCCTTATTTTAACTGGCAATATTTTCTGGGTGCATTAACCTAAAAAAAACAATTGGACGTATAAATATGATGTAACCCTTTAAGTAACAAAAATAGTATGCGGTTCAATTTACTGATAACCCCTTGGTGGTAACTTAAACCGGCTTAAACCAGCGCTTGCGGCATTACGAATTGAAACAAGTAACAAACATGGACAAAGGGATAAAGTGAGATGGCACTTTTTTCATTATTAATTGCGATTTTGGCTGAGCGGTTAAAAGCCTTTCCGGTAAACTGGCAGATTGACACTTTGCTGGCCAGATACCATCAGACTTTTATCGGACAAAGCGCGCTGTCATCTGATATTTTTCTGGTTATCGCAATCCTGCTGCCGTCCGTTATCGTGGCCAGCCTGTTATGGTTCATTGAGGACGTATTCTGGGGAGCTCTCAGTTTATCGGTGTGGGTATTCGTCGCCATCGCATGCTTCAGCCATTCAAAAATAAGAGAGACCTTCAGGCACTTTATCGAATCGGCTTTAAGAGGTGATATTCAGGCATGTTACCATTTAAGTAATCAACTCGACCGCCAAACATGTAATGACGCAATCTCAGAGAATGAATTAGGCCAGAAAGTCGGTAAAACGGTCGCTTGGATCAACTACCGGAATTATGGTGCTATCGCCATTTACCTTATTGCATTTGGCCCGACCGGCGCCGTGTTATACAGCGCAGCGCGCTATTACTATGACCTGAATGTTAAGCAAGTGAAAAGCTCACCTTTAGCGGCAAGCATATTATTTGTATTGGACTGGATACCGAGTCGAATGTTCGCCTTCGGGTACCTGATGAGCGGTCACTTCGCACAAGGGTTTACGACTTGGCTGCCGCTGGTCAGCCGCCCAACCACTGAGGCCAAACGCATCATTTGTGAAACAGCAGAAGCGTCTGAAATCTTTCCCGAAAAATCGAACGCTCCGATTTGTATTCAGTCAACATTAGCGTTACTTACTCTAACTAAACGTACGTTTATCTTTCTGGTTACCTTGCTTTCCCTTCTGACGATTTTCGGCTGGGTGGCTTAAATTAAGGGACTGTTTTTTGATCCCTTTTCATATCTCATCTGATTAAGTGCCTTTGCAAGGTGCTCTGGTAATACCGACGGTCTTTCAAGCAAGAGTAACGCCGTAGAGTACTTAAGACGGGCGCCGGAAAGGGAAAAATTATAGCCGGGTACTTATATATTGCCGGCGAAAACAATTAATAAACTTAAGGATTAACTGTTCCGCAACGCTACTATGACATGGTCAGTTATGTTAATCTTCGGCACGGATTTGAATACCTGCCTGTAAAAGACAGACTAGGAAAGCGTTTCATGTTAGAAAATGATATTCGTCTTGCTGTAACCGCGGCCTTAAATGAAGACTTAGGCCTTAGCCCCGCAGCCGCTGATGAAGGATGCGCTGATCGGACAAGAGCAGACAAGCTACTGCAAAATGATATAACCGCCCAGCTTATTCCGGCGGACAAGCTTATCGAAGCGACTCTGATTACCCGCGAAGAAGGCGTGTTTTGCGGCAAGGCCTGGGCAGAACAAGTGTTTAATCAATTAGGCGGTGAAGTTGCGTTACACTGGCTTGTCGATGACGGCGATCTGGTTGTGCCGAATCAGACACTCTGTGAGTTATCCGGTCCGGCAAGAGCAATCTTAACGGGTGAACGCACAGCAATGAACTTCATCCAAACCCTCTCAGGTGTAGCGAGTCTGACAAAAATCTATGTTGATAAAATCGGGGATACTCAAACCAAATTGCTAGACACCCGTAAAACTATTCCGGGTCTGAGAACGGCGCAAAAATACGCTGTGACCTGTGGCGGCGGAATGAATCACAGAATCGGACTTTTTGACGCGTTCTTAATTAAAGAGAATCACATCATGGCCCGCGGCAGTATCAAAGCCGCCGTCGAGACCGCTCGAGAAATGCATGCCGATAAAAAAGTTGAAGTGGAAGCAGAATCAATTGAAGAGCTAACACAAGCTCTGGACGCTCAGGCTGACATCGTCATGCTCGATAACTTTGACATCAACATGATGTTAGATGCTGTAAGTCTTAACAATGAATATAAAGCAAAAGGCGGTGAAACAAAGCTAGAAGTTTCCGGCAATGTTACTTTAGAAACCATCGCCGACTTCGCCAAAACTGGCATCGACTTTATCTCAGTCGGGGCGCTAACTAAGCACGTTAAAGCCTTAGACCTTTCATTAAGAGTTAAGCAGTAACATAAAATTTAGCTGGTTCTCTAACAGAACCAGCTTACCAGTCCACAATAGCACTTCTGATATATCACGTTACTCATACAGCAAACTATATTTAGAACTTCTGCGAAGCACTCTCACATGGGGCGGAAACAAGATGTTTATAAAGCACGGCTTTATGTGTAGTTGAAGCGCAAGCACCTATGATGCGCCGCTGAGGGGCACACTGCGAAGCAGCTTTGGACTGCATGTGAGCGTAGATTGTAGTCCAAAACGCAAAAACCCCCAAAGCTTTCGCTAAGGGGATTTGCGTATTCGGCGTCTGGCAATGACCTACTCTCACATGGGGAGACCCCACACTACCATCGGCGAGGCCGCGTTTCACTTCTGAGTTCGGGATGGATTCAGGTGGTGCCGCGGCTCTGTTGTCACCAGACAAATTCTGCTTAAAAATTCGGAAAGCTAATCTCTTCGTAAAGAGTAATCTTTAAATCTTGTTCTTACTTTATCAAGTATCTGATATCCAGCTAAGGTCAGCTTATCGCAAAACCCATTAGGGTTGTATGGTTAAGCCTCACGAGTCATTAGTACAGGTTAGCTCAACGCCTCGCAACGCTTACACACCCTGCCTATCAACGTCCTGGTCTCGGACGGCTCTTCAGCAGACTTAAAGTCTGAGGGATGACTCATCTCAAGGCTCGCTTCCCGCTTAGATGCTTTCAGCGGTTATCGATTCCGAACGTAGCTACCGGGCAATGCGATTGGCATCACAACCCGAACACCAGCGGTTCGTCCACTCCGGTCCTCTCGTACTAGGAGCAGCCCCTTTCAATCATCCGGCGCCCACGGCAGATAGGGACCGAACTGTCTCACGACGTTCTGAACCCAGCTCGCGTACCACTTTAAATGGCGAACAGCCATACCCTTGGGACCGACTTCAGCCCCAGGATGTGATGAGCCGACATCGAGGTGCCAAACACCGCCGTCGATATGAACTCTTGGGCGGTATCAGCCTGTTATCCCCGGAGTACCTTTTATCCGTTGAGCGATGGCCCTTCCATTCAGAACCACCGGATCACTATGACCTACTTTCGTACCTGCCCGACGTGTCTGTCTCGCAGTTAAGCCAGCTTATGCCATTGCACTAAACACACGATGTCCGACCGTGTTTAGCTGACCTTCGTGCTCCTCCGTTACTCTTTGGGAGGAGACCGCCCCAGTCAAACTACCCGCCAGGCACTGTCCTCACCCCGGATAACGGAGCCGAGTTAGAACATCAACACTACAAGGGTGGTATTTCAAGGCCGGCTCCGCGCAATCTGGCGACCGCGCTTCAAAGCCTCCCACCTATCCTGCACATGCAGGGTCAATGTTCAGTGCCAAGCTGTAGTAAAGGTTCACGGGGTCTTTCCGTCTAGCCGCGGGTATACGGCATCTTCACCGCAATTTCAACTTCACTGAGTCTCGGCTGGAGACAGCGTGGCCATCATTACGCCATTCGTGCAGGTCGGAACTTACCCGACAAGGAATTTCGCTACCTTAGGACCGTTATAGTTACGGCCGCCGTTTACTCGGGCTTCGATCAAGAGCTTCGACAAAAGTCTAACCCAATCAATTAACCTTCAAGCACCGGGCAGGCGTCACACCGTATACGTCATCTTGCGATTTTGCACAGTGCTGTGTTTTTGATAAACAGTTGCAGCCACCTGGTATCTGCGACTGCCGGCCGCTCAGGGAGCTCGTCCCGTCACCGCCGGCAGCGTACCTTCTCCCGAAGTTACGGTACCATTTTGCCTAGTTCCTTCAGCCGAGTTCTCTCAAGCGCCTTGGTATTCTCTACCCGACCACCTGTGTCGGTTTGGGGTACGATTCCTGCTTACCTGAAGCTTAGAAGTTTTTCCCGGAAGCATGGCATCAGTTACTTCACTGCCTTAGCAGCTCGTCATCAGCTCTCAGTTTTCTCTATTAAAAGAGTGGGGTCCGGATTTGCCTGAACCGCCAACCTACAGCCTTAAACCGGGACTACCAACGCCCGGCTAACCTAGCCTTCTCCGTCTCTCCGTCGCAGTAAGCACAAGTACGGGAATATTAACCCGTTTCCCATCGACTACGCCTTTCGGCCTCGCCTTAGGGGTCGACTCACCCTGCCCCGATTAACGTTGGACAGGAACCCTTGGTCTTTCGGCGAGGGAGTTTTTCACTCCCTTTATCGTTACTCATGTCAGCATTCGCACTTCTGATACGTCCAGTGCGGGTTACCCCTTCACCTTCAACCGCTTACAGAACGCTCCTCTACCGCTCAATACAAAGTATTGAACCCGTAGCTTCGGTGGTGTGTTTAGCCCCGTTACATCTTCCGCGCGGGCCGACTCGACTAGTGAGCTATTACGCTTTCTTTAAAGGGTGGCTGCTTCTAAGCCAACCTCCTAGCTGTCTGAGCCTTCCCACATCGTTTCCCACTTAACATACACTTGGGGACCTTAGCTGACGGTCTGGGTTGTTTCCCTTTCCGCGACGGACGTTAGCACCCGCCGTGTGTCTCCCGGACAGCACTCTTTGGTATTCGGAGTTTGCAAAGGGTTGGTAAGTCGGGATGACCCCCTGGCCTTAACAGTGCTCTACCCCCAAAGGTGTTCGTCCGAGGCGCTACCTAAATAGCTTTCGAGGAGAACCAGATATCTCCCGGTTTGATTGGCCTTTCACCCCCAGCCACAAGTCATCACCGCATTTTTCAACATACGTGTGTTCGGTCCTCCAGTTGATGTTACTCAACCTTCAACCTGCCCATGGCTAGATCACCGGGTTTCGGGTCTACACCCAGCAACTCTTCGCGCGGTTAACACTCGGTTTCCCTACGGCTCCGCTATTCGCTTAACCTCGCTGCTAAATGTAAGTCGCTGACCCATTATACAAAAGGTACGCGGTCACGGCTTCTTACCCGTAAAGAGTCGGGCCGCTCCCACTGCTTGTACGTATACGGTTTCAGGTTCTGTTTCACTCCCCTCACAGGGGTTCTTTTCGCCTTTCCCTCACGGTACTGGTTCACTATCGGTCAGTCAGGAGTATTTAGCCTTGGAGGATGGTCCCCCCTTGTCTTTAACAGACGCTTCAGACAACATAT
>CBDAVB010000019.1:0-91044 GCA_965200795.1 Parashewanella sp.
ACGATTTATGTCGTGATCCCAGAGAATGTTTTCTTCTTTGGTTAAGGATATTTCAATCATGTTGCTATGATGATCTCATTACAGAAAATTGCAAGCCTTTGTTTGAAAAAATCGCATCTTGAATGATCACGGGTATATACCTACGGTCGGTATCTACACAATAGCCTTTAGCCCAAAAGTGGTTACCCCAATAAGACTTCTTTCTTAAATATGGAACTGCTTAATTTTGGCTCCCTCTGTTTGGTTTTGTCGCTAACAGAGTACACCTGTGTCTTGATTCATTTCAAAGGTGTTTAGCGATCAGTTGGTTACCGAGGTTATGCACTTATTATCCGAATTCAGGTTATTATAAAAATTAAGATGAATCATATATAAAGAATCATCTTCCTGAAATCAGACGCAAATACGGTATACCTCCAGCTAAACGAGGAAAGCGAGCAAAGGTTAAGCAGGTTCTTTCTTTTCTAAAAGGACGGAGTACTAGCCGTTCGCCGCAAGCTTATCTTAAACGGCGTGCGGGTTTATTTTGGTCTTAAATCCGGCTTCTATCTTTATCTGAAAACTCGCTGGGAAAACCAGCTAATAACAAAACGGTTATATTGTATTTTTTGTGGATAGATTCACTCAAATTCCTATATTACGCCGCAAGCTGCGGGAATAAAATCCGAAGAGATTTAAGCCGTTACAAAGGCTCTGGACGGCTTCCTGAGAATGAGCAGTGGTATCAGGCCGTCTGGGACAGAGCCGGCGGCTATAACGCCAGAAGTTTTAAGTCACCGTTACCTTTAGATGTTCATTTCACAATACTAAACACGATTAAATTTTGTTCATAAAATATAAAATATAGAAAAATTTTTAATTTTTATGTAGTTTAGTAGGTTAACAATCAAAAGAAAAATGGTTTAACTGATTTGATAACGCCAACAAAACAGCCGGCTGGAACTAAACCTGACTATCCAAGCGACTCAATCTCAAACCCCCCGTAAACCAAACGATGTATTTATTTAATGGGTACACTTGTGAACCTAATCCGAAAGGAAACACGGATATTAATGGTTTTATTGAAAATGGTGCTGGTCAATTCAATATGTGGGGAAATTACGGTGAGTTCCATTCTAACTTAAGTATCATGGACATATTCCTGCAGGAGAAAAAACAAAGAGATATAAACCTTATTTCAGCCGCCAGTAACGGCCATACCGAAACAGTAGAACTCCTGCTCCAAGAGGGCGCCGACATCAACGCCAAGAGCAAAGAAAACTTCACAGTGCTCCACTCAGCCGCTAATAACGGCCATACCGAAACAGTAAAACTCCTGCTCAAAGAAGGCGTCGAGGTCGATCTTACAAGTAATAACGGCAACACCGCCCTCATCTCAGCCGCCAGTAACGGCCATGTCGAAATAGTAAAACTCCTGCTCAAAAATCACGCCAAGGTCGATATTATTAATAATATCCACTTCACAGCGTTACACTCAGCCGCTCTTGGGGGTCATACCGAAATAGTAAAACTGCTGCTCCAAGAGGGCGCCGACATCAACGCCATGACCAAAGAAAACTTCACAGCGCTCCACTCAGCCTCTAAGGCAGGTCATACCGATGTAGTCACATGCCTGCTCGCCGCGTCTTCCGACATCAAAACGGGCACCAAGAACAGGAGCGGCTTCACCGCCCTCATCTCAGCCGTTACTGGCGGCCATAGACAAATAGTAAAACTCCTGCTCAGCGAGGGCGCTAATGTCGATCTTAAAGCTAATAACGGCTTCACCGCCCTCATTGTTGCCGCTAATGACGGTGATATCGATATACTAGAATCCCTGCTCCAAGCGGGCGCCAATGTCGACCTTAAAAATAATAACGGCTTCACCCCCCTCATGTCAGCCGCTAAGAAGGGCCATATTGAAGCAGTGGAACGCCTGCTCAAAGCGAACGCCAATGTCGATCTTACCAACAATGAAGGCTTCACAGCGTTCCACGCAGCCGTTAAGAACGGCCATGTCAAAGTAGTGCAACTCCTGCTCAGCGCGAACGCCAATGTCAGTATTAAGAGTGTTTTTGGCCACACACCGTTACAATCAGCCCGTTGGAAAGGCCATACTGAAATCGCAAAAATCATCTTGGAGTCCGTTTAAAAACCTATCTGTAGTTGCTTGAATTTATAAATCGGTTTGCTCGCGTTTATCCGTAATTTTCTGCTCACAATAAATGGGCTCTTCGTCGTTTCATATGGATTTGAGTAGATCTGATACAGGGCTAGCAATCATAAAAATCATGGTAATAAATGTTCCTGTATTACGATACCCTCTGGCTCGTGCTCTAGCCGCTTGAAATAGACTATTTAAACCTTCCATACGAGCATTCGTATAAGTGGATGACCAGCGCTGTAAAATTCTCTCTGCATGCCTTTCCACAGTTGCAAGTGCTTTTCGAACGGGTTCTAACATCTCAATATCACCCAACTGCTCTTTTGCAAAATTAATGAAATACGTCAGCCTCCAGCGTGCAGCATGAGCGGTTTCAGCTTGACGTATCCACCTAAGTTGTTCCTTAATCCGCCAAGCTGTTGCTGTATTCAGGTCGCTGGATTCTAGCTCTGCAAGTGCTTCTTTTTGTTTCTCAGTAAATGAGCCATCTGCATTTTTTAGTACTGCCCAGCGCAGGCTCTTTGGATGCGGTTGGATTTTTCTCTCCGTTTTACGTACTTCATCAACCGCTTTAGTAAACAGTTGCACAACATGGAACCAATCAACCGTTACGTTAGCATCCGGGAACTCTTCCTCTGTTGCTGACAGAAAGGCTCTTGACATATCACACACGACTTCAAGTACATTATCTGCTTTGCCTTGATGCTCTGTCAGAAAGGACTTAAATCGCTTAACGGTTTCCTTACCTTTTCCGGGCGTAGCGAACACAACAGGCTTGTCTTTCTTGTCCATATCAATGAAAACAGTAACATAGTTGTGGCCACGTTTAGCCGCCGTTTCATCGAATCCAATAGCTTTAAGTGCTGACAAGTCCATCAATGCTAATGCCTTGCTGACGTAGTGTTTGATGATGCGCCAAATACGTTTGTCACGAATTCCAACATATTCAGCACATGCCTTAACCGGCATTTCACGAGCCGGTACCAATACAGATTGTTCGAACAATAACGTGAATTTACTACCCGCTCTCGCCCAAGGGACATTGACACGCTTAACGCCATGCTCAGCACATCGAGTTCTCGGGACGTTTGCTTTGATATAACAGTGATGCTGAAAGAAATTGAGATGACGCCAGGTCAGCGATTTAAAGTCATGTGCCGGACAAGCTTTTGAGCAAGTCGGGCAGGGATACAAGCTTCCTCGTTCAGCTTCAATTTCGAGAACAAGTTCATTAGGTGAGGCTGATATATCCAGGTGTTGGTTAACCAACTTCCAAGGCGCTTCTATACCAAGGCCGAGCATCAAAACTTGATTTCCATCCATGTATTTACTTCCAACTCTTGACTGCAAAACTGGGTTTATTATCTCAGAAATAAATCCATTAAATCCACACTAAACGACGAAGAGCCAATAAATGACGTTATAAAAACGAGCTTGCTCACATTAACCACTTTTATCAAATTAGTTGCTCAAATCTTAGATCCTAATAATAACTGATACATTTTAATACAGAACCGAGGAGAGGAAGCTTGTAAACTTCTTTACCCCAAAGTGAAATAAGGTTTTAAGTGAAATCTAAATACAACCAACTAACCTGAATTCAAGTCTGGATCTCAGTAAAACGGACAGATTTTTATTCGAAGTGAGACTGCCTGTAATCATCAAGCAATCGGTATAGCGCTGTATTTGCATCACTGGTTTTTAACGCCAGCATGAAGCGAAAGCAATTTTGTCCGAGCCGGGTTTGATTCATTGTGTATCCGTCTTTAAAGATGAGGAAAGATTTTAAATGCGCAAGCAGTAACCTTGTATTTGCAGAGCTTTTGAACTTCCCGTTAAGCAGAACTTTATTAATGAGATCACCAACAAGACGGTCATTAAAATCAATGGCGCTTTCTATGTAGTCCCAAAAAAAGCCTGCGGTTTTCAGATAGGGTGTGAAGTCTGTTTCTACAGCACTTACCTGCTTCGGAAGCACTTTCAAAGTCGGCTTCGGATCAGGGAAACGTTCTCTTGTCCGCTCAATTTGTTTTGTTACTTTGCTAAAATAACTTGAAAAATCCCAATTAGAACGCAGTTCAATGTCTTCACAGAGGGTCTCTGCCAGAGCCGGATTTACACAAGCCAGCCAATAAATCGAACTCATAAGACCGGTTCTGACGCGGGTATGCGTAACAGGTGCGAACGACGCGACAAATTCAACCAAAGCCTGCTCAACGGCTATTTTTTCATCCTGTTTCTGAGGTATAAACTGCCGATAAAAATCGCTGGTTAATTTCAACGGGAAAAAACCGTCGGCATAAGCCTTTGCTGTTAACTGAACAAGACTGTCTAGCTCTCCGCTCTGCCACACAGCATTCATCAAAGCTAAAACGTTCACTAATACCTGATTATCAGTCGATAACGGTTTTTTTTGTCCGGTTTTTTCATCCGTAGAAGTTGAAAGGTTAACGCCGAAGCGACTGTGCTGTGGCGCGGCGGTAGCCTCCGACCAGGCCATCGGTAAATAACGACTTTTTATGTTTTGATAAAAATGTGACTTAGCGAAACTCAGCGCGTTTTTCTTGTCCGCGTCCTGAATATCTTCGTTGATAACAATCGGTTTTGCCAGCGAGGGTTCCACAATACAAAGCCAGTTTATACACTCTACTATGCCGCTTCTTAAATGCTCTCGAATCAGTCCTTTATGAATCATTTCAAGGAGGAATTGCTGAATCACTTTCTCCAGATTATCACATAATGATTGATCGGGTAATCGCGAGTCAAAACGCTCTATAAACTCCGGGGTTAATTTAACCGGAAACAGCCTCTGCTGATAGGTAGAATCAAGAAGTGCTGACAAATCTGGCTTATGTTTATTTTTGTAATAATAATTCAGATCACGAAGCGCGTTTTTTAGCGGCTCCGCATTCTGATTTACGGGCAGAATTCTGCTCAGCTGGATATCCATATACCGCACAGGCGTAACCGCATTCGATTTTTCAATTGAAGAAACCGCCTCATTCACTCCGGCAGGGTTACATCTTATTGGTTGAATGAGTTTAATATCGTTTGATGAAGTTACACTTGCGGCAGGCAGAGCAGATAAATTAAGAATTTTTTCTCTTTCACGACGCCAGTCTGCAATTTCTGAGCTGATTTTTTGAGTGTCAATATTTTCACAAGCATCCGCGGCCTTTATAGGATCAACAACCGCTAACCATTTTAATGCGTTTACTACCTGCCCGGGAGTAAGCGTTTTTTGCCTGTCGGCGTTAAGCACTAAATCAGACATTAGCTGTGTCAGGGCGCATGTATGAACGCAGTCAATTTTTCTCAGTTGATCTTTCGAGAAATAAAACGGCAACATGCCGGAATCAGCTAATCGGTCTGTAACAACTTTAATCTCTTGTAATTTAACAAAGTAATCTTTCTCTACCCGTTGTACTTGCTCAATAAGTTCCCTCCTTGAGTCGGCACCCGTAATATTATTAATAAATTTAGACTCTTGATCCAGCGGCGGCGGATAATTTGTTCTCAAACTTAACTGAGGTTTTGTTGATATCGCCATACGCTAAACAAGCAAGTTTAAATTCACAATTCAGGTATATAATATAAATATACCCAAGCAAATTCAAGTTGCAGATGTGAGCGTTTGAAAGTTGTCAGTAATCCTACTCGTTAAAGTATCCGCGATTTCTGGAAGTTTGACATCGAAAAAATGATTTATCCGTTTTCGGAATTCTTTGGCTGAAGCAAAATATTCATTATTTCTCACATGCTCATTCATTACTTTCCAGAGCCGCTCAATTGGGTTTAAATTCGGACTGTATGGTGGTAAGTAATTAAGCTCGATTTTCAGCTCCTTTGCTTTTTCTTTTACGCTGCCTGCTCGGTGATAAGCAGCACCATCTAAGATGAGGTGAATACGCTCAGCTTTAGAATGTTGAGCTTTCAGTTTTACTAAAAAATCCACAACAGATTCTTGGTTGACGCGCTCATATTGGGCTGTCACAGTTTCAGCCAACTTCCCCAGCTGAATGCCACCAATAATATTCAAGCGAGTACGGCTGCCTGTGGTGTTAATCAGCTTATCTTCACCTCTTTTTATCCAACCGTAAGACAGCTTTGTTGCCATGGTAGGATGGACAGCGTCCATAAATACAATTGGCTCATTATCAGGCTTTTCGGCCTTTAATGTCTCGTATTTTTCTTTAAATTCGGCTTGCTTTTGCTCATCAAATTTATGGGGAACACCCTTAGGCTTTTTGTAACTGAAGCCATTGCGATGCAGCCATTTGTTTAACCCTGCAACCGTAAATTTCACACCAAAGGTTTCATCAATATAACTCACAATTTGATGTGTATGAGCGAAAGTGAATTTTGTTAAATGGGCTATCAAAAACTCGGTTTGCTCTGGAGTGAGCCGACTGACTGAACCGCCATTTTCGGGTTTCAGTTTTTCTTGAGATTGATAGTCATCAAAATGACGTTTGACTGTTGTTTTATCTATCCGTAACGCTTGAGCAATTAAAGAATAAGACCAGCCTTCTGAACGTAACAGAACAACTTTAATTCGGTCACATTCACGGCTATCACTTGACGATTTATGTCGTGATTCCAGAGAATGTTTTTCTTCTTTGGTTAAGGATATTTCAATCATGTTGCTATGATGATCTCATTACAGAAAATTGCAAGCCTTTGTTTGAAAAAATCGCATCTTGAATGATCACGGGTATAAATTCAGAGCAACTAATTACCTTACTGATTCAGGTAAGTTTAAGGGCGGGATTATACTTACCCAATTTTCGACCAAATATGATTTCAGCCCTGAAACATCATCCCATGCAGTTCTGTAAATCTTTGATGCAATACTATCCTTAAGCGGAAGTTGCTTAACAAGTACTGCTAACTTGCGCCTTAGATTATAACTGTCCCAAAACAATTTCTGTGTTTACTTATTGTTATAAGGTGGTTCAGCATGAGTCTTCTAAGCCCGCGTTCCTTAACAGCAACAGCTTATTTTATTGGTAGTGGCCAGATGTATATTTTTATTTTAACCATTTTAGCTTTATAGGCAAAACTCCCAACCACCATTTTAGCCCACTACCATAAATTTCTTTAAATTAAATTTACTCGAATTAAAATGCTAGTAAATCAAAAGCTGACTTAATCATTAGCGGTATGCTGTAATTTAAAGAGTTAAAAAAAAAGTATTTGCTTTTCCTGCAACAAATTACATTGAAATCTCCACTAGATAATGTTATGTTGATTTCAGTAAAATACGAAAATGTGAAAAACTTAATGTGTAGTCCTTAGATCCCAACAGCAACTGACACATTTTAACATTTTAATATAGAACCGAGGAGAGGAAGTTTGTAAACTTCTTTCCCTCAAAGTGAAATGAGGTTTTGAAGTGAAATCTAAATACAACCAACTCACATTAAAAGACAGACATCAGATTGAAGTGTTAAAGGCAGAAGGTAAAAGTGCCAGAAGTATCGCTAAGCTGTTAGGTCGTGGCAACGGAACCATATCTAAGGAGCTGAGGCGTTGTCCTTCTGAAGCTTATTGCGCTGAAACCGCTCATCTGGATGCGATAAGTAACAGGCAGACGGCTTTCAAAGCGACAAAAATCACTGATGACATCATAAACACTATAAAGTCATTGCTTAATTTCGGGCTAAGCCCGGAGCAAATTTCAGGTCGGATGAAACAGGAGAAAACCAGCGTAACGTTATCCGCGAACACGATTTACGGTGTGGTAAAACAACAAGGTCTGGAAAAGCTATTGCCCCGAGGCGGCAAGAAATACAAGCGGCGGCAGGGAATTGAAGCGGGAGCCCGTTTAATTCCGGAGCGAATAGATATCAGTGAAAGGCCGGCAATTGTCGATGAAAAAGTTGAGATAGGTCACTGGGAAGGTGATACGGTGCATGGTAAAGATTGCTACTTAGTCGGTACTGAAAAACATAACTTCAAGATTTAAAATGTACGGCATCTGATTTACGCAAAATTCAGAGCTGTACCCAAAAGCAACATTTCTTATATTTCGCATCAATTTCACTACAAAATAGCCAAAACTCACCATCTTTTTCGAGCAAAAAGAAAATGGCTAACCACTTTCTCAGGTTCCAGGCACACGCAGCCATTAGAAGGTTTATTGAGTCGCCAACACTGCCCTTTAACCAGTTCTTACACAGCCTAAAATCACTCTTCAAATGCCCGATTACTGGTTCAATTGTTGCCCGTTTTTTACAGAGTTCACTTTTGCGTTTTCTCTTTGCTTGCGAGTCCCGTTTTAATGGCCGACTAGGGATAACAACTTCTTGGTCAACATACTGCATACACCCTTTATAGCCTTTATCTACAACGGCTGTAGTGATTTTACTCTTTCGGTGTTTATGGGCATGGTCAAGTGCAGGTCTAAGCAATTTTGAGTCGTGTTCATGTTTGTCATGACTGGTTACACCAATGATTAATTGACTCTGCTCTGTGAGCACGACAGAAGCCTTCTTACCATACTCGTAAGGCTTGTGGTCTTTGCCTTTCCCTACTCAGTAAACATCGGGTTCATGAAGGCTGTAAATCTTGTTCTTGTCTTTACGTTGCTGTGTAATGGCTTTTTCATAATTGGAAAAATTCTCTTTTTGTAAATCAAGGACATCTTGTGGAAGTTTGCGTTGTAGCTCCCTTAAAAGCTTACCTGCGATAACACGTAACCTTTTTAACGCTCTTCTGGCTTTGCTTCGATTTTTGGCATGTCTAAAGCCTCGACAGTCAATGCGTAGCTGTTTGACTTCTTTGACATAAGTACGTCTTTGCTTGATCCCAAATACTTTGGCTAGTTTATTGACTCGGTTAACCACCTTGATGGCAAGTTTGCTATCTGTCGGATAAGTAATGGCTTTTTCTTGGACGGTTGTATCAACGTACACGGTGTCATCTTCAGCTTTGTCACCGTGTAAAGCCACAGATAATGCAAAGATTTTTTCACAGCCTTTTTCACCGATGCGCTTACGAAAAACACTGAGTTCACTGGCATCACAAGGGCGTGCTGTTTGAAACTCTGTCTCACCACAAAACACTTGAAAATACACGTTCATCAGCCACTCATCGACCAAGGCTTCATCGCTGAGTTTGTAAAGTTGCTTGAGTATTAGCAAACCGCACATCAACCGAATTGGCTTCGCTTTACGGCCTAATTTTTTGTATAACGGCTTGAACTCTTCTTCCAACGCTCGCCAATCAAAGGCATTAGCTAAAATGAGTAAAGGGTGAGTTTGCAGAAGTTGGTCTGTGATATTAAACAGACTGGCATGAGGTAAATTTGACGGGCTTTCTTTGAGCATTTTTAGCACCCAAAACGACCAGAAACCATAGGTTAACTATATCATTTCTGGTCGAAATTGAATGTATCAAATAGCTATATTTTATTAGCGATCAGAATGTTAGATGTTTTTCATGGCCGACTACTTAGTCACGTTGGTAGAGCGAGTGTCCAAGTGTTTACTGGTAAAGCGTGTTAAAAGTAAATCTAAGGTTGAAGTCACCAAGGCGATAAAGAGTATGCTTAAGCCTTTTGCCGCGATTTGCAAGACTATCACTTTTGATAATGGTGGCGAATTCGCCGGACATAAAAGGTTTCTGAGGCACTTAAATGGGTCGCGGTAGGAATGAGTATTACTACTCACCCCCCGCACAGATCCGGACGTGCGCTACTAACGCATCCGGCTCCTACCTCGAGTTCTGGGGTAGTGTTTAGAAATCTGTGTCATTTCGGTAAAATGTCAAAAACAGGAATGACATAATGACTCAAAATTTCGATTTCAATAAAGCTTTAGAACAACTTCAATCAGGTAAAGGTTTAACTGGTGCGGATGGTGTTCTCACCCCTTTAATCAAACAACTAACAGAAGCAGCGCTTAAAGCAGAACTTGATCAACATTTAGACTCAGATCTTGAGCCCAATCGAAGAAATGGTTTTAGTAAAAAAACCGTTAAATCTTCAGTTGGCGAATTTGAGTTAGAAACGCCAAGAGACAGAGCCGGCAACTTTGAGCCTCAGCTTGTCAAAAAAAATCAAACTAAGCTCTCTGATGAAATTGATCGTAAGATTTTGTCAATGTTTTCAATGGGTATGAGTTATCGTGATATCAAATCTCATGTGGCTGATTTGTATGGTTTAGAGCTTTCAGAAGCCAGTTTGACGGCTGTGACCGATCAGCTTATTCCTCAGCTCAAAGAATGGCAGCAACGCAGTTTAGACGAGGTCTATCCAATTATTTGGCTGGATGCGATTCACTATAAAGTCAAAGACAATGGTCGCTATGTCAGTAAGGCTATTTACACGATTCTAGGCGTTAATCTCGAAGGTAAGAAAGAGTTACTTGGCCTGTATCTTTCAGAGTCAGAAGGTGCTAATTATTGGCTTTCGGTACTGACCGATCTTCATAATCGTGGTGTTAAGGATATCTTAATTGCTTGTGTTGACGGGTTAAACGGTTTTCCTGAAGCTATTGCCAGCATTTACCCGGAGACAGAAGTTCAGCTTTGCGTAATTCATCAGGTACGCAACTCAATGAAGTATGTGGCATCTAAGCATCAAAAGGCGTTTATGGCTGATTTAAAGCCGGTTTACAGAGCGACAAGTAAATCGGCTGCTGAAACGGCTTTAGATGAGCTGGAAAACAAATGGGGTAGCCAGTATCCAATCGTTATCGACTCTTGGCGCAGAAAGTGGGAGAACTTGTCCGTTTACTTCAAATATCCAGAATATGTACGTCGAGTGATTTACACGACCAATGCGATTGAAGCCGTACATCGCCAGTTTAGGAAACTCACCAAAACAAAAGGGGCATTTCCAAATGAAAACAGCTTGCTAAAATTGCTTTATGCGGGAATATTGAATGCCTCTAAAAAGTGGACAATGCCAGTCCAAAATTGGAGGCTAGCATTGTCACAATTTGCAATCCATTTTGAAGGCAGATTGGATAACGTATTAGAAATTTAGAATTTAGGCTGACACAGAATTTTGAACGCCCTCAGTTCTGGCGTCAAACCTTGCTTCAGGATAAGGGTGCATAACTCTCGGGGAAGGGATAAAAATATTGCAATATTTTGAAAACCTTTCCCACGTCATCTTATTTCTTTGGCTTCGACGCCTTAACGCTTTAAGCCAAGCCCTCTTGAGTTCAAGTATAAAGAAACCTACTGAGTTCATGTTTAGAGGAACAGAGTAATAATTTAGATGACCTATTACTACCTTGTTCAACCATCGTCCAGTTTGATGTATCTTATGATGAAGACGTTTCCCTTTCAGCTCACTTCTGATCCGCTTTAATTGCTTGATCAACCTTGTTCGCTGTGTTTTCCGTTTCACCATATACACACCTTTTCTTGATTTACCAACATAGTAAGTAAAACCAAGAAAGTTGAACGTTTCACTCCCCTTATTCTCTTTCGTCTTTTTCGCTTTCCAAGCAGTCTTCGCACCGAAGGCTAATAGCTTAGTTTTTACTGGATGTAATTTGAGTCCAAAACTTCCTAACCGCTCATGCATTAGCTCTAAACAGTGTACAGCTTCTTCTTTTATTTCGAAACCAAGCACTGCATCATCTGCATATCTAACGACACTCACCTTTCCTTGGTAGTTTCGGCGAAGTGTATTTATCCAAAGATCAAAGGCGTAATGTAGGTATATGTTCGCAAGTAACGGTGATATCACCGCTCCTTGAGGTGACCCTAAGGACGATTTTTCTCTTTGCCCATTTGGGGTTAGTATTCCCACTTTTAACCATTGTTTGATTATCCTTAGCACTTTCTTGTCGCTGATCCGATGCTCAATAAATTTCATCAACCAGTCATGCTCTATTGTGTCAAAGAATTTTTGCAGATCTAGGTCCAATACCCAATTCACTCGGTTTCGTTTCAAGGCTACGGTAAGTGCGTCTAAGGCATCGTGTTGACTACGTTTAGGACGGAATCCATAGGAAAATCCAAGAAAGTGAGGTTCGTAAATTTGGTTTAGTATGGTCACTAAAGCTTGTTGAACTATTTTATCCTCTAAGCAAATAACACTTAGCGGTCGTTGAGTACCATCTCCTTTTGGAATGAAAACCCTACGTGCTGGTTTCGGTTTATATTTACCGCTATGGAGCCTGTAATTTAAGCTTTCGATCCTTTCGGACAGACTGCATTCATACATTTTCCAAGTCATACCATCGCACCCAGCTGCTGAGTTTCGTTTTAGTAAGTAAAAACTGCCTCGCAGTAAGTTTTCATTGATGATTGAAAATAGATTATTAAAGGTTTGATCTTTATTCTTGATTGCTATTTGACGCACAGCTAACAGGCGAAACGTCGTAGTTGTCCAGCTCTGTGTCTGGCTACTGGCGCACTGTGAACTGTTCCTCTTGGTTGAAGCCCTTTCCTCCGCCAACTCCGCTATATCATTTGATACATTGTTCGCTGGTTTCTTCAGTACTATGGCTTCATCCGACTTCCTATTTATCATTAGACTCTTCCTTTCGGCTTTGTCTAATAACACCAAATTTATTGGCTAAAATAGGATCTCCCAAGTTCCGTACATTGAATGTATCTGCATGCATAGGGTCTACGACCCCGAGAGGCACTTTGCAAGGCTCGCCTCTAGCGCCTTGAAAGTTATAGACTTCTGCATTGGTTAACAACATCGTCGCCTCCAAATTGGTGATTACGTGGCTCAATACCTAGCCTACAGACACCCCTACTAACACTTCACTTTGCCTGTTACCAGTGCAATGCGCATAGCTCGGGGACTAGGCGAGTGGCTAACTCTTTCCTAGAAGGGACTTTCACCCTATATTCAAATGCCAGCTTTCTTGGCGTTCTAACCATTCACCAGCGTGGTATTGACTAAACGCTGGTGAGGTTGAACACGTCTGGGTAAGGTTTTCTTTCTGTTACAGCGGTAACAATTTTAGTGATGGTATCCAGTACCGATTTGCCTCTTTTTTTGCAGGTTTCAACTACAGACAGCACCCGAGAGCGGAACTTATCCCCTCTATCTGAACTAGTACCGAAACAGTTTTTTCGCATGATAACAGTTCCTCTAATGCACCTTTCCGCTTCATTATTGGTTAAAGGTGTTCCTTTATGAGTAACGAATACCCATAATCCTGTTTCATGCTTCAATAAATGCTCACAACGACCTGAATAACGAGCTGATGGCGTAGAAGCTCCTTTTTCAAGCAGGGTAGTAAAACTTCTTTTTAGTCTCTGCATTCGCCTCAGCCAGAGTCGTTCGCTCAATTCATCTTGCTCAAATCTATGTTGAGTTCTAAAAACCGTTTTCAGTAGTAAAACTAATTTGGAACCAATCAGAGCCGTTAAGCCACCTCCTGAAAAATCAGCCATTTGCTGAAGATTTCTTTGAACGTGAGCCAGACAGAGCTGATGTTTTTCTGGGTTGATAAAGTTGTATGCAGCGTATTGATCGGTGATCACAATATTATCTTTGCAATCACCAAGTATGTGTTTTGCGCTTTCTTGGCTTCTTGAGTAGCGAATGGTCTGAAATACGGCATCTTGTGAAGATATAAGCCAGCACCAACGTGTGCCTTGTTCATCATTGCGAGAGTGAGACGTTTCATCACAATGAACGTAAAGCGCTTTATGTATATGCTCTTTAAGGCTTTGATGTATAGGCGTAAGCATCGAACTTACTTTTCCTTGAGCCTCTGATATTGCCCCAGTAGAGAAAGTGTCGCCATATTGATCCAGCAATAATTGACGAGTTTGAGAAACGCTAAGATGATATTTACCTGCCAATACAGCAATATGACTCATCAAGCGAGCACCAATTTGCCCTTTGGGAGCCGTTTCAGGTAATTCCCCTTTATACACTGCATTACAGTGTTGGCATTGACCGTGAAAGATTTGATATTCGGTGATCTCAAAAGGCATTTTTGGTAGTTCAAATACCTGATGGCGACGGCTACAGCGAGTATTGATTTTTATTTCGTGCTGACAGACAGAGCAGCAAGCCTGTGGTTTGCACTCAATTATCTTATCGTTATCACCAAGTTCAGCTAGTGGTCTTCTGTGCCCCGTATGGCCTGGCTGAGCGCCAATCTTATTTCGACTACGAGGCGTTTGAGCTTTTTTCGCTCGGCCTTCGCCTCAGGAGTGTCCGAAGAGGGTGATTTTGATGAGTTTCGAGAAGACTGCTTTAACTTATCCTCATAATCCCGAAGCTTTTGCCATAACTCCTTAATGAGCAAATTAGCTTCTAATAAATTTGAGGGTTGGGGCGCATTTTTCTCGTAGAGTTTTTTCTTTTTCATGTGTACATAAAAGCACCATGAAACGATCAATCAAGCAACAATATCAGATCAATTGACTTGCCTCACAAAAAACAAGAGTGGCTTGGTGAATGGTTACCTTAAATGCGATATCTACTTTGCGAAGCCTTATCATTCATGGCAGAGGGCTTAATGAGAATACCAACGGATTACTGCGGCGTTTTTTCCCGAAAGGCATGGCTATAGGCTCGGTAAGTGAGCAAGAAATTAAAAATGCGGAATTTTCGATTAACACAAGACCGAGAAAAGCGTTAGACTATCTCAGTCCTTACGAATTTTTAACAGGTAAGAGTGTGCCGCTTATTGCTGAGATCTAGGGCGCATACCCTGAGGCATGAACGAAGCGTCAGGGATCCCGCGCCTCCTTTCGTAAGGCACGGTTTCCGCAGCCGCGAGAATTTAACGTCATCGCGCGTACTGTCAGCGGGAACGGCGGAAAGAGCCCCTTAAAAGCTGAGGTCATCATCCGGCTCCGGCTCTTTCTCCGGCTTGGTATCAGGAATCAGGAGCGGGCGGTTACTTCGAGGTAATATTGCTGAAATTGACTTTGCAGTATTACTGAGCGCAGTGTCCTGCCGTCTTTAAGTTTCGTATCAAAATCCGTTCCCGGGCACCTTATGAGGGTCTTAATAACCCAGTCTGTTGCCGTGCTTTTTTTGTTCAGGCACATTGTTAACGCATGTTCCTTCTGACTTGTCAGCAAGTTGACGTCAAACTTTCCATGCGTGATAAGCTTATGGGCGAGTCTGAAATCCTCACAATAAATCGCGCAGTGCAGCGCTGAAAATTTCATTGTTTTTAATTGTTCATTTAAAATGTTGTCCGGCAGTTTCACGGCCAGAAGAAAATTAACAATATTTGTCGCGCCGAAAGCCACCGCGGCATGCAGATACGGGAGAGGGTCACGGAGCCCTTCAATGTAAAACACCGGGTAACCGTCCTTTCTGTTTATCAGCCCGTTTTCATAAAACTGCTGAAAATATGAAAGCTTATCCCGCTGAATAAGCAGTTTCACAATTACGTCATATTTTTTTATCCCCTGACTATCAGCTCTCCCAGGCCGCCCGCCGTCATCAGCTTCTTTCTTAAGCCGCTTAATTAAAGCCGTAAAATCAATATCCTTACGGTATACCAAGCCCTTGATACATTCCGTTGCCTTTGCGGTACATGTATCCAGGCAGGTTGATATCGCATGCTCACCATCATCCGTCAGCGAATTGACATTCAGATCCGGATTATTGATCAGCTTCAGAGCAAGCGTGTATTTCCCGGCGAGAACGGCGAAATGCAAAACTGAAAGCCTTTGTTCCTCTGTCCGTTCATTTATGTCCGTAATTGCCGGCCTCTTAGCGAGAATATAATCAACGGCATTCTCAGCCCCGTACAGAACCGCGGTGTGAAGGCAGGGAAGGTAAGTGTCTTTAACTCCTGACGGCATTAGTCTCAAGCCGGACACATTAACACGATTTACAAACCCGGCGTCATATAAGACTCTGAAATACGGAAAACCGGCCGGATGAAAAATCATCGCTGTCAGCCATTCAGGGTTATCCTCACCTTCAGCATGAACCCGTTTAAAATGCTCAAAAAAATCAGCCGGAGAAAACGCACGATATAACAGCGCTGATTCAAGAACGCCGAACTGATTCAGACTCACTTTTAAAGCTAACAGCCTCATACTCAGCCGCGCAAAACCAAGCCCGAATATGAGCCTGTTAATAAAATCATTTCTGACCGCTGACGAGTCAATAAGCATCAGTACGGGCAGGTACGTTTCAGGTTTACCGGTTATGACGTCACGAGCCAATTGTATATAATCTTCTAACCGGCGTGAACTGACATCAAGGACATTCAGAGACAAAAAATCACCGAGCTCCCTGATGGTAAACGGTGTTAATACGGCAGCGGAAAAACACCTCAGTAAAGCCTCCTCATCCCAGTCCGCAAACCGAATTTTACTGATTGCGGCAAGTGTCACCGGTTTTTTCGCTCCCTCCTCCTCAATCCAGAAATAACTTACCCCGTGAGTGTAAATGAAAAACTTATCAGGCTCGGCCTTTGGTAATTGAGCGCGGAAAACGGGAATGCTCTGTAATGTATCCCCGGCGATAGTTGCCTGTAAGCCTGATGCGACAGTCACCCATAAGTTATGCTTATAGTTAGACTTCAGAACATATCCGGCGTTCTCATCCGTGAAAATCTCAAACACTTTCAGCAGACTGTTCTCTAACTTTACGTACTTTCCGGCTGACTCTCTCAAAGAAGTATCAAGATTATCGGTGTTCTCAGCAGTAAAAAGGTGCTGAGGCCACGCGTCCTCCCGTTCAACGGAAGATGAACGCCTCAAAGTCGAAGATATACGCCGGCGGATCTCGTCTCTTTGTTTTGTCGTTTTCGCCTCTTTCTCTTCTTTCTCTTCTTTTGCCGGCGGTGTCGCTCCGCCGGCTTGTGTCTGTTTTGTCTCTTTCGTTAATTCCAGGGCAAACCAATCGGTCAGCTCATCTAAAACAATAGGCGAATGTCTTTCTGTTAAAAACTTCTGAATGAGAATACCGCTTTTATGACCCGCGTAAATATCAAGCGCCGCCGCCAAAACGTCCAGGACAGGCTGAGTAATATGAATAATATCGACTTTCTTTGTCCCGGCGTTAAGCGCGGCGGTTAACGCCGCGTCGGTCTGCTCAACAATATATTCCGTCATTTTAAAAACGCTCAGAGCCCGCCATAATTTTTTGTCTACTCCGTCACAGAACTTCCGCTTAAAACCACAGCCGGACTGAATATCCGGCGGCGGGGGGAAGCCGTATTTTTCCGCGTACATTTTTTTTATATTATTAACCGCGTGCCTTTCATTGCCAGCGTACAGTTTTCCGGCGCTGATAAACGCTTTGAGATGCTGAGTAATGACCTGAGTAGCGATATCCTCACGTAAGGCGGTTAAAGTCTGAGACTGCCCTAAATAAGGTATCCTGAATTCCCGGAGTCCCTCGGAAACGGCTGTCTGGATACCGCCAACGCATCCCCCGATACTGAGAATAAGATTTCTGTAAATCTCCTTGATTTTCAGATAAGAATTGGTTAAATCCTCCGCTTTTACCGACTCGTCAAGTCGTATTACAAGCTCATGGAAATCAACAATCAATGTATTTAAAAATATCTTTCTGAAATGCTGAGCTTCACCGGCGGGAATAACCCTGTAGTCTTTATACTTGAATAAATGTTTATAGAATTTTTTTAACCAGGATATAATATGCTCATCAGCTGTATCATCCGCCAGATACGATAATTTTTCGAGTTTTGCTATATCTTCCTTAATGACCGCTTTTATTGCTTCAAATTCACCGGACCGCGAAAGAGCGGTAAGCGCCCCGTCGGTCGAAAGGCGGAGCTCCTCATTCCGGTATTTGCTGACATCAGCGCTGTCCCGCTCAGGGATCTGACTCACGTCCGCGATGTAATATTTGCCGAAATGGCTGTCCGTGGCGGGATTCGGGTTTATGCAAATAGCCATCGGGTGCGGTTCTCCTGAGAAAGCATACAAAACGCTCGCTGCGGTGCTTTTCCCGCTTACAACACGCGGGAATGACGCGGACTCAAAAGGTGATCTTTCTGTAAATCAGGGTGAATGTGACCATTGAACTCACGTTAACTTAAGCTCATGTTATATAATCAGAAAATCGTCTTTATCGCCCGCGTCGGAATTAGCCGCGTTTAAATAATCCAGATGAAACCGACTCTTGAGCACGACGCTTCTTAATTTGAGACCACTTTTAAGCCGGACATCAAAATCGGTTCTCTGGCATGCTATCAGCGCCCTGACGCATGGTTTCATCCCGGCCGCTTTTTCATTCAGACACATAGACAGCGCGTGCTCACCATCCCTGGTGAGCAGATTAACATCCATCGAAGTCTGTTCAATTAATCTTAATGCGAAATCATACTTACCGAAAAAAAATGGCGCAATGCAGGGCTGAGAACTTATACTTTTGTGACTGCGCGTTCAACACGTAATCAAGCTCTTTGTTATTGATAATAAAGTTAAAAATTTCTGCCGCGTTAAACACCACGGCCGCCGAGAGAAACGAAATCGTATCTTCAGAGCCCCGCCTCAGGAAATTCATAAAAGAAACAGAAATATCCGTAACCTGAACATTTGCCAGATATCCTTTGAAATAAACCAGCCTGTCTGACTCAATAAGAAATTTGATTAACGCGCTGTTCTGATGATGATTTACCGCCGCAAACCTGTTTGAATTTTTCAGCCGCGTCGCAAGGGGAGACAGAATCAGCGGAATCAAATAAATAGCGGCTCTACTGCTTTGTTATCGTGTGTTTGATTAATTTTAAAACAAGCAGCTTCTGATAAGGCGATTTTTCATTAAGAGCCTGTAAAACGCATGTCGCGCTATCGCTGATATGATCAACATCGGACGCGTTTATTGACCGCGATAATGTCGCTAAATGGACCGCCCTCCCGGGATCTATCAGATCATTTATAACGGATATATATCTGTTTACCTCTTCTTTTTTAAACAGTTTATTGGTGGACAGAAAGTCATTGAGCTGTCTGAAGGTAAACGGAAAAGATACGGCGACAAAAAGCATCTGAATAAGCCGGCATTATCCCATCCTTCAAGATGAATCCTGCATACGTCCGCTAACGTAACACAACGACTGTCATCCTCTTGCTCAACCCGAAAATAACTCAGGCCGTGGGGATAAGTGAAAAACGCCCGCGGTGAATCGTGTTTAGCGCGGATGATTTTTATTTCTGATAATTCAGCGTCGGTAAAGGTGTCATGAAGACCGCGGCTGATCACAACCTTTAAATTATGCAGATACTCTGACTTCGTTATGTATACGTTACCGTTACCTGTAAAGATATCAGTAACGGCATCGGAACCGCATAACTTGATGTATTTACCCGCTGAATTTCTGTATTGACGCATAAGTTCCTCATACACTTTAAAGCCCGCGTCGCTGTAGGCATCGGCCGTTTCTTTAAAGCCGTAGCGTCTTGCGACCATTGATTTTAAGTGATTGACAACATGAACTTCATTACCTGCCGCTAATTCGCCGCTACTGACGAGTTGTCTGTCTGAATCAAAGAATAAAATTCCGTCCAGCTTATCTAACCATTTCTTAATTGACGAAGCTTTAACATCCGCGGCTAAATATGACAAATCTCTCAGCGTCTCAATATCCTTTTTAATTGTTGCCTTTACTTTTACAAAAGCCGCGGCATTACTGTGAACATCATCCAAATGACCGCCGGTATCAATCCGTAAAGACTCATCACGAAATGCCTCATCACAGCTGTGAACCGCGCCATTACCTTGCGGAGCGGCGAGATAATAACTTTTGTAATGTGGATTAACCGCTCGGTTTGCAAACAAAAAACTCATGTCACACTTCCCGGAATATGAAATAACGTAATTTTTATAATCTTATGATTTATAATGGCAAATCATGGAGAACTCGCCGTTCAAAGGAAGGAGCTGTCCCGAAATAACTGCCCTGTTTTGCTGTCGTTATTTTCGGCTTATAAGTAGCTGATCATAAGTTTTCTGACATTTTTTGATGCCCATCTTTACCGCGCTACCGCATTGCAACTTCGGTTACATAGCTACGGCTATGCCCCCTGCGCCGCGTCTTGTATTGCACCAAATCTGAGCACCAAAATCGCGAAGAAACTTATCGTCAGCTAATCACAAGGCGGCGAAAACGAGGCGCAGGCTTTGTGCGTAAGCTTTTGACAACGCCGTAACGCGTTATTGAAACAACGCGAAAATAAACACAGCCCGAAGGGTTGCGCTTGACATTGCCGCTCTGCGCGTTAACCGTGATTCACTTACCGGCATACACAACTTTCCCGGTTCAGAGTGACTAAACTTCATTCCTCGCGCCTTGATATCGGCAATGTTAAGCGGTAATAAACCGGGAAACTATTTCGGGTCAGCTCATAACTTCCTGAATTATAAAGGATAATTTTGTAAAAGCGGGTCTGTAATATTAAACAGGCTGTCATGAGGTAAATTAAACGGGCTTTTTTTGAGCATTTTCAGCAACCAAAACGACCATAAACCTTGTGTTCAATATATCATTTCCGGTTGAAATTGAATGCATCAAATAGCTGTAAGTAGCTAACAAAAAGTTATTTTTTATATTTTGAGTGATAATCGTCCGATATTGTTATGATTTCTGTCCTGAGTTTAGAATAAGTTTCGTGATCACTAATTGATAACCATTTACAGTTAATCTTTTTCCGAGTCATTTCAATGACATTAAGCTCCGGTGAATATGATGATATCGCGCTTTTTCTTAAGTGAGTGCCTCAATCGCTTATAGCGGTAATTAACATTTATTTATTGTTCCTTCTCACGGTGCGGTTCAAATCAAACAAGCCTGATACCCCTTGCTGTCAACAAACGGAGTACGACAGTTTTTTATGCCGGTAATTTTCTCCGCGCCCGAGAGCGTATCCGACTGAGCTTTTCAGGATGATTTAAAGTGAAATTTTATGAGACGCCGTAAGCTTTTTACGAATTTTGTGAGCTAAACATTTTTAAGCGGCCGCTTGTTGTATCAGCGAACGGAATGGATTTCATGACCGGCTATTTATCGTCTTCCTGATTATCAATACGATGCTCGGGTTTCACTTGCTCAGGTCTTGTTTCAAAATCACCGTCATAGGTATTACCGCTCTGATCGCGCGGGTTACGTTCAAATGGTGAGCCGCCGAACGGGTTATCAGGCTGATTGAATTGCTGACCGGAGACAATGTTTAATCTCATACGAGTAAAAATGAGTTTCGCGATGGGCTGACGAGTGAACGGAGTAATAAACAATACACCGATAAAGTCGGTAATGAATCCGGGCAAGACTAAAAATACCCCGGCAATCGCCAGCATTACACTTTCAACAATCTCCAGCCCCGGGACTTCTCCTGCGGCTATTTTTTCACGTACCATGATTAACTTCGCCACACCCTGACTTCTGACAAGCGACGCGCCGACAACCGCCGACAGAATGATAAGCGCGACGGTGTTCCATGTTCCGAGCACCTGCCCGACGTGAATCATTAAAGAAATCTCTAAAACAGGCAACGCGATAAATACAAGCAATAACACGATCAGCATGAACACACCAAAAAATTAAATTCCGTTGAATAATTTATGGGGATAATTCGGTCTGTTTTCAAGTCCGAGACAAACATAAAGTGCTGAAGATGACAAAAAGTTAATCCGCAATTAATGTTATTTGCGTGTAAAACCATTAAGGTATTAACTTTTAAGAATATAATATTTCAGCAACGGCTTTATCAGGTTTTATTACCGCGTAAAGTACTGGCAACCCGATAACGACAACGACGTAACCATGAAAAAAATACTCAGTATATTACTCACCAGTTTCGTTTTATCAGCACCGCTGGCGCACGGCAACGGTATTTTTAATAACACCGGCGGCGGGCTTTTCAGTTCAGAGCCTGAAATCCTGCCTGTCGAAAAGGCCTTTGACTTTGATGCCAGGCAAGAGGGGGACAAGCTGCGGCTCAGCTGGGTGATTGCCGACGGCTACTACATGTACAAAGGCAAACTCAAATTCAAAGCGGACGGCGCCACAATCGGCGAAATCGCGCTTCCTGAAGGTAAAATTCACCACGACGAATACTTTGGTGATCAGGAAGTTTATACCAACTTCATTCAATTCCCGGTGACCTTAAAAGACGCCAAAGCGGGCAGTACCTTCACTGTCACCTTTATGGGATGCGCCGAAGGTAAACTGTGTTATCCGCCGACCAAACGCACGGTGAGACTGAGTGAAGTTGACGGCGGCGCGAACGCCGCGCCAAAACAGGAGACGGCCGCTGAAACAACGGCCGGATCACAGTCTCAGGCGCCGATTACCGAGCAGGATAAGTTGTCGCGGATGCTGTCAGACAACAGCCTGGTGATCACTTTACTGATCTTTTTCGGCTTAGGTATCGGTCTGGCGTTAACACCGTGCGTATTCCCGATGTATCCGATTTTGTCGGGCATCATTGTCGGGCAGGGCGAAAAGCTCTCGGCGGGTAAAGGGTTGGCGCTGGCGATGACTTATGTCCAGGGTATGGCGATCACCTACTCTGTGCTGGGCTTAATCGTGGCCTCCGCCGGCATGAAATATCAGGCGGCACTTCAAAGCCCGGTTATCCTGCTGATATTAGCCGGGTTATTTTTGATATTGAGCCTGTCCATGTTCGGCCTGTACGATTTAAAATTACCGGCCGGCTGGCAGGACAAAATGAATAACGCCTCGAATAAGCAAAAAGGCGGTAACTTCATTGGCGTGTTCATTATGGGCGCGATTTCCGGTTTAGTGGCGTCTCCCTGTACTTCGGCGCCGTTATCCGGTGTTCTCATTTATATCGCTCAATCCGGAGATTTAGCCTTAGGTTTCCTAGCCTTGTACGTACTGAGTTTAGGAATGGGCGTACCGCTTCTCATTCTGGGCGCGTCAGGTGGTAAATTACTTCCGAAAGCCGGCGGCTGGATGGAAATAGTGAAAACCATTTTCGGATTCTTACTGATCGCCGTGTCGGTTATGATGGTCGGCCGTATCTGGACCGGAGTGGTTTCCGATGTGCTGTGGGCTGTCTGGGGTCTGGCGCTGACGGGTTATCTTATGCATCAGAATAAGAAAACCGAATTTAACTGGCGGCAAACCGTACGCTCGGTATTACTTACCGGCGCGCTGCTGGGCAGTTTCTCTTACGGCTTTATGTCGGTAATGGAGTCACTCGGTTTCCGGGCGCCGGGCGCTGAGCGTGCTCAGGTCGCTGACAGAACTCAGCGACAGCAAGGCTTTAAGCGAGTTAAGACCTTGGAGGAATTAAAGTCTGAAGTCGCCAAAGCCAGCGCGCGGGGCAAAGTAGTCATGTTCGATTTATACGCCGACTGGTGTGTGGCCTGTAAAGAGTTCGAGCACGTCACTTTCGCTGATAAAGACGTGGCCGCCCGCATGAATAAAATGGTATTACTGCAGGCGGACGTCACCGCTAATGATGATGACGATATCGAAATACTCGAACACTACGATGTCCTCGGCCTGCCGACCATTATGTTCTTTGATAAACAAGGTAATGCGGAAGATAAGTACCGTGTGACAGGCTTTATGGAACCGGAAGACTTCGGCGCTCACCTGGATTTATTACTAAAGTAACCCGTCCTGCCCGGAGGCGCGCGATCCGCGCCTCTGTCTTTTTATTTCCTGATCGCTTTCAGCGGACAGCTTGAGTTTAGGGGGCGGCTTTCACACAGTCCGGGCTAAGTAACACTCAATCTGAATACGCCCCTTGTCCCCGGGGTTGATTGCCGCCGCTCTAAACGATCATAATTATTTGAATGATGCTCAAGCCGCGGATTTTCCCGGTAAAACCTATCCATATCAGGCGCCTCATTAAGATCATAATCCTGCGCCCATCGGCGGTTTCGTTGTTTAACGCCTCTGAGGTAATTGTAAGTATGACACGGCAAGCGCATGGCCGCCGCAACCCCGGCAACCCGTTTCAGGTTTTCGTCAGCATCGTCAATAAAATGAATCGCGTCAAACCGGCTCCCTTTATTCTTAAGGAATCGGGTTAATACTCTTCCTTTATCACAGTTACGAATTCTGTAACGCTTGTAGTCACTTTCACTCTTACATCCGCTGTCCTCATAGGGACGGCTCTCTAATATTTCAATACCTTGATGATCAATGCCCGCTCCTTGTAATTTCTTCCGGGTCATACAACCCGACGTAATGATAATAATCTTCGCGCCGGGGGCTTTTAGTCTGATTTTCCGGGTCACGTTCTTAAACGTTTCAGCCTCTTCTAATGCTCTGGTGTCTGACGGAGACGGAAACCCGACAAGCACATCATCAACATCGAATATACAAAGCGGAGCTGTGCTGTTAATACCTTCCGCCACAGCGTCTAATCGCATGACATTGGTATGATGTGTCCGGTTATTCTCTAACTTAAACTGATGATTTTCTCTTACCTGATATTCGTTAAGCTTTGTCTCGAATATCTCCCTGACTTCTCTTAATCTTTCTTTTCCGGCACAGGAAAAGGCCAGCAGCCTTCTCAGACCGGAATGATAACTCACTTTAAAGTCACGGCCGCTGAAACGGACTCTGTATGTAATCCTGGTCGGGCGGTTTAACAGGTCGTTAGCGAATTCTTCTGAGATTACATGATTTGCTTCTATTTCGATTACACGGGCGATTCTCTCATCTGAGTTAACCTCAGGTTCTGCGGTATAACTCGTGTCATTAATCTCTGACGGATCACTCCGGGTACAGTCTGTTTGAACAGGGGACAATGGGTAAGCGGACGGAAAAGCCATATCATCTCCGCGGTGAATCAATGATATTTAATCATCACTATCACTTAAATAGGATATGACTTCAATAAAAACGGTGAACAAACTTAACTCAGTCAACTAAACTGTACTTATTTCTCAGTACATCAATAATCTCAGCTTTGGGGTTTGTTGAAACCACAACCTGCCTGCCTGTGGTCTTTTCAGTGATACTGATGTAAGTTTTTGAAACATTCATCATCGCCTCTGACGGCAGCGCGTTATCTCTTGCCAGCGCCTCACGTTCAGGCATACGGTCTTTGTTAAGCAGAATATCCGGATCCGGAAAGTAATTTAACAGCATCTGCCGGAAACCCTCTTTTGAGTTCTCAATAATCTTACCGTTACGGTAGGCTTCACCGTCCCAGATCCTCGAAGAATCAGGAGTACCTACCTCATCCATGTAGATAAGCCTGGATTGCCCCTGCCTGTCAGTAACATAGCCGAACTCAAATTTAGTGTCGACAAAAATCTGATCCTGTCCGGCCAGCTTCCCGGAGATTAAGTTAAAGCCGTCTTTAAGCAGATTTTCATAAAGATCGATATCGGCCTTAGATTCAAACCCGAAATCCTGATAGTTATCCTCTATGTTCTGACGGCTGATATTGACGTCATCCTGCTCAGGAACCCCCTCGATACCCTTAAGGATTCCTTTGGTGGAGGGCGTGATCATAAGTTCCGGTAACTTCTGATTTTTTTTCAGGCCGTCGGGCAGCCGGATACCGCAAAATTCACGCTCCCCTTTCTCATACGCGCGCCACATTGAGCCGGTAATGTAGCGGCGGCAAATGGCCTCAACTTTTACCGGACGGGCTTTTTGCACCACCCAGACTAATGGATGAGGTACGTCGAGAATATGACTGTCCGCGAGTCCGCGCTGTTTAAAACAGTCAAACCAGTAACGGGAAATGGTATTTAACGCGGCACCTTTACCGGGAATACCGTTAAGTCCGCGCTCACCGTGAAAAATACAGTCGAAAGCTGAGATCCGGTCACTGATCACCATAACGGCTAACGGTGTATCATCAGGAACAGGATAGTTTTTTTCCCGGATTAAGCGGCGGCTATCAGCGTCAGTTAACCAATATACGCTTCTCACTTTGCCGCTGTGGACGGGTTTATCAGTACGAATGGGTAAATCATCATTAACGGCGAGAACGGGATCAGCAGGACTCATTTCAGAGTTTTCCTTCATGCAGGGTGAATTATTTTTTTGTTTTTTATCATCAGGTTAGATTTACCGACTTTATGAGCACTGAAACAAAAAAATAAAAAATATCTTATTCGTCAGTTAACTAACCTGAAATTTAAACGAGTATTTTACTGTGTTCGGGAAGTGTGATCTACAGCGGATTATAAATAACGTAAACCGGGCTTCGCTTTAGCAACTGTCCCGGAATAACTTGCCGATTTGTTGCAGCTTAACATTGCCAATATCATGGCACGAACAATGACGTTTAGTCATTACCGACATACGCAGCTGTCGTTATTTCATTTACCTGCATACAAAACTGTCGTTATTTCATTTGAGTGTCCGGCCTCGGCGGGTATGACCAATCGAGTTTTGAAATTTAAACCGGAATCTTTTGAGCCGCGAGATCCCTGACTGCCGGTATTACCTCGCGAGAGCGCCTTGTCGAGCACTTGACCTGAGCGCCAGAAATATCGAAAAACTTATAGTCGGACACTTATGTTTTTGATTCGGAGCTGCATTTATAATTATTTCCGTATATACTATTTTCCATATATTAATAGCCGTTACATTAAACAAAAGACAAACATGAACGCGCTCACCTTATTTAAAGCCTTATCGGACCGGATCCGCTTAACCTGCGTTTTACTTATCCGCTCACAACAGGAGCTTTGTGTTTGCGAGCTGGTCACAGCCGTTGATGACATTCAGCCTAAAATCTCGCGCCATCTGGCGTTATTAAAAAAACAAGGCGTCTTGTGTGATCGTAAACAGGGGCAATGGGTATTTTATTTCATTAACCCCGCTCTTCCTCACTGGTTCAAGGAAATGCTGGATCAGTTACTTCTCGAACCGCAACATTATCAGATCGCTTTAGAAAGATTAAACAACATGGGTAACAGACCTGAGCGTCAAAGCCGGTGCTGTTAATCAATCCACTTAAATCAGGTAATTTATCATGACAATTAAAATCGGAATCAACGGCTTCGGCCGGATGGGCCGTCTTGTACTGCGCGCCGCCTGGAGCCGGGATAATGTTGAATTCACGCGGATTAATGACCCTCAGGGTGATGCCGCCGCCTTTGCCCATTTAACGCAGTTTGACTCGGTGCACGGTACCTGGGACAGGCGGGTGGAGGCGGATGATAGTCATATCATCATCAACGGTAAGAGCATTCGTTTTACCCGTAATCAAACCATCGCGCAAACCGACTGGTCCGGCTGTGATGTCGTTATCGAAGCTTCCGGGGTGATGCGTGACAGACAAAAACTTCAGGCTTACCTGGATCAAGGCGTAAAACGTGTTTTAGTGACGGCGCCGGTAAAACAAGAGGGGGTGCTTAATCTGGTTAAAGGTGTAAACCATCACCTGTACGATCCTGAGCGGCATCGCGTCATTACCGCGGCATCCTGCACCACCAACTGCCTGGCACCCGTCGTAAAAGTGCTGCATGAGCGGATTGGTATCGAACACGGTTCGATGACCACGATTCACGACATCACCAATACTCAGACCATTTTGGACGCGCCGCGCAAAGATCTTCGCCGGGCTCGCGCGTGCGGCATGAGCTTAATTCCGACCACAACGGGCAGCGCCACGGCCATTACTCATATTTTCCCTGAATTAAAGGGTAAATTGAACGGTCACGCGATTCGGGTTCCTTTAGCCAACGCCTCACTCACGGACTGTGTCTTTGAAATGAAGCGTACGGTAACAGCGGGAGAAATCAATCAGCTGCTGACTGAAGCGGCGGAAGGTGAACTCAAAGGCATATTAGGCGTGGAAACCCGGCCGTTAGTTTCTGTCGACTATAAAACTGATCCCCGCTCGGCGATTGTCGACGCGCCGTCAACCATGATCATCAACGGCACTCAAGCTAAGTTATATGTCTGGTATGACAACGAATGGGGTTACGCCAGCCGTACCGCTGAACTGGCGATAATGATCGCGGAGCCGGATCAGTAATGTTCAGGACGATTAAGTCACTGCCCGGCTCAGTAAAACAATATCTGATCATTACCGGAAACTACTGGTGCTTCACCCTGACCGACGGCGCTCTGCGTATGCTGGTGGTGCTGCACTTCCACCGGCTCGGCTACTCACCGCTGGAGATTGCCATGCTGTTTTTGTTTTACGAGTTTTTCGGCGTGGTAACCAATCTCGCCGGCGGTTATCTCGGCGCGAAATTAGGGCTTAACCGCACCATGAATACCGGCTTAGCCGCGCAGGTATTGGCATTACTGATGCTGACGATACCCGCTGATATCCTGCCGGGCGCCGTCGCGGGAATTCCCTGGGTGACGGCGGCTCAGGCGCTGTCGGGAATTGCCAAGGATCTTAATAAAATGAGCGCCAAAAGCGCGATTAAGACTTTGACGCCCGCTGATGCTCAAGGCAGGCTTTATCAATGGGTAGCGTTACTGACAGGGTCAAAAAACGCGCTGAAAGGTATCGGTTTTTTCCTCGGCGGTTTACTGCTGACCCTGTTTGGCTATCAGGGCGCGTTAATCGTTATGGCTTCGGCACTCGCCGTCGTCTGGCTGTTCAGTATCCGGATGCTGAAGCCGGAATTAGGTAAGTCAAAAGCCAAGCCGAAATTTAGCGATTTATTTTCCAAAAGCCGGGAAATCAATCTGCTTTCCGCCGCCCGCCTGTGTTTATTCGCCTCTCGCGACGTGTGGTTTGTTGTCGCCTTACCCGTATATCTCGCGGTTACGCTTCAGTGGACGGACTGGGAGGTCGGCGCGTTTTTGGCGCTTTGGGTTATCGGCTATGGCGTTGTGCAGGCTTCGGCCCCGAAACTCACCGGCAAATCAGCGGCAAAACCGCCGTCCGCAAACCGCGCCGTCATATGGCTGATTCCGCTGATGCCGGTGCCTGTACTCATTGGTCTGGGTATCGGGCATCACGCTGAACCGAACTTAATTATCATCGGCGGTTTACTCATTTTCGGCGCCGTATTCGCCGTCAATTCGTCATTGCACAGTTATCTGATCGTCAGTTACGCTAAGGCAGACGGCGTCTCGCTGGATGTAGGTTTTTATTATATGGCGAACGCCGCGGGAAGATTAATCGGTACTGTGCTGTCGGGGTGGGTATTTCAGGCTTACGGCTTAACCGTGTGTCTCTTTATCTCATCGGCGTTTCTGCTGTCAGCCGTGATAGTGTCGCTGTGGTTGCCGAAAGAAAAGTAAACGACATAAGCAGCTGACTGCGGGATCCCTGAGCCGCTCATTAAAAAACCGGCGTCTTCCTGAGTAAAATCTGAAGACAAACGCTCAATCACGTTACCAAACTTAATCCGAACGGTTTTTAAGGGTACCTTCCCGCCCTGTAACAATCGGCCAGAGCGATAAACCAGCATGCGATCAGCGCCTGCACACTGAGACCGGCTGAATGAAGTAATTCACCATAAACGCTGTTATGAATCGCCTGCATGATTTGCACCGCGTCAAACGGAATTTTTCCTGATACGATTTCATCGGCGATCCCTTGAGCGATCGCCGTAATCCGGCGCATTAACATGATTAAGGCCGCGACAGTAATAACAAAAAAAAACGCGGCCCGATAGTATTTTTTTAACATGTAATGCCCCGCTCCCGGGCAGACAAAAGCTGAGAGCAGCAGCGCCTTTGTTTCTTGCCTCATGATTCACCTCATGCTATATCTATATCTATATCTATATCAAAAGTAACTATACACTATTGATATTTAGCTGAAGTAAATTTAATTATCGAAATACAATCACATATTGCTTCAAAGGCTTTATATCAGTAGCCGCTTCGGAATCAGATACGTTCAATATTTTTTCTGGCTCAAAATAATTTATGGTTCCATCAATCAGTAACGGATACCAGCAGCTAAGATAAAAACGTTTTCCGATAACTCAGCTTACTGAATTCCAGACTGTATTTTCTAAAATTGTCAGCGCGGGATTAACAAAATTTAATCTTTGAAAATCAATAAAAACGATATGATATGAACGGTATCGCCGCAAGCCGCAGGGGATGATCAAACATTATCGCTAAGGTTTCCCGATAATTAAACTTTAGTTAAGAAGCAGGTTTTATTGAAGATAAAGAATATAATTTATATACCAAAATTTAAATTCGGGTAACGACATCTATTTCACTGCTGATAAAGATCATTTATCCTCTGAATGCTTGTAAACAAGCCCGGCTCATATTGATATCCGCAAGGGCAATACCATGACCACTTTAAGTTTAAAACTGAGCGCGACCTGTAGTAACAGGAGCCCACTCATTATTTCTGAAATACCCGGGTCTGACAGTCTCGCTGTTTTCGGAAAAATCACTGTATCAGTATCAAGAGGAGGTAAAAAACCGCTTAAATATACAGCGCGTAAGACGCGCGATGGTAACTGGAAAGTCAGTTGTGATAACTGGTTCGCTCGCTTGAGAACTTACGGTGAATCAGACAGGATTAAAGAGGGTATTCTCCGCCGATTTAATGTTAATCCGGGCACTGCTGAGGCAACCGCATCCGGACAGGATGATTCTGCGGCAACTCCAAGCACAACTCCGCTTTTGCGGCCGCAGCAACAGGCGCAGGATAGTGAAGATAAAGACCGCGGGGTAACGGCACCGGCTGCGGGTAAAACTGCGGATCAACAAGAGTCTGTTTCCGCGCGACCTGTCAGCTCAGCGGACGAAAATAATGATTTTGGCTTTTCTATGATGTGTGATGAAATCAAGTTTGTGAGAAAAGTTAATGAGTCTGAAATACTAAAACTCGCTGGCGGTGAAAGTAGCGCTTTGAATCCCCGTAGAAGGATTGACTCAAAAATCGCTTATCAGAGACTTCAGGACAAAATGCCGCAATCAGATCTCATCAAACTGGAGTCTTTAGATGAAAACGCGGAATCAGGCATACCACTGGATCAACTCCCGCGGCGGTTGCGGGAAAAACATCAACAACTCAAGCGTGAATGTTTTAATCAGAAAGTGAAAGTAGCGGTTTGTCCGTTAGGTATCACCAACCGCGGTAAACGGCGTATGTCACTGGGTCTGCTGAAAAAAACCGATCACTGTATCGCCGTTGTTTTTACCGCGGAAAAAGTATACCTCATTGACTCAAAGAACAATGATTACAGTAATATCGAGGAGTTAACATCAATCTCGACACATTGGCAGTCCTTTTTAGACGGAGTGAATTGTACCAGATATTCGGGCAAGTTACTTTTATCTCTGGCTGACCGGTTATGCGGCTCGTCAGGCGTGGTAAATAAAGATACGGATACAAAGGCTCTTGATCAGCAAATCTTGCTGGAACTCAGCAACATACCAAAACCCTCACAACAAGAGTTAATGGAATTCTGTCAAGTTGTCCGAGCTAATCGAAAAGAAACCTCGCCGGCGCAGCGGTCTGTGCCGGCGCAGCGGTCTGTAATGGTTTAAGCCGCGGGTAAGGTATCCGGCTGTAAGTTTTTTCACTTTTCTGACGCCCGTCATAATCACCGCGGGGCGTTACTCTCGCCTGAGCCTAAAAGCTCAGCTTTTCAGGGTGAAAGACCGCCGGTATTACCGCGCCGGAGCGCCTTAACCTGAACGCCGGAAATATCAAAAACTTATAGTCAGAGACTCATGTCATCACCTGAACGCCGATATAAGAAACTAAAAGGAGCCGAAGCTCCTTTTAAACTGATAACCTGATGAAAAATCAGCTTTGCTTTTGACGACGCGGGCGACGCTCGCTGTTTGAGCGGCTCCGGTCGTTACCGCGGCGGTCGCTTCTGCGACGACTGCCGCGGCCGCTGTCGGTGAAGACCTCATCGCCCGCCTCACGGATATTCAGCTGACGACCGCACACGCGCACTTTCTTGAGGTGCCGCAGTACGTCTTTTGGCATACCTTCGGGCAGATCAACCGTTGTCACCGCGTCGTATAAGTGGATCTGACCGATGTAGCGGCTGTCGATGTTCGCTTCGTTGGCAATCGCGCCGACAATGTTACCTACGCCGACATTGTTATCACGTCCCACCTCAATAAGATAACGGCACATTTTCACATCCGGGTTATCTTTGAGTGACTCAGCGCTGCCCATGTTTTTCGGCACACGACGGCCGTCACGATCGCGGCGCTTGTCACGGTTATCGCGGTTACGCTCCTGCATCGGCGGTAACTGTAACGGGCGCTCTTGCTGAACTTTATGCAGTAATGCCGCGGCGAGCAGATCGGTGTCGATTTCAAGCTGGTTACACAGCTCGGCAACCGCTTCTTTCATAAACTCAAGGTCACCGGATAATGTCTTAGCCACCTGCTCGCCTAAGCGGGAAAGACGCTTTTCAGCGACGATTTCAGGGCTCGGAATCGACATCGGCGAAATACGGCTGTTGGTCGCGCGCTCAATGGTACGCAGCATGCGCATTTCACGGTGAGTCACGAATAAAATCGCCATACCCGTACGACCCGCGCGCCCCGTACGGCCGATACGGTGAACGTAAGCCTCTGTGTCGTAAGGGATATCAAAGTTGATAACGTGACCGATACGCTCAACGTCAAGACCGCGCGCCGCGACGTCCGTGGCGATAATAATGTCTAACTTACCGTTTTTAAGCTGATCAACCGCGCGTTCACGCGCCTGCTGGTTCATATCCCCGTGCAGAGGTGAGGACGCATAGCCGCGCGCCTCCAGTTTTTCAGCCAGCTCAACGCATGAGTTACGCGTACGCACGAAGATGATGATGCCTTCGGTATTCTCAACCTCAAGAACACGAACCAAAGCCTCTAATTTATTGTGCTGCGAAACCTGAACAAACCGCTGCTCGATGGATTCAACCGTCGTATGACTCGCCGCGATACTGATGTAAGCCGGATCCTTAAGGTGCTTATCCGCGACACGCTTGATCTGCTCCGGCATGGTCGCTGAGAACAGCGCCAGCTGGCTGTTTTCCGGCTTATGATCAAGAATCCACTCGATATCGTCAATAAAGCCCATTTTTAGCATTTCATCGGCTTCATCCAGTACCAGGGTCTGTAAACAGTCAAGTTTCAACGTGCCGCGGCGCATGTGATCCATCACACGGCCCGGAGTCCCCACAATCACCTGCGGCCCGCGTTTTAATTGATGTAATTGTTGTCCCATGCTCTGACCGCCGTAAATGGGCAGCACATGGAAACCTTCCATATGTTTTGCGTAGCTGTTGAACGCTTCGGCAACCTGTACCGCAAGCTCACGGGTCGGAGCCAGGACTAAAATCTGCGGCTGACTCAGCTTATGGTTACAGCTGTTTAACAGAGGAAGCGCAAACGCGCCGGTTTTACCCGTACCGGTCTGCGCCTGGCCCAGAATGTCTTTGCCCGCCATTAAAGGTTTGATACTGGCAGCTTGGATTGGGGTCGGTTTCTCATAACCTAATTCGTCAAGAGAACGCAATAATGACTCAGAAAGACCGAGGTCACGAAAAGTTTTTTCACTGGATGACATTGAGTTGTAGCCTTGTGGATGCACAGGAGAGTGCGAAGTAATTCACAGACAGAAAATCAACCCCGTGTCGATTTTCCGCACCGATAAGCGGAAGATTATAACTTAAGTAGTAAGAAAATACTACGATAATAGCTTATTATGTTTAGCCGTTCTTTGTTTATTGCGTGCGACGAGCTTATCAGACCGTCAGGCAGTATTACACCTGAGCTAATCACGCGCGCACTCAGAAGTGAACGGTTGATAAACGAAGAATTAGCTGTTGTCATCCATTTTGATTTTTTTCGGACTGACGGTTTCCGCCTCATGCTCCAGCCTGCGTTTTAACCGGTTCAGATTAGACGGTAATTCCCCGAAATTATACCTTCTGTCATCTTCAGTATCTTCAGAGCCGGCAGTGGAACAAAGTTCAGAATCATCTTCAAATTCATTCGGTTCCCCTGAAAGTGACTCAGGCATATTAGTGCTGGTGGAGTAATCCGAGCAATCTGACTCACAGCCGTCATTTTCAACCGCGGCACCGGGTGAGAGCCGCTGCCCGGCGACTTTTATTGATTCATCGCCGGGCTCACCTGTTTGCCGGTAATTCTGTGATACTTGTGACTTCGAGTCTGTTAAAGAAAACATAACCTGTCTCAAATTAATTTCTCTTTGGTGCGGCCAGTGTACGAAATTCAAAAGAACGACAGAGTTTTCCCGCTACCGCGTTGAAAAATCGGATACAGCGTCTTGCCGGAATGCTTTAGGCCGGCATCCGGTAACTTTAGTATAATCGGAAGTCAGACTACCGGATACCGGCCTCAGGAACGCAGCGGAAGTTACCAGCCGTGCCTCCGGTTAATTTTTCGAAAGTCACCGGATACCCGCCTTCGCGGGTATGACAAATGTAGTGCTGAATTTTAAATCGGTATCTTTTAAGCCGCGGGATCCCTAAATTTCAACGGCCCGGATAAACCGGGCAACGTCAGTCGCAAGGATAATCATTTCAGCATGGCCTTTAAGAATCTGGCGGTATGAGAAACCGGATGCCCGGCCACCTGCTCCGGCGTGCCGCTGGTTAAAATCGTGCCGCCGCCTGAGCCGCCCTCAGGGCCTAAGTCGACAATCCAGTCCGCCGTTTTTATCACATCTAAGTTATGCTCAATCACCACCACCGTATTACCCTGGGATTTCAGGCGGTGTAATACGTCGAGCAGCAGCTGAATATCCGCGAAATGCAAACCGGTCGTCGGTTCATCAAGAATATAAAGTGTCCTGCCGGTATCGCGCTTGGACAGCTCTTTGGCCAGCTTCACCCGCTGCGCCTCACCGCCGGATAATGTGGTCGCGCTCTGACCGAGCCGGATGTAAGACAATCCCACATCCGTCAGAGTCTGCAGTTTACGGGCTACCGCCGGGATCGCGTCAAAGAACTCACGGGCGTCCTCAACGGTCATCTGCAGCACTTCGTGAATATTCTTACCTTTGTAGCGCACTTCCAGCGTTTCACGGTTATAACGCTGACCGTTGCAAGAATCGCAAGGCACGTACACATCGGGCAGAAAGTGCATTTCCACTTTAATTAAACCGTCACCCTGACACGCCTCACAGCGGCCGCCTCTGACGTTAAACGAGAAACGCCCGACCTGGTAACCGCGGCTGCGGGCTTCTTGAGTACCGGCGAACAACTCGCGGATCGGGGTAAAAATACCGGTATACGTCGCCGGGTTTGAGCGCGGCGTACGGCCGATCGGGCTTTGGTCAATATCCACCACCTTGTCGCAGTGCTCCATGCCTGACACCTCATCATAAGGAGCCGGCTCAGTGACCGTGGCTTTATTTAACGCCTTATGGGCAATGCGGTAAAAGGTGTCATTAATTAAGGTGGATTTACCTGAGCCTGACACACCGGTCACACAGGTCATTAACCCCACCGGAATGGTTAAATTGACGTTTTTCAGGTTATTGCCGCGGGCGCCTTTTAACTCGATGACTTTTGCGGCATCAAACGGCGTACGCTCGCCTTTAACGTGAATATTCAGCTCACCGGAAAGATATTTACCCGTGAGCGACGCCTCGCATGACGTAATATCATCCAGCGAACCATCGGCAATCACCTGACCGCCGTGCACGCCGGCGCCGGGGCCGATATCAATAATGTGATCCGCCGTGCGTATCGCCTCTTCGTCGTGCTCAACCACGATAACGGTATTCCCTAAATCCCGTAACTGCCTCAGGGTATTAAGTAAGCGCTCATTATCACGCTGATGCAGACCGATTGACGGTTCATCCAGCACGTACATCACGCCGACCAGACCGGCGCCGATTTGGCTGGCTAAGCGGATGCGCTGCGCCTCACCGCCGGATAAGGTTTCGGCGCTGCGGGACAAGTTCAGATAATTCAGGCCGACATTGACTAAGAAACCGAGACGATCCTGAATCTCTTTCAGGACTTTTTCGGCAATCCTGGCTTTCTGACCTTCAAAAACGAGCGAGTCAAAATAATCTTTCGCCTTTCCGATCGACCAGGTGGTTAAGGCCGGTAAGTTTATATCACCGATAAATACGTTACGCGCCTCTTGTTTTAAGCGCGAGCCGCCGCAGCTCCGGCAGCTTTGAGTGTTGATAAATCTGGCCAGCTCCTCGCGCACCGCGTTACTTTCCGTTTCGCGGTAACGGCGATCCATATTGTTGAGAATGCCCTCAAACGTGTGGGTGCGGTTCACCACGTCACCTTTGTCATTGACGTATTTAAAGGTGATTTTCTGGCGGCCGGAGCCGTAAAAGATCACTTTTTTGATCTTTTCATCCAGCGCGTTAAACGGCGCTTCAATATCAAAGCCGTAGTGCTCCGCTAACGATGTCAGCATTTGAAAATAATAAAAATTGCGTCGGTCCCAGCCGCGGATCGCCCCGCCGGCCAGGGATAAATCGCCGTTGATGACCACACGCTCAGGGTCAAAAAATTGCTGCACGCCCAGGCCGTCACAGGTTCCGCAGGCGCCCGCAGGATTATTGAACGAGAAAATCCTGGGCTCTAACTCGGTCATCGAGTAACCGCAGTGCGGACAGGCGAAATTGGCCGAGAAAATAAGCGGCTGATGGTCAGTTTCATCCATTGATACCACACGCGCGATACCGCCGGAAAGCGCTAACGCCGTTTCAAATGACTCCGCCAGACGCTGTTTTAAATCCTCACGCACTTTAAAGCGGTCAACCACCACTTCTATGGTGTGTTTTACGTGAAGATCCAATACCGGCGGGTCGGATAAGTCACACACATCGCCGTCAATCCGGGCGCGAAGGTAGCCTTGCGCCGCCAGGCTTTCGAGCAGTTTGACGTGCTCACCTTTACGGCCGTTAACCACGGGCGCTAACAGCATCTGACGACTGCCTTGCGGCAGTTCTGATACCTTATCCACCATCTGGCTGACGGTTTGCGCGGTCAGCGCCTGACCGTGAGTCGGACAGCGGGGCTCACCGACCCGGGCGTACAGCAGACGCAGATAATCGTAGATTTCGGTGATGGTTCCGACCGTGGAGCGCGGGTTATGAGACGTTGATTTCTGCTCAATGGAAATCGCCGGGCTTAATCCTTCGATATGATCGACATCAGGCTTTTCCATCAGACTTAAAAACTGTCTGGCGTAAGCCGATAAGGACTCGACATAACGGCGCTGACCTTCCGCGTAAAGCGTATCGAACGCTAAAGATGACTTACCGGATCCGGAAAGGCCTGTAATCACAATCAGGTTATCCCGGGGAATGGTTAAATTAATGTTCTTAAGATTGTGGGTTCTGGCGCCGCGCACTTCAATCTTATCCATTGAACTCTCTTATTATGCTGCTGATTTAAGGAAGCATAGTATGCCACTGAGCCACTTCGGGTTAAACCTGTAAGTACCCGGTGATAAGTTTTTTCACTTTTCCGACGTCCGGCTTAAGCGCTTCGTGTCGTTAAAAACTATCAAGGACAGTAACTCAACTCCCCCTTTAATCATTAAAGGACTTGATGTCACTATATTAACTATTAACATTAACTCGTTTTAATCCGGCGTTGATTGCAATCGGTTATCTGATTGTTTTATCGTGGATGAAATTTCCCTTTTATAACAGCTGTTATGACGTTTACTATTTCGCGGGCTCAGCCGCAAGCTCAGCTTTATCATTACCACCACCTTTTACACTGTCCTGTTAACGCGGCCGGGGCGGACACGGATATTGATTTAAAAGACCTGCCTCTGTATCCGACTTATAATTGTGAGTCAATGTCACACTATATCAACGAGCAGGGTTCCTATAAACTCAGATTATATTATCACAAGCTGATAGTTGAGTTCGTCAACTGGATAAAAGCAAACTACGCCCGCCCGAAAAACACCGCGGCTTTGTTTTACAGGTTCGAAAGAAGTCTGTTTTCAGAGAGAGATGATAATAATCCCTTATATCCGATCGTTTTCGGTAGAGGCAGAGTTGATCTTGAAATTATTCTCAGGTTACTCGCAGATGAGAAAATTCCGCTGGATGTAAGAGTGAGCGCCTGCGAAAATGTCGCTCAGGGTATAAATAAATGTTCACAGGGCGTTTTCGCGGAACTTCAGTTCAGCAGTATGAACCTGCGTTACGCGAAACTCGGAATTTTGGGTATTGTTCAGAATATTCGTGTTGAACAGGCTCGATCCCTCGCTCTTCGGTCACTTGAGCAAGCAGACTATAGAGGAGGTGTATTCGAAGAGCACGCGGTTAACGCTCTTACCAATCACGCGGCTAAAAAGTTTAAATGCGGTTTACCCCTAATAGAAGATCAATATTGTCAAAATTACGAAATTACGCGTAATGTCATGACATCAAAAGTAATTAAGCAGTACGAAACACTATTAAGCATTTACTTATCGCCGGCGGCGATTTTTCAATGTCTGGTCAGTAAAAGCCTCGACGCTTTCGTACAAGCTTTCCACAATTGTAATACATATCCGGGGCGCAGCTATTCATTAGAGCAATTACCGACAGGAGAAATCTTTGAGCAAATCAAAGTAACAACAAAATACGTACAACCGTTAATCAATGGCTTTGAGTTAGACTTTAGCCTGATTATCGAGCAAGTACCGGATTCAGACCCCGCTCTTTACAGGATATCGTTAACACAGTTACGGCCCGTTATCGTAAAGTTGATTCTGAACAATCTGTATGTTTTGCATAACGAAGAGGGACGGGCGCTTCACAATGTTGATGAAAAGAGCTGGGATATAAATCAAAGTATCCCGCCCCGTGAAAATTGTGTCATAAAGGACAGATTACTGCTTGACAGAGGAATGCGTTTTTGTATTGAGAGAGACGGGAAAAAACACCCGGTAAAGCTCACGGATCTCAGCAAATTAGATTTAGGTGATTTCTCTGACGAAGAATTGTACAGCCTTACAGCTGAAGCGCAGATAAATACGACGGAACTGAAAGAATTAACTTTTTTTTACCGCAAACAGTTCCTTAGCCTCCCCAAAGAACGACAAAAACTCATAAAACCTATCTTACTTGAATATATGGGCAACCCGGAAAATACCGCGACGTTTCAGAGAATAAGCGTTCGAATCAAAAGTGATCAACCGCCGGAAACGGAAGAATGGGCTTACCTGAAATTCGCTGAAAAAAATAAGGTGCTGCCGGCGGCGATATCCGTGGCAATGATTGAATATGATTATTTTAAACATCCTTTCCTTTCAGACAGTGATTCAAAACTATTCAATAGCTTAGATTATTTAGAGCAAGCCTCAGAACGCTTTCTGAAGAAAGTCTTTACCCGCCAGCGGTTAGAAGAATTGGTTATTTCCGCTGTCGACCGTGATCATGCCGGCGCTTTAACGGCTCTGTCAGCGGCGACAGACATAAAAACCATCTATCAGACCAGGCGTTGTGATACGCAGGGGCTTTTCAGGACCTCACTTAATTTAAACCTGGTGCAGCTCTGCGTTTTTGAGGGAAAACATCACTGCCTGAAAGCCGTACTGACCACGTTTGAAAACAATCTTGAAGACACTTGTTGTCATCTGTGGCCTTGCACGGCGCTCCACCTGGCCGTAATTAAAAAAAACCATCGGGCAATCGAGTCACTCGTTAATGCCGGCGCGGATATTAACGCGCAATCTAAAAAAGGGTATACGCCTTTACACTGGGCGGTAGCTTACAGAGACCCGAAGTCACTGACGTCGCTTATTGAAACGGCAGAAAGCACACATAAGGAATTAAACCCGAAGATAAGAGATAATAAGGGTAATACCGCCGAAGATCTTGCGAAAAGCTCACCCGAACTATTGCAGGTTATCTTGCAATCACTTAGTCGGTACTGAAAAACATAACTTCAAGATTTAAAATGTACGGCATCTGATTTACGCAAAATTCAGAGCCGTACCCAAAAGCAGGGTAGTGTTTAGAAATCTGTGTCATTTCGGTAAAATGTCAAAAACAGGAATGACATAATGACTCAAAATTTCGATTTCAATAAAGCTTTAGAACAACTTCAATCAGGTAAAGGTTTAACTGGTGCGGATGGTGTTCTCACCCCTTTAATCAAACAACTAACAGAAGCAGCGCTTAAAGCAGAACTTGATCAACATTTAGACTCAGATCTTGAGCCCAATCGAAGAAATGGTTTTAGTAAAAAAACCGTTAAATCTTCAGTTGGCGAATTTGAGTTAGAAACGCCAAGAGACAGAGCCGGCAACTTTGAGCCTCAGCTTGTCAAAAAAAATCAAACTAAGCTCTCTGATGAAATTGATCGTAAGATTTTGTCAATGTTTTCAATGGGTATGAGTTATCGTGATATCAAATCTCATGTGGCTGATTTGTATGGTTTAGAGCTTTCAGAAGCCAGTTTGACGGCTGTGACCGATCAGCTTATTCCTCAGCTCAAAGAATGGCAGCAACGCAGTTTAGACGAGGTCTATCCAATTATTTGGCTGGATGCGATTCACTATAAAGTCAAAGACAATGGTCGCTATGTCAGTAAGGCTATTTACACGATTCTAGGCGTTAATCTCGAAGGTAAGAAAGAGTTACTTGGCCTGTATCTTTCAGAGTCAGAAGGTGCTAATTATTGGCTTTCGGTACTGACCGATCTTCATAATCGTGGTGTTAAGGATATCTTAATTGCTTGTGTTGACGGGTTAAACGGTTTTCCTGAAGCTATTGCCAGCATTTACCCGGAGACAGAAGTTCAGCTTTGCGTAATTCATCAGGTACGCAACTCAATGAAGTATGTGGCATCTAAGCATCAAAAGGCGTTTATGGCTGATTTAAAGCCGGTTTACAGAGCGACATGCTGAAACGGCTTTAGATGAGCTGGAAAACAAATGGGGTAGCCAGTATCCAATCGTTATCGACTCTTGGCGCAGAAAGTGGGAGAACTTGTCCGTTTACTTCAAATATCCAGAATATGTACGTCGAGTGATTTACACGACCAATGCGATTGAAGCCGTACATCGCCAGTTTAGGAAACTCACCAAAACAAAAGGGGCATTTCCAAATGAAAACAGCTTGCTAAAATTGCTTTATGCGGGAATATTGAATGCCTCTAAAAAGTGGACAATGCCAGTCCAAAATTGGAGGCTAGCATTGTCACAATTTGCAATCCATTTTGAAGGCAGATTGGATAACGTATTAGAAATTTAGAATTTAGGCTGACACAGAATTTTGAACGCCCTCAAAAGCAGCATTTCTTATATTTCGCATCAATTTCACTACAAAATAGCCAAAACTCACCATCTTTTTCGAGCAAAGAGAAAATGGCTAACCACTTTCTCAAGTTCCAGGCACACGCAGCCATTAGAAGGTTTATTGAGTCGCCAACACTGCCCTTTAACCAGTTCTTACACAGCCTAAAATCACTCTTCAAATGCCCGATTACTGGTTCAATTGTTGCCCGTTTTTTACAGAGTTCACTTTTGCGTTTTCTCTTTGCTTGCGAGTCCCGTTTTAATGGCCGGCTAGGGATAACAACTTCTTGGTCAACATACTGCATACACCCTTTATAGCCTTTATCTACAACGGCTGTAGTGATTTTACTCTTTCGGTGTTTATGGGCATGGTCAAGTGCAGGCTTAAGCAATTTTGAGTCGTGTTCATGTTTGTCATGACTGGTTACACCAATGATTAATTGACTCTGCTCTGTGAGCACGACAGAAGCCTTTTTACCATACTCGTATGGCTTATGGTCTTTGCCTTTCCCTACGCAGTAAACATCGGGTTCATGAAGGCTGTAAATCTTGTTCTTGTCTTTACGTTGCTGTGTAATGGCTTTTTCATAATTGGAAAAATTCTCTTTTTGTAAATCAAGGACATCTTGTGGAAGTTTGCGTTGTAGCTCCCTTAAAAGCTTACCTGCGATAACACGTAACCTTTTTAACGCTCTTCTGGCTTTGCTTCGATTTTTGGCATGTCTAAAGCTTCGACAGTCAATGCGTAGCTGTTTGACTTCTTTGACATAAGTACGTCTTTGCTTGATCCCAAATACTTTGGCAAGTTTATTGAGTCGGTTAACCACCTTGATGGCAAGTTTGCTATCTGTCGGATAAGTAATGGCTTTTTCTTGGACGGTTGTATCAACGTACACGGTGTCATCTTCAGCTTTGTCACCGTGTAAAGCCACAGATAATGCAAAGATTTTTTCACAGCCTTTTTCACCGATGCGCTTACGAAAAACACTGAGTTCACTGGCATCACAAGGGCGTGCTGTTTGAAACTCTGTCTCACCACAAAACACTTGAAAATACACGTTCATCAGCCATTGTTCGACCAGAGCTTCATCGCTCAATTTGTAGAGCTGCTTGAGTATTAGCAAACCGCACATCAACCGAATTGGCTTCGCTTTACGGCCTAATTTTTTGTATAACGGCTTGAACTCTTCTTCCAACGCTCGCCAATCAAAGGCATTAGCTAAAATGAGTAAAGGGTGAGTTTGCAGAAGTTGGTCTGTGATATTAAACAGACTGGCATGAGGTAAATTTGACGGGCTTTCTTTGAGCATTTTTAGCACCCAAAACGACCAGAAACCGTAGGTTCACTATATCATTTCTGGTCGAAATTGAATGCATTAAATAGCTATATTTTATTAGCGATCAGAATGTTAGATGTTTTTCATGGCCGACTAATTATCCATGAAACGGTTAACAGTTATGTGGACGTTCAATTACCTGAAACAAAAACTGAAAACAGCCCGACAGCCGAAGAGTAAGCCTTAATACCGGTTAACCGGGGAGCGGTAACTTCATTCTCCGTGCCTTGATATCGCCAATGTTAAGAAGTAACAAACCGGGAAGTTATTTCGGACAATTCCTAAAGATGAAGGTTCAATTAACTCTTGTTCATAAAGAGGATTAATCAAGTAAAAATTCGTAGTATAAGCGTGAAAGTAAAAATCAGAACATGATAAAACATCACCGTGACATAGGTTGTGGTCGTTACTGAGAGTTAACGTCGCGGCTTCCGCAAGCTAAAGATAAGTACATGACGGGTTTTTCGATAATTTAACGTTCAGATTAAGTACTCCGCGAGGGGTTCTCATGCGCTGATACCGGCAGTCTTTCAGCAAGACTGACGCCGCAGAGTGCTTAAGCCGGGTGTCGGAAAAGTCAAAAATTTATAGCCGGGTACTCATTGACTCACCTGAACACAACTTATTGAGTCGTATCGGCGGTGATCTGTTCGGGGGTTGAGCGGGTATCGGGTAGAGTCCGGCCTCGGAAAACGGGGTTGCGGAGTTCAGGTGACCGCTCAAAATTAACACATTTAAAATTCGTATGAATTATTTATTTAAGCGGTGAAAATATGACAAGTAAAATAGACTTCGCAGTCATTGACGATTTTATACAAGCACTGGATAACTATATTCAAGAGAGCCTGAACCAGGAAAAGTTACCAGCGCTAAATGACGGACAAGAGCTCGCGCTGGAAGCCGAAAACGGTGATATAAAAAAATGGATTGTAGTAAAAGGCTCCGGTGAGGTTAAGGTATCTTTTAACGGAGAAACTGATCAAGACCTGAGTGCCGTTTTAAATAAAGGTATTTTTAAGGTTTTTTTTGAAAATATTGACCAAATAGCAGCTGCTATAAAGCCTGATTATACACAAACCGGCAAAGATACGGATGAGCCTGACGGAAATGGAATTTTAAAGAACATCACTGATTTTATAAGTGGAAAAAACAAATGCAAAGAGCATCTGAAAAAAGCGCTTCAAGAATTTACCATAGCTCAAAATAATATTGATGAAGCCCGTCACAATCTAGGTGATTTAAGTGACTGTATTGACAAAACCCAACAACAATTAAATGGCATAAAAGCAAGACTAAAACAAGAAAGCGTCCGCTCGCAGCAAATACGCGAGAAATACAGGCTTGATAACGACGTTAAGTCCGGAAAATAAGTACCCGGCCGTAATTTTCATTTTTCTGACGTCCGTATTAAGCGCTCCGCGGCGTTACTTTTGCCTGAGCCTAAAATGAAAACAGGACAGTACGGCAGGCCGATGAGTGCGCTAAAAGCGGCCATAAAATGCCTGTTGTCCTTGTTTAGTTTTATCTTGTCTGAAAAATAATATTGATGCGCCGTTTATCATCAAAATCAGAGTCATCTCCGGGACTGAAGTTGTCATCAAAGTTCCTTTTAAAGCCGTATCGCCGTGTAGTTATGTTTTTTACTATACCCCAACAGCGGCAGCGAACAGGGAGTTAAGGCAACTTGCGCAGTACTTTTCTCAGGGCCGCTTTAACCTTGCGGCTGTTCTGCGGCCCCATCCTGATCATCAGTTTTTGGGCGTCAGATAAGTTTTCTAAATCCGAATCCTTAAATTTGTAGTTCACACTGATTGAAGTCAGTTCAATCGGCCGCTCGATAACCGGGGCGTTAAGCATTTCTCTGATGGCGGTCTTAACCGTGTGATTGAAAGTCACATTTTCATAGCCGAGTTCAGCAAAAGCGTCATTTAAAATAGGCAGCAGTAACTTATAACTTTTAATCACCGCATCCGTATTCATGGTTTCCAGTAAGTCAGCGTACATATCGTATCTGTGATAGCTGTCCGGATCTAAATAGGTTTTGCTGGCAACGTCTAAGGCGTCAAAGCTTTGTTTCGGACCGGTCAGCGGGCTGGCTTTTCTGGCAAGCTCGCCGTGGGCGAGGTTATCGACAAATACCACAAATTGACGGGCTAAGTTTTTGTTAAGCAGAACACCGCTGATCGCCAGTCCTTTAAATGCGTCTAACGTTTGCTGACGAACAAACGCGTCGCTTTGGTTGAGCCCTGGTAATGTTGGTTTTGCCGGCTCAGCTTTTACTTTTACTTTTAATATCTCAGGCTCAGGTTTTTTCTGAGCGACCTCAGGTTGCGGCTCCGGCTCAGGAATGGTTTCCGTCGGGATTGGTTTTTCCGGAAGCGCGTCAGGTACCTGAACTTCAGCGGGTTCAGGCTGAAGCTGTACTTGAGGCTCTTCAGGTTGATTCAGGTAGTAATAACCCGCGGCAGCTACTACGGCTAATATTGCCGCTACCGCGATAACAACGCCTTTGTCATGTTTCATCGGCTCTGAGCCGGTATACCTGTCATCTTGATTTGCTTGCATTTCTCTTCCCGCTTTGAGCACCATGCTCTCAATCTTGCTGAATTGACTGTTAATGTCAATCTTGATTTTTAGTAACTTATTGCAAAGTTTTTTAGTTTACTGACGCCCGGTTTCAGCACTCTTCTTCGCGGCGGCTTCGGATGAATCGCCGCGGCGACGCGCCTTGTATCGCACCCGATCTGAGCATCAGAATTCCGAAGAAACTTATCGACAGCTATTTACTTAAGCTTAAGTGCCCGGCGATAAGTTTTTTCACTTTTCTGACGCCCGTCTTAAGCGCCGGGGCGTTACGCTTGCCTGAAAGACTGCCGGTATTATCGCGTAAGAGCGCCTCGCGGAGCACTTAACCTGAACGCCGAAAATATCGGAAACCTTACAAGGTACTTATCAGCGAATTACGCTTGAACGTATTTATCTCTGTCACCTAACCAGCGCTGAATGATGGCGTCAACATTTTCAGGCGCTTGTTGTAAAACATGGCCGGCGAGTTGCTGAACTTGCGGCACCAACGCCTGGTCGCGGCTTAAATCAGCGACTTTCATATCCGCGAGTCCCGTTTGTTTGGTGCCGAGCACTTCACCGGGGCCGCGAATTTCCAGATCTTTCTGAGCTATCACAAAGCCGTCGTTACTTTGTCTCAATACGCCTAAACGTTGCTTGGCGGTTAAGGTTAAGGGGGATTTGTAAAGCATCACGCAATGACTTTCGACGGCGCCGCGTCCGACACGACCCCGAAGCTGATGTAATTGCGCCAGCCCTAAGCGTTCCGGGTTTTCAATGATCATTAAACTGGCGTTGGGTACGTTTACCCCGACTTCAATGACGGTGGTCGCTACTAACAGGTCAATCTCGCCGGCACTGAATTTATCCATGATCTCCTGTTTTTCGCCGCTTTTAAGGCGACCGTGAACCAGTCCTATTTTCAGTTCCGGTAATTGTTGTTTCAGTTCCTCCGCGGTGTCTTCCGCCGCCTGGCATTCCAGTACTTCAGACTCATCAATCAGCGTACACACCCAATAGGCCTGACGTTTATCCTGAGTCGCCGCCAGCCTTACCCGTCCGATGACGTCATCGCGGCGGTTGTCAGCGATGACGACAGTCTTCACCGGCGTCCTGCCCGGCGGCAGCTCATCGATGACGGAAGTGTCTAAGTCGGCGTAAGCGGTCATGGCCAGGGTTCTGGGGATCGGCGTTGCCGTCATGATCAGCTGGTGCGGATAAAAACCCTGATGAATGCCTTTTTCACGCAAACCGAGCCGCTGATGCACGCCGAAGCGGTGCTGCTCATCAATAATGGTCAGCGCGAGGTTTTTGTACCCCACCGCTTCCTGAAAAATCGCGTGAGTACCTATGATGATATGGGCGCGGCCTTCGCGGATAGTTTCTAAAGACTGCTCCCTGGCTTTACCTTTTAATTTTCCCGCGAGCCAGCCCACGCTTAAGCCCAGAGGTTCAAACCATTCTTTAAAATTGCCGGCATGCTGCTCGGCTAATAATTCTGTCGGTGCCATTAAAGCAACCTGATGGCCGTTTTCTATTACCTGAAGCGCGGCAAGCGCCGCGACCAGGGTTTTACCGGAACCGACGTCACCCTGTACCAAGCGCATCATGGGTGAGTCTTGCTCCAGATCCTGACTGATTTCAGCAACCACTCTTCGCTGAGCCTCTGTCGGCTTAAATGGCAGCGCTTTTAAAAACGGATTCAGCAGTTGTCCGGTTGCCGCGAGGGCTTTCGACGGATCCTGATTACTTTTATGTCTCAGTTTTAACATGCTCAGGTTGTGAGCTAACAGCTCTTCCTGCACTAACCGTTGCTGGGCAGGATGAGTGCCGTTTTCTAAGTCAAAGAGTGACACATCACAGGCCGGGCGGTGCAAAGTACGAACGGCGTCGGCCAGTGACACCTGATTTGGCCTTAACGCCGGCGGCAGCAGTTCAGTCAGTCCGCCGTCTTCAAGCATGGCGAGCGCCTGATCGGTTAATTTTATCCAGCCGGCCTGTTTTAAGCCCTCAGTTGACGGATAAATCGGCGTTAATGTCTCCGCCGCCGGCTCAGCAGGCTGCTCCGGGCTTTGAATGCGGTAGTCGGGGTGTATGATCTCAGCCTGATACCTGCCGGATTTCAGCTCGCCGTAGGCTTTTATCATACGTCCTTTAAGCATGGCGTTATGCTGAGCCGCCGAAAAATTAAAAAAACGCAAGGTTAAGCCGCCGGTCTCATCACGCACGTCGCAGGTAAGCATGCGTTTGCGACCATAGATGATTTTGGCTGACTGAATTTCAGCGAGGATGGTGCCTTGCGTCCCCGGCATTAAGTCGGCGATGGGGTAGATTCGGGTTCGGTCCTCATAACGCAGGGGTAGGTGAAACAGCAGATCCTGAACCGTGCGAATGCTGAGCTTGTCGAGTTTCTCGGCAACCTTTTTTGCTACGCCTCTGAGCTCGGTTATTGGGATCAGATCCAGTCTGCGCAAGATATTCGTATCCGGGTACTGTGAATTTATACATATCTTAACAGAAACAGGGTGTTTGACAATTGCGGTTTTTGGCAGGCAAAGCTGACGCGTTAATTCTGACATGAGTACCTGACTAAAAGTTTTTCGGTATTTCCGGCGTTGAGATTAAACGCTCTGCAAGGCGCTCTCGCACGGTAATAATACCGGCGGTCTTTCAGGCAAGCGTAACACCGCAGAGCGCTTAAGACGAACGTCAGAAAAGTGAAAAAACTTATAGCCGGGTTCTTAATTTATAATGCCAGCAGGTAATAGCCCCGGTTTTCAAACTCAAAAAAATCAATCACCCGCATTCGACCTTTTTTAGTATGGGCAAAATAAGAACGCTGATTATCCTCGGCTATAAAAGTGATCATAGTCTGAAAGCGCCGCGCGCTTAATTGCCTGACTTCTTGTACCAGTGATTCAAAAATGCCTTGCCCCCGGTGGCTCTCGGCAATCCAGATCGGGCCGTATTGGCAAGTGTTAATTTGATTGTGTTCGGGTGTATTGAACTTCAGCCGGTTAAGTATCTGTTTGTAAATCGGCCACCCCATAAATGCCTTCCAGTCCGAGCAGATTACATATCCGACAATTCTGCCGTTGATTTCGGCCGTGACAATCCAGCCGTTTTCAATAAAAGACGTAAGGTCATTTTCGCTGAAGCCCTGACCAAGCAAATCACCGGCGTTTGAGGTTAATTCGGCGTTAAGGTGCTTACGGTCAAGTTCGGCGATTGCCGAAAGGTCGTTCGCGGTGGCCTGGCGTATTTCCATTTTATGCTTTGTGACTCAGAAAATACGCCAATTATAATAACTTGTCCGCACTTGTCAGCAACAAGTTTCGCCGCTGTTGACCGCGGCTGCGGCCCGGCGCGAACACGGATGTCAGGGTTAACATACCGCAAGTGAATGACCCCGTTTTTACCGCTGACAAAAACGGCCGTAACGGGCAATGCCACACCTCCTTTACTGACTCTTTGATTTTTTCGTGGCGTTCAGTTTTACCCGGCGGCCTGACATGCTTTTCTCGGCGGCCGCTTGTTCACGGACATTATCGCCGCGCTCACGTTTTTTACTGAAGCTGCGGCGTTTGCGCAGCCGCTTAAGCAGTAAATCACGGTTGCTCACCTCGTAACCCGGCACCATAATCCGGCGGATTTTCTGGCCGATCAGTTTTTCGATATCTTTAAGAACGCGCTCTTCCTCACGGCTGACGAATGAAATCGCGACCCCTGATTTACCGGCACGGCCCGTGCGCCCGATACGGTGAACATAGTCCTCAGCCGAGAACGGCATATCAAAGTTGACCACGTATTCCAGCCGCTGAATATCCAGGCCCCGAGCAGCGACTTCTGTCGATACCAGCACTTTCAGTCTGCCTTCTTCAAACTCACGTAAGGCGCGGCGGCGGCTGCCCTGGTTCTTCTCACCGTGAATCACTTTTGAGGGGATCCCGTCAAGGTTAAGCTCTTTGTTCAGTCTGTCCGCGTCTTCGCGGGTCGCGCTGAAGACTAAAATTTTACTCCAGTTCTTTTTACCGATAAGCTCTGAAAGCAGTTCACGCTTGCGGCGCTGCTCAACGGGATAAACCACCTGGCTGACGGTTTCAGCCGCGGTGTTTTGTTTATTAACGCTGATGATCTGCGGCTTATTCATCAGCTCGTTAGCGAGACGTTTTACCGCGCCCGAAAACGTGGCTGAAAACAGCATGCTTTGCTTGTTTTTGCCGGTGGCTCGCAGAATTTTGTGAATATCGGCGCTAAAGCCCATATCCAGCAAACGATCCGCTTCATCCAATACCAGAAATTCGATGTTCGCCAGGCTGATATTGCCGGCCGTTAAATGTTCAACCAGACGTCCCGGAGTCGCTACAATGATATCGACGCCCCGGCGCAGTTTTTCCGCTTGCGGTGCCGCTTTACCGCCGCCGTAAACGGTCGCTGACGTCACGGGTAAATATTTGCTGTAGGCTTGAATGTTGTCAGCCACCTGCGCCGCAAGCTCGCGGGTCGGCGTCAGTATTAACGCTCTGGCGTTGGCTTTCGCCGCCGTTTTCGGGTTATCAAACAGCTTGTGCAAAATCGGCAAAGAAAAAGCGGCGGTTTTTCCGGTTCCGGTTTGGGCGTTAGCGATAACGTCATTGCCGCGGCGAATCGCGGGAATGGCTTTTTGTTGAATCGGGGTCAGCGTTTGATAACCGCGATCAGCTACTGCTTGTAACAGTTCAGGTGGAAAACTAAATGACTCAAAGTTCATAGCAATAACCTTTAAAATATCCAAAAAACCAGATCGGCGGCGGATTATAGCAGATTAGCGTTATAAAGTGTTATTGACGAGGGGGGTAAGATATTCTGATAAATCAGCGTCAGCCGAGCCCAGATCCTTTGCCTGCCCGGAAAGCGGGTTCATTTGACAACGGATACGGTCAACGGTGACTTCGGTGGCGGGGTAGCGGTCTGAATGTGTGCTTTTAATTTTAACCGGCTGAGCTTTAAAGGAAAAAATAACCACCATTTTCAGCCCGCTGCCCTGCGCCTTAAATAAGCCAAAAATAAACGACAGGGAAGTTAATTCGGGACACTTCCTTAAAGCGTAAGTTTAAATGGCTTCGGTCGCGCGTGTTAACCAGGTTAAATCATCGCCGGTTAAGGCTTTTGAAAGGTGTTCAAACACTTTTTCATGGTATTGATTTAACCAGCGGATCTCGCCTTCAGTCATCAGTGACTTATCCAGCAGGCGGTGATCGATCGGCGCCAGAGTCAAAACTTCAAACCTGAGCATCTCACGCTCAGGCTGAAACAGCTTAGTGCACGGCGTGACATAAATGAGATTCTCAATTCGAATGCCGAATTCACCGGCACGGTAATAGCCGGGCTCGTTTGAAATCACCATCCCCTTAAGCAGCGCGACCGCGTTGCCTTTTGAGGCTATGCGCTGCGGTCCTTCGTGAACACTCAGATAGTGACCCACTCCGTGCCCCGTGCCGTGATCAAAGTCATAACCGTACCGCCACAAAAACTGGCGGGCGAGTGTATCAAGCTGCTGACCTGACGTGCCTTCGGGGAAACGCGCTCTGTCAAGCGCGATATGACCTTTTAGTACTAAAGTGAACATTTGCTTTTGTTCAGCCGTGACTTTACCGATGGCGACGGTACGAGTGATATCCGTCGTACCGTCAAGATACTGCGCGCCGGAGTCCACCAGATAAATCGAGTTCATCGGCATTACCGCGGGCTTACCATTCAGGTGGTTGTAGTGACACATGGCCGCGTTGCCGCCGACAGCGGAAATGGTATCAAAGCTCGGTTGCTGATAAAGCGGATCCTGCTTTCTGAAGCTTTCTAATTTATCCGCTAACTGACCTTCGTCATACAAGTTACCGGCATGCGCTTCCCGATCAAGCCAGGCTAAAAATTTACTGACGGCGGCACCGTCGCGGATATGGCACGCTTTCATACCCGCTAATTCAGCTTCATTCTTTTGCGCTTTGATGAGCGCGACGGGGTCGTCAGCGGCGATGAGCCGCGCGCCGGCCGCTGACGCGGCTAATTGCGTCCGGGCGTTGGCGGTGCGCGGATCGGCAAGCAGCTTTTTCCCCTCGAGCCGGGAAAGGTGATTCAGCAGCTCGGTCTCGGCATAGAAAGTGACACCGGTACCGACGTGAGCTTCGATATTGTCAGGAAGCTTGTTGAGGTCAACAAATAATTTAACTTTCCCTTCATTGTCGATAAGTAAGGTTGAAAGCACCACCGGTAAGCGGGGTACGTCATTACCGCGGATATTGAGCAGCCAGCAAATTGAGTCTAATGCCGTGATCAGCGCCGCGTCCGCGTGTTGCCCGTTAAGCTTTTCCGCGATGAGAGCGCGTTTTTCCTGGCTGGATTTCCCGGCCTTCTCGTTACTGAAAATCTGAATCGGGTCGGTCGGGAGCAGGGGTCTGGACTGCCAGTTTACATCTACGGGATTTTGTTCAACGGCGACTAATTCAATACCCGCTTTGGTTAACGCTTGCTTAGCTTCCTGATACCAATGATAAGTATGGAGCCTGGCGTCAACACCGACACGGCTTCCCGCTTTTAAGTGACTGATAAGCCAGTTAACCTGCGGGGTGTCAGTTAAGCTTTCAAAGTCAAAATGCGCCTCGTTCACTTGCTGTCTGACCTGAACCGTATAGCGGCCGTCAGTAAAAATAGCGGCGGTACGCTTCAGAATAATGGCCGCGCCCGCCGAGCCGGTAAAGCCTGTGGCCCAGAGCAGCCGCTCGTTATGCGCCGGAACGTATTCTCCGAGATATTCATCGGCTCTCGGAATGATAAAGGCGTCGATTTTCTGATGACGCATTTCGGCGCGGACGGCATACAGACGTTCAGCGATGGCGGTATAAGCGGTCATAGACACTCCGTCATGGAATAAGTTTTCAGGTAAGTGCTTGGATTATCGCTCTTTGCGAACAATGAATGCAAGCGCGGAGATCTTCGGCAGTGACATTTGCTTATAATTTGTATACTTTATTCATGGCTGAAATGGTGAGGAAAATAAAAATGACAATCGGAGTAGGCGGCTCTACGCCGCGAGAGGAACTGGCGAAACTGCGGGATATGACTCAGAAGCTGGCACCGATATCCGTTGATGAATTTAATCAAAGAATAATGAAAGCCCGGCGCTTAATGCGACAGCATGGCATTGACGCGGTTTATCTGAACGCGGGCACCAACCTTTATTATTTTACCGGCACTCAATGGCGCGCCAGTGAGCGTATGGTGGCGGCGTTACTGACCGCCTCCGGGGAGCTGGTTTATATCGCGCCTGCTTTTGAACTCGGTACTTTGAACGATTACATGTTAGTTAAAGGCCGGGTCGAAACGTGGCATGAGCACGAAAGCCCCTATGAGTTGTGTCACAAGGTGCTGGCGGAGCTCGGCCTTGACGGCGGTACCGCGGGTATTGATGAGTCCGCCGCTTTCTTTGTGTATGACGGCTTGAGACAAGCTTGCCCGCGGATGACCTTTGTAAACGCCGGATCTGTTACCGCCGGCTGCCGGAGCCGAAAATCCGACTCTGAACTGGCCATTTTACAATGCGCTAAAAACATGACCTTGGAGGTGCATAAAGCGGCGGCGAGAATTCTTTATCCCGGCATTACCGCTCAGGAAGTCGAAGCATTCATTAATGACGCGCACAAAGCGGCCGGGGCGGCCGCGGGCTCGTATTTCTGTATTGTGCTATTTGGGGAGGACAGCGCTTATCCTCACGGCGTTAAAACGCCCAAACGCCTTGAGAACAACGATATTGTACTGATCGATACCGGTTGTGAGTTACACGGTTATCACTCTGATATCACTCGTACCTATGTTTTCGGTGAGGCGAATGAACGTCAGCGTCAAATCTGGCAGATCGAAAAGGCCGCGCAAGCCGCGGCTTTTGAAGCGGCACGGTCAGGCGTGTCTTGCGCTGAAGTCGATAAAGCGGCCAGGGCGGTGATTGTCGGAGCGGGCTTTGGTCCTGAATATGAATTACCGGGCTTACCGCACCGGACGGGGCACGGCATCGGTCTTGATATCCATGAACGCCCGTATCTGGTGGCAAGTGATACCACGGCGTTAGCCCCGGGAATGTGTTTCAGTAATGAACCCATGCTGTGCGTTCCGGGAGAATTCGGCGTTCGCCTGGAAGATCATTTTTATATGACCGAAAACGGCCCCGAATGGTTTACTGAGCCTGCTTACTCAGTGGACGATCCGTTCGGGTACCGGAATAACAAACAGGCTGATGTAACATAAAAAATTCAGCTGTTCGCTTTCACCCGTTTTAATTTATCGCAAAGCGGGATAAGTAAGCGGCTGACGATAAGTTGCTTCAGAATTTCGGTGTTCAGATTTAGCGCGGAATAAGGCGCGGCGAAGGGCGCGTAGCCTCAGCCATGTAACCATAAGCTATGTAACCAGAAGCTATGTAACCAGAAGCTATGTAACCGGAGTCGCAACGCTGTAACGTGCTAAAAGCGAACATCAAAAATGTCAGAAAACTTATGGTCAGCTGCTTAGAATTCACCCGAACAGTGAACCGCTATACGCTCATAAGCCTGCTGAAACCGCTGCCGGATATCGTAACTTCTGCCGGCAGAATAATGACTTAACTCTGAATAATTTTTCTCAGCGCTGATTATTTTTTCGTTCATCCGGAACCGGAGTTTTATCAGGCGGGTAACAGTATACGCTGTGCCGCGAGAGAAGCTATGTGCTCGTTATTTTTTTCGCATATTGACTTCAGGGCCGTAACCTCTTCCTCTGAGGATACATCGCTGTCCGCCAAAGCTAAATGATAACAACTCTGTCTATACTGCCGGATATAATGGTAAGTATGGCCGGCCAGGCGTAATTGTTCTATTTGCTCCGCAACCTGTTCCAGGCAGCCAAGATCATCATCTAAGGCATGAACGGCCGTAAAGCCGATTCCGCGGTCACTGATGTATTGTTTTAATCTCGTTCCTTTGTCAGCTGCGATTCTGCGTTCATTAATGTCTTTTATTAAAGCGAGTTTTTTCGGCGGTTCAAGCACCGCCATTCCCTCAGGTAAAATGACGCCGGCCTGTGCCAGTCTCTTCCGGGGCTGACCGCCGTTTGTCAAAAATATAACTTCGGATTTCGAAGCTTTTCGTTGAATATCATCAAGAAAAGTCTGAAAGTCAAAGTCAGGCTCTGTTGTCTCAGGTCTGGGTTGATTGCGCTCATCACCGGCGCCTTCCGAGTAAAAACCCAGCACGGGCATATATTTTTTTTGAGTGTAAATCAGACAAAAATCCACGTCTAAAACAATTAAGGGAACTTCTGTTTTTATGAATCTTGTTATTGTATGAATACTGATGACATTGGGATGATGGTGAATGAATGCCCATCGTGTTACTACTTGCTCACACTTTTTAACCGAGATTTTATACTCAGCAAGTTTTACATTCAGTTTACCCGCGACAGCTTCGGCTTCTTTTAATCCGGGGCTGCTCAGAACCGTTGCGAACCAGGTTAACGCTTTCGTCGGATAAATGCTTGAATTAACAATGCGTTCGCTGAAAAAACTAGAGTGATAACCTCTGAAATACTCTCCTTCAAATTTCACCATATACTTTTCAGTATTATCAGAACCGTAAAAATGACCGTGTTTATTGACCGCGATCTGTTCTTGCTCAAAAGCGATGCCGTAGTCAATTACCTTCTTCAGCCCGGGATCGCAGCCGAGGGCAAAAGTTGTTGCCGCGGCTAGACCTGTCGGGGGAGTTTGCGCTGTCGCCATCATCTTATCCGGGGTTTCTCGAGCATAAAAACTATTTTAAATATCAGACGATATTTTTTTGCCGCGGGACGCGGGACGTATATTATACGCCAAACTCGTTCAGATTGTTCTTACATTATTATTGTTAATGTATGACTGAGAGGAATTCTTGCCTTCAAATTTTTGCCTTGTACCTCATTATGATCCCGCGCCGCTATTCTACCGGGAAATTAAAATAAGTATCCGGAAAAGGCTCTCGTATGAGTATGAAGTGCCACCACTCTTCTTTTATCGGTTTAAATCCGTATTTAACCATTTCATTTTTCAATAGTAACCGGTTGGCTCTTTGCTGGGCCGTTACGGATAATTCACCGGGCCAGGCTTTATGGCCGAAATAATCAAAGCCCGTGCCCGTATCGAGCGCTTTTCCGGTTTTCAGGTCGACGATGGTGAGATCCACCGCGCTGCCGCGGCTGTTACTCGATTTTTCGGTAATGTAGCCAAGAGCAAACAGGTGAGACTTATCCAGAGTGGGATAATGCGCGGCTTTAGTCGTAGTGTCAGCGTTTTTTGACCAGGCCGTGAAAGCGTCGGCAGCACGGGCAGGACGATAAGCGTCATATATTTTTAATCCTAAATTCATACTCGCCAGTTCCTTTTGAACGCTCATTAACGCTTTAATGGCCGGTTTGGTAAGGATGCACTTATTTGAGTGATAGCCCGGGACTTTTTGGCCGGTAAAATTATCTTTCGTGAAGTATTTCAGTTCTACCTTTAAGGACGGAATATGTTTTGAGCAGTAGTCGAAGCCGCTCGGGAGCGCGGCAAGGCTGTGAAACGAAATTGTCGTCAGTATAAAAAAAAGCCGGGTACGCATTTTACCGTTCACCTTTTGCGGGTTTTGACTCCTTGATTCTGAGCGATTTTGAAATAAATTGCATCTATTTCATTTGTTGTCCTCAATGCCCTTGTGGAATTATCAGGGCATTGATAAAGTTAGTGCGAAATTTGCAGAATAGCGTTTTGACCGTTTTACCATCTCCGTTTAACCTTACAAATGTCTGATTTGGTATGTTACGCGCCAATGCTTAATTTTTTATTAAGTATATAATTAGTGCGTCGGATATAACGATCGCTCACATTGCTCTGTGTTTGGTTGAGTGACTGCATTTTGGTTAACGGATTTTAATTTTCAGTATCATCGAATACAGGCAGGATTCATGTTCAAAAAGCTGCGCGGTGTTTTTTCTAACGATCTCTCTATCGATTTGGGAACAGCAAACACTTTAATTTACGTTCGAGAGCAGGGCATCGTCTTAAATGAGCCCTCAGTGGTCGCGATACGGGGAGAACGTACCGGCTCTGGCCAGAAGTCGGTTGCAGCGGTAGGTACCGAAGCGAAACAAATGCTCGGCAGAACCCCCGGTAACATTCAGGCTATCAGGCCGATGAAAGACGGTGTTATCGCGGACTTCTATGTTACCGAAAAAATGTTGCAGCACTTCATCAAACAAGTTCATAACAGCAACAGTTTTTTCAGACCAAGCCCCAGAGTTTTAGTTTGCGTGCCGGTCGGCGCCACACAAGTTGAGCGTCGTGCGATTAAAGAGTCAGCGATGGGCGCGGGCGCGCGTGAAGTTTATCTGATTGAGGAGCCGATGGCGGCGGCAATCGGTGCCGGTTTACCGGTATCTGAAGCGACAGGCTCTATGGTGGTTGATATCGGCGGCGGCACCACTGAAGTCGCGATTATCTCGTTAAACGGCGTGGTTTATTCTTCGTCTGTACGCGTCGGCGGTGATAAGTTTGATGATGCCATCATTAATTATGTTCGCCGTAATTACGGCAGCCTGATCGGCGAGGCGACGGCCGAACGCATCAAACATACTATCGGCACCGCCTATCCGGGTGACGAAGTACTTGAAATTGAAGTACGCGGCCGTAACCTGGCTGAAGGTGTCCCGAGAAGCTTTACGCTTAACAGCAATGAAATTTTAGAGGCGTTACAAGAACCGCTGACGGGTATTGTAAGCGCGGTAATGGTGGCGTTAGAGCAATCTCCGCCGGAACTGGCCTCAGATATTTCAGAGCGCGGCATGGTGTTAACCGGCGGCGGCGCGTTACTGCGTGATCTGGACAGATTATTAATGCAGGAAACAGGCATTCCTGTGGTCGTGGCGGAAGATCCGCTCACTTGTGTCGCTCGCGGCGGCGGTAAAGCGCTGGAAATGATCGATATGCACGGCGGCGATCTGTTCTCTGAAGACAGTTAACACAATTGGATTGCTGGCAGCGTAATGCCGACGTTCACTTATGAAGCCTATTTTTGTTCGTGGAATCTCTCATCAAACACGACTGCTTGTAGCCGTCGTGTTGTCGATCATACTGATCGGTTCTGATCATATGTTAGAGCCGTTCAGAAACTCGGTTTCAACACTACTTACGCCTTTGCAATACCTCGCCGGTGTTCCGGGGCGGATTCTGGATTATTCGGCTGAAAGCATCGCTACCCGTGAAATGCTTGAGAAGCAAAACAAACAGCTTTTACGGCAACAGTTAATGATGAGTGAGCGTTTACAGCGTTTTGAGCACCTGTATCAGGAAAATGAACGTCTGAGAACATTACTCAAATCGCCGGTTCGCGCGGATACTCAGAAAAAGGTCGCTGAGGTGATAGAAGTCGCCAATGATCCTTTTCATCAATATGTCGTGCTCAACAGCGGAACCGATGACGGCGTATTTGTCGGACAACCCGTCATTGACGGGCAGGGGGTGGTCGGCCAGGTGGTACAGGTGAATAAATTTACCAGCCGGGTACTTCTGCTTTCAGATATGACTCACGGTTTGCCGGTAAGGATCACCCGCAATGATGTGCGTCTGATCGCCAGCGGCACGGGGGAGCTTGATGTGATTGAGCTTAAGCATGTCGCGAAAAGTACCGATGTCCGTGTCGGTGACCTGCTGGTTACCTCCGGATTAGGTCACCGCTTTCCTGAGGGTTACCCTGTGGCCAGGGTAACAAAAGTGATTAAAGACGCCGGACAGACTTACGCGCAGGTTCTGGCACAGCCGTTAGCGGCGTTAGATCGAATTCGTTACGTGTTATTAATCTGGCCTGATCACGGGGCGACGTCACAGAAGACAACCAAGGAGCGGGAATCATGATATATGCCTCGGCAACCGGACGGTTATTCGCGTGGCTGACCTTTTTGGTCGCGACGGTACTACAGCTGATGCCTTTACCTGAGGTTATCGAGCGATGGCGTCCTGACTGGTTATTGCTGATTATGATTTGCTGGGCGCTGCATCGTCCGCACCGTTACGGTGTTTTAACGGCGTTTGTACTCGGGGTGCTGCTTGATGTGCTGCTGGGCGCAACCCTCGGAATCCGGGCTTTGGCGTTTTCGGTTTGTATTTATCTGGTGCTGTTTTATCAGCAGCGTTTGATCAACTACCCGAGATGGCAGCAGGCCTTGGTGGTGATGGCGATTATGATAATTTACCACTTAATTGTATTCTGGGTAGAGTTTATTCTTGGTAATGCGGAATTTGACCTTTCTTTGTTTTATCCCGCGTTTATCGGCGTGATTTTCTGGCCTTGGGCCTATTGGATGATCCGCCGTATCGCACTGAAATATAAAGTGAATTGATATGAATTTAGTTTTAGCCTCCGCGTCACCCAGACGTAAAGAATTACTGGGGCAATTACTGCGACTTGACAAAGGCCGGATCTTTAAGTGCGTATCGCCTGACATAGATGAGTCTCAATTTGATAATGAATCTGCCGCTGTTTTCGTAAAACGCTTAGCGCTGGAAAAAGCCGAAGAAGGGTTCAGACAAGTCGCCGAGGCCGACGCGGTGGTCATCGGCTCCGACACCATAGTGGTGCTGGGTGAGTCTGTTCTCGGTAAGCCGTGCAGCCGTGAGCACGCGGTCGAGATGTTAAGCCAGTTGTCAGGCCGGAGCCATAAAGTCATGACGGCGGTGGCGGTGGTCACTGAAGGTAAACGGCAGGTTGAACTGGTTGAGACAAAAGTCACCTTTGTAAATTTAACGCCGCAGGATATCGCGGCGTATGCGGATACATCGGAGCCGATGGATAAAGCGGGCGCCTACGGTATTCAAGGTACCGGCGGCGCGTTTGTCGGGTCTATTGAAGGTGATTATTCAGCTGTGGTAGGTTTGCCGATGTCCGCGACAAGAAATTTATTAAAAGCTTTCGGCTAGAAAGCTGAGGCGGTTTACATGAACCAGAGCGAAAAACAGAAAGCGACAGGCAAAGTGGGCTCGGAACTGCTCATAAACGTTACTCCGACTGAGGCAAGGGTCGCTTTAGTTGAGCACGGTTGCTTACAAGAGGTTCATATTGAGCGCCGGATGAAACGCGGTTTAGTGGGCAATATCTATAAAGGCAAAATCAGCCGGGTTCTTCCGGGGATGCAGGCGGCTTTTGTGGATATCGGTTTAGACAAGGCCGCTTTTCTTCATGCTTCTGATATTGTCCCCCACACTGAGTGTGTCGGCGAACACGAAAAAGGCAATTTTGTCGTTCGTGATATCGCTGAGCTGGTCAGGCAGGGGCAGTACATTATGGTGCAGGTGGTGAAAGATCCGCTGGGTACCAAAGGGGCGAGATTAACCACGGACATCACCTTACCTTCCCGTTATCTGGTGTTTATGCCGGGCGCCAGTCATATGGGGGTCTCGCAGCGGATTGAGGAAAAAGAGCGGGATCGCCTGAAAGCCATTGCCGGACCTTTTGTCGATCAGGACGGCGGCTTTATCATTCGCACCGCCGCGGAAGGTGTCGGCGAAGATGAGATAAAGCAGGACGCCGGTTTTTTAAGACGGGTCTGGGGTAAAGTGACTGAACGCCGCCGCCGCAAAGGGCCGTGTTTATTGTATCAGGATTTACCCCTGCAGGTTCGCGTCGTGCGGGATTTTGCCGGAGCTTATCTTGACCGGGTGCAGGTGGATTCACTGACGACTTTCCGTGAGCTCAGCCAGTTCGCGGAAGAATTCATGCCTGAAATCGCCGACAAAATTGAGCGTTTCACGGGACCGTCGCCGATTTTTGAACTTTACGATATTGAAAATGAAATTCAGCGGGCCTTAGAGCGTAAAGTTGAGTTAAAGTCCGGCGGCTATCTTATCATAGATCAAACCGAGGCCATGACAACGATTGATATCAATACCGGTGCTTTTGTCGGTCACCGCAATCTTGAGGAGACTATTTTCAACACCAATCTTGAGGCGACTCATGCCGTTGCCAGACAGCTGAGATTACGCAATCTCGGCGGCATTATCATTATCGACTTTATCGATATGCTTAATGAGGAGCATAAGCGGCGGGTATTATCGAGCCTGAATAAATCACTGGAAGATGATCGGGTTAAAACCGGAGTCAGTGATTTCTCCGGTCTCGGCCTGGTTGAGATGACCCGCAAACGTACCCGTGAAAGTCTTGAGCATGTGCTTTGTGAAGAATGTCCGGTGTGCAACGGCGCGGGCAGCATGAAGACGGTGGAAACCGTATCTTACGAAATTTTCCGTGAGGTGATTCGTCTGCAACGCGCTTATAACGCGGATGAATTTATTCTCTACTGCTCACCCGCGGTATATAACAGCCTTACCGGCGATGACAGCCACTTGGTGGCTGAGCTTGAAGTTTATCTGGATAAGCGTATTCGTATTCAGAATGAGCCGATGTACGCCCAGAACAAATACGATGTGGTGATGATCTAGTGCGAAACGCTTTCAGCTTCTCAAAACTAGGACGGTTTTGCCGCAAGGCGCTGGTAGCGTTTCTGGTGTTATTTGCGTTGACGGTAAGTTTGATCCGGGGGTTACTGCCGCATTTGGATAACGCGCGTCAGGAGCTGATTGCCTTTGTTGACTCTCAATACCGTATCAAAGCCGAAGCCGGTGAAATATCGGCTCGGTGGCGGGCGTTCGGGCCCGTTGTCACGATTGATAATTTAAACCTTCCGGAGCAGAGCCGTTTACCCGTCGCGCTGAATCTGCGGCAGGTTCAGTTTAAGATCGATTTCTGGCGGACCTTACTGACTTTATCGCCCCGCGTTGAAAATGTAACGGTTGACGGCGTTAAACTTGAGCTTGATCTGGATAAGCTCACCTCCTCTTCATCCGCCGCCGTGACGCGCTCCGCGGGCGACGCGACGCAAGCGCTGGACTGGTTATACCGGCTTTTGTTAGCGCAGCTCAAACAGTATTCATTGTCCAATATTGAAATTAAGTTAAACAGCCGGCATCACGATTATAAGCCGTTGTTGCTGAATAATTTTTACTGGCGAAACCGGGGCGGGCTCCATCAGGGACAGGGACAGCTGATGCTGGATAACAGTAAAGCCTCGCGAGAATATCTTGAATTAAAATTTAAACTTACCGGTGACGGACACGACCCGGATACCCTTAAAGGCCGGGCTTACGCGGCGGCGAACTCATTAGATCTCGGTTTATGGAGCGCCCGCCACAAGGCGATGAACAAAGACGTCAACGCGCCGCATATTCAGGGGGTCGTCAACCTGCGGGCATGGGCGGATTTTTCAAATCGTAACTGGCAGTCCGCGCTGGTGAGTTTTAGCCCGAGCCGGATGCAGTGGAGTCTGGATAATCATCAGCAAAAATTTGAAATTAATAAGGGCATGCTGTCCTGGCGGCGTTTCGGGTCAGGCGAATGGCAAGTACGCAGCCGGGATTTTGAATTGATCAGTAACGGCAAACCCTGGGGGGATTTTTACATCAGCGCCGACTACAGCGGCGGGCGGTTTCGCGCGGCGCTCTGTGAGCTGAACGTCGGCTTACTGGAGCCTTTATTACCGCTTTATCCTCTGCTTGATGAGCATACTCTCAGTCAGTGGCATTCGTTATCACCGTCCGGGCATATTGGTCCGGTAAAATTACGTTACGCCGGGGCGGACGGACTTAGTATCAGCTCAGGCATTTCCCGGCTCGCGTGGAAAGCCTTCAGCGGCATTCCCGGAAGCGGGGCCGTCAACGCCGATATTGAGTTGCGTAATGACAAATTAACCGCTGAGTTACCGGGTCAGAATTACCGGTTAGATTTCGGAAATCTGTTTGTAAAGCCGCTTCATTTTGCCGGAGAACCAATCAGGGTCAGTTTCGATTTTTCACGGCGGCGTTTGAGCGTGCCGCGCCTGAGATTAAGTAACGCTGATCTGGGGATTAACGCCTCGGCGTCATTGGATTTTAATCAAAAGGTGAGTATGGCTCTGGCGGCGGAACTGCGTATCAGTGACGTGACTCAAGCGCATTTATACTTTCCCGTTAAGGCGATGGGTCATGACTTAAGTAATTACTTAGCGTCAGCCTTAAAAGCAGGGGAAATCCCGCGGGCGAATCTGGTCTGGAACGGTAATTTTGCTGACTTTCCGTATCAGGGGCGTGAGGGGATTTTTCAGGCCGGCTTTAATATTCAGAAAGGACGTTTCCGGTTCCGGCCCGACTGGCCCGCGGTCACTGAGCTGAATTTAGACGCGCTGTTTCAGAATGAGCGGATGGATCTGCGGGTCAACAAGGGTAACTTAGCGCAGGTTAAAGCCGACGGCGCTCACGTGTTTATTCCGTCGCTCGACGCCGGAGCCGAGCTCGGGGTGCGGGCGGATTTACATACCGAAGCTGAGGACGCGACTGAGGTTTTACAATCCTCCGCGTTATCTGACTCGGCGGGTGAGGTGCTCAAAGCGGTTCAGGTTCACGGGCCTGTTAAGGGGAAACTGGATTTAACCATTCCTCTGTACGAAGGCGGTAAAGCCAGCGTGCGCGGTCAGGTCGAACTCAATAATAACGATGTATACGTGTCTAACCCCGGTATTGATTTAGCTCAGGTTACCGGCGGGGTGCGCTTTCATAATGATGTTATTGAAGGTGATAACATCATGGCGCGGCTGTTTGATCAGCCTCTGCAAGTTAGCTTTGACTCCGGGTCAACGCGCTCCGGCGGCAGATTATCGGCGGCGCTCAGCGGACAATGGGATTTAGACAGGCTGCCCGCTGCATTAAATAATCCGCTGCGGACTTATTATCACGGTCACGCTGATTGGTGGGGTAAGCTGAAAATCGTGTTTAATGACGGCGGATACAGTTTACAGGCTGACGTTCAGTCTGATCTGCTCGGAACGGGGCTTGATCTTCCTGACGGTTTTTCAAAGACCCCGGAGCAGAAACGCAAGTTACAGGCGGAGCTGATCAGTGATAACACTAACGCCGCCCTCGGGATCAGACTGGGTGATCAGTTTGAGTTCCGGGGGCGGTTTGATCCTTTCACCGATAAACGATTGCGGTCCTACAGCATTATGATCGGGCGTTTATTTAGACCCGGCGATCAGTTACGGGCGCGAAACGGCCAGCTGAATATGGACGCCGGCCACGCCAGGTTAAGTGACTGGCTGCCGATATTAGAGCGTTTCTCAAAAGGCGCGGCTCAGTCTGAGCCGTCATCCGATAACTCACGGAGTCCTGAAGCTGATTTTTTTCCGCCCCTCACTCATCTGGCCGTCAGCGCCGGAGAACTCGATGTCTTCGGACAACCGTTAAAGCAATTATCGGTCTCGGGCAGAAAAGCGGATAACACGTGGCGGCTGGAGGCCGACTCTGACGCGTTTAAAGGAGAGATTGATTTTTATCCGGACTGGGAACGGCAAGGGATAAAAATTACCGCGGATAAACTGCATTTATTCTCCCGTGGATCCCCCGCCGGATCCGGTGAGCGAACGCGGCGGGCCGGATCGGGGCAGGCGGATATTCCGGGCATTAATACGCGCGTAAACGCTGATGTGTTAAAGACACTTCCGCCTGTCGCGTTAACCGCAAAAGACTTTTCGTTTATGGGTTATAAACTGGGCAGCCTGAGCCTTAACGGCAGCAAGGCCGACCGGGATTACCATCTTGATAACCTGCGGTTAAGCGCGCCTGAAATCAGGATTACCGGCTCGGGAACCTGGTTTGCGAAAGACAAGAGTGACACAGGCGCCACAGAGCTTAATTTCAGTATTCAGGCCGATAACTTTGACGCTTTAGCCGGGCCGATGAAGATTGACCCGGGCATTCGTGACTCAGGGCTCTCCGGTCAGTTAAAACTGCGCTGGCAGGGCGCGCCTTATGATTTTCATATCAGCCGCTTAAACGGTAACGTTCATTTCGAGCTGGAAAAAGGTCATTTATCGCAGGTGAGTGACCAGGGCGCCCGGATCTTCTCATTATTCAGCTTAGATTCACTGTTGCGTAAGTTATCCTTTGATTTTTCTGATGTTTTCGGGGAAGGGCTTTATTACAATACTTTTGAGGGTGATTTACGCATTGATGATGGTGTGGTGAAAACCACCGATACCAACATGGATGCCGTAGCCGGGACCGTGAAAGTGCGCGGTTATACGGATTTAATGAAGCAAAATCTTAATTACGACATTCGCTTTTCACCTAAGCTGGCGTCAAGTGTGCCGACGGTGGTATTACTGAGCACCAGCGCGTGGACGTTAGGTATCGGCGCCTTTGCCTTGACTAAGGTGTTAGAGCCGGTTATTGAGGTGATTTCCGAAATTCGTTTCAGGCTGACGGGCACCATGTCAAAACCTGTAATCGAAGAACTGGAGCGCAAGAGTAAGGAAATTGAGATCCCTGAAGCGGTTTTAGAAAAAGCTTACCCCGAAGCGCTGAAAAAAAAGCAGGCGCCTGAAAAAGCTGTTCAGGATAAACGCGGCGGTAAAAAGAAAGCTTTTGAAATACAGTCCGGGCGGACTGAACCGAATACAACACCGGTGAAAACGCCACAGGATAATACGGTTTATCTGAGGAACTCATCTGATGCAAATCAATCTACTGCAGTGCCGGAGCGGCACGGATGTTCAGCGGAATCTGGACGTTATCCGCTCGCGGCTTGATGCGCTTCCCCGGCGGCGGGACGAGGAACAGCTGGTGGTGCTGCCGGAATGCGTATTGTTATTCGGCGGTAATGAAAACCTGCAGCTTGCCGCTTTAGGTGACACAGGGACAAACCCGCTGAAACACGCCCTGTCTGAACTTGCCGGGCGTTATGATGTCTATCTTATCGCCGGTTCCGTTCCCGCCAGAGCCGGTGACGGCCGGATTTACAGCCGTTGTTACTTTTTTGATAACTCAGGTAAAACGCTCGGCCACTATGACAAAATGCACTTGTTTGATGTCGAGGTGGCGGACGAAACCCAAAGCTACCGTGAAAGCGATACCTTTTGTCCGGGCGGACAATTAACCGTCGTCGGCACGCCTTTTGGTAACATCGGCTTAGCGATCTGTTATGATCTTCGTTTTCCCGATATGTTCCAGGCGTTGCGGGCGATGGGGGCTGATTTTATCGCTGTACCGTCAGCTTTCACTAAAGTCACCGGTAAAGCTCACTGGCAGACGCTCATTCAGGCCAGAGCCATTGAGACTCAGTGTTATTTTCTCGCCGCGGGACAATGGGGGCGGCACGCCTCAAGCCGCCGGGAAACATGGGGGCAAAGCATGATAGTGGATCCCTGGGGCGAAATCCTGGCGCAAAAGCCGGAGGGCGTGGGCTGGGTTCAGGCGAGACCTGATATGGAAAGACTGCGTAAAATCCGGCAGAATATGCCGGTAACGGCTCAAAGGCGTTTTGTGTCACCTATACTGAAATAAATTTGAACTTCACAAGAGAATTGAATCTGATGTTAACCCAAGTGGGCAACAGCTTACTCGGCGATCAGCTGAGCTTAGACGGTTTAGACCGTTATTTAAAATTGATCCGTCAGCATAAAGTTGATTTCGCGGATTTGTATTTTCAGGGCAGCCGCCATGAATCCTGGGTCTTAGAAGACGGCATTATTAAAGAAGGCAGCTTTCACATCGAGCGCGGTGTCGGCGTCCGTGCGATAGCGGGCGAGAAAACCGGCTTCGCCTATTCCGATGACATTACCGCTGACGCGTTAGAGTCCGCCTCTCTTGCGGCCCGCGGTATTGCCGCCGCCGGTGAGAGCGCGGCGGTACAAGCCGCCAGAGCCGGTAAAGTTCACAGCCTTTACAGCGCTGATGACCCTATAGCCGCCCTGGAGGAAACGCCTAAAATCGAACTGCTGAAACAGGCGGATGCTTACATCCGCGGTTTAGACCGTCGTATTTCTCAGGTTGTGGTGAGCCTCTCAGGCGTGCATGAGGAAATCTTAGTCACCGCCACTGACGGAACCCTGAGCGCTGATATTCGTCCGCTGGTGCGTTTTAACTGCAGTGTGATTTTAGAGGACAAGGGCAGGCGTGAGCGCGGCGGCGCCGGCGGCGGCGGACGCCACGATTACGGCGTATTGATGCGAACCGGTGACGACGGTTTGCCGATGTGTTTTGAGTTCGCCCGTGAGGCGGTACGTCAGGCGCAGGTAAATATAAACGCCGTGGACGCTCCGGCGGGTGAAATGACCGTAGTCCTGGGCAGCGGCTGGCCGGGGGTGTTACTGCACGAGGCGGTCGGGCACGGCCTGGAGGGTGACTTTAACCGTAAAGGCTCAAGCGCGTTCAGCGGTCGTGTCGGTGAGCCGGTGGCATCGGCTTTAGTGACCGTGATTGATGACGGCACGTTGAAAAACCGCCGCGGCTCGCTCTCCGTGGATGATGAAGGCACGCCGACTCAGCGGACGACCTTAATTGAAGACGGGATTTTAAAAGGTTATATGCAGGACAAGCTTAACGCCCGCCTGATGGGCGAGACCTCAACGGGTAACGGCCGGCGTGAGTCTTACGCGCACTTACCGATGCCGAGAATGACCAACACTTATATGAAAGCGGGCGAGTCAGATCCGCGTGAAATCATCAGCTCCGTTGAAAACGGTATTTACGCGCCTAACTTCGGCGGCGGTCAGGTTGATATCACTTCCGGTAAGTTCGTGTTTTCCGCGTCAGAAGCTTATCTCATTGAAAAAGGTGAGATCACTCAGGCGGTTAAAGGCGCGACGTTAATCGGTAACGGTCCTGAGTCCATGAGCCGGATCAGCATGGTCGGTAATGACTTAACCCTCGATAAAGGCGTCGGCGTGTGCGGTAAAGACGGGCAAAGCGTCCCCGTCGGCGTCGGACAGCCTACCCTTAAATTAGACCGTCTGACGGTGGGCGGCACCGCTTAATTTGTTAATCATTTCACTTTCAATGTTGATGCTTTTAAGGTTAATTTAAGAGTGTCAGTTTTTTGTTAACGTTAATTTTCGTTCATCTTCGGTGCAATTCTATTTAATTTTATCTAGGTTATTAGTATCGGGGTTTTATTGTTTAGAAACATATCTAAATTAGAAACTGAATCTTCAACTTGAATCTGATCGGCCGGGAGGGATGATGGAGAATAGATTAACTCAAACTATCATTGACGGTTTAATAGCTCAGATAGAGATTTTTGGATCAGATAGTGAAAGCTCAGTTACTGTTTTATATGAGGGCAGTAAGATAACGTTAAACTTTACCTTTGAAAATTGGTGCGTTAAAGAGTTGAAATGCGTTAAAACGAAACACAGTGATAAATCAAAAGACTTTCATGTAAAAAAAATGGTGACTTTATCCGCAAGTCAAAGGGAGGAGCTGGTTAAGAAAATTACCAAATTAAAATTTCATGTAAATAATAGGCACAATCCTTGTGATTCATGTCAATCCTCTCCTGAAAGTTCTTTATCTCATTATGAAATGAGCATTGAAGCCGGTGATTATGACAGGGGCATTGAAGACAGTTATGATGACAGGAGCATTGAAGCCAGTCTCAGGAGCACCCGTTCCCTGCCTGCCGGTGCTTATATAAATACAAGAAAAATCAGACCGTCATATTTAGATTCAGGCTTATCCGGCGGTCCGGCTGAGGCTGGTTTACGTTTTCTCAGGTCTGTTTCCGGCAACGCCGCGACAATTGCCGGTGATTCGGGTTATTACTCGCAAACTCCGACACCGATAAAGCCGGATGAATTAACACCGGTAATGTCATCAATATCAATTCCTTCATCAGTGATATCAGAATTAATATCATCAGAATCAATATCTAATCAGTATGTTCTGAGTTCAGAAAGTGAATCATGGCTGAAAAGTTGTATTAAACCTTTAGAAGAGCATTATCCTTTGATTTACGGGCTGATGGCGATGCTTCCGGCAGAGGTTTTCAAAACTGTTCTAAGTAAGCAGGAATCACCGGTGGATCGCCTCAGGCTATTTTTAACTTTGAGAAGAACTATTCTAGATTTAGAAGCTAAGAGAAATAAATATCTAGAAGCGGAGGGAAAAACATATCGACCCGGTGAATATCTCCTCGCTGATAAGTTAGCTGATCTGGAAGAGTTAATTCATAAGGAGTTAATTAATAAAGAATTCTATAAGGAATATTTTCTATCCGATGAATCTAAACAATTAACGCAGTTTAAACGATTATGTCATTTCGCCGGTACCGCCGCGACAGAAGATGAAATAAACACTGTTTTAATAAAGGTGCTGAAATACGCGCAATCAACACGGAGTCAGCTGAAACCGGATAACCCTGAATCTTTGCGGAACGCCGCGCGGCAATTCAAATTACTGGCGGATCTGTTAGGTGTGCTTGAAAGCTCAGAGCCGGTCGAAATGGTCATAAATTTACTGGTAAGGCTTCCCGATTCGTTTGAACATAAAACTCTCTGGGACGGGCATATATTGTCCGCTTCACTTGCTGAAGCTCAAACCATGTTTTCAAACCAAGAGGTTAAATTTTCAGCAGAGTTATACCGGATTTACCGGGAGACGGTAGAGCAAGTATTAACCTCCTTTAACCGGACTGAATATAATTTACCGGAACTTTACCTTTATACCGGACAGGGCGGGGCAGATATGTTCAGCGCCTCTCAATTTTTAGCCGCGGCTTTAGACTTAATGAAATGTATTGACGTGGAACCTATTTATCGTAGAGGAGAAAAATCAGAACATATCTTACTCATTGACACCAGTATCATGAGGGTGGATCGGCTTGAAATTAAAACAAAAAAAGCATTATTAATTAAAGTAATAGAAGGAAGATTAAAAAAACTTAAGGATTGCAGGTTTGAATTTGAGAGTATTATCTCAACGGATACAGAAGTTGATTCAGAAATTTTTGAGGCCGTATTCCTGATGAGTATTTTAAACTCATTTCTAAAAGTTGATGAATTCCGGCGGAGGTGGAGTGCCGCGGCCAGCCGGATTTATCGGAGTGTATTTGAGGAAAACGAACAAGAAATGTGAGCGTAAAGAAGAGGCCGAAGCCAGGGCGATATAAATATATAAGCTAAATTATCGACGAGACTAAAACAGAAGCCTCAGATGAAGCCTGAAACGCTGACGAGCTCACTAAACAGGCGGGCGGTAAAATGAAACCGGCTTAAATCACCGACCGCAGATACTTAAATAAATCTCCGGCCGCTTTTGATTCAGCGGCTTTTTCAAGTTCTTTGTTTGCCTTACGAACCAGCTGCCGCAGTTTCTGCCTGTCCAGAGCCGGATGCTCAGCCGCCGCCGCGTGAACCGCGGCGTCACCGCCTTCAAGCAGCCGCTTTCGCAGCTTCTCAAATTTAGCCACCTGAACGCTTTCGTTACCGGTCGTGTTTTTCATCTGACTGAGTTTAGCCTGCAGCGCCTCAAGATCGGCACCACGCGTCAGCTTACCGATGTACTGCCGCTGGCGGCGGTAAGCTTCCGTTTTGGGTTTTATGGTTTTTAGCTTGACTAAGTTGTCGTATAAAAACTCATCAAGTTCTAAAGTATCAAGCTGCTTCTTACTTAACGCGGCGAGCTTTTCACCGAATTTTTGAATTTCCGCGCTGTCTTTTTTAAACCGGGCGCGGCTTACGTATTGCTCATCATTGTCGTACGGCTGCTTGTTCAGTTCGGCTTCATCGGTAATTTTCATCGGGTATTTTCTTTTTAAATATTCAGTGGTGACATGATATCACGTCAGAAAATATTTCGGGATGAAACGATGATATACTTGATTAAAGACGCTAACAGCAAAAGAGCGAATTCGTGACTTCAAATCAAATCGATAAAGAATTAGATAACTTAAAAATCGCGGTATCGACCGCGTTAGATTATGCGGATCAACTGGGCACTGATGCCGCGCAGACGGCCATCAGCAAACAACAGGGTTTGTCAGTATCAGTCCGCGGCAAAGAAACGGAAACGGTTGAGTTCAACAAAGACGGCGCCCTTGGTATAACCGTTTACCGTAACGGTTGTAAAGGCAGCTCTTCGACTTCCGATTTATCCGCCGGCGCGATTAAACAAGCGGTTAAAGCGGCTGATGATATCGCTAAATTCACCGGCAGCGATCCCTGCCACGGCCTCGCCGACGCCGAGTATATGGCCACTGAAAATCCGGATTTACAATTGTTTTATCCTCAGGAGCTCGACGCGGCTCAGTTAGCTGAGTTAGCGATCGCGGCTGAAACCAGCGCCTTAGAGTATGACGGACGCATTAAAGCGTCTGACGGCGCCAGCGCCAACGCTCATACGGGCATTAAAGTCTACGGTAACAGCCACGGATTTTTAGAAGGGTATCGCAGCTCCCGCTACAGTCTGAGTTGCGTGAGTATCGGCGCTGACGACCAAGGCGGTATGCAACGGGACTACGATTACACGGTTGCCCGTAAGTTCGCGGATCTTGAGGCCGCTGATGTTATCGGTCGTAAGTCAGCGGAAAAAACCGTTTCCAGATTGAACGCCCGTAAGATTACCACCGGAAAACTGCCCGTGTTATTATCTCCTGAGATTGCGACCGGTTTTATCGGGCATTTTGTCGGGGCTGTCAGCGGCGGCGCGCTATACCGCAAGTCGAGTTTTTTACTGGACTCTCTCAACACGCGGGTATTTCCTGAGTGGTTTTCCATTGAGGAGCAGCCGCGGTTAACCGGCGGATTAGCCAGCGCGAACTTTGACTCTGAGGGTGTCGCTACTCAGGAGAGAAAAATCGTTGACGCGGGTGAGTTGCGCACCTATCTGCTGACCAGTTATTCGGCCCGCAAGTTAGGAATGAAAAATACCGGTCACGCCGGCGGTATCTATAACTGGACATTGAGCCATAGCGGACAAACTTTTGAGGAGCTGATAAAGCAGATGGCGACGGGTCTGATTGTCACCGAGTTAATGGGGCAGGGTGTAAATCCGGTCACGGGTGATTATTCACGGGGCGCGGCCGGCTTTTATGTCGAAAACGGTGTGATAGTTCATCCTGTGGAGGAAATCACCATTGCCGGTAATTTAAAAGACATGTACCTCAATGTTCAGGCCGTCGCGAAAGACAGAGATTTACGCTCATCAATCCGCACCGGCGGAATTTTATTGAGTGAACTGCAAATCGCAGGTAATTAATTTTTATTAATAAAGGCGCTGTCAGCGCCTTTATTCCCGCTGTCGTCTATTCTTAAACTTCTTTAATCTTTGTTGATATAGGTTCAAAAATCGCCTAATTTGTTACTCTCAGCTATTATTTTCGGAGCAAGACATATGGCCATTAATCCTGCTAAAAGTATCTCCGCGTCGGAAGCCCTGCACAGGCGAGATTATGCCAATCTGTCTCACGAGCTTGAGCTTGAGAGAGACGTTGATACCGGTGTTGATTTCGTATCCAGCGGAATGACCGTTCAGGAGTTCAAAGCTTCAGGCAAACGCTATGAACAGTTCACGCAACGTTACAAACATAAACTGAATTATCTGAAGTCTAAAATTCAGCATCGTCTCAATTTATCTGACGCCGGAAAATCGGTGTTATCTGAGCAGATTGATGAATTTGTCCGAGGTGCCTTTGATGACTCCGGCTCAAAGTTTAAGCGCTTTAATGATCAGCAGCTTGAAGATTATGTTTATTCGGGCATGTACCAGAATGTAAGTGACTTCACTCTTGCTGTCGACGAGGCGACGGGCGCGGTGCCGGTGGATGAGATACTTACGGCCATGCTGATTTTTACTCCCGAAATCGGCACCGATCCCGCCTGGCAGCAGTTTTGTATGGAGCAGGCGATTCAGCTTATAAAAGAACGCCGTGAACAGGCATTGCAATTACCCAGACATCAGGCGCAGCGGGCAAAAGAAGAAACAAGAAGCCGGGTATTTCTCGCTGTGGCATACAACAAATATAAAACCGCTTATTTACTGTTACGAGCGCGGGAAAATTTAAGTGTCCGTGATACTGACGAGCACGGACGCAATGCGCTTCACATACTCGCTTACCGGGGGCAACCGGAACACGCCGCGCAATTAGCGGCTTTAAGCAGTCCCAGGTTTAATCCCTCAGTGACAGATAATTACGGTAATCACGCCTTACATTTAGCGGTTGCCAGCGGTTCGGTTCAAACGGCTGAAACCATGATAAAAGCAATTGGCGCCAATGCCTTTTCCGCTAACAACGCAGGTAAAACACCGCTGCATATCGCCGCTGAAATGAAAGATAACGACATGTTATCTATGCTGCTTGCCCACGCCAAACCTGAAGAAATTAACGCGCAGGATCAAAACGGCAACACGGCGGCCGCCATCGCCGCTCAAATGAGTAACCCGACGGCGGTCAGACAGCTGGTCAGAGCGGGCGCGAATCCGGCGTTGATGAATCACGCGGATCAGTCATTACACGCCCTGATGACGAATATGGCGGGCGCTGTATCCGTCAGGGCGTAATAAGGAAGGCCCGCCGCTGACAACCGGGCAAGCCTTTACGGATCTCGCGGTTCAAAAGATACCGGTTTAAATTTCAACCTTTCATTTGTCATACCCGCGAAGGCGGGTATCCTGAGACCTCCGCGAAATTAATCAAAGGCGCCGGACTCTGTCCCGCGCCGGAGTGACGGCATATTATTCGCTGCGTCCTTTCTGTCGCGTCCCTGAGTTATTCCGTGAACGGAGCTCTGACCCAGCCTTCCATCAAAATACGGGCGCTCCGGCTCATTACGGCTTTATCAACGATCCATTTACCTGACACCTTTGAAGCGGCCGCGCCGACTTTTAATGTTCCGGACGGGTGGCCGAAGCGAACGCTCTGCTTTTGACCGCCTCCGGCGGCGATATTAACTAAGGTGCCCGGAATCGCCGCCGCCGTGCCCACGGCAACCGCGGCGGTGCCCATCATGGCGTGGTGTAATTTACCCATAGATAAGGCGCGGACTAACAAATCAACATCTGATTCATTAATTCGCTTGCCGCTTGAGGCCGTGTAAGCTTTCGGCGGGCTGACAAAAGCGATTTTCGGCGTATGCTGACGAGTCTGAGCGTCCTCAAGTTTTTGAATCAAGCCCATTTTCAGCGCGCCGTAGGCTCTGATTTTTTCAAACCGGACTAATCGCGCTTCATCATTATTGACGTCATCCTGCAGCTCAGTGCCTTGATAGCCGATATCGTCAGCGCTGACAAAAATCGTCGGAATGCCCGAGTTAATCATGGTGGCTTTAAACGTGCCGACATCAGGCACCTCCAGCTCATCCACCGGATTTCCCGTCGGGAATAAACTGGCGGTTTTATCCGCCGGCTCAAGAAACTCTAATTCGATTTCGGCGGCCGGAAAAGTCACGCCGTCAAGCTCGAAATCTCCGGTTTCTTGTACTTCGCCATGAGTTACCGGCACTTTGGCGACGATGGTTTTGTTGATGTTTTGCTGCCAGATTCTGATGGTCGCCGTGCCGTTTTCGGGCAATTTACTGTTATCCACTAATCCGGCGTGAATCGCGAAGGCACCGACGGCGCAGGATAAATTACCGCAGTTGCCGCTCCAGTCGATAAAGGCTTTATCAATCGCCACCTGGCCGAACAAATAGTTAACGTCATGCTCACCGTCTTCGGCTTTAGCTAAAATGACGGCTTTAGAGGTGCTGGATGTCGCGCCGCCCATGCCGTCGGTTTGTTTACCGTAAGGATCCGGGCTGCCGATCACCCGCAGCAGCAGCTTGTCTCTCGCGGCTCCGGCAACCTGGCAGGATTCGGGCAAATCCCGCAAGCGGAAAAACACGCCTTTACTGGTTCCGCCGCGCATATAAGTCGCCGGAATTTTAATTTGCGGAGCAAAAGTCATAAAATAACTCCTTAAATCTGAAAAAAGCAGTCGGACGCATAAATGCCTGATAACCGCGTTAAGCAGATGGCCATAAGTTTTCTGACATTTTTTTATGCCCATCTTTACCGCGCGCTACAGCGTTGCGACTTCGGTTACGCAGCCGTGGCTGTGCGACCTGCGTTGCGCCTTGTTCTGCGCTAAATCTGAACGCCGAAACTCTGAAGAAACTTATCATCAGCTACTAATGTTCAGGTTGAATTAAAAGTCACACCGGTTTTTCCGGGTGTGACAATCATATTCAGCCGTTCGCCTCTAAAAAGTCCCGGGCGAAACGCTGCAGCACGCCGCCCGCGCTGTATACGTGAGCTTCTTCCGCGGTATCGAGCCGGCAGGTTACCGGCACATCGGTTCGCCCGCCGTTTTTACGGATAATTCGTAGTGTCAGGGTAGCGCCCGGCAGCGGCGTACCGATCACGTCATAGGTTTCCGTGCCGTCAAGCTCCAGTGTCTTACGAGTCGTACCCGCCTGAAACTCCAGCGGCAGTACTCCCATCCCGACAAGATTCGTGCGGTGAATACGCTCAAAACCCTCAGCGGCGATGGCTTCAACGCCCGCGAGACGAACGCCTTTCGCCGCCCAGTCTCTGGAAGAGCCCTGACCGTAATCGGCGCCGGCGATAATGATCAGCGGCTGTTTGCGTTCCATATAGGTCTCAATGGCTTCCCACATACGAACTTGCTGACCTTCGGGCTCGACGCGGGCCAGTGAGCCCTGAATGATGCCGCCGTCGGCATCCAGACACATTTCATTTAACAGCCTGGGATTAGCGAAAGTCGCCCGCTGCGCCGTCAAATGATCACCGCGGTGCGTCGCGTAGGAGTTGAAGTCCTCTTCCGGCAGCCCCATCTTCGCCAGATACTCACCCGCGGCGGACGTCGCTAAAATCGCATTTGACGGCGATAAATGATCCGTGGTGATGTTGTCACCTAAAACCGCCAGCGGACGCATTCCGCTCAGGGTTCTCTCGCCCGCCAGCGCGCCTTCCCAGTAGGGCGGGCGGCGAATATAGGTACTTTGCGGCCGCCAGTCATACAAGGGATCCGGCGCTTGCTCCGCCTGATCTGAATCGAACATCCTGACGTAGATTCGGTTAAACTGCTCAGGTTTAACGTTATCACGCACGATGGTATCTATTTCCTCGTCCGACGGCCAGATGTCCTTCAGCGTAACCGGATTACCGTTCGCGTCAGTACCTAAAGCGTCCCGCTCGATATCAAAACGTATCGTACCCGCGATCGCGTAAGCGATAACCAGAGGCGGTGACGCTAAAAAGGCTTGTTTAGCGTAAGGGTGGATCCGGCCGTCAAAGTTACGGTTGCCCGAAAGTACGGCCGTGGAATACAAATCACGGTCAATGATCTCCCGCTGGATTTTGGGATCTAACGCCCCGCTCATGCCGTTACAGGTGGTGCAAGCGTAACCGACGATACCAAAGCCGAGTTTCTCAAGCTCAGGCAGTAACCCCGCTTCCTCGAGGTAAAGCCTGGCGACTTTTGAGCCCGGGGCGAATGATGTCTTAACCCAGGGTTTGCGCGTTAAACCGAGCTCATTGGCCTTTTTCGCCACCAGACCGGCGGCGACCACATTTCGGGGGTTACTGGTGTTGGTGCAGGAGGTGATAGCGGCGATGATCACCGCGCCGTCCGGCATCAGCCCTTCTTGCCGCCGCCACTTTTTCGCGATCCCACGGCCGGCGAGTTCTGAGGTCGGCAGACGACGATGCGGATTCGACGGCCCCGCCATATTCCGGCAGACGGCTGAGATATCAAATTCCAGCACTCGTTCGTACCGCACCTGAGCCATATCATCAGCCCACAGGCCGGTGGTTTTGGCGTAATGTTCTACCAGCGCCACCTGCCCGGGCTCACGACCGGTTAATTTCAGATAATCAATGGTCTGCTCGTCAATATAGAACATCCCCGCGGACGCGCCGAATTCGGGCGTCATATTTGAGATCGTAGCTCTGTCGCCGACGGTCAGCGCCCGGGCGCCTTCACCGAAGAACTCGAGATACGCTGAAACCACACGTTGCTCACGCAGGAACTCTGTCAGGGCGAGTACGATATCGGTGGCGGTAATGCCCGGCTGACGCCGGCCGGCCAGCTTAACGCCGACAATGTCCGGCAGGCGCATCATAGACGGACGACCGAGCATCACGGTTTCGGCCTCAAGGCCGCCGACACCGAGGCCGATAACACCTAATGAGTCAACGTGCGGCGTGTGACTGTCGGTGCCGACACAGGTATCAGGAAAAGCCACACCGTCACGGGCTTGAATCACGGGCGACATTTTCTCCAGATTGATCTGGTGCATGATGCCGTTGCCCGCCGGAATCACATCGACGTTTTTGAAGGCGGTCTTAGTCCACTCGATAAAGTGGAAACGATCCTCGTTGCGTCTGTCTTCAATGGCGCGGTTTTTCTCAAACGCGTCAGGATCAGATCCCGGCGCTTCAACAGCCAGTGAATGGTCGACGATCAGCTGTGTCGGTACAACAGGGTTTACTGAAGCGGGATCGCCGCCTTTGTCGGCGATAGCGTCACGCAGACCCGCTAAATCGACCAGCGCGGTCTGGCCGAGAATGTCGTGACAAACCACGCGCGCCGGATACCAGGGGAAGTCAAGATCACGCTTACGGCCGATGATCTGTTGCAGCGAGGCGGTTAAATCTCGCGGATTACAACGGCGGATCAGTTGCTCGGCCAGAACTTTTGAGGTGTAAGGCAGTGTCTTATAAGCGTCAGCGCTGATAGCGTTAATCGCGGATTCAGTATCGTAATAATCAAGCCGGGTGCCGGGCAGGGATTTGCGGTAATTGGTGTTCATAAGTCTGTCCACACACTATGTTTATACATCTGGTCTTATACATCCGGTTTTATACATCCGGGTTTTATCAGTCCGGGGCTGAGTTAACAATCGGGTTGCCGCAAAAGTCTTGCTCAAAGGGCGGGCAAGACTTACCGCTCAAGGCGACTGCTTGAGATTATCAGGATCCCCGGCGCTCAGAAATCGGTTTTACCGCCCGCGGCGCTTCGCCGATATAATCCGCGCTCGGGCGAATGATACGGTTATTCGAGCGTTGCTCCATCACGTGCGCCGCCCAGCCCGTTAAGCGTGAACATACGAAAATCGGCGTGAATAACTTAGTCGGAATCCCCATAAAGTGATAGGCGCTGGCGTGGAAGAAGTCAGCGTTACAGAAGAGCTTCTTTTGCTCCCACATGAATGACTCACAAGCCACGGAAACACGGTAGAGACGGTCATCGCCGAAATCGGCCGCAAGCCGCTCTGACCATGATTTAATGATGGCGTTACGCGGATCCGACTCTCGATAAATCGCATGACCGAAGCCCATGATTTTGTCTTTTCGGGCCAGCATGCCGGCAAGCGTATCACGTGCGTGCTTTTCATCTTTAAGCTCCCGGATCAGCTCCATCGCCGCCTCATTGGCGCCGCCGTGCAACGGGCCGCGAAGTGAGCCGATCGCGCCCGTAATGCATGAGTGCATATCCGACAGGGTTGAGGCGCAAACACGCGCCGTAAAGGTCGAGGCGTTAAATTCATGCTCCGCGTATAGGATCAGAGAGCTGTCCATCACTTTCACGTGAAGCTCAGACGGCTTTGCGCCGTGAAGCAGACGCAGGAAGTGAGCGCCGATTTGCTCGTCATCGGTTTCGGTTTCAATACGCACGCCATCGTGGCTGAAACGGTACCAGTAGCAGATGACAGACGGGAAAACCGCCAGTAAGCGATCCGCCGCCTCACCCTGCCGGTCAAAACTTTGTTCCGTTTCTAAGTTACCCAGCACGGAGCAGCCCGTACGCATCACATCCATCGGATGCGCTGAAGCGGGAATACGCTCTAACACTTCTTTCAGCGCCCGCGGCAGACCACGCATGCTTTTCAGTTTAGCTTTATAAGCGTCAAGCTGATCCTGATCCGGCAGCTCGCCTTTTAAGATCAGGTAGGCCACTTCCTCAAAAGTGGCGTTATCGGCCAGATCTTTAAGATCGTAACCACGATAAGTCAGACCTGAACCTGATTTTCCCACGGTACTGAGCGCGGTTTCACCGGCGCTCTGGCCGCGAAGACCGGCGCCGCCTGGTTTTTTATCTACCATTGCTGTCTTTCCTTTATATTATTTAAATTTTTATAATCATTGCCTTACTCTCCCTGTCACCCGGCGAAGGCCGGTGTGTCAGTTTCGCCCGCCATCTGAAACCGGCGTTCTACGTCCTTCGGACTCCTGTCCGGTGACTTAATTAAAAAAGCACCGGATACTCGCTTTCGCAAGCGTGACGACACAGAGATGTTTTATCGGATACGGATGACTTATTTACCGCCGCTGAACAGCTGATCCAATTTATTCTCAAACTCGTGATAACCCAGGTGCTCATAAAGTTCGGCGCGGGTTTGCATGGTGTCGATAACATTGCGCTGGTGGCCGTCGCTGATTAACGCCCGCATCACCTTTAACGCGGCCTGGTTAGCGGCGCGGAAGGTGCTCAGCGGATACAGCACCATGTCGGTGCCGGCTTCCGCTAACGCTTGTTTATCAAACAGCTCGGTTTTTCCGAATTCGGTCATGTTAGCCAGAATCGGTACATTCACTCGCTGACGGAAATGGCGGTATTGCTCAAGCTCAGTTAATGCCTCGGCAAAAATCATATCGGCGCCGGCTTCAACATAGGCTTTGGCGCGCCCGATACCGGCCTCAAGACCTTCAACGGCGACCGCGTCGGTGCGCGCCATAATGACGAAGTTGTCATCACCGCGCGCGTCAACGGCGGCTTTAATGCGATCAACCATTTCCCCGGTGCTGACCACGGCTTTATTCGGGCGGTGTCCGCAGCGTTTTTGAGAAACCTGATCTTCCATGTGAACGGCGGCGACGCCGGCTTTTTCAAATTCACGAATGGTTCGGGCGATGTTGAACGCGCCGCCCCAGCCGGTGTCGATATCAACCAGCAGTGGTATGTCGGTCGCTGAGGTAATACGGCCGGCGTCAATAATGACATCGTTCATCGTCGTCATGCCTAAGTCCGGCAAACCGTAGGAGGCGTTGGCGACGCCCGCGCCGGATAGGTATAACGCCCGGAAACCCGCGCGCTCAGCCATTAACGCAAAATAAGCGTTGGTGGTGCCTACAATTTGCAGCGGGTCGGCATCGGCGACGGCTTCTCTGAAACGGAGTCCTGCGCTTTTTTTCATCTTCAGTTTCCTTGTCGTAGGGCAGAGGTTATGCGTCACTCAGGGCGAATAAAGACTCTGCGGCGGCTTGTTGTTTCTGCCGCTCAATCAGTTTGATTTCGGTGTTTTTTCTGCCTCGCTCAATATGGCGGCGCATTAATAAATCGGCCAGCTCACCGTCTCCCTCGGTAATGGCGTCGACGATTTTTCTGTGCTCGGCGATGGCGTCGGTCGGGCGTTCGTTACCGCTGGTCTGGAAGCGATACATCCGAATCAGGTGATAAAGGCTGCCTGTCAGGGTTTCCTGCAGATGGCGGTTACCGCAGGCCTGAATAATCTGGTAATGGAAGTCGATTTCGCTCTGTCGCTGAAAGTCATGGTCGCCATCGGTGAGTGCTTGTTCCTGACGTTCAAGCAGGCTTGTCAGTGACCGGGTTTGTGATGGTGTAATGCGATCGGCGGCCAGCTCACAAGCCATGCCCTCAAGCACGCTGCGCAGCTGGTAAAGCTCGTTTAGTTCTTTGACGGTGAGCTGAGCCACTCTGGCGCCGACATGCGGCACCCGAACCACCAAGCGCTGACGCTCCAGTGTCTGCAAGGCTTCACGGGTCGGCCCGCGGCTGATGCCATATTGCCCCGCGATAGACTGCTCGTTGATTTTACTGCCGGCGGGGATTTCACCGGTAATAATACTGTTCTGAATTTGAGTCAGAATCCGGTCAACCAGTGTTTTCGACTTTTCGGTCATATCATAGTTAAAGTGAGCAAGATTTAATTGCTGTTCAGGTTAGTGTTTATTTTTCTCATTGTCAACAATAAGCTAATCTTAACGGTAACTGTAATGGTATTTCGGTATTTTTTGTCATTTTGTAACTAAGATTGTCAACAATGCTGAGCCTGAAAAACTCAGCTGACCGCTTTAAATTGCTTTAACTCATTTTAATTTATTGAATTCACATTAAACCTTCATGACATCTGTGCCTGTCATGAACGTCAGGGGTCGGAGGTTCGAATCCTCTCATACCGACCAATTTTCTTTTTGATTTAAATATCCTTTTTAGTTCTTATCGTATGCGTAAATATTAATGTGCGCGAGATTTGCGCGACACCCCCTCCGCAATGGGTTGGCTTTTAATAAGTTTGAATAAGGCTATTGCACTTAAACTTTAACGTTAGTCAGTCTTTTTCAGTGAATGTGTATTCAGTAGGAAATTAAAAAAGTAGTGGTTAGGTTGATAAATCGGTTTTGCCCCAAGCTTCATAGCGATACGATGAAGTATAGGAAACATCCGCTTTCCAATTCAGAAATAACACTCCCCCCCCTTTTTCTAAATAAAATGTCCATAAATTCAATTTAAAGTGGCTCTTTTCGGATTCCAGACTGCTCTGATATATTAAGTCTACCTATTCATTTTCGTTATACTACCGAAGATGGAAGTTCTCAAAATCACAGATTTGATTAGCAACGTTAAGAGCTTTGAAACAGTACGTCAGTTAAGATGGCCTAATGGCATTAGTTGCCCTCACTGTCACTCAGACTCCATTAAGAAAAACGGTCACGATTCAAGTCAGACAGACTGCCAGCACTACCAATGCAAAGACTGTGAGCGTTACTTCGATGATCTCACTGCAACGGTATTTTCAGGGCATCACCAACCACTAAAAATATGGATAACGTGCCTGTATTTTATGGGGTTAAACTTATCTAACAACCAAATATCGTAAGAGTTAGATTTAAATGTCTCAGATGTCCATGAAATGACCAGCGTACTCCGTTCTGGAGTGGTTGCATGTAAACCAGAAACAGAGCTTCAAGGTGAAGTGGAATTTGATGAAATGTATGTTGTTGCTGGATACAAAGGATATCCTGAAGCCGTAAAAAAATCTGAAGCGCAAGCCAAGAAAAAAGAAGACTTAAAGGTGCTCCCGGAAGAGGAACAATGGCTTCAGAAAAACCATCAGTGCTCGGTATGATCAAGCGAGGTGGAGAAGTTGCAATAAGCCTGCTTGAGAACGTTCAAAAAGTTACAATCAAACCTATCATTGAGAAGTTAGTGAAGTCTGGTTCAACGGTATATACAGATGAGTACAATATCTATGACTCACTTGAAGATTGGGGCTATAAGCACAAGAGTGTTTGTCACGGGAAACACGAGTACGCAAGGGATGATGATGGTGACGGTATCTATGAGGTACACGTCAATACGATAGAAGGTTTCTGGTCATTACTCAGGAGTTGGCTGAGGCCACACCGTGGGTTGTCACAGGAAAAATTACCGCTTTATCTTGGCTTTTTTGAGTTTGTACATAATTAGGACTTACGCATTGACAGAGTGTTTTGAAATTTGATATCGGGTAAAATGATCATTTTCAGGGATGGAAGTGAGAAAGACTACTCGCCCAACGACAGCCAGATGTACTCTTCCGCAATACATGGGATTTTTGATAAGTGAAACAAAATCATCAACATGCACAAGGTTGGCAGAAGTGACGGGTATCTCTCACGATAGCGTTAACCGCTTTCTTCATCGTGAAGATTATCAACCGAAAGACTTATTTGATGAGGCAGCTCAAGATCTATGTCTTGTTGGTGGTACTTTGAGTGTTGATGATAGCGTACTTGATAAACCTTACAGTCATCACGTAGAACTGGTGAGTCATTTTTGGTCAGGGAAACACCATCGAGCAGTCAAAGGGATTAACCTCGTAACCCTCTATTACACCGACATGACTGGTCGCCATATGCCCGTCAATTACAGGATATGCGATAAATCCGAAGGCAAGACTAAAAATGACTATTTTCGTGAAATGCTGGCAGAAGTACTGGATTGGGGACTCAAGCCAAAGTTTGTAACGGGAGACTCTTGGTACAGCTGCGTCAGGAATCTGAAGACGATTAAAAACCATCAGACAGGATTCATGTTTGCTGTCGAGAAAAACAGAACAGTATCGCAGGAAAAAGGCCAATGGCTGCAAATTCAGCACCTTGACGTTCCTTGTGACGGTTTGGAGGTTTGGCTTAAAGATTTTGGCAAGGTCAGGTTGTTTAGAACGACGCTAAAAGACCAGCATCGCTACTACGTGGTTTACTTGCCAGAGGAAGAACCTTTTCAGCATGATGACTTTAAAGCCATTCATGATCAACACTGGCAAATTGAACAATATCACAGAGCAATCAAGCAAGTCTGTCATATTGAGCATTTTCAAGTGCGTAGTGAGCGACCTGTACGAAATCACATCTTCTCAAGCATTTTGAGTTTTGTTTATCTACAAAAAATGCGGATAGCGCAAGAGTTCACCAATATTTATCAGCACCAACGTGAACTGTTTAAAGATGTTGTTGGTGCTTTCATTGAACATTTTGCGAAAGGCAAAGAGCAACTCCTACCAAAATTGCACAGTACCATCAATGCGTAAGTCCTAATAATGTAGGGCTCCGAGGAAAAGGACTGCTCGAACCATTAATCGAACTACTGGTATGCAAGCAGTCTGGAATCCAATAAGAGCCATACTGTTGCGGTGAGATCATCGAAGTAACGATCACAGCCTTTGCATTGGTAATGCTGGCAGTCTGTCTGACTTGAGTCGTGACCGTTTTTCTTGATGGAATCTGAGTGACAATGAGGGCAACTAATGCCATTAGGCCACCTTAACTGACGTACAGTTTCAAAACATTTAAAATTGCTAATCAAGTCTGTGATTTTGAGAACTTCCATCTTCAGTAGTGCTATGAAAATGAATAGGTAGCCTCAGTCTATCAAAGCAGTCTGGAATCTTAAAAGAGCCTCAATTTAAATCACTACACTAGATTGGATAATGTACACATAGAATGGGATAAATGCATAACAACCTCAACTATGGTGGCCAATAGTAATGTATATAGTGGTGATACATGCAACCTGTTTGCTTGGTCATCAGAAGTCGTAATCAATGACGTCGATTATTTAGTCGGCCATGAAAAACATCTAACATTCTGATCGCTAATAAAATATAGCTATTTGATACATTCAATTTCGACCAGAAATGATATAGTGAACCTACGGTTTCTGGTCGTTTTGGTGCTAAAAGTGCTCAAAGAAAGCCCGTCAAATTTACCTCATGCCAGTCTGTTTGATATCACAGACCAACTTCTGCAAACTCACCCTTTACTCATTTTAGCTAATGCCTTTGATTGGCGAGCGTTGGAAGAAGAGTTCAAGCCGTTATACAAAAAATTAGGCCGTAAAGCGAAGCCAATTCGGTTGATGTGCGGTTTGCTAATACTCAAGCAACTTTACAAACTCAGCGATGAAGCCTTGGTCGATGAGTGGCTGATGAACGTGTATTTTTAAGTGTTTTGTGGTGAGACAGAGTTTCAAACAGCACGCCCTTGTGATGCCAGTGAACTCAGTGTTTTTCGTAAGCGCATCGGTGAAAAAGGCTGTGAAAAAATCTTTGCATTATCTGTGGCTTTACACGGTGACAAAGCTGAAGATGACACCGTGTACGTTGATACAACCGTCCAAGAAAAAGCCATTACTTATCCGACAGATAGCAAACTTGCCATCAAGGTGGTTAACCGACTCAATAAACTAGCCAAAGTATTTGGGATCAAGCAAAGACGTACTTATGTCAAAGAAGTCAAACAGCTACGCATTGACTGTCGAAGCTTTAGACATGCCAAAAATCGAAGCAAAGCCAGAAGAGCGTTAAAAAGGTTACGTGTTATCGCAGGTAAGCTTTTAAGGGAGCTACAACGCAAACTTCCACAAGATGTCCTTGATTTACAAAAAGAGAATTTTACTAATTATGAAAAAGCCATTACACAGCAACGTAAAGATAAAAATAAGATTTACAGTCTTCATGAACCCGATGTTTACTGCGTAGGGAAAGGCAAAGACCACAAAGTATGGTAAGAAGGCTTCTGTCGTGCTCACAGAGCAGAGTCAATTAATCATCGGTGTCGCCAGTCATGACGAGCATGAACACGACTCAAAATTGCTTAAGCCTGCACTTGACCATGCCCATAAACACCGAAAGAGTAAAATCACTACAGCCGTTGTAGATAAAGGCTATAAAGGGTGTAAGCAGTATGTTGACCAAGAAGTTGTTATCCCTAGTCGGCCATTAAAACGGGACTCGCAAGCAAAGAGAAAACGCAAAAGTGAACTCTGTAAAAAAAGGGCAACAATTGAACCAGTAATCGGGCATTTGAAGAGTGATTTTAGGCTGTGTAAGAACTGGTTAAAAGGCAGTGTTGGCGACTCAATAAACCTTCTAATGGCTGCGTGTGCCTGGAACCTGAGAAAGTGGTTAGCCATTTTCTTTTTGCTCGAAAAAGATGGTGAGTTTTGGCTATTTTGAAGTGAAATTGATGCGAAATATAAGAAATGTTGCTTTTGGGTACGGTTCTGAATTTTGCGTAAATCAGATGCCGTACATTTTAAATCTTGAAGTTATGTTTTTCAGTACCGACTATTTATATGGAATTAACGGTCAGCAGCACTGCTATACATTGCCTATTACAAACCATATAACTGAATCAACATCCCAAAATGCAAGTACACTTGCTCGACTTGCAGTTCAATCGAAGTTGCCCAACTTAAACGATGCTGATGCAGCAATGCTTGCTGAACAGTACCAATTAGTAACTGAGTATACGAGTTGTGTTTTGGTAGCTGAAAGGGAAGTTAAAGCTGAAGGTATGCCTGAATTTATTGATATTAAGCATCAATTACCAGAAGGCAAGTTTGGGATAGGTCGGAGTGAACCTCGAGGGGTGATGTACAGCTTAGACATCGAGGCTGACTTTTTTGGAAGTGGAAGATTAAGTTCGCCTTTTAAGGAAAAAGTTACGCCTAAAACTGTTCAAGCATCAGAACCGAGTGTAACAACGTACTCATCTTGTAATTCATCTCCAAATAATGAATTAGACTATCTCGATATCCCTGCATTTTTGAGGGTGAAGGAGTCGGCCAAAGCACCTACTGATGAAGATAAGATTGAACAATGGCTTACTACAATAAATGATGACATTTCCTTAATTACGTTTGATGAATTACTTGAAGCAGGAGAGAGACAAGCTTGTATCGATTTATTAGTACAATTAACTGATGAAACTTTAACTGATGTGGTCTGTATTATTGCTTGGTTGCAGGTTAGAGGAAAATTTTCAAATGTTTCTTTTAGTCGACAAGCAAAGAAAGTACTTAAAAAATTGGCAAACGAATGTGGTGTGACAAAGCAGCATAAGAGTCGAGTAAGAAAGGCAATGACACTAAACCTAGATAATATTGATATTTTTATGTCGAAAAAAAGAAGTGTGGCCAATTTTTTTGGGTATTAGGTGATACTAGATACCAACATATTACAATCCTAAATGCGATAGAGTCTGTCGCATTTTATCAACTCCTCAATAGACATTTCATGTTTAAGTAAAAAGATGAACATGGCGAAGTAGTTGGCTAAAGATATGAGCTAGTAAATCAATAAACTTCACAATGATAAAGAGTGACAAATTTTGATGTTTACACGATGCAGGTAGGGGTCATAGTAGTTGAAAGTGGTCAATGAGCAAAAATAATGATTTGCCACAAATTCGTCACAAATAGGCATACCTCATTTTTTGTTAACTGTTGAAATAGAAAACTTGATAAAAAATTAACAAAACGATACATCTGCATTGAATAAAATTGATAGGTGTTTTAAGTGTAAACTATTGTTTATACTGACAATTAAAGGGTGATTTAAACTTTGAAATGTTTTTATATAGATTTTCTTGAAATATTTTCAATCATAAAAACTGGTACAACCGAGTGGATTCGAACCACCGACCCCTACCATGAACAGTCAGGTTGCATATTCTCGCCTAACGTGATCAAAAATTCCTGCCCATCGTGATCGCATATTCTTGCCTAACTGTGATCAATAATTCTTGCTTTATCGTGAACAAATTTCGTCCAAAACAGGAATCAGCGATCACGATGCAAGAATTGGTGATCACGACCCACAAGAACAACTTCAGAGCATTGTTTCTTTAACTACCATTTTCTATTTAAACCAAATGGATAATGGTAATGGCAACTAAGAGATTAACAGTGCGAAATATAAGAGAAATTTTACGGCTCGGTCTTGGTGCCCAGCTGACACTACGTCAAATACATAGCAGCACAAAGTCGAGTGTTGGAGCTGTACAGAAAGTTCTTTTCAAAGCAAAAGCATTAAAATTGAGCTGGCCTTTACCACCAGAGCTGGATGATTCAACTCTGGAAAAGCTTTTTTATTCAAAGCCTGAATCGACTCAACATATAAAATGCCCATCAACCGACTGGGCTGAAATCCATTTAGAGCTCAAGAAAAAAGGGGTCACTAAACAACTGTTATGGGAAGAGCATGTACAGCAAAATAAAGATTGTTACTACAGCTATTCTCGATTTTGCTATCACTATTCAACGTGGAAGAAGAAACAGCAACGCTCGATGAGGCAAGTTCACAAAGCGGGTGACAAACTATTCGTCGACTACGCTGGCCAAACGGTACCTATCGTCTGTGCCTCAACAGGTGAAGTAAAAACAGCTCAAATTTTTGTCGCTGTGCTTGGTGCTTCAAATTACACCTATGTTGAAGCTACCCATACACAATCATTACCAGACTGGTTAGAAAGTCATGTCAGGGCTTTTGAGTTCTTTGGCGGTGTTCCGAAAATCGTGATACCCGATAATCTTAAATCTGGTGTCAGCAAGGCTTGTCGATACGATCCTGAACTCAATCCCGCTTATCAACAATTGGCTGCGCATTACAATGTGGCTGTTATCCCCGCCAGACCTTACAAACCCAAAGATAAATCAAAAGCTGAAGTCGGTGTGCAAATCATTGAACGCTGGATATTAGCTAAGCTCAGACATCAAACCTTCTTCTCGCTTGGTGAGCTTAATCGGTGCATTAAAGCCTTACTAAAAGAAGTGAATCAAAAGCCCTTTAAGCAACTAGATGGTTGCAGACAAAGTTTATTTGAAAGCTTGGATAAACCGGCGTTAGCACCACTTCCCAAGCTTCCTTACCATTATGTTGACATCAAATCCGCTAAAATTGGCATCGACTATCACGTCAAATATGATCGCCACAATTACTCCGTTCCTCATCATCTTGTTGGTGAAAAAGTTGAGCTACACGTAAGTGACAAGCGGCTAGGCGTTTACTTCAAAGGTAAAGCCATTTGTCACCACATCCGTAAGCATCGACCGGGGGCAACAACTGAACCTCAACATATGCCAAAGCGCCATGAGAAACACCATCAATGGAACCCTGGTCGCTTTTTAAACTGGGCAAGCAGTATCGGCTCAGAGGTGACAAAATGGATCAAGCATCAACTTGATAGCCGAGCACACCCAGAGCAAGCCTATAACTTGTGCTTAGGTGTATTAAATCTCTCTAAAACCTACTCAAACGAACGCCTGAACAACGCTTGTGCTATCGCCAACAAACATAAGCTTTATCGATACCGAGAAATCAGCAATATCCTCAAAAGTAACCAAGACAAGCTGGCTAACAGTAAGCAGCAAAGCTTCGACTTACCTCAACACCACGAAAATGTTCGTGGCTCAAAAGCCTTTCACTAAGGAGTGATTATGATGATCGAGCCTTTAATCGCACAACTACGTCAGCTGAAATTATCAGGCATGGCACAAGCGTTAACCAGCCAGCAAGAACAATTAGGTCATTACGGTGATTTATCGTTCGAAGAACGGTTGCAATATATCGTTGAAAGAGAATCTCTTTACCGAGATAACCGGAAGCAGCAACGACTGCTACGCAGTGCCAAACTCAAATTAAGCGCAACGGCCTCAGAAATCGATTACCAGCATCCAAGAGGACTGAAACGCAGTCAGATGGCCGGACTTATCCAGTGTGAATGGATAAGCAAAGGACAAAACACTTTGCTCACAGGGCCATGTGGTTGCGGTAAAACCTATTTGGCTTGTGCACTCGGACACAGTGCTTGTCTTAAAGGTTACAGCGTTCGCTACTACAGGCTATCACGATTACTACTGACACTTTCACAGGCAAAAGCTGATGGCACATATCAGAGGCTGTTAAAAACCTTAGCCGCAACCAATTTACTTATCATCGATGACTGGGGACTAGAGCCGCTTACAGCGGCTAACCGTAGTGACTTAATGGAAATCATGGACGACCGACACGAAACAAACTCAACCATCATGATAAGCCAATTACCAACTGAGCAGTGGCATCAAGCTATCGGAGATAACACACTAGCTGACGCCATTTTAGATCGGTTAATGCATAACGCTCACCGACTGAAATTAAAGGGTGAATCCATGCGAAAAAAAGAGGAAATCTTGACTGATGGTGATCAAATAGACTAGAAATGCATGTAGGTTGATGCTCTGAAGTGACAAGTGATCACGATGGGCAGGAATCAGCGATCATATCCGCAGGAATACGCACAGGTTTAAGGTGAGGGAGGAGAAGTGAATTCAAAGGTTAATTGTCTCAAAAATAGATATACAATCAATTCAATTGGTTACATTAGATTATATTTTGTTAATGATTGCTGCAGGGGAGTCATTAAATGCATAACTCAGACGGCAGAATTGAAATAGAGGAAGAGGTATTTAATGAGATCACAGCAGGAGCGGGTGATTCAAAAAGTACGCATTTAACCAAAGAATCAGTAGTTTCAGGTTATAACGTTTAATCTGACGCCAAGAGATGTATTGAGGCTAAGATGCAAGAGTTTTTACGGATGAAAACAAAGGAAATAACTTCTTAATTCTGAGGGAATCGTAATGATGAAAGCGGTTCCCGGTAAAATTTCCAGCGGCCTGTCGATTTATCAGAATCCCGGCTGAATTTTCGCGAGAAAAGTGTGTTACAAAACCGTAACTACTGATTAAGTACCCAACTATAAGTTTTTTCACTTTTCTGACGCCCGTCTTAATCACTCTACGGCGTTATTCTTGCTTGAAATACTGCCGGTATTACCGTGCGAGAGCGCCTTGTAGAGCAGTTAATCTGAACGCCGAAAATATCGAAAAACTTATAGTCAGGTACTTAAGTTGTGATCAGCCATTAGGTTGTAAGAACTTGTAATGAAACGGCGATAAGATTGACCGCTCATTATCAGGCTTCATAATATCACTGAATTTAGTGTTTACGTCTATTTTGAAGCCTAACCCCCTGATTTATCAGATATGAGTGCCTTTCCGCTGACGAATCGTTTCAGCCGGCATTGCCCGAATCAAAGAAGAAAGCCGAACTCAGGAATGGCCGGTTCCGCCGCGCCCGGTGGTGACAGCGGCGACAAATACAAGGCGCGGCGCAGGGAGCATAGTCGTGACTGTGTAACCGAAGTTGCAACGCCGTAGTGCGGTAAAGAAGGGCATCAAAAAATGTCAGAAAACTTATGGTCAGCTACTTATTAACGTATTTATTACAACATTAAAACAGACAGAACACCCGGTTAAATTAAGCTAGCCGGTAACTTGAGCCACGATAAAAATCAATATCAAAACCAGCATCACCGCCATAAAAATGCCCATGAAAATGAAGGCGACAGGGGAATCATTTTCGTTAAAGTCACGATGACGATTTTTATCTGACTGAACGCCGAAAAACGCCGCTAATGTGCTGGAAAAAACTTGCCAGAATTGTCTCAGCATTTATCTCTCCGGTGCGATTTTATCAGTATTTGTGTTGTTAACGCTCTGTTTACGATGGAGCAGCTCAAATAAATCAAAGTAATGAAACTGCCCTGAGCCGCTCTTTCCCGCGAGCCATGACCGCCAGTTTAATTCTTTAGCTTTCAGCGCGCATCGATTTCGCGGATGGCTTGCCGGTAACACCGAATCGGAAGCGACACCGGCCCGGCACGAGAAGGCTGATGTCGCTTCGGATTCTGAAAAGGCTTCACAGGTCAGTAACACAACAAGACTCATCCCGAGAGCGCCGCTCAGAATTAACCTGTGTCCGGAAAAACGGGAAACGCTGTTCCATAGCTTTAGTGAGTTTTTCCGTAAATGTGTCATGCGTAACTCTCAGTCCCTGCTTAAATTATCCGTTGATTATAACAAATTCGTCCGGATTTTAAACAGCTTGACCGGGTTCATCTCCGCGGGCTTGTGTTCATGGTAAAGCGTTTTTTAAATTAATGAGATATAACGACTGGAGCCTGATAGTCCGGAGGGGTAAACTACGCAAAAATCTGTCAATTTACGTGAGTGAGAATGTTATGCGTCCTTTTCTGATTGCTCCGTCCGTGTTATCCGCTGATTTTGCCCGTCTGGGTGAGGAAGTTGAAAACGTTATTACGGCCGGCGCTGATGTGGTTCACTTTGATGTTATGGATAACCATTATGTTCCGAACTTAACGATTGGCCCTATGGTGTGTAAGGCACTGAGAAATCACGGCATCAAAGCGGATATTGACGTGCATTTAATGGTAAAGCCGGTTGACCGTATTATTCCTGACTTCGCTGAGGCCGGCGCGTCAATCATCACTTTTCACCCGGAAGCCTCGGAGCATATTGACCGGAGCTTACAACTGATCAAAAACGCGGGTTGTAAAGCGGGGTTAGTATTTAACCCCGCGACGCCGCTGCACTATCTTGACCATGTGATGGACAAGTTAGACGTGATTCTGCTGATGTCAGTTAACCCGGGGTTCGGCGGTCAGTCCTTCATTCCGTCAACGCTGGATAAGCTGCGGGAAGTCCGTCGCCGCATTGATGAAAGCGGTTATGATATTCGTCTTGAAATTGACGGCGGCGTTAAGGTAGGTAATATCGCTGAAATCGCCGCGGCGGGCGCGGATATGTTTGTCGCCGGTTCGGCGATTTTCGGTAAGCCGGATTACAAAGCGGTGATTGATGAAATGCGCGGCGAACTCGCGAAGGCGGACGCTTAATGGCGGGGTTCAGCGCGATAG
>CBDAVB010000020.1:0-39132 GCA_965200795.1 Parashewanella sp.
CATGTTCGCAAAATTATTCCTTTAATTCGTGAAGCATTAAATATTAAAGCTGATATGGACTTTAGTGATCTTGACGGTATTGCTTACACCAAAGGTCCGGGTCTTATCGGTGCGGTTTTGGTCGGTGCCTGTGTCGGCCGTTCACTGGCGTTTTCTTTAGGTATCCCGGCCGTTGGTGTTCATCATATGGAAGGACACCTATTAGCGCCGATGCTTGAAGATACGCCACCGGAATTTCCGTTTGCGGCATTACTGGTTTCCGGCGGACACAGCATGTTAGTGGATGTTCAGGGTATCGGACAGTATACCGTTCTGGGTGAATCCATTGACGACGCGGCCGGAGAAGCGTTTGATAAAACGGCCAAGTTAATGGGACTGGATTACCCCGGCGGTTCCCGCTTAGCAAAACTGGCGGCAAAAGGTGAGCCGGCACATTATAAATTCCCGCGCCCGATGACGGACAGACCGGGATTAGATTTTAGTTTCTCTGGTTTAAAAACCTTTGCTGCGAATACGATTGCCGCGGAGCCGGATGATGAACAAACCAGAGCCAATATTGCCAGAGCTTTTGAAGAAGCGGTTGTTGATACGTTAATGATTAAATGTAAACGCGCGCTTAAACAAACCGGTAGAAAACGTTTAGTCATTGCCGGCGGTGTGAGCGCAAATGTACGCTTGCGTAAAGACTTAGCTGAAATGATGAACAATTTAGGCGGTGAAGTTTATTATCCCAGGTCAGAATTCTGTACCGATAACGGCGCGATGATTGCCTATGCCGGTATGCAGCGTTTGAAAGCCGGACAAGCGGAGGAACTGGCAGTGCAAGGCCAGCCTCGCTGGCCTTTGGATACTTTAGAACCGGTCTAGACTGGTACTCCGTCCGGTTATGTTTTCAGTGGTTCGTAAAGCGGCCATATGCAAGGCAGATTTGTGCGGGCGTAGCTATTATTCTACGTCAATCTAATCTAACGCAGCCAGATGGCCGCTTTACGAATCACCCTCACTTCGTTGCAGTGACTTGAAATACTCTATATATCTTCGCCACCGCGCCTTGAACCGGACGTTCTGCCTTGAGCTGAAGCTAACAAATGCAACCGGACGGAGTACTAGAGCTGACGATAAGTTTTTTCTTCACTCCGGCGAAGTCCGGCGGACGTTGGCGCTTACCGATACGACAAAAAACGCCGGATTTCAAAATCACTATGGTTAAACCTAAACGCTCATGACATCTATGCTTATCATGAGCGTTTAGGTTAAAGCTCATAAGCTTACCTATATTTAAGATATAAAATAAAGTTATATATAACAAAAGCAAACGATATTTTATCTATCTGAAAATTCAGCGTATTCTAGTTAATCATATTTTCAGCTAAATAATTTGAGGTATATCTATGACAAGGGCAAATTTTGACTGGCAAGACCCGCTTAATCTCGACAGCATACTAACTGAAGAAGAACGAATGATCCGGGATATGGTGCACGATTACGCCCAAGATAAATTAATGAGTCGTGTTCTTACCGCCAATAGAGAAGGACGTTTTGACCGTGAAATCATGAACGAGCTGGGCGAGCTTGGCCTTTTAGGCTCGACACTCCCGGAAAAATACGGTTGCTCAAACACCAATTATGTCAGCTACGGTCTGATTGCCCGTGAAATTGAGCGAGCAGATAGTGGTTATCGCAGTGCGATGAGCGTGCAATCATCATTAGTAATGCACCCCATTAATGAATATGGAACAGAAAAGCAAAAACAAAGATACCTGCCTAAATTGGCAGCGGGTGAGTGGGTCGGTTGTTTTGGTTTAACAGAGCCGGATGCCGGGTCAGATCCGGCGGAAATGAAAACCCGTGCTGAGAAAATAGATGGCGGTTATCGTTTAACCGGCTCGAAAATGTGGATTACCAATTCACCGATCGCCGATGTTTTTGTGGTGTGGGCGAAACTCGACGGTGAAATTCGAGGTTTTGTTTTAGAAAAAGGCATGAAAGGACTTTCTTCACCAAAGATTGAAGGTAAGTTCTCCCTGAGAGCATCCGTTACCGGCGAAATAGTAATGGATAACGTTGAAGTAGGTGAAGATGCTATTTTTCCGGAAGTTAAAGGGCTGAAAGGCCCGTTTGGATGCTTGAATAAAGCCCGTTATGGCATTGCCTGGGGGGCTTTAGGCGCGGCGGAGTTCTGCTGGCATGCCGCGCGTCAATACGGCCTTGATCGTCATCAGTTCAATAAGCCGCTCGCAGGTACGCAATTATTCCAGAAGAAACTTGCCGACATGCAGACTGAAATTGCAACGGGGTTGATGGCTTGCGTACAGGCAGGACGTTTAATGGATCAAAATCAGTTACCTGTTGAAGCGATTTCTCTTATCAAACGTAACTCCTGCGGTAAGGCTTTGGATATAGCCCGCGTTGCCCGTGATATGCATGGCGGTAACGGTATTGCTGACGAATATCATGTGATCCGTCATGTGATGAACCTTGAAGCGGTAAATACCTATGAAGGCACCCATGATATTCACGCGTTAATTTTAGGGCGTGCGCAAACAGGTATTCAGGCATTTATGTAAGTAGCTGACGGTAAGTTTCTTCGGAATTTTGGCTCAGATTTGGTGCGATACAAGGCGATCTCGTGCGGTAATACCGGCAGTCTTTCAAGCAAGAGTAACGCCGCAGAGCGCTTAAGATGGGCGTCAGAAAAGTGGAAAAAACTGTAGTCGGGTACTATAAGTCTTTCGGATTTTACGCCATACACCCCCGGTTGATGCGGGGCTATGGCTCAGATTGCTAAAAATACACCACTCTTTTCACTTTATAATTCTTCTGACGCTGCTGATACAGTGCCCAGACTTGCTGATAGTCCAGTTCTAATTCGGTTACATAAAAATCACCGGACAAATAACTTTTAACCACCTTAGCGCCGCGTACCACTCCAGAAACTGAAGTTCTTACCTCGTCATGCTGCAACTTCCACTCATGAGTATTTGAAACCGCATCAATTTTCTGGCCGTAAATCTGTTCCGCAAGCTCACGATAAGCATCCACCTTAGACGCTTGAATTGCCGCTAACACTCTGTCAGACTTTGTCTTTCCCGGCTGTTTAGCCAGTGATGCATAACCCACAGCGGTCAACGTCGGGAAATTCACCGGCGCTTCCGCTTCCCACTGAATATGTCTATCCCGATTTACTGAACAGCCAGAAACTAAGATGACCATTATCAGCAAAATAAAACGCATGATTATTTAACTCCCAACTGACGAACATTTTCCTGACCTTGCCGCGGATAGCGATAGATAATACCGTCTCTCACCGCAACTTTGTCAGATAACGCTAAATAAGAAGAAAATTCAGTAACAGGCATCGTCGCCACAGCCGCGGAAAGTACGCTGTTATCATTAAGATCAACCACCCGGCTATTCAAAACCACACCGCTTTGACTAAGATCTACCGTGGTTACGATAACGTGTTCGACAGCCAGATTTTGAGGAAGAACCCGCCAGTCTCTTGCCAGCATAAATTCACCCTCAGGCGTCACTTTCAGGTTGTCAGTCACATTAACATCGGTCACTTGATAGTTACGCCTCTTCAAAGCTGACATTAAGCTTTGTTGTAATGACGCTGAAAAATTTGCGGTCTGACTGAAGTTATTTGCCATCACAGGAGCCATAACCACCACCGGAACATTCTCAGCAAACAGCGTGCTTTGCCCGGTTAACTCAAGAGCGAGTTCGTCGGCCAAGCGTAAAATCGACGTTTCAGACCTCGTCAGTCTGCTGTGTTCAGACGGCACAAATTGACGAGCGTCATGAGTATGGTTGTGCGCGCAAGCAGCAGTTAACAAGACCAAAATGAGACTGAGAATATTCTTCATATCAGCACCAATGAAAGGTTAGTAAATTTCTGATACTCACAATATCGGCACGTACGGCGAATGCTTTAGCTATTTACGCCTGAGAATCTGGCTCAATTTATGCGTGTATGCTTATTCGAGTTTCAAAATAAAGAATGTGTCGATTAACTGACGAGCGGAAGTTTCAGCGTATGCGAATCCTCAATCAATTGATAATTGCAAGCTTAATGTGTTTTATTCCTCTTTTGGCCGATGCCAACTGGGTTGAAGTGACAGGCAAGGCTTACATTGAAAATGATGATATTGAACTTGCTCGTCAAAATGCCGTTGATGACGCTCTGCTCAATGCTGACTTTAAATACGGCGTTCATTTTTCTAATCAATACCAAATCCGTGACGGGAAACTAGCGAATGCCGCCAGTACCTTAAATCAGCGAACGCGAGCCTCAACTGAGTTTGAACTCGCTGACGAAGACATTGACGGTGATGAGATCAAGGTAGAAATCCGTGTTTTTGTTGACGGGCTTACACTCAACAATGAACCTAAAAGCTTATATAAAAGTCGAGTTCTGGTGCCGCGGACTCTGGTTTTCAATCCTCAGCAGCTTACTTACGGACAGATACACTATTTTGGTCGTTCGTTATCAAAGAGGCTTGCCGGCGTAATTGACCGCCAATCAAAAACGGCTTTTTCAGAATCGTTTCCTGACGACAAACTTAACTTTTCTCCGGGTAGCTCTCATACAGACGAACAACGTTTACCTCAATGGCTAGGCGCTAAAACCGAAGCGCAGTATGTGTTAATTCCGGAGCTTACTGATGTGTCAGTCGAGGAGGAATCATCATTGGGTATGTTTTTCTCAGTCAAGAGACAATTTGCGCTCAGGCTTTCGCTCTTCCACGCCATCAGTGGTGAGAAGATTTGGAGTAAATCATACAGAACAGACGCAGAGTGGGAATTTGCCCGCAACGAAATTATCTCCACCGAATCTAATCGTTTTTGGGCATCGGATTACGGAAAGAAAGTCAGCCGAGTTTTACGTCAGGCGGCCAGGGATTTAGGTCAGCTCGTTACCCATAGACCCCTTATGGGGCAAATCATTGCCAAAAAACAAAACCAGCTGTTATTGAATGTTGGCCGAAATCACGGCTTAAACATAAATGACACGCTTAATGTTATTCTTAAGCGTGACTTACCGGACGGATTACAAGCAATCAGAATTATCGCGGAAAACAGCAAAGCGAGGGTAACGGTAAAACAGCTGACTGAAGACACGGCGTTAGTCAGCTGGTCAAGTCATAACATTATTGAAAATGTTCAAATCGGTGATTTGGCGATAGCAATGTAAATTCATTAAGCGTCACCTTTAAAATGACTTTTTCGCACTGTATTTCAACAATGATTTTAATTTATCTTTATGATAATAAAGATATTTTTAAGACTGTTGTCGTTATAAAAAATCTGTGCCCAATTAATTTTAGCTTCAGCAGCGCGCATCGTTTCTTCACTGTCCGCAAACTTTGAATATGATGTGCGCTCTGCTATTGTGCTACGTTGATTTAATACCTGGTTGTTAATATAATATTTCCTGAATCATGTAACAGCTCGATTAACTCAGTCGGATAGAGTGTCAACCTCCTAAGTTGAAAGCCGCTGGTTCGAATCCAGCATCGAGCGCCACTACTGAGTCATAAGCCACATCTCAAGCTCAGAGCCTCGGTTCATTCCCGTTTCTTTTTGCGCTTTAATTTAAAGTTACAAACTTATCCCGATTGGCTTTGTACATGTGATCTGGCTTAGGGATGAGCTTTGCGTTTTGAAGCGTATCAAAAAGACTCTGTATTGTTTTTTGGCATCGTCGATTTTGAAGCTATTACAATACCATTCGAATTTATAACAGTCTGAGATGACGTATCCGCTTTCTTAGTAGCTTTAAATGCTGCTCTTAGCCTTTTTCATTATAATACTTGTTGTAAGCGGTCATTCCGGGCTCAGAACACCCCGTTTTCTCCAAATCTGATTTAATAATTTTGCCCTCAAAGTTTTTTTCATTTACTTGGGATAAGGTCTACAGCCTGAGAGTTAGGATGCGTTGATATTCACTGCAATGCCGGGTAATTAAAGGAACTTATTCCATGTAAGCGATCACCATTAAACTTTGCGGTATGCGCGGTTGCTCGGCTCCCCATTTCTGATCAGCAAAACAAATAATACCAATTACATTGATTAACCCCATGGTGAACCATTCTCTCTGACATAAAGATTAAACGGTCTCGATGTCGCTTTTAAATGGGTTTCAAGCCTGTTCTATCGGATTTAACGCTGGTGAATATGGCGGTAATTTTATGAGCGTTAAATTTGCGAATTCATCAGCCACGCTTTCCTGATGCCACGCCGCTCCGTCGACAATTACAACAGCGTAACGACCTTCTTCAGTCCGTTCCGAAATTAAGGATAAGCGCTCTTTCATGACTTCTTTATTCAAGCAAGGAGCGATTAAGGCCTCTGTTTCCGCAGTTTCAGACCTAACGGCGCCAAAAATATACGCGTACTCAAACTGTTGCTGCCTCACTGCTCGCAAACGAGAACCCTTTTTAGTCCAAATGTGAGTTTATGCGGCGCAAGGCTCGCTTCAAATGGTTAGTGTCGGGAGCCACGTGCGGACTACTGAGAAACATTTTTAACGCCGCTTCTCGTTCAGCGGCATCTTGCCGGGAACGGGATCAGCATCTCATACCAGCAAGGGGATTAGGGTCAAACCGGGATCTGAGAGCGTGGCAGAGACGCGGGATGGTTTTCTCAGGAACCTGCGGGATCCAATAGTGACCCTGGGGCATAACCTTAAGCTCTATGGTTGAACAGATCCTGGCTGTCAGGAAACGCTTAACCTGACAGCGCGAAACAAAGCAAAACCGGCGGGAGTCCGGAAGCGAATCCATAAGCGACCGGATAAGTAACTATTGGAAGTCTTAGTGTTTCATAGTACCGATGACAACGGCGAACTCTACTCAAGAGGAGCCGGACGAGGGAAGGAAACACCACAATAACTTAACTGAAAACGGGAAACATAATGGTGCTCAGAAAGAGGGCGTTCAAAATTCTGTGTCAGCCTAAATTCTAAATTTCTAATACGTTATCCAATCTGCCTTCAAAATGGATTGCAAATTGTGACAATGCTAGCCTCCAATTTTGGACTGGCATTGTCCACTTTTTAGAGGCATTCAATATTCCCGCATAAAGCAATTTTAGCAAGCTGTTTTCATTTGGAAATGCCCCTTTTGTTTTGGTGAGTTTCCTAAACTGGCGATGTACGGCTTCAATCGCATTGGTCGTGTAAATCACTCGACGTACATATTCTGGATATTTGAAGTAAACGGACAAGTTCTCCCACTTTCTGCGCCAAGAGTCGATAACGATTGGATACTGGCTACCCCATTTGTTTTCCAGCTCATCTAAAGCCGTTTCAGCAGCCGATTTACTTGTCGCTCTGTAAACCGGCTTTAAATCAGCCATAAACGCCTTTTGATGCTTAGATGCCACATACTTCATTGAGTTGCGTACCTGATGAATTACGCAAAGCTGAACTTCTGTCTCCGGGTAAATGCTGGCAATAGCTTCAGGAAAACCGTTTAACCCGTCAACACAAGCAATTAAGATATCCTTAACACCACGATTATGAAGATCGGTCAGTACCGAAAGCCAATAATTAGCACCTTCTGACTCTGAAAGATACAGGCCAAGTAACTCTTTCTTACCTTCGAGATTAACGCCTAGAATCGTGTAAATAGCCTTACTGACATAGCGACCATTGTCTTTGACTTTATAGTGAATCGCATCCAGCCAAATAATTGGATAGACCTCGTCTAAACTGCGTTGCTGCCATTCTTTGAGCTGAGGAATAAGCTGATCGGTCACAGCCGTCAAACTGGCTTCTGAAAGCTCTAAACCATACAAATCAGCCACATGAGATTTGATATCACGATAACTAATACCCATTGAAAACATTGACAAAATCTTACGATCAATTTCATCAGAGAGCTTAGTTTGATTTTTTTTGACAAGCTGAGGCTCAAAGTTGCCGGCTCTGTCTCTTGGCGTTTCTAACTCAAATTCGCCAACTGAAGATTTAACGGTTTTTTTACTAAAACCATTTCTTCGATTGGGCTCAAGATCTGAGTCTAAATGTTGATCAAGTTCTGCTTTAAGCGCTGCTTCTGTTAGTTGTTTGATTAAAGGGGTGAGAACACCATCCGCACCAGTTAAACCTTTACCTGATTGAAGTTGTTCTAAAGCTTTATTGAAATCGAAATTTTGAGTCATTATGTCATTCCTGTTTTTGACATTTTACCGAAATGACACAGATTTCTAAACACCACCCTCAGAAACCTGTGAATGTGTCAACGAAAAGATCCCGCTAAGCCATTAACTCATAGCTGACTACTCCGTCCGGTTGCATTTGATGTTTTCAGTGGTTCGTAAAGCGGCCATATGCAAGGCGGATTTGTGCGGGCGTAGCTATTCTGCGTCAATCAAATCTAACGCCGCCGGATGGCCGCATTACGAATCACCCTCCGGGCTCAGGGCAGAACGCCCGTTTCTTCGTCGCAGTGACTTGAAATACTCCGGTATATCTTCGCCGCCGCGCCTTGAACCGGACGTTCTGCCTTGAGCTGAAGCTAACAAATGCAACCGGACGGAGTACTAGCTTTAAGTGAGATAATGACGATACTAAGTACCGGCTATAAGTTTTTTTCACTTTTTTTGACGCCCATCTTACAACACTCTAAGGCGTTACTCTTGCCTGAAAGTGCCGGTATCACTGAGCTGGAGCGCTTCGCGGAGTACTTGATCTGAACGCCAAAGATATCAGAAAAATTATAGCCAGGTACTAAATAGCTGATGGTTATTTGACTGTTTTAAGCGCATCAAGTGACTACTGATGTGCTCACATCAAAGAAATCAGAACATCAACCTTTACAGTTTGGTGTTCTTTGCACTTCAGGGCGCTGTTGCCACTCAGCTTCTGAATAGGTATGAATCGATAATGCGTGAATGACGTTTTCAAGCTCATCGGCCAGCGCTTCATTCACTAATCTGTGTCTTGCTATTAAGCGCTTGCCTTCAAAAGCATCACTCACGACCACTACTTTAAAGTGGCTTTCAGAGCCCGGCGGAACATTGTGGCGATTACTTTCGTTTAAAACATCAAGATAGACCGGCGAAAAAGATTTCGTCAGTTTTTGTTTAATTAAGGTTGCTACAGAGCCATTTGATAAAGAAGCCATGCGATAAACTCGTTCGTAAAAATTCAGGCGAAGATTACTTATCCTGCGGATAAAGATCAATCACAAGATACCCTGATTTTGTTATCAATCTGCTCAAGTTTATGAATAAGGTTCTCCTTAGTAACGTCTGACGGCAATCTCAACCTCATTCGCGCTTCATAGACAGAGCGACCAAGAGCGGCTACCGGCGCTCTTAATGTGTGAATATGCTCAACTTCAACTTCCAGCCCTGAAAGCAAGTCATTTATTTCACGAGTCAATCCCGAACGGTCTTCACAATCAAGAGTGACGTTAAGAGGTTCGCCGAAGATGGCCGCTTCAACTTTAGGCTCGCTGCAGGCGAAATTGAGCTCAGGAAACTTAATCCGAAAATCATTTTCCAGGCAGCCTAATTTTTCTGAATCTATATCCATTAAAATCAAAGCGGCAACTTGCTCGCCAATTCTAATCACTTTGCTCGTTAACCATTTCGCGCCGTAACCGCAGGTTTCTTCAGCAAGTTGTTTTAGAACGTCTAAATCACACTGTCCGGTCACCGTAATCGTCACGCAAATGTTCATGATAAATATATTCCTTTAACCTCAATACTCTGTTTTAACTCTAAAATAAAATCTGAACTGTGGCGAACCGCACATTTTAACGATGAAAATACGGGGTGATGGTTCGAAAAGTTAAATTTAATCTTTCGTCAAACACCTTTGATCGTTTGGGAACGCTATGCAGCCAGTCTTTTTGCATCGGATAATGCATAATTAATAAATCACCGCCGGCTAAAGCAAGAGTGTGTTTTTCACCGGTCTTTTTATGCTTGATGATAAAGTCACGTCTCGCGCCTAAACTCACTGACGCGATATCAGTACCAGACACAATTTCAGGTTCATCGTCACAATGCAATCCCATGGTATGCGATCCATGCTGATAGCGGTTGACTAAAACACCGTTGTAGTCCTGCTGAAATTCCTGATTAAGCTGCCGGCGAAGCCGGTTGAGATAGTAGGGCCAGGGACTGGCCTGAACAAGTAAATGAGAATAGACAATATCGCATCCCTCATCGGCGAACCATACCTGCTGCCTGGGAATATGACGTGCTTTACCGAATACTTTAATTTCAGGCGACTCAAACGGATAATCTGATGACTCTTTCAATAAGAGATTAATCTTATTCTGAGACAGGTAATTTTTTATTAACGTTATCGGTAATTGCTTTAATTCCGCTTCCTGACGCTCAAATATAACTAAATTCTTCCTCATTTACTGCTGAATATATTTTATAACCCATACATGACGCCAAGGATAGAGGTTATTGTTCAAGCAATGCAAGTTTCAAAGATTTTATCAATTAAATAATCCACGAACCAAGCTGATACCACGCTAACATCATCAAAATAGACAGAATAAAATACGAAAACCCTTTCGTTAACTTACTTTTCATGCTTGAACCTATACCTCAGCGCATCAATAACCAGCTATAAGTACAGCACAAATATGACAATTTGTTATAAATGAGCGGATAAAACTCAGCAAAATATAAATTAAGTGATTTTATCGTTCGGGATTTGCGATAATAAGGGCTGACTTTCTATTCCGGCTTAAACATGAACTTAGTACTTGAAGACAGATACCAGCAAAGCCGCACTATCGTTATCAGCCAACTGCCTGTGAAAGAGTGGTTCAAGATGATCAGCAATGCGACCGTAGCTGATGCCATTTTAGATAGGCTAATACACAACAGCCACCGAATAGAATTACAAGGTGAATCTATGAGAAAACTGGATCAATCCGATCACTTGAGTTAAAAGTAAGGCAAAGAGAAAGAAAGGATTTTAGGTGATCGGATAACTCCGAAATGAGTGTTCGGATAAGCCGAAATGCGAAAACACTCACATCTGCAACTTGAGTTCGTTTAGGTATATACTCAATGAAAATGGATATGTAGCTGTTAGCATCTAACTACATCAATACTGTAAAATACGCTATTTGTTAGTACTGCGATGTAGTAAAACTTAGTAAGGAAACCAGATTTCACATGAGTTCACATTTTACGTCTGTATTTAAAAGCTACTACTTCAGTAGCTTTGCACTGTCCTTCATAATAGTGCTTTTGGGATCTTTTTTTTTTCATAAAACCTGACATTACACTGCATACGTTTGTTGTAAATACAGTGGCATGGCTATTTTTTGTTTTTCTTATCCCACTTTGGACAAGTGTATACTGCATTATACGCCTGAGAAGACAGACCAAAAGCTACAAAAGCTACATTGAAGTGGAAGTGGTTATATTACTGGTATTACTTTTCGCTGGAACGTTGATAAAATCTGCTTTTGACCGCCTTTATTTTGGTGCAAAAAGCATAGACTTTTTAGACTTGTTTACCATGAGTATATGGTGGACGGCCTTTTTCTACGGCATAGAACGATCTGTAATGGTCAGTAAGAATTTAGTCGCTATTAAGTTAAAAGAAACCATTGCCAAAATAGAAGCGAGGCGCTACCAAATAAACCCTCATATGCTGTTTAACTGTATAAACTCAATTTCTAGTCTTATTTTCACTAAGCCAGAAAAAGCAGATCAAATGCTTCACGAACTCGCTGATTTACTTCGCTACACCTTGAGTATTTCACAAAAATCGCACGTCCCACTTTACGAAGAACTTGAGATCCTTGAAAAGTATATCGAGCTTGAACGTGTTCGATTCGGCGATAAACTTCAATATGATATTTCAGCCAGGGAAGACTGCTTGAATATTCACGTTCCGCCACTTATCTTACAGCCCCTCGTTGAGAACGCGATTAAACATAACGGAACAAAGCCGCAACTGCATATCAAGGTTGCCTGCTATATCGAAAACGGACGCGTCAATTTAGTGGTGTCTGACAACGGTAAGGGCTTTCAGCAAGAGCCAAAAGATAAAAGAGAGAAAAACGGTGGCCTTGGGCTATCAAATATTAAAGCACAAGTTGCACAGTTACGCGGCGGGCAAGTGTCGTTCAATAATCATTCAGAAGTGCTAGGCGACGGCGCAAGTATCACAATGTCCTTTGCCATTGCGCGAGTATGACTGCAGAATAATGGAGAGATATTTATGGCGCTGGATCAAAAACTGCGTGTGTACATCATTGATGATGAATTACCCGCTATCACAAAACTTTCAATGCAATTTTCAAACATTGATTCTGTCGAACTTATTGGCTCATCTCAATCACCCAGTAAAGGCGTAGAAGAAATAAAGCAACTCATGCCCGACCTGGTTTTTCTAGATATCAATATGCCTGAGCTCGATGGCTTCGACATTGTTTCATTTATACCCGACACTTGTCTGTTTGCTTTCGTGAGCGCCAGTCAAGATTACGCCGCAGACGCCTTCGACACACCAGCAGTCGACTACTTGCTAAAACCAGTGAGTATAAAACGCTTAATGAAATGTTTAGGCAAAGCAACCTCAGCAGTCAGCGACCGACACAATGCGCCTGTAGACTCCAATAGCGATGTAATCCAGAACAAAAAGTTGATATCAAAGCAAGGTGACCGAATGTTTTTCGTCGATATTGACGATATTTACTATTTTCATTCATCGCAAGGCTCGGTGGTTGCATACACCGAAAGCAAAGCATTTCCAATTGCGCTAAGTAGTCGGTACTGAAAAACATAACTTCAAGATTTAAAATGTACGGCATCTGATTTACGCAAAATTCAGAGCCGTACCAAAAAGCAACATTTCTTATATTTCGCATCAATTTCACTACAAAATAGCCAAAACTCACCATCTTTTCCGAGCAAAAAGAAAATGTTTAACCACTTTCTCAGGTTCCAGGCACACGCAGCCGTTAGAAGGTTTATTGAGTCGCCAGCACCGCCCTTTAACCAGTTCTTACACAGCCTAAAATCACTCTTCAAATGCCCGATTACAGGCTCAATTGTTGCCCGTTTTTTACAGAGTTCACTTTTACGTTTTCTCTTAGCTTTCGAGTCTCGTTTTAATGGCCGGCTAGGGATAACAACTTCTTGGTCAACATACTGCATACTCCCTTTATAGCCTTTATCTACAACGGCTGTAGTGATTTTACTCTTTCGCTGTTTATGGGCATGGTCAAGTGCAGGTCTAAGCAATTTTGAGTCGTGTTCATGTTTGTCATGACTGGTTACACCAATGATTAATTGACTCTGCTCTGTGAGCACGACAGAAGCCTTTTTACCATACTCGTATGGCTTATGGTCTTTGCCTTTCCCTACGCAGTAAACATCGGGTTCATGAAGGCTGTAAATCTTGTTCTTGTCTTTACGTTGCTGTGTAATGGCTTTTTCATAATTGGAAAAATTCTCTTTTTGTAAATCAAGGACATCTTGTGGAAGTTTGCGTTGTAGCTCCCTTAAAAGCTTACCTGCGATAACACGTAACCTTTTTAACGCTCTTCTGGCTTTGCTTCGATTTTTGGCATGTCTAAAGCTTCGACAGTCAATGCGTAGCTGTTTGACTTCTTTGACATAAGTACGTCTTTGCTTGATCCCAAATACTTTGGCTAGTTCATTGACTCGGTTAACCACCTTGATGGCAAGCTTGCTATCTGTCGGATAAGTAATGGCTTTTTCTTGGACTGTTGTATCAACGTACACGGTGTCATCTTCAGCTTTGTCACCGTGTAAAGCCACAGATAATGCAAAGATTTTTTCACAGCCTTTTTCACCGATGCGCTTACGAAAAACACTGAGTTCACTGGCATCACAAGGGCGTGCTGTTTGAAACTCTGTCTCACCACAAAACACTTGAAAATACACGTTCATCAGCCACTCATCGACCAAGGCTTCATCGCTGAGTTTGTAGAGCTGCTTGAGTATTAGCAAACCGCACATCAACCGAATTGGCTTCGCTTTACGGCCTAATTTTTTGTATAACGGCTTGAACTCTTCTTCCAACGCTCGCCAATCAAAGGCATTAGCTAAAATGAGTAAAGGGTGAGTTTGCAGAAGTTGGTCTGTGATATTAAACAGACTGGCATGAGGTAAATTTGACGGGCTTTCTTTGAGCATTTTTAGCACCCAAAACGACCAGAAACCATAGGTTAACTATATCATTTCTGGTCGAAATTGAATGTATCAAATAGCTATATTTTATTAGAGATCAGAATGTTAGATGTTTTTCATGGCCGACTAGTTAAGGTAAACAAACCGCGCCGGAATGTACGACTCAACGTTTTTGGTCAAATTAAACCCTTTGACCCAGCCAAACGGCTTTGTCGCGTCAAAACGTTCAAATGGAAAGTACGTCTGTTCGTATTGCCAATCCGCGAATAGAATCATGTCTCGAGGGTCAAGCGCATCACCATCTAGTTCATTATACTTCGCATACAACAAGTTGCTTGTATCAACGACACTGCTGGCATAACGCTCTACAGCCTCTCCAATGGTTGACCATAATGCCGACTCGCGATCTAAACCTGCGCCCGATGCTTGACGATCATCCATATTTTGCAGATTTAAATGACGGGTATGTTCCGACACCTTGATAGAATCTTGATACTCTGCAACTTCTATAAAAATATCTGGTTCCGTTGCTTGTATCTGCACTTCACTCACATAATTGAGTAGCCCGAAATGAGGCGCCACTAGACGCGATAATGTATCTGTTAACTGTTTCGTGATCTTTGTCTACCTAGCTGTTTAAGTCGCGAATCGCACGAATCGGGTCAGAAGACTTCTTACGGCCACACACGTCACAACGAGGAACCTTTAATACTTCACCAGCATGCTTTTCACCCTTGATGACATCCCAGGTTTCAACTTCATTGGGCTTAATTAAATGGAACATACCTGTGGTAACAATTGAGAGGTAACGCCCGATTGCATAACCGGCTAGCCGCGATATCACTTTATCCATTTTGGGTTCATGAGGTCGCTGTACTTTATCTTTAAGCGAGGCATCTAACTCGGTAAGGAAATTTGTCGCGGCACGGCGGCGTACAGTTAAACACTCATAACAAGCTGATTCGTCTGGAATATAAAGTGGATCAATCGATAGCATTTCATCACTCCATTGCACTGCTAGCATAGCAACGTCATCTTTAACCGCTTGTCGATTCTGTTCTCAAAGATACTGCTGGTCGCCCGATATTGAGCACACTAAACGTAACGAACGTAACTCTGAAGACTTGTTATATACATTCAGGAATGAACTGATATCTTCGGCAACATCTTCAGCAAGATGTTTAAGGTCTCCTTCCCCCATCACTTCTATTTGATTAAAGTACGGGAATGGCAAACCAGAACGAAGTTTTTTACTTGAATTGATGTTAAAATCCAGCACATTTTTGAAGATACCAGGTAATGAAGCCGCACCGTTACTAGATGACTCTACAATAATTGAGTATTCGTTCAGTGTGCTCAACGCCGTGTCTAACGTCTCTGGGTCAATGTCGTTTGTCAGTGCCCATTGCACAGTGTCTTCGTATGTTTGAGGATCGCTCAAGCGCTGTAGAATTTGTGCCACTTCAAAAGATGACTCTTCAAGTGTTAGGTTTTGTCCGTCGGGTACACGTATTTGCAGGTGTTTGTCATCGCACTGTAACCAAGATACAGATGAGTGAACGTGAATTAAGTTTTCTTCCTGTCTCATAGCCCTGCCTTTTTATTGTGGGGGGAAAAGGAAGTCTTCATTACGAAGACTTCGCCTTTAGTTTTACTTCACGTTTGGCGCCGCGCCGCAGCAACACGTGTTTGATGTAATGAACAACGTCCTGCTTTAATTGCTAAGCCAAAAGAACTCACGCCACGAGTACGGTCGTTAGAAACTTATAACGAGAGTTTTTTAGAAGCTTTTACATTTTTCATTTCTTATTTCCTTTATTTCAAGCTGATTTATTTGTCGGTCATTTATTTGCCGGCAGTCTTAAGCTAAAGAAAATAATGATGAAAAACTCGAAGTTTCCGTGAACTGACATAAAAGTTGAGTGAATCGACAAAAAGTGCGAATAAGAACAAAGATTAGACAGTAATGAGGAAGGTGAAATTGATCTGGTCTAGTACTCCGTCCGGTTGCATTTGATGCTTTCAGTGGTTCGTAAAGCGGCCGTATGCAAGGCAGATTTGTGCGGGCGTAGCTATTCTGCGTCAATCAAATCTAACACAGCCGGATGGCCTATTTACGAATCACCCTCCGGGCTCAGGGCAGAACGCCCGTTTCTTCGTTGCAGTGACTTGAAATACTCCGGTATATCTTCGCCGCCGCGCCTTGAACCGGAGGTTCTGCCTTGAGCTGAAGCTAACAAATGCAACCGGACGGAGTACTGGTACCTCGACACAAAAGTTATGATTGACTGAGCTTGGCGTAAGCTTTAGTAAATTTCTCTGGCGCCACCGACATCAAACCTCCGCCTGATACTTGCTTTCTCGGCACTTCGCCTTTCTTCCCGGGACGACAGCTCACTGTGAAGCGGTTCCCGTGAATCAATTCGCCGGGCTAAGCATTGCTGATTCATATTGCCGATTTCTATCTCAAGCATATTTAACCGACTGCCGCCTGTCTGTGGATGCGGTAAATGAAATAACAACAGTCGGGCATATCGCCTGAAATAATGACAATTTTTTATTTCAGCCGCCGGCGGCTTTTTACAATAAAATCAGAACATCACCGGACTCCCGCTTTTGAGGGAGTGAAGACAAAACCAATGTTTAACTAGCTAAAAGCACAGGAAAAACAAGGCTCCGGAAGCGGGGCCGCATACAAGGCCGCGGTATGAGCCGTATCAGGTTAATGCTGTCCGAATTCAGCTGCCGTTCAAAATTTGTGATTACAATGGTCTAAGAGTACTTAATACGGAATATGGCGAAGCGAAGAAGCAAAAAGAAGCGAACAGTCCGGCACCTTTTTTCTGTTAAAAAAGACGCCGGCTGAAAATTCTTTTTTGATTTTGTCATGCCGGCCATCGCAGGTATCACAAATTAACACCACTGAATTTACCGCTACTTTTTCAGCCTCCGCCCTCAACGTTAAGCGGATTAAATTAAGGCGGAAATATGTCAATCCCTATAGCTTTTCAAGGCGGCTGGATTTACGCCTCGGCTCAGGATAATAATTTTAAATCACTTTGTCCCGCTACAACTCCGGTCAGGCGTATACCAAAGGAAGTCATTTTAAAGGTTGCGGAAAAATGGTACCTCCTCGGAGCCGAACTCGGGGTTGATCACGATAAACTTAACGTTATTCAGGCTGATTACAGTCATTGCGGAGTTGATGCTACCGAGCGGATGTTTAAAGAATGGATGAACTCATCCGCGACGGCGACACCCGCTGCTTTATGCAGTGCCTTAAGGGCAGAATCTGTCGGGCTTTACAACATATCATCTAAAATACAGGAAGCGTTACAAACCAAACCTGATTATTTCAGTGAAAGACCTCATTCGTCCGCTGACAGCCGGTCTGCAGCTACTGTCAGAAGTGAAATGAATCAGCGGCCGCCGCGACAACGCAGGAAACCGGAGGCTGGCGTTCGCAGATATGCGCCGGCGCTTAACCTAAAGGAATCAGAACTTCAAAGAGAACTTCAACGTAAGGATAAAGAACTGCAGGAAGCGAAGAAGACGATTGCACTCTTAAAGATCAGAGCGGAAGCTCTGGATATGAAAATAGGGCAAATTAATCGTGAAAGTGCGGCGCTAAAAGCCGAAGTGAGTCAGCCAAATCAAAAATATTCACTCGCGGCGGGTTTCATAAATGATCTGCAAACGCAAATGCGGCGAGTTAATTCTGAAAACGCGGCGCTCAGAGCTCAAATGAACAGTCCGTCAGCATCAGCTTTTTATTACTCCCCCCTTCCGTGCGCAGCAATTACCCCGGTTAAACCAAAGTACGCTCCCGGTGATGAATTTATGAAGGTTTACATAAACCAGGATTTAGGAAAAACCCTCCCGACACTCAAAAATATCTGCCTGATTCAGGAAGAAATATGTACATCCTGGCTAGCAATAGCCCTGGTTTTAAACTTACCGAGAGCTCATGTCGATGCCGTTATGTATAACAAAAAAACAGCTCAGGAACAATTTTACACTGTCATGGAAACATGGCTGCAAACAGATACTGACGCTTCTTACCGAAAGCTGGCAAAAACCGTTTATGACGTACTTAACTGTAAAAACAGTCAACAAAAAGCGATAGATCTCGGCCTTAGAATAATCCGGGGTGATGTGCATACGATGGCTCCGTTGAACTGATCCGCGGCATAACCGGCTGATTTTAAGGCTGATGAAAATTTGATTCATAAAAATATGAGAGACAGCGAGAGAGCGCTCACTTCAGAAGATACAATCTGATATCCGGTCAATCATAATTTATGTGTTCGGGTAACAGATGACAATAGCTGCGCCGAAGAGGTTTATCCGCAACTGAGGTTAGTCTATAGCGGACTTTCTTTTTTCCGAAGCTTGTGAAGGTTATATTCATCGAAACGACCTCGGAGCCGCACTTTATCTTTGCTGTCCAGAAATATCGCGCCTTGTTCATATGCCTTTGACGCGATTTCATATTCTCCGTCTTGCCACAGCAACTCAATGTAGTCCTTTAATGAAGGCACAGGGATTTTCAGTTGTAGTTTTGTCTCGTTTAAGGTGGCGGCAAAAGGCAAAACATCATTGATAGAGCTTGAGAAGCTGACTTTACGATGTTGGGTAAGGTATTTTATACAGTCAGTGTAGCGCACAGCGCAGGCAAGGTGCAGCAACCAAACACCTTGTTTTGGAAAAACATCATCCGGTATTTTGTTGGCGACGAATTTAATGGCTTCAATATTCACTCTCCATTGTGTGGCTAACATTAATGCCGACATCATGCTGGTTGACGCCGTTTTAGTAAGTTCTATTCCCGCCTCATTCATTATGAATAATGCGTTGACGCCGTTTTCACCTCTCATCACTAACGCCACGATTTGATAAGTGTTTTCATGCTCATTAAGAAATTCTACGACATCTTTTGTACGTAAAACGTTTTCAATAACACTAAGATTACTATTGACCAGCAAAGCTCTGGCGAAGTGAAAAACGGATTGCTTTAATCCCGGATTAAAATTACGCCGGTATTTTGTTAAGGCTGACTGCAAAAAATCAATGACCAATTGCTTATCTCTCTTCGCTGACAATATTTCAGAAGCTGAATACCCCTTGTCGTTTTCAATTGTCATTGCAGCATATACTTGCTCCTTCCTCTCATCCAATAACCGTCTGAAATAGTTAGTATTGTTTATTTTGGCGTGAGTCAGAAAGCCTGAGACTTGATTAAACTCTTTAATCATTTGACGCATTAAATCTAAATGTGCCGCCGCGATAGTAATGCCATATACATTAACCATCTCAACCGCTCCGTCTTTAATTGTCGTTTCTCCGTATCTGTTGAGTTCGCTGACGTTTTTATGTGCGCTCACAATTTTAACGCGGGGGAGGTGCTGCAGCGCTGAATTCTGACATTTTGATATGCTGACAATGGAGGATTCAATGACAGGCGGTTTGACCAGCAACCAATCAGCCAGCCTGCGGGTTTTTCTTGTGGTTTTCAAAGTCACTGAATAATAGTTTTCAGAAACGACACCAACTTGCACCTCTAAGCTTTTGGGATTGTGTTTTAAAGCTTGAGAAACAGCATCAAAATAGCTTTGCTTTATCTGGAACGAATTTACAGAACCATCGACTTTTCCGGACGATAACTGAGCTGACGCAGATGCCATTGACTTACCTTAAGACCGCGGATTTATCCGTCCATATTATACCTCCCGAATTCATCAATAAAGATGATTCTCACCTTACACATATCAAGTGTGCTCTGGCTTCCGGATACTAAAAAATGTATAATCCCCCGCCCGCCGATTAAGCGTAAGCGGCTGAGACTTAAAATAGTGTCTGAGGGTTGCCCGAAATGAATGAAAAAAAGATCAATTTGTTAGATCTCGACAGAAAGGCCATGCGTGAGCTGTTTACCCGATTCGGTGAAAAGGCGTTTCGAGCGGATCAGTTAATGAAATGGATCTACCATTTTGGCGTATCTGACTTCGAGGCAATGACCAACATCAATAAAAAGCTGCGAGCGAAACTCGCGGCCCGCTGTGAAATTGCGGCACCGGAAATTTCAAGCCTGCAAAAGTCGGCTGACGGCACCGTCAAATTTGCCATTAACGTCGGTGATGGTCAGGAAGTCGAAACGGTTTATATTCCAGAAGACGATCGCGCCACTTTATGCGTGAGCTCGCAGGTGGGCTGCGCCCTTGAATGTACCTTTTGCTCAACAGCGCAGCAAGGCTTTAACCGTAACCTGACCGTGGCAGAAATCATCGGCCAGATCTGGCGTGTGGCTGATTACCTGGGTTTCCAGAAAGCTACCGGTGAGCGGCCAATCACTAATGTGGTAATGATGGGCATGGGTGAACCTTTGCTTAACCTGGCGAATGTGATCCCCGCCGTTAAAATCATGTTGGATGATTTTGGTTTCAGCTTATCTAAACGCCGTGTGACGGTTTCCACATCCGGTGTTGTTCCGGCACTGGATAAAATGGGTGACGAATTAGACGTGGCTTTAGCCGTGAGCATTCACGCGCCAAATGATGAATTGCGTGATGTGTTAGTTCCGGTAAATAAAAAATATCCGCTGCAGGAATTTTTAGCGGGCATTCGGCGTTACATCGCTAAATCAAACGCCAACCGCGGTAAAGTGACCTTAGAGTATGTGATGCTCGATCATGTCAACGACAGTACCGATCAAGCTCATGAGTTAGCTAAGTTGATGAAAGATACGCCGTGTAAAATCAACTTAATCCCGTTTAACCCGTACCCGGGTTCGCCCTACGGGAAATCATCAAATTCGCGTATTGACAGATTCGTGAAAGTATTAATGAGTTACGGGCTAACCGTTATTGTCCGTAAAACCCGCGGTGATGACATTGACGCCGCCTGCGGACAGCTTGCCGGTGATATTCGTGACAGAACAAAACGTTTGGCAAAAAAACAAATGCAACAAAATCAAATTTCCGTCACAATGGGATAACTTTATTCAAATAACCTGAATTCATAATCGTTAAGTTCAGTTTGACCCCATAGCTGATGATAGGAGTGTAGATGCGACAAGGAATCTTAAAAACGGGCTTATTGAGTTCGTTATTATTACTGATCACAGGCTGTGTTACCGAAAGAACCTATCAGGGCACCGATATTCCCGTCGCAGAGCAAGAAATCAATAAAGAAGCCGCCGCTAAGGACAGAATGCAGCTCGGCTTGACCTATCTTCGGCGCGGCAACAGCGAACAAGCGAAATACAATCTTGAAAAAGCCATGGAATACGCGCCTCACTCAGAGGAGGTACACCTTTCCATGGCCTATTATTATCAAAAAGTGGGCGATATCCGTCGCGCTACGTCCGCCTATGAGCGCACCATTGACAGTCGTAACGCCACGGGGGACGCTTATAATAACTTCGGCGTATTTTTGTGTGAGCAAAAAGATTATAAACGCTCAGAAAAGATGTTCTTAGCGGCCATTGAACAACCTAAATACACACGTATCGCGTCCAGTTATGAAAATCTGGGTTTATGCAGTGAAGCGGCGGGTGATGACCAAAAAGCCGTAAAATATTATGAGATGGCATTGCAGTACGCGCCGAGAAGAACATCATCAATTCTTGCGATTACAAAAATAAAGCTTAAGTTACATCAATATAAAGACGCTAATGAATGGCTGACCCGGTATCACGGTATTGCTTTTCAATCACCGGAAAGTTTAATGCTCGGTATTGATATCGCAAAGAAAATCAACAACAGTGCGTTAGAGAAACAATACGGTCTGACGCTTATCGCAAAATTCCCTGAGTCTTCACAGGCTAAGCAATATAAAGCAAGTATCCGCTAATGAATGATTTAAACAATAATGAGCCTGAGACAGAGGCTAACTTTGAGGAACTGAAGCCGGAGCACACCATCGGTTACCTGCTTCAAACGGCCAGAAAAGAAAAAGGTTTATCAGAAGAAGACATCGCTAAAGCGCTTAATTTACGTTTAGCCCTGATCGCGGATATTGAAAACGACGACTTTAGTAACATCGCGTCAACGACCTACGCCAAAGGTTACATCAGGAACTATACACGTTTCGTCGGCGCTGACGCCATACAGATTCAGCAGTGCGTTGATTATCAGCTTGGTGTTGATAAATCGCCGGCGATGCAAAGTTTCTCCAGAAAAACCGCCCGCGACGCGGCCGATAACCGCTTAACCTGGGTAACTTATCTGATTGTTGTTGTTTTGATTGGTATGTTTGTCTTTTGGTGGGCACAAAAATCTTCTTTCTTCAGTGAGCTGACCGACTTGTCACAACCAACCAAAGAAGAACAACGCCCGGCTCCCGGAGAGTCCGCTCCGCAGCGAGAAACTCAAGCGCCGGCACCTGACGCTGACCACAAAGAAGCGGCGAACGGATCAACGGCGCTCAACTCAGCGGAAATCAAGCAAGCTGACACTTCAGAACATCCTCGGGTTGAGCCGGTAAAAGTGACGGAAACGCAAGCTATCGGGCAAGTAAACACAGAAAATGCGCCGGCTTCTGAGATTACATTAACAGAAATTAATCTGGAGTTAACTGAAAACTGCTGGATAAAGTTAGAAGATGCTACAGGTAAGGTGCTTATCTTAGGCGAGAAAAAAGCCGGTTACAATAAAACGGTTTCCGGCGCGGCGCCGTTCAAAGCTGTTTTCGGCGCACCGCGAGCGGTAAAATTAAGCTTAAACGGCGAGAATATTGATTTATCTCATTACCCGAAAAGCCGAGTTGCACGTTTAACCTTGCCTTTAGAAAGAATAGAGTAAAATAAATTTCAGTGTATTGTTTAAGTTAAGGCGATAAAATGCCCTCAGTGAGCAAGATCGCGGTACGGAGAAACAATTATGTATAGCGAAAATCCCATCAAAAGACGTAAATCAACACGTATTTATGTGGGAAAAGTGCCGGTGGGTGACGGAGCGCCGATCAGCGTTCAGTCGATGACTAATACCAGCACAACGGATGTTGAAGCGACCGTCGAGCAAATTAAATCTTTGGAAAAAGTCGGCGCCGACATTGTACGTGTATCCATTCCGACCATGGACGCGGCGCAAGCCTTTAAAGAAATCAGAAAGCAAACCGAGATCCCGTTAGTCGCTGATATTCATTTTGACTACAGGATTGCTTTACGTGTGGCTGAATACGGCGTTGATTGTTTGCGTATCAATCCGGGCAACATTGGTAACGAGCAACGAGTTAAAAGCGTGGTTGATTGCGCCCGGGATAAAAATATTCCGATTCGTATCGGCGTTAACGGCGGTTCATTAGAAAAGGATCTGATGGATAAATACAAAGAGCCGACTCCCGCGGCGCTGGTTGAGTCAGCCATGCGTCATGTTGATTATTTAGATCGTCTTAACTTCGACCAATTTAAAGTCAGCGTAAAAGCATCGGACGTGTTTTTGGCTGTTGAGTCTTATCGCTTACTGTCCCGAGAAATCGACCAGCCCTTACACCTTGGTATCACTGAAGCGGGCGGAAAACGCACCGGCGCGGTAAAATCAGCCATCGGCCTGGGTATGCTGCTTTCTGAAGGAATTGGTGATACCCTGCGCGTTTCGCTTGCCGCTGATCCGGTGGAGGAAATCAAAGTCGGTTTTGATATTCTGAAATCACTGCGTATCCGCAGCCGCGGCATCAACTTTATCGCCTGCCCTTCCTGCTCTCGGCAAGAGTTTGATGTGATCGATACGGTAAACTCGCTGGAGCAGCGTTTAGAGGATATCGTGACGCCGATGGACGTTTCTATCATCGGCTGCGTGGTCAACGGCCCGGGTGAGGCTTTGGTGTCTGATTTAGGCTTGGCAGGCGGTAACCGTAAAAGCGGTTTTTACGAAGACGGGGTTCGCCGGAAAGAACGTTTAGACAATAACGAGCTGGTCGATCAGCTTGAAGCCAAAATACGCGCAAAAGCCTCAACACTGGCAAACCGCATTGATGTGCGAGAAAAATCAGATTAATCACGGCGATTAATTGCACCTTTTACAAAGAAACGCCTATAATGCCGGGCGTTTTTTTATTTTTTAATTTTACTGATTGAGTCTCAAAAGTGGCAAAACAGATCCGAGCTATTCGCGGCATGAACGATATCGTGCCTTCACAAAGTCCTCTCTGGCAGAAACTGGAAGCGGAGTTAAGCGCCTCTGCGCATGCTTACGGTTACAGTGAAATCCGAACGCCCATCGTTGAAAGCACTGATCTGTTTAAGCGTTCAATCGGTGAAGTGACAGATATTGTCGAGAAGGAAATGTACACCTTCCGGGACAACAACGGTGACAGCTTAACTCTTCGCCCGGAAGGGACGGCGTCAACCGTCCGAGCCGGTAACGAACACGGTTTGTTATACAACCAGGAACAACGTTTGTGGTACATGGGGCCTATGTTCCGCCATGAACGTCCTCAAAAAGGCCGTTATCGTCAGTTCCACCAGTTTGGTGTTGAGGTTTATGGTATCAGCGGCGCTGATGCCGACGCTGAAGTGCTCATGCTTTCAAACCGCCTGTGGCACAAGCTCGGCATTCAGGAACACGTCAAGCTTGAAATCAACACCCTCGGTGACGGCGATGAGCGCGCTGACTACCGCCGGGCGTTAATTAAATTTTTAGAAAAACATCCGGAAGTATTAGATGAGGAAGCGAAACGTCGCATGTACTCTAATCCGCTGCGTGTTTTAGACACCAAGAACCCGGATATTCAGGCGGTATTGGTTGACGCGCCAGCGTTGATGGATTATTTAGGTGAAGAAAGTAAAACACATTTTTCAAAATTATGTGAACTCCTGGACGCCGCCGGCATCCGATACACGGTTAACCCGAGACTGGTCCGAGGTTTAGATTACTACAACCGCACCGTTTTTGAGTGGGTTACCACCAGCTTAGGGGCTCAAGGTACGGTACTCGCGGGCGGTCGTTACGACGGCTTAGTTTCACAGCTCGGCGGCAAACAAAGCCCCGCGGTTGGTTTCGCAATGGGTATGGAGCGTATTGTTCTGCTTCTGCAAGAGCTTGACCTTGCGGCGGATGTTGCCCCGGCGGTTGACGTATATGTCACGGCAATGGGAACAGGCACACAAATTCAGGCGGTCAAGATTGCTGAAAACTTGCGTGAATCAATACCAGGCCTTAGAGTAATGAGCCATTGCGGCGGCGGTAACTTTAAAAAGCAAATGAGACGCGCCGATAAAAGCGGTGCTCAATTCGCGCTGATCATCGGAGAAACTGAGCTTGAGAATCATCAAGTCACAGTAAAAGATCTTCGCGGAAATACAGAACAACAACTTGTTGCTAAAGATGAATTAGCAGCATTTCTTGAAGAACGGATTTAACAAGGAGCCTTTGCGTGGAAATATATAGCACAGAAGAACAACAAGTTGAGGCTATAAAGCGATTTTGGAAAGACTACGGCACACCAATTCTCATCGGGGCGGTTGTGGGCTTAGGCGGTTTATACGGTTGGAATTATTATTCTGACCATACAGTCAGCCTTGCTGAAAACGCTTCTGACGCTTATTCAGCGGCAATGGCAAATAAAGCCGATCCGGCCGCGCTGGCCGGCGACATCGCTAAGTTTGATAAAGAGCATGATCAGAAAGGTTATCAGGCTATGCTGCAGCTTACTTTAGCTAAAGCGGCTGCCGACGCTGACGAGCTTGATAAAGCGGAAACCGCTTTAAAAGCAGTTTTGACTGAAAAACCAGGCCAGGGGCTTGAAGAGGTCGCCACCATGCGTTTAGCTCGTGTGCAAGCGCAATTGGGTAAAACCAGCGAAGCCTTAACCACGCTTTCCCGAATCACCAGTGAGGCGTTCGCGGCTCAACGTGACGAATTAAAAGGCGATTTGTTAGTTCGTCAAGGTGATTTAACTCAGGCAAGAGAGGCTTATAAAGCGGCGATGGAAAGCGGCCAGAATGCGTCAAATCCTGTTTTAAAAATGAAGCTAGATAACCTAACTCAAGCATAAAGGAGTAACCATGAAGTCCTGGTGTAACAATCTCCTTGCCGCGGGTTTAAGTATTGTTTTTTTATCAGCATGTTCATCGACTGATGACGAGGAGGTAATCAAGCCTCTTCCCGAGATCACCGCGACCATCTCACCTTCTGTGGATTGGAATACCCGTATCGGCGACGGCGTGGGCGATTATTACTCTCGTCTGCGACCGGCGGTTAACTACGGCAAAATCTTTGCCGGCTCTCGCAACGGTGAATTGATTGCGTTTGATGAAAAAACTCACGATAGGCTCTGGACTCAAGATTTAGAAGAGGTCATCGAAAAAGCCGGCATCAATAAAGCATTCCGCATGGCTTCAGGCATTACCGTTGCCCGCAACAAAGTGTTTGTCGGTGGTGAGGCCGGTGTGTTAGTGGCTTTAAACGCCGACGACGGCAAAGTGCTGTGGCACGCTGAAACGGATGGTGAGCTGCTATCTAAACCAACGGTCGGTGAGGATACCGTCGTGGTTAACACCGGCAACGGTTTAGTCGAAGCTTACAACGTCGATAACGGTGACAAGCTGTGGACTCACAGTAATCAACTACCGCCACTGACGTTACGTGGTAACAGCTCTCCGGCCTATGAAGGCGGAGGGTTCTTTGTCGGCACGGCGGACGGCAAGGTACAGGTTATCGTACTGCAAAATGGCCAGATCGCCTGGGAAGCTCAGATTTCCAAGCCTAAAGGCGGCAATGAATTCAGCCGATTAGCGGACGTTGATATGACTCCGCTATTGTCCGGCGAAAACTTATATGCGATTAACTATCACGGCAACCTGGTGTCTATCGAGCCGCGAAGTGGTCGTATCGTCTGGTCAAGAAAATACTCGAGCTTCCATGAGCTGGCCAGCGCGGGGTTAAGCCTGTTTCTGGTGGATGATTCCGGCCGAATTTACGCCGTAGATAAGCGTAACGGTCTTGAGCTGTGGAGCAACTCTGAGTTAGCGACTCGCTCACTGACTTCACCCGAAGTTTTCGGCCAGTACGTTGTTGTCGGCGACTTTGAAGGTTACTTACACTTTATCAATCGCACAAATGGCGTGATTGAAGGCCGGGTTCAGATTGATAGCTCAGGCTTATACATTCAGCCCGTTGTCGTCGGCGATAAGTTGCTAGTGCAAACCCGAGACGGCACACTAGCCGAAGTTGTACTTCCTTAAGAAAGTATATTGATTTTAAGTAAAGCCCTAAGTGTGAACGCGCTCGGGCTTTATTTCGTTTCTAAGCGCGGTGTTTTAGAAGCTGACAGTTGTAGTAGAGGCAAAATTCATGATCCCTGTAGTGGCGCTTGTTGGTCGTCCGAATGTCGGTAAATCGACTTTATTTAACCGCCTGACACGTACAAGAGACGCGCTTGTCGCGGACTTTCCCGGTCTGACCCGCGATCGTAAATACGGCCGCGCTTTTCTGGCCGGGTACGAGTTTATTGTCGTTGATACAGGCGGTATTGACGGCACTGAAGAAGGTATCGAAACCAAAATGGCGGAGCAATCATTAGCGGCGATTGAAGAAGCTGATGTCGTGCTGTTTATGGTTGACGCCCGTGCCGGCCTAACCGCCGCGGATGAAGCGCTTGCGAAACATTTACGTACCAGAGACAAAACCACTTTCCTCGTCGCCAACAAAGTAGACGGTGTTGACGCCGACTCAGCGTGTGCTGAGTTTTGGGGCTTAGGCATAGGTAATGTTTATCAGATGGCGGCGGCTCAGGGTCGTGGCGTAACCGGCATGATCGATGAGGCGTTAGCGCCTTATGCCGAGGCGATGGGCATCAAACGTGACAAAGCGTTACAAGATCCTGAAAATATTCGGGAGTATACCGAAGACGAAGCGGAACAAGAGCAAAAGCGCCTTCAGAAGCTGCCAATCAAGCTGGCGATTATCGGTAAACCCAATGTGGGTAAATCAACCCTCACCAACCGTGTGCTGGGTGAAGAACGTGTCGTGGTTTATGACGAACCCGGCACCACCCGTGACAGTATTTACATTCCGATGGAACGAGACGGCCGTGAATACATCATCATTGATACCGCCGGCGTTCGCCGCCGAACGAAAGTAAATCTAGCGGTTGAAAAGTTCTCGGTAATTAAAACCCTTAAGGCGATTGAAGACGCCAACGTGGTGTTACTGGTGATTGACGCCCGTGAAGGGATCAGTGAGCAAGATCTCGGCTTACTCGGTTTCGTATTGAACGCGGGCAAAGGGCTGGTTATCTCAGTCAATAAATGGGACGGTATGGACAATGACGCCAGAGAACGGGTAAAAAGCGAGTTAGACAGACGCTTAGGCTTTATTGACTTTGCTCGTATTCACTTTATCTCCGCGCTTCACGGTACGGGTGTCGGGCATATTTTTGAGTCTGTTGAGGAAGCTTATGACAGCGCGACCCGCCGTGTAAGTACCTCTAAGCTGACTCGTATCATGCAGATGTCACAAGATGATCACCAGCCGCCGATGATTAACGGCCGCCGTGTGAAACTGAAATACGCTCACGCCGGCGGTTATAACCCGCCTATCGTTGTGATACATGGTAATCAGGTCAGTAAGCTGCCGGATTCCTATAAACGCTATATGATGAATTACTTCCGTCGTTCGCTTCAGATCGTCGGTACGCCGATTCAGTTGCGTTTCCATGAGAGCGCTAATCCGTTTGAAGGCAAAAAAGAAAAACTGACTTTAAGTCAGGAACGCCGCAGAAGGCGTGCGTTGAACCATATTCAAAGCCGTAAAAAGCAGTAGCTTAACCATTTCACGTTAGGGATCTCGCGGTTCAGAAGATGCCGATTTAAATTTCAGCGCTTCATTTGTCATACCTGCGAAGGCAGGAAATGATAACGTCAGTTGTGTGCGGCGGGCGAAACGAATTCTCCGCCTTCGCAGGAGTGACGGCATAGTGAGTACGAATTCTTCCGCCGCGTCCCTTAAAGAGATCATTTGATCTCTTTTTATTCTCTCCTCCTCTCCGAATTTTTTTCTTGTGCTACTTTTTAAAGTGTACAAATTAAAATTACCGCTTAACTTTATTGGGATATGTCACTGTAAGATTTGAGAACAGAGGCATAAATAATAGTAAATAACAAACCTAGACTGATGACCGAAGAGCAAGATAGTTATTTTACCAAAGGTAGCATAATCATATTCCTCACCTTTTTAGGCGGATTTATTGCGTCTTATTTGCTCAATGTCGCACTGGCGCAAACGTTAGGCCCGATGGAATACGGCGACTATAAAGTCGCTGAAGCGTTTATCAGCTTAGGCGGCATCATCGTATTAATGGGCGGCGGAAATGCGGTCGCCCGCTTTTTACCAAAGCAAATCAACGGCAATCGCGAAGGAGTTTGGGATTACACCCGTTTTTATTCCTGCGTTATTATCGCCGTTACCGTACTTCTCGTATGTTTAGTTGTAATCGGACATGAACTTCATGCTTTTTTCAACGAAGAAAACGAATATTATCCCATCCTATTGGCTTGCTTAGCCATACCATTTGTTGCATTCACCGCTTTACTCGGAGGGATCCTTCAAGTCGCTAAGCGTTTAGATTTGGCGTTTATACCATGGCGGGTCGGCTATCCCGGAGCCCGCTTAATCATCGGCGCGTTGTACTTCCTGTTGATTGGCAGCATTAGTTTGTATGACGCCGTACTGATCACCGTTTTGGCAACCATTCTCGTCTCAGGATACAGTCTTTATAAAGTAAGACACCTGTCATTGATGCCAATCAAACCAGTGGATAATTTTATAGCGCCGATCCGATGGCTCAAAGTTTCCTTTCCGATGATGATGATCATCGTACTCAACGCGCTTTCCAAACAGCTCGATATTTACATGCTGGAATATATGGTCGGTGAAGTCGCCGTCGGACATTTTTCCGCGGCACAAACCTCCGCTAACGCGATTTTATCCATGCAGTTAGCGATATTTGCCTTAATTACGCCGTTAATCATTCCGGCCCTGGAGTTAGGGAAACAAGCTGTCGCGGAAATTAACGCCAAAGCGTTCAAAATTATTTTGATGGTCGTTCTGCCTTTAAGCGCGTTACTGATATATTTCGCAGAGCCGGTATTGACGCTTTTCGGGCATGAAACCGATTGCACCTATATGACGCTTATCATACTTGTAATCGGTTATGCGAGTAACTGTATTCTCGGCCTGAGCAATGTATTGCTGCAATATACGGGCAAAGAGAAAACGGTAACTTTTATCATGGTAAGTTCGGTATCTTTAAATGCCGTGCTGAACCTTTTGCTTATCCCGGTGCTTGAAGTAGAAGGCGCCGCCCTCGCTACCGCGATTGCGATGTTCTATTCAGCGTTTGTTACCGGCTGGGTGATGTACAGACATCTTGGAATTCTGCCCTGGAGTAAGATAAAAAGAGAGCCTGATGGTGAATTATTAAGCTCTGATTAGAAAACGATTAAGACTGTTCCGCGGGACCGACATCCATTCCTTCATACGCCGCAATATCAAACTCTTTAACTAAAGCGTAAAACTCTTGATTACGTTGGTGTAGTGATTGAACCGTATGAAGCTCTTCCATGTCGACTCTGAGATAAATCAAATCCGGATTGTCATCATCTTCACCTGCTTCAATAAAGCCGATTGGCTCATAACCTTCACTTTCTAAACGGCTTCCCAGGGCGGTAAGTTTTTTCTCGCTGCCGTCACCAAAAAAGTATGACCAGCGGCATTTTTGATCAATATCGAAATTAGCTTCGTGCCGGCTGGTAAATTCTCGGGTTTCCTCAAAAAAAGCTTCTAATACTTCAATAGATATCTCTGACACAATCAAACCGCTCCAATATAAAAATTACCGCTAGTATAACATTGATTGAAGGAACTATTGTTTAAGCAGCGGCAGAAGTATTGATTCAAGACCATTTCGCTTAACTTCATACATTAATGCCAGACACTCGCCTAACTGACCTTGGGGAAATCCCCGCTGTCTGAACCAGACTAAATAAGGCTCGGGCAATGTTAACAGCGGACTTCCGGCATATTTACCAAAAGGCATTTTCATATTTATCGCATCGAGCAATTGTTTATCAGAAAGATCCATCACTTAGTTAGTCCACCAAAAAACGTCAATTTACCGTCATAATTACAGCGGTCGTCAAAAAATAATCGCCGACATTAACGCCAACATTAATCTTTTTAAGAATTTTTGCCAGCCTGTATTTCTGCGTCTACATTTTACTATCCAAGTAGTATCGCGGCATAAGGATATCATAATGATTTTACTGGTAGGCGGTGAAAAAGGTGGTAGCGGTAAAAGCTGCTTAGCGCAAAATATCGCGGTTTTCTTTACCAAAGAATGTGAAGCTTCTGTAATCATGGTTGATTGTGATCCGCAGCGGACGACATCCGATTGGATTCAGGCACGAAACAACAATCAACTTCCGGCGATTAACTGCGTTCAGCTGTACGGTAAAATTCGCAACGATTTACTGAGCCTTGAGCAGCATTACGATATTGTGATTGTTGACTGCGGCGGCCAGGATAACCTTGCGATGCGCGCTGCCATGTCGGTTGCCAGCCACGTGCTTATGCCGCTTCGACCAAAACGCCGGGATCTGAAAACCGTAAACCATATGGATGATATCGTCGGTACGTGTATGATGATTAACCCGCGGATGAAAGCCTCGTTCGTCATTACTCAGTGCCCCAGCCTCCCCAGCCAGGTAAAGCGAATTCTTGAGGCCAAAGAAGTGTGCGGTACTTATGACATCAATGTACTGAAAGCCATTACTTTCAGCCGCAATGCGTATGACGACAGTGAAGAGTCGGGTTTCTCTGTTATTGAGTTAGATCCGAACGGGAAAGCGGCTCAGGAGATCCGTAATATCACCTTAGAACAATTTGAAACCGATACAGTTGAGCAATTAAAGTCTCTGCTGCGACAGAAGAAGATCAATCCGTTGAGAGGTAGTTATGGCATTACAGGATCTCAAAAAGCCGGCATCCGCCGATAAACAAAAACGTAAGAGCCTGACAGCAGAAGAATTCATCGATCAGGCGTCGTTATACGCGACGGGTCTGCCGATTGATAAAGCAACGAATAAGGATAATGTTTTTGACTTTATCACTGGTAAACCTATCTTCGCGGTGATCGGTAAAATATCTGAGAAAAAAAAGGAAACGGATAAAACAGCTTTTAAAAACGCGACATTTTCGTTGAGCCTCAAGGCAATAAAGCAGCTTAATACATTGTCCCGCGAAACCGGGCTGGCGAAATCTCATATATTGAGGGTATTGATAAATGAATTTTACGAATTGCCGAAAGCTGAATATCGAAAACTAAAAAAAAATAATAAAAAAATAAGTCAGTAACCAATTCAAACCTTGAATCAACGCAAAACGTATCCAGGATAATAGTCAGGCGCGGAAAAGGACCGCTATGTTAATTATTATCTTACTCGCAGTTATCGGTGCTTCAGCTTGCTGGTGGATTCTGTCTGCTGACCGGCGTAATCAGCGACGGCGTGAACAGATTATGTCGCGGCCTTTCCCGGGTCAGTGGCGTAAAATCATCAGGCGCCGCCTGCCTTTTTTCCGGGGTTTGCCCGATGATCTGAAGCTGCAGCTCAAAAAGCACATCCGGGTGTTTATCGCCGAGAAAGAGTTTATTGGTTGTGATGGTCAGCAAATCAATGACGATGTAAGAGTGACCATTGCGGCTCAGGCCTGCTTACTGTTATTGAACAAGGATACCGACTACTACCCCAAGCTGAAACAGATTTTAGTGTATCCGTCCGCTTTTTATGTCGATTCCGAGCGGAATGACAACGGCATCGTATCCCGAAAGCGCCGGGTGCTTCTCGGAGAGTCCATGGGAAGAAGGAAAGGTCGTTTTATCCTGGCCGGATACATTAATTTCCGCCGCCGACCCGACTGACGGCTCAAACTTAATTTTTCACGAATTTGCCCACCAGCTGGATCAACAAACCGGTGTGGCGAACGGCGCTCCGGTGCTATCCAGACAAGAGGATTATCAGGAGTGGTCGCGGGTATTAAGTCAAGAATATAAGCAATTGAAGTATTGCGCCGAAAACCAAATACCCTGCTTGTTTGATTACTAAGGCGCTACCAATCCGGCGGAATTTTTCGCGGTCATTACCGAAGTGTTTTTTTGAGCAGCCGAAGGCATTTTTCGAACAGCACCCGCGGCTGTATCAGCAATTAGTTAAAGCGTACGCGCTCGAACCATTAACTTGGGATCAATAAACTGCACAAATTGCATTTGCTTTTTATGCTCTTCATTCGCTGTATCAAACGACTCCTGATACTGAATAATCTCATTACCTGAATATTCTTTGGCGACATGCAGGGCGATATCGGCCCGGCGAATAATTTCTTTTTCGTTATACGCCCTGAAGCCTTTCTCTGATGCTCGCGATACCCGCGCTTGCTGTCATTTTAAACAGTTTGAGTGACTCAGCGGTATTGCAGCCGTCAAAATGCTCAATGAGTTGTTGTGCCATTTCAATAGCGTCTTGATCTTGTTTCAGCTCCATATAAACATAAAAAGAGCCGCCGCCACGGTAACAGCCATAAGCTTTCTTAAAACGAGTGTACTTTTTAACGGCATCAGCGATCACCGTCAGCACCCAGTCGGCACGCTCATGACCTAAGATCCGGCTGATATCTTTAAGCTGGTCAACATCAAGTGATATGACCGCGAAACCATTTTTACGATACATGGCATCATGGAAGAAGTCTCTGGACTTGCGCATGGCCGCGTCGTGGCGCATTAAACCTGTTAACTTGTTATAGCGATTTCGGCGATAACTGCAGACGCCGATATAAGTCGAAGTAAATACGGCGGTACCAAACAGCAACAGAAGATATTGAAGAATGGTATTCTTGTGTATCAAATCCATTTCTTTATCTATTTGCTTAAGCTCACGTCCGGAGCTGATATAAGCGGTATTTTCATTTTTCTGAATAAAATCTTCTAATTCTTCAACGTCAAACTTAGCCGCCTCATAAGCTAAGGTTTTGATTTTTTCATCATCATAAATTAGCTGCTGATATTTGCGCGCTTGCTTTGAAGCTTCAAAAGCCTGTTTGTAGTTACCTTCCTGAGAGTGTATGTGAGATAAAACCTGGTAAGATTTTGTTTTAGCATTATTTAAATTAGGGTTATCAGCTTCATTAACAACTTTGTGAGCTAATATTCCGGCTTTATCATAATTGCGGTTTAAGAAGTTTATTTCAGCTAAAAAAGACTCCGCGACAGTAATTTCGCTTTTAAAATTAATCGCTGTATAGATATCAATAGCGGTTAAAAAAGAATTTTCAGCGTTTTGAAGTTCTGATAACTCCAGAAGCAGCTCTCCGAAAACCCTATAAGAAATGGCAAGCCCGATGTCATAACTCACTTCACGACAATATGATATCGCTGTTTCCGCCTGGCTTTTGGCCAGGTTGAGTTTTTCAATTTTGAGAGAGTTGGCCGCTGACAACATATTAAGCAAACAATGTTGCTGAGAGTTTATCCCGTCTTCCAGCAGCAATGCTTTATTGACGTATCGCTGGCTGGAAAAAAAAGCCCCCAGATTGTAATAAAAATTTGCCATTCTTATGTATACATCGCGTTGCAGACTCGGGTTAACTAAGTTATCAACAACTTTCAGTTGATTTTTCGCCGCAACTAACGCTCGACGATAGTCTTTCATTGCTAAGGATGCTGTCATTTGATAGCGATAAACTTTAGATAGATCTTCTGCTGAAGTTACATACTGCTTAGCATTTAATAAATGCTCGCGCGCGCTTTTGTAATCAGTTTTATATATAAAAAATACCGCTTTTAAAAACAATAATTGTCCATATTGCTCTTTTGATAATTCTTTTTTTGTTCAGCTCAATTTCTTCAATCAATTTCTCAGCTTGAACATGCTCTGCAGAAACAGTATCGCTTAGCTTTTTTAATTTCTCATCCAAACCGACTTCACTGGCATAAGAAACACCGGCCGCCAACATTTTGATGACTAGCGCATATCTGATGATAAAATTTAATTTATTTGTCATCAGGATAATGAACAATTAAAATAGGCATAGCTGAAGCTTTATCAGTAAGACTTTTTAACTGCTTTACATCTCCTGATAAAATAGCGGTAACCTCTTTATCACTGAGGCCGAACTCTTTCATCGTCGTCTCAGGGGCTTTCTTGTAAGCTTCAAGTAATTCCGTATCTTCACCGAGTTTCGCAAGAAACTTTTCTAACATAATCACTCCCTATTTTTGTATTGTTATGAATTCGCATAGTTTCGCGGTAAATTAGTTTCATTCTTACCGGCCGAACAAATTAGTCCAAAATTTCTGACCAGACAGCTAACCTAAATCTTCGGGGGCAATGCCCAGCTTTTGCCATAATTTCATGGTTATATTCTAACTTTCTGGCAGGCGGTATCAGTAACGTACTGATGTGGCTGAGTTTTGAGTACGGTAAATCACGCAGCTTAATCCGGTCAATTCGTGGTTCAAATACCGGTAAATTTGCCGCTTCATAAATAATGACGTCATGATCCGGCGGATACCACTGTGAAAGCTGCTCAACCAGAATCTGTAATCTATCAGAAGTGGTATAAAACTCTTTTAGTGTATGCTCACCCGCTAACGCAATTTGCCACAGCAATAAGTGGCTTGCCGGATCGGGCGTATGTTTAAAAAACATAAACTGACTGGCTTCAAAACCCTGGCAACCGCTTGCGCCCGGGTCAATTCCGACATCGGCCCATAAACAGGCTTCCGCTGAAATTCCCGGCTCCATATGGGCTTCAAAACCTTCTTTACGAGCTTGGGCAATCGACAAATGTGAGACACAAGAAAAAACCCCGGGGTGACCATATAAAGCGCACACGGTTTTTTTGCCTGCTCGAACGGCATCGAGAATGGCTTCGACCATTTCTCTGTAAGTGTCCCGTCGGCTCTTTACTTGACCCGTTTGGCCGTAGAATGGTTGTAAGTCGACAACATTGCCATTAAGTTCTTCAACCCAATGCTGAGCATTACTCTCCGGGACGAGTGTAAAAACGATATCTGCTTTTTCGATATAGTCTTTACTTCTGACGCTGATGTGCCCTGCTAATTGCAGTCCGGTTCCAACACAAACTAGTGAACCCAAATTTACCCCAATGAAACAATTGTTATTATTCTCAATCCTTAAAGCTATAAATGCGACGCATTGATAGTCAACGGCACAAGCTACATCAGCAATAACATATATACAACTCTTATATTTAGATAAGATTACATATCACACTCAACATAAAACTGAGTTCACAGGGCAAAATTCGGCAACACCAGACCACGTCTGGTGTTTTCAATCAAATCGCATTTATTTGTGTCTGGATTTAAATTATCTATTTTCACAGCCGGACAATTTTTTTAAGTCGCGGTCAAATTATTTACAGCATTTGAAAACAGATGGAACTTTTTCATATGACGGTATTCCAACAGCTTAACTTCAAACCTTGTCATCATAGTGCCAGCTTGGGTATGATGGCGGCAGAATTTTAAAGTACAGTGGTTAACATGATCGATAAAAAGCAGGGAGTTACCCTTTTAGGGGCAGTGGCGCTTTCGTTATCTTTAAGTGCGTGTAGCGTGTTTGATTGGCTTATCTACAAGCCGGATGTACCGCAAGGTAACTACATGGATCAGCAGCAAGTTTGAAAAATTGCGTATTGATATGACTAAAGAGCAGGCCGAATACGTTTTAGGTCACCCTGTTTTACGTGACAGTTTTGCTGATGATACCTGGTATTATGTTTATCACTATAAGAACGGACGTGACGCCAGCATTATCCACAAAGAGCTGATCCTGCATTTTGAAGGTGACAAGCTGGTTAAAGTTACCGGCGACTATAAATTAAGTGACAATTTCAATACGCCGCTTGGACAAGAATCTCTGCCTGAAGCGAATTCAGAGCCGAGTCCGCCGATGAATCCTGACTTACGCCCTGACACCAAACCACTGATAGAGGAAGGCGCGGAGCCACAGCTAAAAAAAGAAAATAATCGAGACAAAACACAATAACCTTTAAGACCACGCCAGCTTAAGCCGGCGTTAAATTGAGGTCATTTTATTTTCGAGCCTGTAATTTTATTGGCTCGCCCTTCCCTGTACCGCCTTCTCAGCCCGGCGGCGACGAACATCTTTAGGGTCGGCAATCAGCCGGGCGATAAACTTCTAACCTATCCCCTTTGACAATCACTCGGTCATGTTTCACCAGGTTACTGAAAACGCCCAGCCTGACGCTTTGTAAATCGATTTGAGGAAAATACATTAGCATATTGCTTTGCTTAAGCACTTCAATCGCTGTCGTGCCCGGCTTAACTTTTACCGAAATAATTTTTTGTTGTTGCGGCAATGCGTAAATTACATCAACGGCAAAAACATCTTGTTCATGACTCATGATTTCCCGCCACCATATACAACTTTAGCTCGCTGAGTAAATGCCGATACCATTGAACCCATTAAGTCTTTAAACACCTTATTAAAGGCAAAATTCACTAATGAACCGCTGAATTCAAAATCTAAATTAAATTCTACTTTGCAGGCATCTTCAGCAAGCTCAATAAAAGTCCATTTACCTTTTAAATAGTTAAATGGGCCGTTATCTAATTCAAGCTGAATCGATTTTCCCTCAACTAACGCATTCTTAGTCGTAAACGTTTTGTTCATCCCCGCTTTTTTTATATCAACGGAAGCCACCATGGTTTTGCCGTCAAAGCTTATGACCTTACCACCGGACACAACCGGGTAAAAATTCTTTATAAGATTCAACATCATTTACTAAGTCATACATCTGAAGCGCACTGTGGCGAACCAACATGCTTCGGGAAATCTGCGGCATACACTTTCAACCTGAATTAATTTGCGGCCGATTTTACTATTAAGTATTTAAAGAAACAAAAAAAACACAAAATATTTATCACGCTTTCAGATAAATAAGCTTTTAGGTCAGCTTGCGAAACTTCTTACAAAAGAGGAAATTCACCTCTGGCACCGCAATAACTTGATGAGTATAATGTCGCTATTATGGCAAAGAAAAAATCTAAAAAAGCGGCGCCGGGCAGTATCGCCAGAAACAAGCGTGCCACCTTCGAGTTTAAAATCGAAGAGAAAATAGAAGCAGGACTTGAGCTGCAGGGCTGGGAAGTCAAATCTTTACGTATGGGTAAAGTGACACTTGCCGATACCTATGTATTTATCAAAAATGGTGAGTGCTGGATGCACGGCTGCACCATTACACCGCTGAATACGGCTTCAACACATACTTATTGTGAACCCGCCCGTCTGAAAAAACTGCTTTTAAACCGCAGAGAAATCGACAAACTTGAAGGTTTAGTCGAAAGACAAGGTTATACCCTAGTGCCGCTTTCTCTTTACTGGAGAAAAAAATGCCTGGGGTAAAAGTTGAGATAGGTCTGGGTAAAGGTAAAAAAGAACACGATAAGCGTGATGCCAGCAAAGAAAGAGACTGGGAGCGAGAAAAATCACGCACCATGAAATCAAGTTTAAGATAATAGCGTTGATATTATCACCAGTCAGTAAGTGTTTAAGCAATAAAAACTTGGCTGTTGGAAGAATGTAACGTTATAATTTTAAGTCTGGGGGCGATTAGGATTCGACAGGATTCACGAAACCCTGGGAGCATGTCGAGGGGCGGTTTGCCTCGTAAAAAGCCGCACAGTTATAGTTGCAAACGACAATAACTACTCTGCTGAACTAGCTGCTTAATCCCAGCGTCAGCCCATCCTGCTCACGTTTTCTCAAATGGGCAGAGTATTTGGATGGTCATCTCACATTTGATAGCGAGGGAACCTTGTTTGGGGGTGAACCGCGAAACAGTACCAGACTCGCCTGATAAAATCCTGTCTTTCGGAGTTTATTCAGGTTAACCAATAGAAAGACTAAACATGTAGCGCCTTGGATGTAGGCTTTCT
>CBDAVB010000021.1:0-103211 GCA_965200795.1 Parashewanella sp.
CTAACGTTGCAATATTGCGCTGATATAAGTTGTGGCAATTTTTTTAATTCATCCATGAATATACTCCTGCAATCTTCTGTTAAACAATTCACAGTGATTAGCCTTTACTTTGGCTTTGACTTAAAAAGGGTGATAAATGACTTACCACCCTTTTGTTTATCTGCTCATAAGAGACTGGCAGATGTCATCATGCAATAGATTAATTAAATGAAACTGTGAAAGGCTCAGAACACAAGCTCGATTCAGTTTCACAAATCATGTATTCGTAGTCGCCAGCAGCATTTCTGAAACGATCACGATAACGGCCATCATTATTCGTTTCGCTAATCATTTCGCCATTGCGGTAAATAGCAACGGCTCCGCCTCGTGCGCCACTCCATTGTAGGTTAACTGTTGCAGTACCGCGACGGGAGATACGAGTACTTCTAACATTTGCATCTACACTATGAGCAAATACATCAATGCCCATACTCGTAGCTGTTTCGTTGCCAGCCGCATCAGTCACGGTTAGTGAAACCGTGTATGTACCAGGTTCGGCATAAGTGTGTGACGGGCTAGTTTCTGTTGAAGAAGTATCATCACCGAAGTTCCAAACATAACCCGTGATATCTTCATTCACATCGTAGCTAGAGTTAGTGAAAGTCACGGCTAAGTCATTAGCCTCATAGCTAAACTGTGCAACAGGAGCTGCAGGTGCCGCCTCTCCAAGTCCAGAGATTGTCATGCCCCAGCTGTTCAATGTACCCGTATCATCGGCGTAGTTATCATCTATGCGTAATGTCCAAGTACCTTTTGACATCTCGCCGTTAAAGCTTGCTGATGGGAAGGTATCAACAATGTCGTCGGCACCACCGCCATTTCGATCATGAAGCACGACTTCTGTACCTTGAGGTGAGGTAAGAGTAACCCTTAAATCGCCTATCCAAGTGTGAGAAATGTTTAGGTCAGTTGTAACACCGAACACCTGTAAATCGTCAGCGACTTCAATGGTACTTACAATCCCTTCAAGATCATTATCAGGAATATCAATAGGAGAAGTGTTCGAGTACGGGAAGTCTCTTAAGCCTGCCGGGAGTACTTCAAGTGTTACAGATGCTGATTTTTCCAGATCACCATTAACACCTGCGACAGTAAGCTCATAATTACCCCAAACTGTTGCTTCTGAAGTGACAACATCAAGGGTTACTGTTTCACCAGGAGATACAACGGAGCTGGATAAACTTACGCCTTCAAGCTCTGGAGATGTCATTACAGCGAGCTCAACATCGCCGGTCCAATCTGCGATGCTGCGTACGTCAAAGCTATAGCTGGCCATTTCGCCTGCCACGATTTGCTGATTTGCTGGTGTCGCAACAAATCGGAATCCAGGGGTTGGATCCGCTTCCGCTAACGCATTATTTACGTTAAGGCGTTTGCCTGAAACTGTTATACCGTCGAGACTATCAAGCGAATCCCCGGTATTCATTAACAGATTTTTCATTTCGACGGCTGACAATTCAGGATTTAAAGACCAAACTAAAGCTGCTGCCCCTGTTACATGTGGTGTTGCCATTGAAGTGCCGGAATAAATTGAGTATGAGTTATCAGGTGTCGTAGAGAGGATTGCAGAGCCAGGCGCTCCGATATCAACACTGGTTAAACCGTAGCTTGATGCGCCAGAACTGAAAATAGAAAGATCATCGTTGCGATCTGTTGAAGCGACGGCCATCACATAATCGGTTTGATAAGAAGCCGGATAGCTCGGTGTAGTATCATTATCTGAACCGCTATTACCAGCCGCTGCAATGAATAAAATTCCTGCTTCGCCGCCTTCAACTATCGCATCTTCCATCGCTTGGCTCGGACCTCCGCCGCCCCAAGAGTTGTTCGTTGCAACAATATTAACGCCATGGTTAACTTTAAGATCTGTCATGTAGTTCACACACTCAAGACCATCCGAAGTATATCCACCGCCATCAGCACCTAAGAACTGGCAACCGATAATGCTAACATCCCAGTTAACGCCGACAACACCTTCACCATTATCTCCGGTAGCCCCTATAGTTCCCGCGACATGCGTACCGTGACCATTGGCGTCCATTGGATCACCATTGTCGTTTTCAGTACTGACACCGTGAATATCATCGACATAACCATTGCCATCATCATCGATTCCGTTTCCAGGAATTTCATTTGGGTTAACCCACATATTAGCTTGGAGATCAGGGTGGTTATAATCTACACCAGAATCAATAACACCAATCACAACGTCCGAACTACCAGTCGTGGTTTCCCACGCCTCAAGAGCGTCAATATCGGCATCTGCAGTACCGTTGTTTTGTCCGGTGTTGTTTAAACCCCAAAGTGAGACAAAATCAGGATCATCCGGCATACCAATTGCGCGAACAATGTAGTTAGGCTCAGCATATTCAACAGCGGGGTTTTTACTGATCTCTTTAATCGCAGCCATGATGTCCGTGTTACGCGCCAGCTTCAGCTTGGCCATACGACCATCGAGTAACATCGAGTATCGGTCGTCTATGCCATCTAAGTTCTTATCGTTAATGAAACCTCTGATTGAACGGCGTGCATAATCACGTTCTTTTTGGTTTGTTCCCTTTTTATATACGACAATGATTGATTCTTTATCGTATTTTGGAGCTTGCTTAGTTTTAGCCTCAACTGCCGATGAGGTTGCCATCGTCACCCCAGCGATAGCCAAAGCGATAGGTGAGATTTTTTTTAGCATTTCCCGATTCCTATTTGTTAGTCCATTATTGCGTTATTTTGTTATTTTGCTTTTGTTTCAATTTTATATTGCAGCTTTTCCCTAGTTCTTAGGGCTGAAATATGAAGCAAATAACAGATATTTGTGCACTGCAATTGAGACATAACAGAAACTTAAATTGAAGAGATTAGGATGTGTTTAATACTTTCTGGCTAGAAGATTGGGTTAGGGAAAATCAATATTTCGACGTGGTAGTTGATATAAAATCAATAAAATACATGTAATTACATGTTGCTATTTTTTTTTACAGCGTTTTAGGCTGATTGCAAAAGTATACTTTTATCCGATTGCAGCAAATTCTCATCCCTGTAACTTGTCTGATACTTAATTTCAGTATCTAACATTCTGAATTAGGTCAGCGCTAAACTCAAAAATTTTTTTGAGTTTGCAGATAATCAAAAACGGTGGAATGTTAAAGTGAATAAATTAATCACAAGAACTCTTGAAATAATATTAGCTGCGTCTTTTTCATTAGTTTCATTATCCGTCTCTGCTAACGATGAGTTACTCAGCGATGAAGAGCTTGCAGTCTCCCTTTCCTTGGAAAGCCTGCTTGTTAGTTCAAATCGAGGGAATCTCATTTCGCTTCTTCAAAATGGTCTCAGTAACGATGCCGTTCTCGTTCAGAGTGGTAGTTATAATTCAGTTAATCTTGAACAAGTCGGGAAAAATAATTTTGCATTTATTAACCAGTTTGGCGAAGGAAATACGGTTGATTATAGGCAAGGCGGTGATAGTAATTTTGGATTAGTTAATCAAGTAGGTGATGGCAATGAACTACAAGTCAGCACTTCAGGCTATACCGGGTTCATTATTCATCAAAATTCAGACAATGCTGTGTTAAGGATTACGCAATACTAATTAGGGAGAAAACCATATATGTCTTTTTATAATAAAAAAACACTTCTAGCGCTAGCAATCTCGTCGGCAATAAGCATATCTGCTTTTGCTGGTGAAAATAACCAATCTGAAATTATCCAGACAACTACAAGCGGTGGTTCAATCGGTGGAATTGGACAAACCGCCTACAATACTCAAATTGGCGATCGTAATATCAGCAGCATTACTCAGGAAGGCGATGAGCAAACGACTATCGTCAGTCAATCAGGAGTATGGGCGGAGTCTTATATTCAATCTGGCGGATATGAAAACGTGCTGACTGTTACACAAAGTGATCTGTGGCATATCAGTAATATAAATGTCGCAGGCCTCAATACAGAAGGTTATGTGACTCAGTCTGGATTTTTCAATACACAAACAACCAACGTCGAAGGTCTTGAAAACTTTTTTGATATTATTCAAAGAGGCGATCAAAACGACGCGACAACTGCAATTACAGGTAACAATAACAGCAATACTTCCCTACAAAATGGTAATGGAAACGAAATGACCTTTATGGTTGAAGGCAATGGTAATTCAGGTAATTTCGTTCAATTTGGTGTCGGGAACGTAACTGGTTTAATCGGTCTTGAAGGTTTTGTGCCGAATGTTGGCAATAACACTAGTGTTGAAGTTGACCAAGACGGTGACTTTAACCTTGCCGGAATTCAGGGAATTATTGGGGATGGTAACACCATAATCATTGACCAAGATGGCACCAATAATACATCTTACGTATTTTCTTTAACTGGCAGTGAAAATGAAATTGAAACTAACCAAGAGGGTAGTGAGAACGTTGTTTGGGTCGCTTTTGCTGAGGGCAATTCAAATGACCTGGAAGTGACACAAAGCGGCAACAATAACGTAATTGGAAATGCCGCTGACGGTGGCGAATTCATTGCGGAAATTACAGGTAACGATAACGGTATCGATCTTGAGCAGCAGGGTGATTACAATGCCATGGACATGAGAGTCTTAGGCGATGAAAACGATGTTGATTTGGATCAAGAAGGGTCTGTAAACTACGCCTTTATGCGCGTTGAAGGTAACGATAACGATTTATCTATCGTTTCAGATGGTGACGAGAACGATGCGCAAGTAGCTATCATTGGCAGCGATAACGATGTTGAAATATCACAAACTGCTTCTGACGCTAATGCTGGTTGGGCGATTGCTTATGGTGATGGTAACACTATTGATATTGAGCAAACTGGTTCTGAAAATGAGACCTTTATCACGGCTGGCTTAAATGCGGATACAGTCAGTAATGGTAATGAAGTTGTCGTAGAACAGGGTGGTGATATTAACATTATTGATATGTTGATTGTTGGTGATGATAACGACGTTATGATCAATCAAGACGGTGATTTCAGTTCAGTTGCCGGTGTTGAAGGCGTTTCTGATGAATTCCAATTAGTCGGTAGTGATAATGAAGTTTCTATAACTCAATCTGGTTCTGAAAATGATGTTTTTGGTGCGATTAATGGTAATGGACATAGCATTACTGTGGGTCAGTCAGGAACGGGTAACCAAGCATCTATGATGTCTAATGGTAATAACAATACCATTAACATTACACAGGATGGCTTCAATAACACTGCATCTGTAATTCAGTTTTAAGAAAAGTTGATATTTTCTTCTCTATGGAGAGCTACATTAGCTCTCCTTATTTACGTTTGTCCAGCGAAACTGGCAACCCCCGGCAGATTGAAAGAAATCTGTATCACCCCGTCCGAGGGAGATAATCCGACCGGCAAGGGCGTTGCGACTAACGGCAGGGTATGAAGGAAGCCATAGGAAGTCAGAGGTACACAGCGAAAGCGAACCTGATTCGGCTATTTGCCGGGTAAGCATGCGTAGGAATGTGAAGCCCAATACTCAGTCAAACCAATAACCTACATTCCGCACCTGAATTTTCATAAATAAAACATTAGTGACTAAAAATAAAGAAGGGTTAAAAGATCATAATAACTATGACAAGCCTGATGAGCAATTGTTTGGTGACGGAATTAAAGTCGACTACTTCAACGATGATGCTTCTGGGCGAACTTTAGATAAATGTTACGGATACGGTGCGTATTCCGGTAAAAATGAACGGTGATTCCGGTTGATCTTGAACACCTGAATTTTCAACGCATCAAGTTCTCTGTATTTTTACTCTAAGTGTTCACCATCAGTCAAGATTTCCTCTCTTTTTCGCATAGATTCACCCTTTAATTTCAGTCGATGAGCGTTATGCATTAATCGATCTAAGATGGCGTCAGCCAGAGTGTTATCTCCGATAGCCTGATGCCATTGCTCAGTCGGTAACTGGCTTATCATGATGGTTGAGTTTGTTCCGTGCGTTGCGGTCGTCCATGATCTCCATTAAATCACTGCGGTTAGCCGCTGTCAGCGGCTCCAGTCCCCAGTCATCAATGATAAGTAAGTTGGTTGCGGCTAAGGCTTTTAGCAGCCTCTGATATGTACCATTAGCTTTAGTCTGTGAAAGCGTAAGCAGTAATCGTGATAGCCTGTAGTAGCGAACGCTGTAACCTTTAAGGCAAGCGCTTTGTCCCAGCGCACATGCTAAATAGTCGGTACTGAAAAACATAACTTCAAGATTTAAAATGTACGGCATCTGATTTACGCAAAATTCAGAGCCGTACCCAAAAGCAACATTTCTTATATTTCGCATCAATTTCACTACAAAATAGCCAAAACTCACCATCTTTTTCGAGCAAAAAGAAAATGGCTAACCACTTTCTCAGGTTCCAGGCACACGCAGCCATTAGAAGGTTTATTGAGTCGCCAACACTGCCCTTTAACCAGTTCTTACACAGCCTAAAATCACTCTTCAAATGCCCGATTACTGGTTCAATTGTTGCCCGTTTTTTACAGAGTTCACTTTTGCGTTTTCTCTTTGCTTGCGAGTCCCGTTTTAATGGCCGACTAGTACTCCGTCCATTTGAATTCAATACTTCAAGCTCTTTTGCTAAGCCTTAGTCATAGGAGAGCTAAAAATCTTGTATTGATTTTTATTGTTTTAAACTCTTATACAACTTTTATTCACAACTAATTAATAAGTCTGTAATTTCTGAACAAAATGCTTCCTCCCACCCTTTGGCAAGCCAGTAGGACTCTAGCTTTTTTCATTTTGATTAACGAAAGTGTAACAGGATTTCGTTAATCACTTTAATTCTGTTAAAAGGCTAACTGTACCCTGGAAGGACGGGATAAAGCTTCTTTAACTTGATACGTGCCTCCTCAGTTGTGAACTGCCAAATCATCTTAGCCTTGGACTCATTGCGTTGGGTGACCCAGGCTTCAACTTCACAATTTAGTGTTTCCTGATCGGGTATTCTTCGGTTTAAGCATTGTCTGCTCAAGATACTTAATTCAATTTCAGCCATATCCAACCAGCTTCCGTGTTTTGGCGTGTAATGAAATTCGATTTTATTGATCAGCCTACGAGCTTCTTCTGGTTCGAAGGCCTTATAAAATGAAGCCGGGGTATGAGTATTCAGGTTATCCTCAACCAACACAATTGTCTCAGCATCCTTATAACGCCCGTCTACTAAGGCTTTTACCTGATGAGCCCAATCAACGGCTGTTCTGTGCTCTGTGACCTCAACATGCCGCCAGCCCGCTAAAGGCTCAAATATCATGAACAGGTTGCTGACACCGTTACGCTCATATTCCGTATCGTATCGCTCCGGATAACCTGAAACTAAAGGTAACGGGTTGCGAACTTCTTTAACTTGTTGTTTGCTGGTTTCATCAAGGCATACTAAAGGACGCTTGGGATCGTAAGGAAGTTTATAGAGTTCTAATATATCTTCCATAGCGCTCACGAAGGCAGCGTTTTCCTCTTCAGGTATACACCACTCTTCTTTAAGCCAGGGTTTAAGTTCATTTTTTTTAACGCATAATGAACAGAGGTTCTCGATATGCTATCGACATATTTGAGTTCAATCATCTTGTCTCTAAGAAGATTTAATGTCCAACGGCAACATCCTTCCGGAGGCGCAGAGCAGGTCAGCGCAATTAGGTGTGCTTCGGCTTCACCATCCATTATGCGTCTGCGGCCTTGATGGCTGTGTTTGCTATTAACAGCGACTTCTAATCCTTCCTCGACAAAACGCTTTCTGAGGCTCGTTACTGCAAGTGGTGAGATGTTTAGCGCCTTAGCAATCTGTTGATTGGTCAGTGGCGAATTATTCTCATCAATAGCAAGTAAAATTTGGGCGTGTCGTTTCTTATGTTGAGCAACACGTGGTTTCTTCTGCTTTATCAAAGCTTCAAGCATTGAACGCTCTTCATTACTCAAACGGACATGGTATTTAATCCTCATAACAGCTCCTGTATTCGTTGTGTTCAGGAACTGTTAGGATAAACTATCAGGCCATTATTTGCTTTTGAATGGACTACTAGGGATAACAACTTCTTGGTCAACATACTGCATACACCCTTTATAGCCTTTATCTACAACGGCTGTAGTGATTTTACTCTTTCGGTGTTTATGGGCATGGTCAAGTGCAGGTCTAAGCAATTTTGAGTCGTGTTCATGTTTGTCATGACTGGTTACACCAATGATTAATTGACTCTGCTCTGTGAGCACGACAGAAGCCTTTTTACCATACTCGTATGGCTTATGGTCTTTGCCTTTCCCTACGCAGTAAACATCGGGTTCATGAAGACTGTAAATCTTGTTCTTGTCTTTACGTTGCTGTGTAATGGCTTTTTCATAATTGGAAAAATTCTCTTTTTGTAAATCAAGGACATCTTGTGGAAGTTTGCGTTGTAGCTCCCTTAAAAGCTTACCTGCGATAACAAGTAATCTTTTTAACGCTCTTCTGGCTTTGCTTCGATTTTTGGCATGTCTAAAGCTTCGACAGTCAATGCGTAGCTGTTTGACTTCTTTGACATAAGTACGTCTTTGCTTGATCCCAAATACTTTGGCAAGTTTATTGAGTCGGTTAACCACCTTGATGGCAAGCTTGCTATCTGTCCGATAAGTAATGGCTTTTTCTTGGACGGTTGTATCAACGTACACGGTGTCATCTTCAGCTTTGTCACCGTGTAAAGCCACAGATAATGCAAAGATTTTTTCACAGCCTTTTTCACCGATGCGCTTACGAAAAACACTGAGTTCACTGGCATCACAAGGGCGTGCTGTTTGAAACTCTGTCTCACCACAAAACACTTGAAAATACACGTTCATCAGCCACTCATCGACCAAGGCTTCATCGCTCAATTTGTAGAGCTGCTTGAGTATTAGCAAACCGCACATCAACCGAATTGGCTTAGCTTTACGGCCTAATTTTTTGTATAACGGCTTGAACTCTTCTTCCAACGCTCGCCAATCAAAGGCATTAGCTAAAATGAGTAAAGGGTGAGTTTGCAGAAGTTGGTCTGTGATATTAAACAGACTGGCATGAGGTAAATTTGACGGGCTTTCTTTGAGCATTTTTAGCACCAAAACGACCAGAAACCGTAGGTTCACTATATCATTTCTGGTCGAAATTGAATGTATCAAATGTAAGCATTCACCAAAGGGGTATTGACAATTGCAAACACCCGCTTATTAACATTTGTAACTATAACCACCTCACGTTTTTTGTGAGGCAAGTACCATTCTGCAGTCGGTTTCACTGTTTCTCTGAAAAGTCAATACGGGCTCGGTGAATGGTTACTATCAAATAGCTATATTTTATTAGCGATCAGAATGTTAGATGTTTTTCATGACCGACTAATTATCATCTGCAAATCTGGCTATACTCTTAACTCAAATGGTTTGTGGTTTGACATAATTGACCATGCTATACGGGCGATTTTGTTTGCCAGAGCAACTACTGCAACGTTAAAAGGTTTTCGGTACTTCAATTCTAATAACCAATCTCCAAAATATCGCTTAGCAGACTCATCTCTCCACATTACAGCCCTTGCAGCATGTACAAAGAGTTCCCTAACTCTTTATTAAGTACTCAGTCAAATGTAATCGAATATTTTTCTTGCTGAAACGCTTATTATGAGTGACTTCTTGAGAAAAAAGCATTTGACTAGATACTTACCTCGTTTCGAGATGCCGAGCATTCTGGGTTTGCCGCCTGTTGAGTATTGGTATGGTACAAGTCCTATCCATGCAGCAAAATTTCTCCCATTGGAAAAATCATTGGGGTTACTAACCGCTGATATGCAACACGAAGCTGTCATGGGGCCAATCCCAGGTACGCTTTGTAATAATGCCACTAATTCATTACCTTCATTGAGTTTCTGTAACTTATCTTCTTGTTCCTTAATCCACTCATTAAGTTTGTTGTAATATTCAAGTTGCTGCCTTAGCTCATCAATAATCAGCGGTGGAAGTATTTCATTCTTATCAGCTAACCATTGGAATAGATTTTTTATATTTTTATGCCCTCTTGGAAAGCTGATACCAAACTCAAGTAGAATCGAACCTATTCTGTTTGTGCAGGCCGTTCTGTCTTTGATGTATCCTGAGCGTATTCTTCGAATCACCGAGCCTATTTGTGCTTGCTCACTCTTGGGAGAAACAAATCTCATAGTGGGACGAGTTGCCGCCTCAGCAATAGCATCAGCGTCAATAAAATCATTCTTATTGGTTTTAACATAAGGCTTTACATATTGAGCTGGAATTAACTTAGTCTCATGTCCGAAACCTTTACATTTTCGGGCTAGCCAATGAGCACCATTACAAGCTTCCATGGCAACAATTGTCGGCTCTTGTTGTGACAAAAATTGAAGTAAGGAAGATCTGCTGTGCTTTTTACGAATGACTTCTCGTCCTGTGTGATCATGACCGATAAGGTGAAAAGTATTTTTTCCTAAATCGATGCCAATTACTTTAATGCCTGACATGATGGTACCCTCAAAAATTCAGCAACACTGCTGATACTAACTTGGATATTGGGTAGGGCGTACCATCTTATTAGCGGGATTGAACTGCATAGAGAAGGTAAGCCTCCCATATTATTAGCAGCTCCAATTTCAGTAATGACCCAAACTTATGATTCAAACTTTGAGAAAGACTTTGGCATTTTATTAAGGTGGACAAATAGAGCCAAAGTGTCACACCAAAAAGTCTTCAGAGTTAAAGACATATACATCGATGGTGGCCGTTCTTTGGTTCAACATCTTGCTGATACTGGTTTGTTCATTCATCACAAGCAAGGTTACTGGAAATACATCATTGACTTCATACTCAGTGAAGACATTGAGAAAACCGTTGTTACGGTTGAACAAACTGGTTGGTACTTCGACCAATTTGTTACGGCAAGCTGGACAGCTGGCTTTGATATTTTTGCAGAGCAAGAAGTGATATTTCATTCTGACACTGCTGAAAAATTTAAAGCTAAAGGAACTTTTGTAAAGTGGCGAGATACTGTTGCAAGAATATGCGAATACAATTCGCTTATGATGCTCGCTGTCTGCATATCATTTGCAGCGCCACTATTATCAAAGCTGGGCTGGGATTCTTTTATTATTCACTTTGTTGGTAGCTCCAAAAATGGAAAGTCAACATTATTAAAGCTTGCCTCATCAGTGATATCCGATCATAAATATTGCGACTCTTGGAGTAGTACCGATAACGGCTTAGAGGCCAGAGCAAAAAGCAGAAATAACTTGGTATTTTGTCTGGATGAGTTACAGCAGTGTGACCCTATGGTCATCGAACAAAGTGTTTATCAAATAGCTAATGGCGTAACCAAATTAAGAGCCACTAAAACAGCTAATCTACAAGAGCAAGGTCACTGGAATGTGATTGGCTTATTCTACTGGTGAAGTCAGTCTTGCTCAAATGCCTGGACAAGTAAATCGTAAAGTACAAGCCGGACAGTTAATGCGATTTTTTGAGATCCCTCTATTTCAGTCTTATGGAGCATTCGATTACTTACATAATTGCAGTTCATCAAAAGAATTTGCCGAGTTAATATCAAAAACTTCATCCGACGAATACGGTACAGCCCTCCAACCTTTTCTTACTCAAATTTCTTGTTCAAAGCATTTCGAAAGTATCATTAGAAAGGAAATCGAGAATATCAGCGATTTTTGGCTCCTTGCTTACGATATAAATGCCAGTAATCAAATTAAATTTGCCGCCGATCGATTTGCTTTTATTGCAGCGGTAGGTGAAATGGCGGTATCTATGGATGTCTTGCCTTGGGAAGTTGGTTCTGTAAAAAGCGAAATTGGGAAAGTTTTCGAAGCATGGGTATCAAACCAGCATGATGATTGCGATTATGAAGAACAAAACGTCCGGATAAGACTATCCAGAATATTAAGTAAATGGGTCTACTCGCTTAAACAACCTCACCAATTATCAAAAATAGGTTGGTGGCAGTACGAAGGCGATCAATTATGTTGGTTTATCACTCGTGAAGCGTTTAAGTCAGGTTTAGAGCTTGAAACCAATCCACAAATCATTCAAGCCACGCAAATCATGCGTAAAAGGGATTGGCTCAAAACCAATGAACCCGCAAGAGGGACATTTAAAAGCTCAATCTCTGGTAAAGCAAAGCACAATCTGTGTCATTTTAAAATTTACCCAAAATTTCTAATAAAGCTTTAGAAACAACTTCAATCAGGTAAAGGTTTAAATCACCCCTTTAATCAAACAACTGGATTAAAGCAGAACTTGATCAACAACTCAGATCTTGAGCCCAATCGAAGAAATGGTTTTAGTAAAAAAATTTTCACTAGAAACGCCAAGAGACAGAGCCGGCAAAGCCTCACTTGTCAAAAAAAATCAAACTAAGCTCTCTGATGAAATTGATCGTAAGATTTTGTCAATGTTTTCATTTCAAATCCCTGATTTGTATGGTTTAGAGCTTTCAGAAGCCAGTTTGACGGCTGTGAATCAGCTTATTCCTCAGCTCAAAAATGGCAGCAACGCAGTTTAGACGAGGTCTACATTTGGCTGGATGCGATTTTAAAGTCAAAGACAATGGTCTATGTCAGTAAGGCTAACACGATAGGCGATCTCGAAGGTGTTACTTGGCCTGTATCTTTCAGAGTCAAAGGTTAATTATTGGCTTTCTTGACCGATCTTCATAATCGTGGTGTTAAATATCTTAATTGCTTGTTTGACGGGTTAAATGAAGCTATTGCATTTACCCGGAGACGAAGTTCAGTAATTCATGTACGCAACTCAATGAAGTATGTGGCATCTAGCATCAAAAGGCGTTTATGGCTGATTTAAAGCCGGTTTACAAGCGACAAGTAAATCGGCTGCTGAAACGGCTTTAGATGATGGAAAACAAAAGCCAGTATATCATCGACTCTTGGCGCAGAAAGTGGGAGAACTTGTCCGTTTACTTCAAATATCCAGAATATGTACGTCGAGTGATTTACACGACCAATGCGATTGAAGCCGTAATCGCATCTCAGCCAAATAAGGGGCATTTGGATAGACCTCGTCTAAACAGCGTTGCTAAAATTGCTTTGATGCTGAGGAATAAGCTGAATGCCGGTCACAATGCCAGTCCAAAAGGGCATTCTGACAAGCTGCTAAACCATCAAATACTTCAAACGAGAACTGAAGATTATAACGGTTTTTTTACTAAAACCATTTCTTCGATCTGGGCTCGAAGATCTGAGTGCCGACTACAAAAGTTGATCAAGTTCTGCTTTAAGCGCTGCTTCTGTTAGTTGTTTGATTACCATCCGCAACCAGTTAAATCTACTTCAACCTGATTGACGAAGTGGACTTGTGGTTAATGTCTCATCGAGTAGAAGTCGAGGAGTAATATGACTTATACTACCCCTACATTAGAACAGCGTGCTGAAATTTTATCTATCTATGGTGAATCTGAGCGTTTAGTTCGTGAAAATGAAAGAAAGCATATAACTTCAGTAAGCAGTACGACTTGGTGGCGTCTCACAAAACAGAATCGAGTTCCTGTTGCTAAGCAGATCGGTACCTCTAAATTCTGGTTACTATCAGATCTTTTATTCTGGATGCAAAATCAATAGATTACACGCAATCCAACTGGTGAGAATTCTGGTGAGTGATATGATATATTCACTCACCAATATCAGTTGTAAAAACAGCTATATCAGGGCTTACACGCATTCACTCTATAAGCAATTACAATTTTCTGAATAACAGAGAACCGTTGGTACCACCAAAGCCAAATGAATTACAAAGCGCAAAATTCAGTTTTGCGTCTCTAGCTTTATGCGGAACAAAATCCAAATCACAGCCTTCATCCGGGTTATCTAAGTTAATCGTTGGCGGAACGGTCTGCTCTTTCAAAGCAAGAATGGTAAAGATCGCTTCAATTGAGCCTGCCGCACCCAATAAGTGCCCTGTCATCGATTTAGTTGAGCTCACCATCACCTTATAAGCGTGATCACCAAATACTGACTTAACCGCGGCGGCTTCGGCTTTATCGCCCGCCGGCGTTGAAGTACCGTGAGCATTGATATAACCAATTTGATCTTTGGATAACTGAGCGTCGTTAAGGGCATTTGTCATCGCCGCGGCGGCACCTTCTCCGTCCGCCGGCGGTGAAGTCATGTGGAACGCATCACCGCTCATACCAAAACCTGCAAGTTCAGCGTAGATTTTAGCTCCCCGAGCCTTAGCGTGCTCATACTCTTCCATGATGATAACCCCCGCGCCGTCACCAATTACGAAACCGTCGCGGTCTTTATCCCAGGGGCGACTGGCTTTCGCCGGATCGTCATTACGGGTCGAAAGCGCTTTTGCCGCAGCAAAACCACCGACTCCCATCGGACAAGTTACATCTTCAGCGCCACCAGCAACCATAACATCAGCATCGCCGTATGCAATAGTACGAGCCGCAAAACCAATGTTATGAACACCCGTGGTACATGCTGTAGTAACAGCGAAGTTCGGGCCTTTCATGCCGTATTTAATCGACACGTGACCAGCTATCATATTGATGATTGTGCTTGGCACGAAGAAAGGGGAAATTTTGCGGGAACCACTTTTCAGAAATGCGGCATGGTTTTGCTCAATCAGCCGCATGCCGCCCATACCCGCGCCAATTGCGGTACCGACACGACACGGATTTTCCTTGCTCATATCCAAGCCGGAATCTTCCATCGCCTGAATGCTCGCGGCCATACCATACTGGATGAACTTATCCATTTTACGAGCGTCTTTTTTAGAGATGTACTGCTCAACATCAAAATCTTTAACACTTCCGCTAAATCGAGTCGTTAACTCACTAGCATCAAAAGAAGTGATTGGCGCGATACCACTTTTACCCGCAATAAGCGCTTCCCAAGCGCTGCCTACGGTATTACCGACAGGCGTCACCAGACCTAAGCCTGTGATAACAACACGACGCTTCGTCATGACATTTTCCTCTAGATTGCCGGCCGAAAATCAAAAGAATTATGAGACTTAAAACTGGTTTAACCAGAACGGTTTTCGGAGGCCTAAAACAAAAACAGGCGGCATAAATGCCGCCTGTCTTCCGGAATTCAGTATTACTGATTCGCAGAAACGTAATCGATCGCTGCTTGAACAGTAGTGATCTTTTCAGCTTCTTCATCAGGGATTTCGGTATCAAACTCTTCTTCCAGAGCCATAACCAACTCAACTGTGTCTAGAGAATCTGCACCTAAGTCATCAACGAAAGATGCTGCCGGCTTTACGTCTTCTTCTTTAACGCCTAGTTGCTCAATGATGATTTTCTTTACACGTTCTTCGATGTTGCTCATTAGTTTTCTTTCCTATTCAAATTACGCACTTGCGTAAGATTGGGAGTAGTTTATTCGATTCAGATAACTTTGCAACCCCGGATTTCGTGGTCTAACCACGAATTTCCGTAAATTTACGTTACTTATCGCTACTCTGTAAGTCAAAGTTCCCTGCTGAAACTCAGTTATACCATATACATCCCGCCGTTCACATGCAAGGTTTCGCCTGTGATGTAAGCGGCTGAGTCAGAAGCTAAAAATAATACCGCACTAGCAATCTCCCGGGTTTGCCCTAAGCGCTCCATCGGAACCTGAGACAAGATAGCCCGTTGCTGCTTTTCATTCAGCTCATCTGTCATGTCACTTTGGATAAACCCGGGCGCAACAGCGTTAACTGTGATCTGTCTGGATGCAACTTCTTTGGCTAACGACTTAGTAAAACCTACCAAACCTGCTTTCGCCGCGCAATAGTTAGACTGACCTGGGTTGCCCATTGTACCCACAACCGAGCCAATGTTAATGATACGTCCCGCACGTTTTTTCATCATAGCTCGTAAAACCGGCTTTGATAAACGGAAAAGAGATGTCAGGTTCGTATCAATGATATCACTCCACTCATCGTCTTTCATACGCATCAGAAGATTGTCTCTGGTAATACCAGCATTATTCACAAGAATATCAATATCGCCAGCTTTTTCTTTGATCTCAGTGAATAAATTTGCAACTGATTCAGTATCAGTCACATTTAATACCATTCCAAAACCAGCGTTACCAAGGTAATCTTGAATCGATGAGGCGCCACGCTCACTTGTCGCTGTACCAATCACTTTAGCGCCTGCTTCAACCAGCGTTTCCGCGATCGCACGCCCAATACCGCGGCTTGCGCCTGTGACCAGCGCTACTTTACCGTCTAGGTTTAGACTAATACTCATTTTACATTCCTTACAGTTAATGCCGCCATTGAAGCAGAATCATTCACGGCTTTTGCAGCAATAGACTTATTAATTCTTTTCGTCAAACCAGTTAGCGCTTTGCCAGGGCCGAATTCATAAAGCCTGTCTACGCCCATAACCGCCATTTTCGCTACAGTTTCGCTCCATCTTACTGGACTGTATAGCTGACGAACCAATGCATCTTTAATTTGCTCAGGTTCCGTTGGTGAGGCAACATCAACATTATTGATAAGTTCAATCGTTGGCGCTTTGAATTCAATGGCGGCTAGAGCTTCAGCGAGCTTATCAGCCGCGGGCTTCATTAATTCGCAATGTGACGGCACACTTACAGGAAGTGCAACGGCCATTTTCGCGCCCGCTTCTTTACATGCGGCCGCCGCTCTTTCTACCGCATTCTTCTCACCTGCTATAACAACTTGACCCGGAGAGTTATAGTTAACCGGACTCACTACGTCACCTTGCGCTGACGCCACACAAACTTCAGCAATCACATCATCGGCTAAACCGATAACCGCATACATAGCGCCTGTTCCTGCAGGTACGGCTTTTTGCATTAATTGGCCGCGTAATTCAACCAATTTTATCGCTTCTGCGAAATCGATAACGTCAGCACAAACTAACGCCGAATATTCACCTAAACTGTGGCCCGCTAGGACTTGCGGAAGTTCCTTACCAGTTGCGGCATAAGCACGCCAAATTGCCACGCTTGCCGCAAGCAACGCGGGCTGAGTTCGGTCAGTTTGATTTAAATCTTCTGCAGATCCGTCTTGCACAAGCCTCCATAAATCATAACCAAGTGCTTCACTTGCCTGCGCAAAAGTTTCAGTAACTACCGGATGTTGTTCAGATAATTCGGCCAGCATGCCAACCGCTTGAGAACCTTGTCCAGGGAAAACAAATGCCGTTTTAGCCATGGAGATTTCCTCTAATTATTTTTATAAATGAAATTAAAACCTAACGAGCGCACTGCCCCAGGCAAAACCAGCGCCAAAAGCCTCAAGTAAAAGCAATTGACCACGCTGAATGCGACCGTCACGAATCGCCTCATCGAGTGCGATTGGTACTGAAGCCGCTGAAGTATTGCCGTGTTTTGCCAAAGTAAGTACAACTTTATCTAAGCTCATACCCAGCTTTTTAGCCGTAGCGTTGATAATGCGGAAATTGGCCTGATGCGGGACTATCCAGTCAATATCCGTTTTTTCGATATTGTTTAACCTCACGGTTTCAGTCACGACATGAGACAGTTTAGTTACCGCGACTTTAAACACATCATTGCCTTTCATTGTCATATAATTGATGGCTTTTTCTGTTTCATGGGGACGGGCGGGAAAAGCGCACTTCAACAAATCACCTTGGCGACCATCGGCATAAATATGAGTATTGATGATGCCCTCTTCTTCCGATGCTCCAATTACCGCCGCACCAGCACCATCACCAAATAAAATGATCGTTGAGCGATCTTCCGGCTCACAGAAACGTGAAAGTACATCAGCACCAATCACCAGAATGTTTTTGTAAGCGCCGCTCTTAACAAATTGATCCGCCACGGAAAGTGAATAAATAAAGCCTGAACATGCGGCAGCGACATCAAACGCGGGGATAGTGTGTAAGCCTAACATAGCTTGAATTTCACAAGCGGACGCAGGGAATGCGTTTTCGCCGCTGGTCGTACCGCAGATGATCATATCAATATCTTCCGCGGACATGTCTGCCATTTCCAGAGCTTTCAGACTGGCTTGGTAGCCCATAGTCGCAACGGATTCATCGGTTGCTGCGATTCGTCTTTCTGAAATGCCCGTACGTTCCACAATCCACTGATCTGAAGTTTCAACCATTTGCTCAAGATCTTGATTACTACGCACCTGCACTGGCAGATAACTACCAGTACCAAGAATTTTTGTATGCATAAAAATAGGTACTAACTATTAATGTCTAAAAGAATCGACTCTAATCTGTCACTGATCAGTTCAGGAAGCCGACGTTGAGCCTCGGTTACCGCTAAATTAATCGCGGTCAAAAATGCTGTCTCATCAGCATTACCGTGGCTTTTAACAACTACACCACGCAATCCTACCAGACTTGCGCCGTTGTAGTGGTCGGGGTTCATCTGGTTAAAAACAGAATGGATTCGTGAACTTAGGAACTTGGAGAGAATTCGAACAAACCGCCCTTTAGTTAAGCCTTCTTTTAACCGACTTACTAAGAGTTTAGCTATTCCTTCTGAAGTTTTTAATGTGATATTACCAACAAAACCATCGCATACGATAACGTCAGTATTGCCTGAGTACATGTCATGACCTTCAGCGTAGCCTGTGTAATTAACCTGAGCGGATTGCTGCAACAACAAGCCAGCTTGCTGAACCTGGTCATTTCCTTTAATTTCCTCTATCCCTACATTAAGCAGGGACACCTGCGGATGAGCTTTGCTTTCGACCGTCTCACAGACGACTGAGCCCATTATCGCAAATTGAAATAATGTCTCAGAGCAGCAAGAAACATTGGCTCCGAGATCTAACACATAAACAGGTTTATTTTGAGCGGTAGGGAGGCGCCCTATCAAAGCAGGCCTGTCAATACCCGGCAGGGTTTTAAGCACGACTTTCGACATCGCCATTAACGCGCCGGTATTGCCGGCACTGATACAAGCATCGGCTTTTTTATCCCGGACTAAATCGATCGTCAGACGCATCGAGCTTTTTTTACGGGTACGCAAAGCTTGCGAAGGTCTGTCCGACATAGAGACAATCTCATCAGTATGTAAGATTTCTATTCTTGATGATAGGTTTTCAGACTTATCGAGATAAGGCTCTATTTTAGCGGAATCACCAACTAAAATGAGTTTTAATGAGGAGTTCCGCCGCAATGCACGCATTGCGGCAGGCACTGTAACCGGAGGGCCGTAATCGCCCCCCATCGCATCTAACGCAAGCGTCAGACTCGTCATAAGCTATCAACTAATTACTTGTTAATAACTTTTTTGCCGCGGTAGTAACCGTCAGCAGTCACGTTGTGACGCAGGTGTAACTCACCAGTAGTCGCGTCAGTTGATAATTGAGCCGTGCTCAATGCATCATGCGAACGACGCATACCGCGCTTTGAACGTGATTTTTTATTCTGTTGTACAGCCATTGCCTGTCTCCTAGATTACTTGCTCTTCAATTTTTCTAACACCGTAAACGGATTCGGTTTTTCCTTTTCTTGGACTACCTTAATCTCGCCTACAACCACGTCTTTCGATCCCTGGTGACATGATTCATTATCATGCATAGGAATGAGAGGCATGGCAGTGATCAATTCATCTTCGATCAATTGATGTAACCGTATTTCGCCAATTTCATTGCAGTCAATCGGGTCATACGCTTCCGGGAGCTCATCGATCTCCGTTTGAGTCCGGCAAGGACTAAAACAAAAGTCGACCGTAACCTTTGTATTAAAAGGTGTCATGCAGCGTTGACATGTCAGAGTGAGCTCCGTCACAGCCTTCCCTCTCAGGTAGACTATCCCCTGTAAATCTTCACCACATTCCAATGACACTGATACATCGGAACAGTCGCCGGCACATAACTCATTCAATCGCTTTAACTGTTTGCCAGGAACAGTCCCTTGATAATCAAGGCGGCTTTGGGCTGCACGTAACGGATCGATTGAAACCGGTATCTTTACTGTTTGCATAAGGCGCGCATATTATAGTTTGACAACGCTTGAGTCAAAGAAAAAATTCACACACACATCACCCAAAGCAATTTGGTGCGTTTTCAAATCATCGCATTGAAATTAACGGAAGCGGAATTTTACCTAAGCAACGACTTGTAAACAAGCAATCAACGCTTAAATAAATTGCAATTAACTAATCAGCATACGCAACATGCTGAAATAATTAAATCATCAACCCCTTATATTGCAAGTTTTTTTCTTTTTGCCGCACACCCCGCTACATACGAACAGTTTTTGAACTTGCTACATTCTCTCTTAAAATTGGCGCCCATTTAACCGAACTCAACTAAAGCTTGTTTCACTTTGCCTATGCATTCAGGGCACAGAGGTTCGTCGTCTGTTTCACGGCTTCCTGACCTGAAAGCCGCGGACGAAAAAACAGCCGGTGAGTTCTGGTAACGGCTCAGTTTTCAACCACGTCAGAAAAGACGGTAAACGCAATCTGGAAACCCTTTTCGGAGTCGTCGCACATCGTATTAATAACGGTCACTGAAGCCGTTCAAGGCTCTTCCGACGATCAAAATAAAGCCAGATTGTTACAGCTTGATGTATTACGGTTACGGGTAGAAAATAGAACTATCTTTCATGTCAGAGTCATTTCTTACGGAGATCTTACAGATGGAACCTATGAGTTGATGACCGCTGTAAAGGCATAGATAGGTAGCTGCACAGGATGAGCACTATTTAAACTCTCCATTTATTTGTTAATTTCTGCGGTTCTCTTTTCGTTCAAAAGTGATGATGGTTCGTAATAAACTACCCCGCGGCAAGCCAGCTGTCTCGTTTTCGGGTCGACTTCGCTGCGCGCAGCGGTGTATTAATCTCAGAACAAGGCTAACGCTTCATCCGGCCAAGGGGTTTAAGCAAAGCAGGGGCAGCGGGCTAAATGTGTGTGTTATTTTAACCATTTGAGCTTAAAAGAGAAAAAACAATCACCGTTTTTAGCCCGCTACCGTTACATTGAACGTTCAGCTGATTTATTTAGATTCAAACTTTTAGAGTACACTTCGAACATGCCTGATGGAGTACTTGATATCGTTATCAGCAAACAGGTAAATTTATTATTTCTATTTTTAAATAAATATGGCACATTTCTTCGGTTTATAATAACAGGAATAACGATGCGTTTATCCAAGTCGCTTAAAGTGCTGTTAATTGCATTAGCAACGGCTCTGATACCTTTTTCACAAGTTACATGGGCCGGCTCTTCTGCGATTCACAGCCGTATGGCCACCGCTCAGCCTGATTGGGCTAAACACGGCATGGTCTCAAGCCAAGAGGCGTTAGCAAGCCAAATCGGTGTGGATATTTTAAAACAAGGCGGTAATGCGGTTGATGCCGCTGTTGCCGTTGGTTACGCGCTTGCGGTGACATTACCACGAGCCGGTAATGTCGGCGGCGGCGGTTTTATGATGGTGTACTTAAAGGAACAGAATAAAACCGTTGCGATTGATTACCGCGAAATGGCACCGAATAACGCTCATAAGGACATGTTCTTAAATGAAAATGGTGATGCGGTAAGTCAGCTAAGCCGTTCTCATGGTTTGGCTATTGGCGTTCCCGGGACCGTTATGGGGTTAAACCAATCACTCGAAAAATACGGAACGCTCAGCCTGAGACAAGTTATACAGCCGGCGATTAAGCTGGCTAAAGACGGTATAAAAGTCACGCCTGATCTCGCCGTTTCACTAAACAGCTTGAAGCGTCGTTTAATGAAATGGCCGAGTTCGGCAGAAATTTTCTTTAAACCAGATGGTTCAAACTATGAAATCGGTGAAATCCTAAAGCAGCCGGAACTTGCGCATACGCTTGCTTTAATCGCGGAAAAAGGCACTGACGGCTTTTATAAAGGTGAAACCGCGGAAAAAATCGCTAACGCGGTTCAGCGGGCCGGCGGAATCATGACAGTGAATGATATCGCGAGTTATAAGGCTATCGAGAGAAAACCTGTATCGGGTTCTTACCGCGGTTATAAAGTGGTATCAATGCCGCCGCCGTCCTCAGGAGGTGTTCACGTTATTGAGATGTTGAACGTGCTTGAGAACTTCCCGATCAGAGAGCTAGGTCATAACACGGCGCAAACTATTCATTTGATGGCTGAAACCATGAAATACGCTTATGCTGACAGAAGCAAACACTTAGGTGATCCTGACTATACTCCCGTGCCTTTAAAGCAATTGACGAATAAAGCTTACGCCAGGCAAATTGCTGATAAGATTATTTTCAACAAGGCAACGCCATCAAGCGAAATTAAGCCTGCTAAATTCGCGCCTTATGAGAGCGATCAGACCACTCATTACTCCGTTGCCGATAAGTGGGGTAACCTTGTATCTAACACTTATACTCTGAATTTCAGCTACGGTTCCGGCCTTGTAGCTAAAGGCACCGGAGTTTTATTAAATAATGAAATGGATGACTTTTCGGCAAAACCCGGCGTTCCTAACGGTTACGGCCTGATTGGTGGTGAAGCTAACTCCGTTCAGCCTCGTAAACGTCCGCTGAGCTCCATGAGTCCGACTATCGTATTTGACAGCGAGGGTAAACCCGTTTTAGTGACGGGTACGCCCGGTGGTTCTCGTATTATCACCACTACGTTACAAATTATTTTGAATGTTATTGACCACCGGCTAAACGTTACCGAAGCCAGTAACGCACCTCGGATTCACCATCAGTGGATGCCTGATGAAATTCGAGTAGAAAAGAGTTTGAACAAAGATACTATTCGAATTCTTGAACGCATGGGGCATAAAATTAACGTAAAGAGCGCTATGGGCAGCACTCAGTCCATTGAATTAACAGAACAAGGTTTATTCGGCGCCTCAGACTTGCGCCGTGCGGGAAGTGCCGTAGCCGGATATTAAAATCTATCGATACTATACGGGGAAAGATCCACATCGGTTTCTTCCCCCGTTATCTTTTGTGTTATTAACCTGGCGGAGATGGCTGACCAGGTTAATCCCAGATGCTGATGCCCGAAAGACACAAATACATCGTCCGCTTTTGTGCCGCTGATCACCGGCAAACTGTCAGGAAATGACGGCCTGAACCCCATCCATGCCTGAGCACCCTCATAACAGGCTTCATTTTCCAATTCCGGTAAAACCGCTTTTCCGTGAATTTTAAAGCGATCGGAGCAACCTTTAGCAGGCGGGTTATCCAACCCGCCGAACTCAACCATACCCGCTAGCCGAGTCCCCTTGTTCATCGGCGTGATAATAAATTTTCGCTCAAAGGAAGTTACCGGCCGACTCAGACCGCTTTTATGAGACAACATCAAATGATAGCCGCGCTCTGTATCCAGCGGCACTTTATGGCCGAGTGGCTTTAAAAACGCTTTTGACCATGCCCCTGTCGTGAGTAAGGTTTTATCAAATGAGGATAGTGAAAGCTCATTTTGTTCAGATGAAGACACTATCCGGTTATCATGTCTGTTTTCTAGTTTACCTTTAACGAATTTACCGCCGAGTGAGATAAACTTTTCAAAAACAGCTAAACATAAGGCCCGCGGATCAAGTGTGTGACCCGTTTCCGTGAAATACAGGGCATGTTCAATTTTATCTGATAGTGAAGGTTCAAGCTTTCTGGCTTCCTCACCGGAAATAAGTCTGACAGCAACACCCGCGTCTGAATAGGTTCGCCATTCTCTGACTACAACTGACAAAGGCGTATTTTCAAATACCAGTAAACTGCCGTCAAATCTGACTAACCCGGAACAGCCGGCTTCTTCTGTCAGTTTTTTCATTTCATCAATAGCGAGGGAGTTTAAGGATCTTATGGCTCGCGAATTATAATCGCGCTTCGCGGGTATCATATTGACAAGGAAACGGCAAAACCAAGGCAGAGCTTTAATAAAATAATTAGGTTTTATTCGAAACGGCCCTAAAGGATCAAGCAACATTTTCGGTAGTCGCATTAGTAAAGAAAAGTCAGCCAGGGGGAAAACTTCGGAAGTAGCAAAATGACCGGCATTTCCATAGGACGCGCTTTCACATATACCTTCCTTGTCTATTAATGTTACCTGAAATCCCTGCTTTTGAAGCTGATACGCTGAAGTGACACCAATGATGCCGGCACCTACAACACATACTGTCTCTTTAGTATTATTTTTCACAGTGTCCGTTTCCTTATCATTGTTATCTCAGCAAAAAACCTTGCTGAAAAACATCTTCTTCATCAATCAGAAATTCGTGCTGCCCCGTGATGTATGAACGACCGGAAACCACCGGAGTAACAGCTGATTTACCATGGAAATCTACAGATTCCCTGGCATGAACAAGCATTCGCCCGCCGACGATACTTTCTATCGTCAATGTCTCATTAAGCGGAACCTGATTTTTAGCGTGTAACAAGGCAATTCGCGCTGAAACACCGGTACCTGTCGGTGAGCGATCCACTTCACCGTCAGCAAAAACGCAAACGTGTTTAGAGTGAAAATTATCCTGACTGACGTCAGAGGAGGTAAAAATGGTGCCGTATAAAAATGACAAGTCATCTTCTGACGGGTGCTCAATACTGTAATCAGCCATAACTTGATGTTTTATCTTTCTGCCTAAATCAATCAGCTGAGCGACATTATCTGGCCCACAAGAAATGCCGTATCGGTCAGCGTCGACAAAGGCATAGTATGCGCCGCCAAAACCGATGTCATATTTTATCTCTCCCAGCTCTTCTATTTGCGCCGTTTTATCAATGGCTTCCGCCCATGAAGGTACATTATCAAAACTGACCTGAATTTTTCCTTCTGCGTCACGACTTGCGGTAGCGACAATCAGACCCGCGGGCGCGTCAATTTTTACAACCCGCGGTGTGTCGTCTAATTTAATCGCACCTGACTGACAGGCAACTTTAACCAGAGCCAAAATCGCATGACCGCACATGCTGCTGTAACCTTCGTTATGCAGAAATAACACACCAAAATCGGCGTCTGGAGTTACAGGCTCTGTTATTACCGCCGCGTACATATCCGCATGACCGCGCGGTTCGTAAATAATCAGTTTTCTGAGATGGTCCAAGTGTTCCGAAGCATATTGACGCTTATCGAGAATGGTCTTGCCTTTAATCTCAGGGTAACCGCCGGTTACGATTCTCAGCGGCTCACCTTCGGTATGCGCGTCTATCGTTTCGATTTTATTAAATTTTTGTAATATATTTTGTTTAAAATTTAACGGTCTCATTTTATACTCCGCATCTACTTCACTTCTCAAGAACCCTGACAGAAGCAGAAACATATTTATCTTTTATTTTCCGGAGGATTGTATACAATATACCTAAATTTGACAAACGAAATAATAATGGCAACTTAAGATAGCTCTCAAGTTGACCTGAGAGGTCTGAAAGATGAAAATAAAATGGCAAGGCGTTTTCCCGGCGATATCGACCCAATTTAACGATAATGGCAGCATAAACTTCGAATCGAATGCTCGAATGCTTGAAGATTTGATCAATGACGGCGTTGACGGAATCATCGCTCTGGGCACTATCGGTGAAAATGCTTCTCTGTCGGCAGAGGAAAAACGTCAGTTTATAAAACATACCGTTGAAACGGTAAACGGACGTATCACGGTTATTTCCGGTTGTACGGAATATACGGCTGAACTTGCTTCTGCTTATGCAAAAGATGTTAAAGAACTCGGTGTTGACGGCCTAATGTTACTTCCTGCGATGGTTTATCACGGAACTGACAGAGAAGTTGTGACGCACTATCAGACCGTTGCTCGCGCTAACCCTGAACTGCCAATCATGATTTACAATAACCCTGTTGGTTACGGCGTTGACGTAAACCTTGATATGACAGAAATCCTAGCCGCTGAACCCAATATTGTCGCAATTAAAGAGTCAACAACGGACACAAGACGTCTCACAGAACTGCGAAGTCGTTTCGGTGATCGTTTTATCTTATTCTGCGGTGTTGATGATATTGCACTGGAAAGTATTTTACTGGGCGCAACGGGTTGGATTTCAGGGCTTACCAATGTATTCCCTAGAGAATCAGTGGCGTTAATGAAATTAGCCCGTGAAGGCCGAATTAAAGAGGCGCGTGAAATATATCGCTGGTTTATGCCGTTACTTCGTCTTGATACTATTCCGACGCTGGTTCAATGCATTAAATTCGCTGAGCAAATTGTTGGCCGGGGCAGTGAGAAAGTGCGCCTTCCGAGAATGGAGCTTATCGGTGAGGAAAGAGCTTATGTCGAAAATGTTGTAAATCACGCCCTTAACACTCGCATTGACTTAACAAAGTATTTCTGATGCAAAAGTGATTATTCAGCGGTTGACGCCACTCCGGCGCGGACTGGAATCCTGCGCCTTTTTATCTAAGTACCTGGCTATAAGTTTTTCGATATTTTTGGCGCTCAGGTTAAGTGCTCTACAAGGCGCTCTTGCGCGGTAATACCGGCAGTCTTTCAAACAAGTGTAACGCCGTAGAGTGCTTAAGATTGGCGTCAGAAAAGTGAAAAAACTTATCATCGGGTACTTACATGAGTAAAGTCTCCGGATACCAGCCTACGCCGGTATGACAAATTAAAAACTATTTTTCGAGCATTTTATGATCAAAGGCACTTTTTTTTGTATCGACGCCCACACTTGCGGCAATCCGGTTCGTCTCGTCACCAGCGGCCACCCTCAGCTTACCGGTGACAACATGAGTGAAAAAAGACAAGATTTTCTACAGAATCATGACTGGATTCGTACCGCTCTGATGTTTGAACCCCGCGGTCACGACATGATGTCAGGCTCTTTTCTTTATCCGCCTTGCTCAGATAATGCCGATGCGTCCATTCTGTTTATCGAAACCAGCGGCTGTTTACCTATGTGTGGTCACGGAACTATCGGCACAATTACCGCGGCCGTTGAATCCGGTCTGCTTACACCGAAAATTCCCGGGAAACTGATCATCGATGTACCCGCGGGTCAAATCAAAGTCGACTATCAACAAACCGGGAAAAAGGTGGATTGGGTTAAAATTTATAATGTTCCGGCTTATCTGGCTCATAAAGATATCATTCTGGACATACCTGAGCTCGGAACGTTAAAGGTTGATATTTCCTATGGCGGAAATTTTTATTGTATTGTAGAGCCGCAAGAAAACTTCCCCGGACTCAGACAATGGAGCGCCGATGACATTCTTCGCTGGAGTCCGGCAGTCAGAAAGATAGCCCGGGAAATTGAATGTATTCACCCTGAAGATCCAACGGTTTGTGGTGTATCACATGTATTGTGGACCGGAGACCCTATCTCTGAAGGTTCGAACGGCGCAAACGCGGTTTTTTACGGTGATAAAGCCATCGATCGCTCTCCTTGCGGCACCGGAACCAGTGCCAGGCTGGCTCAGCTTCATGCTAAAGGCAAACTTGCCGTTGGCGAGACTTACACTCACGAAAGCATTATCGGTAGCCAGTTTATAGGAAAGATCGAATCTGAAACCACGGTCGATAACTACCCAGCCATTAAACCAAGTATTCAGGGCTGGGCAAGAGTAACCGGGCAAAACGCCATTCAGGTCGATGACTCAGACCCTTATGCTTTCGGCTTCCAAGTGGTATAACCTCTGAAAGGAATTAAACATGACAGAGTTACAAAGTATCAAACTATCAGGTCAGCACCTGATCAATCAATCCTGGCACGGTAAGGCTGATGGTTTTAAAAGCTTTAACCCGGTTGCCAATACAGAAAATCACTGGCAATTCGCCGAAGCCGCGACGCAGGACGTTGATCTAGCGGCAAAGCATGCATCAGAAGCCTTTAAAGCCTATCGCCAGAAGTCCGCGACGCAACGAGCTGACTTTCTTGATGCCGTTGCTGATGAAATACAAAACTTAAGTGAACAGATCATCGCGGTCGCGAATATCGAAACAGGTTTGCCTGTGGCTCGATTGCAGGGCGAAACGGGGCGTACATGCAATCAACTGAAGTTATTTGCCACGCACCTGCGTCAACCTACAGATTTAAGGTATATTGACAAAGCCCGACCGGAAAGAACACCACTTCCGAAGCCAGAAACCCGGTTAAGTTATTTACCTTTAGGTCCGGTAGCCGTTTTCGGCGCTTCGAATTTTCCGTTAGCCTTCTCAGCCGCGGGCGGTGATACGGCATCGGCGCTGGCGGCTGGCTGCCCTGTAATCGTTAAAGGTCACCCGGCTCACCCGGCGACAAGCGAATTAGTCGCTAAAGCCGTTAATACCGCAATTATTAAAACCGATATGCCGTCAGGCGTGTTCGCGCTTTTACAAAGCAGTAAGCCTGAAGTCGCCTCATCTTTAGTTAAAAATTCAAATATCAAAGCAGTCGGTTTTACCGGCTCACTTAATGTTGGAAGGATTTTAGCTGACGCTTGTGCCGCCAGACCAGAACCAATCCCTTTCTTCGGGGAGCTAGGCTCAATCAACCCGCAATTTTTATTACCTGAGCTGTTAAATCAATCAGCCGAGCAACTTGCGCTGACGCAAGTTCAGTCTATGATGATGGGACACGGCCAGTTCTGTACCAGCCCGGGCGTTGTTATTACTGAGTCAGGCGCGGATTTAGAAAGATATAAAGCGACACTTTCTGAAGAGTTAAAGCAACAGGCATCGGCACCGATGCTCACAATCGGTATCGCTAAAAGCTATCAAAAACAGACTCAGGCGTTTATTCAAAATTCAGCGTTAACCTTAATCGGTCAGGGGCAAACTCCTGCTGAGGAGCATCATACTCAGCCGCTGGCCTTTACGACCACCGCTGAGCGATTTATTGCGGATGACAGTTTAAGACATGAGGTCTTTGGGCCGTGCGTTGTTATCGTCGAATATCAAACCGAAGCAGAAGCACGGCGAATAGCTGAGGCACTCGAAGGTCAATTGACCGCAAGTGTTCATGGTTCAGAAGCTGATATAAAAGCTAACTTAACACTTATTGAATTAATCAGCTATAAAGTTGGAAGAATCATCTTTAACCAAATGCCGACTGGCGTTGAAGTCTGCTACTCAATGAATCATGGCGGACCATACCCGGCCAGTACAGATGTAAAGACGACTTCAGTCGGAGTGCGTGCAATGGATAGATTCCGAAGACCGATTTGTTTCCAAAACGCTCCGTCCGCTGTCTTACCCGTTGATGCGCAGGACTCATATCAACACATTATCGTGAAATAGATCCTTCACAAAATAAAGGGAAATGTTTTATTTCCCTTTATTTATGCCTCCGTAAACGGTATCTTGACCCTCAAGATTTCAAGCAAATTTATTTACAGACGGTATCAATGAGTCAAACAACACCTATCGTCCATAAAACTCGAACCCAAATAGTAGTCGAAGTTCTTAGAGAAAAAATCCTTTCCGGAGAAATTGCCGCCGGAGAACCATTAAGACAAACCGCATTGGCAGATGCTCTTAACGTTAGCAGAATCCCTGTCAGAGAAGCGTTGCTTCAGCTCGAAGCGGAGGGCTTAGTAAAGTTTGAAGCTCATAAAGGCGCTACCGCTACTCGCCTCTCTGTAGAGCAGGTTTCAGAGCTTTTTGAATTAAGAGTAATGATTGAGACTGATTTGCTCGCTAAAGCGATTCCAAACCTGAGTGAAAGTGACATTGCAGAAGCTGAGCAGGTACTGGAACTCCTGGAGTCCGCTTTCAGACATGAAAACGCGGTTGCTAGCTGGAGTGAATTAAACACGCAATTTCATACTTGCCTGTATCAAGCCGCTAACAGACCCAATACTCTTGACGTTGTTCAAGGCTTAAATACTAATTGTGATCGTTATATTCGTTTGCAACTGCTATTGGGTGGCGGAATTCCTAAAGCGGAACATGAACACAGAGAACTTTTAATCTACTGTAAAAACGGCGATATCAGCCGAGCTACAGAGCTGTTAAAACACCATATTTTAAATGCCGCCGAAACGATTAAGCAGTTAGTCGCACAACAAGTTAAGTAACTATTTTAAAAGAATAAGCAGTAAGAGAAGATATTATGCGAAATGCAGTGATCACAGGCTGGGGTAAGTGTGTACCGCCTGCGACGTTAACTAATCATGACCTGGCGACATTCATCGACACATCCGACGAGTGGATTCATAGCCGCACAGGTATTAAACAGAGACATATCAGTCACGTAAATACCTCAGAGCTTGCATCCGTCGCAGCCAAAAGAGCAATAGCAGCCGCGGGTGTTAAAGGTTCTGATATTGATATGATCATTCTTGCCACCGCAAGCCCTGACACCTTAATACCTAACATTGCGGCAACAGTTCAGGCTAACATCGGAGCGACTTGCGCGGCGTTTGATATAAATGCGGCATGTAGTGGTTTTTTGTACGGATTAGGTCTTGCTAACGCTCAAATACAAAGTGGTCAGTGTCAACGTGTGCTGGTTATCGGTGCAGAAAGATTAACCTGGTACCTGGACTGGTCACGGCGTGAAACCGCCGTTTTATTTGGTGATGGCGCTGGCGCAATGGTTGTGGAAGCGACGGATAAAAACGAAGGTATTCTTGGTTATGAACTCAATAATGACCCAGACGGCCGGGATATTCTTAAAGCTGACTTTGGCACCGGAATAGATCGTTTTGCGTCAGACGCGCTTGATTTCCACATTCAATTTGATGGTCAAGAAATCTTTAAGCGAGCAATCAACGGCATGAAGACATTAAGTGCTAATGTACTTGATAAGTGCCGAATTGATAAAAACGACGTGAGCCTGGTGATTCCTCACCAAGCCAACGAACGTATTATCGACACACTTGTAGCTAAGATGCGTATTCCAAAAGAAAAAGCTTTTGTGAATATTGAAAATTACGGTAACACTTCAGCGGCCACAATCCCGATCGCCTACTGTGATGCTCTGGAGAAGGGCTTGATCAAACCAGGGCAGCATATTCTGTCTTGCGCATTTGGCGCGGGTTTAACTTCAGCGGCATTACTGATGAAATGGAGTGAAAGAGTCACGCCTGTCAATCAGTCTGATGCTGAGCTACCGGCTACAGACGAAACCGGTTTAGAAATCGTGAAAAAAGCAGCGGATTATTTTTGTAAAAAGTAATCATTTTGTCCGCCCTTTAGATGGTAGCGGCTGAAAGTCAGGTATTCATGCGGTTACCCCGGGGAAAACTGGTTCTATACATATTATCTTATCGCTGATTTATTTATGAAAATTCAGGTGCGGAATGTAAGATTAACTGTTTCCACTTTGGGAATAGCCTCCATGTCCGTCTTTCGCTGATAAAAATGAGTAACATGCAGAGTCTGAGCCCTATGTTGTTAATAACCTGACGTTTTCTCACATCTCCCCGAACTTGACCAACTGGAAAAGAAGATCAGCAACCTCTGGATTCTGATTGGAAAAAACGGGACTGGTCATTAACCAACATCCTGGGTAACAAATCCAGCACAAATACTCCATCTTAAAAAAGAGCTAAAGGACGCTGGATTCCCGCTTTCAACATGCGGGAAAGACGTATATAAGTATCTATACCCGTGATCATTCAAGATGCGATTTTTTCAAACAAAGGCTTGCAATTTTCTGTAATGAGATCATCATAGCAACATGATTGAAATATCCTTAACCAAAGAAGAAAAACATTCTCTGGAATCACGACATAAATCGTCAAGTGATAGCCGTGAATGTGACCGAATTAAAGTTGTTCTGTTACGTTCAGAAGGCTGGTCTTATTCTTTAATTGCTCAAGCGTTACGGATAGATAAAACAACAGTCAAACGTCATTTTGATGACTATCAATCTCAAGAAAAACTGAAACCCGAAAATGGCGGTTCAGTCAGTCGGCTCACTCCAGAGCAAACCGAGTTTTTGATAGCCCATTTAACAAAATTCACTTTCGCTCATACACATCAAATTGTGAGTTATATTGATGAAACCTTTGGTGTGAAATTTACGGTTGCAGGGTTAAACAAATGGCTGCATCGCAATGGCTTCAGTTACAAAAAGCCTAAGGGTGTTCCCCATAAATTTGATGAGCAAAAGCAAGCCGAATTTAAAGAAAAATACGAGACATTAAAGGCCGAAAAGCCTGATAATGAGCCAATTGTATTTATGGACGCTGTCCATCCTACCATGGCAACAAAGCTGTCTTACGGTTGGATAAAAAGAGGTGAAGATAAGCTGATTAACACCACAGGCAGCCGTACTCGCTTGAATATTATTGGTGGCATTCAGCTGGGGAAGTTGGCTGAAACTGTGACAGCCCAATATGAGCGCGTCAACCAAGAATCTGTTGTGGATTTTTTAGTAAAACTGAAAGCTCAACATTCTAAAGCTGAGCGTATTCACCTCATCTTAGATGGTGCTGCTTATCACCGAGCAGGCAGCGTAAAAGAAAAAGCAAAGGAGCTGAAAATCGAGCTTCATTACTTACCACCATACAGTCCGAATTTAAACCCAATTGAGCGGCTCTGGAAAGTAATGAATGAGCATGTGAGAAATAATGAATATTTTGCTTCAGCCAAAGAATTCCGAAAACGGATAAATCATTTTTTCGATGTCAAACTTCCAGAAATCGCGGATACTTTAACGAGTAGGATTACTGACAACTTTCAAACGCTCACATCTGCAACTTGAATTTGCTTGGGTATAGTCAAATGCTTTTTTCTCAAGAAGTCACTCATAATAAGCGTTTCAGCAAGAAAAATATTCGATTACATTTGACTGAGTACTTAGAACGTGTTTGGTTTGTTACCCATAACTGATGGGATCCGAAAAAACTTCGTTATTGAATCTTTAATCTCTGAGGGTTCAACTCCCCGCGGCACGCTGCGATTTGTAACCAAAAGAGGTAATGTTAATACCCCGCTTTCACTTCGCGAAAATCTGAGCGAAGTGAACGATAGCTTGGATTATTTATTTTACATACCTCACCAGCCTTTATTTACATGCTTTATAAGCCGTACAACCCGTGCCTACGCTGAAGGCTGCTCCTCCAAACAGCGCACAAGGAAATACGGCAGACTTTACGCCCTGGGCTAGGGCAGTCGTCCCGCCTAATCCCGCTCCAAATAGTCCGCAAACTACCGCTGTAACTGTGACTGTTGCTGCCAGTTTTACTTCGTAACTACAACAGTTACAACATCCTGATTCGGGCGTTATAGAGTTGTTGCGATTTTCTCCGGAGCAAAAGCGAGCGACAGATTTGCTGGCGGGTTGTTTTTTTACTAATAGAGGTGCTCTTTCGCCTTTTTTAACAGAAGAAAAAGTCAGTTTTTTAGGTTGTCGGGTTTGCACGTCAGTGCTTATCTGATAATTATTATTATTATTATTATTATTAACTCCGGGTTGTACCGTGATTGTGTTTGTTGTCATAAATTATCTCCTTCAAATGATTTAGGTATTATTGAATTTATCGGTGTTTGTTGATTATATCGCTCTTGCTGATAAAGCCTAATGAATACCGAATTAAATTTTTCTAATCTTCAAAGACAAAATCATCAGTGGAGAACTGTATTTTTGTTTCATCTTGTGATGCGGATGCTTCACTCAAAGCGGTGAACAAGGCTTCACACGACACCACGACGCACGACCCCTTTACGGCCGGATATTCACGTGCCGCTCAGAAGTATACCGGGATTACCCGGATTTGAGCGAACATTTACCCCTTTTTCCCTGAAATAGGAGATAAACTGACTTTTGAGTTTATCTTCTGAATTATGACCTGTTACAATCTCTATGGTATTACCGCTTTGATTTCGATTAAGGTGGTATTCATACAAGGCTTTCGCAAACTCAAACGGCACGCCCGTCGAAGTTTCCACGGGTTCATTAAATATACTTTTTGAATGACAATTCAAAATGTTATCCGTAAGGCCAAGGTTCTGATGACAGATGTTACTTTCAGTTAATTCCAGTATCCTTTGATCAAAATTATCCGGATCAACAAGCGCCCAGTATGCGTATATCTGAGGGCTCGGTCTTATCCCCCAGCGGCTGAGGTAACTCCGCCGCTCACCGTCACCGAAAACAAGACGCGCGGCGCTGACAGTATCCAGATATGACGCAAACGCAATCAGCAGGCAAGAGCAGGCTATTTTATCGGGCACCGGATGACGCTTAGCGCCCTCTTTTTTATTAGCGGCTGCGTTTCTGATAAACACCTCCAATACCCGCTCGGTGACTTTCTTATTTTTGGCCGCGGCGCATACGCCGAGCAAAGCGTTAAGAATTTCGGTAGTTTCCTTTATCCCCCATTGCTTGAGCAGGCTAGGCTGCTTACCGTCACCGAAAACAAGAAGCTCAGCGCTGTCGATATCCCCGTATGACGCAAACGCGGTGAGCAGACAGATGCAAGATATCCGTTCTGGAACCGGATGACATCGCGCGCCCTCTTTTTTATTCGCATTAGCGGCTATAATTCTGATAAACAAAGCTAATACCCGCTCGGTGACTTCCTTATTTTTGGCCGCGGCGCATACGCCGAGCAAAGAGTTATAAATTTTGATAGTTTCTGCTACCCCCCATTGCTTGAGCAGGCTCGACTGCACATCATCACCGAAAACAAGACGCTGAGCGCTGTCGATATCCCCGTATGACTCAAACGCTGTGAGCAGACAAACGCAGGCAGTTTCATCCGGCAGCGGATGACGCTGAACCCCGTTTTTTTTATTAGCGGCTACGTTTTTAATAAACAATTCTAAGACCTGTTCGGTGACTTCCTTGTTTTTGGTCGCGGCGCATACGCCGAGCAGAGCACAATAAATTTTGGTAGTTTCTGTTAGCTCCCATTGTTCGAGCAGGCTCGGCTGCTTACCGTTACCGAAAGCAACACGCTGAGCGCTGTCAATATCCCCGTATGACGCAAACGCGTTGAGCAGACAGATACAAAATATCGTGTCTGGCACCGGATGACGCTGAGCTCTCTCTTTTTTATTAGCGGCTACGTTTTTAATAAACACCGCTAACACCCTTTGGGTGGCTATCTTATCTCCGGTCGCGGCGCAAACGCCAAGCAGGGCGTTATAAATTTCGGTGGTTGCTGTTAATCCCCATCTCTCGATCAGGCTAAGCCGTCCGCCATAACTGAAAAGAACAAGACGCACGGCGTTGTTGATATCCCCGTATGACGCAAATGCGCTTAGCAGACCAACGCAGGTTATCTCATCCGGCACCGGAACCGGATGATGCCGATCTCCGTTCTCTTTATCAGCGTTAGCGGCTGCGTTTTCAATAAGCACCGCTAATACCTGCTCGGTGACTTTCTTATTTTTGGTCACGGCGCATACGCTGAGCAAAGCGTTATAAATTCTTATAGTTCCTGTCAGCCCCCATCGCTTGAGCAGGCTCGACTGCTTACCGTCACCGAAAACAACAAGCTCAGCGCTGTCGATATCCTGATATGACGCAAACGCCATGAGCAGACAAACGCAGGTTCTTTCATTTGGCCGAGGATGGCGTTGAGCTCTCTCTTTTTTATTAGCGGCTACGTTTCTGATAAACAACGCTAATACCCGCTCGGTGGCTTTCTTATTTTTGGTCGCGGCGCATACGCCGAGCAAAGCGTTAAGAATTTCGGTAGTTTCTTTTAGCCACCATCGCTTGAGCAGGCTCGGCTGCTTACCGTCACCGAAAACAACAAGCTCAGCGCTGTCGATATCCCCGTATGACGCAAAGGCGGTGAGCAGACAGATGCAAGATATCCTGTCTGGCACCGGATAACATTGAGCTCCCTCTTTTTTATTCGCGTTAGCGGCTACGTTTTCAATAAACACCGCTAAAACCCTTAGGGCGGTTGTCTTATCTCCGGTCGCGGCGCTTACACCAAGCAGGGCGTTATAAATTTGGGTATTTGCTGTTAACCCCCATCTCATGATCAGGCTCAGCTCCCCGCCATAACTAAAAAGAACAAGACGCACAGCGTTATTGATATCCCCGTATGACGCAAACGCGGTAAGCAGACAAACGCAGGTTCTTTGATTGGGTTGCGGATGACGTTGAGCTCCGCCTTGTTTATTCGCGTGAGCGGCGACGTTTTCAATAAGCACCGCTAATACCCGCTCGGTGACTTCCTTATTTTTGGCCGCGGCGCATACGCCGAGCAAAGCGTTATAAATTTTGATAGTTTCTGCTACCCCCCATTGCTTGAGCAGGCTCGACTGCACATCATCACCGAAAACAAGACGCTGAGCGCTGTCGATATCCCCGTATGACTCAAACGCGGTGAGCAGACAAACGCAGGCCCCCTCATTGGGCACCGGAAAGCGGTGTTCTCTCTCTGCGTCATTAGCGGCAACGTTTTTAGCAAACAATTCTAATACCTGTTCGGTAACCTCCTTGTTTTTGGTCGCGGCGCATACGCCGAGCAAAGCGCTGTAAATTCTGATATCCTCGTCTTCTGTTAACCGCAATTCCTTGATTAGGCTCTGCTGATTACCGTCACCGAAAACAATAAGTCTGGCGGAATTAATGTCTTTGATTTTTTTATAGATATTTAACATACAGACGCAGGTGCAAGCGTTAGGAATTACATTACGCCTCTGCATCATTCTTAGCGCCTGGTCTAATTCTGATTGCAGCCATCGGGTCTGGCAGCAGATCTTTGCTTTAGTCAGGTAGGCATTAAATACACCCGCGTCTAATTGTGATGATTTACCTGCCTCAGATGATATATCATCCAGATTATTCAGCAATGTTAATGCGTTATTCATATTGTCGCAGCCCATGATGCTCTTTGAAGTGCAGCAGATTACATCTTCGATTGTTTTGCCGCTGTTTTTATTGTTAAATTCGCTTATTATTTTCTTATTGCAGGGAGGGGGATATTGAGAGAGGCGTTTTTTTGGTTGGTTGGTTGTTCTACTGTGACTGTCATCCCCGAAATAGTCGCGGCTTCCCCGGCCTTTTGCTTCAGTAAAAAAAGGTTGGAGGCAACTACTGACGGCGGGTTCAACTGACGCCGGCCTGACGTCCCATTTTGCCGAAAATTGACGGCTTTTTTTCGCGCCCGCTTTTCTTCCGGCGGAGTGTGTTTTTCCGGGTGTGCTGAAGTCAGGTATTACATCAGATTTTTTTGCGATAAGGCAAGACATAAAATAATTGATCCTTCTGTCCGCTGCGCTTTTGAGTAAAAAATGAAGGTGTATTTTCTCGGGTGAGACTGGAAATTGCAGTGTGTTGTGTCACAGTCAGGATGCGTCAAATCATCGAGAGGAGTTTTTTTAAGTCAGGATTAAGTTTTTTCTTTTTGGTTTGGTTCATGTCGAGTGAGGTCTTTATGCTGAATTGACTCATCCGCATAAGATTGAATTTAACTGAACATCATAACGATCACCGGCAGATCCAATCATTAAGATAATTGATGATGAAGGTCAACTGCTTTTTCCAGGATAAACGTTCAACGAGTAGAGCGACGTTAAGAAACTGTCCCAAAATAACTTCCCGGTTTTTCTGTCTTTTATTTTTGGCTTATACAAGGCGGAGTAAGATTTAGTAGATGCTGAAAGAAAAAATGAACGGGTGTTTAGATGCGTTAAGATCGTAGCCCCGGGAAGTTTTTATTAGCATTTAAATTAAAAAATATCACTGGAATTGCTCTTCTGATAGTGCTTCAATGTGATTGCTGAAACGCTCATTGATTTTTTTATAGCATAAGGATTATAAGTATAGGACTGACAGCTTTTCCCAAGATAATCACGAAACTTGATCGCTTAATGTGGCTGACGGGGATAGTTATCCATAATCGAGAACCCAAATAACCTATTTTGACCGTATTTGTGGTATGCCTTAACTGAGGATAAAGTTACACCTCCACAGGTGGCGTTGTGCGCCGAAGCCACGAACACGAACCGGAAGCATTTGTTAGCCGCGCTTAATAAGTGGGTAAGGAAATCTTTGCATGTTTTAAGTCATGATATTGATTAAAATTGATTTTGAGGAGTTAATTATGAACCCTGTTATGTTAACACGCTGCAACTCTTGCCCCGCGGGATTGCAAATAATACCGGACGGGAGAGGAAGACCAACAGTTGATAAGATAAAAGAAAAAGTAGCAAGAACTCCGGTTCGTTATGCTCAATCTTTTGTCAGAGATCAAAGAACAGCTGAAGCAATTAGCCATTACACTGCTCTAAAAAATGAATATAAATATCATGAATTGTCTGCTGTCAAGGTGTTCATAAAGAACTTTCTTTTAGCTGATAAGTTGCCTCTTTCTGAAACTGATCAGGTTGCATTAGAGCAATGTTTAGCTCTAGAGGATCCAGCACCCGTATTCCCAAAGCATACCGCTCAGTTTATTGCACGGCTCTTACATGTCAAAATTCTCGATAAAGACGAAGAATCCGGAAAAATTAAAGCGGGACAGAAGATAATCAAACACGCTGCGTTTATATATGACAAGTTACCAATAAATGAGTCATTAAATCCTCCTGTATTGCATAATAGTAGCTCTAATGAACGCTGATACTCCAGCTAAAAACGGGATAGGAGATGCCTCACGCCCCCTCCTCCCCACACCAGACATACGGATCACGTAGCACGGCGGTTCGGGCAATTAATTTTATAAATTTTGAGACGCATTTATTTCACTAAAATCTGGCCTCAAACTATTACTTTTAATTCTCGGAGGTGAAAATGTCACGCACTCAACGAAGTCTTGCTTAAAATTGTGGTGCGAGACAGAAAAAACGCCATATTCCACAACACATTGCTCGGGGCAACCATGGGCGACATTATCACCTCAATGATAGCGACGGCCAGTGAGGCGGTGATTAATGTGTTCTGTTATTTCAAATACTTGCAGCGGGAAAGCAAAAACGTTAAAGCTAATCCTGAAGATTATTTACCGTGGAATTTCAATGAATAGTGACCGGTAAAGCCACCACATAAAGACAATACCAGAAGCATTGAAGAGTTTGGGCTAAACGCCTATGCTCAGCTTTTCCTGAAATGAAATAAATTTTCACGCTATGCTGCCGTAAGGTCATGGGTTAATAATCATCTCACGAATTGGGTGGCATCAATACTCACTTTCTTAGGACATAAAAGTGCTGACTATATTTCAAAACCTAATGATTCGATTGGCTCTTATCAAGCTGACGATCCTTTTTCTGTTGATAGAGATAACCAAACTAAAGACCAATGGCACTAACTTAAGAATTACTTCTGATACATCTTAAGCCTACGTGCTTGTTTTCTTGAGTGTTGCAATCTTGGTGTCGGTTTCGGTCGCCTTTTCTTTGCTCTCGGTTCTTTTCTCCCCGGGCGATTACCGACGATATGCTCGCCGATAATATCTGCTATGACATCTGATAAAGTGTCAATGATCCCCTCGGTGGCTTGTAAAAGTAATATGTGAAAATCTTGTAATACGTTATGTGCAGCTTTAAAACTTGCCTCTCTAGGAGATATTCCTTTTTTTTCTGCCGCTCGGCACATAAGCGCCCTTATCATGTTATAAACCAGCAAATGAACATCAATTTCCTTACGTACCATATCTGGACTGCCACACCTTAAAATATCCATTTTCATCATGGTCTTGATGGAGCTAAAATCTAACCCGACATGCCATCGTGATACGTATAAATCAATAAGCTCTTGCTTCGGATAGACTTCTTTATCTGTAAGAGTGGTAACAATGATACGTTTCTTTGTTCCTACCATTCTGATGATAAGCTCTTCTGGCACTTATTAGCATCTCCCAGCACAATATCACCGTGTTGCAAGTCTGACAGCATACTTCTTAATAGCGCCTGTTCGCCAGTACCTTTCCCTTTACAAGGTGAAACGGCCGAATCAATGACAGCACCGCTCCCCAAAGAAATTAACACTAAAATCCGCAGTTGAGGAAAGCCCAGCCCTTCTTTTTGTGATTTAGGCTGAGGGAATTGCGCTTGGTTCTCGTCCGTATCAGGCATAGATAGTGTTGAACCGTCAGTTAATAGCACTCGACGGCCATGCCACAAGTGTTTTTCTTGAGTCGCCTCATCTAAGTTTCTGCCTGATTTCTTCAATAGCGATTTAATTGACTCCGGAGATAACCGTTTTCTTGCTTTGCAGTAGGGATCTGTAATTGTGCTGTTTTTTTCTCGAACTATAGCAATTTGATCTCCGGCGTCACTGATTAATGCGCTGCGGCAAGACTTGCTTTCACCGGCAACTTGCTTCATGAAAAGCGAAAGAGTGTGGCAGGCGGGATACTTGCGTACTCTTTGAGTGTTATCTTTTCGGAACTCTTCTAAATCTTGTGGAGTGAGAATTATTCATGGTCTGGCACTAGAAAAACCTTAATCTGTATGATTTACTCCCTTTTGTTCAATTAGTAAACTTTCAGCTGAAGCTTAAGTTAGTGCCATTGCTATTTATGGGGCTTTGGAGCATTTAAGCAAACTAAAGTAAACGTAAGTTTAATTAGTCGGTACTGAAAAACATAACTTCAAGATTTAAAATGTACGGCATCTGATTTACGCAAAATTCAGAACCGTACCCAAAAGCAACATTTCTTATATTTCGAATCAATTTCACTACAAAATAGTCAAAACTCACCATCTTTTTCGAGCAAAAAGAAAATGGCTAACCACTTTCTCAAGTTCCAGGCACACGCAGCCATTAGAAGGTTTATTGAGTCGCCAACACTGCCCTTTAACCAGTTCTTACACAGCCTAAAATCACTCTTCAAATGCCCGATTACTGGTTCAATTGTTGCCCGTTTTTTACAGAGTTCACTTTTGCGTTTTCTCTTTGCTTGCGAGTCCCGTTTTAATGGCCGACTAGGGATAACAACTTCTTGGTCAACATACTGCATACACCCTTTATAGCCTTTATCTACAACGGCTGTAGTGATTTTACTCTTTCGGTGTTTATGGGCATGGTCAAGTGCAGGTCTAAGCAATTTTGAGTCGTGTTCATGCTCGTCATGACTGGTTACACCAATGATTAATTGACTCTGCTCTGTGAGCACGACAGAAGCCTTTTTACCATACTCGTATGGCTTATGGTCTTTGCCTTTCCCTACGCAGTAAACATCGGGTTCATGAAGGCTGTAAATCTTGTTCTTGTCTTTACGTTGCTGTGTAATAGCTTTTTCATAATTGGAAAAATTCTCTTTTTGTAAATCAAGGACATCTTGTGGAAGTTTGCGTTGTAGCTCCCTTAAAAGCTTACCTGCGATAACACGTAACCTTTTTAACGCTCTTCTGGCTTTGCTTCGATTTTTGGCATGTCTAAAGCTTCGACAGTCAATGCGTAGCTGTTTGACTTCTTTGACATAAGTACGTCTTTGCTTGATCCCAAATACTTTGGCTAGTTTATTGAGTCGGTTAACCACCTTGATGGCAAGCTTGCTATCTGTCGGATAAGTAATGGCTTTTTCTTGGACGGTTGTATCAACGTACACGGTGTCATCTTCAGCTTTGTCACCGTGTAAAGCCACAGATAATGCAAAGATTTTTTCACAGCCTTTTTCACCGATGCGCTTACGAAAAACACTGAGTTCACTGGCATCACAAGGGCGTGCTGTTTGAAACTCTGTCTCACCACAAAACACTTGAAAATACACGTTCATCAGCCACTCATCGACCAAGGCTTCATCGCTGAGTTTGTAAAGTTGTTTGAGTATTAGCAAACCGCACATCAACCGAATTGGCTTCGCTTTACGGCCTAATTTTTTGTATAACGGCTTGAACTCTTCTTCCAACGCTCGCCAATCAAAGGCATTAGCTAAAATGAGTAAAGGGTGAGTTTGCAGAAGTTGGTCTGTGATATTAAACAGACTGGCATGAGGTAAATTTGACGGGCTTTCTTTGAGCATTTTTAGCACCCAAAACGACCAGAAACCATAGGTTAACTATATCATTTCTGGTCGAAATTGAATGTATCAAATAGCTATATTTTATTAGCGATCAGAATGTTAGATGTTTTTCATGACCGACTAATTATTCACAGTTCTGTAATTGCTCCCAACTTAATGTAATGCTTACTTTTGTGGGCATTACATCTCTCAACTCTTACCCGTTAAATCTTACTGATTGATTTTCGCTCAATTAAATATGGTTGGTAACAATGCTCTTCGGGCAGGTTAATAAATTCAGTAACTGCACCACTTAATGACAATGAAAGTAGGGCGGCATGTTTCGCCATTTGATCGATTGGATATCGAATAGTGGTGAGCTTAGGCTGACAATATCGAGCAAATAAAGCATCGTCAAAGCCAATGATGGAAATATCATCAGGTACGTTAATTCCGCTTTCAGCGAGTTTGGAAATGACGCCCATTGCCATAGCGTCGTTGTAGACAAAAATCGCGGAAACCTTTTCTATATTTTCAATCATTTTTGATGCCGCTCGTTCACCTCCTACAAAAGTTGGGGCAGAATCGATATAAAAATCTAATTGCGGAAAGACCGTTTTAAATCCTGTTTTTCTTAAAATAGGATCGTCAATATCAAAGCAGCTGTTTATCATGGCAACATGCTGATGTTCACATGCTTTAAAGTGTTCGCCGGCAAGCTTGCCGCCATAATAATTATCAAGCCAAATACAGCTAGACTCGAAGTGTTCTAATTTACGGTTAATAAGAACAAAGCCACTCAAATCGCTCATGTAAGACGTTAGTGTATCGTCGGATAATTTTTTACTATGAACGACCATAGTGTCGCAGTTTTGAGCAATCAGAGATTCTATCGCTTGTTGCTCGGAACGTTCATCTTGTCCGCCGACACTGAGTAAAAATTGCATATTCGTGAGTCTGGCGATCTGCTCTACCGCACAGGCGAGTTGTCCAAAAAACGGGTCACTTACATCCGGGATAACTAACCCCAGTGTAGTGCATTTTTTTGACGCTAACGCTCTGGCGACTGTATTCGGCCGGTAATTCAGTTGCTGCATCGCGTCTTTTACTCGGTTTTGAGTCTCCTTGTTTACCTGACCGGTATTATTAACGACTCGGGAAACTGTTGCTGTTGAAACGGCGGCCAGTTTTGCTACGTCTTTTACTGTAACCATATGTCTTTTTATATATTTAATAGGTTTGCAGTATCAATTTTTCCTGAATGAATTGCAAGCAAAACTCCTTGTAATCAAAGGGTGTAAGCGTTTACACTTAATCTATGTCAATTTCGTAATTGGTGCAATTATGAGTGAAACCTTTAACGCCTCTGAACATCCTCATCGCAGATACAACCCATTAATTGATGAGTGGGTGTTGGTTTCACCGCACAGAGCCAAGCGGCCCTGGCAGGGACAAGTTGAGCATAATGAAGTACCTGCTCAATCTTCCTACAATCCTGACTGCTATCTTTGCGCGGGTAATACCCGAGTCAATGGTCAAGTAAATGCTCGCTACGAACATACTTATGTGTTCGACAATGACTTTGCGGCACTAAGGGTGAATACTCCTGAATACAAACAAGCTGATCCGCTGTTTAAGATGGAAGTTGAGCAAGGCGAAAGTCGAGTGATTTGCTTTTCTCCCGATCACAGTAAAACGCTTCCTCAAATGCAGATTGTCGAGATTATCGAAGTTATTAAAACGTGGCAGCGGCAATATCAGGAATTAGGCGCTAAATATTCTTGGGTTCAGGTATTCGAAAACAAGGGCGCTATAATGGGCTGCTCCAATCCTCACCCCCATGGTCAGGTATGGGCGCAGAAAAACTTACCGACCTTAGTGAGTAAGAAACAAATCTGTCAGCAGAATTACTTACACAAATACGCATCGAACTTGCTGAGTGACTATGTCCAAAAAGAAATGATTAAACGAGAACGTATTGTGGTTGAGAACCATCATTGGCTTGTTGTTGTGCCGTATTGGGCCAAATGGCCATTTGAAACTTTACTGATGCCCAAATTTTCTATCAGCCGCATGACTGAATTAACAGATCGAACTCAGCGGTCTTTAGCAAAAATAATCAAGCAGATCACCGTTCGTTATGACAATCTGTTCAATTGCTCCTTCCCTTACTCAATGGGGTGGCACGGTGCGCCATTTGACGATAAAAATCACCCGGAATGGACGTTACACGCCAGCTTTTTTCCGCCGCTTTTAAGAAGCGCTACTATCCGTAAATTTATGGTCGGTTATGAAATGATGGCTGAGGCTCAGCGAGATTTAGCACCGGAACAGGCCGCTGAAAGACTAAGAGCATGCAGTGACACGCATTACACGGAACAGTGAAAATGGCACGCTACGAACAAATAACAAAGCATTTTGAGCAACACTTTTTAATGGTTCCTGAGATTATTTCTCACGCCCCCGGCCGAGTGAATTTAATTGGTGATCATACCGATTACAATGACGGTTTTGTATTACCAGCGGCGATTAATTTTGTCACTAAGGTAGCTGCCGCAAAACGCCGGGACAAGCAGATTATAGCGGTTGCCTGTGATATTGGTTTTCAAGAAGTCGTTTTCAGTTTGGATGACATTAAATTTGATAATCAATTTCCCTGGAGTAACTATGTTCGCGGAGTTCTTAAAATCATGACCAGTGAATACCCGCGAATACGCGGAATTAATATAATGATCTCCGGAAATGTGCCGCAAGGCGCGGGGCTTAGCTCTTCAGCCGGTTTTGAGATCGCTGTTATCAAGGCGGTTTCTGAGATTTATAGTTTACCTATCGATGGAGTTCAGGCAGCCTTACTTGGCCAGAAAGCTGAAAATAACTTTGTGGGTTGTAATTGCGGAGTTATGGATCAGCTGATCTCCGCTCTGGGAACCGAAAATCATGCGATGTTCCTGGACTGCAGGGAGCTGACTTTTAAAAACGCTCCCATTCCTGAGACACATACTGTGTTAGTGATTAATTCAAATGTAAAGCGTGGTTTGGCGGACAGTGAATATAACCTGAGGCGAAATCAGTGTGAGGCCGCGGCGGCCTTCTTCAAGCGAAAAGCACTTCGTGATGTTTCAGTGGCTGAACTTGAGCGGGCTGAAGGTCAGTTGGAGCCGATTTTATATCGCAGAGCTCGCCATGTGATTTCAGAAAATCGGCGTACTCAAGAAGCCTATCAATGCTTATCAGTCAATAATATTGAAAAAGTTTCTGAGCTGATGAGACAGTCACACGCGTCTTTAAAAAACGATTTTGAAGTAACAACGCCGGAATTGGATTTTTTAGCTGACATCTTAAATAAACGGCTGGGAAATCAAGGAGGAGCCAGAATGACCGGCGGAGGATTTGGAGGTTGTGTGGTAGCGCTGGCTCCGCCCTTTTTACTGTCAGAACTAACAGTTTTAGTAACAGAAGCTTACCTGCAAAAATTTGATTTGAGAGCTGATGTTTATCAGTGCAGTATAGTTAAAGGAGCCTATAGATCTTAAGTACCTGACTATAAGTTTTTCGATATTTTTGGCGTTCAGATTAAGTGCTCCGCAAGGCGCTCTCGCACAGTAATAACGGCAGTCTTTCAAGTAAGAGTAACGCCGTAGAGTGCTTAAGACGGCCGTCAGAAAAGTGAAAAAACTTATTAGCTGGGTACTTATATTTTCTGACGTCCGGCATCAGCGCTTTCCGGAGTGTTGCAACTTGGTTACATAGCCACGGCTATGCCCCCTGCGTTGCGCCTCGGATAGCACTAAATCTCAACGTCATATTATAAAACACTTTCGAAAGCTGTTTTATGAAATAAACAAGGCTGTTCACGGGTCTTAATAAACTGAATTTTTTCCGGGTGCGATAACATGTCAGGTATTTTTTCTCTGGGGACGAGGCTTTTTAACCGCTTATGTTTTAAGCGTAAGTTTTTCTTATTAGCTAGCGTAACACTACTACCTTTAATGCTGGGAGCATATTGGATTGTCGAACAGCAACTGGATTCGGCGGCTAAGCTGTCGAGAAAAATGGACGGCAAAACGCAAATTCATCAGCTCGACAAATTGGAATCTCAGATAATTAAATACAGAGAGCAAGCTCCCGGCTCATTCAGTAAAAATCAGCTCAGGGCGTCACTTGATTTCTGGCTTAAGTCGTCTGCGCATTATCCAAGAAGTCAGGTGCAGTATCGTGAGCTGGAGCAGCTGGTCGGAGTTATTACAGGTAAGTCACACGAACTTGCGAAATTGTCGAGTTTGGTTTCGGAGTTCCGGGAAGCCATCGCTGCGGAAAGCGGATTGATATTAGACGCTGATCCAATCAATTTTTATTTAGCCAATTTATATGTAAGCCGGATACCGGCCGTTGCTGAATACAGTTCTCGTGATTTATCTCTGGCGTTAAAGGTTCTTGGAAAAGGCCGATTTACACCGGAAACTTATACTCAGCTGGTTGCTGTTAATAAGCGGCTTTCAGAACTCTCGACAGCTCAAAATAAGCAAGCTGATAAGCTGTCACAAGTTTTAGCTGATGATGCTCAATGGAAGCTCGCGGCTGATAAAGCGAAAAACAGTACGACCTTGTTACTGAATACCATCCAAAAAGATATTTTAGATCCGGATAACTTTCAAATTAATGAAAGTGAATTTGCGGTGATTGTCAGGCAACAGCAACAAGCTAATGCTCAATTAAAACAATTAGCGAGCTCAGAGCTAAGTCATAATTTAAATCAAAAAGTTAAAACGCAAAAAACGAACATGTATTTTATCCTCTCATTTGTCAGCTTCATAGTTCTAATCAGTCTGTATTTCTTCCTGTCCGCATATAAAGCGATCAGTCAGAATATTCAATCGATTCATAAAGTGACTTCTTCAGTGGCTGAAGGAGACTTAACACAAAACCTGAACGTAAACAGTAGTGATGAATTTAATGAGATCGCCGAGGCTTTCAACAGGATGACAGAAAATATGCGAGCGCTCATCAGCAGCGTTCAATCTCTCAGTAATGAAGTAGTCGTAGCAAGCAATAAAGTACAACATACCACCATTGACGTTGAACAAAACCTAACAAGCCAACAGCAGGAGACTCATCTTGTTGCTTCGGCTATCAGCCAACTGGCTTCTTCGGTTAACTCAGTTGAAAGCAATACCCGGCAAGCGACAAGCATCAGTATTTCAGCTCAGAAAGATGTTGAACTTGGTAAGCAAGTTATCTTGAAAACGGTTGAAGGTATTAATCAAGTCGCCGATGAAGTCGGAATTGGAGCTGAAGCCATTAATCAGCTGGCACAGCATGCCGATGATATCGGAAAAGTAGTCGATGTAATCCATGAAATTGCCTCGCAAACCAACCTGTTAGCCTTGAACGCGGCCATTGAGGCGGCAAGGGCAGGGGAGCAGGGTCGAGGTTTCGCGGTTGTCGCCGACGAAGTGAGAACCTTAGCCGGTAGAACCGCCGCTTCAACAGATGAAATCCGTAAGATGATTGAGTTAGTACAATCAGCGACATCCAAAGCTGTTGAGATCATGAATTCAGGTACCGCTCAGGCGGATAAAGGTGTCGGGCAAGCGAATGAAGTCAGTGAGACCATCAGTAACGTAACTCGACGAGTGGCTGAAGTGGTTCAGCTAAGTGCTCAAGTAGCGGATATTGTATCTGAGCAACGTCAAGCGACTGCGCAAGTTGATCAAAATACTCAGTCTATTGAGGCGGGAGCTTCAGTTGCCTTGAAATCGGCTCAATCGGCAAGTCGAGTCGGTGAGTTGTTGGCGGTTGACGCGAAAAAGCTCGCTGAACAAATTAGTGGTTTTAAACTGTAAGAACTGTCTCTTACTTGCAGCGGGAAAGCGAAAACGTTAAATCTAATCCTGAAGATCATTTGCCGTGGAATTACAAAGAGCAGTGAGCAGGTAAAGCCATCATTTAAAGATAACACCGGAAGGATTAAAGAGTTCGGGCTGAACGCCCAGGCTCAGCTGTACCTGAAATAAAATAAGTTTTCACGCTATGCTGCCGTAAGGTCACTAAAAATACCGCCGTATGAAAGGAACCGCATCCAAATTAAAATCGAAGTTAAATGTAACTATTCAGCTCACTGAACAAAAATATCTGGCAAATGCCCGCTAAATAACAGGTTTAGCGCAGTTGAAGCAGTTATATCTTGCTTTCTGCAACTCGAAATATAACTTCGTATAGCACAGAAGTTTTCTGCGCCTTCTATACTCCTAAAGCAGCCGGATATTTTCTGATGAACTTTGGTCATCCTGATGTCATTTTCAGCTAGATTGTTGGTAAATGGCACATCAGGATTAATCATAAACCTCAGAACCTCTTTCTCGTAATCCCTTAGCCGTTCCAGTAGGTTTCTGCTTTTACTTTTTTTGACCCGACCCCGTTTTCCTTTTTCTTTTGGTGGGGCTGGGCATTCAATTTCACCTTCTTTTATAATTCGGCGATACTCTTTGAGCCTGGCCTTAGCTCTCTGATAACCGAGCCGTCCGCCTGAATCTTCAACTTCTTTGTGAATATCAAAAAGCAACTCCTGAAGCTTCTTCGCCCAAGCCTGGTCTTCTTTATCTGAAGCAAACTCCAGCTCCCTAACGTGGTGTGAATTACAAAGCCCGTGTAAGCAGTCATATTTGAAGTAAGGTTTCCAATGGTCGTGAACTAACACACCTTGGTAATTCGGTAAAACACCCGCTGCATCTGTCGCTTCCTTACCTCTTTTCTTATGACAAGTGAAATATGTCCACTGAGTCGCAGAGGCTGTATGCAGCCAATGTTTGCTGCCATTGACGTTCATGCCTGTCTCATCGGCATGAAGTACAGATGAGCCGCAAAGCCGGGATTTTATTACATCAAGTGCGCCCGATTCTTTGACCAGCTGAGTCGCTTGAGTATTGAAATTAACCAGTGTTCCTGAGCTAATCGGAAGCTGAAGCTGGTCGGCAAAGTATTCTCTGATCCTGTCATAAGGCAAGAGCTGATATTGTGATAAATAAACGGCATGAGCTTTAACGCCTTCACCGTATTGCACCGACTGTGTGACTTGCCCGGGGAACTCAGCCGTATAGCGATTACCTTGTTCATCTTCTAATATTTGAGCCTGATACTCTGTAACGATGGTTTTGAATTCGATATCAAAGACCTGACGCTTTTCAACGCCAATTTCTTTGTAATTTCCTTTGGGAAGTTTGCGCTTGTCGAGTTTCAGTACTTCAACGATATCAGGCTTATCGATTTGTTTGAGCGTAGTACCCGAATGACCTTTTTGACCACCTGGTTTGCCATTGCCTTTAGATTTTTTCTTCTTGTTATCGTCATCATCTGTAGAAGGTGGCTTGCTGCTGTTTTTGCTGTTCAATCCGATGCGGTTAGTTAAGATCATGACAAGCATAAGCAAAGTTTCAATGGCCAATTTCAATGCTGGCGTCACTGTGTTGTCAGCTTCTAATTGTTGTTTGACATGTGCAATAGTTGCGTCAACGTCAATGCCATTAACTTTCAAAATAAACCACGAATTAACAGAGAATGTTAATAGCATGACATGTTAAAAATAGTAGTCAAACGATCGCTGATGATCGATTAAAATAATGTTTCAACCGTTGTTATTTTGAACGAATTGAGTCAACTAGGCTGAATAGTTACAGTTAAATAAGATGTGAAACGTTTCGGTCGGACAGACGACATAAGCTTGACCGTTTAGTTGCTGATAAGATATTGAAAATAAATGTAATAAATAGCAAAACATTATAACAAAAAATCTTCAACCTGTTATTGTCGATTTGCAAGTCTATCGGTAAATCAGTTCAGGAGGCAAAACATGTCTTTATCAAAACTAATTGTTATAACGATTATCGGACTAGTAACTGCACTTGGTTCTGTAAATGTTACTGCGGCACCAAAAAAAATCCATCGGCTGTTTTTTCTTGGTGACAGCTTATCTGATGACGGAGGCGATAATTCTACTTGGTATTTATTAAAAGTACTTAACGGCAAAATGGGGGATGAAGGTGTCGACTACATACAGCCATGGGTCAGAGGATGGCTGTCTGAAAGGATCCCCGATTACGGTGAGATTTGCAGTATTAGTATCGTACCTTGTCGGACAGTAGAAAAAGAAGCGCTGAAAGGAATTATCGATATACTGAAGGATTCAGGCGAGGTGCCTATCTTACCACCGGATTTTTATTATAAAGGTCATTGGAGCAACGGACCGGTTTGGCCGGAATATCTTGCTCCCATGATGGGCATTTCTACTTCGGATAAAACTCATTACATTAACGCCTCTCACGGAGGAAGCTGGTCATTGTGCGTCGGCGATAAGACGCTTGGGTTTGATGATTTGACGGGAAATCTCGAGACCGTTGCTGAGGATATGGTAAATGGCAGCCTGATTCCGCCTTGTCTTAAGCTTATCGCTAAAGGGATCAACTATAAATATGGTAACTACCAGCCAGACGATATGGTTATTATCTTCTTTGGCGCAAATGACTACTTGAATCTGTACCAGGATCCAAAGAGAGTCGTTGAGGCGCAATCTGAAATCGTTGAGGATGCGATTAGCAAAGGCGCAAAAAATATAGCCTGGCTAACTGTACCTGATATTGCCAAAACACCTCGATTTTTGAATGGTCCGATTGATAAAGCAGCTAAAGTCTATAAACTCATCAGCACTCATAACAGTTTACTGAAAGAAGCCTTTGATAGGCTTAATAATAAGTATTCTAGTCAAAACGTTAATTTGCTATTTGTGGATGCAAAAAAAGTCTTTGACGACCTCCTCAAGAATGCCAATAATTACGGTTTTTCGGTGGTAGACCATCCCTGTTCTACCTATCCTGTCCCCGGTCTTGACGATGGCCAATTAATTAATAAAGGTTCAGGTTTTGGTGCCAGTGACATGAGCGCATCAAACGGTAGCATTTGTAAAAATGAGGGAGAATATATGTTTTGGGACAGCGTTCACCCCACTACATTAACTCATAAGATCATCGCGCAAAAAGCCTGTGACATACTAAAGCAAGCTGGCTATCAATGTAACAGATAATTTTCTCATTTTGATTTTATCGGCCTTTTTAGGCACCGAGTGAAATACCCCGCTCTTAAGTCGCGGGGTAACCACACCCCTTAATGTTGTATCATGGAAAACAATGATAACTCTGAAGTCTTAATTTTATAACTTAGCTTATCATGCTCTTATCGGGTATTTTTGTTCCGAATTAAATGACTCGATTAATTTTCAGATAACTTGACTTAATCATTTACGATTTGTAATAAGGGACGTTGCGATTTAAATTTTACCGCAATAGTATAGTTGAGTTCTTAAAATCGTTTATGTTGCTGCCAGATGTCTACTTCAATTTACATTTCTAGCGAGTCCAAACGGATAATCAAACTTGCCTCAAATAAACTTCACGGAATGGAAAAAAGAGTCTTTATGGCTGAAGTGTCTAAAACGTTCTGCTGTGGGAGTCCTAGATTAACGGAAACGGAGTTTGGCTGGGGGAGAAAAGCTGTAGAACTCGGGCTTCATGAGCTGGAAACCGGGTTTGAATGCTTTGGGCATTATGAAGGAAAGCATAGAAGTGAGGAGAATAATCCTCAGCTGGAGGTAGATATTCGGGCGTTAGTCGATCCAGAGTCACAAGCTGATCCAAAATTCAAAAATTCATTTGCTTACACTCGAATTACAGCTAAAGGTGTTCGTAAAAAGCTGATTGAGGAAAAAGGCTGGGACTGTGAAGAGTTACCAAAAGAAAGAACGATTAATGACATTTTGAATCGACTCGGTTACAAACTGAAGCGAGTTCAAAAAACCAGGCCACAAAAAAAATTCCTGAAACAGACGCCATCTTTAAAAATGTAAATAAAATTAAAAAAGAAACAGCAGGGAATAAAAAAGTTATCCGTATAAGTATAGATTGCAAAGCCACGGTTAATTTGGGTGAATTTTCTCGACACGGTCAATCCGGAGGGATTGATGCGGTGCAAGCTTTAGATCACGACATGGATGTAAAAGATAAGCTTATCCCGTTCGGAATACTGAACCTGGAAAACGACCAGCTTCATGTGTTTTATGGTAACTCAAGTAAAACCAGCGACTTCATTTGTGACGCTTTAGAGTGGTGGTGGAATTTAGTTAAAGACGAACATCCAGAGGTAGAGGAGCTGGTTATTTTTTCAGATAATGGCTCAGAAAATAGTGGATGCCGGACTCAGTATCTTTTTAGATTAAAACAGTTTAGTGAAAGATCGAAACTGAGGATTCACAACGTTTACTACCCACCTTATCACAGCAAATATAACCCAATTGAGCGGGTTTGGTCATCTTTAGAAAAGCATTGGAATGGTACATTACTGAATTCAGTGAATACTGTTCTGGAGTGGACGAAAACAATGACTTGGAAGGCTATGACTCCAGTTGTCAATTTAATTGATAAGGTTTACTCAAAAGGAGTCAAGCTAACAAAAAGTGAAAAAGAAGATGTCGAAGATAAAATCATCCGAAATAGTGAATTACCTAAGTGGGATCTACTTATCATGCCAGAATGGTAAATTCTTAACTGCGAGATCCCTTATCATGCCAGAATGGTAAATTCTTAACTGCGAGATCCCTAACCTAATAATTAAAAAAGCAGGGCTTGTTTATTTGCCTGCGTCGAGGCGAAGCCGGTGAAGGTGCCGGATGAAACATAACAACAGAGCCGTGTGAGGGAAAACCTCATGAACGGCATCGACGAGGGGGCTGCTGGATAAGTATTCAAAACGAAGCCAGCAGCCTGCTCTACTTGAGGAGCCTTTCATTTATGTATCTATGGTATCTGGATTTTATAACTTCTCAAAATCATCAACATTAATCGCGGCTAATCGCAATTCATCGGCGTGTTGCAACCGCTCATACTCCAGCTGACTGATAACGTCATTTTCTAACGCTGAGTCAAATAGCGCCGTTCCACGGAGTTTTCGCATGAGCGAGCCTGATTTTTGAGCTTCGGCCATTTTCTTATGAATATGACGACAGTCGTATTGCGCTAAGAATGCATTTTCAACTTCAGCGATACCCCCAGTATCGCCATCAAAAGCGGAACATAAGAAAGTAATGCGGTTTCTCGCGGGACAAGGCTTCGACATCGCTGTGGTTATGTCAATCACCAGCTTATCAGACGGCATTTTAAAGCGATTACCCATCGGGAAGATTAATGCTCTTAATACCCAGGCAACGGGCTTATTCGGGAAATTTCTGATCGCATCTTGCATTGCTTTAGCCGCTGAATGTAAACGCTCTTGCATTACATAATGCACAACCGGTAAATCATCTTGTTGGTGGCCGTTATCTTCAAAGAACTTAAGAGCGGCTGAACCCATGTAAAGCTGACTTAATACATCACCGAGACGAGCTGATAGCATTTCTTTACGTTTTAAATCACCGCCTAAAATCAGCATCGCGACATCTGTAATAAACGCTAAAGCCGCGGAAATACGAGTCATATCTTTATAATATTGCCGCGTTTCACCAGCGACAGGGCTGGAGGCAAGCTTACTGCCGGATAAAGCATGAACAAAAGCCGTTCCCGCGTTACGGCAGGCATAGCCGATATGACCCGTTAACAGCTTATCAAAACGATCAAGCGCCGCTGACTTATCTTCCATCACCGCCGTCTCCATTTCCGGAATCACATACGGATGGCAGCGGGTTGCGCCTTGGCCGAAGATCATTAATGATCGGGTAAGAATGTTAGCACCCTCAACCGTAATTGAAATCGGCAATCCCATGTAGCCTTGACCTAAATAGTTTTTATTTCCTAGCTGGATACTTTTACCGGACTGAATATCCATCGCATCATTAACCACTTTACGGCCAAGCTCAGTCATGTGGTATTTAGCCATCGCCGTAACGACGGACGGTTTAACTTTTAAATCGATTCCAGTTGTTGTTAAACGTCTCGCCGCCTCCAGCTGATAGGTATTAGCAATGATTCTTGCCATTGCTTCTTGAACCCCTTCAAAACGGCCAATCGACAAGCCGAATTGCTGACGAACATAACTGTATGCGGTCGTCGTTTTAGTGGCGACATGTCCGGATGATGTCGCTAATGCCGGTAACGAGATACCACGGCCGGCGGATAAGCATTCTACCAGCATTCTCCAGCCGCGGCCGGCATATTGCGGGCCGCCGATAATCCAGTCTAAAGGAATAAAGACGTCTTCACCTTGAGTCGTACCGTTCATAAAGGCTAAGCCCATAGGATCATGACGGTTACCGATTTTCACGCCTTCATGACTGGTCGGAATCAGCGCGCAAGTAATACCGAGTTCTTCTTTATCACCGAGCAGATTGTCAGGATCACGCATCTGGAACGCCAGACCAAGAACCGTAGCTACCGGCGCCAGAGTGATATAACGTTTATTCCAAGTCAGCGATAAACCGAGAACTTCCTCGCCTTCGAATTCCCGGCGGCAGACAACACCGGTATCAGGAATGCCGCCGGCATCACTGCCCGCTTCCGGACCTGTCAGAGCAAAACACGGGATTTCGCGACCGTCGGCAAGGCGCGGCAACCAATAGTCACGCTGCTCTTTTGTGCCGTAATGAGTCAATAACTCACCCGGACCAAGCGAGTTCGGCACCATGACTGTCACTGCCGCACTCACACTTCGAGTCGCCAGCATCGAAACGATAGTTGAGTTGGCGAAAGCGGAAAACTCCCTTCCGCCGAACTTTCTCGGAATGATCAGAGAGAAAAACCCTTCTTTTTTAAAGTAATCCCAGAGTTCAGGCGGTAAATCACGACGATTGCGAACAATGTCATAGTCATCGATCATGCCTAACGCTGTCTTCACTTGATTTTCCGTGAAGTCCTTTTCTTCAGCGCTTAACCGCGGACGGCCGTAATTGTGCAACGTATTCCAGTCAGGCTTACCTCTGAACAGCTCACCCTCCCACCATACGTCACCGGCTTCCATCGCTTCTTTTTCTGTTTCAGACAGAGGAGGAAGTACCTTTTTAAAAAAATTGAACGCTGGCTTAGTAACCAGCTTCATCCGCAAATCTCGAACGCCGAAAATAACGGCGATGATCACAATTAGCAGTACAACAATAGTCATAGCAAAACCTTTTGCCGGTTAGTTTGAATCAGCAACAGGTACTGATACACCTGCCGCCATGTAGGGAATAAGTTTTCGAATTACAGCTTCAATGTCATTTTTTTCATTAAAGTCAGATTCTGCGATTTCGATTAACGCATCGGACGATGCCATAGTGAAAACAACCGTTCCTAGTGTAAAGTGCAGTCTCCAGAACATTTCAGCGGCGGGAATATGAGGCACGCACGCTTGAACGGCATGCACAAACTTCATAAGCGGTTCCTGATAATGTGTAGTTATAAACCATCTTAAATGACCTTGGCTCTCGAAATATCCTCTTCCCAGTAACTGAAGAAAATAACTCGTGCCCTCATCATGTAACCGATTCATATCCAATAATGGTTGAACGAGACACGAGAAAACATCGTTTAAGGTGGCCTTTTCCTTGTGTAAATTTCCAATCGCTTCTGAGGCGGCGGGCATAAACAGATCAAGGTAACGCGCTAACACAGCTCTGATCAGCTCTTTTTTTGAACCGAAATGATAGTTAACCGATGCTAGGTTAACTTCAGCTTTACTGGTGATAAGTCGTAAGGAAGTTTCTGAAAAACCTCTTTCTGCGAATAGCTTTTCAGCGGCATTAAGAATCTTAGTTTTTGTGTCTTGTCTTGTAGCCATTCCATGACCTGATCGTTATTTTAAACACTCGTTTAAAATTACTGCTTAAGTCGAAGAAAGTCAATCGATACCCCCTTTAAAATCACTTTGAATTATTTGTTAATTACATTTTACTCAATGCAAAAAACGTTAATTTTAGGTAAACTACGCCCGAAAAAATAATAAGGAAGTCATAATTGATGAATTTTTATAACCAGAGACCGGCCAAACTATCTCTTGTTGTCGCTTTAGCGTTTGGTTTGAGTGCGTGCGGTAACGAAGGAGCGACACAAGCTGAAGCTAAAAAAGCTGATGCGCAACCAACAGTGGCGGAGGCCGCAGCATTCATTAACGACGCGGAGCGGCAGCTGGCTGACCTATCTATTGAAGCAAACCGCGCGGAATGGATTTACAGTAACTTCATCACTGAAGACACCGCGGCGCTTGCCGCGGCGGTGGGTCAGAGATACACCGCCAACTCAGTAAAATTTGCCACCGAATCGGCTAAATATGCCGATCTGAATCTTGATCCAGTGAACGAGCGAAAGCTGAATGCACTGAGAACAAGCTTGGTGTTACCCGCTCCGCTTGATCCGGAGAAGAACGCAAAGTTAGCTCAAATCAGCGCTGATTTAAACGGCATGTATAGTAAAGGTAAATATTGCTTCCGAGACGGTAACTGTATGACCTTACCGGAGCTTTCCGCAATTATGGCGGAATCACGCGATCCGGCGGAACTGCTTGAAGTTTGGCAAGGCTGGCGTGAAATTTCAAAGCCGATGCGTCCGCTGTTTGAAAATGAAGTCAAACTCGCTAACGAAGGTGCTCAAGATCTGGGATTTAAAGACTTATCAGAACTATGGCGCAGCCAATATGACATGGAACCCCAGGCTTTCTCTGATGAATTAGATCGCCTTTGGGGTCAAGTTAAGCCACTTTATGATTCATTACACTGTTACGTTCGCGGTGAACTTAACCAAAAATACGGAGATGAGGTCGTCGCTAAAACCGATCCGATTCCCGCTCATCTATTAGGTAATATGTGGGCGCAAAGCTGGGGCAATATCTATAATGAAGTTTCTCCGGAAAACGGAGATCCGGGCTACGATGTTACTCAGCTTCTGGCCGATAACAATTACGACGAGAAGAAAATGGTGAAACAAGCTGAGGGCTTTTTTACATCATTAGGTTTCGAACCGCTTCCGGAAACAGGTAGTGTTTAGAAATCTGTGTCATTTCGGTAAAATGTCAAAAACAGGAATGACATAATGACTCAAAATTTCGATTTCAATAAAGCTTTAGAACAACTTCAATCAGGTAAAGGTTTAACTGGTGCGGATGGTGTTCTCACCCCTTTAATCAAACAACTAACAGAAGCAGCGCTTAAAGCAGAACTTGATCAACATTTAGACTCAGATCTTGAGCCCAATCGAAGAAATGGTTTTAGTAAAAAAACCGTTAAATCTTCAGTTGGCGAATTTGAGTTAGAAACGCCAAGAGACAGAGCCGGCAACTTTGAGCCTCAGCTTGTCAAAAAAAATCAAACTAAGCTCTCTGATGAAATTGATCGTAAGATTTTGTCAATGTTTTCAATGGGTATGAGTTATCGTGATATCAAATCTCATGTGGCTGATTTGTATGGTTTAGAGCTTTCAGAAGCCAGTTTGACGGCTGTGACCGATCAGCTTATTCCTCAGCTCAAAGAATGGCAGCAACGCAGTTTAGACGAGGTCTATCCAATTATTTGGCTGGATGCGATTCACTATAAAGTCAAAGACAATGGTCGCTATGTCAGTAAGGCTATTTACACGATTCTAGGCGTTAATCTCGAAGGTAAGAAAGAGTTACTTGGCCTGTATCTTTCAGAGTCAGAAGGTGCTAATTATTGGCTTTCGGTACTGACCGATCTTCATAATCGTGGTGTTAAGGATATCTTAATTGCTTGTGTTGACGGGTTAAACGGTTTTCCTGAAGCTATTGCCAGCATTTACCCGGAGACAGAAGTTCAGCTTTGCGTAATTCATCAGGTACGCAACTCAATGAAGTATGTGGCATCTAAGCATCAAAAGGCGTTTATGGCTGATTTAAAGCCGGTTTACAGAGCGACAAGTAAATCGGCTGCTGAAACGGCTTTAGATGAGCTGGAAAACAAATGGGGTAGCCAGTATCCAATCGTTATCGACTCTTGGCGCAGAAAGTGGGAGAACTTGTCCGTTTACTTCAAATATCCAGAATATGTACGTCGAGTGATTTACACGACCAATGCGATTGAAGCCGTACATCGCCAGTTTAGGAAACTCACCAAAACAAAAGGGGCATTTCCAAATGAAAACAGCTTGCTAAAATTGCTTTATGCGGGCATATTGAATGCCTCTAAAAAGTGGACAATGCCAGTCCAAAATTGGAGGCTAGCATTGTCACAATTTGCAATCCATTTTGAAGGCAGATTGGATAACGTATTAGAAATTTAGAATTTAGGCTGACACAGAATTTTGAACGCCCTCCGGAAACATTCTGGACTCGTTCTTTATTCACGCAACCGCGGGATCGTGATGTTGTTTGTCATGCCTCGGCTTGGGACTTAGATAATCTTGATGATATTCGTATCAAGATGTGTATCCGGAAAACCGCTGAAGAATTTACCGTAATTCACCATGAATTAGGTCATAACTTTTACCAGCGTGCCTACAAAAACCAGCCGCATATCTTTAAGAACAGCGCCAACGACGGCTTCCATGAAGCCATAGGTGACACTATCGCACTTTCAATTACGCCTGAGTACCTGAAAGAAATCGGTCTGCTTAACGAAGTGCCTGACGAGTCTAAAGATATCGGCCTGCTTCTTCGTCAGGCGTTAGATAAAGTGGCATTTATGCCGTTTGGTTTGATGATTGACCAATGGCGCTGGAAAGTATTCAACGGTGAAATCAAGCCTTCTGAGTACAACAAGGCATGGTGGGAACTGCGCCGGAAGTATCAGGGCGTTCAAGCACCTTTAGCCCGCGGTGAGGCGGACTTTGATCCGGGTGCGAAATACCACGTGCCGGGTAACGTTCCTTACACCCGGTATTTCTTGGCTCACATTCTGCAGTTCCAGTTCCACAAGGCGCTATGTGACATAGCCGGTGATAAAGGCGCCGTTCATCGTTGTTCAATCTACGGCAGCAAAGAAGCAGGCGCTAAGCTGAACAAGATGCTGGAAATGGGTTCAAGCCGGCCGTGGCCTGAAGCGCTTGAAGTTATTACGGAAACAAAAGAAATGGACGCTCAAGCCGTTCTTGATTATTTCGCGCCATTGAAAGTTTGGTTAGACAAGCAAAACCAAGCGAATAACAACCGATGTGGTTGGTAATTTTTTGTAAATAACACTGATTAAGCCCGTCTCGACGGGCTTTTTATCTGATTAGCGTAAATTTGATGTCTGACACACTTTGTAAATATTAAATTCTACAGATACCATTTAAATCAGCTTATAGTAACGTTAGTTGCGATTTTTAAAGAGTTATTATGCGTTTTCTGTTAGCTTTTCTCATGTTTTTCTTATACGTTTCTGCAAGTCATGCTGTTGAAAAACAAAATATAAACGAAAAAATAAATTCAACTTACGTTCAATTCGTTGATGCCTTCAATAAGCTCAATGCCGAACTGATCTTACCCGTCTATCATCATAACGCGTCCTATATTTCCGAGCATAAAAAAGGCGGTTTGATTAAAGGTAAGGAAGCAATAAATCTTATTTACCAAAGATTCTTCGATCGTGTTAAGCACAAAAAAGCAAACGTAAAAATAGGCTTTCGGGTAGTAAGTCGTGATATTTCTCAAGATAGAGCCACAGATATCGGCTATTATTTGATTCGTTTTATACCCGCGGCGCATACAGAGCAACCGGTTTCAGAGTTTTCCGGCAAATTCCTCATTATAAGCAAACCCGGTGAAAAAGGTCACTGGCAGTGGTTTACTGAAATGAATAATAAAGCAAAATCGTCATTTTATTTTAGCGCGACGCCCAGAGAAGGGTTATTCTATACTGATAGTAAACCGTTACAGCGTGATAAAAAATGACCACATCTCTTTGCCCTTGCGGTTGTGATAAAAACTATCAGGACTGCTGCCAGTTATTTCATCTGAAAATACAAACACCAGCGACACCGGAGCAACTGATGCGCTCCAGATATTCTGCGTTCGTTAAAAAAGAATTTCAGTACTTAATGGACACTCATGCTGAGGAGTATTCCGAGGCAAGAAGTATTGAAGCTTTATCTAAGCCGCCTCACCCGAACTGGATTGCGTTATATGTTATAGACTCAACACAAACTCTGAACAAAGGCACCGTTACTTTTATCGCTTGGTACAAAATCGGCGAACAGCTTGACGCAATCTATGAAAAATCTAATTTTGAAAAAAGAGACGGCCGTTGGCTCTATACTGACGGTGAGCATTTAAAAGTGCCTTTTCCTAAGCCGAATGAGCCCTGTGTTTGCCGGAGCGGTAAAAAATTCAAAAAGTGTTGCGGAGCTTAATATGTCAACGAATAAAAAAATTTGTCTCGTCACCGGTGGAAGCTCAGGTATCGGCGAAGCCATTTGTAAACTGTTTGGCCGGAGTGGCTATTTAGTACTAAATCTTGATATCAAGCCAGGACAATATGGCACTTATTATCAATGTGATATGAGCAAGTTTGATGAAGTAATCCATTGTGTGACTCAATTAGCAGCACAATATCAAATTGATACGGCTATTTTAAACGCTGGGATGCACAAATCCGCGACCATTGAGCAGACATCTGAAGCCGACTTTGATGCCATCTTCGCGTTAAACGTAAAAGGCGCGATTGCTACCGCTAAAGCTGTTATCCCGAGCATGAAAGCCAGAAACCAAGGCAACATCCTTGTCATCTCATCAGATCAAGCTCTGGTTGCTAAAAAGAATTCATTTGCTTATAACCTGACTAAAACGGCCTTAGCTTCATTAGCGAAAACCACTGCGCTTGATTACGCTGAATACGGTATTCGCGCTAATGCTATTTGCCCGGGTACTATCGAAACACCGCTTTATCATGCCGCTATTGATAGATATTGTGAGCAAACTGGCGCAAACAAAGACGACGTTCACAGAGATGAAGCTTCGTTACAGCCGCTAAACCGACTTGGTCAAGCTGAAGAAGTCGCTGAATACGCATTGTTTTTAGCGTCAGACAAAGCCAGGTTTATTACCGGCAGCTTACAAGTTATTGATGGTGGTTATACCGCAAGATAACTCTAGTACTCCGTCCATAAGCATTAATACTCTCACATCCGGAAATCCTTAACTTAGCGCTTAAGTCACTGACTTGCGTAAACACTATAGCCACAGGGCGATGCGGTCTTACGGCTGACAGCGTGGTTCAGGCAAGTTTGCTCAAACAAATGATGGGCTTAAGCTACGAAGAGCTCATCTTTTACACCTCGGACTCAATCAGCTATCTTCATTACTTACCACCATACAGCCCGAATTTGAATCCGATTGAGCGACTTTGGAAGGTAATGAATGAGCACGTTAGAAATAATGAATATTTCGCTTCAGCGAAAGAATTTCGAGAACGGATAAATGACTTTTTCGATGTAAAACTTCCAGAAATTGCGGATACTTTAACGAGTAGAATTACTGGTAACTTTCAATTACTCACATTTGCAACTTGAGTTCGCTTATGTATATATGTTATACATTATGTGTTAAGTTATAATTCTTAAACTTGGAGTCAAAATTCATGGATAGATTAAGCGCCGCAAAAGAAACCTTTCGACAACAGCTTGAGCAATACAATAAAACCACCAAATCTAAACCACTTACAATTACTGATTTCTGTGTATCAGACTTAGAAAAAATACTTGAAACAGTGACGTTACGGGAATCAATAGAGCAAAGACGTACGGGCAAGACAACCAAAGCTAACTCTGAATTCAAAGCCAATATTGCTGATTTACTGCTGTTACTCGATGGTTTTGACATCAAGAAAAAGAAAGCGGCCGCTGCTGGAAAGTTGAAAGAATGTGAAGAGTTAGATTGATTTGGGTGCAGAGCTTTTATAACGACAACGATCTCAAAAAAGATCCATTATATTCATAAGGATAAATTAAAATTGTTGTAAAAATATACCTGTATTCCGCACCTGAATTTTCATAAATGAAACAAATAAAAGTAAAATAAAACATTAATTACTTGAAACCGCAAGGTGTTAATATAACGCACACCTAAACGCACACCTAAAATTTGTATGAAAACTGTAAATCCTTACCAGCTTTGAGCCTTTCTGCCAGACACGCTACAACATCACTTAATCCAAGCTCTTGATCTTCTAATAACACCATCAAGTGGAACAAAAGATCGGCGGCTTCATTAATTAATTCTTGTTTATCATTTGTTACTGCCGCAAGAGCGGTTTCGACGCCTTCCTCACCGACTTTCTGAGCCATTCGTTTTGTACCTGATTCAAATAAAGACCGAGTGTAACTATTTGAATTTACGTTATGTTTTCGGTTTTGAATAATTTTAATGAGATTAAGCAAAAACGGATCAATATCGCTTTCACTCCAACAACTGGTTGTGCCTAAGTGACAGGTCGGGCCTTCAGGAATGGCCTGGATCAATAAGGTGTCATTGTCACAATCAACGGCGATTGATTTCAAATTGAGAAAGTTTTTAGAGGATTCGCCTTTTGTCCATAATCGGTTTTTGCTTCGACTGAAAAAAGTAACTTTGTTGCTCCGCTGAGTTTGAATGATGGCTTGTTCATTCATATAACCAAGCATTAACACCTGACCAGAATGGAAATCCTGAATAACGGCTGGTACTAAACCGCTATTTTTCTGCCAATCGATGGCATTAATCTGTTCGTCATTTAATTTGTTCATCATATCGGCCTTATACAAATACCATTAGTAGTCAGTTCCTGCTTTAGTTGCGCGATGGAGATTTCCCGTTTATGAAAAACACTTGCAGCTAACGCGGCATCAACATCGGCTTGTTTGAAAACATCGATAAAATGCTCAATGGTGCCGGCACCGCCGGAAGCGATTAAGGGAACATCACAAACTTGTCTGATCTTCTTTAATTGCTCTAAATCATAACCTTTTTTCACTCCATCTTTATTGATGGCGTTAAGCACGATTTCACCGCAACCTAATTGCTGCACTTTCTCAACCCAGTCAGATGTATACCAGTTTGTAAAAACCGAAGTTTTTTCGTCACCGGTGAATTGCTTTACTTTATAACTGTTAGTCTCGGCATCAAAAAATGAATCAATGCCAACAACAACGCATTGTTTGCCAAATTCATCAAGCAAACGAGAAATCAAACTTGGATCAGCTAAGGCGGGGGAGTTTATCGAAATTTTATCTGCGCCATGTTTCAAAATGTTTCTTGCATGACCCTCTGATTTAATGCCACCAGCAACGCAGAACGGAATATCAATTTTTTCTGCAATTCTTTCTACCCAAACTTTATCAACATCATAACGATGTGCGCTGGCGGTAATGTCATAAAAAACTAATTCGTCGGCTCCTTCATCAGAATAACGTTTGGCTAAGTCGACAATATCACCGACAACTTCATGATTTTTAAATTGAATACCTTTAACCACTTTTCCATCTTGCACGTCAAGGCAGGGTACTATGCGTTTTGCCAGCATTGAATCGCTTCCTTAACGGTAAATTTGTTGATTAATAATGCCTTACCAACGATAAGACTATTTGCCCCGCTTAATTTAACGGCCGCTATGTCCTCTGTATCTCCAACTCCGCCTGACGCTTGCCAGTTAATATCAGGGAACTGCCGGCAAAGCTCTTGATACAGACTGAGGTTTGAACCAGAAAGTGTGCCGTCACAACTTATGTCAGTAACCAGAGCGTGTTTCAAGCCAACAATTTTATATTGATGCACCAACTGATCTATCGTGTATCGCGATGCTTGTTGCCAGCCGGCTATCGCGACTTGTTTGGTGCCGTCATCCAAGATATTCAGATCTAAGGCTAAACAAATCCGATCCGCTCCAAACTCTTTAAACCAATCAGAGACAAGCTCAGGTTGTGTCACAGCCAGAGAGCCGATAACTACACGTTCGACACCCGCGTCAAGTAACTCCTCAACTTGAGCTTTGGTCCGAATGCCGCCGCCGACCTGAATATTTGCGGTTAACTTTTGACATAACGATTTTATAAGCGCGATTTGACGCTTTTCCGGTTCTTTTGCTCCGGTTAAGTCGACAATATGCAACCATTGCGCCCCTTGGTTTTGGTAACTTTGTAATTGCGATAGCGGATCAAGATCAAAGTCAGTTTTTTTATTGTAATCGCCTTGGAATAATCTCACGACTTTACCGTCGATAAGATCGATTGCCGGAATGATCATCTGCTACCTCAGCTTGCTAAAATTAGAAAGAATCCGTGAGCCCGCACGACTACTTTTTTCAGGGTGAAATTGCAGCCCGATAAAATTGTTATGAGCGATTGCGGCGCTGAAACGTTCGCCATATTCACAGCTGGCTATTGTGTTTGAACTCACGGGAACCGAGTAGCTATGTACAAAGTAACAATAGCTGTCTTGACTTAAGCCTCTAAAAATCGGGTGAGTATTAAATTCAAGTAACTTATTCCAGCCCATGTGCGGTACCGTTTGACCTTTTGCCCGCAGTGCGGTTACATGCGCGGGTATGACGCCAAGACATTCAGTTAACTGGTTTGCTTCAGCGGAGGATTGTGTAAGCAGCTGCATTCCGAGGCAGATCCCCAGTACAGGTTGTGATAACTCCGGAATTAACTCAATCAGTTTTTTTTCCGCGAGAGATTGCATTCCCGCCGCCGCCGTTCCGACGCCCGGCAGAATCACCCTGGCCGCCTTTTTGATTTCATCAGCGTCATTGGTCACGATGACATTATCAGTGACGCGAATCATGGCCTGATAAACCGAAGTGAGATTGCAGACACCGGTGTCGATTATCACCGTATTGTTATTTGAAGTTGTACTTTTTGTTAGTGTCACAATGCCCCCTTACTTGACGGTAATTCCGTTCCTTCAACCTTAACAGCTTGTCGTAAAGCGCGGCCTAATGCTTTAAACATGGCTTCAATAATATGGTGATCATTGCAGCCCCGCGCTCTGATGTGCAAAGTGCAGGCGAGACCGTCAGCAAAGGAGCGGAAGAAATGAGGGATCATTTCCGTAGACAGTTCTCCGACTTTTTCTCTTGTCAGTAGCGCATTATATTTACAGTAAGCACGACCTGATAAATCAATCAAACATTCACAATCAGCTTCATCCATGGGCAACGAAAAACCAAAGCGGTTGATGCCTGATTTATTTCCTAAAGCTTTTTTAAGTGCCTGAGCTAAAGCAATGGCTGTGTCTTCTACGCTGTGATGATCGTCAATATGCAAATCACCCTTAACGTTAATGTTCAGCTCAAAACCGGCGTGAGTCGCGATTTGATCCAGCATATGATCATAAAACCCGATACCGGTGTCGATATGTCCCTCGCGATTTGAATCTAAATCAAGCTGGACACAAATTTGTGTCTCGCTGGTATTTCGTTCAATTTTTGCCTTGCGGCTCTGCTGCGTTAAATCAGCGACAATTTTATGCCAGTTATAACTGTCACGGTCATATTTTATTCCCGAAATTCCCATTGCATTGGCTAACTCAATATCGGTTTCCCGGTCGCCGATGACGGCGGAGGTTTCAAAGTCGATGCAGCCATGAGTCAAAAGGTGCTTAACTAATCCCAGCTTTGGTTTTCTGCAGCCGCAGTTATCCGAGTCAAAGTGCGGACAAATCAAAATATCTTTAAATCGCACTCCCTGGCTTTCAAAAATATTCATCATTAGATTATGCGGAGCATCAAAATCAGCTTGCGGAAATGAGTTTGTACCCAAACCGTCCTGATTGCTGATCATAATTAGTTCGAAGCCTTTATTTTGCAGTTCAAGTAATGCCGGAATGACACCGGGTTCAAACTCAAGCTTTGAAATACTATCTAATTGCTTATCTATTTCAGGCTCTTTAACTAAGGTGCCGTCACGATCGATAAATAAAATTTTTGTTTTTGATTGAGGGAAATAGCGGCTCATTATCGGTTTTCCTTAACGAGAACTGACTGTTCAAATAATTTAATCAGGGTTTTAGTTTCGCTACCTGAACCTACTGTAAAACGAATGCCATTCTTTAATTTTTCAACAGGATATTTTCTGGCAATGATTTCATTTTCAAGCAATAGATTCCAGACTAAATCAGGATGTTTAAATTCCGCATAGAGAAAGTTCGCTGAACCGGCGATGATTTTCTGACTATACGAACGAAGCGTGTCAGCTAATAACGCTTTATTACTCTCTATTTCAGCAACCTGTTGCCGCATAGTTTTTAAACCTTCAGCCGATAGAGCCTGAAGCGCGATTTCTTCGACCGGAACAGAAACGGGATAAGGGGCGAGCACTTTTAAAACCTGCTCCGTAACATGCGTTGACGCGATTAAGAAGCCGCATCTCAGTCCGGCAAGAGAAAATGCTTTTGATAAGGTTCTTAACACAACAAGGTTAGGATACTGGCTGATGAGTGAAGTAACGGTATTTTGATAACAAAAATCAATATAGGCTTCATCGACAATGACTAAGCCGCAGGAATTTCTCTTTAACGCGGCTTCAATGACGGACGGCTTAAGTAAAGTACCTGTGGGGTTGTTTGGATTACAAATGAAAGTTAACTTGCTTCGCTCTTGATTCGTCCAATTTTCCGGTAACGAAAAATCATGATTGAACGGAATTTCAATCGAATAAATTCCGCAAGTTTGCGCGGAAATTTTATACATGCCGTAAGATGGTCCGAAATAGCTGACGCTGTCAATGCCGACGTTACAAAATGTACGAATCAGTAACTCGATAGCTTCATCCGCGCCACGGGTACAAACCGCATTTTCCGGTAATACGTTAGCATATTCAGCATAAGCATTGATTAATCGCTCAGGTTGCTGCTCCGGGTAGCGATTTATTGCCGCGAAATCTAAGTCATTAACTCTGACGTTTGAGAAAGGGGATTCGTTGGCGTTGATAAATATTTTACCTTTTCCGCCGATTCGTCTCGCACTCTGATAAGGTTTTAGTGAAGTTAGATCGTCACGTAACAGAGACTGAATTGGATTATCTTTCATCCTGCGCCTCATCTTGAATAGCTTGCTGACGAATCTTAACCGCTAAGGCGTGGGCATCCAGTTGTTCCGCGTCAGCCAAGGTAATCACGGTATCGCTCAGCGATAAAAAGCCCTGCTCAGACAATGTCTGCACGGTAAATCTGCGTTGAAAGTCGGCTAAAGATAAACTCGACACTGACTTAGAATAACCGTAAGTCGGTAAGACGTGATTCGTACCGCTGGCATAATCACCGACGGACTCCGGAGAATAGGCCCCGACAAAAACAGAACCCGCGCTGTGAATTAAATTCACTAAGGGTTCCGGGCTCTCAGTTTGAATGATCAAATGCTCAGGTGCGTACGAATTAGAAACCTTTGCGGCTTGTTCAATACTATCAACAATAATGATTCGACTGTTTCGCAGAGCTTTTTCAGCGATCTCATTTCTGGATAATTGCTTTAACTGTACAGGCAAAATCTGCTTGACTTTATTCGCTAGGTCAGTGCTGTCGGTGACGAGAATCACCTGCGAATCGACGCCGTGCTCAGCCTGAGAAAGTAAATCCGCGGCGACAAATTCCGGGTTTGCTTTATCATCAGCAATAACCAATACTTCCGAAGGACCCGCCGGCATATCAACGGTCGCGGGCGTTGAATTATCAGAAGCGATCAGGTTTTTGGCCTGAGTAACGAAGCGATTACCGGGGCCGAAGATTTTATTAACGCCTCGGATGGACTCAGTACCGTAAGCCAATGCGGCGATTGCCTGAGCGCCGCCGGCCTGATAAACCTCATCAACACCGCAAAGTTGAGCGATATACAAAATCGCATTATTGATTGGCGGCGGTGAAACGATTACCTTTCGCTCACACCCGGCAAGCATGGCAGGGATCGCCAGCATTAAAGCGGTAGAAATCAAAGGTGCCGTACCGCCGGGAATGTATAACCCGACAGACTGTATTGCTTCAGTTTTTAATTCACAGCGGATACCCGCTTGAGTTTCGACAACAATTTCTTTGGTAATCTGCGCTTGATGAAACTTTTTAATATTAGCGAAAGCGATATCGACAGCTTGTTTTAATTCTGCCGTGATATGATTGCCGGCGTCGTTAATTTCATCACTTGATATTGCGAGTTGATTTAGGTGAACACCATCAAACTTCTCTGTCAGTGCCGTTAAGGCTTGATCGCCGTCTTGTTTAACTAACTCAGTAATCTTTAAAACGTCTTCAGATAAATTGTCGTCATTGACTAATTTACTTCGTTGCAATGCCTGATTTTGCTGAGCCTGATTCAACTGTGACCAAATTAATGTCTCCATTGTTTACTCCATCATTTTTTCGATAGGTAAAATCAGAATGGAACTGGCGCCAAGGGTTTTAAGTTCTTCCATGGTGTCCCAAAAAATGTCTTCACTACTCACGGCATGTACGGCAACCATATCGTCAGTATTGGTCAATGTCATGATCGTCGGGTTTTCCGCGCCGGGGAGTAAATCAATGATGCTTTGCAAACTCGCCTTTGGAGCGTGGAGCATAATGTACTTGCTTTCTCTGGCCTGAGTAACACCATTAATCCGGGACATGATTTTGCCGATGAGATTTTGTTTTTCTGATTTCAGGCTTTCATCAGACTGAATAAGACAAGCGCGGGATCGGAAAATAATATCCTTCTCTACCAGTCCGTTCGCTTCCAGGGTCGCACCGGTAGAAACAAGATCGCAAATGGCGTCGGCGAGTCCGGCTCGCGGCGCGACTTCCACGGAGCCTTTCAATTTGCAGTCTTGAAAATCGTAACCTTTGCTCTTCATAAACTGACGAAGCAGGTTAGGGTAAGACGTCGCGATACGCAGATTATTGAGTGATTGAACACCTTGATAATCAAATTCGGACGGAACGGCCAGTGATAACCGGCATTGACCGAAATCTAAAACCCGAATTTTCTGATAGCTAGCGGTCTTGCCTAAAAATTCACGATCAAATTGTTCCTCGACTAACACATTTTCACCGACTATCCCCATATCAACCACGCCGTCCATAATCAAACCCGGAATGTCATCATCACGAACCCTTAATATATCGATCGGTAAATTATCTGAGTGCGCAATCAGGCGTTGTTCATTGATATTTAACTTGATGCCGCAGGTTTTGAGCAGCTTTAACGACTCAGCGGCCAAACGACCGGATTTCTGTAGCGCGATTCTTAATCGTGTCATCTTGGTGTCCTAATAAAAATTCAATCAAACGGGGAGGAAACTAAAAAGCCCCCGAATTCCTTCAGGGGCTCTGGTAAATCTCTATCAGTCCACCGGAAGGAAAACGTCCTTCGGCGGAGAACAACCGAAGGTTATCTCTTATGATGGTGATGATGCTTTGTAACTTTCGATTTAACAATCATAATAAATACTCTTTTGATGTAACGTCTGAATCAGTGTTTTCAGCACAAAAGCTGTTCAATAACTTCAATATTTTTAAAACTAGCTATTTTTTATACGAAAAGCAATAGCCTTAAAAATAATTTTTTGTTTGTCGTTCAGTTTGGTTATCATGCGTTAACGTTCTTTATTTTCCGGAAACACGTTTGTCTGAACACTACACCAATCAGGTCGCTCAATTTTTTGCTCAAGGCGGAAAGTTAGATCAAGCGCTGAAAAACTACCGTTTTCGTGAAGGACAACAAAAAATGGCGCTGGCGGTAGCCGATGCTATCAGTACCGGAGGTTCTTTGGTTGTCGAAGCCGGAACAGGCATCGGAAAGAGCTTTGCGTATCTGGCTCCGGCGTTATTAAAAAAACAAAAAGTTATTATTTCAACGGCGACAAAAAACCTTCAGCAACAACTGTTTGATAAAGATATTCCCTTTGTGGCTGATCTTGTTGCCCCGACCGCCAGAATCGCGATTTTAAAAGGCACCGGTAATTATCTTTGCCTCAGAAACTTGCAGAGTGAGCTTAAATCAGCCACCAGGCTTTCAGATACCGTATTAAGTGATTTACTCAGAGTTCAGCAATGGGCTCAGGTTACAAAAGACGGCGATCTGAACCATGTTAACGGTGTCAGTGAATCCGCCATCAGTTTGGATCTGGTCAGAACCGATTTAAACAACTGTAACAGCGAGAGTTGTGATTTTTACGGCGCTTGTTTCAGCCGCGGAGCAAAATTAACAGCCGGTGAATCTGACATTTTGGTTATCAACCATCATCTGGTTTTTAATGAGTCATTTCTTGAAAGAGAGGGTGATAATCAGCATAAAATTAACGCCGATTTAGTTGTGTTCGATGAAGCGCATTCACTCGCTGATGTGTTGGGGCGAATCGGCGGTCACTGCCTTTCTGAAAATTTGATCAGAGCCGGCATGGAGCAGTTAACAGCGGTATTTAAAGATGAGTTAGGCGATAGCCCGCCGTTTTTGAAAGCCTCAGAGAGTCTTTTCTACGCAATCGACGGTTTCAGAAAATGGCTCCGTGGCTGCGGTGCTGAAAAGCTAAGCGTAAAAGCATTGCTGGGTCAAAAATCAGGTGCTGCGGGCTTCTGGGGGATAGTCGCGGCATTTGATGAGGTTATACAACAATCTAAAATCTTAATTGGCCGCAGCAGTCGTTTTGACGCATCAGCTGAAGACTTCGCACAGCTAAAAAATAAACTTGAAGAATTCACCGCGACAGAGGATGTCAGGTATGTCCAGTATGTTAGCCTTGAAAACAATCGCTTTAAGTTTGACGCGATATTACATGATGTCACAGAGCAGCTAAATAAGTATATCGGTGAAGGTACGGCAACGGTTTTTACCTCCGCGACTTTGTCGGTAAATTATCGGCTTGATTACTTTACAAAACCCTTAAGTTTAGAAAAACATCCGGGCGTACTGATTGAAAGCCCTTACGATTACAGCAAACAGGCTCTGATGTACATACCAAGAATGTTATTTACTGAGCCTGCGCAAGAGGCCAGGCAGCGGGCATTTCAACAGCTTTGTATCAAATTGATAAAAGAAAACCGCGGCAAAACCTTTGTTCTCTGTACCAGTCATCAGGCCGTTCAAAAACTAGGACGAGTGTTATCGCGCCGTTTAAGCTATCCTGTGTTAGTTCAAGGTCAGTCCGGGCGTCAAAACTTACTAAAAAAATATCGGATTCTTGGTGATGCGGTTCTGATCGGAACTTACAGCTTTTGGGAGGGTATCGACGTTAAAGGTAAGCAACTTAGCAATATCATCTTCGACAAGTTACCCTTCGCTTCACCTGATGACTTTTTTATTCAATCCAAAAGTGAATTTATTTCACAGCAAAACGGCAATCCGTTTGATGACATCCTCCTGCCTGCCGCCATCTCAAAGCTTAGGCAAGGGGTAGGGCGTTTAATCCGACATGAAAATGACTTAGGTCTTATCACAATTTTTGATGAGAGATTAGTTTCAAAAGCTTACGGGCGCTATTTTTTAGATTCACTTCCGCGGATGAGCCGCACACGCAGTTATAATAAGGCGAGACAATTCCTGCAAAATTTATAAATTAATGGATTAAATCCCGGTATAATCATTTTATCTCAATCTCTGAGGAAGTAATTCCGCCCGTATTCGGTGATAACTGACTTTGGGATTAAATTTGTTGTCATAAGTAGCTGGCGATTAGTTTCTTCGGAATTTAGTGCTCAGATTTGGTGTGATACAAGGCGCGGCGCAGGGAGCATAGCCGAAGCTATGTAACCGAAGCTATGTAACCAGAGTCGCAACGCTGTAGCGCGGTAAAGACGGGCGTCAAAAAATGTTAGAAAACTTATGGTCAGCTACTTACCTGCGAAGGCGGGTATAAGCTTGATCTTCTCCAAACAAGGGAAAAGCGCCGGACAAAAGCCCGAAAGGTCGTTAAAGCCGGTTTTGTTTGGCGGGCGAAGCGTATACTCCGGCCTTCACCGGAGTGACGATAATGTAAAACGATGCTTCCGCTGCCCGCGGCGAGGCACTTTATCATCACGCTTTTTTAAGTGTGGTTTACTTCATTTTACGTGTTATTTAAATGACTAATAAAACATTACTCGCAATTGATACTTGTACTGAACTTTGTTCCGTAGCCGTTCAAGCCGGTGAGAACATCCATACTGAAGCCGTTGACGCACCAAGAGAGCACAGTCAAAGATTACTGCCGCTTGTTGAGAAACTCATTGCTGAAGCCGGAATTACGCTATCGGCTCTGGACGGCATTGTTTACGGACGTGGCCCGGGAAGCTTTACCGGTATTCGGATTTGCGTCAGCATGGCTCAGGGATTAGCGCTTGGCCGGGACTTACCTGTTTACGGTGTTTCCACGCTTGATTCTATGGCGAGGCAAGCCGCTTCGGTATGTGGTATATCTGATGTGGTTTGCGCTATTGACGCGAGAATGAATGAAGTTTACTGGGCGCAATACAAAATCGAAAACGGCATTGCGATTGCGGTTACAGAGGAAAAAGTCACGCATCCGGACTCGGTTGTCTTAGCTGAGCTGCAAGGTAAAACTTTTGCAGGCTGCGGTACGGGTTTTGACGCTTATCCTGAGTTACTTAAACTAAATGCTGATGCTCAGACATTAGAAACCGCGAAATTTCCCACCGCGGAATCTATGCTGAAAATAGGGCAGATAGCATGGGCTCAGGATAAATTCACCGCAGTTGATGAGTTAGCTCCTGTGTATGTCCGTGATGAGGTCACGTGGAAAAAACTGCCGGGTAGAAAATAAGTAAGTACCCGACCATAAGTTTTCGATATTTTTGGCGTTCAGGTTAAGTGCCCGTCAAGGCGCTCTTGCGCAGCAGTAATACCGGCGGCGGTCTTTCAGGCAAGAGTAACGCCGCGGAGTGCTTAAGATGGGCGCAGGAAAAGTGAAAAACTTACAGCCGGGTACTTAAACGCCTATTTTGCCCGTAAGCGCGAGAAAAGATTAACTGACTTCCTTGCGCGTAAGTAAGCTCGTTTAGGTTAAGGCGTACCGATTTAGGTTAAAGTATCCCGATTTTGTTTTTTAGCTAATGATAATCTACTAGTTCTATTTTATTAATCAGTATTTTTTTGATTGATATCTGATTTGCCGTTTACTACGCTGTGCGTATGCCACTTTTCCGGACTGCTCAATGAATATAAACGCCTATTTGTCATATTACCCGCTCGGACATGCGCAACCGTCGTCGGCGAATGCCGCGCTTTTATCTCAGTCAGAAAAAAACACTTCACTACAAACGGAGCCGATCACCGGTGAGTTCGTTGAGCGGCAGCCTCACAGCAGCGTCACAATCCAGCAATGGCAACACAGTCGCATTCATGTCGAATTTTCTGATTCCATGAGCCAAAAAGCTATTTCGCAATATTTACTTACACAATATGCGGTAGAAAGAGAAAATATCAGGCAGAATATCGGTATTGATACTTACGCGTAACCTGATTTGTTTCTATGACCTCAAAATTAGAAAAATATAATTTTCATTTCTGGCTTTACTTCATTGTTAGCGCTCTCTTGATTCAAATACCAGTCGTCAGTATTCCCTTTAACTGGATCGAAACTTTTTTTCATGAAATCAGTCATGGTTTAGCAACCTTAATTACCGGCGGTAGTATCAGTAAGATCGAGCTTCTGCCTGATGGCGCCGGATTTTGTTACAGCTACGGCGGCTGGCAACTGTTAATTGCTTTTTCCGGTTATGCCGGTGCTTCTGGTTTTGGATTATTAATTTATCAAATCGCATCATCATCGAGTCATAAGGTCTCTAAATTGGTGTCATTTTCCGTTCTGGCTTTGATTGCGGTTTGCCTTATTTTTTGGGTTAGAGACCTATTAACAGTAATGATATTAGCGGTTATCGCTCTTATATTTGCATTACCGCTAAAATTCGCATCATCAACCTGGTTGATCCATGTCACACGACTTATCGGTATATCGTTAATTCTTAACGGATTATTTTCGGTTATTAACTTAATTGGCAGAAGTAATGTCGGCGATGCGGCTAACCTCGCCAGGTTAACTTGGATCCCCGCGCAAATTTGGGTACTGCTGTGGTGCGTTATCGGTTGTTTGGCTTTGTATCGAGCGTTTAACCTGAATGAAACGGTTAAACGCTCCTAAGGAGCTGACGATAAGTTTCTTCGGAATTTTGGTGCTCAGATTTGGCGCGATACAAGATGCGACGCAGGGAGCGTAGCCGTAGCTATGTAACCGAAGTTGCGACGCCGTAGTGCGGTAAAGACGGGCATAAAAAATGTTAGAAAACTTATGGTCAGCTACTTAAGGTAATGCTTGTTACTTTCAATAATGATTGGTGCTGAAAGTTCATATACCGGCAGATCACCGCCGGCCGCGCTACAAATTTTGCAAGTGAGAACCACTACTTGCTGTGATTAACGCCTTGCTGTAAGCGAATTTTTCTGCGTTTTTATAAAAGTTACCCGGCTATAAATTTCACTTTCCTGACACCCGTCTTAAGCACTGCGCGGCGTTACTCTTGCTTGAAAGACTGCCGTATTACTGCGCGAGAGTGCCTTGTAGAGCGCTTAACCTGAACGCCAAAAATATCAAAAAACTTATAGTCAGGTACTTAAACTCCCCGGCCGATTTATTTACATTGAAGGTTTAAGGAATATTTATCATGGGTAAAGCCGAAGAAATTACATTAGTACTACCGCATATCACACTAGCCGGAAGAAAGTGGGGTAATAAAGAAAACCCTGTTATTATCGCAACCCACGGCTGGCTGGATAATGCCAGCAGCTTTGAACCGATTTCAGCATTACTTGATGATTACTGCGTCATTGCCATTGACTGGCCGGGGCATGGTTTATCCGACCATAGGCAAAAAGGATATTCACTGCATATAACTGATTACGTATTAGATCTGGATTTAGCTGTCAATGAGATAAAAACTAAATACAGTCCGGATAAAATTTATTTGATGTCTCACTCATTCGGCGGGCTAATATCTGTGATGTACGCCAGCTTATTTCCTGAAAACGTAGATAAGCTGGTTTTATTAGATATTTTGTTTCCGATTCATGAAGCTGAGACAAATGCTGATAACCGACTGAAACAGAGTGTGATTCAACATCGACAAGCCCTTTTAAGCGTCCCAAAGTTAAAGGCATATCCCTCTGTGGACGCCGTGGCCAGGGTGCGAGCCAAAGTCACCGATTTAGATTTCGAAAATGCCAAATTGCTCATGTCCCGCAATTTAAAACAAACCGAAGGAGGATATGTCTGGCGAACGGACGCAAAATTAAAATACAACTCTGCCTGGCGTTACAGTCTTGCTCAAATCACTCAATTAGCCGGCCACATAGCGGTACCCGCATTGGCGATATTTGGTGATAAAAGCAGTGCACGCCTTCAACTCGATAAGTTTCAGAACCACTTTGAACAGCTGAAATTTCACATTATTGACGGTGGTCATCACATCCATATGGATAATCCGGCGCAGGTTTCCGGTCTCGTTCGCTGTTTCTATGCTCAATCTTGACTAGGATTTTTACTCTAGATATGTGAAGATTAGGCGCAAAAATGTGAACGCACGTATGGAAACACTTCTGTTTTGAGATTTGGGTTTGCCATTTCAGTCTTTGCCGGCGTGACATGAGCTTTACAGGTTATCAATAAAAAGCGTTATTATTCTGTAAGTTGGTGGTATTTGTGTTCAAAACGCCCCGCTGGAAATAAGCTGCGTAAATATAAGAATACGATGTTACTGACAAAATGCCGGCGGCCGCTCTGGCGAGAATTTTGGAGAAAAAAGTGGAACAACCTTGGCTAAAAAACCTTCCTGAAGGTGTACCTGCAGACATTGATTTAAAAAAGTATTCATCACTTGTAGAAATGTTCGAAGAAGCAGTAAAAAATTACGCGGATCAGCCGGCTTTCATGAACATGGGAGCAACGGTAACCTATAGAAAACTTGAAGAAAGAAGCCGAGCGTTTGCCGCCTATCTGCAGAATGAACTCGGCCTGAAGAAAGGCGACCGGGTCGCGTTAATGATGCCGAACGTATTACAGTACCCGATTGCGTTATTTGGTGTATTACGTGCCGGTATGGTTGTGGTGAATGTAAACCCGCTATACACGCCGAGAGAATTAAAGCATCAGCTGAACGATTCGGGTGCTAAAGCTATCATTGTCGTTTCAAACTTCGCCAGCACGCTGCAAAAAGTCATCGATCAAACTCCGGTGGAAAACGTCATCATTTCAAGCTTAGGTGATTTGCTGAGTACGCCCAAACGTACCTTAGTAAACTTCGTAATTAAGTACGTTAAGAAGCTGGTTCCGAAATACTATCTGCCGCATGCGCTTTCTTACCGCAAAGCTTTATCAAAAGGGCGTCGTTTACAATACGTGAAACCTGAAATAAAAGCCGGTGATGTCGCATTTTTGCAATACACGGGCGGCACAACCGGTTTGTCTAAAGGCGCAATGCTGAGCCATCAGAATGTAGTTGCTAACGTATTGCAGGCAAGCGGCGCTTATTCACCGATCTTATCTCCCGGTAACGAGTTGGTGGTAACCGCATTACCGCTTTATCATATTTTTGCACTAACCGTTAACTGTTTACTGTTTATGCATAAGGGCGCGAATAACCTGCTTATTACTAATCCGCGCGATATCCCCGGGTTTGTATCTGAACTTTCTAAATATGATTTCACTGTATTAACGGGTGTAAATACTTTATTTAACGCGCTTGTAAATAATCCTGATTTCGGCGGCTTAAATTTCTCAAGATTAAAGTTATCTATCGGCGGCGGTATGGCGGTACAACGTGCAGTAGCTGATAAGTGGCAAGAAATCACAAACACACGTTTATTGGAAGGTTATGGTTTAACGGAAGCTTCACCGTTAGTGTCTTGTAATGCTTATGACTCCGTAGGTTATAACGGTTCGATTGGTTTACCCGCTCCGGGCACGGATATTCAAGTTCGTGATGCTGACGGTAATGTATTACCACAAGGTGAAACTGGCGAGCTATTCGTTAAAGGTCCGCAAGTAATGCAAGGTTACTGGGGTAACGAAGAGGAATCCAAACAAATCATCGACGAAAATGGTTGGTTATCAACGGGTGATATCGGTTATATGGATGAAAAAGGGCTTTTCTACATCGTTGACCGTAAGAAGGATATGATCCTCGTTTCCGGCTTTAACGTGTTCCCGAATGAAGTCGAGGATGTTGTCGCTTTACATCCTAAGGTTGTTGAAGTTGCGGCGATTGGTGTTCCGCACGCAACAAGCGGTGAAGCGGTAAAAATATTTGTGGTGACCAACAGCAAAAAACTCACCGGAAAAGACATCATCAGGCATTGCCGTGTTCATCTGACGGGTTATAAAATCCCTAAGTTCGTTGAATTCCGGGATGAGCTGCCAAAAACCAATGTCGGTAAAATTTTACGTCGCGAACTGCGCGACGAAGAGCTGAAAAAAACAGAAGGGTAATTTAAAGGCTTTTTCGTCACTGCGGCGAAGGCTTGGGTTAAGGCACCGGTGTTAGCGGTAAAAGCTGCAAAACGACAGTTATGTATATCGGCAATCCGGTGTCTTTCTTTTCTTAGGCAGAAGTCGCTATACTCCTGTCCTTTCACTTGAGTGCCGAATTAACCGCTCAAAACATTCGTGTCGAAGTACCCATGTAATCAGGATAAATAATGTTTGATAAGCCGTTTCCAGCAGTAACTTTTGTAGATTCACAAGATACACTTAACCAGCTGTTAATTGATTTAAAAGTTAGTAAAGTCGTCGCTTTAGATACTGAGTTTGTCAGAACGCGAACTTACTATGCTCAGTTAGGACTGATTCAAGTCTACAACGGGGAAGTGCTGGCGCTTATCGATCCGGTTTCAGATATCGACTTATCTGAATTCTGGAAGCTGTTGGCGGACGAAAGCATTCTTAAAGTACTTCACTCCGCGAGTGAAGACCTTGAGGCATTTGCTCATTATGGCGGTGTTCAACCGACCCCATATTTTGATTCTCAGATTGGCGCCGGTTTTGCCAAAATGGGACACGCTTTAGGTTACGCAAACCTAGTTAAACGGGTGCTTGGTGTTGTTCTGGACAAAGGTGAGTCGCGTACTGACTGGATTAAACGCCCGTTATCCGACAAGCAGTTAACTTATGCGGCTAATGATGTTTTTTATCTTTTCCATTTGTTTCCGTTGCTTAAAGCGAAACTGGAGCGTTTGGGCAGGTATCAATGGACGCTCGAAGAAAGTACCGATATGTGCCAAGGCCGACTGGACGAACCCGATGTTGAAAACGCTTACCTTAAAGTCAAAAATAGTTTTCAGTTAAACCAGACTCAGATGGCTTACTTAAAACCCCTGGCAAAATGGCGTATAAAAACCGCGATTAAGAAAGATATCGCCTTAGGCCTTTTAATTAAAGATCACGGTCTGATTGCGATTGCCAAAGCCGCGCCTAAAAACTTTACTCAATTATCACGCTTAAAAGAGTTAAGCGATCATGAAAAACGTAAGTTTTCAAAACCGATTTTGTCGAGTTTACAAAACGCCGATTTAGAAAATCTGCCCCCAAAAATCGATGTGATAGCGTTTCGCCCTGATTATAAAAAAAGTTTTAAAACGGTTAAGTCAAAACTCACCGCTATCGTTGAAGCTAAGGAAGTACCGATTGAAATGTTCGCGTCCAAAAAGTACATCCATGATTTTTTAAACTGGTATTGGGACGATGAAAAAAGCCGGAAGCCTAAGTTGTTGAACGGCTGGCGAGGGCAGTTAGCTTCAGATGCACTTTCTGATTTAGAGCTTTAAGTATCAGCCGATAAGCACTCCTGCGAAGGCTTCAGTCCAGGGGCTTTAAAGGCGCGGCGGAAGAAAACATACATGTTAATCGTCACTCCCGCGAAAGCGGGAGTACAGTCTCTTCGGTTGATTTTTAAAAAGTCGCCGGTACCTGTCTTCTCGGGTATGACAAGTAAAGTTTTGAAATTAAGAACTTTTAATTGTGTTGTCAATAATTGCCTTATTCTAATCACAATTTCTTATTCTTAAGACCAATTTCACAACCGTTATGCATTCGTCCGGCATTACACTTGTAATGCTGAATGATTTGAAACCGGCATAAAACCGGCTTTTACTATTTGAGCTCTGTCTGTGCTCAGAATGATGAAGTGTCCTGAAAGATACCCACTTTTAAATCAGTCGCAGAGTAGATTTCTCTACCGTCAACTTCTAAAGTCGCATCCGCCATACCCATGACTAGCTTACGGTTGATCTTTCGCTTGATATCAAGCCTGTAAGTCACTTTTTTCGCTTCTGGTAATACCTGACCGGTAAATTTAACTTCGCCTACACCTAATGCGCGGCCTTTACCTTTCGCACCTTCCCAGCCTAAGAAAAAGCCGACGAGTTGCCACATCGCGTCTAAACCTAAACAACCAGGCATTACCGGGTCGGTTACAAAGTGGCAGCCGAAGAACCACATATCCGGAGTAATATCCAGTTCGGCTATAATTTCACCTTTACCGTATTTGCCGCCGTCGTTTCTTATACGAACAACACGGTCGATCATCAACATATTTTTTACCGGTAAACGCGGAGCGTCCGCACCGAATAAATCACCGTGGCCACAGGCTTTAAGTTCTTCTTTTGTAAAACTACTGACTTTTGACATGTTATGTTTCTATTTATTGCCGAATGTTAATCAAGGTTAGCGAACACGTGTAAGCCAAACAACTCCGATCAGCTGAAAACTGAAAAATAACTTGATATTAATCACGTCTTAAGCCGAGTTTTGATAACAATTTTTGAACAAATGTCGGTTCAGACTCGTACTCACCTGCTAATTCATTAAGGCGTTGCTGCACTTTCCAGTACAAGGTGTCTTTTGGGAATAAGTTATTTTCATTAGGCTCGCCCGAAGGAATACCTAATAGCAGCTCGATGACCTGATCGATATGGTCAACTTGGAAAATGCTGAATTGCCCCTGCTCTGCAGCAGTAATAATTTCTTTAGGTAAGTTTAACTGCAATGCGTTTGACGCGGGAATAATCAACCCCTGATTACCTGTTAGTTTTCTTTTTTGACAAAGATTAAAGAAACCGGTGATTTTTTCATTCACACCGCCGATAGCCTGGACATTGCCGAATTGATCTAAGGCGCCGGTAACGGCAATGCCTTGTTTTATCGGCGTTTCACTGATTGCTGAGAGTAAACAACAAAATTCCGCGACGGAGGCGCTGTCGCCGTCAATTTCTTGATAAGACTGCTCAAATACAATATTAGCGTTCAAATGCAGCGGGGCATCCCGGCCGAAGATTCGATACAAACAAGAGGACAAAATCATCATGCCTTTGGCATGAATGTTTCCGGCAAGTTCTGACTTACGCTCAATATCAGCGACTTCCCCGTCACCATAATGAGCGGTACACGTGATCCGTGCAGGCTCGCCATAGCTGTAATCACCTGTGTCAATAACGGTTAGTCCGTTAATTTGTCCTACAGCTTTGCCATCAGTTTGCAGTGAGATAAATCTGTCATCGAAATTTTGTGATGAAAACTCTTCAGAGGTGTTATGTCTTTGTTTTTTTAATTCAAGAGCCTGCTCTACAGAAGCGGCCGAAATCCGCTCGCTTTTTTCTAAAGCATTTGCCTGAGCTAACACTTGTACTATGTCAATAAAATCTAAAGCTAAACGATTTTGGTGCTCTGCCAGTGAAGAAGAGTAATTGAACAGAACCGGAAACGCGTCAACGGCGATGGTTCTGTTTTCCGGCTTGAGCTGATTTAACCAGTTGACGTATTCAAGCTCCGAATGTTTATAAATATCCAGCTCAGAGACCATTTCCGCGAGCAATGAGAAATGTTTATTGAATACTTCATCATGATATTTTAATTCTGTGTATAAGTTCGCCGCGCCCACTAAAACTATTTTGCAGTTAAGCGGTACTTTCTCTAAGCTTGAGTTTACCCGATAGTAGCCCGCGTTAACGCTGTCCATAAGCAAAGACCATAAGTTCGGACGATTCATCAGGGAATTGACACTGATAAATACTTGGTTAGCACGAGCAAGCGCGCCGGCTTCGTATACAGAAGTTCCACTTTTGGTATTCATACGACCGAACAGCTCAACTTTGGTTATATTGCCTCCGAGATACTCATAGGTTCTGGTTTTAGTGGTAATCACTCCTATAGAGTCAGGGGCAGGGGCGTCATACCAATCTAAATTAACGGTTCCTCCGTTTTTAGACGCCGCCAGATATTGCTCACAGAAGTTTGTGTAACTTGAAACCAACGCGTCAATAAAGCGTAATCGGTCAACACCCGGATAATCCGCTAAAAATAATCCCTGGTGCTCTAACTTAGAAAATAGTTTGTAAGCCGAAGTAACTCTTTCCTGACCAAGCAATAAAGAAAACTTACTGGATTTATCTTCTGAAGTTGATGGCAGGTTGAATTGTGGCGCTAATTTCGACGCGGCGATAAGTTTCGGTTTCATAATTATCTATTTCTTATACGAGTAGCCGGATTCTACCACAGAGTATTTATATAACCTGCGCCGTAACAAACTAAAATTTGCAATTTAAGGCCATAAAATGCACGCGGTGGTTGTTTACTGTTCGCTTAATCAATTTATCTGAAATAACTGTTTACACGACTTAGTGATTTCATTATCATCAGCGGCGTTCGGAGGGGTGGCAGAGTGGTCGAATGCACCGGTCTTGAAAACCGGCAACGGTTTATCCCGTTCCAGGGTTCAAATCCCTGCTCCTCCGCCATCATTCAGAAAAGCCGCTCAACAGAGCGGCTTTTTGCTATCCGGGATTTGCAAAAAATACTCAGACAGGCACAGGATTGGCGGACATAAAAAACTGCCGTTCAAGATCCCTCCCGCTACCGCACGCGGGACTGAAGTAGGTTTAGGCATAAAAAAAGAGAGCTAAAATCAGCTCTCCCGGTCATTTGTTACTTCAGTAAGGTTTTAAGCCGCATAATCAGTTTTATTAGCACGCTTAACCATTGCCGTGAGCTCTTCAGGATAAAAGTCATCAACATTAATTGATTTGAGACGGCCTATTTCAGCACGTTTCATTAATTCAACTTCTTCGGTTGAGATACAATTTAGCTCGACACCTCTTTCAGCGACTTTATCCAGCCACATGAAAGGAATTTTCTCGTCCGCGGCTTCACAGATGCGCTTGTGGATAGGTTCGCAGGCGATTAAGTCAATAAAGGTTTGCTCTTGAATACCAACAGCGTTGAATTCAGTTGGTGCAAGGAACTGACCTTTAGACAGCCTTTCTCTTGAAGCACAAGGTGTTTGCATAATCTTAGCTACTTTATGATCCAGCACATCACCTGGTCTTTTAACCGGACGACCGAACGGGAACATCACTACCCGCAGAATCGGGCCTAATCCCATCGGGAAGTTGTTTAACAATTCATCGAGTGATGTTTGTAGCTTATATAATGCATCTTCCGCTGCCCATTGTACGAGCGGTAAGTCTTCTGTTAAACGTCCGTCATCGTTATAACGCTTAAGAACAGCGGAAACCAGATACATTTGGCTGAGCAGATCACCGATACGCGCGGAAACTCTTTCTTTACGTTTCAGACCGCCACCTAAAGTGCCCATAGCTAAATCAGACAGCAGGGCTAAATTAGCACTGAACCGATTCATTTGCCGGTAGTACTTTTTAGTTTCATCTGAATAAGGCGCGTTTGAGAAACGAGCGCCAGTCAGACCGAGCCAGAGACTACGAACAAAGTTACTGATCGCGAATCCGATATGACCGAACACCGCATTATCAAAGTTGCGTAATGACGCTTTAGGATCCGCATCAAACGCCGCTTCCATTTCCGGTAACACGTAAGGGTGACAACGAATCGCGCCTTGTCCGTAGATGATCATTGAGCGAGTAAGAATATTGGCACCTTCTACTGTTACCGCAATGGGAGCTGCCTGATAGCCGCGGCCTAAATAGTTATTCGGGCCTAAGCAAATACCTTTACCGCCGTGGATATCCATCGCATCGATAACACATTTCTGCATACGATCTGTCAGGTGGTATTTTACAATCGCCGAGATAACAGAAGGTTTTTCACCCAAATCAATACCGGTAGTGGTAAGGGTATTAACCGCGTCCATTAAATATGCGTTACCGCCGATGCGCGCCATCGGTTCCTCGATACCTTCAAGCTTTCCGATAGGCAACTTAAACTGACGACGAATTCGCGCGTAAGCGCCGGTTGCCGCCGCGGCTGTTTTAACGCCGCCCGCAGAATTTGAAGGTAAAGTAATACCGCGACCGACGGATAGACATTCAACCAGCATTCTCCAGCCCTGACCTGCCATCTCAGGACCGCCAATAATGAAGTCGATTGGCACGAATACCTCGTCACCTTGTGTCGGACCATTCTGGAACATGCAGTTTAACGGGAAGTGACGGCGACCGGTAATTACGCCGTCAACATCGGTCGGAATCAGGGCGCATGTAATGCCTAAATCTTCTTCGTCACCTAACAGGCGCTCCGGATCTCTCAGTTTAAAAGCAAGACCCAGTACTGTGGCAACCGGAGCAAGCGTGATGTAACGCTTGTTCCAGGTTAATTTCATACCAAGAATTTCCTCGCCTTGCCATTGGCCTTTACATACAACGCCAAAGTCCGGGATTGAGCCGGCGTCACTACCGGCTTCTGGACTGGTAAGCGCGAAACAAGGGACTTCAAGACCTTTAGCCAGACGCGGAAGGTAATAGTCTTGTTGCTCCGGAGTACCGTAGTGTTGAAGCAGCTCACCGGGACCTAATGAATTAGGTACACCAACAGTTGAAGATAGCTCACTGCTTACGCCTGACAGCTTCTGCAGAACACGTGATTGCGCATAGGCGGAAAACTCAAGACCGCCGTATTTCTTTTTGATGATCATCGAAAAGAAACCGTTGTCTTTTAAGTATTGCCAGACGTCTTGCGGAAGATCAGCCAATTCGTGTGAGACCTGATGTTGGTTTACCATAGCACACACTTCTTCAACCGGGCCGTCTAAAAACGCTTGTTCTTCATTTGTTAAACGTGCAACCGGAATATTGTGTAGTTTCTTCCAGGAAGGGGCGCCTGAAAATAGATCCGCCTCCCACCAGGTAGTACCGGCTTCAATAGCTTCTCTTTCAGTAGAAGACATCTCAGGCATTATACTTTTATATAATTTTAAAAACGGCTTGGAGATGAATTGTCTTCTGAATGATTTGATATTGAACGGAAGCGCTAAAATCACGAAGATAGCGAACGGAAGCGGGCTTCCTACATGGAAATATGAAGCAGCGGCACAGATTACCGCCGCCGCAATAGTTGTGGTTAATAGTGAAAATCGTAAATACGCACCTGCCGCTATCACTATCAGCAGTGCACATATCCAAATTAGAGTTGTCACCGTCTTTCTCCTTATTTAATCAAGCTAGATCAAACATCGCACAAGTAAGGCTGCGACTTAGGTCACATTATAGCCTGTGGTCAGACCTCTGTCTCGTTAAAACGTTATACTTAACCAAAAATTAATACAAGTTTTTTCAAACATCCGTTTTAAAATACGTTTGATCATGAGTGAAAGTTCAGCAATAGCGGGCTTAATCTGGAAACCACCCACAACAAAAGTTAAAATCACTCTTAAGAATACGAAGCAGATTAATGAGTTTTCAGATGTGTGAACTTTTGGCCATGAGCGCCAATGTACCGACGGACATTGTTTTTAGTTTTACCGGTTTAATCGAGCGGGGAGGTAATACCGGTCCCCATGTTGACGGCTGGGGTATTGCGTTTTATGAAGGTAAGGGTAACCGTATCTTTAAAGATGTAAGTCCGAGTAGTGAATCTCATATCGCGCGGGTAATTAAATCTTACCCGATAAAAAGCGAGGCGGTCATTTCTCACATTCGTCAGGCTAACCGCGGTGGCAACTCTCTGGAAAATACTCATCCTTTCAATCGTGTTCTTTGGGGGCGAAACTGGTGCTACGCGCATAATGGCCAGTTAAGTGACTATAAAGAGTTTCTTACCGTTAACCGTTTATACCCTGTGGGCGAAACGGACAGTGAACTGGCTTTTTGCTGGATATTAGAGCGGGTAGTTGAAAAATTCGGAGAAAAGGAACCGTCAAATTTAACGCCGGTTTATCAATATATCGCTGAACTGGCGGATGAGATCCGTAAATTAGGCGTGTTCAATATGATCGTTAGTGACGGGCTGCATTTAATGAGCTTTTGCGGAAATAATCTTTGTTATATCACCCGTAAGGCTCCGTTTGGTAAAGCGACTCTCAAAGATGCTGACGTCACAATTGATTTTCAAAAAGAAACGACTCCGAATGACATAGTGACCGTCATTGCCACTCGTCCGTTAACGTCGGATGAGGAGTGGTATATTTTAAAACCGGGTGATTGGCGATTATTTAAGTCGGGCGTGCTGGTTGTCAGCGGTGAAACTGTAGCTGCTGATTAGTATTTCAAGTTGCTTGTTACCTTTTTTAAAATGAGTCAGCTTAACGGGCAGATAGGCAATTTCAGGCGCCAACCAAATATAGGTCTGGCGCTTTTTACTTTTACGCACCACTTCTAATTTAATCGTTTGGTAAGTCTTACCGGCTACAAGGATTTGTTCTTTTCCGTCTATTTTAAAAGCATAGTCGTCTTTTTTGTTGCCTTTAATGAGCTCATATTTTAACTGAGGCTTCTTTGCCGCGACATCGAGTCTCAATTGCATTTGAACGGAAAGCGAGTCATAGAAACGTTGATTATAATCAAATTCCTTTTTTTTACCTTTATATCGACTGTAGATTTTCTTCTGTTTACCTAAGAACACTAACTGCTCCTGGTAGTCATGACCGGTACCTTTTCGGGCATGAAAATAGCGCAGAGGTTGAATAATATTGTTTTTTACTGAAAATTCACTTGTTACTTCACGATTGTCCGATAAAACAAGTAAGGCCAGAGCACTTTCAAAGGTATAAGTGAAGTGTTTATTGTCGCCCTGAAGCTTATATCTGGCTTTACCAAGCTCAATATTATCGTAGTAAACTTTGTACTCGGCCATCTGAGGGGTGAGCGGAGAAAGCGTTTCTGCTTTTGAAAGCACGGGCAAGGTGATAAAGGGTAAGACTAATAAACGCTTTAATGTAATTTTAATTGTCTTCATATCCGTCCCTTAGAAAGGAATATTCATAACCAATGTCGCCGGATCAGGCTTCCATTCGTACCTGGTTAAATTTATTTTACCCTTAATTACTTCGATACCTTCAGTCCTCAATAGTTCAACTTGCTGCCTGTATGCGCTTGAATCTTTTGATAGCGAAATTTTTCCCTGACTATTTATAACTCGGTGCCAAGGCGTTTTTGAGTTTTCCGTCGCCTGTTTTAACGCTCTGGATACCATTCTCGCACGACCCGGTAATCCGGCCAGGTCAGCGACTTTACCGTAACTGAATACTTTGCCTTTTGGGATCATTTTTACAATAAAAAGCAGCTTTTCTATTGATGTCATTTTTTACAAGTATCAAACAAATAATAGAGCACAATATGCCTGAAAGCAGAGCTTGTACAAGAAATATTTTGTAGCAACTCATGTTACATCTCGAGTGATTTGTAGAGTATGATGGGCTGATAATAAAATAAATCGGGAATAATGATGAAAAAGACAATCCTGTCGTCACTGATTGTTATCGCAGTCAGTGGCTTGTCCGCATGTAATGATGCCTCTCACGAACTTAACACTCAGACTATTGACACAAGCGTTTCTTCACAGCATTTTTCTGATTTTTCAAACGGGTTCATTACTGATTTATGGAAACTGTTCCCTACCTGGGCGCTTTACAGCGGTTACCATAAATATGATTCTCAGCTCACTGTACCGGACGCAGAGTCAAGAAAAGCGACGTTAGCATTTATCACTAAAGAACGTATGAATTTGCAAGCGTTCAATACCAGCAGCCTTAACCCTAAACAGCTGATTGATTACAAGTTAATTGAAAACTTACTCAATAAGTCTGAGTGGGAAATCAGACAAGGAAAGTCATGGCAGTGGAATCCTGCGCAATACAATGTGGCAGGCGGTTTTGCACAGCTGATTAACGAAAACTTTGCGCCGCTTGATCAGCGCTTACAATCCGTATTAGGTCGTATGGCGAACGTTCCGGCCTACTATGAAGCCGCTAAACAGAATATTCAGAACCCCACTCTGGAGCACACTCAGCTGGCGATTCAGCAAAACAAAGGGGCTTTCTCGGTGTTCTCAGACGCATTGCTTAACAAAGCCGAAGGCTCCGGCTTATCTGCTGATGAAAAAGCCCTGTTCATTGAACGCTTTAATCAGTCAAAAACAGCAATTCAAGATTACATTTCCTGGTTAGAGAGCCTGAAAGCCGAACTCGAAAAAAACGGCGCTCGCTGTTTCAGGATCGGCGAAAAACTTTACGAGCGGAAATTCGCGTTAGACATTCAATCGGGAATGACGGCAAAACAGCTTTATCTAAAAGCGATGGCTGATAAAGACCGTGTTCAGGCAGAAATGGCAAAGCTCACTGATAAGCTTTGGCCGAAATATTTCAAAGAAGCTAAACCTGAGGATGAAAAAGCCGCAATTAAGCAACTCATCGACAAATTATCCGCGCGCCATGTAAAACGTGAGAATTTTGTCGCTGAGGTAAAAGCTCAAATTCCTGAACTGGTTGAGTTTGTCAATGAAAAGCGGTTGGTCACGTTAGATCCGGGTAAACCTTTGGTCGTTCGTGAGACACCGGCCTATATGCGTGGTTTCGCGGGCGCTTCGATCAGCGCTCCCGGCCCATACGATAAAAAAGGCAATACCTACTATAACGTAACGCCGCTTGACGGCATGACTGATGCGCAAGCTGAAAGTTATTTAAGAGAATACAACCATTGGATCCTTCAGATCCTGAATATTCATGAAGCCATTCCGGGTCATTACACTCAGCTTGTGTATTCAAATGAATCGCCGAGTCTTGTCAAGAGCTTATTCGGAAACGGCGCTATGGTTGAAGGCTGGGCGGTTTATACCGAACGCATGATGCTGGAAGAAGGTTACGGTAACTCAGAACCTGAAATGTGGTTAATGTATTACAAATGGAACTTGCGCGTGATCTGTAACACCATTCTTGATTACAGCATCCAGGTTAAAGGCATGACCCGAGAGCAGGCGCTTGATTTAATGATGAATGAAGCATTCCAGCAACGTGCTGAAGCCGAGGGAAAATGGCGTCGCGCGACACTGAGTCAGGTTCAGCTCACTAGTTATTACTCAGGCTACAGAGAAATTTATGACTTCAGAGAAGAGTATAAGCAGTTACTGGGTAAGGACTTCGACTTAAAAGTATTCCATGAGAAATTCCTGAGCTACGGCAGCGCACCCGTTAAATATATCAGGCAGTTAATGCTTGATGATTTAAAGAAGTAAAATAAATCAACGTATAAAAGCGTCCGTCGGACGCTTTCGTTATTTTGAAAGTTCAGTCTTTCTAAGCAATTTTGATGACAATTTCTTAAGGGAATTCAAAATGAATAAAAAGGTTTTTCCGCTAATCACGCTATCACTGGTTACCGGTTCGGCATCAGCTCATCAAGAACACGATAAATTTATGTGGTTAGAGAATATTGAAAGCGCGAGAGCCATGACATGGGTCAAAGAGCACAATCAAAAATCTTTAAAAGAGATTCAAGCTTATCCGCGGTTTGATGCGCTTGTCGCTAACGGCTTAGCGGTATATAACTCAAAAGAGCGAATCCCTTATGCGAGCCGCCGCGGTGACTACCTGTATAATTTCTGGAAAGATGAAAACCATGTCCGCGGCATATACCGCCGCACGACGATGGAAGAATACCTAAAGCCAAACCCGAAATGGGAAACGGTTCTCGATATCGATGCGCTCGGTAAGAAAGAGGGGTTTAAATGGGTTTATAAAGGCATGAATTGCCAATACCCGGAAAATTTACGCTGCTTTGTATCCTTATCCCGAGGCGGCGCTGACGCGACTGAAATACGAGAGTTTGATCTTTCGACTAAAAGCTTTGTGCCTGAATCTCAAAATCCTTTCTTTTTACCCGAGGCTAAATCAGACCTGAGCTGGATTGACAAAGACACGGTGTTCGTCGGTACGGATTTCGGTGATAACAACAGTATGACTGATTCCGGTTATCCGCGTGTGGTGAAAATCTGGAAACGCGGACAGCCGTTATCTGAAGCGAAAGAAGTCTTCGCCGGTGAAAAAAAATCGGTGTCTTCAGCGGCATTTACTCTATACGACGATAAGACACCTTTACATCTGGTCGGTGAGTTTAAGACCTTTTATACTTCTCGCTACAATGTCTACCACAATGGTAAGTTAACGGCTTTACCTTTACCTGAAGACGCTGAGATTAAAGGCTACTTTAACGGTGATTTGTTTATCGAATTAAAGAGTGACTTAACGTCAAACGGCAATAAATTTCCTCAGGGCTCTGTTGTTTTCACGCCGGCAGACGCGCTTATCAGGCAACAGCCTGATTATCAGTTATTTATCGCGCCGACAAAAACCGCTTCCATTTCATCAGTCAGTTTTACCAAAAGCGCTGTTTTTGTAAATTGGCTGGATAACGTTAAAAGTAAATTAGTCAGATATGAGCTCAAAGCCGGTAAATGGCATGAGAAAACAGCGCCGTTTAATGAAAACGGCACACTCAGCGTTTTTGATGTTAAACAGGATAAAGACGATTTCTTTGTTACCTATACAAGCTTTTTAGAGCCGGCGAGTTTATATCGTGTGAATGCTAACACGCTCTCATTTACCAAAGTCAAGGCGATGCCGCGGCAGTTCGCCGCTGATAAATTTAAAACTCAGCAATATTTCGCCACCTCTGCAGACGGTACTAAAATTCCTTACTTCGTGGTTATGGCCAAAGATGCGAAACTCGACGGTAAAAATCCTACCTTGCTTTACGGCTACGGCGGTTTTGAAGTTTCTCTTCGGCCTTCATATTCTGCGATGATTGGTAAAAACTGGTTAGAGCAGGGCGGCGTTTATGTGTTATCTAACATCCGGGGCGGCGGTGAGTATGGTCCGTCATGGCATCAGGCTGCATTAAAAAAGAACCGTCATAAAGCCTATGAGGACTTTGAAGCTATTGCTGAAGATCTGATCGCGCGTAAAATTACCTCAAGCAAGCATTTAGGAATTCAGGGCGGCAGTAACGGCGGGCTGTTAATGGGAGCGGCCTTTACACGTCGTCCTGATTTATATAATGCGGTTGTTTGCCAGGTGCCGCTACTGGACATGAAACGCTTCAATAAATTGCTGGCCGGTGCGAGCTGGATGGGGGAATACGGTAATCCGGATAATGCTGATGAATGGGAATACCTTAAAACCTATTCTCCTTATCATAACCTGAAGAAAGATACCGCTTATCCGAAAGTTTTCTTTACTACTTCAACCCGGGATGACCGCGTCCATCCGGGTCATGCGCGTAAAATGGTGGCTAAGATGGAGGATATGGGGTTCGATGTTCTTTATTACGAAAATATTGAAGGCGGTCACGCCGGAGCCGCTGATAACACCCAGGCGGCTAAGTTAAGAGCACTGACTTATGCTTATTTAATGCAGCAATTGAGATAAGAAAATAGAAAATGGAGTAACAATAAGCCTAATTCGTTACTCCGCTATGCACTCCGATAGATACTCCGACGGACAATAGGGTGTCATTGATTGAACGGGCTTTTTGAGTCTTGATCGTAACAACGAAGTGTTTCTCTGTAATGTTTATTAACATCCCAGCTAATGCCGGTTTTTATGGCTCTGCCATAAAATGCAGTAGCGTAACAAGTCCCCTCAGATAATTCATACTCATTAAATACGTTTCTTAATCCTAAGAAAGGGCAACCGCTGTTAGGGATATCTCGGCCAAAGTTTCCATTTCTTGAATATTGCGTGTCATTTCTCATTTGATCTATGCCAAATTGACAACTGAAGCGTTGTCTGTCAATCAAGGGTTCGCTCGAACATTCAACAGTATCTGCAAATTGATCGGGTTGCCATGTAAAATATAGGCGTGTAGTGTTTAAATTGATGTGATTCCGGTTTTTTCCTCGCCCAACACACTTACCGTTTTCAAAAAACACATCTTCATGAACACCCGTCAATCCGCCTAAACAACCGGGTCTGTTTCTGGCTGTAGCAATCGGAGTAGGTGTACCATAAGATTTACCGACATACTCACGTAATGCATTAACATTTGAAACACAGGATTTTAAGTCTCCCTGTCCGACTTCATCGGCCAACACTGATTGAGCCTGAAAAAAACACAAAATAATCAAGCTTGAATTCCTGCACAAGTTACTGATTTTAAAACTCATAATCAACTCCGCTAATTAAAACTCATTTTAGTATAGATCAATTCTGCTTTGTTGATTTAATGACTGAATACACTGAAAACTTAAAAAAACGTGAGGGTTTCATTGTCAAATACATTGCGCTATGTTACATTCCGCCGGCTTTCTCGGAGCCGCGCTGGTCGAGGTGCTGCTCTTAATTTTAATTTACAGATTTAAGTGAGAAAATTATGTCTTACACATTAGTCGCGCAAACCCGCACTGAAATAGGGAAAGGTTCGAGCCGCCGCCTACGTCACGCCGGTAAAGTTCCTGCGGTAATCTATGGCAAAGGTCATGACGCTGTTTCAATCGCTTTTGAACATAAAGACATCATCAATATCCAGCAAAATGATGATTTCTACTCTGACGACCTGACTATCGTATTAGATGGCAAAGAAGTTAAAGTACGTGTTCAGGCTATGCAGCGTCACTTATACAAACCGATGATCGAGCACGTTGACTTCAAATTTGCTTAATTTTTTTAGCCATTTCCCGAAAGCGTCTTACGACGCTTTTTTTGTGACTGAATTTCCTAATTTCCTTTAGCCGAAAGCAGGATTATTTACTCATGTTACGCACTAACAGCTTTTAGAGTTTGAAGTTCTGTAAAGGCTGTTTTTAATGCTTTTATATACAATTTCGCCCTCAATTGAAATTTATTCATTTTCAGTTTTAAAGCTAAGGTTTCAAGCCTAAATGCACTATAAATTGATAAAAATTGATGATTACTTTGTGTTTTAACTGTATGAGCTGGAGAACGGGTAATTGCCGCATTTGACTTCAGATTTTTATGGAAGAGTTCCACGTTCCATCGTTTTTGATAGACCGCTTGAATGAACTCATCATCACAACTTAAATCACTGCATAACAAGTAAAGCTCGCCTGTACTTCCATCTTTGTTTTTAAAGACTTTCTTGGATAACTGTAACTCAAAATCTACTCCAGATATCCAAACTTTTACAGACTGCTCCTCTTGAAATTTAAGTGTATCAACCCGTTGTGATTTCTTATGTTTCTTATCATCTTCACTCAAAGAAACAAGACGATTAGATTTGCATGCCATGATAAAATCTTTGTGGCATTTGTGTTTGATAAACATCATATTTTCATTTGAACAGAACCAGCTGTCGGCTAGAACATATTTGAATTTAAGTTGGTTTTGGTAACTGATGTGTAAAAGCTCTCTAAAGTCTTCATTTTTAGTTGTTTCAGACATTCTGCGAACTTTCTTAGTCTTCAGATCACAATAGAGAACTGGCTTAGTGATCAACTTGTAAGATACTGGAATTGATACACCTTGGGAGTAGTAAAGACAATTAAGAAGGTTAATCCCCTTAACGGTTCGATTTTTTGTGTGGTCGTAGTGGTATGCGATTAAGTCGCTTTCGTCCGTATAAGGTTTTTCTTCAATCGTATCATCGAAAATAAGAACGGCATCATCTTCTTCGACCTGTCTTACAGTAGATTTAACGATTCCCCAAAGAGTTTTACTGGTGAACTCGTTAGTAGAAAGGAGCCTTGTTACCTGATCATGACTGTAAGCACCATCTAGTAAGTCTGACATCCCTGTTGCTGTTACCTGTCCAAAGCCAAAGCTAGATAGTTGGTAGTCGCTATACAGCTCTAGCAATTCAACGTTCATAGCATGATTATGCCACTAATTTTGAGGCGGTGCGTAACATGAGTTATTTATTTCACCCGAAGAGCGCGCCGTTATAAGCTCTGTTGGAGTCGGGAATAACTTATAGTAAAGAAGTATTTTTTGTCAAAGTAATCAAAGGTTATTCTGCCAAGGTAATAAATCTTAACTAAATTTCAGTACCGTTAATTATTTTCTCATCAGATAATTTATTTACAATTATGGCAAAAGCTTCAGCTTCAACTTCAACAATAGCGCAATCTGTTCAACCCAGTGCTTATCGGCATGACGTGAAAACTAAAGAAATAACTGACTCTGATAAAGAAGTTCTCTTTTATTGTGGTAATAAAGTTTTTAAATTCAGAAAAGTTGAAACTATTACTTCGGTCAGTGACAATTTTTATCAGTTCCAAACTGACTCAAGAGAGAGTACCAGTGATAAAACATCTGAACTCGCTGTCAGTAAAAAAAATGAAACCGAGAAAGCATTCTGGGAATTTCCTTTACTTGACGAATTTAAACAGTTAAAATCTTCGTATCTTGAGGCAATGATTAGAACAATAAAACAAGATCTTACAATAAGTCGTTCCTCCAAGACTCAAATTTCAAAACGAGTTATTGACGTAAATCCTGAGTATAATTTAGATCTTAAAATTAAAAACATAATAGATAAAGTTGATTTATTTACCTTTCGTGTTAAGTGCGCTATCAATAAAAGATATAAAACCATCACGCCAGTAATTGAAAAAATTTTAACGGATGTCACTACACTGCCTGATAACCGATTACTTAAGTTTAAAAGTGAATGGGTAGCATTAGCGGCACGATTTCATGAAGTCATGCAGCACTTTCCGACACACAATACGGATATTTTTTTTAGAAATGCAACACCGGATTCGACTTCAGAAGATATATTTAAAATTGTTGGTGCGCTTGCAGATTTAGGCTGTCTTATCAGTTTAAACGTGCTGCCTGAGATATCATTTAATATGCTATGTTTAATAGATGAAAATGCACGAGAGAGTGAATTCAATAAGCTATTATTGTTCGATTTTCATTATTGCCAGATTGTTTTTAGGTATTGCTGCTTTAAGCATTACCGGAAACAAATGTTAGTTGAATTACATAAAAATGAGAAAAAACCTAGTGCGAATATTATCGAAAGATTGCCGTATTATGACTCTTTTAGTACCGGGTTAAAGAATTTCGGAGCAATTCTTTCCAAACTAGAACAATATAAGTTGTTACCAGGATTCGGAAATAATGAAGATACAATCGGCTTTAAATTTAAAAGCTGGTTATGTCATTATATTAAACCATTAATTCATTCATGCTCATTACTTGAATCACATTTCCCTGATTATCTTATTTTTAATGAAACAACAGCTAATACCAGAGTCATGGTACTTCATTCTTATTGGGAATATAGGGTATATGCGGAGCTAGTCACGAGCCCGAGACCGGAAATCTGCTGTTCTCTTGCCAGCTTAGATTCTTGCTCGCAACATATATTAAGACGTATTGATAAATGTGAGCTTTCTCTTGATGATAAACAAATGACAGATGTTTTTTTGGTTGGTAAGTTAAAGGATTATTTGAAATACTGTTCAGAGAATGAGTCTGCGGAGTGTGATATTGTTCAGATCATTGAAGTTCATAAGTCTCTGAAGCCATTATTCTTAATCATAAATGATAGTTACGGTAACGGTTATTTAAAAATTATAAAACAACAAATACAAAAAAATCCAAACAACCATGAAAAATTAAAATTATTTTCAGAAATAGAAGTTTTAATACAATCCGTCAAAGAAAAGTTAAGCGAATTAGAAACACAAATAACAGCATCGCACGAGGAAAATCAGCGCCGGCTGGAAATCATAGAAGCGGAATTGTGTGAAGATGATAATAATCAACATAAGGTTACTTCTGACAGCCCGGATAATAACGTCAGTGTAACGAGAACGACTTCTGAGAATAAACATCACAATGTCCGACATCAAAATGATGAATCCGATTTGTCGGAAACTGTCAGTGCTGAAACAATTGAATCGATGCATGCAGAAGAAACCGCGGAAGATAACTCTAACGTGTCTGAGCCGAATACTGAAGGTGAAAATGCAATCACTTTTTCTTCTGTTGCGGCTCTGGTACCTACAGTTAGCACTATGACGAGAAGAAAAGAGAACTCAAAGCTCTGTGACGTAACCAGCGAAATCTTTGTAAAAACTTTTTTACCATTTTGCGAAAAAAATGAAACTGAAAATATATGTAGCCTATTTTTTACCTGGCAGGCTTATCTGAATAAAATAACCAAAGAAAACAGCGAAAATTACTATAATAACGGGATATTGATTCTGAAACCTATGCTCGGGGTAGCTTCCTTGCCTGAACAAGTCAAAACTCAGGCAAGAATTTGCCTCTTTCATTGTTATGCGGTTCAGGCAACGAATCAAGCGCTTCAGGTATCATTAACGAATCAACTGGCAACGGATTATTTAAATTTACTTCATCAAACTTATAAACATCCCGCGCCAGAGATGATCAAACCGATTACTGATTTCGGCCGAAGGTATAAAGCTCGTTTTCAAAAGCTATTAACTCAACTTGGTACGTTCAAAGATGCGCTTGAAAATATGAATGCACTGATTGAGGACTTAAAACACAACAGAAATATGCTGCAAAATATCATTGGTGCTGACAATAAGAGCATTCTGAGTTCAATTTCAACAAAACAGGAACAGCTTCTGCGGCATATGCGCAGTATGAGAAACGTGTCCGAATTGTGTCAACAGATTTATGATTTGAAGTTTGATGTTCAAAGGCGGTTGAGTGTGAGTGGATGTTATTTCAAAAAACCGACTAAAGCGACAAACCCTATCTCAATGGAACAGCTGAATGAAATTCAGGCTTATAATATTTCGGGGTTAATTAATGCATGGGTCTGTTCATCTGAGAATTTCAACAAACTGGTTAAGATCGGCATTGAAAGCTCAGCAAAAACAGAGTCTTAGAGCTTGCTGTCATTGCTGTTTTTGATATTTTACCGAAATGACACAGATTTCTAAACACTACCATTTTTTGGGCAGGCCGTGTAGATACCTATGTATATAAGGCTCTAGTGTAGTGCATCAAATTAATCTGTGATATTTAATGCCTTTCTTGCCCTCTCGACTTTTTCCATAATAACATCGGCTGATTTTGTCCGGACAAAAAGTTCACATCCGTCATTGTGCGCCTCTATATAATTCATTATGCAGGTCTCCAATTCCGCTACTGATGTGTGCACCCCTCGTTTGAGTTGCTTTTCCGTAAGCAGACCAAAAAAACGTTCGACTAAATTGAGCCGGGAGGAACTTGTCGGAATAAAGTGCAAATGAACACGTTTGTTTCTTTTAACCGGTTCCTGACCTTTTCATGTTTACGGGTGGCGTAATTGTCAACGATTAAGTGCGGCTCAAGCTCTTTATCCGTCTGCTTTTCAACGGTTTTCAGAAAAGACAGAAATTCTTGATGTCGATGTTTTTTCATGCATTCGCCGATCACTTTTCCTGTGGCGACATCCAGCGCCGCAAACAGCGTACTGGTTCCGTGACGCTTATAATCATGGGTCATGGTTTCACAGCGGCCTTTTTTTATCGGGAGTCCGGGCTGCGTTCTGTCTAATGCCTGAATAGAGCTTTTTTCATCCACACAGAGTACTAATGCATTTTCCGGCGGTGACATATACAAGCCGACCACATCCCTGAGCTTTTCCTCAAAACGGTGATCGTTACTGATCTTAAAAGTTTTATGCGGACGGGGTTTTAAACCTACTTCCCGCCATGTTCTTTGAACTAAAGAAGGTGAAATCCCCGTATATTTAGCTAACGTCCGTGTTGACCAGTGAGTGGCGTTGCCGGGTTTTTCAGTGGTGATTCGGATGATCTGGGCTCGGATCTCTTGTTGTTTTTGCGTATTTTTACCACCATGATTAGCACCGCGGGGTCTGTCTTTCTTGATGCTTTCTATCCCCTCGGAAACAAAACGATTTCTCCATGCCAGGCCGTATTAATGTTGAGCCCGAGCTGTTCCGCGATTTTATAGTTTGGTGTATTGTCAGCCGCGAGTAAGATGATTTGGGAGCGCTGAACAAGGCGAACAGGGCTGGTTCTGCTCCTGACGTATTTTTCCAGTTGCTGACGGATTTCCTGGGTTAAATCAACAGTAATTTGAGCTGGCATGTTATTTTAAAGGCTCTTCGTCGTTTAGTGTGGATTTAATGGATTTATTTCTGAGATAATAAACCCAGTTTTGCAGTCAAGAGTTGGAAGTAAATACATGGATGGAAATCAAGTTTTGATGCTCGGCCTTGGTATAGAAGCGCCTTGGAAGTTGGTTAACCAACACCTGGATATATCAGCCTCACCTAATGAACTTGTTCTCGAAATTGAAGCTGAACGAGGAAGCTTGTATCCCTGCCCGACTTGCTCAAAAGCTTGTCCGGCACATGACTTTAAATCGCTGACTTGGCGTCATCTCAATTTCTTTCAGCATCACTGTTATATCAAAGCAAACGTCCCGAGAACTCGATGTGCTGAGCATGGCGTTAAGCGTGTCAATGTCCCTTGGGCGAGAGCGGGTAGTAAATTCACGTTATTGTTCGAACAATCTGTATTGGTACTGGCTCGTGAAATGCCGGTTAAGGCATGTGCTGAATATGTTGGAATTCGTGACAAACGTATTTGGCGCATCATCAAACACTACGTCAGCAAGGCATTAGCATTGATGGACTTGTCAGCACTTAAAGCTATTGGATTCGATGAAACGGCGGCTAAACGTGGCCACAACTATGTTACTGTTTTCATTGATATGGACAAGAAAGACAAGCCTGTTGTGTTCGCTACGCCCGGAAAAGGTAAGGAAACCGTTAAGCGATTTAAGTCCTTTCTGACAGAGCATCAAGGCAAAGCAGATAATGTACTTGAAGTCGTGTGTGATATGTCAAGAGCCTTTCTGTCAGCAACAGAGGAAGAGTTCCCGGATGCTAACGTAACGGTTGATTGGTTCCATGTTGTGCAACTGTTTACTAAAGCGGTTGATGAAGTACGTAAAACGGAGAGAAAAATCCAACCGCATCCAAAGAGCCTGCGCTGGGCAGTACTAAAAAATGCAGATGGCTCATTTACTGGGAAACAAAAAGAAGCACTTGCAGAGCTAGAATCCAGCGACCTGAATACAGCAACAGCTTGGCGGATTAAGGAACAACTTAGGTGGATACGTCAAGCTGAAACCGCTCATGCTGCACGCTGGAGGCTGACGTATTTCATTAATTTTGCAAAAGAGCAGTTGGGTGATATTGAGATGTTAGAACCCGTTCGAAAAGCACTTGCAACTGTGGAAAGGCATGCAGAGAGAATTTTACAGCGCTGGTCATCCACTTATACGAATGCTCGTATGGAAGGTTTAAATAGTCTATTTCAAGCGGCTAGAGCACGAGCCAGAGGGTATCGTAATACAGGAACATTTATTACCATGATTTTTATGATTGCTAGCCCTGTATCAGATCTACTCAAATCCATATGAAACGACGAGGAGCCAGGGCAAGATCGCGAATATTTTTTAACCACTTGACCAGTTAAATTTGACCGTGATCTGACTTTGTGATCTTATACTTCCTTTTGCGGAAGTGCATCATGAATTTAGAACTATTCATCGCTATTGATGGTAAGACGCTAAGAGGGTCTTATGATAGAGATGATAGACGTTCAGCTTTGCATATGGTTAATGCCTTTGCCTGTTAAAATAAAATGGTTCTAGGGCAATTAAGTACTGATAAAAAATCAAATGAAATTAATGCAATCCCTGAGTTAATACCCAAATTCAAATAACAACAAAGCCATTATCAATGTTATCGTTTTTCAATAGAACTTCGAAATAATCATCCCCGAAGATACTGTCTGCAATAATAGTTTTTAGTTTTTCGCCACCTCTAACTTTAGTTTCAAAATTAACTCTTTTACATCTTATAAAAGCCTTAACAAACCAACACATTCCAGGCTTAATTTCTTTCAAACACATTGATAACGCATGCTCACCACCAAGAGTTATCATGTTGACATTAAATTTATCTTCAGTAATAAACTTTAGCGCAATCCTGAAGTGCCCAAAATGAATTGCACTATGCAATGCCGAAAAACCTAACTGATTTTCTTGTTCATTTAAAACAGTCTCTGGTATTTTCATGGTTAGAATATGGTTTACAATACTTGCAGAACCTAACTCAGCCGCAGCATGAAGAATAGGAACAGTATGATCTTGACACCCTAAAATGTAAGTATTTGAAGAATCAACTTTGTCAATATTAATTAATCCCAAATCAAGCCATTTTTTAAAATACGAAGGATCGTCTTGCTTAAGCATGTCTTGTACTATTTCGTCGTACTTTCTCCTGTTATTTATAAAAAGTTGACTCATTGTCTTAATCACAGTCTCAGAGTCTATTCGTTGACAGACAATCAACTCCCTGATACAGCCTATTACTTCAGGAATTTTTTTCTCTAAACAAATTGACAATGCATCTTTACCATCAATCGTTAGCAAATTGACATCGAACTTTGAGTGTTTGATTAACTTTAATCCAAGGTCATATTTCCCTGCAATAACGGCACAATGCAAAAGTGAGAGGTTTTGCTTTTCTGTTCGCACATTTAAATAAATCAATAGAGACTCTTGAGCTAGAAAATAATCGACTAACTCAATACAACCAGATATAACCACTGCATGAAAGAACGAGACCTTGTCTTCTTTAATTTCTTGAGGAACCAACTTAAAATCGCCAACATTAATATTAGAATTAATATTATCATGAATAAAACTTAGTACTCCTTGTTCGCAAGGTGATAAAAAATAAGCGCTATTAGCAATAAGAAATATCTTTATCTTTGTCTCAGTAAGATTACGGGGGTTATTTTCAGAAAATCGCTTATGACTTTCAAGAAACTGACTTGGCCTAACTGTTGTTAATAAATGCCTCATTTCAGTATTATTTAAAGTATCCAAGGCTGCTTTTAACACTGATAATTGATTATAAAGATCCTGAGAATCAATATGTTCAGTTATGAATAGGATATAATCCGTAACCCTTAACGAATCCAATTGCATCAATACAGGAAGATACTTCAAACATTGCCCAGTGATGACATCGTTGGCTACTTTTAAATAACACCCTAGTTTGTAAGACATTTTTGTCGAACTTGATACATTCAGCTCTAAAAAATCACAGAGTTCATGGAGGGTAAAGGGCGAAGCAATGGCGGTGGTAAAACACTTGAGTAAACGGTCATCATCCCAATTGGCAAAATTAATTTTACGGATATCCGCCAGTGTTACTATTCTTTTATTAAAACTTTCCTCAACCCAAAAATAACTTAAGCCATCAGTGTACGTAAAACAACTCTTTAAATTATAAACTTTTGCAGGTATATTAATTCTTTTTAATTCACTTTTCACAATGGTATTCTGTAAACCTTCGGCAATAACTCGCCACAAGTTATGTTTATAAGTGAACTTAAGTAGATAGGATTGGTTATCATCTTCAAAAATTTCATTCGCTGCACAAGAGCAGTTTTTACCTGTATACGGCTCAGCTGACTTTCTAAAAGCAAACGAAAGTCTCTGGGTAATATCAGGTATAAAATATGACTTGAGCCAAGCCTCTTCATTATGAATGCAATTTGATTCTATTAAAGAATGCCTTACCTCCTCACGAATACTTCTTAATTTTGTTTGATTTACTTTTTTTTCTATCTTTTGTGACAGCCTGTCAATTAACTCATCTAAAACACAAGGTGAATGGCAATCTTGTAAAAAGTTTTGGATAAGCTGAACACCGCCTTCTCTTAGATGTTGAATAATTACCTTTTCCAGAGCAGTTAAAGTAAGCGGTGTAATATAAACAACATCGACGAGTTTTGTCTCAATTTTGATGGCATTATCATTAAGTACTTCAGTTAGTGCTGAATCAGTTTCGTTAACAATGTATTCTGTTATTTTAGAAACCGTCAGTGCTTCTGCCAATTTATCATCCACCCCATCTGTGTATTTCTTTCTAAAATTCAAATGAGATTGAACATCCTGTGGCATAGTAAGTCCATACTTCGTTGCATACATTGTTTTTATGTAATTAACTACATGCACCTCTGAGCCAATCGCCAATGACTTATTTTTAATAAACTTTTGAATATGAAAGGCAATTACTTGAGTAGCAATATCGTCACGTAATTTCGTTAACAGCGTTCAATGTCCCTTGGGCGAGAGCGGGTAGTAAATTCACGTTATTGTTCGAACAATCTGTACTGGTACTGGCTCGTGAAATGCCGGTTAAGGCATGTGCTGAATATGTTGGAATTCGTGACAAACGTATTTGGCGCATCATCAAACACTACGTCAGCAAGGCATTAGCATTGATGGACTTGTCAGCACTTAAAGCTATTGGATTCGATGAAACGGCGGCTAAACGTGGCCACAACTATGTTACTGTTTTCATTGATATGGACAAGAAAGACAAGCCTGTTGTGTTCGCTACGCCCGGAAAAAGGTAAGGAAACCGTTAAGCGATTTAAGTCCTTTCTGACAGAGCATCAAGGCAAAGCAGATAATGTACTTGAAGTCGTGTGTGATATGTCAAGAGCCTTTCTGTCAGCAACAGAGGAAGAGTTCCCGGATGCTAACGTAACGGTTGATTGAGCATGCCCAAAAGAAGGGCTGATCATCTCATTGAGCCCATCTAGAGTAACCGTTTGAATATAACCAATACAAAAATGGATTTTTGATATAAGACTGAAATAAACCTCTTTAATATTTAAACTAGAATCTTGATCATTATTTGCAGCCGAAGAAAGAAGCCCCACAAGCTTATGAAAATCAACAATGACTTGTGAAAAAAATGTTTTTCTAAAATTTATGGCAATTTCTGAGGAAAGTTCTGACCTGCCTGATATTTCAAATAAATTGTCAGTAAAGGTGCTGAGCCTTGTGTGTATTTCTTGAGGGGTTATTATATTACTCTCAGCCAAAAAAGATAAACTCTGAAGCGTTTTAATATCATTGATAATGATTTCTTTTATATTTGAAAATTTCTCGTTTTTGCGCAGAGCGCTAAGCGAACCATTACAATAAATGCGAAGACTCTCATCACGACAGCCATCATTAAAACCTGTGAGTTCATTCGGATCCGCTTTCTCTAAGACGTAGTAGCTATAGTGATGTGTACTCGTGTAGTAAACCATACTTTGAGACTTTTGACCAACAGCCATTCAACCTCCTCGAATATATACCCAAGCAAATTCAAGTTGCAGATGTGAGCGTTTGAAAGTTGTCAGTAATCCTACTCGTTAAAGTATCCGCGATTTCTGGAAGTTTGACATCGAAAAAATGATTTATCCGTTTTCGGAATTCTTTGGCTGAAGCAAAATATTCATTATTTCTCACATGCTCATTCATTACTTTCCAGAGCCGCTCAATTGGGTTTAAATTCGGACTGTATGGTGGTAAGTAATGAAGCTCGATTTTCAGCTCCTTTGCTTTTTCTTTTACGCTGCCTGCTCGGTGATAAGCAGCACCATCTAAGATGAGGTGAATACGCTCAGCTTTAGAATGTTGAGCTTTCAGTTTTACTAAAAAATCCACAACAGATTCTTGGTTGACGCGCTCATATTGGGCTGTCACAGTTTCAGCCAACTTCCCCAGCTGAATGCCACCAATAATATTCAAGCGAGTACGGCTGCCTGTGGTGTTAATCAGCTTATCTTCACCTCTTTTTATCCAACCGTAAGACAGCTTTGTTGCCATGGTAGGATGGACAGCGTCCATAAATACAATTGGCTCATTATCAGGCTTTTCGGCCTTTAATGTCTCGTATTTTTCTTTAAATTCGGCTTGCTTTTGCTCATCAAATTTATGGGGAACACCCTTAGGCTTTTTGTAACTGAAGCCATTGCGATGCAGCCATTTGTTTAACCCTGCAACCGTAAATTTCACACCAAAGGTTTCATCAATATAACTCACAATTTGATGTGTATGAGCGAAAGTGAATTTTGTTAAATGGGCTATCAAAAACTCGGTTTGCTCTGGAGTGAGCCGACTGACTGAACCGCCATTTTCGGGTTTCAGTTTTTCTTGAGATTGATAGTCATCAAAATGACGTTTGACTGTTGTTTTATCTATCCGTAACGCTTGAGCAATTAAAGAATAAGACCAGCCTTCTGAACGTAACAGAACAACTTTAATTCGGTCACATTCACGGCTATCACTTGACGATTTATGTCGTGATTCCAGAGAATGTTTTTCTTCTTTGGTTAAGAGATATTTCAATCATGTTGCTATGATGATCTCATTACAGAAAATTGCAAGCCTTTGTTTGAAAAAATCGCATCTTGAATGATCACGGGTATATACTTTTACAAATATTTATCGGGTAGCGGGCTAAAAATGGTGATTAAGAATTTTTATCAATTAACTTCAAGTTGTTAAAGTTAAAAATCACCGATTTATGCCACTACCCACTACCTTTACAACTGGTTTCATTCTCAATTAATGTGGTCTCATTATCAATTAATTTGGTCTCGTGAAC
>CBDAVB010000022.1:0-112054 GCA_965200795.1 Parashewanella sp.
CGCTGTGGTGAAAATCAATTGTCAAACAGTTCGGCTTTGATTCACCTTCTTGTATGCCAAGGGTACCGCATAAGACCTTCTTCTCCACAAGGTTGTCTAAAAGGGCAAAAGCACGAGACTGGTATTTTTCCGCTGTATCTTTTATTGAACAAAATAAGGCGACATTAGCATAAGCGCTTATCAGTGCTTCCAGGGTGGTGACGTCTTGTGTCAGCTCTAACGTACCGAACAAGGCCGCCGCGTCTTCTGCTTTTTTTATCCAGTAAAGCCCGGCATCGTGGCGGGCCGCGTTACCATAGGCCGTAATACAAGCATTCAAGGTGGTGACGTTTTGTGTCAGCTTTAACGTCTCGAACAAGGCCGCCACGGCTTCTGCTTTTTGTATCCAGTAAAGCCCGGCATCGTGGCGGGCCGCGTTACCGTAGGCCGTAATACGAGCATTCAAGGTGGTGACGTCTTGTGTCAGCTTTAACGTCTCGAACAAGGCCGCCGCGTCTTCTGCTTTTTTTATCCAGTAAAGCCCGGCATCGTGGCGGGCCGCGTTACCATAGGCCGTAATACGAGCATTCAAGGTGGTGACGTCTTGTGTCAGCTTTAACGTCTCGAACAAGGCCGCCGCGTCTTCTGCTTTTTTTATCCAGTAAAGCCCGGCATCGTGGCGGGCCGCGTTACCATAGGCCGTGATACGAGCACTCAAGGTGGTGACGTCTTGTGTCAGCTTTAACGTCTCGAACAAGGCCACCACGTCTTCTGCTTTGTTTATCCAGTAAAGCCCGGCATCGTGGCGGGCCGCGTTACCATAGGCCGTAATACGAGCACTCAAGGTGGTGACGTTTTGTGTCAGCTTTAACGTACCGAACAAAGCCGCCGCGTCTTCTGCTTTTTGTATCCAGTAAAGCCCGGCATCGTGGCGGGCCGCATTGCCATAGGCTGTGATGCAGGCACTTAAAATAGGAACATCAACAGGAATACCCGCATGCAACGCATATCGGATAAGGCACTCGACAATAACGGGGGAACCATTGTCATCTGCTTTTTTTATGTTGGAGTTTAACACTTTCAGTACACTGCGGTTGCCATAATCCGAACTATGACGACTTAATATTCTCTTTATATCGTAACCGAGGAAATCCCGATATACCGCTCTTTGTTCAGAAGGCTGAAGAAATGAGCGTGTAAAGGCATTGAACTCTTCAAATGATGTGCGTGCTGACCATTGAAAGCCGTCTCTGCTTTGCATTGAACGATGAGAATACTGTGCTCCTTGCGGTTCAATACGTCTATAGCCTTGATGAAAATGTTTCGCTCGGGCAGCGCCGGCCTTTTCGGGGACGTAGCTTTCGTTAGAACGGTGTCCCAACCGGACGAGTTTTTGTTCTTTACCTTTATCTTGATAACTTTGAACGCGGCGCTCCGCTTTGCCGGTCGCACCACTCCCTGTGGAGTCAAGACGGTTTAATCCTGATGCCATCTTTTAACTGAGAGGAGAGTAAGTAGTCGCTTAAAAGTTTTTAACTCAAGAAATTTATAAAAACTTTGCGGTGTATCATAAAATAGTACTTTCAGTTCATATTTTTATTTTATTCGAGCGTTATAAAGTCGTACGCGTTTTTGTTAAGTAATAAAAAATTCTCAATAAAACAGACAGCTGAAATCTTTGAGGTGTGCGAAATTACGGTATCAAAGCGGATTGACGCCTGGTATGAGCAAGGCGTATCAGGCTTGTTTGATGACAGACGCTCCGGGCGCCCGGGAATTTATTCTCAAGATGAGGCGTTACTTTTGAAGTCATTCGCAGATGAAGAGCTCACCAACTTAAGAGCGCGCAATCATTAATAATAAATTCAGCAGATAAATCACGCAGCTTAGGCACCGTAAAAAGAACGATAAAAAAATTTTAATTACAGCTACAAGCGAATGAGGCGCTCACTTAAGAAAAAGCGCGATGAAACACATTTTCAGACTACTTACGATGAGTTAGCGAGCTGTGTACAGGCAGAAAAAGAAGGGAAAACAGAACTTTACTACTCCTGAATTCGGATAATTAGTGCTTACGAAACTTATTCTAAACTTAAAAAAGAAGTCATGACAATACCGGACGATTACCGTTCAAAATATGAACTGACTTTTAGTTAGCTACTTATGTTACCGCAATAGTACCGCGCATTTAGACATCGAATAAATGACTGAAAAGTATTTAATATATTCGAGGCGTTTTTTTCGTTCCTGAGAGCAAACAAATCAGTAAATCACAAGCAAAAAAACGATTTGGAGTAATTAATCCAAGTTGAAACGGGGCAAATATGTGTTAGCCCCATGAAATAACCGTCATCAAAATCGTGAGCAGAAAATGACGGATAAACGCGAGCAAGCGCGCTTATGAAAGCGAGCGGCAGCAGCTAGAACACGAGCTGGAGGGTATCGTAATACAGGGACATTTATGACCATGATTTTTATGATTGCCAGCCCGGTGTCTGATCTACTCAAATCCATATGAAACGACGAAGAGCCAAAATCTGTTGATCTGTTCAAATAACTCCTTCAGAAAGGGCGGAGAATAATGTCAATTTTTAATCCTGAGCAACGGTCAGAAAATCACGTTGAAAAAGCGAAAACCGGTGATAGCCGAAGAACAAACAGATTAGTAGAAACCGCGTCTGGCATGACTCTCAGTAGCGGGAAATCCATAACTTCATCCTGCCGGGGAGATGACGCAAAAAAGCAGGGACTTAGTCACTTATAACTTTAAGCTATTAGTATTTATTAAGAAGTCTTGTTGGCAACAACAAAATCATTGATTATGATCCCCGATGACTCCTTTCAAAATCAATATAGCGGTTTGTGCGGGAAACACCTTAGAATGGTGTGATTTTATTATTTATTCACAACTTTCATTGATTATCGCCCCTCATTTTTTTCCAAGCCATAATATTTATCACTCACTCATACTTTTCTTTTTAACTTACTTTATTACTTATGCCATGAGGCCGCTCGGGGGACTGACTTTAGCAAGAGTCGCTGATAAATTCGGCCGAAGAAAAATGCTGTTAATCTCCGCCGGGCTGATGTCCGGATGCTCGGTCATAATCGCGTTACTGCCGACCTACCAATCCATAGGAACCACTGCCCCTGTATTACTGGTTTTTCTTCGATTATTACAGGCTTTAGCCATTAGCGTTGAATTCCCTACGGCCATCTCCTATCAAATTGAACGAACAACGTCTAAGAAAACGCTATTAGCGTCAATTGTTCAATCAAGCGTTTTTTCCGGAGTGGTTATAGCCTCAATACTTGTCACGCTAGTAAGCCGGATTGTACCCAAGGACTTGATGGCAATCTGGGGCTGGAGAATTCCTTTATTAATCTTAGGCTTACTTGGAATAAGTTTACTCATATTGAGGTTAAGACTGCCGGAAACTAAAGAGTTCGAGCAATCAAATGATCAAAGAACACCTGCGGGCGTAAACTCACAAGTGTCTAAGAAAACGCTTTTTTTCGCATTTCTGGTACCGGCGGCAGGCGCGGCGGGCGTGGGTTTCTTAACTTACCAAGTCACATACCTAAGTGTATTACTTCATAAAAGTTTATATAAAGTGACACTAAGTAACCTGATAGTACATCTTTTAATAGTTGTCTGTATTCCTATCTCCGCTTTATTACTTTCAAAGTGGCCGCTCAAGTCAGTGCTTAAAGTTAATCTTTATGTATTAATCATGTTATCACTGCCGCTATTCTTCAGCATGCAAGGGCAGTCAATGTTTCGGATAGTTATTACTGAATGTGTATTTGCGCTTGCGCTTACCCCTTTTATTTCAATGAATGTCACCTACTTTGCGACAATGCTCGCAGTCAAACAAAGAGTGCATAATGTGGCTTTTGTTTATAACCTATCGATAGCCGTATTTGGAGCAACCGTTCCGTTAGTCGCTTTAATTTTAAAAAAGAGCTTTTTCCATCCGTGGGGCTTAGGCATATATTTCATGATCATATGCATACTTTCATTGACCGGAGTTATTTACGTTCAACCTGACAATAAAGGCTAATGAATATACAAGTACCTGCTTATCCAAAATGATATGATGCTTAAAATCACTTACTACTGATATCTGAGCTTTTAATTAAAAAAAATTAATTCGGAATAAATGCCTATTTCACACTCCCGTCAGCAGTAAATGTTATAAATATATTTCTTTCAATCTTAATTAAGGCGGATTCATTCATGACAACAGTCAATCAACAACAAACGAGTTACTTCTCTCAACTTCTTAGTTCAACAACCTATCAGAGTCTGAAAGCAGGCGTAGTTTACGGAGGCATCGCATATTGTACCGGCGGAGCACCTTTCACCGCAGCAGCGATTGGGACAGTTGGCACCGCGGTAAAGCAATGCCTTGGCTCATATTTTGATGAACCTACTCAAAGTACCAGGAGCGACTCTTTGGGCTTAAAGGAAAGCGGCAATATTACCGGGGAGCAGTTTTCAACGTCAAAAGGAAACGGAAGTCAGGCAGATCGTTCCTCAATATCATCTAAAAGAAGTCTGGCAAAATATTCTGTTGGACTAATCTGCGACTCGCTAATGCTTTCAACCAGTTCGGTATTCAATGCCGCAGCAAGCGGAGCAACGATAACTTCAGAATCACTTTTTAGCTACATCTCGTCCGCAGCAACGGGCGTCTTCGCAGGCAAAGTAGCTTCTCAAGGGACAAAAGAATTAATGAGCCGACTTGGTTTTGCTGATGAAAGTGCATTGAGTCAGCTGGCTACTGCCGCATCAGAAATAATAGCTTCGGGCTGTGCCGCTAAGATAACGCAACTTGCCATTTCCTCGGTTTTCAGTTCAATCACAGAACAAATGTCTGCTCTCTCAAACGATAAAGCTTTTATCACTGAGTTAAGTAACGCAACCCAAGTCCCGGCAGATGAACTGTATTCTCGTTTTAATGATACTGAGACCATCAACAAAACGGTCGAAGTACTGCAGAGCTATAGTGAGCAACAACTTCATAGAGCAGTTCGTGACTTAGGTCAAGGTGCGGGCAGTAACGGCAGTAATGGTACCACCAATAATACAGTTACTGCTGCAGCAGGTGGTGGTACTGCAGCCGGAGTATTCATAGTTGGTCTTTGTGCTGTTTGCTTTTACTGTCTTAATGGTTGTTCAGATTCAAGCTCAAGCTCAAGCTCAAGCTCAAGCTTAAGTTCAAACCATAGCGATACCAACTACGGAAGCATGTCAAAAGATGATGGATATACTCACGAAAAAAAACCAGAGGAACAATGGCTTTACTCACCATCTGAACGAAACTTAAATAGTACTTCATCGGATGAAGATTAGGCATCACTACATCGAATAAATAACTTTCCGATTTGTTACTGCTTAACATTGCCGATATCAAGGCTCGAAGAATGAAGTTTAGTCATTCTAAATGAATGATGAGTAACGCAGAGAGTGTCAATGTTAAGCTTAACCCTTTGGGATGTGTTTATTTTTGCGTTCTTTGAATAAAGCGTTACGGCGTTGTCGAAAGCTTATGCAGAAACGAAGTAACGACAGTTTTGTATGCCGGTAATGACTACACCTCGCTTTCTGTGCCTTGTATAAGCCAAAAATAGCCTCATCTTGAGAGCAAATTCCGGGGCGCCCGGAGCGTCTGTCATCAAACAAGCTTGACACGCCTTGCTCATACCAGGCATCAATCCACTTTGAGACCGTAATTTCGCAAACCTCAAAGATTTCAGCTGGCTGTTTTATTGAGAATTTTTATTACTTAACAAAAACGCATGCGCTCTGTTTCGACTGCGATGCTTAGGGTGGTGCGCGACGGCTTCCCGCAGTGTTTGTACTTCATCTTCTGAAGGCGATACGACTCTTTTCATGATAACGCTCGAATAAAATACAAATATGAACTGACGGTACTATGAACTAAAGTGAAATTTTATGATACACCGCAAAGTTTTTATAAATTTCGTGAGCTGAAAACTTTTAAGCGACTAGTACTCCATCCAGTTGCATTTGTTAGCTTCAGCTCAAGGCAGAACGTCCGGTTCAAGGCGCGGCGGCGAAGATATACCGGAGTATTTCAAGTCACTGCAACGAAGAAATGGTCGTTCTGCCTTGATCCCGGAGGGTGATTCGTAAAGCGGCCATCCGGCTGCGTTAGATTTGATTGACGCAGAATAGCTACGCCCGCACAAATCCGCCTTGCATATGGCCGCTTTACGAACCACTGAAAACATCAAATGCAACCGGACGGAGTACTAGTTACATTAGCTCATATTTTATTGAAGCTGACACAATACAGGCGCGTTTTGCCGGATTCACCGTTCATTCGCGGTAAATCTCAACTACGTAAGATTCATTGAAATAATACCAGGCGGTGACGGGCAGGTTACCATGAAGTCAGGAATAACGTTACGCTTATCAAGACGCTATAAGACTCAGTTTGAACAAATGAAATCAGCTTTTGCGAGCTGTTCCCTCTGACAGAAGAAGCAGAATCGGCGCGACTGTCAAAATCCCCGCTTGGCGGCGTCTGGTCACAGAAGAATTTATTGTACATCGTGAGAAGTGAGTAAGAACGGTGACAGAAACAAAATTGTCGCGGGCGCCGCGGTCAAAGCCGACCCGCCGGATAAGTGATTTAAACAAGAAACCGGCGGCCCGCTCCGCTTCAGCAAAAGCCGCACAGTGCTTAGGACGGGCGCCGGAAAACTTACGGTCAGCTACTTAGTCGGGTACTTAGACGGGTACTTACTTACGAAACTCAATTTGAACGGTACTGATTGCCCGTTCTAAAAACGCCCCCTCGCAATAACAGAGATAATACAGCCACAGACGCTTAAATTTTTCATCGTATCCGAGCGGCTTAATTCGCTGCCATGAAAGCAAGAACCTTTGCCGCCAATGCTGAAGAGTTAACGCATAATCCAAGCCGATATCCTGAATACCGTTTATGACCAGATCAGTGTGCTTTTGAGTGCGATTGGCAATTTCAGTAATCGACGGCAAAAAACCGCCGGGAAAGATGTGTTTCTGAATAAAATCCACATTGTTGCGGTAATACTCAAGGCGCTGGTCGGCAATGGTTATCGACTGCAATACCATCTTACCGCCCGGGATCAGACACTCATTGCATTTTTTAAAGAAAGACGTGAGATACTGATAGCCGACGGCTTCGATCATTTCGATTGAGACTAATTTATTAAACTTCCCTTCCAGTTCGCGGTAATCTTTTCTCAGCAGCTTGACTGGTAAATCCAATCCTTCCTCTTCGATTTTTTGTTTAGCGTATTGATATTGCGCTTCTGAAATCGTGGTAGTGGTAACCCGGCAGCCGTAATGTTTTGCCGCGTGTATCGCGAGTCCGCCCCAGCCGGTACCGATTTCAAGTAAATGATCCTCAGGCGCGAGCTCTAGCTTTTTACAGATGACATCCAGTTTATTCAGCTGAGCCTTCTCAAGGTCGGTTTCACCGTTTTCAAAGGTGGCCGCCGAATATTGCATGCGCTCATCAAGAAAACCGGCGTAGAGATCATTACCCAAATCATAATGAGAAATAATATTATTTTTCGCCTGCCTGATTGAATTGGTATTCATCAGATGAAGAAGTTTATCTTTGAATTTAGCGATAAAACTTTTACCGGATTCAAGACTGTCAGTGACCTTTTGCGCGCGGGCGAATATCCTGATGACACGCGTCAGATCCGGTGAGCTCCATTTACCGTCAATATAAGCCTCAGCGGCACCAATTCCCCCCCCGAATACAAAATCCCGGTAACAGCTCATGTCCCGGACTTCAATTTTCGCGGCCGGAGATTCCGCCGGCTCATCATTATTCAAAGCGCGATCTCCGAAGCACCGGCTCTCACCCGTCGCCTCATGAATATCGAGCCGGACGCCCTGTAATTGATCAAGCAATTTGAAAATCAAATTGCGGCAACGGGTTGTTAACCAATCCGTTTTCGCATTTTTTCTTATTTTATAAATATTTTCCATAGCCACAATTAACCCTGATAGTTTTGATAAGGCACAAACTTCACTTTTTTTATAAACAGTTTAAGAGCTTGCAAATAAATGCCGGTTATTACTTTAAATGTCATTGCCGGCATAGATAACCACAGCTTTAGCGCATTTTTCTTAGTGAGCCGATGCTTTTGCATCAGTAAAGTCGCGTCAAACAACTTCTCATCATTGTGTTTCGCTCTGTTTTCTATATGAACCAGCAATTTGTTATTGGATAATCCGGGAGGACGGATCTTCCATAAATAGTTCATATTCAAGTCCATGAACGGCGACACATGAAAGCGTTTATCAGTGATCAGCTTCTGTTGTTCGTCCGTTTTCAACAGATAGTAATGACGCTCATTCCAGGGCGTATTGCTCACCTCAACCAGAATCTGAGTGCAGTCACCGTGCTTGTCATAACAATAGAAAAAATTGGCCGGGCTGAAATACAATCCGAAACAACGAACTTGTACCAGGGCTTTGATCGCGCGTGCGGTATCACCTCCGTGTTCAAGCAGCTTGTGGTTGATACGCTCGGTCAGGGACAGTTGTTCACCTTTAACGTAATCCTTGTCGACAAATCGCATAGGATGAAACCAGGATTTACCGAGAGGCCAGCAAGAAAAAGGCTGCGCCGTGTCATTCAGATCCAATAGCAGCATGTAAAGCTTGTACTGGAACTGATGCTTTTTCTGACTGAAACGACGATGCTTCACGACACCCCGGTAAATACTCGAGTTTGGTAAAGAATCATTCATACTCTGCCCCTAAGATAACAATCAAAACGTTTTGCGACATCCAGGGCACTGTTGACACCGTCTTCATGAAAACCGCTGTACCAGTACGCGCCGGCGAAATGAGTATGCTGTTTACCGCAGATTTGTGAACGCTTTTGCTGCGCCGCAAGGCTTTTATCGTTGAACTTAGGATGGTGATAAATAAATTCCCGTAAGATATTTCTGTCATCAATCGTCTGTTTTTGATTGAGGGTGACACAGAAGGTGTGTTTACTGGTTAAGCCCTGCAGAATGTTCATGCAATAACTCACCGCCGCCGGACGTTTTAAATTACCGTCCAGGCGGTAATTCCAGCTTGCGCGGGCCAGCTTTGATTCCGGTAATACGGATTCGTCAGTATGCAGAATGACGCGGTTCTCGCCGTAGGGCATATCACCTAAAACAGACCGTTCGTCCGGCGTGGCATCATGCAGTAACGCCAGCGCCTGATCTGAATGACACGCCAGCACCACCTCATCGAATTCCTGAACGGAATCATCAGCCAGAACAAGTTGCACCTTATCGTCTTTACGGGTAATAAACCGAATATTCTGGTTAACAAGGATCCGCTCTTTAAACGGCCTGGTTAACGGCGCCAGATAACTTCGTGAGCCTTTGGGGATCACATACCACTGAGGGCGGTTACTGACTTTCAGTAAACCGTGGTGATAGAAAAACCGCACAAAAAACTTAAACGGAAAGTCTTCGACTTCTTTAATCGACCCCGACCAGATAGCCGCGGCCATCGGCAGAATGTAATGCCTCGAAAAGTGCTCAGAGAAACGGTTTTGCTTTAAAAACCGCCCGAGAGTCAAACCCGGCTCATAAAGCTCATTTTCGTAAGCATCAATACAGCGGTAATTAAATCGCAGAATATCAAAAATCAGCCCCCAGAACTTCGGGCTGAAAATGTTCTTTCGCTGGGCAAATAAGGAATTTAAATTGTGGCCGTTGTATTCCAGTCCTGTATCCGGGTTCATTACTGAAAAGCTCATTTGCGTTTTTTGTTTTTCAACACCGAGTTGCTTAAGCAATTTAAGGAAGTTCGGGTAAGTTTTGTCATTGAATACGATAAAGCCTGTATCAACGGCTTGCGACTCACCGTCGTATTCAATATCAACGGTCGCCGTATGACCGCCGATGGCGGCGTTTTTTTCAAAGACGGTGACTTGATGTTTTTGTGATAATAAATAAGCGCTTGTTAAACCAGAAATTCCACTGCCGATCACTGCTATTTTTTTCATTTTTTATGACTTCCTTGTAATCATCTTCCGCCACCAAGTCTCAGGGAACCATGACAATAATTTTAATAAGTAGGTAAAGCGCTTAGGGAAATGAATATAAGCTCTTCTTGCCTGCACACCTTTGTAAATGCGATATGCCGCGGTTTTAGCGTCGACAATAAACGGCATGTAGAAATGATTTCTGTCTGTAAGCGGCGTTTTAACAAAACCGGGATGCACCAGACTGACATCAATCTTACAGGCTTTCAGATCCAGTCTAATGCTTTTAGCGAGGTAGTCCACCCCGGCTTTTGAAGCGCCGTAAGCTTCCGCCCGCGGAAACGGTAACTCGGTAACGATTGAGCTCACAAATACCAGTTGTGATCCCGGATTGAGCTTAGGCAAGAACGCGTTGAGTAAATCACCTAAAGAAGTCAGATTAGTAGAGATGTTATGTTTGAAAACACCGGCATCGAAATGTTTGGCATTTTCAATATACTTGCAGTCTCCGGCATTTAAAATCAAAATATCGATCCTGCTGATATCTGAAGCCGCACGGTGAATTTCAGTCGGTTCGGTCACGTCAAATTGCAGGCAATGCACGGCGCTGTATCTGGTTTTAAGTTGAGCCAGCTTTGACTTGCTTCTGCCGCAGGCGATAACTGAAAAACCCGTCTGATAATAAAGCTCAACCAGAGCCTCGCCTATGCCCGAAGTCGCGCCGGTAATCATCACTTTTTTCATCGGGACAGCCTGTTTTTGAGAAAACGTACCAAACGTCCTAATATTGGCGCATGCTCATAAACCATGGCTCCCATATCCAGATAATCTCTGTGGTACCTGACTAAATTCTCCTCGCCTGACACCAGAGTATGTCCCTCGACTGTAATCGTATTACCATGATTCAATCTGGGATGACGATACTTCATCGTCCAGTAAACCGCGGCACGCTTACCATTGAAAATCACTTGATCTATCTGAAATTGACAGTGAGTCGTCTGGGCGTACATAAGCTCAAAATAAGTCGTGAGTTTTTTCAGTCCGTGAATGTGATGTACGGGATCTTGAAAGTGAATATCCGGATGATAGAGGTTAGGGAGCATATTGAGGTTATTTTTATTAAGCTGCTGGTAAACCTTTATGAAATTTGTTAACCACTGAGGATAACTTTCTTTTTCAGTACTTTCTTTTTCAGTACTTTTTTTTTCAGTATTAGTATGTTGATTCATTGAACTTTCGCCGCACTTTTTCCATATTTTTAAAATGTTACGGCTAGAATGCAGATTTAGATCACTAATTAACCTGAGGCATTTAGGGACTGTCCCGAAATAACTTCCCTGTCATCGCGCCTTGATATCGGCGATGTTAAGCAGTAACAAATCGGCAAGTGATTTCGGGACAGTTTCCTCAGGGTGGTGTGCGACGGCTTCGCGGTGTTTGTACTTCATCTTCAAAAAGCAATACGACTCTTTTCATGATAACGCCCGGACAAAATACAAATTATGAACTGGAGATACTGTGAACTAAAGTGAGATTTTATGATACACCGCAAAGTTTTTACAAATTTCGTGAGTTAAAAACCCTTAAGCGAGTACTTAAAAAAATCAAATCGAAAATCTAACCTGAGAATCGAAAGAATAAAAAATATCAAAACACAAAATCGTATGTAAACCATGCGTGTTTAAACTTAGCGGAGATACGACAATGGGAACGCCGGCGGCGAGTTGTGTCAGTACTACTGAAGCAATTGCAATGGTCAGAATTTACGGTTCTTCACCAGTTGAAGAAATTGAGTCAACCTCACAACGCCTTACCCCTTCAGGTAAAGGACAGCGACCAATTCAGACATATGATGTTTATGCGAGCAGCCTTTTGCTGTCTCCCGCTTCGGGAAGTGACCGCGGAAACATACCTTTATCATCCGCGTCATTTCATAACGATAATCTTCCGTCAGTAAGCCAGTTATCTCCTCTTGCTGAGTTTCCCAGCTGTTCGTTGGAGACGGCTTGGATAGATCAGATAAACCAGGTTAACAGAGAGGGAGAAACGGTAATATTCGAGATGCGGGGTACAAAATATGTTTGTTTTTACTGTCAGCAAAAACAAGTGAACGAACAAACTTTGACTTTCAGGTTGTTGGTGCCGTTTAAACAAGCGGCAGGTGATAAAACACGTTCACAGACAAATGAGTTACAAAAATTGCTTAATAAAGTCACCTTTGCCGCTGATGTCGGCGATCCGTCTCACTTTGCCGTTAACGTTAATCTTAACCAGTTGGATGATAACCAAAAAAGTGAGGTTAACCACTTTCTGACTCAGTCCCCGAGGGTTTTACTTGTTGAAAGAGAAAGGCTGTATCAAGCTAATTTGACAGAAGATCAAGGCGGTATCTCTTATGAACTCGATAAAATGCAATTCAGGTTTAATTTTCTCGACAGTAAAAAGATGACAGACTTTCTCATGGAAAAGTCGCAATTTGATCAAATGCTTCCTTTGGTGATAAGAAACTCAGATCAAAAGACTTATGTCGACATAAGGAGTTTACTGAGTCCCATAACCGCTGAACTGACGCAGAGTATCAAACGTAGTTTACTTGAGGAGTTAGCTAAGCAAAAAAATGATGATTTTGAAACCCGCTCATTGACAAAAAAAACGATTAAAGAGTTAAAGCAGAAAAATAAGGTTCTGACGGAGAGATTAGACATAGCCGAACTTAAAATAAACTTATTAGATATACGCTCTGATAACGGCACGATTATCTGGCTTATTCCCGGCATTGAGGAGAAAATAAAACGAGAAAAAAATCAGGAGGTAACCAGCCTCTATTCGCCACCGTTTTATACCTCTAAATTTGGTTTTCGTATGTGTCTGCAATTATTTTTAAACGGAGATGCTGATGGCAGAAATACGCATGTAACCTTATATTTTGTTATCATGAAAGGTGAATATGATGGTATACAAACATGGCCGTTTAAACAAAAAGTTAACCTTTACTGGTTAAACCAGGAGCATCCGGGTGATAAGAACGCTCATATTACGCGTTTCTTTATACCGCGAGAAGATAGCCGGAGCTTTAAAAGGCCTGCAGATCTTTTTAACCATGGGTACGGATATACTAAATTCGCGAGTATCGCGGCTTTGAAAAACCCGGAATTCGTAAAAGATGACACCATGTACATCAAAGCAAAAGTTGACCCGGACGGATTATAGACTCCTTGTTAGTCAAGGAGTTTTTTTCTCAGCTCAGGAAACTGTCCTGAAACAACTTCCCGGTTTTTTACGGCCTGAGCCTGACAATTTTTTCCGCGCTTGAAAACGTATCCGACTGAGCTTTTCAGAATGATGAGTAACGTGGCGCGGCGGCAATGTTAATCGTGTACCCTCGGGCGGTGTTTATTTTTGCGTTCCTTAAGTAAAGCGTTACTGCGTTTCCGAAAGCTTATGCGGAAATGAAATAACCGCGGTTTTGTATGCGGGTAATAACCGCGCCGCGCTTTTTGCGCCTGGCGCCTTGTGTAAGCCGAAAATAAACCACGGCAAAACAGTGAAGTAATTTCAGGGCGGTAACCTTACTGCTTTCTGTTAGCGGAAATTCTGGCTAAACCAAGTAACGCTTGTTTATAATCACTCTCAGGCAACGCCGCCAGAGCCTGAATCGCTTTTTCAGCTTCTTCTTCGGCACGCTTTTGAGTGTAAGCTAAGGCACCCGTTCGTTCTAACGCCGCTAAAATTTGATTGATAACCCGCGATCCATCGGCGTTTTCGATCACGCCTTTAATTAATGCCTTTTCTTGTTCATTACCGTGAGCTAAGGCGTAAATAAGCGGCAACGTCGGCTTACCCTCGGCTAAATCATCACCGATATTTTTTCCCAGCTCATCCGCGTTTGCCGTATAGTCCAACAGATCGTCAGCGATCTGAAATGCCGTTCCGAGGTACTTACCGTACTGACCCAGAGCCGATTCGATCGCTTCGTCAGCGTCATTCAGCACACCGCCGAGCTGAGTCGCCGCCTCAAATAAACGCGCGGTTTTGCAATAAATCACCCGCATGTAATTTTGCTCGCTGGTATCCGGCTCATTCAAGTTCATCAGCTGCATCACTTCGCCCTCCGCTAACACATTGGTGGTATCAGCGAGAATCCTGAGGATTTTTAGACTATTCAGCTCAGTCATCATCTGAAATGAGCGAGTGTATAGAAAATCTCCGACCAGTACCGAAGCGCTGTTACCAAACATGGCGTTTGCGGTTTGGCGGCCGCGGCGCATGGTGGACTCATCTACAACATCATCATGCAGTAAAGAAGCGGTATGAATAAACTCAACGATCGCCGCCAGCTTTAAATGATCGCTCCCCTGATAGCCGACTGATTTAGCCGCCAGGACAGACAAAAGCGGTCTCAATCTTTTGCCGCCGCTGTTTACGATATAAAAACTAAGCTGGTTAATTAACGCAACATCTGACTCTAATTGTTTATAAATCAGCTGATTAACATCTTGCATTTCTGAATCAGCTAAGGCTCGAATGGCGTTTAAATCCATAGTAGACTCTGGTTATTCGGGGCATTTTACGGTTCGCCCCTGGTTAAAACGTAAATTAACAAGATTTTACCTAAAAATAGCCAAGTTGACAGCATTTGGTACGTAATCATTTCAACTCGTCAGATCTTTTGTCTTCTTTGAGATTTAGCACTTGCCATGACCGCATTCTTAGCGTAGAATCCGCACCCATTGTCATTAAAATTTTTGTAGCGCACGCATACAAATGTAAAAAAAATATGTCGTGTGTTAAAAGTCTCGGAGTAAAATAGCTATGTACGCTGTTTTTCAAAGTGGCGGAAAGCAACACAGAGTTGCTAAAGGCCACGTTGTACGTTTAGAAAAATTAGAAGTCGCTACCGGCGAAACAATAGAATTTGATAAAGTTCTTTTAGTTGCTGACGGCGAAAACGTTAAAATCGGCGCGCCTTTAGTTGAAGGCGGCAAAGTGGTCGCTGAAGTAGTCAGCCACGGCCGCGGTGAGAAAGTACGCATCGTTAAGTTCAAGCGTCGTAAGCACCACGAGAAGCAAATGGGCCACCGTCAGTGGTTCACTGAAGTTAAAATTACTGAAATCAACGCTTAATTAAGGAGTCTGACTCATGGCACATAAAAAAGCTGGCGGTTCTACCCGAAACGGCCGCGACTCAGAAAGCAAACGCCTTGGTGTCAAGCGTTTCGGCGGCGAGTCTGTATTAGCCGGTAACATTATCGTTCGTCAGCGCGGTACTAAATTCCACGCGGGTGACAACGTAGGTATCGGTCGTGACCACACTCTGTTTGCTTTATCTGACGGTAAAGTTAAATTTGAGGTTAAAGGTCCTAAGAACCGTAAATTTGTAAGCATCGAAGCTTAATAATTCAGATAGCTCTTACAAATCTGAGCCCTGCCATTGGCGGGGTTTTTGTTTTTCTGAAAGAAAAAAAAAGATATAATCGCCTTACTAATGCGATTCAGGAGTAGTTATGAAGTTTGTCGATGAAGCAATCATCCGCGTTGAAGCCGGTGATGGTGGCAGCGGTTGTGTCAGCTTCAGACGTGAAAAATATGTCCCGGACGGCGGCCCTGACGGCGGCGACGGCGGTGACGGCGGCGGTGTTTATCTGCTGGCGGATGAAAACCTAAACACCTTGATTGACTATCGTTTCGAGCGTTTCCACAGAGCTGAACGCGGTGAAAACGGCCGGAGCCGCGACTGTACCGGCGCCGGCGGTAAAGACTTAGTGCTTAAAGTCCCTGTCGGTACTCGTGCTACGGATCAGGATACAGGCGAAACGTTGGGCGACTTAACCCATCACGGAAAAAAACTTCTGGTCGCTAAAGGCGGTTTCCACGGTTTAGGTAATACCCGTTTTAAAAGTAGTACCAACCGCGCTCCGCGTCAGAAAACATTAGGCACGGCGGGTGAGGTTCGTAACCTTCAGTTAGAGCTGATGCTGCTTGCTGATGTCGGCTTGCTTGGTCTTCCGAATGCCGGTAAGTCCACTTTTATCCGCTCGGTTTCCCGTGCGACACCGAAAGTCGCCGGTTATCCGTTTACGACTTTAGTGCCAAACTTAGGTGTGGTTAATCCGCGTTCCGGACAAAGTTTTGTTATCGCGGATATTCCGGGACTCATTGAAGGCGCCGCTGACGGCGCGGGTCTGGGTATTCGCTTCTTAAAGCATTTAGAACGTTGCCGTGTGCTCTTACACATTATTGATATCGCTCCGATTGATGAAAGCGACCCGGTAGAGGCAGCGACCTCAATTCTCGCCGAGCTAGAAAAGTACTCCACAAAACTGGCGTCTAAACCACGCTGGTTAGTTATTAATAAAACCGACCTGATGCTGGAAGAAGAGTTAGACGAGCAAATTGAGCGTTTAACCGAAGCGTTAAACTGGGATGATAAAGTTTATAAGATTTCGGCTTATAACCGTGAAGGTACCTCAGAGCTGGCACTGGAATTGCTGGATTTCATCCTAAGCCTGCCGGCCGATAAAGAAGAAAAAGATCCTGATGCCGATGTTGAGTTCAAGTGGGACAATTACCATAAAGCAACGCAAGTTGATGATTTAAAAGATGATCTTGATGATGAAGATTGGAATTTGACGAATGCGATGTAGAAGTATTCTACGAGCGTTAATCTTCATTGTATTTTTTAGAGAGAGCTTTTTAAGCTCTCTTTTTGTTTAAAAAGTAGCAGCCTTGGAAAATCAAACACACATTACCCGCCTGACAGCGCGAGTGGCGCAATTATTACTGGCTTACGGCGCGGATTCTGAACTTGTCGAGGATACCAGCCAGCGTTTAGGTGTCGCTTTGGGACTCAGCGGCGTTGAATTGTCGATTTCCTCTAACGCCGTCGTTATCACCAGCCTTTTCAATGACCGTTGCGTTACCACAACACGCAGAACGCGCGCCCACGGGCTCAACATGACCATAGTGTATGAGCTGCAAAAAATCTGCATTAAAGCGGAGAAAGGTATTTACGGTCTGAGACAGATTGAAAAGCATTTAAACAGAATTAAAGCGCGATCGTATCCGCCGCGGATTCTGATCCCGGCAATCGGTTTATCCTGCGCCTGTTTTTGTCACCTGTCCGGCGGGGATACCGGCGCGGCGCTGATCACCTTTTTAGCCTCATCCGCCGGTATGGCTTTTAGATTAATGATGGCGAAAAAGCACTTTAATATTCTGGTTAATTTCCATTTCACGGCTCTGATCATTTCGGTGATCGCCCAAGCGGCCACTATCCGAGGCGTCAGCTCCACACCCGCGCTTTCAGCCGCGGCCAGCGTGTTAATGCTCGTTCCGGGATTTCCGCTGATTAACGCCATGTCTGACATGATAAAAGGGCATATGAATGTCGGAGTCGCCCGCTGGGGACAAGCGACCATGCTCACCGTTTCTTCGGTGATTGGCATCACCATCGGTATTCAGATCGGCCGGTTTTTAGCGGGGAGCCTCTGATGTCACCGCTGTTAAATCTCATTGATGACGCCCTGTTTTCAGCGGTTCCCGCGGTCGGCTTCGCTATGGTCTTTAACGTGCCTAAGCGCTTTTTGATTTATTGCGCGTTTACCGGCGCTGTCGCTCACGCTTTCAGAACCTTGTTACTGCATCACGGTTTAGCGATTGAGTGGTCGACATTTTCCGCGGCGGCTGTTATCGGCTTTACGGCGATTCTGTTTGCCAGACGACACCTCGCGCCGCCGTTAATGCTGGCGGTAGCGGCCAGTATTCCCATGCTTCCGGGCGTATTCGCCTTTGATACGGTAACCGCGTTAATTCAGCTGACAGCGCAAACTCAGGTGAGCCGTGAGTTAACGGACTTAGTCATAACCGACGGCCTGAAAACTGTTTTCATCGTTGCCGCTTTAGCCGGCGGCCTGGCTATGCCACAATTACTCTTCTTCCGGACGCGGCCAGTGATTTAATACCGAATTATTAAAGTTAACAACAGGGAAACCATGAAGATTTCTATGATTGCCGCCATGACAGTAAACCGAGTCATCGGCAAAGACAACAAAATGCCCTGGCACCTGCCAGAGGATCTAAAGCACTTCAAGGCTTCGACCATGGGAAAGCCGGTTATTATGGGACGCAGAACCTTTGAGTCCATAGGCCGCCCGTTACCCGGTCGTCACAACATCGTCATCACCCGCCAGAATGATTTCAGCGCGCGAGGCATAACCGTTGTCTCGGGTTTTGAAGAAGCGAAACAGGCCGCCGCGGACGCGGAAGAAATCGCGGTGATCGGCGGCGGTCAGCTATACCGGCAAATTCTGCCCGTCGCCGAAAAGCTCTACCTGACATTAATTGATATTGATGTTGAAGGTGACACTTACTTCCCTGAGTGGGATGACGGAAGCTGGAAACAAGAATGCCGCGAAAATGGAGTAAGTTCGACGGGTGTCAGATATAGTTTCATTAATTATGTGAAAAATCGTTAAATTAACGTTATGATGCAATCGCTTTAAAATAAAAATATTATAAACCTCACATCGCAAAGGAGCATCAGATGCGAAGCCTTACTCTCGCAGGAGTAGTTCTGATTGCCACGTCACTTGTGGCCCCTGCAACAGCAAAAGCTAACGAACAACTATTCATCAGCGTATGCGGTTACGTTAAAGCCAACGATAAGAGCAAGCTGCGTAAAAAGCTCAAAGAAGGCCGTGTAACCCTGCGTAACATTTACTCGGATTTAAAATGTAACGACCAAAACCTGCTGCAAACCGCCTACGGCAGCGGCGCGGATGAAGTCGGCGAATTCATCGTTAAACGCGTTTCTTCAAAAGCGCTTAAAGCCAGTAATATTTACGACTGGGCAAAGGGTAACGGCCATGGCGCAAGTCCGATTACCGCTGCGTTAAAGTCTAAGTTGAGGCTTTAACCCGCTTGTCTTGCCTGAGTCCGGTTACCGGGCATCCGGTGACTTTTATTCCGAAATAAAAAGTCGCCGGGCTCCCGTTTTCACGGGAGCGGCAAATTATCCCGCTTAGCTGTATCTCGCCATTAACTGTCTGACATCAGCTACCATTTCTTTGTTTTTTATCTGCGGTGTTTTTCCGGGTTTAACCTGAGGTTTAACGATGGCGACTTTAAGCCCCCGCGGTGAAACTAGAGTCATAGTGGCGCTATGACTGATCTGGTAATTAGCACCTTCCCCTACCGTTGAGTAAGCCATGCCTAAATTCCGGGTCAGGGGAAGCAGCTGAGACTGCTGACCGGTAACGGCAATAAATTTCTTATTGAAAAACGCCGTGTAATCTCTCAGTTTCTCCGGGGTGTCACGATTAGGATCAACCGAAATAAATACCACCTGGAATGGTTGGTCTTTGACGAGTTTCGGATAGGCCGCCGCTAACTTTGTCATCGCCGTGGGGCAAATGTCAGGGCAGGAAGTGTAGCCGACAAAAAATAACGTCCATTTCCCTCTTAAATTTGAGTTATCAAACTTATGACCGTATTGATCCGTAAGCTCAAATGGAATAACGGGTGTTTTTCGCGGGTACTCGGTTGTTGTCAGTAAACGCAGAGGCTTATGCTCATGATAATAAGAGGCAAAGCCGCCGAAACCGGCAAGAACCACAAAAAATAAAGATAAGAAAATCTTCTTTTTCATTGATACAACTCCTTTAAAAGTAGTGATCCACCAGCAGTAATATGAACAAGATCATCAGGTGATATATTGAGAAGGTGAACACTTTCATCGCTCTGGCCGGTGTCGGCGCGAACTTCAGCAACCAGGCCTGATAGAAAAACAAGCCGCTCAGTATTGATACGCCGACCAGATAGATGTCTCCGGCTAAACCTACCGCCACGGGTAATAAGCAGGCTAAACCAAGCAGCAGGGTATAGAGCAAAATGTAAGTTTTAGTAAATTCTTCACCATGAGTCACCGGCAGGACAGGGATATCCGCTTTAGCGTATTCTGATTTTTTAGCGATTGATAACGCCCAGAAATGCGGCGGCGTCCAGAGAAAAATAATAATCACAAGCAAAAAGGCATTGCTGTCAAGATGGCCGGTTATCGCGGTCCAGCCCAGTAACGGCGGCATAGCGCCGGCAAGACCACCGATAACAATATTTTGCGACGTAGCCCGCTTTAAGTACATGGTGTAAATCACCGCGTAACCAATCAGGCTCAAAAAGGTTAACCAGGCGGTTAACGCGTTGACCCACAGATACAAAATCACGAACCCGGCGATACCGATGGTAACCGCGAAAATCACCGCCCGCTGAATCGAAAGCCGGTGATTCGGCAACGGCCGCTGACAGGTGCGGCTCATGATCGCGTCGGTTTTTCTGTCAATGATGTGGTTAAACGCCGCGGCTGAGCCTGACATCAAAGCAATGCCGGCCAAGCCGCAGATCAATCGCTCAGGCGGCAGGGTTCCGGCAGTTGACAGACACATGCCGACAACCACGGTCAGTACCATCAGAGCCACGACTTTCGGCTTGGTCATTTCTAAATAATCCCGCCACATCAGGTTGGACGGCGCGGGTAATGAACTGACTTTACTCACCGGGCACTCCGTAATTTAAAATTAATAAACACCAGCATCAGCAGCAGCAATACCGCTCCGCCGTTATGGGCGACGGCTACAGGCAAAGGCAGCTGAAACAGAACATTGCTCATGCCCAGGGAAACTTGCAGCAGTAATAACAGACATAATCCGATCGCCGCCGCTTTTGTATACCTCAATCCCGCCTGCCATAGCCGATAACACAAGGACAGCGATACGAGACTGGTGACTATCGCCCAGATCCGGTGACATACATGAATCGTTATTCTCGCGTCAGCGTCTAACACCCCGAATTCATAGGTGTTGTGCCGCCCCTGAAAAGGCGAGAAGGCATGTAAGAACCGCAGGTGATGAATCCAGTCACCCTGACAGATCGGCAATGACGTACAAGACAATGCCGCATAGTTGGTGGACGTCCAGCCGCCGAGCATGATCTGTATGATCAGAGCGATCAACGCTAAGGCGGCATGGGTTTTTATCCCCGGACGGATTGCCGTTTCAATCCCCTTAATCGGGTTTTGCTGTCGTTTCAGTGACAAGTAAATGAGAAACAGCAATGCGATGACCGTGTAACCACCGAGTAAGTGAGACATAACCACTATCGGCATCAGCTTCATGGTCACCGTCCACATTCCCAGCACAGCCTGAAACACCACAATGGCGGTCAGTAATGCGGCGAGTGTTTTCGATGTTGATTTACTCACCCACAGATAAATTAAAATCCCTAAAATCAGGGTCGCTAACGTGCCCGCCAGGTACCTGTGGATCATCTCCGCCCATGCTTTTCGCGGCTTAACCGTTTGCCCGTGAAATTCAGCTTCCGCCCGCTTTACCGCATCAGGCCGACTCGGCACAGTGACATGCCCGTAGCAACCCGGCCAGTCCGGACAGCCAAGCCCGGCGTCAGACAAACGAGTATACGCACCCATTAAAATCACGGTAAACGCCAGCAATATCGAAGCTCTTAATACCCAGGCAAAACGCATTATCCTATCCTCGACAGTTTGAGCATTTTCTGTAAATCACTGAGCATAGCTCGCCCCTGCATCAGCCTTTGGCGCTTATCAGGCATCAGCCGATAACGCATCACTAATTTCCCCAGCGGATCAACGATCACCATTTGCTGATGATTTAATTGCGCGGCCAGCCGGTCATTGGAGTCAGCCTGAATAAAGTCATACCCCCTCAATACGTTAATATCGCTGTTTGCCGTTCGCAGCACTATCGGAGTGACTCGCTGTTTCTCTTTGCCTAACGCGATATGACTTTGATTCAGAATAAAGAGCTGCTGCTCGCAGCCGGTATCGCAATGCGGCGGCATTAAATAGAGGATTTGCCATTTATGCGGCAGCGGGTTCTTCATCCGCAAACTGCTGTAGCTCAGAGACTCCGGCAGCAGCTGACCGTGATTGGTTACACCGCCGTGATACCAGTGCATACTTAAAAACAGTTTCGCCAATACCGCGGGTGCAATAAACACCACCGCGAGCATGAGTAATACACCGGATTTATTCTGCCTGACGACGTCCAAATTTTGACCTCCGGAAGTTTATAATTCACTACTATTACTTTTTTCGTTTCTTATAAATTACAATCGCGCCGATAACCGCTAATGCCGTAGCCATAGCGAACCACTGAATGGCATAGCCGTAGTTTTTACTCGATGACATTGCTATCGGGCGCCAAGGTTTCGATAGTTCGCGGCCGTCCTGAGTCTGAAAAGTACGCTCAGGCTGCAGCGCAAAAGTCAGCACAGGGTGCCCGAGCAGCTTCCCAAGCTGCCGGTAATTAAGATTCTGAACACGCAAGGGATTGCCTGACTCAGGCATCAAAGCTCTGCTGAACGGATTAGCGGATGTGTGATAAACCCGCCCGGTGAGTGTTGTTGTCTGCATTATCGGTTCAATAACGGGTAACCGGCTCCGCTGAGAGTAGGCTGAGATAAACCCCAGTTCCACCGGCAGCCAGGGCTTATCAGGCGAAACCCGCATTAACTGATAAACCAGATAACCGACCTTGCCTCTGACGATTTGATTATCCAGCATAACCAACGGCGCTTTGGTCGGGGTTAATTTTACTTCGGTTCTCGTTCCCGTTACCCGGCCGCCGTCGGCCGCCTTGATCAATTGGTTAAAGCTCAGAATATGCTGCTGACGGGCGACATAACTCAGCTCTAACTTCTCTCTTTCGTGACCTCGCGCTAATTGCCAGAATCCCAGGCGAGTTAACAGCAATAACAGCCCGATAAACATCGCGTAACTTAAAATACGTTTAATACGTCCCTGTGTCCGGGTTCCGTTCGGTTTTAACGTCGCGTCAGAGCACATACACAAACACAAACAAACACAACCACACGACATCGACAAAATGCCAGTACCAGCTGCCCGCCTGAAATGCAAAATGGCTTTCAGGCGTAAAGTGACCTTTCAGTACCCGGCAGAACAATACAATCAGGAAGATGGTTCCGAGCGTTACATGCAGACCGTGAAATCCGGTCAGCATGAAAAAGGTATTGCCGTAAACCCCGGATTGTAAGGTTAAGCCCATTTCGGTATAGGCGTGAATGTACTCATGCGCCTGAAAAAATAAGAAGCTGATCCCGAGCAGAATCGTAATACCTAAACACACGGCTAACACTTTACGGTTGCGGCGCTCCAGACTGATGTGCGAGAGATGCAGAGTAACGGAAGACGTAAGCAGGATAATGGTATTGATCAGCGGCACGCCGAACCAGGGCATCGCTCTGGTACTGTCGCCCTTCGGCGTGGTAATCAGCGGCCAGTGAGCGGTAAATTTAGGCCACAGTACCTGGTGAGTCATGGTATGGTCAGCACCGCCCAGCCACGGCACGGAAAAGATCCGCACGAAGAATAACGCGCCGAAGAAGACACCGAAAAACATCACCTCAGAGAAAATAAACCAGCTCATTCCCTGACGAAACGACACATCCATCTGCTTAGAGTAAAGCCCGCTTCTGGACTCGCCGATAACATGCCTGAACCAGCCGGCCAGCATGAAAAGTATGGTCAGGATACCGATTAACAGCAGATATTTACCGTAATCAGGCGTACCGGTTTTTAAACTGATAATAAAGTGACCCGCGCCGAACGCCGTTAAAAACAATCCCACGGCGCCGATAATCGGCCAGTGACTTCGCTCTGGTACATAGTATTTTGCGTATGTGCTCATTTGCTGCTCCTAAAATCAGGCGCGTCTGCTACTTTTACGCTGCCCTGATGCTTTTTGATGTAATCCGGATTGCCGTACTCAGGACGGACGGCGAGCACCTCCTTGGTGACATCGAACAGGGTGTAAGACAAAGTAATGGTGTGAATATCTTTTGGCAGCGCGGGATCGATAAAAAATACCACGGGCAGATCTTCCCTGGTGTGCCCCTGCAAGGGTTGCTGTGTAAAGCAAAAACACTCGGTTTTATGAAAATAAAGCGCGCCCTGCCCGGGAGAAATGGACGGGATCGCCTGCGATATAATTAACTTGTCCGAGTTATTTTTCGCGTAAAACCTGGCATGCTCAAGTTCCCCCGGATGCACCGTCAACGTTTTGGTTATGGCGGCAAAATCGTAAGGCACGCCGGGGCTGACCTGAGTCATAAACTCTACCCGAATATTCCGGCTTTTATCGACGACCAGCTCTTTTTTGTACTTTTCAGGAAGAATTGAACTGTGACCGTTTATTCCGAGCTGCTTGCACATCACGTTATAAAGCGGCACCAGGGCGAAACCAAAGCCGAACATACCTATAGAACCTAATATCAGGTAAATCACAAGCTTTTTGTTCGCCGAAGCCATCTTACACGACCTCCGGCGGGGTAGTGAACGAGTGATAAGGCGGCGGGCTTGGCAGTGTCCACTCTAAACCCTCAGCGCCGTCCCAGGGCTTGGCGGGCGCTTTTACACCGCCCCGAATGCACTTAATCACCAAGGTTAAAAATATCAGCTGAGATAAACCAAAGGCAAAACCGCCGATTGAAACCACTTTATTTAAGTCCGCGAACTGAAGCGCGTAATCCGGGATACGCCTTGGCATGCCCGCTAAGCCCAGAAAATGCATCGGGAAGAACAACACATTTACGGATATCACCGAGCACCAGAAATGCCACTTAGCTAAGGTGAAGCTGTACATGTTTCCGGTCCATTTCGGCAGCCAGTAATAGGCCGCGGCCATAATGGCGAATACCGCGCCGGTCACCAGCACGTAATGGAAGTGCGCGACCACAAAATAGGTGTTGTGATATTGAAAATCCGCCGGTGTTACCGCCAGCATCAGGCCGGAGAAACCGCCGATGGTAAACAGAATCACAAAGGCGACGGTGAACAGCATAGGCGGCTCGAACGATAATGAACCCCGCCACATAGTGGCGACCCAGTTAAAGACTTTTACCCCTGTGGGCACGGCGATAATCATGGTGCAGTACATGAAGAACAGCTCTGACACCAGAGGCATACCGGAGGTAAACATGTGGTGTCCCCATACGATGAAGGATAAGAACGCGATGCTGCCCGTGGCGTAAACCATGGAAGAATAACCGAACAGTTTCTTTCGGCTGAAGGCCGGGATAATCGAAGAAATAATCCCGAACGCGGGCAGAATCATGATATACACTTCAGGGTGACCGAAGAACCAGAAAATATGCTGAAACATCACAGGATCACCGCCGCCCGCGGCCTCAAAGAAACTGGTGCCGAAAAATTTATCCGTCAGCACCATGGTGACCACACCGGCCAGAACAGGCATAACGGCAAGCAGCAGGAACGCGGTGATCAGCCAGGTCCAGACAAACAGCGGTAACTTCATCCATGTCATACCCGGCGCCCGCAGATTAAAAATGGTTACGATGACATTCATCGCCCCCATTATTGAACTGATCCCCATGATATGAATCGAGAACGCAAACAGCGCGGTACTGTCACTGCTGTATTTGGTCGACAGCGGCGCGTAGAAGGTCCAGCCGAAATTCGGACCGCCGCCCGGCATAAACAAGGTGCTGATCAATATCGCGAACGCAAAGGGCAAAATCCAGAAGCTCCAGTTATTCATTCGCGGTAACGCCATATCCGGCGCACCGATCATCATCGGAATCAACCAGTTCGCTAATCCGGTAAACGCGGGCATTACGGCGCCGAATACCATTATCAGACCGTGAACCGTGGTCATTTCGTTAAACAGATTGGGTTCAAGAATCACTTTTCCCGGCTCAAACAGCTCAACGCGGATCAGCATCGCCATAGAGCCGCCGATCAAAAACATGATAAAGCTGAACCAGAGATAGAGCGTTCCGATATCCTTGTGGTTCGTGGTCAGTAACCAGCGCATGATCCCTTTGCGCGGCCGGTGGTCATGATGGTGATGGTCGTTACGCTCATGATCCGCTGAGTTTACAGTATCATTAATTTGAGGATTTAACGTCGTCATGGCGGCCTCTTATTTGTTAACTTTTTTTTCAGTAGCGGCTGAGCCGTATGGGGCGTCACCCACCTGAACTTTATGAACATCAGCGGCTTGCACGCTGTCTCCCGTATTGTTGCCCCAGGAATTACGCTCAAAGGTAATCGCGGCGGCGATTTCCTCATCGGTGAGCTGCTTGCCGAAAGCTTGCATGGCGGTACCCGGACGACCGAACTTCACGGTGTGGATGTGGTTCAATACAGGGCCCGTAGCGATTACGCTGCCTTTGAGCGCGGGGAACACCCCCTTCAGGCCCGTGCCATTCGGCTGATGACATACGGCGCAATGTGCCATGTAAACATCAGCCCCTTTCTTCATTAACTGCGCTTTAGAAAGCGTTTTAGACAATGATGCCTTTGCAGCTTGTGACGCTTGTGACTGAGCAGCCTTCTGAGCCTTAAGCCATTCATCGAACTTATCCCCCGATACCGCTTTTACAACGATAGGCATGAATCCGTGCCCCTTTCCGCACAATTGCGCGCACTGACCGCGATAGGTTCCCTCTTTGTCAATAATGGTCCACGCTTCATTGATGAATCCGGGATTCGCGTCTTTCTGGATGGCGAACGCCGGCACCCACCAGGAGTGGATAACGTCCTCTGAAGTCACCAGGAACCGTATTTTCCTGTGTGTCGGTAACACCAGCGGCTTGTCGACTTCAAGAAGGTAATGCTTATCTTTGGGCTTTTTATTGTTGACCTGATCCAGAGACGTCCTGAGAATACTGTAAAAGCCGAGACCTTTATTAAAATAGTCATAATGCCATTTCCATTGCGAGCCGGTAATTTTGACGGTCAAATCAGCGTTACTGGTATCATTCATCGAGATTAACGCTCTGGTTGCCGGAACCGCCATGCCGATTAAAATAAGAAAAGGAATGACGGTCCACGCCAGCTCCACTTTCGTGCTTTCATGGAAATTCGCCGCTTTATGCCCCTTGGTCTTTCTGTGATTGAGCATCGCGTAAATCATCACCCCGAACACGCCGACGGCGATGACACAACAGATATATAAAATCGTCATGTGCAGGTGATAGATCTCATGGCTGATGCCGGTTACGCCCGGGGTCATATTCAGTCGCTGTGTGACAGCGAATACTGAGGATGAGAAAAAAACAGCTAATAACGAGTACCAGTTTTTATTCACTCAAAACTCCTTCATTTGTCGGCGCAAAGAGGTTTACTGATGCAGCAAATTCAGAATGAAATCCATTAAGAACTAAAGTGAGGTTCCGCAATACTTTAGAAGTCGGTGAACAGCTGTGAGAAGACAGGCACTGCGAGAAATTTTAACTACCTAAAAATACCCGGAGCTTTACCTCCATCAAATCAGAATCAAAAAAGCCGCTTCAAAAATAAGCAGTTTTAGTGACTTCACGCAACTTAACGCAGAAGATTACTGGAAGTCGGGTATTTTTTCTTCAAAAAATTGCAAACATGAACAAAATTTAATTTTGTTAACTAACTTGTTGAATATAAGTTAATTATAATGGTTGCAGGGCGAGCTGATTTTTCCGGATTGTTCCGGCGGTGATAAACGGGTCATTTTATGCGTGGCGGAGCTTAAGAGACTGTCCCGGAATCACTTCCCGCTTTATTACCGCTTAAAGTACCTGACTATAAGTTTTTCGATATTTTTAGCGTTCAGGTTAAGTGCTCCGCAAGGCGCTCTTGCGCAGTAATACCGGCGGTCTTTCAGGCAAGAGTAACGCCGAAGAGTGCTTAAGATGAGCGTCAGAAAAGTGAAAAACTTATAGTCGGGTACTTAACCGAAGACGCTTTCGTGAAAGCTCACGGAGTTTTTTATAGGGTAAGACATAATGTTGGCGCGGATAACGGCTGACGATAATTAATGCTCCTTCACAATTTACACACATCCTGATCAACCATAAAACCAATAACAAATAACAATGGCGCTGATGATCCCCGCCGCGTCGGATATCAGGCAGCAAGCCAATGCGTGCCTGCTGTGTTTGATACCTACGGCGCCCAGGTACAATGCCAGAATGTAAAATGTGGTTTCTGTACATTCATTGAACATGGCTGATAAGCGTGCCGTAAAAGAATCCACACCATAGTGCTGCATCGATTCAATCATTAAAGCACGGGCGCCCGAACCGCTGAACGGCCGCATTAAGGCGGCGGGCAAAGCATCAACAAATCTCAGATCCGTGGTAAACAAACCCGCGAGGCTTGAAATCAGCGACACCGCGTTATCAAGCACGCCGGAACTTCTGAGCAGGGCGATGGCCGTCAGCATGGCGACTAAATAAGGGATCAGTTTTATCGCTTGGCGGAAACCTTCTTTAGCCCCTTCGACAAAGTCATCATAGACCGGCTTTTTTCTAAAGCCCGCCATCAGTACAAAGCTGAACACCATCAGCAGCAAAATGCCGTTACCTGTGAGCGCGGATACCGTACCGAGTTGTGACGCGGATAAGGTCAGCAGATAGGCGATCGCGCCGGTAACCGCCGCGATTCCGGCTCCGGTGTACACGAGCGCGACTGAACTTATTAAAGGTAAACGCTGAACCGCGGCCAGGCAAAACAAGGCCGTTACCGTTGTGCAAAGCGACGCCAGCAGAATGGGGATAAAAATATCCGCGGGCGCGGGCGCTCCCATCTGTGAGCGAAACAAAAATACATTAACGGGCACGACAGACATTGCCGAACTTTTTAAAACTAAAAATACGATTTGAGCGTTGCTGGCGGTGTCTTTATCAGGATTAAGCTCCTGCAGATCTTGCATCGCTTTAATACCCATAGGAGTTGAGGCATTATATAAACTGAGCATGTTGGCGCTGAAAGCGATGGTCACGGAGCCGAAAGCCGGGTGATTTTCGGGAATTTCAGGCATCAGCTTTGACAGCAGCGGCTGAGATATTCTGGAAAAGAACCTTACAAGCCCGGCTCTTTCTCCTACTTTCATCAGCCCCATCCAAAGGCTCATTACGCCGATTAAACCGATCGCGATTTGCGCCGACGTTTTTGCGCCGGAAAAAATACCGTCAACGGATTCCGTTAACACTTCAGGCTCACCGGCAAAGACCCTGAAGACGATAAAAATGAATGAAACTGAAAAAAATACCAACCAGACTCTGTTCAGCATAACGACTGTTTCTTCATGTAAAAAATAATACTTAAACCTAAAAAGCAGTCGGACGCGTATAAAGTCTGATAACTGCATCGTGTTTTAAAAAGCCGTGAGCGACGTCACTTAAGCGCCGGCAACCGCTCTTTCCAAGTTTAAATATAGTCAGAGTCGGCTGATAAACAAAGGTAACGTCAGATATTTCCGTTTAACCGTGTCATTGGTCATACTCCTTATAAACTAATTTCTATGCTGTTGACGCCACGACAAATTCTTAGTTATTCCTCAGTGAATAAAAAGATGAATATTCAGTGATACGGATGAATATTAAAACATGAAATCATATCTTATGGTGATAGGTTATTTTATTCCGCGCGAAAACCGAACGAGAATAACGGCGATAAAAAATTGTACGACGTTACTCGCCTTACATAAATTTAAATACCTTAATTCAGTTAAACCTTTTCGAATTCTCAGGATCTTTCAGCTGAAGGATCATTCAACTGAAATAGTTTTCCAGCGGACAAACCGGACTTTTAAAGCCTGAACAGCAAGTTAAACTGACTTTTCGCCGCTTGAAAGTGAAAAATATTAAACAAAACGGTTACATGGTGAAACATATGAAAATTAACATCTTACCTTTATTACTGTTATTAGGCTCTCACGGTGCGCATGCGACACCGGAGCTGAATTCCGGGAATAACTTTATTACGGATAAACTCGCCTGTCCCGCGGCGACGTTTTACAATAACACTGATGTGACGAATTATTTTAAACAATGGCCGGACTGCGAACACGCTGACGAGGCGTTCGTTTTTAAACACGCGGATAACATCGATTTCTCGGCATTTAATAACATCACCAGCGTCAAGCGGTTAAGTTTCTACGATACCGATTTTAAACAGGTCAGTCATCTTTTCCCTGAACTGTCTGTTGCCGGCTCAGTGGTAATTCAGCATTCAACAAATCTGTCACGCCTTGCTTTTCCGGATTTATCCGTTGCTGATTCGGTGGCGATAAAAAACTCAACTGACTTGTCGAGTCAGCCTTTTCCCGCTCTTAAGGCCGCGCGCCAACTCATCATTATTGATTCAACGAACTTAACGAACCTCACTTTTCCGGGACTGGCCGTAACGGGTTTACTTAAACTCTCGAACACTAATCAAGCTTATAGTCTGGAGAACGCGTTCCCTAAGCTGGTCACAATTGACACATTACAGCTGCTTTGGAACGACCAGTTGAAAAGTGTCAGATTTCCAGAACTCGAAACCTTAAAAAAACTTGATGTTGAGTTTAATAAGCGGCTGCGGGATATATCAATGCCTAAACTGCGCAATTCGCAAGTAAGGCAGCTGACTCTGGCGGAAAATAATCCGGATTTTGAGCAGATGGGCGGAAAAAAAGGCGGACTGAAGAATATCAAACACATAACAGACCGGCTCACGTTAATCAGTCATAAATTCTTTCTGTTAAACTATCCGGCGAATATTAAAGCCTTGCATTTCCACAGCCATTTTAATGATCATGAAATCATGCCGGCGATTGATCAGGTATTCAGACTCAATCCGTTTTATCGCGGGCAGGAAAAGGCTAAAGTCATATTCGATAAAAATGAATGTGATGACTTCCCGAACATCGACACGTCTGAAGTCGGATTTGATATTTACGCGGGGTATGACATGGCCGCGCGCCGGCCCGGAAAGTGCGGTAACAGTTAAACTCAGCTTAAAATTTGACACAAAGAATCTCAGTGTCAGCTCTTTTAAACCTCCGGGATTTAACTTCCCGCGGCTTGCTGCGGTGCGGTTTATCGGCGTTACTCGGCACATTTCGCGCAATCCCGGGCTTATAATAAAATTCCTGACTCTTTGTTACAGGTGCGGGGAGCACAGCCGTGGCTGTGTAACCGAAGACGCAACACAATAATGCGGTAAAAACGGGGATCAAAAAATGTCAGAAAACTTATGGTCAGCTACTTCCGCGGGAATGCGGCAGTTTTTCAAGTAAGAGTAATCCCGCGGAGCGCTTAAGACGGGGATCAGAAAAGTGAATAAATTCTGTTCGGGTACTTATTTTTGTCTCAAAATAAGCAAACGATGACGCCGCGCGAATCGCCCCTGAGTGATACAGCTTCAAATTTGGGTAGTAAGTGATAATGGCAGCAGCTTCTGAACGCTCAACACCGGTAACGGAAAAGCTACCGGACGATAAATTTGTCAGGCAAGATAAAACGCCGCCGGACAGTCGGCTCGATGTCAAAGGCGCGGCTTATCTGGCTGTAAACGCACCGTCGCCCGCGATCACGACATTCCATACTGACAGTCAGGCTCCGGTGTCAAATGCTTATGACGCGATTGAGACAGAGACTCAAAAGAAAACATTCAAAAAAGAAAAGAGCAGCCGGCACAAAGCGGAACAGGCCGGTGCGGGTCATCCGTCCGCGTCAGCGCAAGGTGACGCGAAAAAGCCTGAAAATGCTCAATTTGAGCTGTCTGAAAAACTTCACTGTTCAGAGATCAGCAGTGACTATCTCTGCCCGGCGACAAACAGAAATGAATATATCGGCTTGCACCTTTTTATCACTGACAACGTCAGTAAAAGCAATCTCAGTAAAAATAAAGTTACAGAACTTGAACTATTCGGTCTTCGCCGCGCCGCTGACGCCGGTTGTGCCTTTGCGCAGATTCAGTTAATAAAAAGATTGCTTTACAGTGATGACAGGGTTTATTTACCGTTTGAGGCTGAATACTGGCTGCTAAAACTTTCGGAGTCTGATAATGCTATTTTACTTGATTCAAAGTCAGAGAAGGAGTCAGAGAAAAACGCGGCAATCAGAAGCATTACCAATCTCATCATTAAAAATAAAACTGACCCTGTAAACGCTGAGAAGTTCAGAGCGCAAGTCTGTAAAACATTATCCTTATCAACAGAAATCGCAATACAAGCCTGCGGCCCTATGCTATATTTATCAGGGATATTCGGGAGAGTGTCACCAGCGGCGGCACAGACATATATAGAGGAAAACAATCCGCCGGCACACAAACACAGTAATCAAGACGCGAATAAAAAATGGCAGTACTGGCAGATTAATGTATCGATAAAACAAAGAGATGAGAAAAAATGTAAGCTTGTGCTTAATTCTCTTTGCGATAATGGTTTTTTAGCCGCGATACATCTGCAGAGTGAATTATATCGCTGGACCGTAAATACCCGGCAATGCTATGACTTGTTATTCAAAGTGACGACTAAATATTCCGATTTAATCAGACTATCCCCTCATAGCTGCTATTCTCTGTATCAGTGCTTTATAAAAACCCGGAGGAAAGCGGCCTCAAGTAGTGAAAAACCGTTAATCAGCAAATTAAATGAAAGAATAAACGCGCTTGAGAACAAGGCGGAAGCGTTAAAAGTTATCGCCTTAAACAACGGTTACGAGCCGGCGGTATTCGCGACACTGGCAAAGCTGTATCTTACTCATTGCTCTCCGGAGAAGTGTCTGGATACAGGTATAAAAGGGCCTATAACACTCCCCGCTGAATTTACAGAGTTACTTGATAAAAACCGATTCACAAACAACGCGACCATCGCCGTTTTAACTCATGCGAGTCAATGCCTTTCTCACAAGGAAACCGATAACTTTCTCTTAGACCGCTTTATAGATGAGCAGCCGCTTAAAACCGCGTTAATCATGTTATTTACAGGGTACTATACTTACTTCAATAATAACGTGAAATTAACTGAACTGGTTGTACGTCATTCTGAGCTTGATGAACATGAATTCAGAATGTTTGTAGAATTAGAAGAATCCTCGCGTATTATAGAAAAATTCGAGCGTCAGAAAACGTTCATTTATGACCCGGATCCGTTAAAGGTATTCAAGCTGCTGACCCTGTTAAGGGTCCAAAGAGAAATTCACTTATGCCGGGAACGCAAACTCATTTACAGAGGAATACACGTACATGATTTAAAAAACTACATCCGTCATTTACATCTGACTCAATCGCCCGAATTAACCGCGGTACTTATTTCTGAAGCCGCGACTCGGCTTAATCTGGAGTTTTCACAAGGGCGGTGTTTTCTGTTCACCACAGCTGAAGAACTGAATCAGACCCGGTATTATATTCGCAGAAGAAACCTTCCCGCTGAATATATTAAACTGGAAAATGTGGAGACAGACTGTTATTTACCTGAGATGGCCTCGCTAAGCTATGCCCAGTTAACCGGCTTATTTCAGTCCGCGGCACAAATAAAAGATGTTGAATTTAACACCAAACTCCTCAGGACTTGCAAATCCTTTGTTCAGAACTCCTGGTGTCATCTTTCTGAAGAAAGGTTGTTACAGTTACTGACAAGCTACTCATATAATTGTAAGAAAACACAGGATCTGGCAGATGTCATCTGCTTAAAAGCATCAGAAAAAATTATACGTCTTACCCGGATCATAGCCCAAAACACCTCAACTGAAACTACTAATGAGCTTCATCCTGATAATGAGCGAAAAGCGTGCTCTGAAAGCGGGCCGGAAGAAACCATACCGGCTCATCTGCGATTTGTCCTTAACGACTCGCACGAATTATTTTTTGTCGAGGATATGTACGAACAATTGATCGCCGAAGAAAAATCAAGTCAAAAAAAAGTAAGATTAATTAATGAGGTGATAAACAGAAAACGCTACTGCCCGGTATCACTTCTCAGGTATATCGATACATCAGACGTTCGCCAGTGCCTGGCGGTGAATCAGCTTGCCATAATAAGCAGTATTATCCATAAGTTAACAATAAAGGTCTACGGCACCAGAGACGCCATTATAAAAGGCTTATGCAGCTCGGATAAAATCATCATGGCGCTGATGCTCGATGTCCTTAATACGTATTCATTGAGCAATATGGCTTTTCATCGTACTGTTGAAAATTTGCTCTGTGACACTCTGAAAAGCCGGCCTGAAATATTGCTGGATGTGCCTTGTCAAAAATTAGAAATATTGGGTGAAAGTAAGCTTCAGGAATACTTTAAATACAGTTATATGAAAAACAGCGTGAAACTGTTAATGCTGCTACAGGAAAAATTCAGCCCGAGACAAATTCTGTCGTGGCTGGAGGATAACAACAAAAAACTAACCCGAATGGATTATGAGGAATTTTACGAGCTGACAAATAATGCTAATGAAAAAGATAAATATTTTAAAGAGTTGATATACTTTTTCCTTACTGATACCGAAACAGCTCAGTATTGCATAAAAGAACCTAACACAAGTTCAGTTGACGAATTAGCCAGAATGATTTGGTTCGGATATGAGGCGAAAATCATTGACATCAAAACAGCGGAAAAATGTTTAGCTCACATACCGGAAAATAACGGCTATTACCTGTTAACGTCGATACTTCTCGGTTTAACCTTGACTACGGGAAAAGCAGAGCTTACTGATTTAATAAGCGGATTAGATAAGGAAAATAAACTGATTTTCCTTCCCGCATTAGGACTTAAGCTTTTCTCATTGAATCGATTAGATTTAGCGGAGATCTGCTGGAGCGGTTCAAGTCAGGCTTTTCACCTCTCTTTAATGAAGCTGAACCACGGGATAATGAGCGGTTCCGAATCTGAGAACACCATAGCTGAAGTGTTTTTTTCGGCCGCGGCCGAGGGAAATGTTCAGGCTCAGTGCCGGATTTTAGACTGGCACCTGATGTCTAGAAAATTAGACTCTTTGACCTTAAAACGCTGCTGCCGGTATATATTGACACCTCAGTTCAACCATACCATGGAAAGGGAGCTTTATCAGGGGTTACTGAGAGCGGGGTACTGCGATAAGGATGTATCCAAAACCGGAGACAACCGGGAAACGAACGACATATTCCGCGATGAAACGCAAGCCCGCAGACATTTACACAATGCGTTAAATCATCAAAGCCCGATTCCGGTTTTCAGACTTCTGATACTAAATATTAAAGGTATTATTGACGTAACAGCCATAGCAAATATCATGTCCTTAACAAGCTTAAATGATTTAAGCTTGCTTAAATTTTTTATAGGTAAATACAAGCAAGCCACACAAGATGAGATAGCGGAAATAATACTGTCAGCCAGCCCTAACGACTTAAAGGTAATAAACCGAAAGCTGGATAAATACCTCAGCAGGCATGACTGCATGCTTATCCCTGAATTCAGGGAACGACTGACGACAGAGGTCACAAGGCGTGACGAGACACTTAATCAGAAACAATCATCGCCGCGAGGCGCGTTAACCATTCTTGCGGATATCGCGCCACCGGTATTTAAAAATGATGCTCCTGAAATTTCGCGCAATCCGGATTCGTCAGACGCAAAGCACAGTGCCCCTGAAAGTCAGACGCGGTCCCGTTCAGTCAAATCATCATCAGACGAGCTGATTAACACCCGGCAAAACAGAATTAAAAAGAACGATAACGCGCGGACTGATACAAAGTCTGCGTCACATGTGACAGCAAACCGTCAGCAACCGGCCGGGGAGCGGTCCCCGGACGGCAGGAGGAATGAACTTTGCCGGTTAAAGGCGTCATTAATCAGCGTGTTAAAACAACCCTCCGTAAACCTTGGTGACTTACTCATTGTGATTGAACAAATTAAAACGCTAAATAGCAACCTGAGCTGTATTCCGCCTCAGCTCATTTGCGTGCTGATTAAAGTTATTCCGGTTGAAACAAACACATCTTTACTCTCAGAATTATTCAGTCTGGTAACGCCGGACTCGGAAAAGGTAACGTTAATTGAACACCTGTTTTCTCATACGAACAAAAACGACAAGCGACACTTTTATCTGTATCGGAGCTTTTTAGTGCAGGTGCTTCCTGACTCATTTAAGCCCCAGACCAGGCACTTAAACATCATTGTGAACATTTTGAAATCTTATCAGGCGCGGTCTCAGGCTCTGCCGCAAAAGATCACGCTGATAACGCTCAAATTAAGAAAAAAAAATCTTGCCGACGTCCTCTGGCGGCTGGGCGGCAAAACCGAGCTTTTTGAGCACCTTTACGCTCAGTGTCTGAACCGGCTGTCACGATCCGCGGCGCCGTTAACTGATAATGAGTCTGAGGTGGTCGTCCGCTACTTTGAGGCGGACTCAACACCGTTCAATGATAAAGTCACGTGCCTGCGGTTAATGCTGAGACACTTTCCTGAGCGTTCCAGGGCTATTTTCAACACCTGCTCAAATAAGCATGAGCTCTTCGGTAAATTAACGACAGACGCAAAACTCATACTGCTGAGCGATGAAACCTTTAAACAGGATTTCATCAGACACATGCCGCTTACCGGCAATACCTTAGCTAAAATCGAAAACAGATACAGAAATTTCGTTATAAAAAAGACTGAGGTTTTAACGCAAGCGAAGGAATTGCTCTCAAAGCCTGAAAACGAGCTGACCCAGACCAGGTTGTTCCATTGCTACCTGGACTTAGAGGCCACCAGACACCATGAGCTGAAAAGTAAAATCGCGTTAAAGCTGACTGAGCTCGCGAAGTCATGGCTTGCGAAACCCGTTAACAGCGCTAATGATCTGAATGAACTGTTTATCGCCGCGGATGTCATTCATCAACTCGGATTACCCGACGCCGGACAGTTACAAACCTCAAGTTTAGTTCAGTCCGTCCGGCATAATCTCACCGATACCGATGAACAAGGCCTGCTGCGATGTCCCGAGCAGTGTATAGAATTATTAAGGCAATATAAACAGCTCAACGGCGGCTTAGACGGGCTTCCCGGGGACATTGTCCGGGATTTAAAGAGATTTTTTATGGCCTTCGAACTCGCGGGTTTAGACTCACCGGACTTAATTCCCGGCTTTTTACATCGTACGCTTATGACACTGATGTCTGACAAAAAAATCCGCAGTGACGCTTTTAAGAGACAAAGGAGTAATTTGATGGAACGTTTATCAGATCCGTCACAGCTGACTCAAGCGCGGGCGCCTGTCATCGTGACGATATTAAGCTCTTATCAGTCGCAGAAACTCGCGCCGCCGAAGGAATTTGAAGACGTATTACTGAAAGCCGGGCTTAATATTTTAGTTGAAGTCCTTAATCAGCTGAGCGATGACATCGCGCCATTCGAACGACTTTACGTTTCCTGCTGTGAAAGAGCGGCCGGGAGCCTTAACCTTGTCAGCACCAAGTTAATCGCGGATAAACTCTATAACGCATGCTTCGACGAAGCCGTTTCATTCTCTACCAGGGTCAGCTTATTAAAAGCACTGGAAAAAATAGCACCCTCGCGAGCATACTCGGCTCTCGAAAAACTCCCCTTTGACGAGCAGGTTTCCGTAGCGGCAAGACTCGTCTGAACAAAGCCTGACAGACCGTTAAACCTGAAATATCGGAAAACTTACGGCCGGGCGCTAACGTCTCTCCCTGAAAACACGGCGGACGCTAAACCCTGAACTCGCCAACCGAGGTTTTTAATTCTTCAGCCAGCTGCGCCACCTGATGACTCGAGGCGGCGGTTTGTTCAGCGCCGGCGGCGGTTTCCTCTGAAATCATGGCGATTTCATCCAGTTTCCCGGAGGCCCGCTGACTCACCGCGTTCTGCTCCTGCGCCGCGTCGGCGATACGCATACCTGAATCATAGGCTTTATGGACAGAGTCACTGATGGTTTCCAGCGCGGCATTCGCCTGCTCTGTCTTATCAACGCAGCTGCCGGCTTTAGAGCGGCCAAGTTCCATAACCCGGACCGCTTCCTCGGTACCCTGCTGCAAAATCTCAATCATCTGCTGAATTTCACTGGTGGAATCCTGAGTTCGTGACGCTAAGCTTCGAACCTCATCGGCGACAACGGCGAAACCCCGTCCCTGCTCGCCGGCGCGTGCCGCCTCAATGGCGGCGTTTAACGCCAGCAGATTAGTTTGCTCGGCGATACCGCGGATGACATCCAGAATTGAGCCGATCGCGGCGCTGTCGGAGTGAACTTTATTAATCACCTGCCCGGCGGAGGAAACCTCATCCGCTAACGCGAGAATAATAAGTTTATTCTCTTCGGCAATTTCACGGACATGCCGCGCTTCCTCATCCGCCTGCTTGATCTGAGCCAGAGCCCGCTCAGCGCTTTGTGATACTTGCCGCGCGCTTAAATTCAGCTCAGTGGTGGCCGTTGAGGCCATATTGACCTGATCTTTTTGCTGCTTAATACCAACCGTGGTTTGGGTGGTGACAGAAGAGGTTTCCTCAGCCGCGGCCGCCAGCTGAGTCGAGCGGTCTAAAATTCCGGTGATTACGCTTCTCAGGCTGTCAACCAAACGATTACAGTTCGCCGCCAAAACAGCGAATTCATCATGCCCGGAATCATCAAGCTTATGCGTTAAGTTTCCGCAAGCGAAAACCTGTAAAGCATGATTCACTTCATCTAACGATGATTTAAGCGGACGAACAACCATAATACTCACAATAACGGCCACTAAAATCGCGACAGCTTCAACAACTTTAGTCTGAAAGCTGGCATTATCTATTTTATCAACAGCCTGCGTATTTACGTCGCTGCTGAACGCTTCGATTTCCGTATTCAGCCGGCTCAGTTTAACGGCCATCTCCGTAGCGATGCTTTCTGAAATTGAAAAATCATCATCAACTTGAGCGACTGAATCCAGCTGTTTCGCTTTTTGAGACAGAAAAGCGTTTTCACCCTCAACTTCGGCCAGCAGCCGCGAAACGGCTTCGCTTATTTCCTCAATCGTATCTGAAATCAGATTGTCATCACTGCCGGTACGACTTAAGTGTTCCGCTTTTGCCTTTACATCACCGACGACATAACTCAACTCTTTGCTTAAAATATCGTAGTTTTGCCGCTTTGAAGTATTGATAAGTTCCTGAACTGTCGTGATTAAGCCGCTCAGGTTTGAATCAATGGTAACGGCCGCCGCCGCGACGCTTCTCAGCGCCGCGTTATCACTGGTTTCATGATCGATTAAGTCAAGTAATAAAGACGAGGTATCATCCAGCGCGGACTCAAACTCGTCACTCTTTTGATAAAGCCGCGTTCGCAGGCCTTCAGCCGCTTTTTTATCCGCAATCAGCTTCTGGTTTATCGTCCGCAACTCGCGGTATTGCCGTTTGATTAATGAGACCCGTTTCAGAAGATCGGTATTGTTTTTCATTAACCGCTCAATTTCATTTAACTTTTGCTGAAACTGAGTCACACTTCTCTGATACTGATTTTCAATATCCGCAAGCTCGTCAGCCTCCCCGGAATAAAACGCCTTTAAGGAAAGCCTGCGCTGCTCACTTAAATTCTCTGAAAGAAAGCTGGTCGCCTTCATCGCGGGAATACTGACCTCCTGCATCAGCATCGTGCTTTCACGTGAACTGTCATTGGTGAGATGAGACATCACGCCAAGAATGATAAGCATTAATGTAACAACGCTGAATCCGCCGATGACGCGCATAGCCACGGAAATTTTCATAGGGTACTCCGACTCTTATAGCTCTTCCCAGAATCAATTTCAGCAAAAACGGGTCTTGTGAATTGATAAATAGAAATTTCTGTTTTTTATAGTTTTAAGTAATGGCGGGAAATCATGTGATATAGCCGCGCTTCGAATTGTTATTATATTAGGTACCCGACTGAGCTTTGCGGGATTATCAAACATATATCGGCAACATTGTCACCTTACTTTAACCTTTTTTGGGTAAATTTTTCATTTGTTTCCGGGCACCAGAGTGTCAGGTTTCCTCCCCACACGCAACCGGTATCCAATGCTTTTATATTGTCTTCCTCAACGCGCCCCATCAGCGCCGCCCAATGCCCGAAAACTAAGGTATGCTGACTAAGCAGATGACCCGGGAATTCAAACCAGGGCGCTAAACCCTCATGATACCCTTGTGACGGCGGCAGCTTACAGGAAAAGTCTAAACTGCCGTCCTGATATAAAAATCGCATTCGGGTTAAGGCGTCAATGGTAAATTTCAGCTTTTCGAAATGAGTCAGACCGTCATGCCATCGGGACTGTTTATTGTGATACATTTTTGAGATCAATGACTCAATATAGTCATCGCTTTTAAGCGCTTGAGAAACTTCATCAGCTTGATGTAACAGAGTTTGCAAATCCCAGTGCGGCGGCACTCCGGCGTGGGTCATAATGAGGTTTCGTTCCGGCAGATACCTGACCAGAGGCTGCTGACGTACCCAATCAATGAATTTAGGAAGCTTTGGAGAATCTAATAAAGGATCAAGTAAATCTTTTTGATTACGCTTTTTTATACCGGCCGCTAAAGCCAGTAAATGCAGATCATGGTTACCTAACACCACTTTCGCGCTGTTATCCAGGCGATATAAGTATTCTAATGTTGATAATGAATCCGGACCGCGGGAAACCAGATCGCCCACGGCCCAGAGCTCGTCAATGGACGGGTTAAAATCAACGGCATCAAGCACCCGACGTAATTCCTGATAACATCCCTGAATGTCACCAACAAAATATTTTGCCATATTTAAACCTAAAAAAGCAGCCGGGCGCGTAAAAGCCTGATAACCGCATTATGTTTAATCAGAAAAGCAGCTAAGCGAACTCACTTTTCAGGTGAATGCCTGACGTTCATAATCTGGTTAAAATTAACTCCGGCGGCCATTTTTTCCGCTTTAAAAGCGCCGCCGACTGCTTTTCCAGGTTAAATTTCAGCACGTCATTTGTCGTACCCGCGGGAAATGCGATAACGACAGTTGTTTATGTCGGTCATCCGGCCACTTTTGCAAAATTAACCAAAGACGCCGGCCTTCGCCGGAGTGACGGCATACTTGATACGAACTCTTCCGCGGCGTCACTGAAAAAAATTACAATAAACCGCAGTCCCGTAAAAAGACCTAATGCAATAATCCCGGCACGGCTAAACGAAAGCGCGGGATCATTGCTTTGAATGTCTCACCATTCGCCGCTTGCATATAATAATAGCCTTCCATAAAACCCAGCGGAGTGTCGAGCACGGTTCCGCTGGTATACTGGTACGCGGTATCAGGCTCAATCGTCGGCGTCTCACCGACCACGCCTGAACCGTTAACCTCATTTTGCTGACCATTACCGTCAGTAATAAGCCAATGGCGAGTTGCCAGCTTTGCGGGCATATCACCGAGATTGACAATGGTTATGGTGTAACTGAATAAGAACTTATCTTCATCGGGAGAAGATTGATCCTCAAGATATTCAGTTTTAACTTCCACACGAAATGAATATTTATCCTGCGCCATTTTTAACCCAGATAACTAGTTAAGTACCCGGCTATGAGAAGTTTTTTCACTTTTTAGCCGCCCGTCTTAAGCGCTCTGAGGTACTCTTGCCTGAAATACCGCCGGTATTATCGTACAAGAACGCCTTACGGAGCATTTAACCTGAACGCCGAAAATACCGAAAAACTGCTCGCCAGGTACTAGTGTTTTCGGCAAAGATGATTTGCCATTGTTACATATTGCTCAACACTGATCTGCTCCGGGCGGAGTGCCGCGTCAATGTCCAGCCGCGCGAAGCCGTCATCGCTGAGTACTGATTTTAAGTTATTGCGCAGCGTCTTGCGGCGCGTCGCAAACGCCCGTGTAACCAGTTTACTTAAAACGTTAATGTCATCGCAAGGGTACGGTTTCGTTTCATACGGCAATAAACGAACCACCGCGGAATCCACTTTCGGCGGCGGCGCAAAACACTCAGGCGGTACTTCCAGCACAGGCACGACCCGGCAGAAATACTGCGCCATGACGGTTAAACGACCGTAAGCTTTACTGCCCGGACTTGCCGATAATCGTAACACCACTTCTTTTTGCAGCATAAAGTGCATGGTTTCAATCAGTTCCGAAAACCCGAAAAGATGAAACATCAGCGGGGTTGAAATGTTATACGGCAAGTTTCCGAAAACTTTGAGCTTTTTACCTTCCTCTTTTAAGGTACTGAAATCAAACTGCAGCGCGTCGCCCTGATGAATGTCCAGCTTATCTTTAAGAAAAGGATGTGTCCTTAAGCGCTCAACCAGATCCTTATCCAGCTCAACAACGGTAAGCTTATCCACCTCTTCAGCGACCGGCTCTGTTAACGCGCCTAAACCCGGACCGATTTCAACCATGATATGGTCATTATCAGGTGATATAGCGCCGACGATACTGTCGATGATATTAACGTCAGTCAGAAAGTTCTGACCGAAACGCTTTCTGGCCGTATGGCCTAAATGTACTTTACTGCTCATTATAATTAATTCTTACCGGCCAGCTCGATGGCTTTATTTAAAGCGCAGACAAAACTTCCGGCGTCCGCTTCTCCGGTACCCGCTAATTCCAGCGCGGTACCATGATCTACTGAAGTGCGAATGTACGGCAATCCGAGCGTGATATTGACGGATTTGCCAAAGCCGAGTGACTTCAATACAGGTAACCCCTGATCGTGATACATGGCTAACACGGCATCAGCGTTTTCAAGATACTTAGGCTGGAACAAGGTATCCGCCGGCAGAGGCCCGACGATATCCGCCGCAAGCTCATCTCTGAGCGCTTCTAACGCGGGAATAATGATATCAATTTCTTCCCGCCCGAGATGACCGTCTTCTCCGGCATGAGGATTTAAGCCGCAAACATATAGCTTAGGTCGCTCAAGCGCGAATTTAGTTGTCAGATCTTTGTGTAAAATTGTGACGATATTCTTAATACGCTCAGCGGTTATGGCCTTGGATACGTAAGCAAGCGGTATGTGAGTAGTCACCAGCGCCACTTGTAAGTCCGGCGCCGAGAGCATCATAACGACATCCCGGCAGCCGGCCTGGTTAGCGAAAAATTCAGTATGACCGCTGAAAGAGACGCCGGCCTGATTGATGATACCTTTATGAACGGGGCCTGTCACCACGGCATCAAACTCACCCGTCATATTACGCTCACCGGCAAAACGCAGAGTTTCGACCACGTAAGCGCTGTTCTTTTCATTGAGCACGCCGCACTGAACCTCTTGCGCGACGTCGAAAGGAGCGATGGTCAGCGCGCCCGCTTCCTGAGCGGCCGGTTCATGTCCGGGCTGATAAGGTTTAAGCGTTAACGGCAAACCTAACTTTTTCGCCCTGCATGTTAAGATTGCCGGGTCGGCGCAAACGACAAGCTCGGCCGGCCAGGACCGCTGAGCTAACTTTACGACGAGATCCGGGCCGATACCCGCCGGCTCGCCCGGAGTGACGGCGATTCGTTTAATCGTCAAATTTAACCTCTACTTTTGATCAAACACCTGAATATAGGCATTGGCACGTATTTCTTCGAGCCAGTTCTGCAGCTCCTCATTGAACTTACGTCTGAAAATCAGCTGACGCGCGCGGTTAGTGTTAACTCGATCCGTGGCGTCCACTTTACGTCGCGCTTCCAGCTGAGCGATATGCCAGCCGTGGCTGGTACGGAACGGCTGACTTATTTCACCGATTTTCAGATTTTCTAACGTCCTGGCAAACCCGGGAACATAAACATCGGGCTGTGCCCAGCCCAGCTCACCGCCTTTGGCCGCCGAGCCGGGGTCTTCTGAATATTTACGGGCCAGATCAGCGAACTTAGCTTTACCGGACTTAATCTGCTTTAAAAGCTGTTCCAGAACAGTTTTAGCGCGCTCCTCTGAAAGAATCGGCGACGGCTTCAGCAGAATGTGCCTCGCGCGAACCTCTTCAATTTCGTTCAATTTCTGACCGCGGACATCCATCACTTTAATGATATGAAGCCCTGAGCCGCTTTTAATCGGACCCAGAATGTCACCTTTCTTAGCGCCGTTCATAACCTCGGCGAACAGGGTCGGCATTTCATTGATGTTCATGTAATCCCAGATACCGCCTTCCAGCGCTTTAGGGCCGGAAGATGACGCGATGGCGGTACGTTTAAAGTCAGCCCCGTCTTTCAGGCGCCTCAATACCGCCCGCGCGCGCTTAGAAGCCGCCTCCACCTGCTCGCTAGTCGGGTTGGACGGGATTTCAATCAGAATGTGACCGATTTGGTATTCCACATTCTTCTGTCCCTGCTCTTGAATCATTTTCACCAGGCTATTCACTTCCTGCGGTGAAACCTGAATACGCCGCTGAACCTGAATACGCTGAATTTCACCGATAGTGATTTCCTGGCGGAGCCGCTCACGATACTTCGCGAAGCTGGTACCCGAGCGCTGGATTTTTTTACGCATCCGCTCAACGGTCAGACCCTGCTCCGCGGCGATATTACCTAGAGTCTGATCAAGCTGAAGGTCACCGATATGCAAACCGATTCTTTCAGCCATTTGCATTTGCAGATGATTCAGGATTAAACGCTCGATAACCTGAGTGCGCAAGGCGCCAGCGGAGGGTAACGACTGATTGCCGGCCTGAGCGTTGTCTTTAACGGTTTTGATCATATCCTGAATCTCACTTTCAAGAATAATTCCGTCATCAACCTGAACGGCCACCCGATCTAATGGCTGTGGTGCCGCGATAGCGCTTTGAGTTAACAACAACGCACAAAGCGTAAAAATAATGGTTTTACAAAATCTCATCCACAAAGTCCTTGGCTGAATATTTTCGTTTTATTTAATTATTGATATCAGGATTACTGAAGACTCGTCACTTAAGCGAAAGCTGAAGTCCGGTGCCCTTTCAACATTTAAAAAGACATCGTATACCAGCCTTCGCCGGTATGACACATCAATATGCCGGATATGTTTAATACCGTTTACCAAAAGGGTAATGGTTGAATTCCGTTTGACTGCGGACCTCGTCAGAGGTTCAGCCGTTTGTTTAATTTCTCAAATAAAGCGGTTTACGATAGTTGAAGATCCCTTCATCAAGCATATCTGACACCCCCAGTTTACCTGAACCTCCAAAGCCTTTAATCAGGAAATTCAAATACACGCCGCTTTCAAATTGCTCACGCTCAATTAGGTCGGCGGCGATATTATCATGATAATTGGTCTTGATACGGTAATGATAACTCAAGCGAACCGCCCAGCAGCAAGACTCATACTGAAAGCCCGTATAGGATTCAATGCTTCTGTCTCTGTTGAGATCATAATACCAGTTACCGACGAAATACAAATCATCACTGACAGGCCAGGCGGTACGGACACCCGCCTGCGAAATATCCACCTGATCATTGGTGTTGGTGTTCAATAAGTCCGGAGCGAAGCGATAGCTGAGCTGGAACAGTTTGTCGGCCCGCGGCCGGAAATCCAGTGAGTATTCGTTTTTCTTTGTCTTACTCAGCTGCGTGTCATATTGAGTCGCGGCACTGAAATGCCATTCATCAAACAAATGAGCGTCAAATTCCGCGGCTAATACCGAAGATGAAGGCTGATCCTGTACCGCTTCATTAAACAAATTGACCCGGCTGTCCTCTAAATAAAATATTTGCCCGAAACTGAATTTAAGTCTTTCACGATTATGGAAATCAAACAGCCGGGTGGTTAACCCCAGAGTGATTTGGTTAGCGTCAGCAATGCGATCTAAACCGGAAAAGCGGCGTTCACGGAACAAACCGTAGTAATCGTCCTGTAACTGCGCGCTGTCATACAAGCCGATATCAGACTGATTCTGATAACCCACAAACAAATATTGCGCCTGCGGCTCAAGCGTTTGGCGGTAAGGCTCAGAGAACAATGACAGGGAACGGTCAAAGTTAACCTTAGCGTTTAATCTCACGGAAGGAATACTGCGGTAAACGCTGTCGGCTAATTGAATTTCACCGTCGTCACCCCGCTGCCAGTACATGGTCTGATAAAGCTTGAACTCAGCCGTCGCTGAACCGGCCGGGCCGTATAGCGGCAGCATAAGACTCGGCTCAAGATGTAGGCGCGTGGCCGAATAACGGCCGTTGTCCTGATGAGCAAAATTAGTCAGCTCAGAATAAAGATTAAAATCAATATTCTGATAAATATCCGGCGCGCGATAACTCGCCGTTAACTGCGGCATAACCTGAAACGGCTTTTCAGCTAAGCCTAATACTTTGATGTCCTGAACCTTAAGGCCGAAATCCCAGTCATCACTCAGATAATTCACTTCACCGACACGAAAGAGCTGATTATCATTATTCTGACGAATATCAGAGTCTAAATCCGTAAAAAAATTGTTGTCAGAAACATCCGTAAAATCCGCCAGCACACGCCAGTTCTCATTCAGTTTACCCTGGTGATCCCAGTGATAAAGATAACGATCAGGACTGCCCGGGATCGCATCATCGGTAGGTAAATACTCAAAGTTCAGCTGCCCCTTTTGCTTATAATCAGTCAGATAGCGGAATTCAAGCTTATTAAACAGGCCGCGGTTTGACATATAGTCAGGCGTGTAAGTTAAATCAAAATTGGGTGCGATATTCCAGTAAATCGGCGCCGCGATTTTGACGCCGTTAATGGTACTGGTGCTGAATTTAGGGAAAAGCAGCCCTGATTTACGTTTATCGGAAACCGGAATCGTCATGTAAGGCACATATAAAACCGGCACTCCCGCCACTTTAAAGCGCGCTCCGTAAATTTCGCCCCACTGCTGGGTGCTGTCAATTTTGATTTTGTCAGCTTCAAGTTTCCATGATTCATCGCCCGGCGGACACGTGGTAAAACTGCCGCCGGACAGAATTAAATTATTCTGCGGCGTAATTTCAAGATCTTTGGCCTCACCGTTGACCTGCTGCCCCCTGAGCCAGTATTTGGTGCCTTTCAGTGAAGCGCTGTTGTTTTTCATTTCAGCGTCCAGTGAATCCGCGACAATGGTAATCCGCGGGTCTTCAAAGGTTAAATCACCTTTTGCCGACAAGTGCTGGGTTTCATTATTTACCGTGGCTTGGTTAGCGTAAACGTGACGTTGACCCTGGCTAAAAGTGACACCGCCGGAAAAATGCGCCGTTTTACCGACCTGAGCTTCGGAACGATCCGATTCGATACGAATGTGCTTATCATCAACCTTAAGATCCCGGTCAGAAATGTAAGCAGGAACCCTGGGCGGAACCACAACGCACTTTGACCGGCGCTTGACAGGCCTGTTATCGGCAACAGCTTTATCGGGATTTATGATCCGGGGCGTCTGGGCTAACGCCAGTTGCGGCGTCAGACTTAATGCTATCAGGCAGCGAAACTTCATTCGGTAAATTATTTTATCTCTCTGAGACAGCAAATTGATTTATTAGCTGTTTCTAAAAAATTAGTCGCTATAATATACCCGTAATGAGCGCGGATGCAATTTTCAGAGCACAGAAACAGTTTATTTTCTCTCTCAGTAAACGAGGTTTTCTTGACAGATTTCAGATTAGAATCGCTAAAGTCATGGCTGGAGCAACATTTTAATAACTCTATTGATATTGAATTAATTTCAGGTGACGCGAGTTTCCGCCGTTATTTTCGGATCACCCGTGAGCGCGATACATTTATCGCCGTTGACTCACGGACGGACTTAGTGCCGATCACTCCGTTTATAGAGCTGACCGGCAGTTATCGCCGGCAGCGAATCCCGGTGCCTGAGGTGATGGCATCGAACGAGGCGGCCGGTTTTTATTTACTCTCCGATCTGGGCGACAAACCATTGGCCTGCGTATTATCTGAATATAAAACAAAAACTTACTATAGAGACGCATTGAGACTGCTGGCTAAAATCGCACTCGTCAAAGGCACGGATAAACACGCGTTACCCGTGTTTGATGAAGCCTTCATTAACACGGAACTGAACATCTTCATTCAGTGGTTTATTGAACGACATCTGGCGATAACATTAAATGACAGTGAACACGCGCTAATCAACAGGGTATTTAACCGGTTAACGAAAGCGTTACTTGAGCAGCCTCAATGCACAACGCATCGTGATTTCCACAGCCGAAATATCATGGTTCATAATGAGCGGCTCTATCTTATCGACTATCAGGACAGTGTCTCAGGCCCGGTAACTTACGACGCGGTATCTTTATTGCGGGACTGCTACGTCGTTTGTCCGCCGGAGTATCTGAGCGAGCTGCAAAAGCAGCATTTTGAACAATCGCTACAGCTTGAGTTAATCCCTGAAGACGTGACTTTCGCGCGATATCAGCGCTGGTTTGATTTGACGGGGTTGCAGCGCCACATAAAGATCGCGGGGATTTTCTGCCGGTTATTTTACCGGGACGCAAAGGCCGGCTATTTAAAAGATATTCCGCAAGCGCTTGATTACATATCACAAGTCACCCGGCGATATCCGGAATTAACTGAATTTGATAATTGGATGAAATCGAAGATCATACCGAGGTATAAGCGACGCTCCCGGGAACAACAATGAAAGCCATGATTCTGGCCGCGGGCCGGGGCCGGCGCTTAAAGCCTTACACTGACACCACTCCCAAGCCACTGGTTAAAGTTAACGGTAAGCCTTTAATTCATTATCACTTAGAAAAGCTGGCACAAGCGGGAATTAACGAGGTGGTGGTCAACACCGCCTGGCTCGGCGAGCAAATTCCGCGGGCTTTGGGCACCGGCGGCAGATGGGGACTGAACATTCAGTACAGTCATGAATCTCAGGCACTCGAAACCGGCGGCGGCATCAATAAAGCGCTGCCGCTTTTAGGTGACGCGCCGTTTCTGGTCATCAACGGCGATATCTATATTGATAAGCTTCCCGGGTCAATCAGTGATTTCAGGCTCAGTGAAGACGCGTCGGCTCACTTATGGTTTGTCGATAACCCTCAGCATAACCCTGACGGCGACTACGGCTTAATCCGCGACAGGGTAGAATTCGAGGCCGAGAACAAGCTGACATTTTCCGGCATCGGTATCTATCACAGACAGCTCTTTGACAGCTGCCCTCAGGGAGCCTTTCCGCTGCCGCTGTTATTAAATAAAGCCATAGCCGCGAACCGGGTATCCGGCGAAAAACTGAACGGCTACTGGAACGATGTCGGCACACCGCAACGATTAAATGAAGTAAACCTGAGATCAGGGCAAGGTAATAATAATGAAAATCTGGGGTAAAGTTTTCGGCGCCGTTATCGGCTTTATGTTCGGCCGTTTTTTCGGAGCGCTGATCGGCCTCTGGATCGGTCATATTTATGATAACCGCGGCGGCGGCGTTCAGATTATCCGTAATGCCGGTAAAAAGCAAAGTCAGTTTTTTAACAGCACGTTCGCCGTTATGGGGCACGTCGCCAAAGCATCGGGAAGAGTAACGGAAACTGATATCCGGATCGCCAGTATGCTGATGGATCAGATGCGATTACAAGGGAGTGTCAGAACTGACGCGCAAAATTCGTTTCGTCAGGGAAAACAGGCTGACTTTGATCTGACCGCCTGCCTGCGGCAATTCAAAGCCGCCGCGGACAGCCGTCAGGAAATTCTGCAAATGTTCCTGGAAATTCAAATTCAGACGGCGCTCGCCGACGCGGAATTACATCCCAGGGAAAAACAAATTCTCGCCGCTATCGCCCGGCAGCTGGGGTTTTCAGCCTCGCAGCTGGAAGTGCTGCTCAAACGCTGGCAGGCCGAGTTTCGTTTTCAGCAATCTTCGATGCGAGGCGGCAATCAAAAAGCCAATATTGAAGATGCTTATCAGGTATTAGGGTTGGATAAGTCGGCGACCGATCAGCAAATTAAGCGGGCCTATCGTAAACTGATGAATGAGCACCATCCGGATAAGCTGGTCGCCAAAGGTTTACCGGAGGAAATGATGGCGCTGGCTAAAACCAAAGCGCAGGATATTCAGGCCGCCTACGACAGCCTGAAGTTACAAAGAGGATTCAAATAATCTTAGCGACTGTTCCGAGATAACGCGAAGTCTCTGGTGAAAGTCTTAACCCCGGGCAAACTGACCGTCCTTACAGATCCGTTTGCCCGCGCCGGGGCGTACGCCCGAATGAACGCGGAGCGCATTTCTGAGGAAGCGCGGCCTGAAACGGTAATCATAATCCCTGATTTGAGCGCTTCGTATCAAAAGTGTGAAACAGATCTCTTAATGCGTTCGCCCCGCCCCTACACGCTGAGCGTTTTTTTATTGTACTGTACATTTGGTTGATTATGATCTCAGTCATTACCTCACATGGAACACGTTTCCCGGCAACCGCGGCACGATATATCCCCGGACTTCACTGACAGCGTCAGCGAATCTTTACGGGTAGAGACTCAGCCGGCACTCAAAGTAAGCGAAAAAGAATATATAGTCATTAAAAAGACAGTCAGTTTAACGACAGACGACGGGTTTCCGGCCGGTGCCGCTCAGAACAGCCGGCTCCGGCCTGAGTATCAGGATCAAATTCCTTATACCGCGCGGGCACGCCAAAGTCAGGCTGACCGGGCCGCGTCACTGAATAACAAAGAGCCTGACGCGCCGCGTCAGGCATTCAATATTGACACAGCGACAAGAGCCGGCTTGTTAAGCTTCATTCGATGTCGGAGTCTGACGACCGAGAATATCGTACATTTAGTAAGGCATTTCGGCATCAACATCCTGAAACACCCGGTGGTAGAGCCCTATTTGAATTCACAGCTTCATCTTTTCAGTGAACGCGATAAATCGGTAATAACCGAAGCCGCGAGATTAGGATACCGGAAAAAAAAAATCGATATATTAGATTACATGCCCGAGCGGCTTATATTGCCGGAGCTTTACCTGTTTTGCTGCCGGCGGGATGGCAGCAAGCTCGAAAAAGTACCTTTAGAAGTACTTAAAACAAAAACAGGAAAACAAATATGTATCGCGGCCTGTAAAGATCGCTACGCTTTAGCCTTAGCTTACGTTCCGGATATCATTATCAGGAGTGAAATAGGGTATGAGCTGTGCGCGCTAAGCTGCGAGACAAACGGCGACGCTTTGCGATACGTGCCTCCCGGACTGCTGAAAGGCCGAAAAGGACAAGAGCTCTGCTTTACGGCGGCGAAAAGCAAATTCGGTTGCGCGTTACCGCATATTCCCGGGGAACACATCAACGGCGATTGCGGTAACGAACTCAGGAGGCTGTGCATTCATCAAAGTCATCTCAGCCTGAGGTATATTAAGCATACGTATTTTTACAGTGAGACGGGTTATCAGCAACTTCTGGCGTGTCTGAAGCGATCTACTGTGGGGTTAGACTGTCTCGATGAACAATTCTTTGAGAATTACGGGCTTGGTTTAACCCTTTGTAAAGAAGCCCTTAAGATAAACGGCAGTCTCATTGATTATGTTCCCGGAAAATACCTTGATGGCTGGATCGGGCTTGAACTCTTCCTCATAGCCTCTGAAACATCGGATTTGGCTTTACAAACTTTACCGGAGCGCCTCAGCGCCTTGTTAGACGGGGATGACGGCTATCAATTTTACGAAACGGCCTGCAAAGCCAATGCCAGAAATTATAAATATGTTAAAAAAGAATATCTTAAAGGCCGAAGGGGAATAACGCTGACTTGCGATGTATTAAAGAAAAAAGGTCTGTTATTAGAATTTGTGCCCGAAGAATTATTGCAAGGTAATGCGGGACAGGAACTTTGTGAGATTGCCTGCAGGCAAGAGCCTTGCGCAATTGAATTTGTTCCCGAAAAATTTCTGACGCGTCCGTGGGGACTCAGACTTTGTGAATATTGCGTATCGGAATGCGCGATACTATTAGAATACGCTCCGTTTAAGGTCTTATCTTATGAAACCGCGAAAAAGCTGTGTGAAAAGGCTTTCGCTAAGGATTTCGCTATTTCCGGCTATGCCTTGCGATTTGTTCCGGACTATCTGAAAAATAATGATTTATACGAAGCCGCCTTCAGATCAGCTAAAGATATCATAGACTACATCACTCCGGAGTTTTTTATCACGCTGATAAAACGGCATTTATTGTTAGTTCACCAATCGCCCGGCGGATTAAGACGCATTATTGACCTTTGCTTAATATATTGTGAACGACTTTTACCTGAACTGATCAGGCAATGCAGTTTTCAGAGTAACGCGCACCATCTGATTGTTCTGACTCATCCGAAAGTTCCTTATTGTTTTAAAGCGCGGCTCATCGAATGGATAAATTGCCCGCCGATGATCAACCGCAGTGAGTTACCTGAGCTGCCGGAGGAACGATTTCTTGAACCGGTGGATCCGCTGGCTAGTGATTTATGCAACCCTTTTTACGATGAACTCCTTTATTCTTGTTTTTCCGCCGTGAATTATACACCCGCAAAATTAAAAGCGGGCATTAAGCTTAATGCCTGGATCAATAACCGCTTCCCCGGAAAACTGCCCGCATGTTCAGATATTGATTTAGCGAGAATGAATGATGCGGCGGGAGAGGTGGTGGGAGGCAGAACAATCAGAGTGTATGACAAGGGTGATTATTATCATTACAAATTTCAGCGCCAAGGTGAAAGCCTGGATGAGTTCACTCAGGAAGGGCTGCTCTATCAGTACCTTGAAAAAGAAAAGCACGACATAACGCTGAAGAGTAAAATACCGAAATTCGTTTGTTTCGCGGCCGTTCAAAAAAGTCAGTTAACGGAACTCACCGCTAAGCTTGATGATAACATCCGGGTAACTCAAACCGAGACTAAAGATACGGTCAATGTTCTTTGTTATAAAGCCTCGGAAAATTACTGCCGCTACGCGCACCTTCGTAATGAGGACGAAGATGATACATACGCCGGACCGGAACAAGGGTTACTGACGGCTTGTTACGATTTAGGGCAGATGAATGCCGCGGGGCTGGTTCTGACCAGTGTTCTGCCGGCTTTTCACTGCCAAGAAACAAACCGCCGATGGTTTCCGTTACACGCCTTTCTGGGCAAACGTCCGCTTGAAAGAGCCTTTTATCCCGGCGTCATTGACGGCTGGCGCGCAAGCGCGACTGAAAGACCGGATATCGGCTACGACGGCTTACGGGATTTAGGTGACTATGAGTTATTCGGCGGTATCAAAAGTTACTTTGAAAGTATGGAGTTAAATTATAAATCTTATTCAGAATCCGTCATGCAGCGACTGGCTTTCAGTAACGCAATCTGTGAACAATTAATCGCCGTCATTTTGTTACGTTCGCGGCTGAGATCACAACAGCAGGAGATTTATCACTATAAAAACCCTGACGCGGTGAATGATACAAAAGACTTCATTGAACAATCATGCGATACCTTTCTTCAGGGTTACCGCGCTCAAAATCGCACGCCCGGGTTGCGGTCTGTTTTAGGATTATCTGAAACGGGTTATCAAAGGTGGTTGAATTCGGCCGCTAAAGAAATCGTGTACTGGACCGCGGCGCAGCCTCTGCTCAGCGCTGCTGAGTCCGCGGCCGGTAACATAGGACTTGAAACATACAGTCATGACATTTTAAAGAAAGGTCGCTTATGCACGGAGTTATACCCCGTTTCGGGTGATACCGGCGTTATCGGCAAAAAGCATTTTTTTTCCGCCGATAACGAAGTGAGTCTGGGGTTAATAAACAGGCTGTTTCCTATAAACTTCTTTCTGCGCGGCGTAATGAGATTGAGTATAAAAATTTTTGAAATTGAGAATAATGCTGACGGCGGAGAATAAATCAGGCATTCGTACCCGGCAGAAATAATACGGGCGCGGCTCCTTTAAATCGACGGACAACTGACGGATTTTATCTGAAAATCAAAACATAAAAAATCTTCAGGCTTTAAGTGGCATTACAATAAACTATCAATTCTGCGGCGATAATTTGTATACTTGAGGAATAAATCCGTTCCGATGTCGCAAAGTTGAGGTTATGAATGAATATTGTTGTCCTTGATTATCACACGCTGAATCCCGGTGATTTAGACGACTCAAATTTAACGCGGTTAGGTGAGGTGTCCGCCTATGAGCGTACGTCTGAATCCCGGGTTATTGAAAGGGCAAAAGACGCCGAAATCATCCTGACCAACAAAGTCCCGCTTTGTGCTGATACCTTGAGCAAGCTGCCGAAACTTAAGTACATAGGCGTTCTCGCCACGGGCACCGATGCCATTGATATTGAAGCGGCGGACAAACTCGGCATCAGGGTTTGTAACGTCCCGGCCTACAGCACTGAGTCAGTCGTGCAGATGATTTTTTCGCATATTCTTAACCACACCCAGCAGGTGGCTTTACATGACACGTTGGTTAAAGCGGGTCACTGGGACGGGGGGGATGATTTCACCTTCAGAGCCTCTGATTTGTTCTCACTTAAAAACAAAAAAATGGGAGTCATCGGTTTTGGTGAAATCGGCGGACAAGTCGCTAAAGTCGCTGATGCCTTTGGTATGAAAGTTTTGGTTTACTCACGCACTAAACCAGCCGCCTTGCCGCGGAATTATGAGTGGCTTGATTTAGAAACCCTGTTCAGAACGGCTGATGTGATAAGTTTACACTGCCCGTTAACGCCGGCGACCAGTCAGCTGATAAATAAAGACTCAATTACTCTGATGAAGCAAGGGGCATTGCTGATCAACTGCGGCCGCGGCGGACTTGTGGATGAGCAAGCGTTAGCTGACGCGTTGAATCAGAACAAAATCTTTGCCGGTGTGGATGTGTTATCAACTGAGCCGCCGGCTGCGGACAATCCGCTGTTAACGGCGAAAAATATTACCATCACACCGCATACGGCCTGGTCAACCGTCGAGGCGAGAACAAAGCTGCTGCGGATTACGGTTGAGAACATTATCGCTTATATAAAAAACAAACCGATCAATACGGTTAATTAAAATTGTGACACGCTCATCATCCTGGAAAACTCAGTTGACCGCGTTAAATTACTTTAACTCATTTTACCGTTCAGGCTGAAAGACTGCCGGTATGGTGTTGAGCGGCCCTCGTAAATACGATGGGCAGGCGTAGAACAGCTGAAAGTATGTGCCGGCTTTACCGGAAAAGGCGTAAGGCGCTGATAATATTTTAATAATCCCAATCTGACTCATTTACCTCAGCGGAGTTACAAACCGAATACACACAGCAGCGGCCGGCCATAGCGCCGACAGGAACTCCCGCAACTGATCCTATACCTATATATTTTGATGCCGCATGGCCGGCGGCCGCGCCAATACCCGCGCCCGCCGCTGTACCCAAAGCGGTACAAGTCAGTACGAAACAACACGCAGAGCATATAATATTCGTAACCTGTTCGCAAAATTTCTGAAAACCGGTGTCAGGGTTTGCCGGGTTGGTAACGTATTCTCCTTTAATACTTGTTAACAGGGGAGTTGTTTCAGTTCCCGGCTGAACTTTTAACGTTTGACGCCCGGTTCCGACGCCATTGTCATCATAAGAAGTCACAGTTACCGCTCTAGCGGGTCTTTGATTGTTTCTGGTGCCAGCTGCTGCTTCATTGCAGCTTTCATAATCATTATGCTGCCGCCCCTCCTGTGACCATTGCCGGCGTCCTAGCCAGTTCCATAATACTTACCTCAAAATGATTTCATGAATCTTAATTATATAACGCTTTCGTTTTAAGAATAATAAACATCAGATTAAGCTTTTTTGATAATGGGAAGTGCCTGTTGATCACCTTTATGTTTTACTGAACGTTGCGCCGGTAAAAACATTTCAGGTATCCTTTGCCGTATTATTCTGAAGAACAGGCTTAAAAAGGAATATCATGCCAAGCTTGATCCGCATTGTGTTGATAGACACACATCTTCCCGGGGTCGTGGAATTAGCGTTAGACGGCCATACCAATATCTGCGGTACAAACGCGTCAGGTAAAACCACGCTGCAGCGCCTTGTTCCCGTGTTTTACGGTGAATATCCTAGCCGGGTCGTGCCCTCAACCCGTGACAGTTTTGAACGCTGGTATTTGCCGCGTGACGGCAGTTACATTATTTACGAATACCGGAAAAGTGACGGCTTGCTTTATCAGGCGGTGCTGTCGTCGGCGGGTGACGGCAGAGGAGTCAGCTACCGTTTTGTCGCTAAAGGTTTTGAGCTGGATGATTACGTTAAAACCCGAAACGGTGACGCCGTAGTCTGCTACACCACCGCGGAGCTGGGGCGCAACTTTAAGCGCGGCGGTGTCAGCGTCACTAAGCTGCTGAACACCCGTGAATATCGTGCCGTGATTCAGCATGACAGAAGTCTGCTCAATATCGGCGGTAACCGCGGCGAGCTGCGCGGTTTCGCCGGCCAGTTTTCATTATGTGACGCTGAGCATTCACTGCGCCATATCGAAAAACTGGCTAAAGCGGTGCATTCCAAAGAAGGCAAAATGGAAACCATCAAATCGATGATCGCTGCGATTTTAGAGGAAGACGGGGTTAATCCGCCGAGCTCGCGCATCAATCCGCATCATGTTGAGGCCTGGATCAGTGAAAGCCAGTTAATCAAAGGTTTTGAGCGGCTGCGCCCTGAATACGCCGAATTAGAGCAGGAATTTAACCGGCTGCTGAGCGTTGAGCATCGTCTGGGCCGGTTATCCCTGGGTTATAAAAACGATGAGCAATCAGAAATTCAGCGTAAAGAGCTTGCCGAGAACCAGGCCGAGGAGGACAGGCTGCGGCTGAAAATGCTCGAGGAAGACTGGAAGCAGAGCCGCGATGAGTTAAATCAGGAACTTTCGGCCGCTAAAGGTGACTACGCCAAGTATGAACAGGAGCTGGATCTGATTGAGGCGCGGCACGGCGACTTCCTGGACGCCGACATCGAGCGGGCGAAAATCGACCTGACCCTCATACCGGACTGGCAGACCGATTTAGATAACCTCAGGCAGCGCCATAAGCTGCTGACTGAAAAACACCATGATATCGAGTCGGCCTATAACGAACGCCGCGGTAAGATCATTGACAGGCTGAATAAAGACCTGGACAAGCTGTACCGGCGACAGGACGTTGAGCGGGAGCGGAAAGAGCGGCAGCGTGACACCGCCCGTAAGGATTCAGACGCCTTAGCGGAAAAACTCCGTGAGCGGTTAACCGCCTTAACCGCGGCATTTAACGATCAGCAAAACGCGCTGAAACTCACAGCCGCCGGATACAAAGTTCAGCTGCAGAACGTCACTTACACCGAAGAGGAAAAGCTGGCGTTAGCCGTCTTTGACGAGCGCATTCATCACGGCCGTGAACAAGAGCAGGCTTGCAGCCGTAAAGCGGAGCGTCTGAGCAGCGATGAGCGCAAACTAAGAGCCAGACGTGAACAGGCCGGTGAGGCTTTACGCAGCGCCGGTAAACGAGTTTCAGAGTGTCAGAGCCAGTCGGACGAAGTCGAGCAGATTCTGTATCCCCGGTCTCATACGCTGCTGGAGTTTTTACGCAAAGAAGCCCGGGGCTGGGAGCGGAATTTCGGTAAAGTGATCGCGCCGGAAATGCTGAGCCGCACCGATTTACACCCGAGTGTCGCCGGTGAAAGTCATGACGGCATATTCGGTATTCATCTCGACTTAAAAGCGGTGGATCTCCCTGAATACGCGCAGTCCGAACAAGCGCTGCGAATTCGTTCGCAAAAAGCCGGGGAAGCGTTAGAGCTTGCCAAAGAGCGGCGACAGTCGGGCGAAGACGAGCTGGTGAAAGTCAGTGATGAGCTGGACACGTTAAGCCGTGATCTGACTATGGCACGTACCGCTTATAAAAACAGCCGTGATGATCTGCAGCGCCTGTTTGAGGAAAAAACCGCCGAGCAGGAAAAGATCAATCAGGCGCTGAAAGATCGCAGGGCGGAAACCCGGCAAAAACTCACTCAGTTAGATAACGAACTAAAAAAACGGCGCCAGCGGCATCAGATTGACCTTGATGAGCATAATGAGCAGGCCCGTGACGACAAGATGGAGCGTCAGGCATACTGGCAGGAAGTCATCGGCGCCATTGAAAGTCAGATTCAGCGGATCCGCGGCAGTATTGATGAGCGTAAAGCCAACGCCAGAACCGAGCAAAAAGAATGCGACGCCTGGTACAAAAACGAACTGCAATCCCGTGGTGTCGATGAGAGCAAAATCATCAAGCTTAAGACGGATATTAAAGCGCTGGAAAGCAAGATATCCGATGCCGAAGCCCGCCGCGCCGATGTGCTGAAATACGACGACTGGTATCAGCGTGAATGGTTAGCGCGCAAGCCGAAACTGCAAACTCAGCTGAGTGAGGTTAAGCAGGCTGTCAGTGAGCTGACTCAGAAGCTGGCGGCTGAATCTGATAAAGTCAAAGCTAAACGCGAATTGTTAGATAAATCTCGTAAGCATCAAGAAGCGGTGCGGGTTGAGACCTCTGAAAACCTCACTCGTTTGCGTGAGCTGATCCGTAAGCTGGCGGAGCTTAAACTGCCGGCCGATAACGAACAAGTACGCGGCGGTCTGCGGGAAAGGGTTCGCCTGGGCGGTGACGCGCTGCTGGAGCGTGAGCACTTACTCAGCTCGGTCAAGCAGTACGTTGAGCATTTTGACTCAGTGATTGTCAGCAAATCCGGTTCCCGCTTCGCGGAAATCTGGGAGAAATCCCGTGAGGAATCAAGCTCGGTCAACGACAAAGGTATTCGTGTTCTTGACTACCGCAAGCTGGTACCGAAACTGGATAACCTGCTGAACGTGATGGTGTCGCAGCAGCTGCGGGCGATTCAAGAACAAGGCCGCATCTTCGGTATCGACCTCACCGCTTACTATGACGTGTTAGCCGATATTGACCGGCGCATCGCCTCGCAGAGCGCCCGCATTACCCGTGAAGTCGGCGAGGAGCTGTTCCTTGACGGCGTTTCAGAGTCGGCGGTAAAAATCCGCTCTCGTATTTCTGAGCTGGAATTCTGGCCTGAGCTTGAGCGTTTTGTTGAAGCCTTCGGCCGATGGAAAGCGTCCGGTTTCGACGGCCTGCCGGATGAGGATTACATCTTAAGTATGCGCCGCGCGCTGGAGGTGATCGGCCGCTCGGCGTTAACCGGCGGCATCGCTAAACTGCTGGAAATTGAATTAACCCTGCGGGAGGGCAGCAGTGACCTGGTAATCCGGACTGACCGTCAGCTCAATGAATCTTCAAGCCACGGTATGGCGTATCTGATCCTGTGTAAGTTCCTGCTGGCCTTTACCCGCCTGTTGCGCGGTCGCGCGCAAGCGACGATTCACTGGCCGATTGATGAGCTCGGCACCCTGCATCACAACAACGTGAAGAAGATTTTCGACGCCTGTGAAAACAACCAGATCTCGGTGTTAGGGGCGTTCCCGAATCCGGAATCCGAAGTGTTAGAGCTGTTTAAAAATCGCTATATCATCAATAAGCAAACCAAAAAACTGCAAGTGGTGAAACCGAAGGTCAACGCCATCTCTGAAAAACTAAAAAGTCGTCTTAAGGAGAGCGCGTAATGAGTGAAATGAATAAGAGTTCCGCTGACGATGCGACGGAATCCGTCATGGTCGGCACGGGCGCGTTAATCGAAGCCTTATTAAAAGGCGATTTTATTTGCCGCACCACCAGTGAAGACGGCTGGCGGGCGCTGCAAAATCACGCCACTCGCAATCGCGTTGAGCAGTATCTGAATCAGATCAACCGCACCCTTTCGTCCGCGGCGGAAGGTGAGGTGTTTTTCTGCGGTTATCTGCAGCTGGGGGATAACGAGCGCAAAGTGATTTCGAGCCAATTCCGTGATATCTGCCAGTCGCTGACGCCGCTGGCGGAATGGCTGGTGCTGGTGCAGGAATCCGGCGGCGCTGACGCGCCGTTAACCCGGGGCGCGCCGATCCGTTTAACCGAGCTTCAAACCCGGATTGAGGATACGCCGGCATTCCGTGAGCAGCTGACGAAGTTAAGTCAGTACCGTTTATTCGGCTCAACCAGCTCACAGGCGGATAACCAGATTAAGCTGGTGTTTAAGCGCCTTCAGGAGCTGGGTTATCTCATCCGCCCGAACAAAGATAAGCAGATTTACCTGGCCACGGGCAAGCTGGATTACCTGTATGAAGTGATCCGCTTTATTGACGAAACCGAGGCGTTAAGCCTGGAAGCGCAAGCTGAAACCGTTACTCAGCGGGATTTGATTTGAGGCATCGCGATGAGCAATAACTTACATCAAGCCGGTGTAAAACAGCTGAAATTACTGGCTAAGCATGCCGGTTTAATTATGGACGCTTACTTATCGGGTTCGGCGGATGAGGATAACGCTGATAAAAAAGTCGTTGATAAGCTAAAACAAGCGAAAATCTTTTGGCGGCCTGATGCCGATCAAGAGCTGCGTCTGACCCGAAACGTCAGAGCCATGCTGGAGGAGGCGTTAAGTGATGAGCGTAATCGTCAGATTGATTCCAACGCGGGCTCAGCGTTAGCGGCCATCAAAACGCTGGCGAATCACTACAAAGAAGCCCGTCATAACGTGGATCATGCCGCTGCCGAAGCTTATCTCGCCGATCTCAATGAGCACGTTTACAGCTTTACTGAAAGCCTTGAATACTCGACTCGTGTGTTATGGAACAGGATTAATAACGAATTCGGTTATGTCGGCACCATTAACGCCAAAATTCGTGAAAACGAATTAGCGCAAAGCCAGGTGACAGAGCTGCTCAACGGCTTAGAGATGTTCAGGTTTGACGAGCTTACCGATATCGCGGGCGATGTTCGCGAGCTGAGAAAATTGCTGGTCACCGCGCTGCAGGAAAGCCTGAGCCGTAATATCGAGGAGCTGAGTCTGGCGCAAAGCCGGTTACTGGAATTGCTGGGTCGATTCCGTCAGATCCGCGGCCGAACAAGGTTGTTGAAAGGTTGGTTACTGCATGCGGAAATGCATCCCGGTTACGTGCCTGAAAATCATGTGGCGCATAAGCGAATTCCCGCGTTGTTTAATCTGGCGGAAACCCTGTTAGCGCCGGCGGCCGCGGACATTAAAAACAGCCTTCACGAAACGGAATTAATGCGGTTAGTGGCTAAGGTCAAAGCCTTCAGCGAACGTCCGGCGTCAGCGCGGGAGCGGCATGAGTCAGCCAGCTTTACCCTTGAGGCGCCGCGGGATTTTGAAATCACCGAAAGCGAGATCAAACTTGCGGTGGATGAGTTCCTCTGTCAGGTCATTGAAAGCGGTAATACCCTTCGCGCCGTTGATTATCTCACTGACAAGCAATTAGCTTTTGATGCCGAAAGTTGGATTTATCAGGTCATTGGCGGTTATGAGGGTTTAGCGGAAGAATACAAACAATATTTCAGTCTGGAGCCAATCGGCGAGCCGCATCCGGTTTTCAGCGGTAACTTAATCATCAGTGATGTTGAAGTCGGGTTGCGTTAGCCAACTATACCGGAATAAGAACAGGCCGAAATTAAACGACAGCAAAACAGGGAATTTAGTTTCGGACAGTTTCTTGAGACTGATATCCGCGAATACGGGAGAGCCGGTGATAAATCAGCTTTAAGATACCAGGCTGCGATGCGTATTCAGAATCAGACAGAAACGAACACTAATTAAAAAAGTTTACAGTGTTACCGGTTGTACAGAATTTGCTGTTCTGATAATTTCCTTCATATACCTCCGCAAAGGTATTATTATATGGCATCAGGTCTTGATAAAAACTTATGTGCTTCATATGACTTAACCGGCTCATACGACAATATTGAAATCGATCAAGCGCAAGATTGCTGCAAAAATGAACAAGCAGTAGATGCGGTCTCTCCCGAAATGATAGAAAAATATCATTTACTACCCGCTCATGAGCTTGAGTCTATCTCCGTAACCAGGCTGCGATGGCAGTTTATACTTGAAAAATTTCATATTAATGAGAGTCAAACGAGGTTCAGTCCTGAACACTCTTTTAGTCAAAAAGAGTTTGAATTACTATTACACTCTTCTACGGAACCATCTGACAGATTATATTTATACTCCAAGTTTCGTGGTTTTCTTCAATTTAATGTGAAACTTACTCCGTTTAATTATAGTCTTCGTGAAAGCTTCACCGACAAAATAAAGCGTATAAACTTAGAGTTTAAACAAATAAATCAAGATGTTAGTTTTGGAAAGTTACAGCGATATTTAAACTGGAAGTTTTTAGATCAGAAGCGGCGTCTTTATGCTTCAGAATGTAACGAGCCTGTGTCATGCCTGTTATTAAAATTACACGCTGAGTTGATGAGTTTTTTTGATAAATATAAAAAAATTGATTATTTATTTTTTAAAGTGAATGATGTGTCCGAAGAACCAGGTGAAGTGACCCGGATAGACTATAAGAAATATTGGGATAGCCTTTTGCTCTTATTCAAGGAAGAAGACCTAGGAGCAGAGTGTGCATTATATCCTCTTTATATGGTTGTTTGTGAGGAGTTTCTTTTTAAATTACTTTCATGCGCGGGAATTAATATGGAGTTTGAAGAATTTATGAAAAACATGAATTCTTACTTAACTTTTTATATTGTCCGGCTTCACGGCGATCTGATAGAAATAAAAATAGAGATATTTTTCTCGCCGAGTCAAGTAAGTTGCCATTATAATAAAATAAAATTCACAAATTCAATGTCTTGCTTGTCAGTTAAAATGAGGCTAAGTTTTTTTAATCCGGCTTGTATTACATCAATGTTATTAAGTAATAATAGTTGCGGTTTCTCCGCTCTGGGCTTGAGTCAGATCCCGCCTGTCATTCCAACTTGGTTATTGGCTATTCCGTATCAGGAACAAAGCGGCTTTGAATTTGATAAATATTTAACTTACTTTCCTTATGAAAAAAAACCAGAGGCTTGCCTTCTTCTGAATACACTTTTCAGTAATAATAAAACTGATATTGAAAGAATCGATGCGTTTGAACAATGCAGATTGTTAGCCATGCCCGAGTATCATCATAAATTTATAGTTAATTGTAATGGTAAATCCCGTGATTATAAGTTTGCTGAGCAATGTTTACGGTTTACTATTTTTCACGGTAAAAATCAGGAAATCGTCAATCATTTAAGTAAGGAAGTATTAGCGTTTAAAGAAAAAAGAAAAAACAACTCATCGCTGATCTCTATATTTGATAAAGATTTCGACAGAAACCCTCAATATTTAAAAAAAGAAAATGGATATATCAGAATAAGAGATAAAAATGAGATACTAACACGCATCGGTATAAACTTTTCATTAATTAATATCATAGCCTCTCAAGAAACGCTTTTGATCAGCTTGGGTGTCATTAAACAGAATAACCCTGAACTTCATGACATACACACTAATTACGGCGGAAACAGCTTCTCATTGTACTATTATGAGTTTATAAACGATAAAACAGTTATCGTAAGAGTGATTTTCCACAGGGACATTAATCTTAATCCCGAGACAAAGCAAACGGGTATAATGGCATCCTTAGAAAACGGCGTTACGGCTTACCGATCGTTACTTCTGTCGACAAAAGTGAAGCTTCAAAACGGGCGGATAGTGAATTTTGAAAATGAAATGCTTCTGGGACCTGCGCTTCTTGAGGATGATGATTCAACACTACCTGAGTTCGATTTAAAAAGGACTCATTGCATACCGGCTTCACAGGGGCTTGCGGATTCAGTTAACTGGTTTTGCGAAAACAACAGGTATGAGGGGTTAAATGCGTTATCGGCGTATTTAGATATTACCAATCCGCACTCAGTAAGAGTTTCCGGATTTAACCGGGCAAAAGCCCTGGTGTCCCCCCTGTTTTCAGTATACTTCAGGTATATCAGTTCGGATGAACTTGTTATCTATAAGATATTGGCTTTTGAATTAACATTAATCCGGCGCAGACAAAGTATCGCAAGCCTAGCGGGTAAAGCGGAAAAGTTAAGTCAAAGGCACAAGGATAACCCTGAAGAATCGGCGCGGGTGAATTGCTCCCGCTTTATTATCCGTTACAGCGAGAATGAGCCCGTCATTGAGTACAGCGAGAATGAGCCCGTCATTGAGTCTGATGCTCATCATTGCTTTTCCGTACTCTCGAAATTACTGGAATATCTTCGTCTTGAAGGCGTTGAGCCCCTTAACGTGCTGGCGGATAGTTCATTTGTTGTCGATATTGACAATTTACTGGCTGAGGAAGGTATGCCGCTAAGAGCGGTAAATAAACTGCCGTCAGATTATCAGGCCGTTTTTTACATAGAAAAACACAAAGCGAGAGTGCATGTCATTTTTGACGCGGATATGAAAAAAGAAAAAGCGTTTAGTAAATGGAGGGCAAATCACAATGATACAACGCCTTATTTTAAAGGTGCTTTAGATGGTGAGCGATTTGTAACCTATCGTAAATATGAGGTAATAGCGGAATTTGACCCTAAAACCCAAAAGTTAGAGCCAAAAGAAGTCATTTACACCGACGGAGAAACTCTGGCTAGGTTTAATAAGGTCGTGAATAAAAGTAACTTACACCGATTATCATCCGGATTGCTGAAGCAATCAGAAACTTCAGCTCGAGTTTCAGATGAGGCTCGCGGTCCGGAACAGATAAATGAACCATCGGCGCCGTTAAAATTAAAAGAAAAAATCAGATTAATTATAGAGAAGCTTGTATTTACGGAAACGTTTTCAGAGGCTTCAGCCGTCTTCTGCGGTGATAGTATTGAAGCGGAGTCTCAAACCGGTGATAAGTAGCCGGCCGTAAATTTTTCAGATTTTTTGACGCCCGGTTTGAGCGTGTCCCGCGTCGCGGCGATTTAGAAACCGTTGCTGAATAACTTCCCGATTTGTTACTTGCTTAACCTGAAAAACTCAGTTGACCGCTTTAACCTGGAAAAAAGCAGTTGATGGCGTTGTTAAACGCAGATAGGTATTAATCCCGGGTGATTTTGCTCCGGTCTGTGACGGAGATATTGATTGTTTTAATCTGTGATAGAAGTATTTATGCTCAACAAACTGTGACTTTACCTAGCCGGGGATGATATATTTCTTTTAAAATAAATATAAAAACTGCCGGGAAGCGGGCAATCAACAAAAAATCAGGTAATGTAAAAATGATAAAATCACTCTCAACCAGGATTTTCGCTGGTCTATTTCTCGGGCTGGTACTGGGCACAATCGTGCAGTATTTTTTAGCCGGTATCCCTTTTTTTTCTGACTCACTGATAAGCTTTTTTTCCGGCATAGGCAGCATGTTCGTCAACATGATTATGATGCTGGTCGTGCCGTTGGTCTTCGTCAGTATCGTATGCGGTGTATGCGAGCTGCCCGACTTAAGAAGCTTTGGCCGCTTAGGAGGCAAAACCTTCGGCTTCTATATCATCAATACCATGATTGCGATCGCAGCGGCATTAGCCGTTGCGTTAATTTTGCGGCCAGGAACCGGTGTTGATATGAGCACTAAAGATCATTTAGCTATCACGGCCACTGAGCTGCCTGATCTGATGACTCTGCTTGTTAATATTGTTCCTGATAATCCGGTCAAAGCCTTTATGGACGGAAACATGCTGCAAGTCATTTTTATGGCATTGTTGTTAGGCGGCGTAATCAAATCCATTGGTGAGCCGGCAGCCGGTGCCTTAAAAGGTTTTCAGACCGCGAACAAGATCATGATGAAGCTGATTACCGTAGTCATGACGCTTGCTCCTATCGGTGTGTTCGCGCTGATGTTTAAACTGGGAGCGACATTACACTCAGACGCGTTTCTCAACGTGGCGCAATATGTCGTTCTGATTCTTGTTCTGTTGAATCTTTGGCTGTTCGTCGTGTATCCGTATGCGGTGAGCTTATTCACCGGAATTTCCGCCGGTGAGTTTCGTGAAAAAACCCGTGAACAAGTGTTGTTCTCACTATCAACGGCAAGTTCTAACGCAACCATTCCCGTAACCATGCGCACGTTAACTGAAAAGCTCGGTGTTAATCGCGCGGTGGCTGGCTTTGGTGTGCCGCTTGGCGCGACCATGAATATGGGCGGCGTTTCGATTTATATTACGATTGCGATCTTCTTTATCGCTAACGCTTATGATATGCCGTTTACAGCGGAACAATTACCGGCACTCATCTTCAGTATTTTCTTACTGTCTGTCGGCGCCGGCGGTGTACCCGGCGGCGGTATGGTAATGATTGGTGTGCTTATTCACCAAACCGGCCTGCCAATTGAGGCCTTTGCGATTGTCGCTGCTATTGACCGTATTATTGATATGTTTGTAACGTCAAGTAACGTTGTGGGTGATACCGCGGTGGTGACTATTGTTGATAAAACAGAACAAAAGCATCAGCGGCAAAATGAAGCGGTAGAATCTTAATCTGTATCGGGAAATAACACGGACGCGGATCTTTTATAACGACAAGGTTTTAAAATAGCCTTTATAATCATAAAGATAAATTAGACTTATTGCTGAAACATAGTGCGGAAGGAGTCATTTTGCAGTACTTATTGAGTCACTCGCAAGATTAAGTCCGCAAAAAAGACTCTTTTCGCCGTGCGGACTTATTTTCATTTACTCAGGTGACATTGATAAAGCAGTCAAAAATGACTGCTTTTCTTATTCGGGAGGTGTTACGGGTACAGGATTAAGCGTGATATTCTAAACAAACGTTTACTTCGTTCGCGCTGCCCAGAAGTACGGCCACCCGCTGATGGATTTCCCGCGGCTCAATATCCATAATGTGTTCATAGCCCGTTGAAGCCACACCTTCCGCCTGTTCAACTAAAAAGGCCATAGGGTTTGCCTCATACATTAAACGCAGCTTGAACGGTTTGTCCGGGTTTTTATTGTCCGTCGGATAAGTGAATAAACCGCCACGGGAAAGAACTCGATGAACATCGCCGACCATAGCCGCAATCCAGCGCATATTAAAGTTTTTTCCTCTCGGGCCCGTGTCGCCTTTGATCAGATCAGCGATATAGTTTTGCATCGCAGGCTGCCAGAATCTCTGGTTCGACATATTGACGGCAAATTCTTCAGTGTCAGCGGGGATGGTTACATTGGCCTGAGTCAGTAAAAACTCACCGTTTTCGGGATGTAATGTGAAAAAGTCAACGCCGTTACCTGTGGTTAAAGCAAGCATGGTTGAAGGGCCGTAAAGCACATAACCAGCCGCTAACTGATTACGACCCGATTGTAAGAAAGACCGCTCAGTCAGCTCGCTGTCTTTTGCGGGCAGCACTGAAAAAATAGTACCGACTAATGAATTGATATCAATATTAGATGAACCGTCAAGGGGGTCAAAACAAACTAAGAACTTACCATCGTCATGAACGCTGACGACATGATCTTCCTCCTCAGATGCCAGCCCTTTAACCGTTAAATCAGCATGTAACGCGTCCTTCAGTATCTCATTGGTGATGATATCTAATTTCTTTTGAGTTTCACCCTGAACGTTTTCCTGCTCTGTCTCGCCCAGCACACCGGCAAACGCGCCGTGTTGTACAGCGTCGCTGATTGATTTAGCACCGTTAGTCAGAGTAAGTAAAAGTTTTGATAAGCCGGCTTCAACACCGTTCTTAGTTAAAAACTGCGAAAAGGTTTGCATCTTAAGTCCTTAAATCCGGGGGGGATGATTCTGCTGGCGGATCATAACGCAGACGGACAAAAATTACAGGGTTACTTCAGTCTCAAAAACAATATCAGTTTTCTTTAATTTTTTACTTTACTCTTAATTTTACAGAATGCTTGTATAATTTAGATGTGATAAATTACGCTTAAAGTCAGCCGATTTTAATACTTCCGGAGTCAGAAATATGGGTGTGAAAAAAAAGTTGACTTTATCAAACACAAGCATCGTGGTGGATTTACCTGAATGGGCAAAAGTAAAGCTCAGCGGCATGCCTCGCTACTTTGATTCGAACTCAATGAAGATGAAAGCCGTTATTGAATTTGCCAGAGAGAATTTTATACGGGAAACCGGCGGCCCCTTTGCTGCCGGAATATTCGAATCAGAATCAGGAAAGCTTGTTTCAATGGGAGTGAATCGAGTCGTTTACGCGAACTGTTCTACAGCCCATGCTGAAGTCGTCGCAATCTCAATTGCTCAGCAAATACTCGAAACTTACGATTTAGGTAATGACTCACTGCCCGCGCATCAACTTGTGGTTAATTGGCTACCTTGCGCTATGTGTTTCGGCGCTACGCTTTGGTCAGGCGTACGTTCTGTTGTTATCGCGGGAAGCGGTCCGGAACTCGAAAACATCACAGGATTTGATGAGGGTCCGCATCATCCTGACTGGCGCCGGGAGTTGAGTAAACGTGGTATAGAGTTAATCGAAAACGTGATGAGAGCAGAAGCTATTGAAGTGTTTAATGAGTTTTCCCGAGCCGATAAACTGGTATATAACCCCCGGCAGGGAGAATACTAGTCAGAACCGCAACCGGACGGAGTAACGCTGCAGAGCGCTTAAGACGGCGTCAGAAAAGTGAAAAAACTTATAGTCGGCAATTTCACCAAAGAATTGCCCGTCACGGTATTTGAAAGCGGATCTGGTGAACTCAGCGGATTGCTTTGAACGCTTATTTTTGAAGTTAGGGTATTTAGCCCGACCGTCATAGAAGTTTTTAAACGCTGTTTGCCGGTGACGTAGTGATTGCTGCAACGGAACGCAAGAAACGTCATTAAGCCGGTTAAGTTCCGGATCTTTTTTGAGTTCAGTTAATCGGCTTGATGCTTTGTTGTAGTTAACTTTGGTTTGCTCATTGTAATAAGCATCGGTGCGCCGCTTTAAGATTGAGTTGTAGACAAAACGGACACAGCCGAACGTCTGCTCAAGTAATTTCACTTGCTCAGCCGTCGGGTAGAATCTGAATTTGTACGCTCTTTCTTTCATAAATCACAAGAATATAGTGTTTTTTGTTAAAGTAAATAACTAACAGAGAAAAGCATTAGCTCCACGAGCTAACCGCTATCCCTCCACGCCCTAAAAGGACGTGGTTTCTCGCGGAGGAAAGATGAATAAAAGCTGGGTAGCGAGTCTTGCTGTAAGTATCCCGCTGATAACGGGAATGACACCGGTAAATCAGAGTTACTTTAAGGCGAATGAAATGAAAGGGAACAAACGTCCTTTAACGATTGAGCGTTTTAACGCGTCCCCGGCATTGGCGGGTAAAAGCCCTCGCGGACTGAAGTTGTCGCCGGACGGTTCAAGAGTGACTTATCTCGCCGGTCGTGCGACAAATCAGAACTTTTATGATTTATGGCAAACGGACGTTAACTCGGGCAAAAGCAGTATCTTGGTTAACGCCGATAAACTGGCCTGCGGTGAGCTTTCTGACGAAGAAAAAGCCCGCCGGGAGCGACAGCGTATTTACGGGCAAGGGATCATGGAATATGACTGGGCGGCAGACGGTCAGTCCGTGCTGATCCCGGCCGCGGGTAAATTGTATCTGTATTCACTGACGACCGATAAGGTGACAGAACTGCCTACCGGTGAGAGCTTCGCGACTGACGCAAAATTATCACCGGAAGGTCATTATGTTTCTTTTATCAGTCAGCAGAACCTGTTCGTTTTAGACCTTCAGAATAATAAGCTGACCCAAGTCACCAGTGACGGCGGCGGAACCGTTAAAAACGGTATGGCGGAGTTTGTCGCTCAAGAAGAAATGGGGCGTTACACCGGCTACTGGTGGGCTGATGATGAATCGCGCGTTGCTTATACCAGAGTGGATGAATCGGGTGTTGAGCTTGTCACTCGCAATGAAATTTACGCTGACGGAATTAAGCTGACTGAACAGCGTTATCCTTATGCCGGGAAAGCGAACGTTAAAATTCAGTTAGGCATCGCCGATCTGTCAAGCCTGAAAACCGAGTGGGTAAACTTAGGTAAGGACGAGGATATTTATCTGCCGAGAGTGAAATGGCTGCCGGGCGGTAAACAGCTATCTTTCCAGCGGCAAAGTCGGGATCAGAAAACCCTCAAGTTTCAAGTCGTTGACATTGATGATGTAAAGCATCCGCGGACTCTGATCACTGAAACCAGTAAAGCATGGGTAAACCTCAATAACGATTTGCGCTTTTTAAAGCGGCAACCCGCTTTTATCTGGGCGTCAGAGCGTGACGGTTTTGAGCATTTATATTTGTTCGCTAATGACGGCAAGCTTATTCGTCAGTTAACCCGGGGTGAATGGACGGTTGACGCGTTAGAGCATGTGGATGAGAAAAACGGCTGGGTTTATTTTACCGGTCGTAAAGATACGCCAATCGAGCGCCAGCTTTACCGGGTGCCGTTAGCGGGCGGCAAAATTGAAAGAGTCAGTCAACGCCGCGGTATGCATAACGCCGTTTTCGCCAAGAGAAAAAGTGTTTACCTCGACTATTTTAATAGTCTGACTCAACCGCCGCAGATCAGTTTACATGCTGACGACGGTACGCTGTTGCAATGGGTTGAGCAAAACCAGGTTAATCATAACCATCCGCTTTACGATTATGCCGGATTATGGCGGCAGCCGGATTTCATCAGGCTCAAAGCCGATGACGGACAAACCCTCTATAGCCGAATTTTCAAGCCGGTGCCGTTTGACGCTGACAAAAAATATCCCGTCGTCGTGCGGGTTTACGGCGGGCCCCATGCGCAGCTGGTGACGAACAGCTGGACAGAGAAAGACTATTTCACTCAGTATTTATTACAGCAAGGCTTTATCGTCTATCAGCTGGATAACCGTGGCAGCGCTCACCGGGGCACTCAGTTTGAGCATGCGATTTATCATCACTTAGGCAGTGCTGAAATTGAAGATCAGAAAGCCGGTGTCGATTACCTGAGAAGCTTACCGTATGTCGACGGCGATAATATCGCGGTTTACGGTCACAGTTACGGTGGTTATATGGCGTTAATGGGGATCTTTAAAGCGCCGGATTATTTCAAAGCCGCCATTTCAGGCGCGCCTGTTACAGACTGGCGTTTGTATGATACCCATTACACTGAGCGTTATATGGGAAGCCCCGTAACCGGAAAAAAAAGTTATGACGCCAGCAGTGTATTACCTTATGTTAAAAACTACCGCTCTTCGGGTCTGCTGATGTATCACGGTATGGCGGACGACAACGTACTGTTTGAAAACAGCACGCGAGTTTATAAGGCGCTGCAGGATGAAGGTAAGTTATTCCAAATGATCGATTACCCGGGCGCTAAGCATTCAATGCGGGGTGAGAAGGTACGCAATCATCTTTATAAGTCATTAGCGGACTTTTTAGAAAGACAGCTGAAATAATTTGAGTCATACGACAAAAAAACAGAGCGACAAGCTCTGATTTTTTATGCGGCTAAGAAAGTGACTTATTCACTCAGCTCAGCGCAGAAACGGTAACCCTCACCATGGATGGTGGCAATGATTTCCGGTGTATCCGGCGTGCTTTCAAAGTGCTTACGGATACGACGAATGGTTACGTCAACCGTGCGATCATGCGGTTTAAGCTCACGGCCGGTCATTTTTAATAATAAGTCAGCGCGAGTTAAAATCTTACCCGGATTTTCAACGAAGTGAAGCATAGCGCGGAACTCACTGCGCGGAAGCTTGTAAGATTCGCCTTGAGGGCTAACCAGTGAACGGCTGTTGATTTCCAGCGTCCAACCGTTAAACCGGTAAGAATCTACCGCGGTTTTTTCTTCAATTTCGTGACCGGAGTTGCTGACACGAGTTAAAAGGTTACGCGCGCGAATGGTTAATTCTCTGGGGTTGAATGGCTTGGTGATGTAATCGTCTGCTCCGATTTCCAATCCCAGAATTTTATCAACTTCGTTGTCGCGACCCGTTAAAAAGATCAGGCCAATGTTATTAATTTCGCGTAATTCTCTGGCAAGCAGCAAACCATTTTTACCAGGTAGATTGATGTCCATTACGACAAGGTTAACTTTGTTATCTTGCATCGCCTTATGCATTTCTGCGCCGTCATTGGCTTCGCTGACAAAATAACCTTCAGCTTCAAAGATACTTCTTAAGGTATTACGGGTAACAGCTTCATCTTCAACGATTAGAATGTGCGGGTTTTGCATATTAAATTACCTAAGCTCAATTAAATTTGTTCTAACGTGGGCGCGTATGTTTATTTCATTACACACGAACAATATATCCTTAAAGGCGACTCCGAACTGAAACGCTTGTAACTACTTTATTAACGGAGCGCTAAGCATGTTTTCGTTTCATTGCATCAATGACTCAAACGCAAACTGTACTCACTTCGATACAAACAGCGGGTCTCTCAGTTTCCTTGGCCAATGTGTTTAATTGAAGTTTAGATGTTAAAACAACTTAGATCATATTTTGTACAGGCGTTTGTTAACCTGCTTAATCCTTTTGTCTAAATGTATCGCAGTGTTTCCAGCAAAACGATAAATGACAGAGTTAACGTTAACTATTGTACTCGTTTTCGGTATTTGTTAACAAATAAAATGTTAATAAATCTCAGACGGGTATTTTAAAATGTAGACATGTGTCACTTTGTCAATATTTATTAATAAGTTGTGTTTGTTTCTTAATGCTGTTCCTCGCCGAATATGAACGAAAATTAATCTTCATAATCGTGTTTTGCTTTGCTAAACTGTCTTGGGTTGACCTTGGATTGACCAGAATATGAGTCCGCAATCAGATGATTTATGGCATTTTTATAAAGCCACTCAGTTCCTCCTCACTCAGAAAATTGCAAACCACTTATCTTTTGCCATTATTACCGCATGCAATCCTGACGGAAAAATCTTATCACAAAGCCAGAACCGCTTAAGAGACAGAAAACTGCTCCACTCAATCGAATGTTTAAATTGTCCTTACCGGGCTGTAATCGGCGCCGCGGGAGATATGTCCCACTTTGAAAAAAGCTGGGCGGTTTTTGTTGACAAGCAACAGGCGATACAACTGGGTGAGGAGTTCGTTCAAAAAGCAATTTATTATGTTAATGAAGGGGAGTTAATCCTGGTGCCTGTTTTAATGCAGGCAAAAGAGGAAAGTTTAGGTATGTTTCAGCGACATGCCAATGTTGTGAGTGAATTGCCTGACGCGGTTAACAGATAAAGCAAACCTGTACTCCGGTACCTCAAAATGCTCAAATTCTTTAAAAGTAAGTTGAATTTTTTAAACCTGCCGCACGGCTAGTACTCCGTCCGGTTGCATTTGATGTTTTCAGCGGTTCGTAAAACGGCCATATGCAAGGTAAATAGTGGTACTTTTAACTGAATCACCCGCCGGGCAAGGGATAAAGAATTTATGGACGGACACCAGCCGGAAAAAAGCGGAACCTCTTCAGTTACGGATATAAATAGCATTGACAATTTGTATACAATCCTGATAGTTTCAGTCTCTTCGGTGGCAAAGTCACCGATTTGCTTTCTACACTTAATATTGAAGAAAGCGACAGAAGAGGAGCGTTAATTAGTACTCCGTCCGGTTGCATTTGTTAGCTTCAGCTCAAGGCAGAACGTCCGGTTCAAGGCGCGGCGGCGAAGATATACCGGAGGGTGATTCGTAAAGCGGCCATCCGGCGGCGTTAGATTTGATTGACGTAGAATATACTACGCCCGCGTAAATCTTCCTTGCATATGGCCGCTTTACGAACCTCTGAAAACATCAAATGCAACCGGACGGAGTACTGGCGGAGAGCTTCTGGTGATAAATACTCAAACTCCTTTCATGGGATGCGTGTCTGGCGCCGGGCTCTTCGAATTCGATTTCGGAGTGTTGAATGTTCATTGAAAAAGTTTCAGTTTGTATCCTGACTCCTCGGATGAGGAGGTCTGCGTGTCGTTAGTGATTGCAAAATTCGGCGGCACGTCCGTTGCCGATTATCCCTCAATGGTAAATTGCGCTCGTATCGTTCTTGCTAATCCGAATACAAAGTTAGTGGTAGTAAGCGCGTCAAGTGGTGTCACTAACTTACTGGTGGAGCTTACTCAGCCGAGTATTACTGATAAGCGGCGTGCTGAGAAACTGACTCAGATGGCACAAATTCAGTATGAGATTATTGATAAACTTCCTCGTTCGGAGTCGCTTTCAGCGCAAATTGACGCTTTGATTTCCTCCGCGGCTCGTTTGAGCGAAAACCTGGTACTGAACCGCAGCAAGAAACTGATTGATGAACTGTTATCGGTCGGTGAGCAATGCTCATCGTTATTATTTTATTATGTGTTAAGACAGCAAGGTCACCCGGCGCAACGTTTTGATATTCGAACCGTCATGCGCACCGACAGTAATTTCGGAAAAGCGGAGCCGCGATTAGAGGAGATCTCAGCAAGAGCTGATGAATACATAACGCCGTTATTCGCTGACGGAGTTGTTGTCACTCAGGGCTTTATCGGTGCCAATGATGAAGGAGAAACCACGACTTTGGGACGCGGCGGCAGTGATTACTCGGCGGCGTTAATTGCTGAGGCGCTCAATGCGGAAACGGTCGAGATCTGGACCGACGTAGCAGGAATTTACAGCACGGATCCCCGATTCGCTCCCAACGCAAAAGCCATTGAAGAGATAAGCTTTAGCGAAGCGGCCGAAATGGCGACATTCGGCGCTAAAGTTTTGCATCCGGCTACGATACTTCCGGCGGTGCGCAAAAGCATTCAGGTTTTTGTCGGTTCCAGCAAAGCGCCTGAGCAAGGCGGAACATGGATCCGTAACCGAATAGATTCTATTCCGACCTACCGCGCTGTGGCCGTCCGCCGTGATCAGACCTTGTTGAATCTGCACAGTTTCAATATGCTTCATACTCACGGTTTTTTGGCTGAGGTTTTCGCCATTCTCGCTAAACATAAAATCAGTGTTGATTTAATTACCACATCAGAAGTAAACGTTTCGCTGACCTTAGATAAAACAGGTTCGGACTCCGGCGGACAGCATTTATTGAGTCCGGAATTACTCGAAGAGTTAGAGCGGCACTGTAATGTCAAAGTCGAAAACAACCTTTGCCTGGTCGCCGTTATCGGCAACAAAATTCCGGTAACGACAGGCATATGTAATCAGGTTTTTGAAGTGCTCTGTGATTTTAATATAAGAATGAGTTCCTTCGGTGCCAGCGAGCATAATTTGTGCTTTTTGATTTCTGAAAAAGACACCGCTGACGTTGTAAAAGTGCTGCATCAAAATTTATTTGAAGGAAACAAATAAGTGCTGACAGGAAAGAAGCTAAAAAAGTCAGAAATTAACATCGCTGAGCTGGCCGCGGGGCAGGCACTCACTGTGCCTGTCTATCAGTTGACTCCCGTTGAAATTACCGGGCCGGGTGTCTATATTCAGGCTAATGTTCATGGCGCTGAGGTTCAGGGAAACGCGGTTATCTTTCAGTTGCTAAAGCAGTTGGAAAAATCGAATCTGAACTCAGTCATTACTCTGGTTCCGCTGGCGAACCCGATGGGAATCAACCAGAAAAACGGTGAGTTTACTTTAGGGCGGTTTGACCCGGTCACGGGCGTGAACTGGAATCGTGAGTACTTAGATCATGATTTTGATATTGAGGTCTGGTATCTGAAGCATCAGCATGAATCCGATGAGGTGTTAATCGCCGGGTTTAGGGATAAACTTATTCAAAACTGCAAGCGTCGCCTTGAAAATCCGTGGGGGATAAGCACCGGGCAGCGATTAGCGACGCAACTTCAGAAAATGGCTCATGAGGCGGATATCGTTATCGATCTCCATACGGGGCCGAAATCCTGCAAGCATCTTTACTGTCCTGAATATGCCGTTAATGACGCGAAGTTCTTTTCAGTCCCGTACACCTTAGTTATTCCGAATGACTTTGCCGGCGCGATGGATGAAGCTATGTTTTGTCCTTGGTGGCGATTAAGTGAAGTGGCCAATAAATGCGGCAGAAAACTCGATGTCGCGATCAAAGCCTTTACCATGGAACTGGCAGACCAGGAACGCATCGATCTTAATGACGCGAATTTTGACGCAAACGGCATTATGGCTTATTTATCTCATCGAAACGCAGTTAAAGACGAACGAGTTCCTCATTTGATGCCGCGCTACGGCTGCATGCTCAAAAATTACAAAAAGTTTCACGCGCCGCGCGGGGGAATGGTTGAGTATCTGGCAGCATTAGGTCAGCCGTTAACAGCCGGTGAGCCATTAGTAAGTTTATTACGAATGGATAAATACGGCACTAAAGAAGAGTTACAGTATTTGTCATTACCCGTTGCCGGCGTACCGATTTTGCATTTCGCGTCAGCGGCCGTTCATCAGGGAACGGAACTTTATAAGGTGATGACAGAAGTGTTTGAATTAACTTAGTAACTGTCCCGATATAACTTCCCTGTTTTGCTGTCGTTTATTTTCGGCTTAAACAAGACGGAGAAAGCGGGGTCGTCTGTCGTTACTTCGTTTAGAATGACTGAACTTCATTATTCGTGACTTGATACCGGCAATGTAAAGTAACAAACCGGGAAGTTATTTCGATACCGTTTCCTGACGGATTTCTCTGTTTTTCACTGTTGAGAGACAGCCGTTTTTATCGCTTCCTTATAAAGCTTTTTCATTTTGTCGACTAAATGATTTTTGCTTGCTATTGACGCGGGGCTGATCCCTACCGCGTTTGACTTTTTATAGAATTCCATTTTGGGATCATGGGATAAAATGATAAAGGACATGTTATTGACTGTTTGTTCCTCTGTTTTCAGTTCTGTTCGCGCTGTCTCGGCCTCCGCTTCTCTATCTTTTATCTTCATAATTTTGCGGCAATTGTCCTCATCTCGTGACATTTGGGTTAATTTCAATATGATTCGATGAATCGGGCCGGCCTGAAACCTGTCCAATTTAAATATGTTCTCCCGAAGCAAGTGCTTACATAAAAAACGAACTGTTCTCAGACAGTTACGGTCAAATGCCGTTATCACCGGACAAACATCCGTAGCTCCGACTCTGTTTAAGTCAATCACGCTGAAATCATGATTTGTATTCATCAGGAAGTAATCCTCAGGTTTATCTTCCTCACAGGCTTTCTCTAAAAGGTAACTGAACCCTGATGTCAATGCCGAAGGGGTATAAGGGAGTTTAAGATTAAGGCAATTAATGAGGCGCTGTACTATATTCACACTTTCATGTTCAATCGCCATGTCCATTAAATCTTTTTCGTTAAGCTTACGGTGATCTTTAACACATTTAATTTGAAGCAGCGCTAATAAAACCGGACAATTGTCCGCTGAACACAGTTTTTTTATAAAAAGCTTCAGATTGGCTTCTATTGTTTTCTTGTGATTTGTCAGTAAAATTAGAACCTCTTCGCAGTCTGAGCGGTAATAATGTACAGATGCGATAATATTCACAAGTTTTTGAACTTTGGCATCATTTAATGTAATTGCGTTTGTCCCGGATTTAATAAATATGATTACTTCAGCGACGCTGACGACTTCCCCGAGCACAAAAGAATCTAAGATGATACCCTCTACCTGAATCGAGTTTAACCCTGCGTTTAAAGCCTTATCTTTCGTAATCCCGTGCTGATTTTTTTTTGCCGCTGAGGCCTTCACGCTCATTTGCCTTGCCGCCGGCGGAATGACTTTTCCTTGTTCAGCGATTGACACGTTTTTAAGAGTATTAACCGGCTGACTCACCGGCCTTTTTTCAAATTTACGCTCTGTCATCGCATAAGCTCGAAGGCGATGAGGTGCCACGGCCGCGTCAAAAGTTATTTCAGGGTCGTCAATATACATGGTTTGTTTTCGCCTCTGAGAACGATCATAAGCCGCGTTAAGGCCGGCGGCTGAAAGGCCTGAATTGTCTGATGTCAAATTCGCGCCGGCGTGAACACCCTGACGGTATGAGTCAGACTGAGTGCGCCGCGCGTCTGCCGGGATAATTGTATTAACGTATTCGGTTCTGGGATTGGTATTAGTATCATCACCATGTGAATGAGAACCCGGTCTCCGCTGTTCCGGCTCCGGGTATTTTTCTGAACTGACATGTCCTGTTCGCGCGTCAGGACTGTTTGTTATTGAGAGCTGACTTGAATTTAAGTTACTGTCTTTTTGAGGCCTGTAACCATATAAATGGTCATAATTAAACAATGGTTTTGAAGCTTCATAGATATTTTCCCGCCGAGAATCCCCTGTTTCCGGTTTTCTGAAAACCCGGGCATAGTTGTTATTGTTTAAGGTAAGGGGGGCAATTTTTTCCCGGTAGTTTCGGGTGCAACGCGCGTAAAGGTCAGCTTGTTCAGTGACCGGATGATTAATATACGCCGCGGATGTATTAGTTTCGCGGGGCGTGTCATAAGGATGAGAAGACGGATCAGGTGAATCGGGCGCACTATCATTTGAAGAATGTTTCCTGCCAAGGCGGACTACGGCGTAAGGTTCTGTAAGCGTTTTTTGATTAAAAACGGGTTTAGCCGCTATTTCAGGGGCTGTTTCAGCGGATGACCGGCGCATAAATTTTTCTATATCGGCGCTCGGTTTAACCGGAGCGGCAGCAGTCCCCATCAGCCTGATTTTATGAGTTAATTCATTTAATAAGTTATTATTTTTTTGAGTCCGCGCACTGCCGGGAGGCGTATGTCCGGAGTAACCCGCCGCGGCAGTGATATTGATTTCGTTGTTCATAGCGATACCTCAATTTTGCCATTAACTTCTTTGCCATTAACTTCTTTGCCATTAACTTCTTTGCTATTAACTTCTCAGGGGGGCTTTCGGCTCAGAAAATATCAGCTTAAATTTCAACACTACATCTGTCATTTCTGTGATGAAGCCCGGCCGCTGACAAACTCCCTGAGGGCAAGGGACTGAAGCCCTAACGTGCTTTTGCTCAGCCTTTGCCGGAGTGGCAGTGAGACTTAACGATACCCTGCCGCATGCCAGCGGTCATTCATTTTTTGATATTTATAAAAAAGCCGCAATAAATGAGGCTATTTTTGAGGAAAGATATAAGTAGCTGACCATAAGTTTTCTGACATTTTTTGATGCTCATCTTTACCGCGCTACGGCGTTGCGACTTCGGTTACATAGCTACGGCTATGCTCACTGCGCCGCGCCTTGTATCGCTGCAAATCTGAGCACCAAAATTGCGAAGAAACTTATCGTCAGCTGCTTAAACTGATTTTCAGAAACGATAAGCCGCTTTCACATACCAGTAGCCGCCGTTAAATCCAAACGGAGAAGTTTCATAATATTTCCCTCCCCAGTTGTTGTTCGGCGTGCCAATGCGATCAGCAAAATCCAATTTCTCGGCTTCCTGATCAAACATGTTTTGGGCTCCGACAGCGATATTGATTGAATCACTCACGTCGTAACTGACTTCCATATCCAGCGTCACTGCCGCCGAGGCTGTTTTAGCCGTGTCCTCAAAATCTACGTGAACACCTTGGTATTCACCGAAGTAATTGAGACGAGTAAATAGGTTCCAGTCTTCCCATGTCTGGCTCCAGGTGAAGGTGGCACGATGATCAGGCAAATCATTTTCTAAGCGGGAAACCTTAAATTCACCGGTAATATCAGAGTACTTGTCAACCGTGGTTTGGTTCCAGTTGTAAGAAAGCCCGAAGTTAGCGTCACCGCCCAGCATCGCCGTTTGATAATTCGCGACAAGATCGATACCCTGAGTCGTGGTATCAAAGTCATTGGTAAAGAAACTGATTTCTGATAAGCCGTCAACATTAGGGACACCGGCCGCCCGGAGCGTTGCTCTGTTTTGCTCTGTAAGTACGTGACCATCAGAAGAGCTGATACGATCTTCCACCTTGATGTTGTAATAATCCAGCGTTAAGAAAAAGTCACCGTAGTTATAGACGCTGCCAAAGGTATAGCTGAATGACTCTTCCGGAGATAAGGCTTGAGCGTCAAGCTCCCGCGCGATCGGGTTTGTCGGCGGTAACAGGGCGATATCAATTAAGTTACCGTCCGCCAGTTCAGTACGAACCGTGGTGACGTTTGACTGACCAACCGTTGGCGCGCGAAAACCGGTATTAACCGAGCCCCTCAGAGCAAAATCATCCGTTAAGCTGTAGTGAGCGGCGACTTTGAAGTTGGTAGTGGAACCAAATGACTCATAATCCTCAAAACGAATGGCGGCGTCGACCAGCAAGTCTTCAGTAAACGGCATACTAAATTGAGTGTAAAACGCACTGTTACGGCTGGTGTGCTCACCGGCGGCTGAAGGCTGATAGCCCGGGAAACCATTTGAGCCGATACCGAAACCCTGTGCTGTCAGCGGCCCGACCTGGAATGACGGTTCATCACCGGCGATAAGCTCGTATGTTTCTTTATGCCATTCGTACCCGAATGCGATACCGACTTCATCGGCAAGCCCCCAATCGGCGTATTTAACAAAATCGGCATTGAAGGTCCATTCGGAGTTGATAGCGCTGCCCGGCGAAAAGTCTCTCGGCGTGTCAGAGCCTAAAGAGGCGTTGACGGTATTATAAATAAAGTACTTTGAATCATTTTGACCGAATGAACCGCTAAAGTCATAGGTGATGCCTTTTAGCCGTTCAATCTGAAACTCACCTTTGGTTCCGGCGGTAACGGAACTGTCTACGATATTGCCGCCGAAGTTAGGCGTAAAACCGCCCGGCGCAATCTCATTAAACGCGAAACAATTAGGATTATTCTGCACGTACTCAATATAGTCAGCTTGCCGGGTGACGTTATCTGACGTGATCGGAATAACGGGACATGAAACGCCGTCACCGATACCTAATCCGTCATTGATCTGGCCGACAGGGCCGGGGGTTAAATCACCGACAAGTAATGTCTCACCACCGTCATTTGAGTAAACGCCGCCTCGGGTATGCGGGTTACGGTAATAGAAACCGCCTTTCACGTCCCGCTCGGAATAGTTTACGAAAAGATAGGCTTGTGAGTGTTCATCTAACTCGAGTCCGACATTAACAAAAAACGTGCGGTCGTCTTTAAGCTCTGGCGAGCCCCAGATTTGAGCCGGGTTTTCCACGGGTAAGCCCGCGTCGGCAAGAGCCGCCGCGTCAGGCCGCTGAACACTGCGGCTGGTCGCGTCAGCATCTTTAACCTGAAAACTGAAGTTCACAAAGCCGTTTTCAGTCAGAGGCATACCGATATTACCGGCCACCTGGGTGCTGGTACCGTCACCTTCGTAATACTCACCGTGTTTAACCTCAACGGTTCCGCCGTCACTGTTGTCTTTGAGCTGGAAGTTAACCACACCCGCGATAGCGTCAGAGCCGTATTGAGCGGCCGCGCCGTCACGCAGCACTTCCACTTGTTTCAGGGCGATACTCGGGATGACGGAAATGTCGGGTCCTTGTGCGCCGTCGTTAATACCGCCGCCTAAAAACGCGATAACGGAAGAGCGATGACGACGTTTGCCGTTCAGCAGAATCAAGGTGCTGTCCGCCGAAAGACCGCGTAAGTTCATCGGGCGCACCAAAGAGGCCGCGTCACTGATCGGGTTCGCGTGTACGTTGAGTGACGGCACTGTACCTTTGAGTATTTCAAGCATATCAGTGTTACCCGCGCGCTCCATTTCCTCCGCGCCGATGATGTCTACGGGAACGGGCGAGTCTCCCAGAGAGCGGGGGGCGGCACGCGTTCCCACTACGGCGATCTTTTCGATGCGGGAGTCATTCTCAGCTTCTGACTGGTCTTCGGCTGAGGCTGTGCCTGTGACAGCGGCTCCTCCGAGCGCCACCGCGACGGCCAGGCCAATTGAGCTTAAACTGAAAGCATGGGTTTTTCTTGTCATTACTATTGCCCTTCATTGATTTTTTATTCATTTAAAGCAACTAATGAGCGATCTCAGCCTATTGGTTTTATAGGATCACGCTCAACAACTAGCGCTGTGTAAAGCATGATTAATCACACCTGCAATTATTTAAAACATTTTATTAACATTTTGCAAGCAAGAATGCCGGCAAAAAATGAAGTTTTATTACATTAAACTGAATTTATTTTCAAAGATTGACGGTTAATTTGGTTCAATAATCCTTATTTCTTAATGATATATATAATTTTAAACTGCTATTTGGGGAAGAGGCTTCGATGGCTAGTATTGACATTTAAGATTCGCTTTACCAGCCGGGCTGTGTGCAAGAAATAATCAACACTTATCTTAGTTATGCCTTTTGATCTCTATGAGTTTAATTCTCCGCTATCAGGGCGGGCTGACAATCGGGCATATATGTCATTGCAGCGCGGTGTCGAGTGACTTTCTCATAACAAGAAAAAGGCGCCGGACTCCGGTTTTCGCGGGAGTGACGATAATGTAAAACATACCCGCTGCCAGCGGCGGGCCGGTTTATTTAAGGTTAGTGTCTGTAATTGAAAACCGCTTATCTGAAATAAAAATTTGTTTCAGAATACCGTGTTATAAAAGGCCGGCAGTAACAATAACCCGCTAGGAAAATCCTATGTCCGCAGTAAACATCATTCAACTCGGTTCACTCTGGCAAGCCCGTAGGCCGGAAAATCTTTATACACATTTAGCGCACGCCTTTGCCGCGGAGGGCAATGCTCATGAGTTATTTGTCACGGCAAAGAAACAACTGTATGAAGTAATGGAACGGACAAATAAAACCCGTTTCAAACCGGGCGTTTTTTTTAATATAGGAGACAGAGGACACAGGAGTCGTGTTGAAAAAAACACCTTACGAAAGATTAAACATTGCCGGAATTGTCAGGATCTACAAGGTGTCGCCCGGCAGTATTGTATTGATATTGAGCGATATGAATTTTCGGCAAACGGAAATACCTTTGCTTTGGCGGATGCGATTATACATGCTTTTCATTACAAAGAAGCGATGGTCAACGGTAAGTGTTCGTTTTCCGCGATTCTTCCTCCTTTCTCTGAGTTTCAACAGCGGACATTCGCAAAGCAGCCCTGCGGAAAGGGAGAAAAGCACCATTGCTCAAAACAAAACGCGGACTTTGAGACAGCTACCCGAAAACACTTAAATCGAGTCACAACAGGCTCAGAGAAACATGTGTGCGATTACGGAAGCATATATACCGGAAAAGTAAAACGCGGTTACGCGACGGGTGTGGGAAGCAAGCTGGGGGCAAACGGGGTGTACGCAGATATAGGTAACCGCAGATTTAACGGTTCTTTTCATGGCTTAGCGATGGTTCGCCTGAGTGACGGCGGCTATAAGCAGGGACAGTTCTATCAGAATAATCTGTGGGGACTGGGTGCCAAATTTTTCTCGGCAGGGGGCAGCGAGCGAGGAAATTTTGCAGCGAATAAGTTAGATGGTGAGGGAGAGAGAACATTTGCGGAAGGAGGCCGGGAATTCGGTCAATTTGTGCAAGGTGAGTTAAATGGTCACGGAGAAAGAATATTCCCGACGGGAGGCCGGGAATTAGGTCAATTTGTGCAAGGTAAGTTAAATGGTCACGGAAAAAGAATATTCGCGGCGGGAGACTGGGAATTCGGTCAATTTGTGCAAGGTGAGTTAAATGGTCACGGAGAAAGAATATCCGCGGCGGGAGACTGGGAATTCGGTCAATTTGTGCAAGGTGAGTTAAATGGTCACGGAAAAAGAATATCCGCGTCGGGGGGCCGGGAATTAGGTCAATTTGTGCAAGGTAAGTTAAATGGTCACGGAAAAAGAATATTCGCGGCGGGAGGCCGGGAATTCGGTCAATTTGTGCAAGGTGAGTTAAATGGTCACGGAGAAAGAATATCCGCGGCGGGAGACTGGGAATTCGGTCAATTTGTGCAAGGTGAGTTAAATGGTCACGGAGAAAGAATATCCGCGGCGGGAGGCCGGGAATTAGGTCAATTTGTGCAAGGTCAGTTAACCGGTGAGGGGGAGAAAGTACTCCCTGATGGTGAAAAGCGAAGAGGTCAATTTAAGGCGGGATTGCTTGTTAACGGTACTATAACCTATGGAAACGGCAGAACGCGCGATGTACTGTTTTCCTGAAACATCAGTGCGCCGGGAGGTTTTCTTCAGCGCGGTAAATATAAGGGACGTAGCGCAAAGGATGGTACCAACCACGCTCATACTCCGGCCCGGGTATGACAGATGAAGCGCTGAAATTTAAACGGGTATCTTCTAACCGTGACATCCCTTATTTTCTTCTCATGACGCTAAAACACCTTCTGCCACCAGGATTCAGGCCTGCCGCAATTTTCAGCGGGCTGATAACTCTTAATATTACTCGGTAAAGCAATCACATTATCGCAACCGGCCTGCCTGGCGTCTCCCGTGTTTTTATCAAAATACCCCTGAGTAATGCCGTTGACCGGCGCCAACCTTAAACTGACGGGTTCACGGTTTCGAAGGAAGTTACGGTAAATCGCCATCGCGCCGCTGCTGCCGTAGAGTCCCGTTCTTTTGTTATCATCTCGTCCGACCCAGACCGCGGCGACATTTCGCTCGTCAAAACCGGCAAACCAGGAATCACGGTTGTTGTTACTGGTGCCTGTCTTACCGGCTAAAATGACGCCGGGAAAAGTCCGGCCTAATTCAGCCGCGGTGCCGGACTCAACAACTTGAGTCATGGCATACTTCACCAGATAATCCGTCGCGGCCGGAATCGCCTGAAATGATTCCGGTGAGTAAGTCTCAATTACCCTGTTATTGTTGTCTAACACATGAGTGACGGCATAAAGCGGGCGGTATAAGCCGTTATCCGCGATGGTATGAAATATCTGAGCCACCATTAAAGGTGAACCGTTTAACGCGCCGAGCAGCATAGAGGGATAGCCGGGAATGCGCTCTTTCCAGCCCGCGTCAATCAGCGTATCAATCACATTATCGACGCCTAATGCCATGCCTAAATTTACGGTCGGTACATTGCGGGATTTTTTAAAGGCCGTTATCAGCGGCGCCTCACCTGAGAACTTTTTATCAGCATTTTGCGGTGACCATGTTTTTCCTCTGCCGTTTTTCAGAGTGACCGGCTTATCGGCCAGCGGAGTCGCCAGTGAATAACGCGCCGGTTTATTTAATGCGGTAGCGTAAACGAAAGGTTTAACTAATGAGCCTATCGGGCGGCGAATATCAACCGCTCGGTTATAACCTTTGTAACCGGGGTCACGGTCTCCGACGACGGCGGCGATACCGCCGTAGTATTTATCGGTGATCACCATGCCGACCTGTAATTCAGGGCGTTTTTTCCCGAGCCATCTGAAGGTAGAGGTAACGGCTTTTTCCGCGGCTTTCTGAGCCAGCGGATCAAGAGTCGTGTAGACTTTAATGCCGGACTGTTTCAGCAGTTCAGAGCCGTAACGCTGAGCGAGCTCTTGCTTGACTAAATCAAAAAACGCCGGCATTTTTTGGTGAACCGGACGCTCTTTTTTGCGTAATCCCAGCGGTGAGCTCACCGCGGTTTTATATTGGCGAACACTTAAGCCGCCTGATTCCATTAACAAGCGAAGTACCAGATCACGGCGCTCAGTCGCCCGCTCCGGGTTTCGCCACGGATTATAGTAAGACGGCCCTTTAATTATACCGACGAGAAAGGCCTGCTGAGGAATCGACAGCTCTTTAATCGGACGCCCGAAGTAAAACTGTGACGCTAAGCCCATACCGTGCACTGAGCGGGCTTTGTCCTGACCCATATACACTTCATTTAAATAAGCCTCTAAAATTTCAGCTTTGGTATAACGGTAGTCAATTATGACTGCCATCAGTGCTTCCCTGGCTTTACGGGTAAGCGAACGCTCACTGCTTAAAAAGAAGTTTTTGGCTAATTGTTGTGTCAGAGTTGAGCCGCCCTGAACGGTTCTTCCGGCGCTGATGTTGACGATTAACGCACGCAGAACCGCTAACGGGCTGACGCCGTGATGATTGTAGAAATCCCGATCTTCGGTTTGCAGTAAGCCTTTTACAATCAGCCGCGGCATCTTATCAGCGGGCACAAAGATTCTGTCCTGACCGTCGTTGGTGATGATTCGGTCTAACAGGATCGGTTCGAGATAAAAGACGCCCATCCGGCGACCGTCAGGGCGGGTCACTTTAGCGACCCCGCGCTCATCAAAGTAAATCATCGCCCGCTGTTCGCGCCGGCTTTCTTCGGGATGCTGAAACGCACGTCGCCAGACATCAACTTTGGTATCTGACGCTGAAAACTCTCCCACCTGCCGGGGATGTGAGACTTTGCGATAACCTAAAAGCCTGAGCTCGGAAATCAGTTGTGAATGATTAACGGCCGCGCCCGGATAAAGCGTCATCGAACGGCTGTAAATCTGCGCCGGTAAGTGCCATTTCTGCCCCTGAAATTTTCGGGCGATGATTTGATCTAAATAAATGGCGTAACAGGCCACGGCGACAAAACCGGTCAGCGCCGCTTTCCAGCTGATTGACCATAAACGTCTCATAAAACCGGGAGAGGCTGACTTTTTACCGGGTTGCTTTCGTTTCGGGGCTTTCTTGTGAGCCATTTATAATCCTGCTTTCTTTTTAGTGAATTTGGTCGCCCGGGTTTGCAGCGGGTTATCAGGCCAGAGATGTTTCGGATAACGGCCGCGCATTTCTTTTTTCAGCTCATGATACGACCCCTGCCAAAAGCCGGCCAAATCAGCGGTTACCGCTATCGGTCTTCTTGCCGGCGATAACAGCTCCATGGTCACGACAAGGCTATTTTGAGCCAGACTCGGATTTCGCGCCATACCCAGCGCCTCTTGTAACCGGACACTCATTAACGCGCGACCGTCATCGGTATATCTTATCGGGGCTCTGGTGCCCGTGGGCATCAACCAGTTACCGGGCAATTCTGATCTCAGCCACTGTTGTTGTTCCCACGATAAACTGTTTTTCAGAATATCATTAATATTGAGCCGCTTGAGCTGTCTGATGCCGGTGATGCCGTTTAAATACGGCGAAAGCCAGGTTGTTACGTTAGATAATAACTCCGAGTCGCTGAAATCCGGCCATGTTTTCCGGGCATCATATTTTTTAGCTAAGGCGACTTTCAATTGCAATTGTTTAACCTCGTCACTCCAGTTGAGTATCTGAAGCCCTTGCTTTTCGATTTGTTTTAACAATGCGTTAACGACCAGAGCTTTATCGGGTTGAGCCGCTTTGCGCGTCGATAGCACAACCGCGCCGATCCGGGTCTGAAGCTGCGCGTTAAATTTCTCAGTTTTGTTATCCCACTCGGCGACCTTTTCTTCTGTAAGCAGGTAACTGAGCTCATGATCAAATAATTCCGGTTCCAGCTGTGAGGCCAGAAACACGCTCGCATTCCGCCGTGAAGGCGTTTGCTGAAGATCGGCGACGACTAAAAATTCAGCCATATTCAGCGCGTCTTCACGGGGTAACTCAACGCCGGAACCGTTTGCCAGTAAATAACCGCCGTTAGTGCGTTTTTTCGCTATGCGATCAGGAAAGGCCAGCGCCAGTAAATAACCTGTGTCTTTACGGCGCGCGTTTCTGACGGCTTGCTCCAATGCGAAACGACACCGGCAAAGTTTCATAAAACGCCGCGCCTGCTGTTTAAGCCCGCTTAAACTTACAGTCAGGTAGTTTTGAATATCACAGCCTTTGCGGGGCAGACTATCACTTTCAATGACGGCGGCTAAACCGCAGGCCAGGGCGGTCAGCCCGGCTGAATCCTGCTGCCGGGTTTTCAGCAGCATGTGAGCGGTACGGGGTGACGCGCCTGACTCATATGCCCGGCGTCCGAAATGAGTGAGTTTGCGGTTACCGTCAACATACTCCAGCTGCTCAAGTAACTGCCACGCGGTTTGCTCGTTCGGGGCGGGGGCGGGCGTGAGTAAAGGAAGTTCGTTAATGCTTTGCGCTCCCCACACCGCGCAGTTCAGGGCAAAGTCGACTAACTCGGCCTGAGTGATTTCAGGGGCGTCGAATTTGTCCCGCCGCTGATGATCTTCCTGCCGCCAGATACGAATGCAGCGGCCTTGCGCCTGACGCCCCGCGCGTCCCGCTCTCTGAGTGGCCGAGGCTTGACTTACCGGTTTGGTTGATAAATGAGTTATCCCCGTTCTCGGGTTATAACTGGCCTGCCTTTTTAAACCTGAATCAACGACAATTCTGACGCCGTCAATGGTTAAGCCGGATTCGGCGATATTGGTCGCGGGAATAATTTTACGTTTGTTGCCGATAGGTTTCAGCGCCTGATCTTGCTCGGCACTTTCCAGCTCACCGTAAAGCGGCGTGCAGACGCAGTCCGCGGGCAAATACGGTTCAAGATCTTGCCGCAGCCTGAGAATTTCGGCTTTTCCGGGGAGGAAGACAAGAATATCGCCGGTATCTTGCCGCTCATTAATCAGCTTTAATACCAACGAGCGAATCGTCGTTAAATACTGTTTGCTGTCCGCCGGCGCGCGGTATTCAACAGAAACCGGGAATATCCGTCCTTCACTTCGCAGAGTTACGGCGTCCGGCATAATGTGAGCCACCGAAGTTTTATCTAATGTCGCTGACATAAGGATGATTTTCAGATCCTCCCGGAATCCCGTCTGGGTTTCCAGCGCCAGCGCTAATCCTAAATCGGTAGTAAGGTGGCGCTCGTGTACTTCATCAAAAATAATCACGTCGACACCCGTCAGTTCAGGATCCGCTTGGATCATCCGGGTGAGTACGCCTTCGGTGACGATTTCCAGCCGGTTATGGCCGCTGATCTTGGATTCACCGCGCAACCGGTAACCGACTTCTTCGCCGACCTTCCGGCCCCGGCTCTTCGCGATAAACTTCGCAATCGAACGGGTCGCCACTCTTCTCGGCTCAAGCATGATTATTTTGCCGGTGATTTCTGACCAATTGAGCATTTCAGCGGGTAAGGCCGTTGACTTTCCGGAGCCGGTCGGAGCTTGGATCAGAATTCGCGGACGGGTTCGCAGCTGATGGCGTAAATCGGAAAACAGTTCGGTGATCGGTAGGTTTTGCAAGGTTCGCGTTAATCAAAAGTTGCCGTAGATTGAGTTTATCACACAGAGGCTGAGATTCACTCAGAAAAAGCGGCCGCACGCATAAAAGCGTAATAACCGCATAATGTTTAACAGGAACAGCAGAGGCAGGATTCATCTTTTCGGTGAATGCCTCAGCCCGTAAACCGGCCGGCCTGTTAAGAATAACCGTCAGCGTACGAGGTAACGACAGTTTTTATGTCGTTAGTTTTACCTGTGTTCAGGGAACTGTCCCGAATCAGTGTCTAGCGTATAAATACCCAGATTGCCGGTGTTGACCACAAGCTTATTATTAAAATGAGTGAGCTCATACAGCTGATTAACCGGTAAATTACCTGTAATGTTTGTCCAGCGTTGTTCAGGAGTATCAGTAAATTCAAAAATACCGCTGCCGGTTACGGTAACAAAAAGGCGACCGTCTATGACGGTGAAGTCCTGAATATCATTTTGACCTGAATTATCCGGTGCTTCAGGTAAACCGCCGGCAATGTATTGCCAGCTATCCTGCTGACTTTGCTTTTGATATAAACCTTCCGCTCCCGCATATAAGGTATCCGTCAGCGGGTCGTATTTGATGCGGGAAATACGGTATTGCTGACCGAGCCCTGAATTGTCCGCAACCCAGGTCCAGCCGTTATCAATACTTTTATAAATACCGTTACTGCCCGTTGCGGCATATAAAGTACCGTTTTTAGTTTGAGTAAACTGTGTAACAAAGTCAGAGAGATCCGCTGATCTAAATGTAAGTACCCGATTCCAGTCTAAGGACAACGGCCGGCGATAGATACTGTTCCAGTTTCCGCAATACAGTATGTTGTTTTGCGCTAAAAACATTGAAGCGGGAAAAGTCCGTAAAAACACGCCTTCAGGTATGGAAAAAGGCAGCGTTGCAAATGAGGTGAAACTCTTGCCTCCGTCAGAGCTCACCTCCAGACTCTTCCGCTCGCCTGATGACGGATTGATGCCGTAAACGTATTCATCACTTTTAGATTGCAAAGCGAGTAAAGGTGTTGCGGACAGAGGCGTAAAATCAGTAGCGCGCGTTTTTTTATAAAGTTGAAACTTCGAAGCGGATAACTGAGTTTCTAAATATAACGCGCCGGGATTTTGTGAGGCACTGACGAACGCGACATCATTTAAACTTTTATTTATATGTAAAATCTTATCGTCCGGGTCGTATGAGCGGATCTGACCGGTTACCTGACCGGTGACGTAAATCTTACCATTACCGGCTTTTATGGCCGCGGGATCGGAAATACCGAATTGTTCAGTTACATCTTCCCATTTGCCGTCCTCACCGTTACCGCGAAGGATAACAGCGGGGTAAAGCTCCTGGTGGGTAATCGCGTATTCCTGCTCCGCTAACAGATATATATTGTTGTTTTGATCAACCGTGATACCCCGGATTTCCTGTAAATCTTTTAATACCGGGGGCTTAAGTTTTGTCCAGCGGCTGCCGTCATCACTTGTATATACGTTTTTATAATCCGTGACATAAAAGTGCCGGTTTTGAGAGGTCACGTTATTTACTGACCAGAATATCTGATTATCACTTTTATTTTCGGAGAGGAAATCAGAAGGATGCCAGGATAAACCGTTATCGTGGCTGTACCATATTCCCTGTGAAGTCACCTCTTTATTATTTACATAACCCGCGGAGGATACGGCGATGATATTATCAGTTCGCCGGGCACGATTAAGTACGTTAAACAGGGTCGGTTCAGTATCCGGCTTGACGCTGTTGATTTTCTCTCCTTGAGTATTAACGGTAAACAGCGTGCCGTCTGACGAGACAAGAAAAGCGTTATCTAAGGCGATGGCGGTATTAAAATTACGCTCATCAAAAGGGCGGTTTATAAAATTTTTACTGATATCAGTGATGGTTTTAAAGTTGTCATGACTTAAATATACTTTTTTCTTAATCCCCGCCAGATTTTCCGATGAAGCGTCAGCGTTTAACACGATTTGTGTATCCGGCAGAAAAGCGATGTCAAAAACGTTGGTCAGACCCGGGTTAGCCATTTTCCAGGGCGAGTCAGACTGGTTCTGATGTACCATCAAACGCCGCGCGTTTTGTTCATAAGTGTAAAGCCGGTCGTTATCAGGAAATAAATACCGGGCGGTGCCGCCCTGAATATTTTGCGCTAACTGCCAGTTTAGCGCTGCGGCCGGAGCGTCAGGGCTATTACTTAAAATCAGAGTGAGAAAAAAGCAGGAAACATACTTAGAAAGAGACATTTAATATCACGCTGTCGGAGAAGAACGGGATCAGATAGTATCAAGATACTGAATGAATATATGGAACTTTTTCTTTGATATTATAAATTAAAGGAATTAACTTAATTTATCTTTAATTAGAATAGAAGTCGGAAAACGATTCCGGCACCAGTCTTACGGCGCCGGAATCATGAGTGTCTCTGTGCTGAGGGACTCAGGTTATTTTAGCAGTTCGGCAATCGTTAATACGCCGTGAGTTGTGCCGCCCGCCGCCCACATCGGCGTATTATTATCGGCAAATGCCGCGGCTAAATCGAAGTGCAGCCAGTTTGCGTCCTCACGCACGAATCGCCACAGAAAAGCGGCGGCGTTGGAAGCGCCGCCGGCACCGCCGCCTTTAACAGGCCGGCTGTTCGCCGTATCAGCGTACGCGGAAGGACACATATCTTTATGCCATTCCTCCAGAGGCAGAGGCCAGACACGCTCAGCAACGCAGGATGACTTCTCTTTCGCAAACTCAATCATCTCTGCCTGAGGTGAGAAAATCGCATTGTAGTTTGTCCCGACAGCCATGTAAGCCGCGCCGGTCAGGGTCGCGGCGTTGATGATCAGCGGCGCGCCGGTTTCCGAGGCCGCTTGCAAGCCGTCGGCTAACACTAAACGACCTTCGGCGTCGGTATTGACGATTTCGACACTGGTGCCGTTCTTATAAGTCAGAATGTCACCGAGCTTGTAAGCGCGGCCGCTGATCAGGTTTTCAGCGCAGCATAAGAATAATTTAACTCGTTTTTGAAGACCCGCCTGAATAGCGAGCCCTAACGCCGCCGTCACCGTTGCCGCGCCGCCCATATCCGCTTTCATGCCTAACATGCCTTCCGAGCTTTTAATGCTGTAGCCGCCGGAGTCGAAGGTGATGCCTTTGCCCACTAAGGCCGCCTCAACCCGTGCGTCAGGGTTACCGCCCGGGTTGTAGTCAACCTCAAGTAACGCCGGCGGACGCTCGCTGCCGCGGCCTACGGCGTAAATGCCTACCCACCGGTGATCAAGCAGCTCCTCACCCTTGATGATGTTCAGGCTGACGTTATCACCACCCAGATCTTTTAACCAGTTTCCGGCCTGCTCCGCTAAAGCAACAGGGGATAAATCTTCAGGAGCAGCGTTAATCAGCCCGCGAGCGAACGTGGCTGAAATCCGTCTCTGTTCCAGCCGCTCTTGAATATCGCCCTCACCGATCCATTCAACCCGGTAACCTGATCTGGCCGTGGCGAAGCCCTGAAAGAACGCCCATTGAGCGTCGATGTCCCAGTTGGCGCCTTTTAACGTTACATGTTCCAGCCCCTGGCCGCGTAACTTTCTCGCCGCCGTTTGCACCTGGCGGAGTTTATTTTTTTTCGTCAGATGAATTGTCGCGCAGTGCTGGTCAAATGACAGGTTCGCCTTTCCCCAGTGAGCCGCGGGCATGTCATGGCTGAGCAATACGCTCATAGTTTGTCTCATGTTAGAAGTCTCAGAAAATAAATTAACCTCAGGAGTTTACCTGAACCTGCTCCATAAGGAAATTTATGATATGGTTTACCAAAAATTCTGAACACCGGATCATGGAAATTACCCCCGAATTACAAAGCGGAAAACTGATCAGACGCTACCAGCGTTTTCTGGCGGATATCGAGCTGGATAACGGCGAGATAGTTACCGTTCACTGCCCCAACACGGGTTCGATGAAAAACTGCCGGTTTCCCGGTTATAAAGTTTGGTTTTCCGTCTCGGATAACCCGAAACGCAAGTACAGCCGCACCTGGGAATTAACGGCGACGCCTGAAAATCATCTGATCGGCGTCAATACGGGCCGGGCGAATAAATTAGCGGCTGAGGCCATCGGGTCAGAAGTGATATCTGAACTTAGCGGATATTCAGATATCAGAACCGAGGTAAAGTACGGCGGTGAAAACAGCCGTATTGATATTCTGCTCAGTTGCGATGATAAAGCCGACTGTTACGTTGAGGTGAAAAGCTGCACCTTACTTGAAAACGGCCGGGGCTATTTTCCGGACGCCGTCACTGCCCGCGGTCAAAAGCATTTGCGTGAGCTGACGCAGGTCGCGGCATCCGGTCAAAGAGCGGTATTACTGTTTGTGGTTCAGCACTCAGGGATCAGGACAGTCAGCCCGGCGAAGCATATTGACCCTGAATATTCTGAATTACTGGCGCAAGCGGTTTCTGAAGGCGTTGAAGTTTTAGCTTACGGCGCAAAGCTTTCACCGGCGGCCATCACCATTACTCATAAGTGTGAGGTGGTGTTAAATCCCCGACTATAGTTTTTTTCACTTTTCTGACGCCCGTTTTAAGCACTCCGCGGCGTTACTCTTGCTTGAAAGACCGCCGGTATTACCGCACGAGAGCCCCTTTCGGAGCACTTAACCTGAACGCCGAAAATATCGAAAAACTTATAGCCGGATACTGATAAACATTCAGACTGACGTCGTTGATTAAACCTGAACACTCATGTTATCTATGCTTACCGTGAACGTTCAGGTTAAAGTTTGATGTATCTCAGAGTCGGATACTATACTTTGTGCCTGTGCCAGCCCGTCTGTAAGGGCGGCAGATGTTGGTTTTTGTAAAACCAACTGAAATATAAAGGTTTTATAACCCGGCTTGCGCTTAAGCTATATCGACGAACGTTTTGTGAGCGGTTACATTAAATGTTCGGTTCAAATGCCTAAAAAATTTGCCTAGGGATAAAAGTTCTGATATAGATAGCGGCCGTTCTTAAAAACGCCCTAAAACGCAATAGATGACAGGAGATGCGTTATGCCTGAAGGCAACAAAAAACTTGGCGTACTCGCTATCGCTGGTGTAGAAGCATACCAGGAAAAGCCGGGTGAGGAGTACATGAACGCTGATCAGCTGGAGCATTTCAAGGTAATTCTTGAAGCTTGGCGTAACCAGTTGCGTGAAGAAGTCGACAGAACTCTTAACCATATGCAAGATGAAGCGGCGAACTTCCCGGATCCAGTAGATCGCGCGGCGCAGGAAGAAGAGTTCAGTCTTGAGTTACGTGCTCGTGACCGTGAACGTAAATTGATTAAGAAAATCGAAAAAACACTTCAGAAGATTGAAGAGGACGATTTCGGTTTCTGTGAGTCTTGCGGTATTGAAATTGGTATCCGTCGCCTGGAAGCGCGTCCGACCGCCGATCAGTGTATTGACTGTAAGACGCTTGCTGAAATCAAAGAAAAACAAATGGCCGGATAACTGATTTTCGGTAATTGAATGGGAGTGCTGACTCCCGTTATAAGTTATTGTATTCATGACAAAACCTTATATAGGTCGTTTTGCGCCCTCCCCGTCAGGTTCACTTCATTTTGGTTCACTGGCTGCCGCTTTAGGCAGTTATTTACGCGCCCGTTCACAAAATGGTAAATGGTTAGTTCGTGTTGAAGACATTGACCCCCCGAGAGAAGTAAAAGGAGCGGCGTCTGATATTCTCAGAACATTAGAAGCTTACGGCTTAACCTGGGATGATGAGGTGCTCTGCCAAAGCACTCGTACCGATGCCTATCAAGCGCGAATTGATGATTTGCTGAGCCGGAATAAAGCCTATTTTTGTCAGTGTACCCGTAAACAAGTTCGCGCTATGGGAGGAGTCTATGACCGACGCTGCTTTCATTTACCCCGTAAGCTCAATCAAGGCGCTATTCGTGTTTTGAATGAGCGGCCTGTTTATCATTTTGAGGACAAACTTAAAGGGCGGGTGAGCGTGCCGGAGGCATTTGCCGAAGAGGACTTTATCATCAGACGCGGTGACGGCTTATACGCTTATCAGCTTGCCGTGGTTTTGGATGATCATTTTCAGGGCGTCACTGAGGTGGTAAGAGGCAATGATTTGCTTGAGGCCACCGCTCGTCAGATCAGTTTATTTAAGACCTTAAATTTAGCCGCTCCTGATTGGCTGCATTTACCGTTAGCGAGCGAAAAGCCCGGGTTTAAGCTTTCGAAACAGAATCACGCGTTGCCTGTTGACGTAAAATACCCTCAGAAGACCTTACAGGCCGCGCTGGCATTTTTAGGTCAGCGACCCGTTGAAAATCATGCTGACGTTTCTTTAATGGTTAAGCAAGCCGTAGCGCAATTTAAGCCGGATACCATTCCAACTGAGCATGAATGTTTAATTTAACTTTTAAGATGTTCATTGTTAATTTTGCTCCTCCTTTTCTCATCGCAGTTATAAAAAAGATTAAGATTAATCTTTACAACAGGTTAACCAGGATTAACGTAGCCATTAAATGCAGAAGAAAAACAATAAAAGCAATGATAACCGGAAAAGCGTATTTATGACGTTTTGAATGAACACGGTTAACCCAAAGCGTAACGGCGCTCATCAAAACCTGTTACTCGCTCCGGCGTTAACCCGCTTGTCTGAACCTGCTTTGTCTTTGTTCATACAAGCGGCGCATACTTTCAACGCCCGCCTCATCGTATTTACGAAGGCCGCTCAGCACCAGCGATTTTTTTCCCGTTCCGACGGGGTTACCGCCGCAGATCAGCTCAAAACGCAAAGTGACGTCACCGCGTTTACCCTTGATCTCAAACTCAGTTTTTACCAGCTTCAATTCAATATGATGAAAATCAAAACGACTTAATTCAAACGCCATGCTCTCATAAATGACCAACGGCCGGGCGGGATTGATCATCACCTTATGCTGTCTCATTAACGGCAACAATACATGAGTGAAGTTTAAACCGGAAAAGGCGACGTAACCGCGGATAAAGGCTTCCATTTGTTTTGGATCAGTATTAACAGCACCGCTACGCTCAACCGTTAAGTAGGTCTGATCACGATTACCGGTAATGGAAAATTCAGATTGAGCCTCATCAGGGAACCGCAGCTGCGCGCCGTCACCCGCCATACCTTTAAAATTGAATGTCATTGACCGGCTTAAGCCGTATTGATTCAGCACTAAAGCGAAGAGTAAATCACCCGGAACACAAAAACGCTTAGCGTCAACGTCATGAATAGGGTTTAGATCGCCGGCGATATTTCTGGCAAAGTCACTGGCCTGCTGATCTGAAACTTGTACGGACTGCCCCCGCTTATTGAAGAAAGGCGCTAAAAACATATGCGACTGAACTCTCTGTTATTGTTTAAACTTAAAACGCTGAAGTCTACAACAGAAATTCAGTTTAACTCACCCTATGACTTACTCAATTGATTGTTAAACGCTTTTATCTGCGTCAGGTAAGGGAACTGTGATCAGCAAGCTAGATTTTAAGTAAATACTCCATACCTTGGCAACTCACTCAACTATATAACTATTTGATAAAATCTTATTCCAAATAGTTCTTAAGAAACTCAATGATAACCATTCTCATTTACACTCTCATCCGCTAATATTTAACAGAATTAAATATATCTTTACATTTGGATTACATGATGAAAAAGACCGGCTTAACTTTCGCGATTGTTTCCGCGCTGTCCTTATCCGCGTGCGGCGGCTCAAACAGCTCAGATGATGACACGCCTGCCCGACCTGTAAACTCCGCGCCGACTGACATTACCTTAAGCGCGGCAAGCGTTGATGAAAACCGGCCCGGCGCGACGGTCGGTACATTAACCGCCGCTGACGCCGACTCAGGTGATACTCACAGCTTCAGCGTTGATAACGAAAATTTTGTTATTGCCGGTAATGAGCTAAAACTGGCTGACGGTTTCGCCGCTGACTTTGAAAACGCGCCGACGCTTACCGTTAATGTTACTGCGCGGGACAGCGCTGACGCGAGTTTCTCAAAAGCCCTCACCATTAACGTTAACGACTTACTGGAAACCTACACTTTCAGCAGTAAATTCACCGATGGTGACTCAGGCGTTTCTTACACGGGGCAAACGGCCCGACATGTATTAATCGCTGAGCTGAATCACTACATAGCCAATCAGCTTAAAGCTGATTTAGATAACGGCGTGTTAACCACTCGTGACGCCGTGCTGGCTAAGTTAAACAGCTATTTCAGAACCAGTGAGGAGCAATACGATAATTTCGAGCTTAGCGCTTTCGAAAACGCGAAACAGGGATTTTTAGCCGAAATTTCAAAAAGCCATAAAACACTGGTTGAAAAAATCGCCGGTAACGATGCGGCGAAACAGCATAAAGACTGGAATAACGGTGATTTCGCCGGCTGGAATGACAAAGGCTCAGTCACGCCGCAAGGCTTAGTTGAAGCATTATTTAATCAGCTTGCCGACAACGCCGGGACTCACCTGAGCGGCGCGGTTCGTCAGGACGTTAACAATAACGATATTGACGCCGTTTACCTTAATACCGACGGCACGGATCTTAAGCAGCTGATCCAAAAATTCCTGCTGATGTCGGTCGCTTATTCGCAAGGTACGGATGATTACCTTGATGAAGGCCTGAGCAACGACAATGTTGAAGCGGAAAAAGACGGCACTCGTCCGTACTCAAGCCTTGAGCATCAGTTTGATGAGGGCTTCGGTTATTTCGGCGCCGCCCGTGATTACCTGTATTACAACGACAATGAAATCGCGGGCAAAGTAAAAACCGAAGCAGACGGCCGGGCGGACTGGAACGGTCAGTACGATACTGACGGTGACGGCGACATTGACCTGACGTCTGAAATCCATTTCGGACAATCGGTCAACGCCGCCAAACGTGACCGCGGCAGCCGGAGCAACGCCAATCCGACGGATTTCACTCAAACCACGATGGCAGCCTTTATCGCCGGCCGTAAACTGATTAATGACGCGGCGGGTACGGCGTTAACCGAGGCGCAAATGACCGAATTAGAAGGTTACCGTGACATCGCCGTAGACGGCTGGGAAAGGTCAATTGCCGCGACCGTAGTGCACTACATCAATGATACTCACGCTGATTTAGAAAAATTCGGCACCGGTGAATTTGATTATGCTGACCTCGCTAAACACTGGTCAGAAATGAAAGGGTTCGCGCTCGGCTTGCAGTTCAACCCTCATTCGGAAATTACCGAAGAGCAATTTGAGGAACTTCACTCATTAATGGGCGTCAGGCCTGTGCTTGCTCAGGCCGATATTGACGCTTATCAGGCGGATCTGATTAAAGCCCGTGACATTCTGGCGCAAGCGTTAGCTTTTGATGATGAAAACGTCGAAAAGTGGTAATAGACGGTTCTTTTTAACAGAAAATTTAAATCAATCTGAAGCTTGGCTCAGTGCCGGGCTTTGCCGTAAGTAACAAAATATAATTTTTTCGTCACTCCGGCATCAGTTACAATAAATTCAGGAATGAAAGATATGCGTCTACTCTCAATATTGGCTTTGAGCGCCGCGGCCGCCTTAGTGTCAGGGTGCGGTGAAAGCACCTCAAGCTCTCAAGGTCCGGGTTTCGGCGATAATAACCGGCCGGATGGTGAAACCGATTTTAACCGGCAAGCCTTAATCGCTAACCTTGCCGATAACGTGATCGCGCCGACGTTCACTGAATTCAGAGATGACGCCGTGGCTCAGCAGCAGGCGGTGGCGGCTTACTGCCGGCAACAAAGCGCTTTTTCGCAAAACAGCGCCAGCGCGGATGAGGTTCAGAGCGCGCTGGCGGCGGCGCGGGACTCCTGGAGCAAAGCGATCGGCGTCTGGCAGCAGGCCGAGTTAATGCAAGTCGGACCGTTACTTGAAAATGACGCCCGTCTGAGAAACAACATTTATTCGTGGCCGGCGGTCAGTGCCTGCGGCGTTGATTTTGATGTCATGTTTTACCGCTCAGGCACGGTAAACGGCGGCGCTTATGACATCTCTCAGCGCACCGCCAATCGCCGCGGGTTAGACGCGCTTGAATATCTGCTGTTCAACCAAAATTTAGCCGCCGGTTGCGCCGGCGCGGCTCCGGACGGCTGGGATAACCTGACGGATTCAGAAAAGAGACTGGCCCGCTGTGAATTTGCCGTTGAAGTCGCGGTCGACATTCGTAACAGCTCGGAAACCTTAGTGAACGCATGGCAGCGGCACACCGCCCGGCTAAAACAAGCCGGTGTGGCCGGCAGCGGCTTCGCGTCCGAGCATGAGGCGGTAAACCGAATTTCTGACGCCCTGTTCTATCTCGACTCAGCCACCAAAGACGGCAAGCTCGCGCTGCCTCTTGGTCTTTTAGGTGATAATTCCTGCGGCGCTCAGACCTGCGCTGACGATCTTGAATCTCAATACGCTCAACAATCTATCGAGCACATTATCAATAACCTCGAAGCGTTTGAGCGTCTGCTGCGAGGCGCAGAGGGCACGGGTTTTACCGATTATCTGATCAACGCCGGCGACCGGGATACCGCTGATACCATGCTAAATGATCTGCGGGCGGCGTTAACCAGCGCCCGGGCTTATCAGGCCACGTTAGCGCGGACACTGACGGATAGTCCTGAGCAAGTAACGCGAACCCACGCCGAGGTAAAAAAAGTCACTGACAAACTCAAAACTGACTTTATTAACAGCCTCGCGCTTGAGCTTCCGAAAACCTCAGCCGGAGACAACGACTGATGAAAACAGCATGTAAATCGGGACTGGTCGCCGCGGCGATTACAACGTCATTTTCAGCGAATGTATCAGCCGAGGAAACCGCGGCGGAAAAACTCATCGAGCGTGTTCAGATTATCGGTCAGAAACAACAGCTGAAAACCGAACCCGGCTCCGCGACCTTTATCGGTGAGCAGGAGCTTGAGCAGTTTAAGTTTGATGATATCAACCGCGTGCTTTACGGCATTCCGGGCGTCAATATCCGTGAGGAAGACGGCTTTGGTTTACGCCCGAATATCGGTTTCCGCGGCGTCACGCCGGAGCGCAGTAAAAAAATCACCGTTATGGAAGACGGCGTGCTGATCGGCCCCGCGCCTTACTCCGCCCCGGCCGCTTATTACTTCCCGATGCTGACTAAAATCAACTCGCTGGAAGTGTATAAAGGTCCGGCGGCGATTAAATACGGCCCGTTTACCGTTGCCGGGGCGCTGAACATGACCACCCGCGCCGTGCCAACGACGGCGGAGGGGCTGATTGACTTATCAATCGGCGGCAACGGCTATCAGAAAATCCACGGTTATTACGGCGATACCGCCGGTGAATTCGGCTATCTTTTCGAAGCGGCGAAAATGAAGTCCGACGGTTTTAAGGAGCTTGACGGCGGCGGGGATACCGGCTTTGACAAAAATGACATTATGGCGAAATTTCAATATGACTTTTCGACCGCCGGCTTAGATCAAATTGTTGAGCTGAAAATCGATTACGCTGATGAAGTTTCCGATGAAACCTACCTGGGTCTGACGGACGCTGACTTTGCCCGGAACCCGGATCGTCGTTATGTCGCCAGCCGAAAAGACAAGATGGACTGGGAGCATCAGCAACTGATGCTGACTCACTTTATCGGCAATGATGACTTTGACGTCACCACTAAAATCTACCGCCATGATTTTGAGCGGTCATGGTTTAAGATTAACGGCTTCGGCGACGGTTTATTTAACCGTAGTCTTGAAAGCGTTCTTCATGATCCGACCGAGGAAACGAACGCTCGTTTTTATGATGTGTTAACGGGTCTGCGGGATTCTGACGCATTCGTCGGACGAGTCATTCTCGGCGATAACCGGCGAGAATTTTACGCTCAGGGCATTCAGTCAGAACTGTATTGGTATACTGACTTTGCAGGCTTAACCCATACCTTTAACTTCGGCGCCCGTTTTCATCAGGATCAGATCAAACGACGTCACACGACCGATTCGTTCCTGATGCGCTCGGCGCGGTTAGTCGGCGACGGCGGCGCGCGAGTCATCAGCCCTGACGGCACCGATCTTGAACAAACCGATGCGATCTCAATATTCATGAAAGACACCGTCAGTTATGAGGCGCTGGATGTGACGTTCGGCGTTCGCGGTGAGTTTATCGACGCTTATTACCGAAATCAGTATCCCGGTGAACAAGATGACTGGCAGAAAAAACGCACTGATATCTGGCTGCCAAGTCTGAGTGTATTCTATAAGCTCTCTGACAATGCCGGCGTATTTTTCGGTGTTCATGAAGGCTTTGTACCATCGAGCCCGAAACAGCCGTCAGGCATTAAGCCTGAAAGCAGTGTTAATTATGAGCTCGGCGGGCGTTACAGCAATGGCAATAGCAGCCTGGAAGCCACTGTATTTTACAATGATATTGATAATCTGATTGAAACCTGCGGGTTCTCAAATTGCGGACAGGACTTCGACGAAGAATTTAACAGCGGCAAGGTTAGCGTTGCCGGTTTAGAGCTGACGGCCGGCCATACTTTTGAGCTCAAATCAGACTTAGATTGGCCGGTTCACCTCGCTTACACCTATACCAGAGCCGAGTTTGATGAAGAATTTGAATCTGATTTCTCTCAATGGGGTCATGTTGAGAAAGGTGACAAGTTGCCATACACACCTGAAAATCAACTGACTTTGAGAACGGGCTTAAACTCAAACGCTTGGGAAGTGAATGTTATCGCCCGCTATATTGATAGCATGCAAGAAGCGTCCGGAGACGGCGTTTTACTGTCAGGAGTTGAAACCGATGCCTTTACCGTTACAGATTTAGCGGCGAATTACGATTTTGACAACTACGGCCTTGTTTACATAAAAGCAGACAATATTTTTGACAAGCGGGAAATCGTCAGCCGCCGTCCGTACGGCGCGAGACCGGGTAAAGCCCGTCAGGTTTTTGTCGGCTATCAGTATCGTTTTTAGTTTGAGTAAGCGGATGTCATATTAAGCGTTTGATCTGACATCCGAATTCTTAATAAAACAATAACAAAGGTGTTGCCGTGGGTTTTTTAACCGCTAACTTAAAAGAGCTTTCGCAGTACCTTGCTGATCCCAGCAAACGCGTTTACTGGGGATATCTGGTATCCGCGTTATTGCTGGCGTTTCCGGTTTATGTTCACCACAGAAGCAAAAATCTGAATACGGATAACCCGGCTCAATTTTTACGTTTTTTATTTCCGAGGCACATCTATTTATCACTCTCAACCAAGCATGATCTTATGTTGTTAGTGCTGAATAAGTTTATTAAGGCGGCGCTGTTTCCGGCGGCGGTGATCACCATGGTTCCGGTTGCCCTGACAGTATCAGATGCTCTGGAATTCATGTTCGGCGGCTTCAGCCCGATTGCGTTATCAGAATTCACCACCATGATGGTGTTTACCCTGCTGCTGTTTATCTTTGATGATCTTAGCCGCTTTTATCTGCACTATCTGCTGCACAAAAACCCTTTTTTGTGGGAATTCCACAAAGTTCATCATTCGGCCACGGTGCTGACACCGGTTACGATTTATCGTTCTCACCCGGTGGAGAGTTATCTTTACGCTTGTCGAATGGCGTTAACTCAGGGCGTTGTTGTCGGGCTTTGCTATTATCTGTTCGGGCCGGCGTTAAAGATGATTGACATTGCCGGCGCTAATTTATTTGTGTTCGCGTTTAATATTACGGGCAGCAATTTAAGGCACAGCCACATCTGGTTAAGCTGGGGTGATAAAGCTGAAAACTGGTTTATCAGTCCGGCGCAGCACCAGATTCATCACAGTGCTGACCCTGAACATTTTGATACCAATATGGGATCAGCCCTCGCGATATGGGACAAAATGCACGGTTGCTTAATAAAAGCCTCTGAAGTTTCAACCCTCACGCTCGGTATCGGCAAGCAATATGAAGAGCACAAAACCGTTTACGGCATCTATATCAATCCGTTTATAAAGGCATTTCAGGTCGTAAAAAAGCGCCTCAGTCTTTTATTTTCTTCAAAACCCGTTGCCTGATCAATAAACCTGAAACTTGATTCGAAATACAGCCTGAGTTCAGCAGTTGTATGCTTATAATACCGGATCTAGAAATTTAAGTATAAAAGAAGTAAATATGGCTATCGCACCGGAGTTTAAACACCAATCGCTTGAGCGCTCATTTTGTCAAGATAATTATGATGAATATGACATAATTGATGATGCCGAAATTGAAAAAAGCAAAGATCAAGCTTCGAAAGAAGTTGAGTTATTTAATCACAGGTTTCAAATTCATTTCAAAACCAGCTTATTAAGAACAACCAAATCCGCGAGTTATTTCCCGGACATTTTTACTCAGGTATTCCATGCCCACGCTAAAATTGACGCTGATACTGAATATAACGCTCACATTGATTACAGCAGGTTTTGTTTAAAACAACCCGAAAGCAGAAATTATTCAAATGAGAAGCCGACATTAGATATCATAGTCAGAAACTTTTTCGCGCTTTGTTATCCTCAATGCACGGATACAGTGGTTTCAGCCGCGCTCGATAGAATCAACGAAAGACTAAAGGAATGCGCTATTAAAAGAGAATCCATTGAAAAACATACCCAAATTAAATTAAGTAATATTTATTCCGCTGAACCATATGTTTTAGCTGAGTTTAAAAACCCTGTCAGTGTTTCACCTCCTCCCGCATTGAGAGACCGTCCGCCTTTCACCGATGGCGTGTACTTAAGTAAAACGGATCTCTATGTCGCGGACAAAACATATACTTGTGAGTTTCCCGCTACCTTAGATCACCAAAATCTTAAATCGCAGGTTATAGCCCTGACAGCATTAACAGAAAATAAAAGAACCGAAAAAAGGTTCAACGCGATTTTTAAATTACCTCCGTCATTAGAAATATTGCGGGAATGCGTTATCGAGCTGAATAAACATGTCAATGTCGCTTCAATGGAATTCGCTTTGAGTGATCACCCTCAAGCAGGTGAACGTTTTTGTTGTGTTGCCCTGAAGCAACATGGTCAATTTTTAAAGTGTTTAAGAGTTGTACCTAAAAACCTTACGTTTCAATGTAATGATGAATATTTTGAAAAGTATCACGCATCTATTTTTGAAAGCGGGGCCACTTTTAAGCACCGCCAGCTAATCTTTTTCGGCCACAAGGAGATATTGCCCGGCGCTACAAAAACCGAAACCAGAGAGGTTGAGGTAACCGAAAGCGACAGAGGTGAAAGAGCCTTCATAGGCGCGCTAGTGGGATTTGTTATAGCGGGTTCTGCTGGCATGATTGTAGGCGCGGCAGCGGGTGCGGGCACGGGTGAGACAACAACCGGGACTAAAACTCGTACCTACTACAATACTGAACCCGCTTTTCGCTGGCAGAGGCTCAAGTGAATTTATATTGCCCCGGCCTAAAATGAACGGCTTTTAACAAAAACATTCAAGCAGAAATCGAAATAGCAACTTACTTATTTTCGGAGAACACTATGAAATTTAAAACGGCCTTTCTGGCTTTGCTATTTGCCGTTATCAGCAACACGGCTTTTGCCGGAGATATCAGGGTTAAAGATGTGTGGATCAGAGCCATGCCGCCGACTTCTCGTGTCGTGCCCGTTTATCTGACTATGGAAAACCACACCAACGAGCCGATGAAGCTGGAGTCTATTTCAACAAAACGGGGTTACATTGAACTTCATAAGTCATTTATGGAGCAGGGCATGATGCGAATGGAGCCGGTCGGTTTTATTGACGTCCCCGCTCACGGTAAAGCTAAGTTAGCACCGGAAGGTTTTCACGGTATGATGATGGACTTCACCGAAGGCGTGCCGGCGAAAGGGGAAAACGTACCTTTGGTTTTACACTTTAAAAACGGTAAAACCGTAAAGGTTACGGCTAAAGTTACCATGAACGGGCCGGCGGTTGATCATAGTCATCACCGCAAGCACTAAGGAACTGTCCCGAAATAACTTCCCTGTAAGCAGTAACAAATCGGGACGTGATTTCGGACAGTTTTTTGACTCGTATATCTACGGCGTATCCGTTACCGCCTTTGCTTTGTAATGTTCAGGCTTCAGGCCGATATACTCGGGTAAGGACGTACCCACCGAAATTGACGACCAGGTTCCGGTCAGAACCCCGATAAACATCGCTATCGAAAATCCTTTCAGCGGTTCACCGCCCATGATCCAAAGCGCTACGATGGTCATCAGAGTCGTGCCTGATGTCACCATGGTTCTGGAGAAGGTCGCGGCCACGGCCTGATTATTGATTTTGGTTACCGGCCATTGAGGTTTGGCGATCAGCAGCTCTCGTATCCGGTCAGCGATAATAATCGAGTCATTGAGCGAGTAACCCAGTATCGCGAGAATGGCCGCCAGCACGGTTAAATTAAACTCCATCTGTGAAAAGGCGAAAAACGCTAACACGAAAATAACGTCATGTAACAGAGCGAATAACGCACCGGACGCCAGCCGCCACTCAAACCGAAAACTCAAATACCCTAAAATGCACAGCACGGAGATCAGCAACGCCAGCCCGCCCTGATTCGCGAGCTCTTTACCCACTTGCGGACCGACAATACTGGTATTGAGAATTTTCACGTCAGATCCGAGCGGTGCCAGCACCGCTTTCAGATCCGCCCTTTTCTTACCGGCCTGAACATCGGAATACCTGAGCACCCAGCGCCCCGGCTCACTGGCTGATATCACGGCGACATCCTGATCATAGGCTTTGTTTAAAAGCGGATGCAGCTGTCCGGGAGTGATGTTCTTGTCAATCTGAATTTCCGATACCACACCGCCGGTGAAGTCCAGACCCCAGTTCAGACCGTTAACGATAATCACAGTGATTGATAACACCATGGCCACCAACGAAATCACGCTGGTCATATAGCGAAGTCCGGTGGCATTGGTTTTGATAAATGCTTTGATACTCATAATTATACCCTCACCTCACGACTGGTGTTCCGACCGTAAACGGCGTTGATGATGGCTCTGGAAGCAAAAATCCCCGTGTACATACTGGTCAACAGACCTAACCCCAGTGTCAGAGCGAACCCTTGAATCGGACCGTTACCGATGGCATAAAGCACCACGGCGGTGATCAGAGTCGTAAAATTAGCGTCAAAAATGGTTGAGAAAGCCGAGTCAAACCCGGTATCAATCGCACCGGCGAAACTTCGGCCTTCCTTGAGTTTGTCCCGTATTCTCTCGAAAATCAGCACGTTGGTATCCACCGCCATCCCCACGGTGAGTACCAGACCCGCGATACCCGGTAAAGTCAGCACCGCGCCCGGGATCAAGGTGATCAAACCGAATAAAATGATCATATTGCTGATGAGCGCCACGTTAGCCACCCAGCCTAAACGGCGATACCAGAGCGCCATAAACGTAAGGGTTATCGCTAACCCTAAGGCCAGGGCTTTAATACCGTTGTCAATATTCTCAGCGCCTAAGCTCGGGCCGATTGTGCGTTCCTCGACAATGGTGACGGGCGCCGTCATCGAACCGGCTCTGAGCAGTAACGCCAGTTGCCGCGCCTGCTTCATGTCGCCGACACCGGTGATTTCAAAGCGCGAGCCCAGCTGGCTCTGAATGGTGGCGACACTGATAATGTGTGTGTTTTGTTTCGCCCGGCCGTTCTCGTCACGGGTATACTCACTGAATGAGGTCGCCATCGGCTTACCGATGTGCGAGCGGGAAAAGCGCGACATCAGATGACCGCCCTCGCTGTCAAGGGTAATATCGACTTTGGCTAACCCTAATTTACTGACGGCGGCTCTGGCATCGACAATATGGTCGCCGCCTAAGACAGGTCTGCGAGCGACATAAACCGGCCGCCCGTTTTGATCGTTAATAACCTGAGCATTAACTGAGCCTTGTTCTTTCACGCCGTAAAACGCCAGGCTGGCGGTCGCGCCGATAACCTTTTTCGCGGAGGCGGGATCTTGCACCCCGGGTAACTCGATTCGAATCCGGTGATCACCCTGGCGCTGCACCAGAGCCTCGGTAATGCCCAGCTGCTCTATGCGGCTGCGCATAATTTGCAGGTTCTGCTGCACCGTCATATTCCGAAGATTGACGCGCTCCTGATCTTTAAGGTACACGCGCAACCCGCCCGGCGCGCTCGCGACCTGCCATAACGGATAATTTTTTGCCGTGAACTTGCGCACCGCGGTCAGCGCGTCATCCGACGCGGCGGCGACATTGATATTTTCGTCATGACCCTGATGAAAGCTGACATCGAGGATATGCTCTTTACGCAGGTTTTGTCTCAGATCGTCAATCAGCGCCGCGCCTTGATTGTGATAAACCACGTCAACATCGACATCTAATAAAAACTGCACTCCGCCGCGTAAGTCTAAGCCGAGTTTGATCGGCGCGAGCCCCATATTCAGCAACCATTGAGGCGCCGCGGGTGATAACGCCAGAGTCACTGAGTCAGGATCTTTAACGTTTTTCGCCAGCACATCTTTGGCGTCGGTTTGCTGGCGCTGATTTCTGAGCACGATGAGACGGCCTTTAGCGTTATCATCAATGCGTTTAACGGGAATGCCGGCATCGTTTAACAGCTTTTGTGTTTGCCGTAATGTCAGTTCCCGCCCGGCTTGCGGACCGAGCTGAACCGCCCCGTCCTCACCGTACCAGGACGGAATTGAACTCAGCAGCATAATAACAACCGAGGCGGCGATTAAATAATATTTCCAGCGAGCGGTAACGTTAAGCACCCTCGCGCTGCGACTTTGTCTCATAATAAATCTCTTCAATCCTCTGACCCGGAAAAAGCGGTTGCCGGCGCGCTTAAACGCGGAAAAACCGCCGGCAGCAAGACCGGGATAACAGTAAGCGGTGATGACCAGCATACAACACCTTAAGAAGCGGAAAACTGTCCTGTGCGTGGCTGGCACATTACCTTACTTAATAATAGTTACTGTTTAAAAAAACAACTGAGGATTTGTCAGGCCTGCTGGATATGACGGTAGATAATATTGGTCTCTTTCCAGGCGTTAACCCGGGAAGGGACGGAATCGCTGAATAACACCCAGTTCAGAGCGGGGTTAACTGACGGCCGGTAATTCTTCGCAAATTGCGGCGCCGCGGGCGCGGGGATCTCATAGGCTAAAAGATATTCGCCGGGAAAATGCCCGCTGTTAAACCGCAGTAACGATAAATAGCGCCGGCTGAGCGGTGTGACAAACCCGGCGCCGGTACTGTAACGAGGCTCACTTTTAACGGGGGTTGATGAACCCGCGGCCGGAACAGAGTGAACCCGGGCAAAGCCGGTGTGATGACCCGCGAGGGGACGGGGCTGATTCACTGTCCGGGATGCGCAATGCGATAAAGCAAAAGACAAACCGGCACACAGGGCAATCACACCCAGCAGGATGATGACCGTCCGCAACACGTCCGCAGGTTCTGTTTTCAAAGAAGCGCCTCTGGCTGAATCAGTAACATAAAATCAATTTTAACCGGATGCCATTAAAAACAATAGCTTATTTTCCCGTCAGTTCATGAAAGGTTCAGAATAGATTTCGCGGCGTATTTCACACGCTATAACATTTTTTATTAACTCGTCAGTCTCCGCATTAAGTAACCGAATAAGTTTTCCGATATTTTCGGCGCTCAGGTTAAGTGCTTTACAAGGCGCTCTCGCGCGGTAATACCGGCGGTCTTTCAGGCAAGAGCAACGCTGCGGGGTGCTTAAGACGGGCGTCAGAAGAAAACTTATAGCTGGGTATCGTCGTCAGCCACAAATTCATCTTTTACATTAAACTGGCCGAGTTTGCCGGTTTCCTCGCACTTTACTCTGCCGTCTAATACCCCCCTAACATATGTTGCCGTATAGTTATAATTGTTGTTATCGGCAAAGTTAAAATTACCGTGTTTTTCACCTTTAACAAACTTTCCTTCCTCAGTCAGCCCGTTAGCTCTGATAATTTTTCCTTGTCCCGTAAGTTTACCTTGTTCATTAAAGCGACCTTCATATGAGTCACCGTATTCATCCGTAATTCTGCCCTGATAGAGAACACCGTTTTTAAACCGGCCGGTTTCTGTTTTTCCGCCCGCGGTTTTGCGCAGGCCTCTGCCGTCGAGCTGCCCTTTTTTAAACTCTCCTTGCTGAAAAAGTCCGTCTGGTTGCTCCTCACGGCCGTACCCGTGTAATCTGCCGTTATTAAAAGCGCCGATTTGATATTGATTATCGCTTTTGGCGGTTTCTCCGCAGCCGCATAACTCTCCGTTCCTGAAATAGCCGGTTTTTAACTCACTGTCCGACGTAACCGCCAGACAACCATAATCATAAAAAATGGTGCGATTAGCGCCGCTTTTCGATTTGCAGCTGTATATGCCTCCGTAAGTGGTTCTTGACTGATTTCCCCAACAAAACCGCCTGTAAGCATCATTTTCATTTGCTCTGACTAAGTTCTCCTGAGCGTACAGTAACGGGTCTTGTTGCGGCTTCTGGCGCATCCTCATTTGTAACTGATTCGCGTCAAAGTGAAAAACCTTAAAATTCTCATCCGTCATCCGAAGCGCCGTTGAGACCTCATGCTGAAACCTGAAGGTGTACCCGCTTAAGTTAGTATTCAGCCGGGCGATACCTTGACAGTATTCTTCCAGCGCCTGTCTCAGGCTTCGGAAATCACGGCTGCCTGAAACGCTGGCTCTGAACTGATTTTCCACCTTTTTTTTAGCGCCTCTGCATCCGATATTAAAATATGTGGCGACAGAGTTTCGCTTATCCGTCATATCCCGCGTCACATCAATCAAAAATCTTTTTGTATCATTAAATTCACATTCCTGAACTTCATGATTCTTATCCAGAACCTGAGCAACCCGGTTTAAGAGTTCGCCGCCGAGTAAGTTCTCAGTATTATAGACAGTTCCGTTACATACGTTTCCGTACCCCTCCATATATTGCCTCCGGTTTTCGGTTAACAGATAAAATTATCACAACATTTTTTCTCCGCCCGCTAAAAAGTCAGTCCGCGTAATAAAGACCCGGAACCGGGAATGTCCGCGCTTTATTTTTCATTTCAGAAAAGACTTCTTTAGATAAGAGTGATGCTGTAATCGTGAATAAGCTCTTTAGCCCGGATAGTGCCGGGCTCAATAAAAACTATCCGGCTTTCTCAGAGTAGAGTTTTTGGGAAAGATATTCAAATTAACCTTTATTTAATTCAAAACCGGCTGTTTTAAGCGGTTAACAGAGATTCTCACATTACAAAATTCAGGTAAATTAATTCTGCTTAACCATTTTGAATTACAATTTAAACACGTTTAAAGGTCACGATAATAATTAATTTAAACGTCAGGATAAGACATAATTAAAAAGCCTCGCGAGCATTCCTGCCCGCAAGACTTATAACACGGCAAAAGATAAAAATTTAAGCGCTGACCGTGAATTTTCAGATTTTTATCAAAAAACTCACCGGCAGCCGCTTATATTTAACAGGCCGCCCTCATCTTTAATGCCGGATCACATCACGATTGACTCTCTTTTAAAAAAGAGTCGCCTGATCAGTCTTAACGCTGTTAATAGCGGCAGGAATTGGCTGATCCTGTCTTACTTTACCTGATGAGTATCCTCATGCGATTTCTCCTGTGATGTCGGATTTAAGCTCGCGGCCGGCCGGCGGAATCTAATTATCAACTTTGAGATCAGCATTATCAGTATTAACAGATACTGCTGAGTCATTAACACTTTGTACAGAAGCAGTTAGCGGCATAATAACTGGTTCTACAGCTTTTTCTGATGTTTCAGTTCGTGACTGTCTGTTTGTGATTCCGGTCACATTACTATAATCAACAATATCATCAGAAGAAGCTCCCCCAACAACAACATGTTGAGCATGATTTAGGTTTAATTTAGGACCATCTTGCTCGGCTTTAGCGGCTTTAGCGGCATCCTGATCTGCTAGAGCGACAAATTGGTTATCGTAAGAAAATTGACCGATCGTGCCGGACGCGACACCATGACCAGATGTTTTTTCCCAATAAGTTTTTTCACCATTAAAGACATTACAATGATATTTGCTATCATCCTCAGAAGTGCAACAGACGTCTCCATGCAACTGACCCTCTTTAAAGTTGCCTTTGTATATTAATTTATGTTCTCCTAAGGTTGTTGTTATTATTGATTCCATTGTCCCTTGCCCATTTAAGCGAGGCAAGCCGTTCTCACCGTTAATAAACCTGCCTTGATATTCGGTCGTGTTTTCTCCGCTTTCGAATTTATACTGACCATCAATTAACTTACCCTTGATGAATAAACCCTTTTCCAGAGTATTAGGAGTTTTGCGCACACCGTAGCCGTGAAGGAGCGAGTCTTTAAAATGTCCCTTTTCAAAGGTTTTCTCAGCCGTCATACGACAACCGTAACCGGACATGCAGGCGGTATCGCCGACCGAGGTGAAGGTACCTATGCTGTACTCTCTGGAGATTTCGCTGACTGCCACGCCGGGGCCTTGCAGGTGACTGTTAAAGAACATACCGACTTTTACCTCAGCCGCCCTCCTTATTTTACCCATTCCGTGATAAAACCGCGCCATCTTTAAACCAATGCGTCTTACGCTGAGTCGTATAACTGACCTGTTCTGAATCAATGGTCTTCTCAGTCCGTAGGTTAGCGATCCTGGAACGGGGGTATAATTCACGTAATCTTCTGTGCTCACTGCCCGACTGACTATTAAGGATCTCTTTATGACAAGCCGCATCCGGTATAGCAGGAGGAACAGACTCATTAACTGTTAATGCCACAGTTTTCGCGGTATCAAGGTGCAAAAGGAACTTAGCCAGTTTGTTATTATAACCTTTTTTTTGTGAAACTGAGGTGATGTAATCATTCAAAGCTGATCTAAAGTTTCTCTGTGCCATTTCTGAATTTGTATCAAGTAAACAACTCCGCAATGCATTCGTCGCTTTCACGCACCTATGAAATCTGCTTCCTACCAGGAAACTACCCAGTATCTTATATCTATAGGATAAGTATTTCTTGCTTGCCGCCGCGACAAGAAACCGAGCCTCATCAATCTTCTTTTTAACATCGACTTGAGATAAACCCATTTCATTACCTTCCAAAGCCTCAATAACCGTGTTATAAAGTTGATTGTGTGACACCATGCTGTGAATTTGAGAACTTGTATATGTTATTCCTGCCATGTTAACCCCTTTTTGCTGATTAAATAAACAAATCCGGTAAGCCGTTAAATTTTTATAAACAAAACTGAGTTTATAAACGCCACCTTCAGACCACTGAGGAACATTAGGAGAAACTGAACCTTACCTTAAGCCTTAAGAGAATAATTTTATTACATAAAACACGTTAAACTCTATTTTATTTATATAAAATTTATTTATATAAAAGATTTAAACTCTATTTTATTTATATAAAATTTATTTATATGAAAGATTTAAACTCTATTTTATTTATATAAAATTTATTTATATGAAAGACTTAAACTCTACACGGATTAAACTCTATGCAGACACAGAGACTCGGTTTCAAAGTAAAAAAATGCGAGCCGGTTTTCAAATTAATTTTAATCCTAGATCTCAGCAATAAACGACACCTTCAAGATCACTGATAAACATTAGGAGAAACTGAATCTTTA
>CBDAVB010000023.1:0-49683 GCA_965200795.1 Parashewanella sp.
AAGTGAGCCGTCTGCATTTTTCAGTACTTCCCGGCGCAGACTCTTTGGATGCGGTTGGGTTTTTCTCTCCGCTTTACGTACTTCATCAACCGCTTTAGTGAACAGTCGCACAACATGGAACCAATCAAGCGTTACGTTAGCGTCCGGGAACTCTTCCTCTGCTGCTGACAGGAAAGCTCTTGACATATCACACACGACTTCAGGTACATTATCGGCTTTGCCTTGATGCTCTGTAAGAAAAGACTTAAATCGCTTAACGGTTTCCTTACCTTTTCCGGGCGCAGCGAACACAGCAGGCTTGTCTTTCTTGCCAGGCCAATGAAAACAGTAACGATGCTCTGTAAGAATAGTTGCGGCCGCGTTTAGCCGCCGTTTCATCGAGTCCAATCGCTTTAAGCTTCCTCGTTCAGCTTCAATTTCGAGAACAAGTTCATTCGGTGAGCTTGACATATCAAGGGTGTTGATTAACCAGCTTCCAAGGTTCCTGAATTCCAAGACCGAGCATCAAAACTTGAGTACCATCCATGCCATTTACTTCCAGTATTAAGGCGACAAAAAAATCCGGTTATTATCTCAAATATAATTTAGTTAAATCCACACTAAATGACGAAGAGCCTCTAATTTCTTTTTTTAAACGCCTAAAAAGGGCGAATACAAGTTCGTGGCTTATTTAAAGTTAAGGCTATTCTCTTCGAACTTTTTAAAGAAGATAGAGAGTGATATGCAAATTGATAAAGAGTCACTGAGCCCAAATGAGGCGGCTAAATACCAAAGGAAACATGAAACAAAAGAATATTTCATGAAGATAATTAACCTTTCAACCTCATCTCTTGATGAGATTGGAGCTATTGCTGACAAGGAACCGATTAGGCTTGAGTTTATGGGCGCTTGTTTCGCTAATATTTTTTGGCAACAAAATCGGTTATCTCGAATATCTGAATCCTCTGTTATTCCTGGGCGTTATGGATGTCGGGTAAGGATTCGAAATAATAAGTTGGAAGCATCATGGTTTATTAACAGTTTCTTAGATGAGGAAGATATGTCTCGACGAAAGAATAAACGTGATCATGTTCGTTCGAAACATATTAAAAAAGGTCTCGGATATCGATATCGACGAAATAGTTTTTCTAAAGCACAAGATTGGGAAAAGCCTTTAATTGATGCGGTTGAGGACGGCTTTGCTTTAATCCGTGAACTAAAACACGAAATGGTTTTACTCAAAAACAAAGTTAATTTGTGCCGTGATCGATTCAAAAAACTACAACAACAATATGTCGAACTTGAAGGACAGTACAATGCCAATAACTAAAGAAAATAAAAAGCTAAAAGTAGGATGTGTTGAGCTATCTTCACCAATAGATTTACATCGACTTAAAGTAGAATTTGAACATCCACAAAAAATACCAGTGGATCTTGAAGAATTAAGAGCTTTTCTTAATGAGCAGAAACGAGTATTGAATTCGATTCTGAACAATGTGCAACAAACGCATAACGCTGTTGGCAAAGAGGTTTGTAAGCAAGAAGACCTTACTCACGCATTTCGATTTGTTATTAAACTAAAAAAAGTGCAAGGCTTTCATGTAGTAGTGTGGCACAAATTTGTTTCCTACGGCAAAGGGCATAAGCCGGATATTACAGAAGCAACAAAGGCTCAGATATTGAGAGCAAAATATATCTCTGATTGGGAACTAGAACTATGTAAATTTTTATTCGAAGAACTAAGTCCAATAGAGAATTATATTACTCAATTAATTGAGCTTTCAGCTCGACTAAGTACACTTGATTCGACCGTCAAAAGAACTAAATAAATCATTAGCTGTGTAGAATGTTACGTTAGCACAAAGTTTAATATTTTTAATGTGATATTGATTTTTGTTAAAGGCTCCTTCAATCTAATTTGATGGAGCTTTTTTGTGATGTGAGCAAGGGGTTGCATTTTCAAAATAGCTGGTATTCTGGTTGTAGATACGGAGGACAATTAAATGATGACGATTAAAGTTCAAGCTATTGCTACAAGCCAGGATTATGTAACAGTTGGATGGTTTGCTGGCCTAAAGCGGAATGGCTCAATAAAAGTTGGAGTTGGTGCCACTGAAAACAGAGTTATGATAGCAGAGTTAACGGCACTACGATATTTGCTATGGGAAGGTTTAGCATTCAATAGAAGACCCATTTCAGGTATAGTGGACCCCACTGTCAAGACAGTAAATCAACAAATTTAAGTTAAGTCCTGGCAGTGGTTTAAAGCCCTCATGCAAAGTGAATTGCCTGAGGAGTTTTATAACTCAACGACTGGTGTAATCGCTCAGTGTTGTAAAACTCAAAGTACTCATCCAGTCCTGTATAAAGCTCCGGAACAGTTTGAAATTCATGCGTATACAGCCATTCATGCTTGACGGAGCGCCACAGTCTCTCGACAAAAATGTTATCCAGCGCTCGCCCTTTTCCGTCCATGCTAATGCGTATTTCCCTTTCCTGAAGAGGTGCCAGAAAATCATTGCTGGTAAACTGGCAACCTTGGTCAGTGTTGAATATATCAGGCTCACCTCGTTCCAAAGCACGATCTAGCGCATGAATACAGAAATCAGCATCCAGTGTGTTCGATAGCTCCCAGCTGACTACGTAACGACTGTACCAGTCAATGATGGCAACCAGATACATAAACCCATGAGGCATCGGACAGTAAGTAATATCAGTACTCCACACCTGATTAGGTCTCACGATATTAACGCCGTTCAACAAATATGGGTAGACCTTATGCTCCTTGTTTCTCAGGCTCGTGCCTGGCTTTGGTCCGACAGCCTGTATGCCCATCAGTCTCATAAGTCGCTGTATACGCTTCCTGTTGACCGGAAAACCCTGTTCATTCAGCCATGCAGTTATCTTACGACTGCCGTAAAACGGTGTACGTGTATACTGCTCATCGATGAGCCTCATCAGATCCAGGTTTTCAGGACTTTCCAGAGCTGGAGAAACTTGGTAATACCAGCTTGACCTGTTTAACCCGATCAGCTCACATTGACGCTGAATACTGATCTTCGAGTGACCCGGATCTATGCATCCCCGTTTGTCATCAATGGACATTGCCAGATTTTTTTTTCAACCAGTCCAGCTCCATTTTAAGCCGTCCGATCTCCTGATACAGTGGTGCTGTGAGCGCATCTGGATCTACCTCTGGTCGTATCCTGCCGAAGACCTCTGGAACCCCTTGGAGTAGCTGTCGCTTCCACTGGCTAACCTGAACGGCTGCAACTTCATGTTCGCTTGCCAGCTGGTTTATGGTCTTGTCCCCCTTGTAGGCCTCCAGTGCTACTTGAGCCTTAAATTCGGGCTTATGTCGTTTTCTTTTTGCTGCCATGATTCCCTCCTAAAGGGTTATCTTACAGCCAGAAAACTTAACTTAGCTACCTGTCCAGTTTATGGGGTCCATCATAAGGTAAAGGGATTCGAATTAGACTTCCTGAACTCACCTTGAGATCTATTCAAGGCTTTAAATGTGATGAAATTCAATTGGCTTCTCATTTCCTAACGTCTTGGCTACTGGGTGTAGATATTCAAGCCGAGGACATTGACTTAGATGGTATTCAGCTTCAAGACGCTGAGCAACCTATCAAGCCTTATGATGTTGCTCAGCCATGTTTTGACACTCCTATCTTTGGAAAGATTGCAATAAGTAAACATGCACTTGAATGTTACCTTGAAAGAAGCTGTAACGGTTCACCAAAATCACCATGGTTTAGCCTGTTTAAACAGTTATCTAGTGACCGACTAAGTAGAGTTAAATTACCTGAGGAAGTTAGATTTCAAAAGTTGTTAAAACATGGCAATGACAGCGTTCAAGTTTGGCGTCATTCAACTGGAAACCTTTATTTTAAAGTCCTGCCCAAAGGTGATTACTCTCTGGTTGTCACCGTGTTCTCAAAGTTAAATCGAACTGCTGTGTTGGAGGATATTGCATGAACATAAAAACTCTTCAAGTAGCTGAAAACGTGAAAGCTAAACATCCAGGTCATGGTGGCTCTGAGCAACAAATTGAGTCTGCTATTTTTACGGTTCGAAAGAAGCTTAGTGTTCCAAAATTTCTTGTGAAATTTTCAATGGCTTTAGCAACGGCATTATTATTTTTTATTCCTGCGCCATTAGCCTTTGTATTGTTGCTTCTCATTGTAAACAACTTAGTCAATAAACTTAATAAGTTATCTAGAAACGCCGGATGCAAGAGTGCGTTGAAAAGACATACAAAAACACACTCAGAGACAGGCCTTAAAATGAAAAATAAATACTATGACATTGCTGGAAATCATATTGGATTTGGGGATTAAGGCAGAAGTATGATGATGTTAATAAAGACACTTGCAGCTGTAGTTGGTTTATTTGCATTTTTTTATCAACCAGCCTTATTAGGCGTTATTCTGATTCCAAGTGTGATTGGTGTGTTTGTGCTTTCACTTTATAAGAATATCAAAGGTGCACATGACAACTTGTTTACCGACTTTGAAATTAAAGTAGATAACTCGTATTTAGAGGACGGTCATTGTGGCTCAAATCCACACATGTTCAACAATCGCCCTGAATTTAATAGTCGCTTTAGAAAAGGCTTTTATCATGATTCATTCAATGACATGAGTTCTTGTGATGATTTTTCCACTTCTTCAATAAGTTCATCATTTTGTGATATTAATCCAGGAAGTGGCTTACCTATGATGGATTGTTGTAATGATATCGCTGGGAATATGTATGGTGAGGGTTAGCTAAAGAATCATCCTTAGGGGGTGATGTTCCCAGTTTCCCTATTTCCCAAAGGTTAAGTCATCTCTGAGAAAGAAAAGTTAAAGGAGTGAGTTATGTTTGGAGCGTACGCACCATTTTATGCAATTGGAGTCGCTGTTGTTATCTGTGTGATAGGTTGTAAAGTGATTGAACTCATTCAGCGTAGAAAACAAAAATGATATACAAATAAGGGAAACCATTCCCAGTTTCCCTATTTCCCACTCTTTAAGTAACCTTAGATAGATGAGCTTCTTGGTTTAGAAAATCTAAGCTCATCACCGTTGTTAATCAAAAATGGAGCAGATTTTTCAGTTGGTGCTCTGTAAAAATATATCCAGTTTGGCAAATTCGAACTCATATCTTTGAGAAAAGATGTAGTATCTGAGCGATTTGGTAAATCAATTTTATATTTCGAGCTAACATGCTTAGCAGTGAATAAATAACCTTCTGTAAGATTATCAACTTTAGGTGGTTGTAGAGATTTGTTGGTTGCTTTTGTAATATTGATGTAAAAATAACATTCACGTTTTACGCACCCAATATCTGGCTTGATTAGATGCCCTTTTGAACTGAGGTAACCAAAGAAATCTTCTTCGTTATTCTCACTAAATTCTACTGCAAATCCATTAGACTCTGCGGTTCTTTGGAAAGCTTTAATGATTTCGTTGCTTAGGCCTTTCTGAGCCTCTTCTGGTGATGAATATTGGGTTGTTGGAGCCCATGCAAAGATTTTATCTTTTTTGGCTGAATCATCTGTTGTCAGGACAGCTAAAGTAGAACCAATAACTAAGGCCTCTGGTGTAGCTAGATTCGCCCCTCCACTAGAAGAGAGTGACAGTATGTTATCTAGAGCTGTACTTTCGATACTTTCGTCCTTAACAATATGTTGATTATCAGACTGATCTTTTAGACCTGAAATACCAACAGCATTGGTCAACACTAAAGCTTTACTGTTGGTATTCGAGTCCAGATATTGCTTAGGGATAAAGTGTGTCACTTCAACACTAGTTGAAGCACACCCAGAAAGAATAGAAGCGGCAATAGCACTGAGTAGCGTTTTTTTCATTTTAAACATCCTTTTTAAACAACTTCAGGACTATTTTATCATTGATTTTTAAAATGCAAGTTATTGCATATTCTCGCCTAACGTGATCAAAAATTCCTGCCCATCGTGATCGCATATTCTTGCCTAACTGTGATCAATAATTCTTGCTTTATCGTGAACAAATTTCGTCCAAAACAGGAATCAGCGATCACGATGCAAGAATTGGTGATCACGACCCACAAGAACAACTTCAGAGCATCGTTTCTTTAACTACCATTTTCTATTTAAACCAAATGGATAATGGTAATGGCAACTAAGAGATTAACAGTGCGAAATATAAGAGAAATTTTACGGCTCGGTCTTGGTGCCCAGCTGACACTACGTCAAATACATAGCAGCACAAAGTCGAGTGTTGGAGCTGTACAGAAAGTTCTTTTCAAAGCAAAAGCATTAAAATTGAGCTGGCCTTTACCACCAGAGCTGGATGATTCAACTCTGGAAAAGCTTTTTTATTCAAAGCCTGAATCGACTCAACATATAAAATGCCCATCAACCGACTGGGCTGAAATCCATTTAGAGCTCAAGAAAAAAGGGGTCACTAAACAACTGTTATGGGAAGAGCATGTACAGCAAAATAAAGATTGTTACTACAGCTATTCTCGATTTTGCTATCACTATTCAACGTGGAAGAAGAAACAGCAACGCTCGATGAGGCAAGTTCACAAAGCGGGTGACAAACTATTCGTCGACTACGCTGGCCAAACGGTACCTATCGTCTGTGCCTCAACAGGTGAAGTAAAAACAGCTCAAATTTTTGTCGCTGTGCTTGGTGCTTCAAATTACACCTATGTTGAAGCTACCCATACACAATCATTACCAGACTGGTTAGAAAGTCATGTCAGGGCTTTTGAGTTCTTTGGCGGTGTTCCGAAAATCGTGATACCCGATAATCTGGCTCTTCGTCGTTTAGTGTGGATTTAATGGATTTATTTCTGAGATAATAAACCCAGTTTTGCAGTCAAGAGTTGGAAGTAAATACATGGATGGAAATCAAGTTTTGATGCTCGGCCTTGGTATAGAAGCGCCTTGGAAGTTGGTTAACCAACACCTGGATATATCAGCCTCACCTAATGAACTTGTTCTCGAAATTGAAGCTGAACGAGGAAGCTTGTATCCCTGCCCGACTTGCTCAAAAGCTTGTCCGGCACATGACTTTAAATCGCTGACCTGGCGTCATCTCAATTTCTTTCAGCATCACTGTTATATCAAAGCAAACGTCCCGAGAACTCGATGTGCTGAGCATGGCGTTAAGCGTGTCAATGTCCCTTGGGCGAGAGCGGGTAGTAAATTCACGTTATTGTTCGAACAATCTGTATTGGTACCGGCTCGTGAAATGCCGGTTAAGGCATGTGCTGAATATGTTGGAATTCGTGACAAACGTATTTGGCGCATCATCAAACACTACGTCAGCAAGGCATTAGCATTGATGGACTTGTCAGCACTTAAAGCTATTGGATTCGATGAAACGGCGGCTAAACGTGGCCACAACTATGTTACTGTTTTCATTGATATGGACAAGAAAGACAAGCCTGTTGTGTTCGCTACGCCCGGAAAAGGTAAGGAAATCGTTAAGCGATTTAAGTCCTTTCTGACAGAGCATCAAGGCAAAGCAGATAATGTACTTGAAGTCGTGTGTGATATGTCAAGAGCCTTTCTGTCAGCAACAGAGGAAGAGTTCCCGGATGCTAACGTAACGGTTGATTGGTTCCATGTTGTGCAACTGTTTACTAAAGCGGTTGATGAAGTACGTAAAACGGAGAGAAAAATCCAACCGCATCCAAAGAGCCTGCGCTGGGCAGTACTAAAAAATGCAGATGGCTCATTTACTGAGAAACAAAAAGAAGCACTTGCAGAGCTAGAATCCAGCGACCTGAATACAGCAACAGCTTGGCGGATTAAGGAACAACTTAGGTGGATACGTCAAGCTGAAACCGCTCATGCTGCACGCTGGAGGCTGACGTATTTCATTAATTTTGCAAAAGAGCAGTTGGGTGATATTGAGATGTTAGAACCCGTTCGAAAAGCACTTGCAACTGTGGAAAGGCATGCAGAGAGAATTTTACAGCGCTGGTCATCCACTTATACGAATGCTCGTATGGAAGGTTTAAATAGTCTATTTCAAGCGGCTAGAGCACGAGCCAGAGGGTATCGTAATACAGGAACATTTATTACCATGATTTTTATGATTGCTAGCCCTGTATCAGATCTACTCAAATCCATATGAAACGACGAAGAGCCGATAATCTTAAATCTGGTGTCAGCAAGGCTTGTCGATACGAGCGGCTAGAGCACGAGCCAGAGGGTATCGTAATACAGGAACATTTATTACCATGATTTTTATGATTGCTAGCCCTGTATCAGATCTACTCAAATCCATATGAAACGACGAAGAGCCGATAATCTTAAATCTGGTGTCAGCAAGGCTTGTCGATACGATCCTGAACTCAATCCCGCTTATCAACAATTGGCTGCGCATTACAATGTGGCTGTTATCCCCGCCAGACCTTACAAACCCAAAGATAAATCAAAAGCTGAAGTCGGTGTGCAAATCATTGAACGCTGGATATTAGCTAAGCTCAGACATCAAACCTTCTTCTCGCTTGGTGAGCTTAATCGGTGCATTAAAGCCTTACTAAAAGAAGTGAATCAAAAGCCCTTTAAGCAACTAGATGGTTGCAGACAAAGTTTATTTGAAAGCTTGGATAAACCGGCGTTAGCACCACTTCCCAAGCTTCCTTACCATTATGTTGACATCAAATCCGCTAAAATTGGCATCGACTATCACGTCAAATATGATCGCCACAATTACTCCGTTCCTCATCATCTTGTTGGTGAAAAAGTTGAGCTACACGTAAGTGACAAGCGGCTAGGCGTTTACTTCAAAGGTAAAGCCATTTGTCACCACATCCGTAAGCATCGACCGGGGGCAACAACTGAACCTCAACATATGCCAAAGCGCCATGAGAAACACCATCAATGGAACCCTGGTCGCTTTTTAAACTGGGCAAGCAGTATCGGCTCAGAGGTGACAAAATGGATCAAGCATCAACTTGATAGCCGAGCACACCCAGAGCAAGCCTATAACTTGTGCTTAGGTGTATTAAATCTCTCTAAAACCTACTCAAACGAACGCCTGAACAACGCTTGTGCTATCGCCAACAAACATAAGCTTTATCGATACCGAGAAATCAGCAATATCCTCAAAAGTAACCAAGACAAGCTGGCTAACAGTAAGCAGCAAAGCTTCGACTTACCTCAACACCACGAAAATGTTCGTGGCTCAAAAGCCTTTCACTAAGGAGTGATTATGATGATCGAGCCTTTAATCGCACAACTACGTCAGCTGAAATTATCAGGCATGGCACAAGCGTTAACCAGCCAGCAAGAACAATTAGGTCATTACGGTGATTTATCGTTCGAAGAACGGTTGCAATATATCGTTGAAAGAGAATCTCTTTACCGAGATAACCGGAAGCAGCAACGACTGCTACGCAGTGCCAAACTCAAATTAAGCGCAACGGCCTCAGAAATCGATTACCAGCATCCAAGAGGACTGAAACGCAGTCAGATGGCCGGACTTATCCAGTGTGAATGGATAAGCAAAGGACAAAACACTTTGCTCACAGGGCCATGTGGTTGCGGTAAAACCTATTTGGCTTGTGCACTCGGACACAGTGCTTGTCTTAAAGGTTACAGCGTTCGCTACTACAGGCTATCACGATTACTACTGACACTTTCACAGGCAAAAGCTGATGGCACATATCAGAGGCTGTTAAAAACCTTAGCCGCAACCAATTTACTTATCATCGATGACTGGGGACTAGAGCCGCTTACAGCGGCTAACCGTAGTGACTTAATGGAAATCATGGACGACCGACACGAAACAAACTCAACCATCATGATAAGCCAATTACCAACTGAGCAGTGGCATCAAGCTATCGGAGATAACACACTAGCTGACGCCATTTTAGATCGGTTAATGCATAACGCTCACCGACTGAAATTAAAGGGTGAATCCATGCGAAAAAAAGAGGAAATCTTGACTGATGGTGATCAAATAGACTAGAAATGCATGTAGGTTGATGCTCTGAAGTGACAAGTGATCACGATGGGCAGGAATCAGCGATCATATCCGCAGGAATACGCAGTTATGGAGTTAGTTAATGAATCTTCTGAATATTTTACCTTAGGAGCAAATTAAAGGTGATAAGAAAGAGTTTAGAAAACTGCCATTAAAAATAAGGATACTTTGATGTCTAGGTGGTAATGAGCTAGGTAAGTGCTAATGCCGATTTTACTGATACATAAAAAATTAAAGTAGAATGGCTTTTACTCGATGCTGCAGTTTTTCTTAATTGACAATCATGCAGCATAACCCATATTCTGAAATGTTTTTGCATGGGATTTTAATGAAGGAATTTCTTCCTGACGACCTAAATCTCTACCTGCCATATGCCTGCTAGAGTCTCGTTCTGGTAAGGAATCATGGAGTGCCGTAATTAAGCTCTCTAATGCTGCATTTGGATCATTGGCACATACCACTTCTTGAATCGTAGCAACAAGCGCTTCAACTTTTAGGCGTTCAATTAGGCAACCCACAGGCATCCCAGGGTGTTTGTTTTTAAGTCGGACAGATTGCTCAGGATGTTGCAACAGTAAATGCTCGCACAGAAGGCTTAAGATCAGGCCATGCTCCGAACCATCGACACCTTGCTGTTTGCTCAACTTGTTCCAACCGCAATGAGCTTTCCAATCTTGGATAAAAACCTCTACTAACCACCTTAATGTATAAAGTCTTGCTATATCATGGTGATGCCATGACATATTGCTAGCGATCAAGTAACGATATTCTTCTTCTCCTTCATATTTTAGCGCCACAACAAATCTCCGTTTACTATGCGCATTAACATATAGCCTCGCAGCCATCATGGTGACTTTCTTCTCTTCACCACCGCGAATAGACAGTTGAAGTTCAACACCTTTTTGACGATTAAAATAGGTATCAACTCGTGCTTTTGAGTTCTTGCTGCTCACTCGTTGATTTGTTCTTAATTGACTGACTATTTGAGCGTGATGAGTGATTTCTTCAGCTTTATCCATGAAATCAGCAGTCCCATATAATGCATCGGCTAATACGCTCTTGATTTTAAAGTTTGGAAAGGCGGTGGTAAATTCTCTTAGCATTTCTAGTGCAAGCGCTTGTTTAGTCGGATAGTTAACATGGTCAGGCATGGGTCTTTGTGGTCGCTCTTTTTTAGCGATACCTTGTCGTTGCAGCTCTTTATCCCGTTTGCTCCAAATGGCGAGATTCGGATCGGGGGGTATAAAACCTAAACCCAACTGGAAAGGTTACCGTATCGGTGACAAGTACCATGAATATCAGCTCTTGCCCATTGATATACCCACCTGTCGGTTTGTCTTTGATTTTATGTGCACCTGCAATACAAGTCGTTTTTTTAGCTCGGTGTTTATGGGTATCATCAATATCTAAATGGCCGTTTGTTAATTGATAATGTTTGAATATATTGCAAATACTCGCTTGAAGTAGGTACTGCCAAGGGATTTTAGCTTTGTAGAATATCCAGCATAAGCCCGTTGACTTGAAAACGCCTAAACTTCTCCGTTCAAAAGCTGCCCAGTTCAAAGCCTCAGTCATGATAACTCCAGTGATCATCGCTCCTAATACTATTTTTTGAGTTCTTGTTAATTTTAATGAGGGTTTAATCAAGGATAACGAAACATTTAATGCATCAAAAAATTGAGTAACAATTGAAAGGCTACGAATAAACATAATGAACTGCTTGACGAGTATAAGCTTTGAGTTCACTCTAACACTTCAGACTGCTGTTGTGATGCTGATTATGCTTCGGATGCCTTAGCATGGAGTCGCAGCAGTAGTTTGACCTATAGCTAAATCAATTTTTTATCAAGCTCTAAAAACTGCAGCATCGAGTTTCAGACCCTAAAAATGAAAAAACCGACCATAAAGGTCGGCAATTTCGCCCAACCCCAGTGGTCGCAATGCCAGCGTGGGAGGAGGGAGAGTTGCGACTTAAATATACACACTTTTTCTAAAAACGACAACTTTTTTCCATTAAGAAGAGATGAATATATATTAATGAGCTCAATTTAAGATTTCTCTTTGTTATACAAGTACCAATATAGCCCTGCAATACTTAGTATAAAGGCTCCAATAAACCCAAGACTGACAATTAACTCAAAAGACATCTTGTACCTCGCAGTAAAAAGTTAAAAGGCCGCATAAGATAAAAGTACCGTTCATTATACTGATATTCAAGTAACTTTATGCGGCCTAGAGTAGGTTAGTTGAAGTTATAAATACTTAGAAAGTCGATCGGCAACTTTTTGGTGAGCCTCTTTTCTTTCTTCAAAATAGTCATAACGGTCGTAAATTCCTTCTACACCTTTTAGTTTATGGTTTAGGCACCTTTCAGCTACTCGACCTTCGATTTTTTCTGCTGATGCGATGGTTCGAAACGTCCTACGTAAGTCATGGATTGTGAAATACTTAACGCCTTTCATTTTATTTTTTGTCGGTCGAGCTTTGTCCTGGCCAAACAAATATTTAATCGCCGTTGTAATAGTGTCTCTACCCATGTGAGGAATTTGGCTTCGTCTTCTGGACGGAAAAATATATTCAGAATCCAAAGCTCTTTGTTTAAGCTCTTTTAGCCAAATAATTGCCTGTGTAGGTAATGGGATCGTGATCGGGGCACCAGTCTTGGAACGGCCTGAAGGGAGGTTCCATATCTTTTTTCTAAAGTTAATTTCTTTCCAAGTAGCTTAGCAAAGTTCGCTGTTACGCACTCCTAGTACAATGTAGAGGCAGCAAGCCAGATAGTTTTCTCTGGTAAAGCTAACATTATTCTCTCTAAATACTTTGAAAATAATTGCTATTTCAGCCTCTGAAAGAGCTCGGTCACGACTTTGCTCTAAGCCTCCAGCATCACTGACTCGAAAGGCTGCTGCCGGATTGTTTTGTGTTAGGTCGAGTTTATTTGCATGTCTAAATAATTGCTTTAGATACATCAAGGCATCATTAGCGATAGTTGGACGGCTGCTTTCATTAATTCTGCGAAGTATTTCTCTTATATCAAGAGCTTTAACATCGATGATATTCATTTGACCAATAACAGGATCAATATCTTTTAGATAGACTCGTTTAGGGATATTCGGATATTTAAGACGATCTTTTAGATCATTTTTGTACCAGTCGTTAAAGAGCTGCTCGATAGTTTTTATTTGAGACCATTGGCTTCTTTTACGTTCAATTAATGGATCAGTACCTTTTTTAATTTGTTGCCGAAGTTTAAAAGCCTCTTCACGAGCGTCAGATAATGATATTTCTGGGTATGTGCCTATTGTGATTTCAGGCCTAGTACTCCGTCCATTTGAATTCAATACTTCAAGCTCTTTTGCTAAGCCTTAGTCATAGGAGAGCTAAAAATCTTGTATTGATTTTTATTGTTTTAAACTCTTATACAACTTTTATTCACAACTAATTAATAAGTCTGTAATTTCTGAACAAAATGCTTCCTCCCACCCTTTGGCAAGCCAGTAGGACTCTAGCTTTTTTCATTTTGATTAACGAAAGTGTAACAGGATTTCGTTAATCAGTTTAATTCTGTTAAAAGGCTAACTGTACCCTGGAAGGACGGGGTAAAGCTTCTTTAACTTGATACGTGCCTCCTCAGTTGTGAACTGCCAAATCATCTTAGCCTTGGACTCATTGCGTTGGGTGACCCAGGCTTCAACTTCACAATTTAGTGTTTCCTGATCCGGTATTCTTCGGTTTAAGCATTGTCTGCTCAAGATACTTAATTCAATTTCAGCCATATCCAACCAGCTTCCGTGTTTTGGCGTGTAATGAAATTCGATTTTATTGATCAGCCTACGAGCTTCTTCTGGTTCGAAGGCCTTATAAAATGAAGCCGGGGTATGAGTATTCAGGTTATCCTCAACCAACACAATTGTCTCAGCATCCTTATAACGCCCGTCTACTAAGGCTTTTACCTGATGAGCCCAATCAACGGCCGTTCTGTGCTCTGTGACCTCAACATGCCGCCAGCCCGCTAAAGGCTCAAATATCATGAACAGGTTGCTGACACCGTTACGCTCATATTCCGTATCGTATCGCTCCGGATAACCTGAAACTAAAGGTAACGGGTTGCGAACTTCTTTAACTTGTTGTTTGCTGGTTTCATCAAGGCATACTAAAGGACACTTGGGATCGTAAGGAAGTTTATACTCGATGCTGCAGTTTTTAGAGCTTGATAAAAAATTGATTTAGCTATAGGTCAAACTACTGCTGCGACTCCATGCTAAGGCATCCGAAGCATAATCAGCATCACAACAGCAGTCTGAAGTGTTAGAGTGAACTCAAAGCTTATACTCGTCAAGCAGTTCATTATGTTTATTCGTAGCCTTTCAATTGTTACTCAATTTTTTGATGCATTAAATGTTTCGTTATCCTTGATTAAACCCTCATTAAAATTAACAAGAACTCAAAAAATAGTATTAGGAGCGATGATCACTGGAGTTATCATGACTGAGGCTTTGAACTGGGCAGCTTTTGAACGGAGAAGTTTAGGCGTTTTCAAGTCAACGGGCTTATGCTGGATATTCTACAAAGCTAAAATCCCTTGGCAGTACCTACTTCAAGCGAGTATTTGCAATATATTCAAACATTATCAATTAACAAACGGCCATTTAGATATTGATGATACCCATAAACACCGAGCTAAAAAAACGACTTGTATTGCAGGTGCACATAAAATCAAAGACAAACCGACAGGTGGGTATATCAATGGGCAAGAGCTGATATTCATGGTACTTGTCACCGATACGGTAACCTTTCCAGTTGGGTTTAGGTTTTATACCCCCGATCCGAATCTCGCCATTTGGAGCAAACGGGATAAAGAGCTGCAACGACAAGGTATCGCTAAAAAAGAGCGACCACAAAGACCCATGCCTGACCATGTTAACTATCCGACTAAACAAGCGCTTGCACTAGAAATGCTAAGAGAATTTACCACCGCCTTTCCAAACTTTAAAATCAAGAGCGTATTAGCCGATGCATTATATGGGACTGCTGATTTCATGGATAAAGCTGAAGAAATCACTCATCACGCTCAAATAGTCAGTCAATTAAGAACAAATCAACGAGTGAGCAGCAAGAACTCAAAAGCACGAGTTGATACCTATTTTAATCGTCAAAAAGGTGTTGAACTTCAACTGTCTATTCGCGGTGGTGAAGAGAAGAAAGTCACCATGATGGCTGCGAGGCTATATGTTAATGCGCATAGTAAACGGAGATTTGTTGTGGCGCTAAAATATGAAGGAGAAGAAGAATATCGTTACTTGATCGCTAGCAATATGTCATGGCATCACCATGATATAGCAAGACTTTATACATTAAGGTGGTTAGTAGAGGTTTTTATCCAGGATTGGAAAGCTCATTGCGGTTGGAACAAGTTGAGCAAACAGCAAGGTGTCGATGGTTCGGAGCATGGCCTGATCTTAAGCCTTCTGTGCGAGCATTTACTGTTGCAACATCCTGAGCAGTCTGTCCGGCTTAAAAACAAACACCCTGGGATGCCTGTGGGTTGCCTAATTGAACGCCTAAAAGTTGAAGCGCTTGTTGCTACGATTCAAGAAGTGGTATGTGCCAATGATCCAAATGCAGCATTAGAGAGCTTAATTACGGCACTCCATGATTCCTTACCAGAACGAGACTCTAGCAGGCATATGGCAGGTAGAGATTTAGGTCGTCAGGAAGAAATTCCTTCATTAAAATCCCATGCAAAAACATTTCAGAATATGGGTTATGCTGCATGATTGTCAATTAAGAAAAACTGCAGCATCGAGTTATAGAGTTCTAATATATCTTCCATAGCGCTCACGAAGGCAGCGTTTTCCTCTTCAGGTATACACCACTCTTCTTTAAGCCAGGGTTTAAGTTCATTTTTTTTAACGCATAATGAACAGAGGTTCTCGATATGCTATCGACATATTTGAGTTCAATCATCTTGTCTCTAAGAAGATTTAATGTCCAACGGCAACGTCCTTCCGGAGGCGCAGAGCAGGTCAGCGCAATTAGGTGTGCTTCGGCTTCACCATCCATTATGCGTCTGCGCATTATGCGTCTGCGGCCTTGATGGCTGTGTTTGCTATTAACAGCGACTTCTAATCCTTCCTCGACAAAACGCTTTCTGAGGCTCGTTACTGCAAGTGGTGAGATGTTTAGCGCCTTAGCAATCTGTTGATTGGTCAGTGGTGAATTATTCTCATCAATAGCAAGTAAAATTTGGGCGTGTCGTTTCTTATGTTGAGCAACACGTGGTTTCTTCTGCTTTATCAAAGCTTCAAGCATTGAACGCTCTTCATTACTCAAACGGACATGGTATTTAATCCTCATAACAGCTCCTGTATTCGTTGTGTTCAGGAACTGTTAGGATAAACTATCAGGCCATTATTTGCTTTTGAATGGACTACTAGCTCCGTTGATAGAATAACGAAGTATCCAAAATGGTGAACCAGAGGTTGGAACGACAAAGTACAAGCCATTTCCATCAGAAGTTTTCTTTGCTTCAGCTTTAGCTAAAGCTGCAACTTTACGGGCATTTAATTTATTCATAGCATTTTCCTTTTCTGGGTAGATTTACTCACCAGTTGTTAAAATGCTAAATCGGACTTACTCACCAGTCGGATGAAAAATCCCGAAATACGGTGAAATACCCTGAAATGCAAAAAGCCCCTATTTATGGGGCTTTGGAGCAATTAAGTAAGCAAAAGTAAACCTAGAATGAATCATTCGCAATTTTGGATCTGCTCTCTCATCTGCTCGATTAAAACTTTTAGCTCCACCGCAGCGGCGGTAACTTCTGAGCTGATGGATTTAGAGGCTAACGTATTAGACTCACGGTTAAGCTCTTGCATCATAAAGTCTAAACGGCGGCCTTGCGCGCCACCCTTTTTCAGGATGCGGCGAGTTTCTGCGACGTGAGCGTCTAATCGGTCCATTTCTTCGGCGACATCTTGCTTTTGCGCGAGTAATATCATTTCTTGTTCAATACGCGCTGGATCAAGTTCACCTTTAATTTCATCTAAGCGAGATTGGAGTTTTTCACGTTGCCATTGCATGACTTGTGGCATGTGGTTACGTACGATGTTGACTTGTTCTTCGATGGCTGCAAGACGGGTTTCAAGCATGGTTTTGATGGCGTCACCTTCACGTGTGCGGGCTTCGATAAATTGCTCAACGGCGTTATCAAAAGCGGTTAAAAGCGCTTTGCTGATGGCATCCGTATCTTGTTCATCGGTTGCCAATAATCCGGGCCATTTCATCAGTTCGACAAGGTTTAATTCACCTTGACCGGCTTGTTGTTTTAGCTGGTTGGCGGTCTCAATAAGCTGAGTCGCCAGCTCTTGATTCAGTGTTAATCCATTGGAGGCTGAACCGGACATGTCATAGCGAAGGTTTACTTCAATTTTACCGCGGTGTAAACGCTTACGAAGGCGATCTCTCAGGACTGGCTCTAAGCTGCGAAATTGTTCCGGTAAACGTAAATAAGTTTCCAGGTAACGTTGATTAACAGAGCGAATTTCCCATGAGGCATTACCCCGGTTCGCTTTGCACTCAATCCGAGCGTAAGCCGTCATACTTTGGATCATTTTGTAGCCTTTATATTCATTAAACCGCCGCCATTATAGCAAAATTTAATTGGCTTGAAGGATTGGTTTTTATGCCAAACTCATAGAATCCGGCGGCGCAAGGCTTTATAATCATCTGCAATTTTTTTCATGCCTTTTCAAAAGGAAAATACCATGCGTCCTAGCAATCGCACTCCGGAGCAAACCCGCCCGATCACCATTACTCGAAACTTTACCGCTCATGCAGAAGGCTCTGTTTTGGTTGAGTTCGGTGAAACCAAAGTTTTATGTACCGCAAGTTTTACTGAAGGTGTGCCGCGTTTCTTAAAAGGACAAGGGCAGGGCTGGGTGACCGCTGAATACGGCATGCTGCCGCGTTCGACTCATTCAAGAATGGATCGTGAGGCGGCTCGCGGTAAACAATCTGGTCGTACTCAGGAAATTCAACGCCTGATTGCCCGCAGTTTACGTGCCTGTGTGGATATGAAAGCTTTGGGCGAAAATACGATTGTGATTGACTGTGATGTGCTTCAAGCTGACGGCGGTACCCGCACCGCGGCGATTACCGGGGCGTGTGTTGCTTTGGTGGACGCGTTAAACTACGCCCGAAGCAAAGGCATTATCAATACTAACCCGCTTAAGTTCTTAATCGCCGCCGTCAGTGTGGGTGTTTATAAAGGTGAGCCGATCAGCGATCTTGAATATCTTGAAGACAGCGAAGCCGAAACCGATATGAATGTGGTGATGACTGAAACGGGTAAGATGATTGAGGTGCAAGGCACGGCGGAAGGTGAACCGTTCAGCCATGAAGAATTACTTGAGATGCTGAGTTTAGCGAAAAACAGCATTCGGGAGATTATTGATGCTCAGAAAAGCGCGTTAAATTAGTCGCTAAGTACCTGACTATAAGTGTTCTGATATTTTTGGCGTTCAGATTAAGCGCTCCGCAAGGCGCTCTTACGCGGTAATGCCGGCAGTCTTTCAGGCAGGAGTAACGCCGCGGCGTGCTTAAGACGGGCGTCAGAAAGGTGAAAAACTTATAGTCGGGTACTTGTAAGCGCCTGCGCGGGGCGTTTTTTCTGTAACGCGTAAAATAAAATGGATAATAGAATGAAATCCTATCAAAAAGAGTTCATCGAATTCGCTTTGGAGCGTCAGGTGCTCCGTTTTGGCGAGTTTGCTTTAAAGTCAGGCCGAACCAGCCCTTATTTCTTTAATGCCGGCTTGTTTAATACCGGGCGTGATTTGGCAAAACTGGGGCGTTTTTACGCGGCCGCGCTGGTCGATTCGGCTATCGACTTCGATTTAGTGTTCGGACCGGCTTATAAAGGTATTCCTATCGCAACGACTACCGCTGTGGCGCTGGCAGAATATCATGACATCGATACGCCGTATTGTTTTAACCGGAAAGAGAAAAAAGATCACGGTGAGGGCGGCTTGTTAGTCGGCAGTGAACTCGCGGGTAAAGTTATGCTGGTGGATGATGTGATCACCGCGGGTACCGCGATTCGTGAGTCTATGCAAATCATCAAAGCCGGTAACGCGGAACCGGCGGGCGTGTTAATAGCGCTTGATCGTCAGGAAAAGGGCAAAGGTGAGTTATCCGCGATTCAGGAAGTAGAGCGGGATTTTAATTGCGCCGTGATCTCAATCGTTACCCTGAATGATTTGATGACCTACCTGAAGCGCCGGCCGGACAGGGAAAGCGAGTTAGCCGCGGTAACGGTTTATCGAGAGCGATACGGAATATAATTGTTGTGGGTTGTCGCTCCAAAGTCAGCCGGAGCGACAGCGCTTTCTAATCGTTACTGTTCAGAATTTATAGTTAGCCTGAACACCGACAAGGATTACGTTTCCGCTGGCTTCACCGTCAAAGTGAACGGTGGCTAACTGGTTAATTTCCTGAGCTTCGTGGATAGGCGAGTGGCCGTGTGACTTAATGTAAGTGGCACTGAAATCTACGGTTAGATTCTGGCTGGCCTGATAGCCCGCGCCGGCTGAGTACCACATTCTGTCAGAATCCGGAATGGTCGTCGTACGGTACTCATCACTTACAGCCGTTTTGTCCAACGCCAGGCCCGCGCGAGCGACCCATTGTTCGCTGACCTGATAAGTCGCGCCAATGGCGTAGCGCCAGTTATCTTCAAAGTTTTCTTCTTTTAATCGCTGATCGTCAATTGGCGCCGGCACACCGTCAACAAGCTCAATCGGTTTTTCATCCGGGAAGAAAGCGCGCAGTTCTTTAAATTTGTTCCACTGTGTCCAGTTAACGCTGGTATGAACAGCAAGTTTATTTGATACTTGATGGTAAGTGGAAAATTCAGCGAATGCCGGTAATTCTATTGGTAAATTACCGTCGAATTGAGCCTGTTCTCCCCGCGCGTTACGATATAAAGCGCCGGATGCTTCACCGTCTAAATCTAATTTGACACCTGAATGGTAAGCTAAACCAACGCGGTTGTTTTCGTTTAACTTATATACCGTGCCCACTTGCCAGCCAAAAGCAATGTCGTCGCCTTTAAGTGATCTCAGACTAGTGCCCGCAGCGGGTAATCGAGCCGCGATCTCTTCAGGCAAAGCGGGTCTGATTGATTCGATCCAGCCCGGCATTGAACCATTTAACTCGCCTTCACCGTAAACAACGCGGACGCCGCCGCCGACGGATAATTGCTCACTCACTTTGTAAGCGATATTGGGGTTAACTTCTGCGGTCGTAATCGCGGTGTGCTGACCAAATAGCGCCGCGGGGTGAATGTCATCAATTTCAGTCGCCAGACCATAATTAGAGTTTACCGCTAACCCCCAGACCAGCCGCTCGTTTAATTGATTAGAATAATAAAAATTAGGCACTACGGCGTCGTCGGCGACATCCTCGGCGCCGGCCGGAAGAGTGATTGAAGACGGGAGTAATCCGGATTCGATGGTTACCCGCCCGGGAACATCCACATCAGGCATGACATAAATAGCGCCGGCGGATAATTGCCGGCCGTTTAAATCAGCTAAAAGCGCCGCGTTGCGACCTTGAGCTGAAGCGTTATCAGCGATGGCGGCTTCGCCCGCAAAGGCGCGGCCCATGCCCGTCGCGGAATACTCAGCCAACTGGAAACCGGCGGCATGAACTTGAGGAGCTGTTGAAGCGCAAAGCGCCGCGGCAGCGGCACTTAACATACGTTTTTTCATTATCTTATTCTCTATTTTGTTACTACTTGCTGTTACATCACCGCGGAGGGTTACAACGACAAGACAGAGCCAACATGTTATTTCCCTGGCGGAGTTTACCGGCTGGTCAACGCAATGCAACTTTTTCTGTGATTTTATTCTTAATGATAATTATTTTATGTAAACATGTTCTTAAAGTATCTTCCTCTGTTTGCAGGCTTTATCCGGCCTAAGTATGATTTCCGCTATTCCCTTAACTGAATGCGGTTGTTACAATAGACGATGTTTTTGCGCATGTTTGCTGTGCCTGCCGCACAGCGTTAAATGGATATTAGTGACTCGCCAATACAATGATAAATAGGGTTAAAATAAAAACGGACTTCAGGTTTTCGGCGGTTGTACTCACATTTTTCCTGCCTCAAGTTTTTGCCTCCCCCATGTCTGAAATGGATAAACTGGTTCCTCTGGTTTATCAGTACCCGAGTCAGGCCGGTAAAAAAATAGAAGCCCTTAACACGGATGACTTTACTTTCAGAGAAAAGCTCAGATTACAGCTTATTAAGTGCGAATTACTCAACCAGAACGGTGACGGACAAGCCGCGATTAATCTCGCTCAGTTGGCGATAGCGCAAGCCAAATCCAATCAGCTGGATGAGGCTTTACCCTATTTTTATATTTGTATGGCGGACGGGTATTCCTTTTCCGGGGAGTATGAACATACTTTTAAATTATTAGATGACGCGATTTTAAACGCTAAGCAATTCAATCAGCCGCAGGCGCTTGTCACAGCGTTAAGAAATCGGGCGCAGTTTGATACCGTTTTTGAAGACCTTACCACGGCCTTTGAAGACTTGAGATTTGCTATAGATATATATCCTCAGCAATTTTCACAAAAATACAATTGGTTTTGGTCGCCGCAAGCGTACGTATACGTTGCTATGGCTAATCTGTTGTATTCATCAGATGAATTTGCTTCGAGTTTTAAATATATTAAAACAGCGCTTGAAACGGGAGACGCGATAGGTAACGTTAGGCATAATATTCTGCTCAGCTCCGCCAGAATCAGCTTTGACGCAAAAGAAAAAGAAAAAAGTAAGGCTTTTCTGCGACAAGCAAAAGAAACCGTTTCAGAAGCAGCCGCGCCTCTTGATTTAGCCTACGGCTTCGCGGTTATTGCCTCGTTAGAGCTTGATTTCGGTAATTTAACTGAAGCTGAGTCATATCTTCATAAAGCAAGAAAAATATTTAATGAACACTATAAAATAGCGCATATTTTCAGAGCCAACAGATTATCAGCCAGAATAAAATTCGCTCAAGGTAAAGATAAAGAAGCACTCAAACTGATGAAGACAGCTATTAAGCAGGGTATTCAATTACAGCGGCACACGGATTTAAAGAGTTTGTATCATATCCTTGAGAATTACTACGCGAAACAAGGTGACCCGGAAAAAGCCTATCAAAACCTGAAACTCGCTTATGAAGCCGGCAATAAGGCCAATAAAGAACTCAACAGCGCTCGTTTCATTCAATACAAAGCCAGACTCGATCAACAGGCGGCCATTCACAGCAAACAGAAATTATCTGATGCAGACAAACCGCAGACCGGCATTAAAAAACATAACGTCTATAAGCTGTTAATTTTTATATTTTTCATGCTCGGGATTTGTATTTTCTTCGTGGTTTTCCAATCCAGAAGGCAAGTCAAAAAACAGCGTGAGCTGGCACGACAAACCTTACCGATTAACGAGGCGTTGAATCAGATACTCCTGAGCGCGAAAAAACAGGCGTCACCGCTGGCGATTTTACTGGCGGATGTGTCAGAACTTGAATCCGGGCGATTAAAAGATCTGCGCCACGGCATTGATGACGTGATTCGGGAAACGGACATCGTCAGCCGTTTTTCAGCGTCAGAGTTGGTAGTGCTGTTGCCGAATACCACTAACGCCGGCGCGTTAAAAGTCATGGCGCATTTGCATCGTCATTTAAAGCAGGTGACGACAGAAGACCATATTTTCGGAATGGCTTCGATGCACCAGTTTGATCAAATTGAGCAGTTAATCAAACGGGCTAACTTTGATCGCTTAACTCAAATGAAAAACCGGCAGTTAAGAACCACTCGCTTTGAGAACATAAAAGCAAGTTAATTATCCAGCAGGTATGCGTTTATGGTTTTAATAAACTCATCGCCGAAGCGTTCTAATTTACGCTCACCGACACCGTTAACGGCCAGAAATTCAAATTTATCGGTAGGCGTTTGCGCGGCCATTTCCGCCAGTGTCGCGTCACTGAATACCAGATAGGGCGGAATTTCCAGCTCGTCAGCCAGGCGGCGGCGCAATGATTTAAGTTTGGCAAACAACTGCCTGTCGTAATGCTGAGGCGCTTTAGAGTTAGACTTGGTTTTTCTGGCCGATATCGTTAATTGCATTCTCGGTTCGGCCAGTTTTAAAGGCTGTTCACCGGTTAAAATGCCTCTGGCCTGCGGATTCAGGCGCACCGATGACCCCCTGGTGACATCCTGAGAGGCAAGGCCGAGATGAATAAGCTGACGACAGACACTCAGCCAGTGCTCATGGCTTTTATCTTTACCGATCCCCCAAGTTGATAACTTATTGTGACCGCGTTCAATGATTAAGTGACCTTGAGATCCTCTCAGCACGTCAATCAGATAGTTGAGGCCGTAACTTTGTCTGAGGCGGTAAATACACGACAGCACTTTTTGAGCGTCCTCCAGTCCGTCATATCGTTTGGGCGGATCAAGGCAAATGTCACAGTTACCGCAGGGTTCGTTAGCGGGTTCGTCAAAGTAATGCAGCAATACCTGGCGGCGGCAAGTCTGCGCTTCAGCAAAGGCGGCCATTGAGTTAAGTTTATGCAGTTCGACTCGTTGCTGCTCATCCGGCTTCGACTGCTCGATTAAGCGTCTGACCCGGCCGATATCAGCCGGGTCGTATAAAAGCAGAGCCTCAGCCTCTAAGCCGTCACGTCCGGCACGGCCGGTTTCCTGGTAGTAAGACTCGATACTTTTGGGAATATCGTAATGCACGACAAAGCGGACATTGGATTTATTGATCCCCATGCCGAAAGCGACGGTGGCGACCACCACGTCAATATGATCTTTTAAAAACTCGTCCTGAACCTGAGCCCGCTCATCTTGCGTTTTTCCGGCGTGGTAAGCTTTAGCCTTGATACCTTGTGTCATCAAACGTTCAGCCACTTCATCGACACGCTTGCGACTGGTGCAATAAACAATACCGCTCTGACCTTGCTGCGAGTTAATGAACTTTCGAAGTTGCTGTGACGCGTTGAGCTTTTCGACGACCGTGTAACGAATGTTCGGTCTGTCAAAGCTCGACAGCCATTGAAACGGCGTGATGTTCAGTCGCTCACAGATACTTTCGCGTGTCGCGTGATCGGCGGTCGCCGTAAGCGCCATTAAGGGAATAGCCGCGAAATGCTGTTTCAGTTTACCGAGCTGGGCGTATTCAGGACGAAAGTCATGACCCCATTGGCTGATGCAGTGAGCTTCATCGATGGCGAACAAGCTGATATTGGCTTCTTTTAATCGCTCGATAAAATCTCCGTATAACAGGCGCTCAGGAGAAACGTAAAGCAGCTTTAGCTCACCGAAGAAAAGCTGACGTAAAACCGACGAACTCTGCTCACGTGATTGCGCTGAATTTAAACAGGCGGCGGCGACACCTTGCTGAATCAAGCTGTCAACCTGATCCTTCATCAATGAAATTAAAGGTGAGACCACAATCGTCACCCCGGGTAACATCATAGCCGGAAGCTGATAGCAAATACTTTTACCGCCGCCGGTCGGCATAATTGACAGCGTGTCGACGCCGTGTAAACATTGTTCAATCACTTCACGCTGCCCGTGGCGAAATTCACGATAACCAAATACTTGCGCTAAGCAATGGAGTAACGGATCCCGCTGGTTTTGGTTATCGTAAGCCTGCATATAACGACTGCCCCGTAGCGTAAGTGGAAAGCGGATCATTCTATGTTGCGGCGCGGAAATTGGCAATCAATAACCGGGTCGCAAAACGGTATTTTTTAAATTCTCATTGTGAAACTTCCGGCTAATCAATACAATCAGTCATTTTAACGGTCACTATTGAAACCATGTCTGAAAACGAACACCGCAAAGGCGTCATGCTGGCGATCTGCGCCTATACCTTGTGGGGCATCGCGCCGCTGTATTTTAAATTGCTTGAACCGGTAGCCGCTCCTGAAATTCTTCTGCATCGTGTGGTTTGGTCGTTCGTGTTTATGGTCGCTCTGCTGAGTTTTATTCAGGGATTTTCTTCTTTAAAGGCATTAGTCGCAAATAAACAAAAGTTGCTGGTGCTGACCATTACCGCGATTTTAATCGCCTTTAACTGGTTGTTATTCATTTGGTCGGTAAACAATGATCACATGCTCGACGCCAGCCTGGGCTATTTTATCAACCCGCTTTTTAATGTGTTACTGGGACTGGTGTTTTTAAGTGAGCGCCTTTCACGCTTGCAGTGGTTAGCTGTCGCTCTGGCGCTGACAGGCGTGGTGGTGCAGCTGGTGTCTTTCGGATCCGTTCCCGTTGTTTCTCTGGCGCTGGCGGGCTCGTTCAGTATCTACGGGCTGTTAAGAAAGAAAGCGCGGGTTGACGCGCAAACAGGCTTGTTGGCGGAGACGGCGATAATGCTGCCGATCGCCGCTTTATATGTCATCTATCTGATACAAAGCGGTCAGAATAATTTGATGTCCCACACACTTGGAATTAACTTGCTGCTTTTGCTCGCGGGTGTCGTCACCTCAGTACCGTTACTGTGTTTTGCCGGCGCGGCAATCCGGATCCCTTTGTCGACGCTCGGTTTTTTTCAGTATATCGGTCCGAGTCTGATGTTCATTCTGGCCACCGTGATTTTTAATGAGCCCTTCGGTTTAGAAAAGGCCGTTACCTTCGGCTTTATCTGGGCGGCGTTGATCGTCTTTACCGCGGATATGCTTATTACCCGGCGCCGGGCGTTAAGGCAGTTTTTTTAATTGCCTTAACGCCCGCTGAGGATCATCAACGCTGAATATCAGCGGGAGATCCTCTTTGGCCGGCGGCACGATCACCTCAGATGAGTCGTATCGAAAAACTTATAGTCAGGTACTTATGTCAAGTTAGTTTCGCTCACAAAAAAGCCCCGGAGAGCGGGGCTTTTCACTGTTCAAAAAAAGTAAAATTACTTAATTTTAGCTTCCTTGTAGATAACGTGCTTGCGAATAACGGGATCAAACTTTTTGATTTCCATTTTTTCCGGCATGTTACGCTTGTTCTTCTCAGTAGTATAGAAGTGACCGGTCTTAGCGCTAGATACTAGCTTGATTTTCTCGCGGTTACCTTTAGATTTAGCCATTTTCTGTTATACCTTCTCGCCACGGGCACGAAGTTCGGAAACAACCACTTCGATACCTTTCTTATCGATGATACGCATACCTTTAGTGGAAACGCGCAGCTTAACAAAACGCTTTTCTGACTCCAACCAGAAGCGGTGGCTTTGCAGGTTAGGCAAAAAGCGGCGACGAGTCGCGTTCTTTGCGTGCGAACGGTTGTTACCGACCATCGGACGCTTGCCAGTTACTTGGCATACTCTTGACATGTCAATCTTCTCCAAAACAATTTTTAACGCTCGAGCATTAATGTACCTCGTATGGCCGTCGCCCGAGGCACAAAGAGGGCGCATTTTATACACGATTCACAGGGTAAGATCAAGCGGATCTTTAACCTGAAAAAAGCAGCGGGACACATAATGTTACCATAACCGCATAATGCTTGATAAGAAAACAAGTTGTAAGCTTCTTTTTAATCTTGAAGCCCGGCACTCGTAAACCGGCTGAAACTGACGCCGGCGTTGTTACCAATCGCTGTAAGCGGACAACGGCTTAACGCTGCTCAAGCCTTGTTATCAGCAATTTTTTCCGCGTTTAACAGCGCCGCCCGCAATTCTTTGATGGTTTTTAAATCCATCCTCTTTCTGCGAAAGATACGATGTCCCTGTCGCCGACAACCAAGTGGTCAAGTACATTTACCTCTATGGTTTCCAGGGCTTTTTGTATTCTCGTTGTAATGCTTTTATCCGCCTGGCTGGGCTCTGCCACGCCAGAAGGATGGTTGTGACATAATATCACTGCCGCCGCGTTTTTATTGAGCACCAGTTCAACCAACTCTCTCGGGTAAACGGACGCGCTATTAATCGTGCCGCGGAATAACTCAATAAATTGAATAACCCTGTGCTGGCTGTCCAGCATAAGTACCGCAAACACCTCGTAATTCCGATCCGACAGCTGCTGAGTTAAATAATCACGAGTAATATCGGGATTGGCCAGCGCAGAACCTCGATGCAAGTTTTCTTTTGCCAGCCGTCTTGAAAGTTCGGCGGCCGCCTGCAACTGCGCGTATTTTACAGATCCGATCCCCGGAAGTCGACATATCTGTTTCGAAGATGCTGATAATAATGCTCTTAAACCGCCGAAAGTGGTAATCAGCTCTCTGGCTAAGTCGACGGCGTTAAGCTGTTGACTGCCGTTTCGAAGTAAAATCGCCAGCACTTCCGCATCGGACAACCGCTGCGCGCCATAGTGCAGGAGTTTCTCTCTCGGATCTTCGCCTTCGGGCCATTCACGTATTGTCATACTCATCCCCGCAATAACAGTTTATACACTTACATTAACAAATTTTTGACCGCTGGCAATAACCCGAAAGGTCGCTTTATGGTATGGTTAAAGCAATTCGTTGACTGTTGGAATACAAAGTGACACTGGCAAATAAAAAGATACTTCTGGGCATTTGCGGCGGAATAGCGGCTTATAAAAGCGCGGATTTGGTGAGAAAGTTAAAAGATCAGGACGCCGATGTGCGCATTGTGATGAGCCGGAGCGCAAGCGAATTTATTACGCCGTTAACGCTGCAGGCTTTGTCCGGGAATCCGGTAGCGGATAGCCTGTTAGATCCGAGCGCTGAAGCGGGCATGAGCCATATTGAATTGGCTCGCTGGGCGGACTTGGTGATCATCGCCCCGGCGACCGCTAATTTTATTGCCCGTCTTCGCGCGGGTATGGCTGACGAGTTAATTACCACCTTATGTGTGGCGACCCAATCGCCTGTCGCCGTCTGTCCGGCGATGAATCAGCGGATGTATCAATATCCCGCGACGACAGAAAATATCGCCGCGCTTAAACAACGCGGGCATTTTATATGGGGGCCGGATTCAGGCTCTCAGGCGTGCGGTGAAGTCGGTCCGGGAAGAATGCTGGAGCCGTCAGATATTGTGACCCGGAGTATCGGGTTTTTATCGGCGGATAAACCGCGGCCGTTACTTGGCAAAAAGTTGATGCTCACCGCGGGGCCGACCAGAGAAGCTATTGATCCCGTGCGTTATATTTCCAATCACAGCTCAGGAAAAATGGGCTACGCCCTCGCTGAAGCCGCGACAGAGCTCGGAGCGGAAGTCACTCTTGTCAGCGGCCCGGTGAACTTAACGACGCCGAATAATGTCAAGCGTATCAACGTGATTTGTGCGCAAGATATGCTTGAAAGCGTGATGTCAGAAATAGAGTCCCAGGATATTTTTATCGGCTGCGCGGCCGTCGCGGATTACAAGAGCGTACAAGTCGCTGATCAGAAAATCAAAAAAAATGATCCGGATATGCAGCTTGCGCTTACCCGAAATCCTGATATCTTAGCGACCGTTGCCGCTCTCGAAAACAAGCCTTTCACGGTCGGATTTGCCGCGGAAACCGGCAATATTGAACAATACGCTAAAGGTAAACTTGAGCGTAAAAATCTCGACATGATCGCCGCGAATGACGTTTCAATCGCGGGGCAAGGCTTTAATGCCGATAAAAATGCGCTGCGTGTGTTTTGGGCTGACGGCTCACAAGATTTACCCGCGGCGGATAAAAAGCCGTTAGCAAAAGAATTATTACAACTCATTGCCCAGAGAATGAATAAATAATGAAAAGACCCATCGAACTTAAAATTTTAGACTCACGAATCGGCATTGAATTTCCTTTGCCGCATTATGCCACGCCGGGCAGCGCGGGAATGGATTTACGTGCCATGCTCGATACCGAAATGGTGATTGAGGCGGGCGAGACTAAGCTGATCCCGACAGGCATAGCGATTCACGTCGCTGATCCAAGCCTTGCCGCCGTCATTTTACCCCGCTCGGGTCTTGGTCATAAAAAGGGCATAGTACTGGGTAACCTGGTCGGGCTTATCGATTCCGATTATCAAGGCCAGTTAATGGTGTCATGCTGGAATCGCGGTCATGAATCTTTTACCATGCCGATCGGTGAGCGTCTGGCTCAGTTAGTTTTCGTCCCCGTAGTGCAAGCCGGATTTAAGTTAGTCGATGAGTTTAACACCTCCGTACGCGGTGAGGGCGGCTTCGGTCATTCAGGAACGAAATAACAATAATAAATAAAGGAATTACCTATGACGGCCACCAAGAAAAAAAGCCGTAAAGAGCATATTCTCCAATGTCTCGCGCACATGCTGGAAACGAATCCCGGCCGGCGCATCACAACGGCGAAATTAGCCGCCGAAGTCGGCGTTTCTGAGGCGGCGCTTTATCGTCATTTTCCGAGTAAAGCGAGAATGTTTGAAGGCTTGATTGAATTTATTGAAGAATCTCTGCTGACGCGTATTAACCTCATCATGGACGAAGAGAAAGACACCATGCGCCGCTGTCAGCTGGTCCTGCAATTACTGCTGATGTTCGCCGAGCGCAATCCCGGCATTTCCCGTGTACTGAGCGGCGATGCGTTGTTGGGTGAAAATGAGCGACTGCGTGATCGTATCAATAATCTGTTTGCCAAAATAGAAACGCTGCTTAAACAAATCTTACGCGAAAAAACGCTTCGTGAAGGTAAAGGTTTTACTCTTGATGAGGCGACACTCGCTAATTTGTTATTAGCTATCGCAGAAGGCCGGATAGCCCAATTCGTTCGTAGTGAATTTAAGCAAAAGCCGACTAAGCACTTCACGGAACAATGGCAGTTTGTGCAACAGCAATTGTTGCGAAGTTAAATTAACTGAATTTCATATCAAGGCTTACAGCGAGTAAGCTTTGTTTTATCTTTGTTATAATTATGTATAATTCCGGGTGTTAATTTACATATTAAAACAAGGATGCGGGATGAAAAAAATCCTCACCACCATTTCCGCGCTTGTTCTTTTCTGCACATCTGCTTTTGCTGAACTTCCGCAGGATCCGGATAAACAGATTGAGTTATTCACCAAGCCTTATGAATACTCAAATGTTAAAATTTCTCCGAAAGGTACTTATCTCAGTATCATACAAAATAACAATAATATCAGACGCCTGATTATTCTTGATGCTCAAACTATGAAGCCGACTTACGTAGCCAGTTTTTCCGGTGATGAAGAAGTGGGTAATTATACTTGGGTTAATGACGAACGAGTGGCTATCGAAAAAGTCCACAACAAAGGCTGGCAGGAAGGCCGGTATCATATGATGAAATTTTCACTGTAAATGCCGATGGCTCAAGACCGATCTATTTATTCGGTCAGTTGAAAGGCGGAATGCAAACCGGCAGCCGAATCAAGAAAAATAGCGCAATCAGAGCGTTAGGATATATTGAGCACGGTTTACCTGAGGACGATAAACACATGTTGGTTCACGCGACTCCGATTGGCGGTGGGGCTTCAGGTTTCATGTCCAAGAATCTGCCGATTTTGTTCAAAGTAAACGTAAAAAACGCTAAACGCAAAAAAGTGGTCACCTCACCAGTACCAATGGGTGACTTTATTTTAGATAAAGAAAGACAGCCCGCTTTTGTGACCGGAACCAACGCTAAAAATAAAACAGAAATCTATCATCGCATTGACGGTGATTGGCAGGGAATCGATCATATCCGGGGACAGCTCAGTGATTTTCGTATATTGAGTTACGCTGAAGATAAACAACACGTTTACGCGGAAGGTTTAGCTGACGGAAAAACCAGAGCGCTTTTCAAAATCAACATTAAAACGGGTAAGCAAGAAAGAATTGTTCATAATGAAAATGTAGATCCGCAAAAATACTGGAAAGATCAGGATACTAATGAACTTTATGCTCTTGAGTTCGCAGACGGCTACCCGGAATATGCTTTTGTGAATAACGACAATAAAAATACTAAGACCTTAAAAGCGTTATTAAAAGCCATTCCCGGACATCAGCTTCATTTAGTTAGCCGCACTTTAGACAGCTCTGAACAGATCATACTCGCTATCAATGACCGTAATGACGGTGACTACTATTTATTCGATGCGGTTAAGAGCAAAATCAGCAAGCTGGTATCCCGTCGTCCGTGGATTGATCCTAATGATCTCGCTGATGTTAAACCAATTAAATTTAAAGGTCGCGATGGTTTAACCATTCATGGCTATATCACTATGCCTCACGGCGTTGAGCATAAAAACTTACCGCTCGTGGTTAATCCTCACGGCGGCCCGATTGCCAGAGATTACTGGGGTTATAATTCTCAGGCGCAATTCCTGGCCGCTAACGGTATTGCGACTTTACAGGTGAACTTTCGCGGTTCTGACGTCTATGGCTCAGGGTTTGAAGAAGCGGGCTAGTACTCCGTCCATTTGAATTCAATACTTCAAGCTCTTTTGCTAAGCCTTAGTCATAGGAGAGCTAAAAATCTTGTATTGATTTTTATTGTTTTAAACTCTTATACAACTTTTATTCACAACTAATTAATAAGTCTGTAATTTCTGAACAAAATGCTTCCTCCCACCCTTTGGCAAGCCAGTAGGACTCTAGCTTTTTTCATTTTGATTAACGAAAGTGTAACAGGATTTCGTTAATCAGTTTAATTCTGTTAAAAGGCTAACTGTACCCTGGAAGGACGGGGTAAAGCTTCTTTAACTTGATACGTGCCTCCTCAGTTGTGAACTGCCAAATCATCTTAGCCTTGGACTCATTGCGTTGGGTGACCCAGGCTTCAACTTCACAATTTAGTGTTTCCTGATCCGATATTCTTCGGTTTAAGCATTGTCTGCTCAAGATACTTAATTCAATTTCAGCCATATCCAACCAGCTTCCGTGTTTTGGCGTGTAATGAAATTCGATTTTATTGATCAGCCTACGAGCTTCTTCTGGTTCGAAGGCCTTATAAAATGAAGCCGGGGTATGAGTATTCAGGTTATCCTCAACCAACACAATTGTCTCAGCATCCTTATAACGCCCGTCTACTAAGGCTTTTACCTGATGAGCCCAATCAACGGCTGTTCTGTGCTCTGTGACCTCAACATGCCGCCAGCCCGCTAAAGGCTCAAATATCATGAACAGGTTGCTGACACCGTTACGCTCATATTCCGTATCGTATCGCTCCGGATAACCTGAAACTAAAGGTAACGGGTTGCGAACTTCTTTAACTTGTTGTTTGCTGGTTTCATCAAGGCATACTAAAGGACGCTTGGGATCGTAAGGAAGTTTATAGAGTTCTAATATATCTTCCATAGCGCTCACGAAGGCAGCGTTTTCCTCTTCAGGTATACACCACTCTTCTTTAAGCCAGGGTTTAAGTTCGTTTTTTTTAACGCATAATGAACAGAGGTTCTCGATATGCTATCGACATATTTGAGTTCAATCATCTTGTCTCTAAGAAGATTTAATGTCCAACGGCAACGTCCTTCCGGAGGCGCAGAGCAGGTCAGCGCAATTAGGTGTGCTTCGGCTTCACCATCCATTATGCGTCTGCGGCCTTGATGGCTGTGTTTGCTATTAACAGCGACTTCTAATCCTTCCTCGACAAAACGCTTTCTGAGGCTCGTTACTGCAAGTGGTGAGATGTTTAGCGCCTTAGCAATCTGTTGATTGGTCAGTGGCGAATTATTCTCATCAATAGCAAGTAAAATTTGGGCGTGTCGTTTCTTATGTTGAGCAACACGTGGTTTCTTCTGCTTTATCAAAGCTTCAAGCATTGAACGCTCTTCATTACTCAAACGGACATGGTATTTAATCCTCATAACAGCTCCTGTATTCGTTGTGTTCAGGAACTGTTAGGATAAACTATCAGGCCATTATTTGCTTTTGAATGGACTACTAGTGAGCCTGCCCCTTTCCCTTAAAACCAAATTTCAGCTAGATAAAGATCACACTTTTAACACGGCCTTTTGCTGAATTTTCTTCGTAGGAATAAAGTAATGAATGGACGTTCATTCATTACTCTAAGCAATATCATATGCTAGATAAACGAGATGCGATTTTAAGAGCCGCCGAGGAGCTTATAGCTAAAGAAGGTTTACATAACCTATCGATGCAAAAGCTGGCGAAAACAGCGGGAGTGGCGGCAGGAACGATTTATCGGTATTTCATAGATAAAGAAGATCTGATCTGTCAGCTGCGAAAGGATGTACTTCTTAAAGTCGCTGAGTTTATGTTTATGAACTTGACTCAAAGTGATATTCAAGAGCAGTTCAAGCACATTTGGTTTAATGTTCTTAAGCTCGGTAGCCGTCAGTCTCACAATATATTGACCTACCGGCAATACATTCAGCTTCCCGGTACGGACACTGAAGCGCACCGGGTTTTTGAGCGCCTGATCTTTAAGCCGCTGCTGGAGATGTTTGACCGGGGACGCCGGCAAGGCGTCATTGCCGATTTGAGCGACGAATATTTGTTCGCCGTCGGCTTCGAACCCGCGGGCGCGTTGGGGCGCAGAATGATGAATGAGCATCTACACTTTAATGAACCGGAACTTGAAATCGTCTGTAAGCGTTGCTGGCTTGCTATCTCAACACCAATTTAAACTCACTGGGAGTCAAAACCGATATGAAAAAGTGGATCTTAATAATGCTTTTGGTTGCGATTGCGGCTTTTGGCTCTGTCATCGGCTTCAACTTTTTTGTGCAGAACAAAATCGCCGATTTTATCGCCAATGCCCCCGAGCAGGAATTTCCGGTAACCGCTGAAGTCATAAAAAATCAGTCCTGGCAGCCTATGATCGACGCTATCGGGTTTGTGGAGCCGATGCAGGGCTTGACGATTTCCAGTGAACTCTCAGGTATCGTCACCTCAATTGATTTCAGAAACGGCGCTAAAGTTAAAAAAGGTCAGATTCTACTGCAACAGGACTCTGAAGTCGAAAAAGCCAATTTAACCAGCAAACAGGTTCAGCTGCCGGCGGCCAAAGCCGATTTTAACCGCCTGGTAAAACTTTACCGCCAGAAATCAGTTTCAAAACAAGATTTAGATAACGCCGAAGCTAAGTACTTATCTTTAGCCGCGGATATCAAATCCTTAAAAGCCACGATTGACAGAAAAATTATCAAAGCGCCTTTTTCCGGTCTGGTCGGGATCACGGACATTCATCAGGGCCAGTTCCTGCAAGCGGGTACCGATATTGTGAGACTGGAAAACATTCAGACTCTGAAAATCCGTTTCACGGTTTCGCAAACGCAATTACCTAAGATTAAGGTCGGGCAGGCTATCAATGTTGTGGTTGACGCTTATCCGAACAAACATTTCAGCGGGCATATTTCAGCGATTGAACCCGCCGTGTTTTATCAAAGCGGTTTAATTCAGGTGCAAGCTGAAATTCCCAATGAGAATGAAATGCTGCGCAGCGGTATGTTCGCTAAGGTTCACGTGCAATTAGCCCCGCTGACAGACCAGATTGTAGTACCGCAAAACGCGATTAATTTCGCACTTTACGGCAATACCATTTATGTGATCAGAACCGTTACCGAAGAGGGTAAGCCGGTACAAAGAGCCGGCCAGGTAGATGTCAACGTCATTGAGCGTCAGGGTAACTTCGCGCTGATAACGGGTAACCTTCAGGAGGGCAGTCAGATCATCACTACCGGACAAGTGAGATTAAGCAATAACAGTAAGGTTCGGGTCATAAAAGGCAAGGCGATTACTCCACCGAAAGAAATGCCTGAACTCTGAGGGGAGTCGCTATGAAATTTACTGATATTTTTATTAAGCGTCCGGTATTAGCGGTTTCCGTCAGTTTACTGCTGTTGTTACTGGGGCTGAACGCGTTAACCGGCATGCAGATCCGTCAATACCCTAAAATTACCAATACGGTTATCACGGTTACCACCAGCTACTACGGCGCCGACGCTAACTTAATCCAGGGCTTCATTACTCAGCCTATCGAGCAGGCTATCGCGCAGGCCGATAATATTGACTTTATGACTTCCGAGAGCACCCTGGGTACGTCTACGATTACGGTCAGTATGAAGTTAAATACTGATCCCAACGGGGCACTGGCTGACATTCTCGCTAAAGTGAACTCGGTGCGTTCACAGCTGCCCAGAGAAGCGCAGGATCCGACGGTAACCTCGTCCTCAGGCTCGCAGACCTCGGTACTGTATATTGCCTTTTCCAGTGATCAGCTTAACTCCAGCCAGATCACCGATTACCTTGAGCGGGTGGTGAAACCTGAGGTCTTTTCCGTAAACGGCGTAGCCAAAGCGGAATTATACGGCGGGATTCAGTATGCGATGAGGGTCTGGCTTGATCCGGCGAGGATGGGCGCTTTTAACCTTACGGCCTCGGAAGTCAGCCAGGTATTACAAGCCAATAACTTTCAGTCCGCGGTAGGGCAGCTAAATAGCTTTTACACCCTGATGAACGGTACCGCGGACACTCAGGTCACTACCGTGGATGAACTGAAACGTCTGATCATACGCAGTCAGGACGGCGCTGTCGTTCGCCTCGGCGATATCGCGAATGTCTCACTGGAAAAAAGCAGAGACATTTACCGCGCCTTAGCCGACGGCAGAGAGGCCGTTATTCTCGCGATTGACGTTACGCCTACCGCTAACCCGCTGACGGTCGCGGCGGGCGTAAAGAAAATTCTTCCGCAGATCCAGCGCAATTTACCTCCGTCAATGGACGCCAGAATTCTTTACGATTCTTCACAGGCGATTCAGGAGTCCATTCACGAAGTCATTAAAACCATCGGTGAGGCCGCGGTTATTGTAATTATCGTCATCACTTTGTTCCTGGGTTCGTTAAGGGCGGTATTGATTCCGATTGTGACCATTCCTCTGTCTCTGATCGGCGTAGCGCTGATCATGCAGATGTTCGGTTTCACCATCAACCTGATGACCTTACTGGCGATGGTACTGGCAATAGGTCTGGTGGTGGATGACGCCATCGTGGTGGTAGAAAACGTTGACCGGCATATCAAGCTTGGTGAGTCACCGTTCAGAGCCGCCATTATCGGTACCAGAGAAATCGCGGTTCCGGTGATTTCCATGACCATCACCCTGGCCGCCGTATACGCGCCGATAGCTTTAATGGGCGGAATTACCGGCTCACTGTTCAAAGAGTTCGCTCTGACGTTGGCCGGCAGTGTGTTTATTTCCGGTATCGTGGCGTTAACCCTGTCGCCTATGATGTGCGGAAAAATTTTAAAGGCTCATGAGCGGCCGAACGCGTTTGAGCGGGGTATCGAGCGGTTCTTAAACGGATTAACCTCCCGTTATGACCGCATGCTTGATGCCGTCCTGAATAAGCGTCCTGTTATCATTGCGTTCGCGGCTATCGTGCTGGTGTCGATTCCGGTGATGTTCAGCCAGATCCCGACGGAGTTAGCGCCGAAAGAAGATAACGGTGTGGTGATGATGTCAGGTACGGTTCCCGCTTCGGCGAACTTAGATTTTCTTGAAGCTAATATGGAACAGGTGACCGGCATTCTGAAAAAAGCGCCGGAAACCGCGGCGACGATTGCCTTTGTTGGCGTGCCCAGTTCAAATCAGGCGTTCGGTATCGCGCCATTAGTCCCCTGGAGCGAGCGCGGCAAAAGCCAGGCTGAGATGCAAAAAGAGTTTTCCGCTGAGCTTAAAGATGTTCCCGGAGTGGCGCTGACTACCTTCCAGTTACCTGAGCTGCCGGGCGCGTCCAGCGGTTTACCGATTCAATTTGTTATCACTTCCTCCGAGCCGTTCGTGAACCTGTTTCAGCTGGGCAGTGAAGTGCTGGATAAAGTGAAAAAGAGCCCGCTTTTCGTCTACAGTGATATCAACCTGAAATACGATTCCGGGTCGATGCAAATTCACATTAAGCGTGATCTGGCCGGCGCTTACGGGGTCACCATGCAGGACATCGGCACCACACTCTCGACCGTGATCAGTGATGGTTATATAAACCGGGTTAACCTGAACGGCCGCTCTTATGAAGTGATACCCCAGGTTAAGCGCGGCCTGCGTACAGGCCCCGAGTCCCTGTCTAAATACTTCGTGAAAGCCGCTGACGGGAGATCGATACCGTTATCGAGTCTGGTTGACGTGAAAGTGATAACCGAGCCGAAATCACTGCCTCATTTTAACCAGATGAACTCGATCACCGTCAGTGCGGTGAACACTCCGGGTGTCGCCCTGGGGGATGCGATTAAGTTCATGCAGAACATCGGTGATCAGGACTTACCCAAAGGCTACGGCTACAGCTTTTTAGGCGAGGCAAGACAATACGTCTCCGAGGGCAGCTCACTTTATACCACCTTCGTATTAGCGATTGCGATTATCTTCTTAGTGCTGGCAAGTCAGTTTGAAAGCGTCAGAGATCCGCTGGTGATTTTAATCGCGGTTCCGCTGGCGATCAGCGGCGCGCTTATCGCCCTCGACTGGACTCATATTTTTGGTCTGTCCTCAATGAACATTTACAGCCAGGTAGGGATGATCACTTTAATCGGCTTGATCACTAAACACGGTATCTTAATGTGTGAGGTCGCCAAAGAAGAGCAGTTGCACCGGGGACTGAGCCGCACGCAAGCCATTAAATACGCGGCCTCAATTCGTTTGCGACCCATTTTGATGACTACCGCCGCGATGATCGCGGGTTTGATCCCGCTGATTTTCGCGACGGGTGCCGGAGCCGCGGCCCGCTTTAACATCGGTCTGGTCATTGTGTCAGGATTAGCTATCGGCACCTTGTTTACCTTGTTCGTTCTGCCGGTGATCTATACGTTTATCTCGCAGAAACACCGGCCTTTGCAAGAATTTGTGGAAAATCAGTAACAGCGCGGCGAGCGGGATAGCGCTAAGCTGTCCCCTTTTGTTATCAGATTAGCCGAAAAACCCCGTCCTTTTAGGCCGGGGATGTAAGGCTTTAGTGCGTAGCACTAACAATAGAACTTGAATCTTACAGAGGTTGCATGTATTTTGTAAGCCATGAAAGAGATCGCAATCAAACAAAGGTTTTACCCGGCGAATGAGCAAGCTGAACTTCTGGCAAAGACGTTCGGCTGTACTCGTTTTGTTTACAATGCGATCTTGCGCTGTCGAACCGATGCTTACTACAAAGATGGTGAGTCAATCAGCTACAGCCAGGCAAGTGCAAAGCTAACAGAGCTAAAGAAGAACCCAGAAACCGAATGGTTAAAAGAGGTTTCTAGCGTTCCACTGCAACAAGCTCTGCGACACCAGCAAACCGCGTTTAAGAATTTTTGGGATAAGCGAGCCAAATACCCTCAGTTCAAGAAGAAACACGCAAAGCAAAGCATCACACTTGCTAGTTCTGCGTTCAAATACCGTGACAGTCAGTTGTTTATTGCCAAGTCAAAAGAGCCGCTTAATATCCGTTGGAGTCGTGAGCTGCCTAGCGAACCAACCACAGTAACAGTAAGCAAAGACAAGGCGGGACGATACTTTGTATCAATGCTATGTCGTTTTGAGCCTAAACCAATGCCTGTAAGCAAAAACACGGCAGGTATTGATTTAGGTTTAACAGATTTATTCATCACAGATAGCGGTGAGAAGGTTAACAATCCTCGTCACACTAAACGCTACGCTCACAAACTGGCATATCTGCAACGTAAACTAGCCAAGAAGAAAAAGGGCGGTAACAATCGTAATAAGATGCGTCAGAAAGTAGCTCGCCTGCATGCGAAATTGCCGATTGCAGACTGGATAGCTTGCACAAGTTATCTCGCGAACTGATTAACGAAAACCAAGTTGTTTGTGTCGAATCGCTACAAGTGAAGAATATGATTAAGAACCCTAAACTATCCAACATATAGCAGACGCAAGCTGGGGTGAGTTTGTCATACAGCTAGAATATAAAGCTGAATGGGCAGGGATAACGATATCAAAAATTGACAGATGGTTTCCAAGCTCAAAACGCTGTAGCTGTTGCGGGTTCGTAAATGAAAAAATGCCGCTTGATATTCGAGCCTGGTCATGCCCTGATTGCGGCACTGAACATGACCGAGATATCAATGCGGCAAAAAATATAAAAACCGCTGGGCTGGCGGGGTTAGCTTAGGGAGCGACTGGAACGGGGTTTGAGTGTAAAAACTTAATCTAGGGAAAGCGTGTCGAACTAAGAATCCCCTTCCTTTAGGGAGGGGAGAATGTCAACATTGCCTCATGACTTAATAAACTTAAGAGCCGAAATGAATCCGAAAAAGATTGAAGAAATCGCCAAGCAATTATCTGACAATATGCCGGAAAGCCTGAAACAATTCGCGGGTGAATTCGAAAGCAAAAGCAAACAAGCGCTGCAAAATCAACTGATGAAATTGGACTTTGTCAGTCGTGAAGAGTTTGAGGTACAGCAACACGTTTTACTGAAAACCCGTGAGAAGCTGGAGCTGCTCCAGCAGCGGGTCGCGGAATTAGAAAAGTCAGTCGCGGGCAAAACTAACGACTGAGTACCTGAAGTTTTTCGATATTTCCGGCGTTCAGGTTAATCGCTCCGCAAGGAGTATACAGTGAAAAAAGTGTCCATTCGCGTGTGAGTGACAGCCCTTTACCGGCAGTGCTTATTATGGATATTAAAAGCGTACGTACTAACTATGTATGATGGTGTGTACGACTTTTTTGTGCCTGAAGGCTTAGCAAGGCGATGGCCTCACTGCGTCAAACCATCACCCTGCCAAAAGGGTATGATGGTAAAGTAAAATAATAAAGCCACCCCCTGACGCTTTAACAGCTCACTACTCGCTAGTACTTCGTCCGGTTGCGTTTGATGTTTTCAGCTCAAGGCAGAACGCCCGTTTCTTCGTTGCAGTGACTTGAAATACTCCAGCATGTCTTCGCCACCGCGCCTTGAGCTGGACGTTCCGCCTTGAGCTGAAGCTAACAAATGCAACCGGACGGAGTACTAGGCATTTATGATTTTTCTTGACCATCCGATGAAACACGCTATCGGGCAAAAGCGATTTAAAGAGTAAGGTTGAAATGCAATCTGTTATAAATGTGAGTTTTACTAATTATCAACTATGCAAGTCATCTTCCCTTCAATGCTAAGAGGCTCAGAGGCTCAGATACATCAGCTTCTAGAACCAGATATTAAGTGAATTGCACAGCTGAATGCTTTCGATATTGATTTAATAACTCTCTGTAACCAAAAAGCATTATCATCTTAAACTCACACAATAAAAACAACGAAAAGATAGATCTACATCACATTCCGCTTGATAGTTCGTGTACGAATCATTACCATACTTATTAATTGAACGTTCAATCAATCTTTAAGAAAAACAAATTTCAGTTATGCAGCGATGTGAAATAAAAGCAAAAAGAATCCGAGAACTCATTGATGCAACACTGATTTCTGTAAATAAACATGGCCTTCACCACACGACCATTAAGACTATCAGTGCTATGGCTGGTATCTCTTCCGGTATGATCAGCCGCTACTTTAACGGCAAACAAGGGCTGATAGAAGCCACTCAACGCTACCTATTGGACAGTCTAAAACAAGCATTATTAATTAGGGTTCAAAATAAAAATCTTGACCCGAAACCACGCTTGTTTGCCATCGTTGAAGCTGATTTTACCGATTTACAATGTTCAAACCCTGCAACTAAGGCATGGTTAAGCTTTTGGGCACAAGCCATGCGTGAGCCACAATCAGCTCGAATACAACAGGTTAATAACCAGCGTTCGCTGACTAACCCAAAATATTCTTTCGCTCAAGTTTCAGACAAAAATGATGCCGTTGGTGCCGCAAAACAAACCGCGGCAATGATCGATGGTTTTTGGCTTAGAAGTGCCCTTCAAGCCAAGCCGGAAGAAGCCTTTAAAGAAGCTGATCAATTATGTAAGCGCTACATTTCAGAGCGCCTTCGTTAGTTTTCCGGAGAGAAATTAATGTCCGCTGTTTATCGTAACTATATCCATGGCAAAGCCGTTTCAAATGAAACAGGTGAAGTATTCGATGTGATCAACCCAGCCACGGGTGAAGTAAGTTACCAGGTCGAAGTTGCTGACGAAAAAGTGCAACAAGCTGCCATAGAAAGCGCCAAAAAAGGCTTTGCTGCGTGGTCAGCAATGACAGGCATGAGACGCGGCCGTATTTTATTAAAAGCTGCAGAGCTGCTTCGTCAGAACAATGATGAATTAGCACGCATTGAAGTCATTGATACCGGCAAGCCTTGGCAGGAAGCTTCTGTCATCGATGTTGTGACAGGCGCTGATTCTATCGAATTTTTTGCGGGCCTTGCTTCAGCCATTGAAGGCACACAACAACCTGTCGGCGGTGACTTCTATTACACTCGCCGCGAGCCATTAGGTATTTGCGCAGGTATCGGTGCGTGGAACTATCCTCTGCAGATAGCCTGCTGGAAGTCAGCACCGGCACTGGCCGCTGGTAACGCAATGATCTTCAAGCCATCGGAAGAAACGCCATTAGGCGCAATTAAATTAGCTGAAGTTTTCACTCAGGCTGGCGTACCTGACGGTGTATTCAACGTTGTTCACGGGGATGGCAGAGTAGGCGCTTGGTTAACCACAAATCCAGATATCGCTAAAGTTTCCTTCACTGGTGAAGTCGGCACCGGCCAAAAAGTGATGGCTGCCGCGGCAAGTTCATTAAAAGACGTCACCATGGAGTTGGGCGGTAAATCACCTCTTATCGTTTTTGATGATGCTGATATCGATAATGCTATTTCTGCGGCCATGCTAGGTAACTTCTACACTCAAGGGGAAATTTGCACCAACGGCACTCGTGTATTTGTTCACGAATCTATTTATTCGACGTTTGTTGAACGCCTTTTGCAACGCACTAAAGACAATATTGTTTGTGGCGACCCGCTAAATGAAGACACTAACTTTGGCGCATTGATCTCTAAAGCTCACCGGGAAAAAGTCCTCGACTACATCCGTATCGGTATCGAAGAAGGTGCTGAACTACTTTGTGGTGGTACTGAACTTTCACCTAAAAACGCACCTGATGGCGCTTTTGTTGCCCCAACGATTTTCGGTAACTGTACTGACGAGATGACTATCTGCCGTGAAGAAATCTTCGGCCCTGTTATGTCACTGCTTAAATTTACCGGTGAAGCAGACGTAATTGCCAGAGCCAACGACACTAAGCTTGGTTTAGCCGCAGGCGTATTCACCCAAGATATCACTCGTGCTCACCGTGTCATTCATCAGATCGATGCGGGTATATGTTGGGTCAATGCTTTTGGCGCCTCTCCAGCGGAAATGCCGGTCGGTGGTTACAAGATGTCAGGCATCGGCCGTGAGAACGGTACGCAAACCTTAAAAGCCTATACCCAGACCAAGTCGGTTTACGTGGGTATGGAAAAACTTGAAAGCCCATTTTAAGGATTTGATGATGACTCAGCAGCAGTATGATTACATCATTGTTGGCGCAGGTTCTGCCGGTTGTGTACTCGCTAACCGCCTGTCAAAAGATCCAAATAACTCGGTATTGTTATTAGAAACTGGTGGCTGTGATAAAAGTATTTTTATTCAAATGCCGACCGCTCTTTCTATTCCTATGAATACTGACAAGTATGCGTGGCAATTTGAAACTGAGGCCGAATCAGGCCTCGATAACCGCCGTATGCACTGCCCTCGCGGCAAAGTGCTAGGTGGTTCATCATCCATCAACGGTATGGTTTATGTTCGCGGTCACGCCATGGACTTTGATGAATGGGCAGATCACGGCGCGACAGGATGGGATTACCAGCATTGTTTACCCTACTTCAAAAAAGCGGAAACGTGGGCGTTTGGCGGCGATGATTACCGAGGTTATCAAGGTGAACTTGCTACCAACAACGGTAATGAAATGAAAAACCCGCTTTACAAAGCCTTTATTGAAGCGGGTAAAGATGCGGGCTACCTGGAAACTCAAGACTATAACGGCGCTCAGCAAGAAGGTTTTGGCCCAATGCATATGACCATTAAAGATGGTGTGCGTTGGTCAACTTCAAATGCTTATTTACGCCCGGCGATGAAGCGGTCTAATCTTACGGTTATCACTCACGCATTAGTCAATAAAGTTATTGTTGAAGATAAGCAGGCTAAAGGTGTTGAGTATCAACGCAAAGACAAAACTATAACGGTAGCTGCAAACAAAGAAGTTGTGCTTTCAGCCGGCTCCATCGGCTCACCGCATATTTTGCAGCTTTCAGGTATTGGTGATAAAGACGTACTGGAAAAAGCAGGCATTGAAGTTAAACATCATCTGCCGGGCGTAGGCCAAAACTTACAAGATCACTTGGAATTTTATTTTCAATTTAAGTGTAAGCAGCCGATATCGTTAAACGGCAAACTTGATCCACTGAGTAAGCTATTTATCGGTACTCGCTGGATTTTAAATAAATCAGGTTTAGGGGCGACCAACCATTTTGAGTCTTGTGGTTTTATTCGTTCAAAAGCAAACCTAGCCTTCCCTGATCTCCAATATCACTTTTTACCAGCAGCAATGCGTTACGACGGCAAAGAAGCATTTGCAGGGCATGGTTTCCAGGTTCATATAGGTCATAACAAACCCAAAAGCCGTGGCGCGGTAACTTTAGTGTCACCCGATCCGAAAGTGGCACCAAAAATTCAGTTTAATTACCTAACGGCTCCAGAAGATATTGAAGGCTTTAGAGCTTGTGTGCGCTTAACCCGTGAAATCATTAATCAGCCTGCGATGGATGAATATCGAGGTGAAGAAATTCAACCGGGATCTGCCGTTCAGACTGATGAGGAAATCGATACTTTTGTGCGCCAGTTTGTTGAGTCGGCTTATCACCCGTCTTGTTCATGCAAAATGGGCACCGATGATATGGCGGTAGTGAACCCAGAAACAAAAGTGATTGGTGTAAATCGCTTACGAGTGGTGGATTCATCAATTTTTCCGACAATTCCAAATGGCAACCTGAATGCACCAACCATTATGATTGCTGAAAAAGCCGCTGATTTTATTTTAGGTAAAGCGCCATTGGCCGCTGACAATGTTGAAGTACGTTTAAGTACCGATTGGCAGATTAAACAACGTGAACAAATGCCAAAACGAGTAATAAATTAAGTCTTTTCGCAAGCAAGCTTAGCTTGCTCGCTGTCAAGCAGGCCTTAAGAGGCCATTAACAACAATCAATACACTTTTAGCCTAATTTCACTGAGCATTAGGTGATGACTCCGTTATGCCTAATGTTTACTAAAGTCCGTTGTTAGAAGCTGGGTTAGAAAAACAGAGCCTTTGAAAATAAAGTTGATTTGGTTGTTAAACGAGTGGCTTAGTCACTTCCGAATGCTAATAAAAAATAGGTTTAATATGAATATCAAATTAACTTCGACTGGAGGCCTGAAATGACCACATGGCTTTCATTTGGAATTATTTTTACTTTCGCTTGTATCGCTTTGATCTTGCTCCGATGGGGTAATGTACGTTGTAACGGGGTAACGCCTGCGCGCACTTACACTTTTATAGCTATTCTGTTCACATCAGGTCTGGATGTCGGCTTAATCATGTTCCCGCTCACTGAATTCGCGGGATACGCCGATCATGCCGCGAGCCCTGAATACTCCTTCACTAATCCCCTAGCTATTGAGTTTGGTTTCTGGGCGTTCTTAATCTGGGGTTTCTACTTCTTAACCTGCTTCTATTTCTGCGTTATTGAAGCAAGAGTGAAGTTCTTTGAAATTGGCATAGTAAAATTCATCAATAACTTAGTGATCATCGGCACATGCGCTTTCACCGCTTACTTACTGCTTATCAACCTGCCTTGGTATTTACCGGAAATGGGTGATGGTGAAACCGTTATTGGTAGCTTTTATTTGATTGTGCTTGCGGTTATTGCTGTTGCCGTATTCTCAAGTACCAATATTCAATATGTACGTTATTTAAGTCTTGGTAGTACAGGTCTGTTTTTAGCGCTTATCATATTTATGTGGGCAGCAGCATTCTTACCTGCTGAAAATAGCTTATCTGAATTTACCGCTACCTTTGCTCAACTGGGCGGCTACTTCGGCAATATTCATGAGTTTGTGTTACCGATGAACGACTATCACGAGTTTTACCTATTTTGGTGGTTTGCCTGGAGCATCATGATCGGTCAATTTACCTCTCGTTTCGTTGGCGGTATGAAAGCTTACCAAGTATTTATTGCTATGCTGGTTTATCCGTCTATCCCGATTGCGATTTGGTTTACGATTCTTTACTACTTCAATTCGAACGGTATTGATACTACCGGCATTATCAATATGGCTATGGTGTTTGTAGGGATTACTTTTGTTATCAACTCCCTCGACTCATTAATTCGCCTATACACGGATAACTTAAACCTTACCGTTAAGCGCTTTGGCAAGCTTAAATACTTTATCGGCAACTTTGTATTACTTGCCGGTCTGACGGCACTGTTTAAGTTGGACTTTTTACAAATTCAATGGGTTGGCGCATTAGCTATTGGCATATTATTTAGCTGCTTTTGCTTTATTTTGATCAAGCACTTTAAAACCGTTAAAAGCATCAATGGCTCTCCGGCAGAAAACGTACTTGATTACTCAAAGCTGAACCACACCCGCTAATGATCAAATTCTTGCGCTAGCCGAGGCCAGTGCAATTAACAATTTATAATAAATGGAATAAAAATAATGAAAAACACAGCTATCGCATTAGGGACTCTTTTCGCTCTAGGCTTATCAACCTCAGTATTTGCCGGCGGCAGTTCTACTATTACCGCAACTTCAAACTACAGCTATAACGGATACAGCCAAACTGAGAATGCACCGGCTTTGCAGGGCAGTCTAGATTACGGTTGGGATAATGGTATTTATGCAGGCACTTTTGCGTCCAATGTTGATTTTGCGTTTGATGGCGCTGATTTAGAGTGGGATGCTTATGCAGGTAAGTACACTCAACTTAATGACAAGTTTGGTTTAGATGTTGGTTTTTCTCATTACACCTACCACGGTGATGACGCGGCCTCTGACTTAAATTACAGCGAAGTTTATAGCCAACTAGATATGACGACCGGCATTGGTACATCGAGCGTAAGGTTTGCTTATGCATGGGACTATTTCGGCTTTGATGTTGAACATTTAGTTGCAACAGCAGCGCATACTTTTGAAGTAGCCGAAGGCCATAACTTAAAACTGAGTTTCACTCGCTCTATGTCTGATGACAAATCTAAATGGGCTTGGGATGGTGGTAAATCATATAACCATTACCGTGTATCTTACTTAACCAACCGGAAAGGCTTTGATTTTGATATTTCAGCTGAAGACACCTCAATGGGTTTAGAGGAAAGTAAAGCGAGAGTTATCTTTACTGTCTCTCGAACTTTTAGCTTCTAAAAGCTGTTATCTTAAGGCTCTCAATCATTTGAGAGCCTTAGTGGCTGAGCCATCATCATATTTCTATTTGTTAACTAAAACCGCATTTTTTGCTTTACGCTTAAGCCATTTAACTATATAAGTTCATCCCATATCGTTAACAATTTTTCTTATCGGACTTTATTGATGGAAAAACACGAAGAGCTCTTTACTTCTTTACGTAAAGTGATCAGAGCCATTGATTTGCACTCAAAGCACTTATCAAAAACCGTCGGCTTAACAGGGCCGCAGCTGGTGATTCTGCAACAAATTGGTCGACAAAAAGGCATTCTGGCTCGTCAGGTAGCCCAAAATGTAAATTTAAGCCCCGCAACCGTCACCAGTATTCTTGACCGTCTCGAAGCAAGAGACTTGGTTCACCGTGTCCGGAGTAATGAAGACAAGCGCCGTGTGGGGTTATTTTTAACGCAAGCCGGTGAAAACTTGCTGATTAAGGCTCCGCAGCCACTGCAAGATCATTTTATTGAGAAGTTTTCAGCTTTAGCGGAGTGGGAACAATCTCAGTTGCTGTCATCCATTCAGCGCTTAGCCAGTATGATGGACGCGCAAGATCTCGATGCGGCACCAATTCTGGAGGTCGGCACCTTACAACCTACGCCTCAGTAATAATTTTTATTATGCGTAGTGTACGCCGCGCATAATCACTCTCCTTTACCTTATATATATAGTTTGAACTGGAATTAATATTTTAGGGATAATTGCTTTTTCAGCTTCAATCCATATCGACCTTTTGCTCTTTTCTATGATACGCATTCACTTTTTATGGCCTTTGATGGTTAAAAATTTGTTCATTACGGTCTCAACCCTCTAAAATATCGAACACTAATTATTAGAGTTAGAACTAATGCAAAAAAGTATTATCAATCTGACAATGAGGATTAATGACAAAACACATCGATAAGTACAATATAAAAAGCTCAGATTATTCCGTTGGACAAGACAACATCCAAAAATGGGGGTTTGATATTCATAACCCTGTTTTTGGCTGTAGTCTTGGAATAATCGTCATCTTATTAGCGGCTGTATTATGGTTTGACCCAACTACTGCAAAGTCAGCATTAGACAATATTAAGTGGATTATCATCGGTAAATTCGACTGGCTATTTATTTGGTCAGCGAATTTCTTTTTACTCTTTTTTGTTGCGATTGCGCTTTCTCCTTTTGGCCGTATTCGCCTTGGTGGAGAAGACGCCAAACCAGAGCACAGTATTTGGGCCTGGTTTGCCATGTTGTTTGCTGCCGGTATGGGGATTGGTCTTGTATTTTGGGGGACAGCTGAACCTGTAGCCTATTACTCTGGCTGGTTTCACACTCCGCTGAATGTTGAGGCTAATACACCTCAAGCCGCTCAACTTGCATTAGGCGCCACTATGTTCCATTGGGGACTTCACCCATGGGCAATATACGGCATTGTCGCTTTAGCGCTCGCTTTTTTTTCTTTTAATAAAGGCTTTCCGCTCTCAATGCGGTCAATCTTTTACCCGATTTTAGGTGATAAAACATGGGGGATTGCAGGGCATATCATTGATATCCTTGCTGTAATCGCAACTTTGTTTGGTTTAGCTGCTACCTTAGGGCTTGGCGCACAACAAGCTGCGAGTGGCGTCAATCATGTTTTTGGTGTTAGCAATGATTTCGCGCTTCAAGCTTATGTAATAATTTTTGTTACCTTAATTGCCGTTTACTCAGTCTCGCGCGGGATGGAGTCTGGCGTAAAGCTACTCAGCAATATCAATATGATCATTGCTTTATGTTTTCTATTGTTAGTTGCAATTATCGGCTACCCCGTGACATTTAAATCTATTCTCGTTACTACTCAAGCTTATATCGAAAACATCATCCCTTTAAGCCAAGTTTCAGGTCGGGAAGATGCTGAGTGGATGCACGGTTGGACAGTGTTCTACTGGGCTTGGTGGATTTCGTGGTCACCATTTGTGGGCATGTTTATCGCTCGGGTATCAAAAGGCAGAACCATCAGACAGTTTGTTATTGCAGTGTTACTGATTCCGACTTTAGTAACGCTTATCTGGATGTCCGTTTTTGGTGGTATTGCCATTGACCAAGTCGTTAATCATGTCGGAGCATTAGGCAAACAAGGATTAACTGATATTTCACTGGCCATGTTTCAAGTATTTGAACAGTTGCCTCTGAGCAATGTCCTTTCTTTTATATCAATCGCTTTAGTTATGGTGTTCTTCATTACTTCAGCGGACTCAGGCTCGCTCGTCGTTGATGGAATTACCGCAGGCGGTAAAGTCCACTCTCCAACGCAACAGCGCATTTTATGGGCATCAATGAGCGGTGTTATTGCACTGGTTTTATTATGGGTCGGCGGTGCTGAAGCGCTACAAGCCATGCAAGCTGCAGTTATTTCTTCGGCCTTACCATTTACCTTTATTTTGGTATGCATGTGCTTGAGTTTGGTGCTTGGGTTGAGAACTGAACATACCAAACAATAATATTGAGGATCAGGACAGACCAACTTAATGTTGGTCACGTTATTCACCTCCCGCCAAATCAAAGTTTATGGCCGGAGAATTTCGCTACAATATGTTAACAGTACTAAATACATTGTTTTTCTATTTCAAGCCGAATACGAATATTCCAAATTTCTTCAAGCTTAAACGGTCTCTTTACACCCGTTGGTTTTCTTTTGGTTACTGTAACCATGACAATCTCTTATTTTCTGTATGGTTGTCATTGAGTGTATTAACGGCTTTCAGTAAGAATAAAGTATTGGGCGCAGATCTTTTATAACGACAACGATCTCAAAAAAGATCCTTTTTAATCAAAAGGATAATAAATTAAATTTATTGTAAAAATATAGTGCGAAAGGAGTCGTTTTGTAGTACTTATTGGTTTGTAAACAACACAAGTCCACAAAAAAGACCCTTTTCGCCATGCCAGCTTACACAAATTCAAACGAACATTCATTTTTTAACGATGCCTGTCCGCGACTTCACAAAATCATTCAGCACCTTGAAAGTCATGAAGCCAAACAAGCGGAACACGGTAATATTGAAGCTTTCATTAATATTCAAGGGACTGAAGTTCTTCGTCGTCTGTTTCAAGGCTTTCTCAACCTAAAAGCCGCCGATGAGAAAACACAGCGCATAAGCGCGAATAACGGCACGGTTCTAAACCATGTCAGAAAAAACTGTAAACGAAATTTAGAAAGCCTCTTCGGGCAAGTGGTGGTGCGGCGAAAAGGGTACAATCAACGAGGGCATGACAGCCGGCTTCCAACGGATGCCGGGCTGAATTTACCCGAAGATAAATACTCAGACGGGCTAAAGTTAAGAACGGTTACTGAAGCCATACGAGGCTCTTTCGATGACGCCGCGGACGTGACAGACAATACAACGGGCGGACACGTTCCTGAGCGCCGGGCTCAGAAAATCGTTCAGGATGTGGC
>CBDAVB010000024.1:0-12286 GCA_965200795.1 Parashewanella sp.
GAAAGCGCCGTTGAGCGTTTTTAATATGCTCAGCCTTGAGGACTTGCTCGCCGGTATCGGCGGCGGTGACGTGCGCTTAAACCAGGTGGTTAACCACGTTCAAAGCCGTCAGGTTAATAAAGATAAGCACGATGCGTCGGCCGCGGTCGAAGACCTGCTTAAAAAAAGGCCAGGCCAGAAGCGCGGGGCAGCGTAAAGGTCAGATAGAGGTAAACGGTGTCGGTAACTTGATGACGCATTTAGCGCGCTGCTGTCAGCCTGTCGCCGGAGATGAAATCGTCGGTTTTTATCACCAAAGGCCGCGGTATCTCGGTTCACCGGGAAGGGTGTGAGCAGCTGAGGGAATTAACGCGTCAGAATCCGGAACGTGTGGTTGATGTTGTCTGGGGCGAAAAACTACTCCGGCGGCCTTTAAAGTGAAAGTGCGTGTACTCGCTAACGACAGAACGGGTCTTTTGCGTGATGTGACGACAGTACTCGCTTCAGAAAAAGCCAACGTGCTGAATATGAGCTCGGCGTCGGATATGAAAAAACAGACCGCGACGGTTGAGGTTCATCTGGAGCTTTATAACGTCGACACGTTAAGCAAGCTGACAGCTAAGCTGCAGCAGATTGAAGGCGTGTTTGAAGCTAAGCGGTTTTAGGTTACAAGTTAATTCGGTAGCGGGATTAATGTTTTTTATTTTAACTTTATAATAGTTAACGGGTAAATTTGCAAAAACAGTAAAATACCACGATGTGAGTTACCAGCTAGTTGAGATAAAAAAATACCCGAGTAAAGGACGCCCGAAAAAAAGGTGCTAAACAAGAGTTTTCTCACTATCAAATAGAAACAGCATTCACACCTTCAGAGGACAGGCAGCGCCCCTACCGAAATCGAGTGGGTCGATTTGTTTTGGCGACCAATCATTTTGATATGTCTCCTAAAGCCGTACTTGATAGCTACAAGAGCCAACAAGGTGTTGAGCGAGGCTTTCGTCTTATCAAAGCCCCAGCCTTCCACTTAGACAACCTATTTTTAAAAAGACCAGAGCGCATCAATGCCCTAATGATGATAATGACCTTCAGCTTAATGGTCTACAACCCAGGGCAATATCAATTTAGAGAATCACTGAAAAGAAATAATGAAACGATCCTTAGTCAGACGAATAAACCGACTTTCACACCAACATTGAGGTGGATATTTCAAGTAATGAGCACTGTTCATGTCGTTACGATTAAAGGGCAAGGTTCAGCGATATCGGGTATTACTCCAGAAAAGAGAAAAATTTTAACCCTGTTTGGTAGTGAGGTGAGTCGTATTTACAACATTGCGTAATGTTAAGACAGGAAAAGTCTAGCTTCACGACAGAAGCCTATTGGCATACCTGAAATTTGGTAAACCGTATGACAGCACTACAAGAACTATGTTTCTTTTTTGTTAATAGTTGAAAAATATAGGGGATACTTAAATCACCATGCGAAATGTGGGAATATCTTCTGGAATCGGTTTATCTTTGAGTTCCCTTCCCTGTCGTGATTTTTTATTGATTCTATTATCAGCCTCTTGTCATAATCGGTTAAATTCGTAAATCCTTCATTAAATGCGTCTCCGCAAGTAGATTTTGAGCAGGATACCAGTTCAAAAAGGGTGCGGCCTCTTTTAGAAACGACGAATCTAGCCGCACTTCTCCAGCCTACTTTTTGATTGCTTTTTTATAGTAATCCCAATATTCATTTAAGTCATTGCCGGACTTTAACGAGCGCATTTTTAAAATAGTCTCCGCACCATTAAGACTCCATCTTGCCCCCGTGATATCTAATCTGTCATTGATCAAATGGCGGCATGCTCCTTCAATAACCCCGCTGGCGCTGGCGGGTGCTCAGCCTAAATAATGTAATAACCTGTTTCAAACAACTTGATTACAACCGCAATCAAATATTGTGCATTGCCGGAAAGCCGTAATTACTAACCTTTACCCAAAATTTATCCCAAACCCCGGTCGAGCAAACTAAAGCTCTTAATGTCAGTAACATCGACGCCCCTTTTTTTCTTCCACCTCATTCCTGAACGACACATTCTACTTTTTATCAACGTCTTGCATGCCGCTTCAGTCAACCCTGAACCTATCGGGTAATTATTTTCTAACGCTTGAGCATAGTTCATTTGTCGCCAGTGATTTTTAAAATAGGTTTTTACTTTTTCTAATTTTGTTATCGTTTTTGGAATAGCGGTTTGAAGGCCGCGCTTTTTGCAATTCTTGATTAAGGACGTTCAGCCTCCCCTTTGTTATGCTTTAAATTGCGGAGCGTCCTCTTTAAGCCGTATTTGACGTTTGGCTGTTTTCGTTTTTCCCGCATAGAGAACATCTGCCGCATCAGCGACATATTCTGAAACGTGATAGAAATCCAAAATGCATTCCTCTGCAAAAGGCTTAAGAAAACAGCCAATTGTCAGGGGCACCATCTGCCACCCCAACATAAACCGCATCAGGAAATCTGTGTTTAAATTTGTCGATTTCCCGTGTAATCCTTTCAATAAATGAAGCTTTTCCGTGCTCTGGCGCTTCGGCGCAGTAAGACGAAAACATTCGTTTCCCCTCAGCATCATAAAGCGTAACTGAACCGCACATCGCCTCTCGATAGCAACCGTCACGGTAAAGCATAATGGCACCATCAAGGACCTGTTTGATATGGTTGCAACAGGGGCAGGCAACTCAGGAATCGCATAAGTCCATGACTCTTCTTGAGCTTGAGCTATCGCTCCGACCTCGTCCGCAATATCCCTTAATATTGCTCGGCTTGCAGAAACGTTTATGATTTTATTGGAAATCTTTTTGGACTTGTGGCGCAGCCATTTCCGCATATTTCCAACTCACCATTTGGGCAAACTTAGGCGTTGAATTCACCACAATCCGAGCATCGTGATCGAGGGGGCTATAAGTTGAACCGCCTTTCGAGTTTTGATAAACCCAGCGGGGGAACTTTTACAGCACCGTAAGGCGTTTCATAGACTTTAAGCTGTTTATCCTTCTTACTGGTCATTTTTACATTGGCAAGAAAAATCGGAGAGCCGTCAGCGTCCAGGTTTTCCAATTGCTTACGCTCTGCTAACATTCCTGCTGCATTTAGCTCTTCCTGAAGGTTATCTTCGAAAGAGAGCATATTGCGGTTATGTTTAATGGTTAGCAGAATTTGGGTTTCAGAAGAATTCGAAGATATGATTACTGAAGACATAACATTAAAACACTGCGGATTAAACCTGGCTGTTATATTACTCCAAATTTAAATTTAAACCTCACATTATTAAGGCTGAGCACCCGAAAAATTCCCTCTCGATTGGGCACAACTTCAGTGTTTAACCGGCGGAATTAATTGGCAAAAAACCAAGAAACAGGCGACGTTAACGCCATTTTTTGATGTAATTTCTGTCATGAAAATGAGTGAAATCAGCCGGTTAAATCGACAACAAATTGAAGCTCTGCTTGCCCGGCAAGCGGAGCAAAATGCGTTGTTATCTGAACAGGTTTCGACTCAATCAGAGCAAGTCGCTTCACTCAGGCATCAGCTCGACCGGTTCAAACGCCAGCTCTTCGGCCGCAAGTCTGAAAAGCAACTTATCGACAATCCGTCACAGGGATTATTGTTCGGTGACAGCCTCGCTGAAGATAAAACGCCGGAGCCGACCACCGAAGTCAAAAGCCATCGCCGCCAATCCAATACCCGGCGAGGCGGCAATGAAGTTAATGACAGCGGCCTGCGCTTTGATGACAGCGTGCCCCGTGAAATCATTGATATGCCCGCGCCGGAGCCGGCCGAAGGTGATGAAATCATCGATTACAAAGAAACCCGCCGCTTAGCGCAGCGCCCGGGCAAGTTATGCGGTACTGGTTTATCGCCGTCCCGTGATTAAGCGTAAATCAGAGCAAAGCATAACGACTTCACCCGCGCCCGCGGCGGTGCCGGATGGCTGTTACTGTGATGTGTCCCTGCTCGCGGGGCTGATGGTCGATAAAGCCATTTATCATTTACCGCTTTATCGTCAGCATCAGCGGATGCTCGGAGTGCCGGCGATGGATGAGGTGCCGATAAAAGCCGGAAAGGCGGGCAAAGGCAAAATGAAACAAACCTGCTTCCGGCCGATTTACGGCGAAGAGGATGAAGTGGCGTTCACCTGGTCGTCTTCAAGAAGTGCGGCTCATGCCATTGAGCAACTGACGGGCTTTAACGGTACGTTATTGACGGACGGTTATCCGGCTTACACCAAAGCGGTCGATACCTTAAACGCGCGAGACCACAGCATCATTCACGTGACGTGTTGGGTGCATTGCCGTCGCTATTTTGAAAAAGCCTTAAAGCCTGAGCCTGAGCAAGCCCGACATGCTATGGATTACATCGTCCGGCTATACAAGCATGAAAAACATATGCGTGATAAAGACCGGGCGGCGGAAAAAGTGCTGAGTTACCGGCAGGGAAAAAGTGAACCTGTCGTCCGTGAGTTTTTCAAACGGGTGCGTGAGCAGCGCCAACGCCCGGAGTTGGGTGATCTGAGAGCATATTGATCGCTTACTCAGTTACAGATTCTAACGAAGGAAAAATGATATCGAGTCAATCGCTAAGAGAACGTCTGGCTGAGAGAAATATTAGAGCAGAAGGACAAGCTGAAGTTCAGAAAGATTGAAGTTCAGTATACCAGCACATTTTATAATGTTATGGATAATCTTATTAACCACTTGGCTCCATACTCTTCTGAAAGTAGTGTTATTAATCGCCTTGAACGGCTCATTGATAAGTTTGAAAAAAGAGGCTCTTCGTCGTTTAGTGTGGATTTAATGGATTTATTTCTGAGATAATAAACCCAGTTTTGCAGTCAAGAGTTGGAAGTAAATACATGGATGGAAATCAAGTTTTGATGCTCGGCCTTGGTATAGAAGCGCCTTGGAAGTTGGTTAACCAACACCTGGATATATCAGCCTCACCTAATGAACTTGTTCTCGAAATTGAAGCTGAACGAGGAAGCTTGTATCCCTGCCCGACTTGCTCAAAAGCTTGTCCGGCACATGACTTTAAATCGCTGACTTGGCGTCATCTCAATTTCTTTCAGCATCACTGTTATATCAAAGCAAACGTCCCGAGAACTCGATGTGCTGAGCATGGCGTTAAGCGTGTCAATGTCCCTTGGGCGAGAGCGGGTAGTAAATTCACGTTATTGTTCGAACAATCTGTATTGGTACCGGCTCGTGAAATGCCGGTTAAGGCATGTGCTGAATATGTTGGAATTCGTGACAAACGTATTTGGCGCATCATCAAACACTACGTCAGCAAGGCATTAGCATTGATGGACTTGTCAGCACTTAAAGCTATTGGATTCGATGAAACGGCGGCTAAACGTGGCCACAACTATGTTACTGTTTTCATTGATATGGACAAGAAAGACAAGCCTGTTGTGTTCGCTACGCCCGGAAAAGGTAAGGAAACCGTTAAGCGATTTAAGTCCTTTCTGACAGAGCATCAAGGCAAAGCAGATAATGTACTTGAAGTCGTGTGTGATATGTCAAGAGCCTTTCTGTCAGCAACAGAGGAAGAGTTCCCGGATGCTAACGTAACGGTTGATTGTTTCCATGTTGTGCAACTGTTTACTAAAGCGGTTGATGAAGTACGTAAAACGGAGAGAAAAATCCAACCGCATCCAAAGAGCCTGCGCTGGGCAGTACTAAAAAATGCAGATGGCTCATTTACTGAGAAACAAAAAGAAGCACTTGCAGAGCTAGAATCCAGCGACCTGAATACAGCAACAGCTTGGCGGATTAAGGAACAACTTAGGTGGATACGTCAAGCTGAAACCGCTCATGCTGCACGCTGGAGGCTGACGTATTTCATTAATTTTGCAAAAGAGCAGTTGGGTGATATTGAGATGTTAGAACCCGTTCGAAAAGCACTTGCAACTGTGGAAAGGCATGCAGAGAGAATTTTACAGCGCTGGTCATCCACTTATACGAATGCTCGTATGGAAGGTTTAAATAGTCTATTTCAAGCGGCTAGAGCACGAGCCAGAGGGTATCGTAATACAGGAACATTTATTACCATGATTTTTATGATTGCTAGCCCTGTATCAGATCTACTCAAATCCATATGAAACGACGAAGAGCCAGAAAATATGATGTGGCATGATATCCAGTCATAGCGTTAACATCATGCCCAAAAGTCATTCCTAACTCTTGTTGGCGATCAATAATCCTGTTGCTCGGATATAATTCAGTACCATTAAACGCCATATGCTCAACAAGGTGAGCAATGCCTTTCTGGTCATCCTCCTCCAGCGAGCCAGCATGAACAACCAACTGCAAAGAAACTTTGTCCGCTGGCTTATTATTATTGACGACAAAATATTTTAAACCGTTGTCCAGCTGACCTGTCACCATGTCCGTTCTTAATTTCATCTCCGGACTGCTAACGGCTTGAACCGCAGACTGCTTTGATGAAACCGTATCTATTTGCTGACAGCCCGCCAGCAACAAAGCACTAGAAACGAGCGTTAATGAAAAAGCTTTAAACATAAATTATGACTCTGGAAGGTAACTAAGGCGCTGACCATAAGTTTCTTAGATTTTTTAATGCCCATTTTCACCGCACTACGGCGTTGCAACTCTGGTTACATAGCTATGGATATGCGTCCTCCGTTGCGCCTTGTTCTGCGTTCTGCGCTAAATCTGAACACCAAAATTCTGAAGAAACTTATCGTCAGCTACTTACCTGCGCGCTTACGTCAGAATCACTAAAATCTCACGCGAAAAATTTCAGGAAACGGATCATGCCGCATCATTGTCAAGCTAAGAAAACGGCGGGATCGGGTTACACCTTATACCGATTTTTCATTTGTTTTTGCTGTAATCCCTGTGTAACTTTGGCTGAAGTGATAATGTAAACTTTAGGGTACAGTATGGCGGTTTCTAATATATCTTCGGGTTCAGATTGTGGCGTAAATCCTAAAGCTGAGGTGCAATTGCAGCGCGGTGATGTTCGGTCGGAGCGAGTCGCCGGGCAATCAGTTGAGCTCAACGGCAACAGATATCAGCCTAAGGGTGTAAGCTCTCATTCTGAACTTGGCTGTTCAACGGCGGACAATCATAAATTTCAGGGAAAAGGCCGCAGTAGCAGTAAAAGTAAAAAAAGGTTTCATTTTTCACCTTCATTAACAGCCGAAGTGAGGTTTCTGTTTTCACCTTCATTATCAGCCGACACAAGGTCTTATCACGATAACGAGCGTGTTCCTGATGTTCCTGATGTTCCTGATGTTCATGACAGGATTCATGACAGGATTCATGACAGGATTCATGACAGGAAAGGAAATCTAAAACAGATAACGGGGGCGAATAGAAATGTGATAACGGAATATATCAAAGGGAAAAATACGGCGCGCGATGTTATTGCTTTAACAATCAGTGAGATAAACATATCCTGGACGCTCGAAACAGCTTGGGAGGCGGTAACAAATGTATACCATCCCTTGATACCGGACGATAAAATCTCCTGTTTTAAAAAAGACCCTGGTCCGGTAAATGCCTTTTTACGTAAGCTGTATGATAATTGTCATTCTATGTCCAGGCTCTGCGAATTCGCAAAACTCACTCTTGAATTGCTTGTGAACGAGGGTGTTACCTGCAATATATCAATTCATTCTTACTTTATGAAAATTTACATAGAAGTGAGAGATATTGAAGGTGCGGAATGTCTTTTGAAAAGAGATAATGTGGTTTCAGGAAATCCGGAAGACTGGTTGGGCGGTGATTTTCATATTGGAATAATTAAAAAATATCTGCAATTGTGTCTTCAGATAAAGCGTTATCAAGAAGCCCGAACATTAATAGATGCTTTAATAAAATTAACAGACCGTGAGGAGCCCCTACGCTTTATTAAAAATGATTCCCAAAACTCACCTCTGGTTGTGGTAATTTTAGAGTACTGTAGCGCCGTCGGTGATTTTAAGCTTGCGAAAAAGATTTTTAACCCGAACAATCACTACTGCCGTAAATGGAGTGCTTTGCGTAACCAATACGTTTATAACTCTTTTTTAAATCTGTGTCTTCAATTAGAAGAATATGATGAAGCCGGATTTATTGTTGATTTATTAATGCGTCATAATAACAGTAAGGACATGTTGCCTGATCCTGTCACCGTCATCACTATGCTGAAATATTGTATTTTTTCCAAGGACTATGATCTTGCGCGGCGTTTAATTTTCGGAACGACTCGGCAACAAAGTTATATTTCAAAATGGAAGGTTCAACCCAATGAAATAATGTACGACGGTTACATGAGAGTGTGTCTGGAAGCCGGTAAATTTGATGACATTGGGACAGTCATCAGCGAGCTGGATAAATATGCGCGGGACAAAAACAGTGACCCGTCACAACGGCCGGTAAAAGAGACATGCCATACAATTTTAGAATATTGCCGGGAGACAAAAAATTGCATCTTAGCAAAGGAACTCTTGATAGGTGCTGACGGTAAGGATAGCCTTATCAGGCAATGGAATATTCCGTATTTAATACCATTTTTTAATCTCTACCTCAGAGTTTGTACGAACTCGGGCGAGTATCAACAGGCTGTACAGGCAATAAACGAATTCATCAATAGAGCAAAGCATCCGCTTTATAAATCTTTAGATCCGGATCTCTACACTGCGTGCGCCATATTAGAGTTTTGTAAAGCCGCCGGAAATGTCGATTTCGTTAAAAAAATCGTATTCAGCGGTAAAGCCGCTCCCGGCTGCGTTGATTTACGGGACGTAAAAATAAATAGCTTTTGTCTTTATGATTATATAACGACATGTGCTGAGTTGAGGATGTTTAAAGAAGCCAAAGAAATAATCGACGAAATTATCAAAAGCGCTGAACGCCGGCGACCTTATTTAAATGTACCCCCGGACATCCACATTTTCGTTGCTATATTAAAATACTGCGAGCGGGCCGATAAGGTTGACTTGGCTGAACTTATGGTTTTTGGTAATAAGAAACAACAAAGTTATTTATCAAAATTGGGAATCGAGCCGAACTATAAAATTTACGCTCATTGGGCACTGGTTGATAAAAACAACTTTGCTAAGGCTTTAAAAAAATTGATTGAAAAGGGGATTTGCATTGAAAATTTAGGTTATTATTTAAATGGTGAATTTAATACTCATATTGACCGTGTATTTGAAAAAAAATACTGTGTGGATGATAACGGGAAAAAATATTTCAGACCCCGCGGGTTACCTTCAGAATTTGCCGAGGCGCTGTTTGAATACCATTATCGCGGCCGTGGGCGCAATATCAAAAAAGTCATCACCGGATATCATGGAGCAGGAACGCTGTCTGAAAAGTTTACTGACGTATTACAGACTAAGTTTAAATTAGAAATTGAGGTTTCAGCTAAAGGCGGATGTATTGAGATTAAAAAGACAGAGTCAGAAACAGTAAAGCCTGAAGACTAACTAACTAAGTAAGTAGCTGACCATAAGTTTTCTAACATTTTCTGATGTCCACCCTCAGCACATTACAGCGTTGCAACTCTGGTTACATAGCTATGGCTATGCGCCCTCCGTTGCGCCTTGTTCCGCGCTAAATCTGAACACCAAAATTCTGAAGAAACTTATCGTCAGCTACTTACCTGCTCGCTTGCGTCAATATCACTAAAATCCCACGCGAAAAATTTCAGAAAACGGGTGATGCCGCATCATTGTCAAGCTAAGAAAACGGCGGGATCGGGTTACACCTTATGCCGATTATTCATTTGTTTTTGCTGTAATCCCTGTGTAACGTCGGCTGAAGTGATAATGTAAACTATAGGTTACAGTATGGCGGGTCTTAAGATATCTTCGGGTTCAAATTCTCACGGATTTACTAAAGCTGACAGGCAAGTGCGGCGCAGAGATGGTCGACTCCAAGGGATTGTTGAGTACAAAGGCAGGAGATATCGGTGCAGGCGTGTAAGCCCTCATTCCGAATCTGTCTGCCGAACGGCGGATAACAATAAATTTCAGGGAAACAGCCGGAAAAGAACGTATCAGTCTTCATTTTCATCTTCATCAGCACCAAGCAAAAGGTTTCATCACGATGGTGAATGTTTCTCTGATGCTCATGACAGGAAAGGAAATCTAGAACAGATAACCGGGAGGAATACATGTGTGATAATGCAATATATCGGAGGGAGAAAAAAGGCGAGCGATGTTATTGCGTTAACAATCAGTGTGATAAATAAATCCCGGACGATCGAAGAAGCTTGGGAGGTGGTAACAAATGTATACCATCCCTCGATACCGGAAGATAAATTCACCCGTTTACAAAAAAAACCTGGTCCGGTTAATGCCTTTTTGAACAAACTATTACAACATTCAGAAGATTCAGAGCATCGTGTTCAAGTGACTGAGCTCTTCGGGTTCGCGAAACGCGCTCTTGAATTGCTTGTGAGCAGAGGTGTTACCTGCAATATATTAACTCATAACAACTTAATGAAAATTTACGATAAAGTGAGTGATATTGACGTTGCAAAATGTCTTTTGAAAAGAGATAATGTGGTTTCAGAAAATCCGGAAGACTGGTTTGGCGGTGATTATCATATCGGAACTATTTCTGAATATCTGAAATTGTGTCTTCAGACAGAGCGTTATCAGGAAGCCGGGAAGGTAATAGATGCTTTAATAAAAGTCACAGACCAAGCGGCTCTGCCCCTTTTTGAATTTAAAGACAAAAACTCATCTCTGGTTGTGGTAATTTTGAGCTACTGTACCGCCGTCGGTGATTTTGAGCTCGCGCAAAAGATTCTTAATCCGGGAAAATCACTACTGCTTAAAATGGAAGGCGTTGCATGACAAATACAGTTATAACGCTTTTTTAAACCTGTGTATTGAATTAGGTAAATATAAAGAAGCCAAATTTATTATTGATTTACTCATACTTAATGCTCAACACTATGCTCAATCCTGTAATAATGTTCAATACTATTTTCTATTCTGTAATAATGCTCAACACTATGCTCAACCCTGTGATAAAGCCGTTCCGGAATTGTTGTTTGGTAATATCACCGTCGTCACTATGCTGAAGTATTGTCTTTGCGTCAAAGACTATAGTCTTGCGCGGCTTTTAATATTTGGAACGCTTAAGCAACCAAGTTATATCTCAAGATGGAAGATTAAATCCGATGCAGCAATTTACAACACTTACATAAGAGTGTGCCTGAAAACCGGTAAGGTGCAAGACATTTGGTTTGTCATCGGTGTGCTGCATCGTTATGCGCAAGACAAAAACAGTGACCCATCGCAACGGCCGACAAAAGGCTCATGTTTTGTAATTTTAGAATATTGTCTGGAGACAAAAAATCTCGGTTTAGCAAAGGAACTCTTGTTTGGTGCTGACGGTCAGCATAGCCTCATCAGACAATGGAAGATTCCGTATTCAATCCGCTTATTTAATCTCTACCTCAGAGTTTGTACCAAAGCGGGCGAGTATTATCAGGCTTGTCAGGAAATAAACAAATTCATCGACAGAGAAAAGTACGCGCTTTATAAAGACCTTCATCCAGATCCCTTCACTGCGGGCGCCATATTAGAGTTTTGTAAAGCCGCCGGAAATGTCGGTTTAGTTAAAAAAATCGTATTCAGCGGTAAAGCCGCTCCCGGCTGCGTTGATTTACGGGATGTAAAAATAAATAGCATTTGTCTGGCTGATTATATATCAGCATGCGCTGAGTTGCGCATGTTTAAACAAGCCGGGGAAATAATCGACGAAATTATCAAAAGCGCTGAACGCCGGCGACCTTATTTAAATGTACCCCCGGATGTCATCATTGTCGTTGCTATATTAAAATACTGCGTGCGGGCCGATGATACTGACTTGGCCGATCTTATGGTTTTTGGTAATGAGAAACAACAAAGTGATTTATCAAAATTGGGAATCGAGCCGAACTTTGAAATTTACGCTCGTTGGGCACTGGTTCATAAAAACAACTTTGCGCGGGCTTTAAACAAATTGATTGAAAAGCGGATTTGCGTTAATGAGTTAGGTTATTCAGATGGCGTATTTAATACTCATATTGACCGTGTATTTGAAAACAAATACTGTGTGGATGATAACGGAAAAAAATTTTTCAGACCACCCGGGTTACCTTATGAATTTGCCGAGGCGCTGTTCGAGTATCATCTCAAGCGCAAATGCGATATCAAACAAGTCATCACCGGATGTCATGGAGCAGGAGTGCTGTTTGATAAGTTTACTGACGTGTTAACTAAATTTAAATTAGAAATTGAGGCTTCAGCTAAAGGCGGGCG
>CBDAVB010000025.1:0-34085 GCA_965200795.1 Parashewanella sp.
GGGCTTTGCGGCCCTGATGCCGTATTTGACCGTTTCGGTGATATTTTAACCTGGGTAAATGCCCGGACTTGATTCAAGGAGCAATAAAGCAGATGACTAAGCCGATCGTACTCAGCGGCGCTCAGCCGTCAGGTGAACTGACCATAGGTAATTATATGGGCGCGCTACGCCAGTGGGTGGCGATGCAGGACAGTCACGATTGCCTATACTGCGTCGTGGATCTGCACGCGATTACCGTAAGGCAGGATCCGCGGGCGCTGCGCGCGGCCTGTTTAGACACGCTGGCTTTGTATCTGGCCTGCGGCGTTGATCCGAAAAAGAGCACGGTGTTTATTCAGTCTCATGTCCCTCAGCACACGCAGTTAAGCTGGGCGTTAAACTGCTACACGCAAATGGGTGAGCTGAACCGTATGACTCAGTTTAAAGACAAGTCACAAAAGCACGCCGGTAACATCAATGTGGGCTTGTTCGGCTACCCTGTGTTAATGGCGGCGGATATTCTGCTTTATCAGGCCGGTGAAATTCCCGTAGGCCAGGATCAGAAACAGCACCTTGAGTTAACCCGTGACATCGCGATCCGCTTTAACAACGCTTACGGTGACACCTTCACCGTACCGGAGCCGTTTATTCCGGCTCACGGCGCGAAAGTGATGTCATTGCAGGATCCGACCAGCAAAATGTCTAAGTCCGATGACAACCGTAACAATGTGATCGGCTTACTTGAGGATCCCAAAGCGATTCTGAAGAAAATCAAAAAAGCGGTGACGGATTCGCAGGAGCCGCCGAGAGTCGCTTTTGACGTCGAAAATAAAGCGGGTGTGTCAAACCTGTTAAGTCTGATGTCGGGGGCGACAGGTCGTTCAGTCGAAACGCTGGAGCGGGAGTTTGAGGGTAAAATGTACGGCCACTTAAAAGCGGCGACGGGTGAGGCCGTTGTCGCTATGCTTGAGCCGCTGCAAGAACGTTATCATCAAATCCGCGCCGACCGGGCTTATTTAGAAACCGTGATGAAAGACGGCGCCGAGAAAGCGCGGCAGCGCGCCGAAACAACCGTTAAAGCCGTTTATGAAAAGATAGGGTTGCTGGTTTAATTCTGCTCGCGGGAAGTCAGCTTGATAAGTTGGCTTCTTTTAACGTGGTTACAGCATTATCTACAGCGCTTTTGAAAACCAGAGTTTGTACCCTCTTTCCTGATCTGAATACCCTTTGTGAAAAGAAATTCTCAATTGACCAGCTTGTATCAAATAAACGTGGTTCGTCTTCCAGGCGTTGTTGATAGTTTCTTCCTAAAAAAAGTTTTTTGAGCGAATTTGTGGTATAAACAGATTTAAGCAGCTCTGTTATCCGTTTTACCTGTGAATTGTCTTTCGTCAGTCGATTGTCTGTAATTTCCTCAAGCAGACCTTTTGTCTCAGAAATAACGCGTTCTGTTTCTGACTTAAGTTGAGCCTGGGTATTCGCAGCGGCGGCATTCTGCTTATCAGTTTGAGCCAATGAGGCGCGAAGTGTCTGTATTTCAATCCGCAGTTTTTCATTCTCTTTTTCATATTCCGCCCGGATACGATGAATTTCCTGTTCCTGTTCCCGTTTCTGCCGTTGTATTTGTTCCTTAAGCTGAACGTTCTCAGATTTCAGCTTAACAAGCTCTTGTTGCTGATAGTCCCAGATTCCCGTACCCAGACCGGTAATATCGGTTGTCACATACCTTGTTTTTTTTTGCCGGGTTTCATCTGAGGCGGTCATCTTTTGCGCGGATGTTATCTTTTTTTCTGACGAAGTCTCCAAAAGATCTATATAAGAGAATTGTAATTCAGTTAATTTTCTGAGGAGCCTCAGTTCTTCCTGAGCCGGTAGCCCGTGCTCATCCGGGCGGGCAACCGGCTGACATTTGATTTCAGCTTGTTCCGATGATTTGATATCACCGGTCCGGTGATATGACTGACTGAATGAGCTTGTCTGCGACTGATTAATTACATATTTTTTTTCTTTATGATCGGAAGCGTAAGTTGTTAATTCAATAGGTTCCGCGGCTGATGATCTTGCCGCGGTTAATTTTAATTGGTGTGAGATAGAGGATATTGACTGATTTAGTATTTGTAGCTCATTCATTAGACTGGTCTTAATATGTTGATAATAATAACTAACATCTATCATTTAACCAATCCGGTCAAATTAAAAATCTTTCATTTTGAGCTTTTTACTGAATTAAAAATTATTAATTTGATTGAATCAAATAAACTTAAGTATCATAGGCTTAGATTAGTCAAGAGGAGCTCGGCGTTATGTTTTTTTTATCAAAATCTCAATGTCATACTTTGAACCAATATTATAACGATAACGGGCTCAATCGCGGATGCGACCTGAATCACTCCGAAACAGCAGAACAGCAGAACCGAACCGTCTGGCAGCCGGCGCTTGCGGAAGCGACTATGGTGTCAAGCTGGCACAGTCCTGCAGATATTGTATCGGGGAGATGTTTTTTAACGTCTATACCGGGCCGGAGGTTCACGACGGAGAAGAAACTTCTGGCGAACACGCTTTTGATTCTACTGTAACCATACCCTCATCCTTAAAAGAATCAGCGGCCGGCGGTATCAAGGCTTTTTCAGAAGAAACCCTGACAAACCCTGAAAACGACAGTGACGCTGAACCGCGAAATCAATACCGCCCTTTGCACTCAGAGGAATCTGTATCTGTTGACAATGAACAGTATCAGCTCATTAACTTACCTCGACCGAAAAGTAAGATTACCTTTGCCCGTAATGTTGTGGTTAATGAAATTGTTCATACCGGAGTTCATAATCCGGAAGATGAATCCGGGTCGTGTTCAGATAATTGTCTGACCATGAGTTATGTATGGTATGTCGCATGTAAAAAAGGAGACGATTCAGCATCGGCCGTAACAGCGGATGACGGGGTAAAATTTGAAAGAAAAAAGGCACACGGAATGCCGCGGATTAAGACCGCGACGCCGTCCTTCGGTAAAAACGAGCGGTATGATGAACAACAAAAAGAGCAAATTGAAAACGAATGGAGTAAATACCGAAAAGCGGATGCCGTGAAAGTGTTAAAACAACTTAAGCAACCGCAGGACATAGAAACAGTTGAAAAAGAGCTGCTCAGACACCTACAGGTTAAGGGACTAACGATTAAGCAGCAGTCAATATTGGACAGGCAAAATTCAGAGCGAGAAATCAAAATCAGTAATACGTTATATGAGATGGGGTTTTACCCTCAACGAGACGATAAGACAAAAAAAATATCAGTCGGTCATAAATTAACTTTCGTTAAAACCGGCAACCCCGGTGTCGAAACGCCGGATGAAATATGGAAAATTGTAAAAGATGAAACTGATCATACGCGTATTACTGATACGGATTGTGAACATGAAACTAAGCTGACCGTAAACTTAATATCTGAGGTCAATAACTCAAAAAAACTCAAATCAATTTTAAAGAAAGACAAATAACCGTTCACATGAGAATAAAGCGCCCGGACAACTCGCTTCGCCGGTTTTTGGTTAATCCGGAAAGAAAACAAAACAGTGAAAAATCATCACATCTGTCGCTTAATCTCCTCACTCCAGTACAATAAATATTCTAAGAAACGGCCGTAAGCCGCTTCAAAAAACGCGTAGTCCGTATAGTGAGCCGGAAAAGTCTGGGTGAGAATAATGCCGCCGGATTCACTATGAACGGCGAATTCAGCCAGTCCTACCCCGTCCCCGAACAAATTTGCTTCTAATAACCTCTGCAGGCAGGAGAGTTTTTTTTCGTCAGTCGCGGGGAGCTCACCCGCCTTAGCGTACAAAAAGAATGTTTCTCCGTCCGGGGCATTCCTCAGGTAAATGATATGTTCCTCACTGAGCCGGAGCCGGACGACGCCGGTGTCATCAACGTGAAAATCCAGACGCGGATTAAGCGTGCTGAATCGCTGAATTATTTCGTTAAAGTTCACGGCCTGGATTTTTTCAGCGCGTCGGCAAACGGCGTATTCATAAACTCATCTCCTCTGAGCAGCTTATAAGATTCCTCCTCAAATTTTTTAAGTGATACCGCGCCGCCGGCGAGCATTTCTATCGCCTCCTCAAAGGTATTCAATAAAAATGTGACCGTGCCGATGATGATATCAACAGCGGACAGATTAACGGCGCTGCCGGCGCTTAAATGAGTATACTGGAATACAATTAAACGCTCCTTATCTCTGAGTATCAAATTACCCAGCTCACAGTTTGTGTTGATCCGAAACAGATAACGGCCAAGGTCAAACATATATTCCTCTCTGATCTGAAACGGGAACATCACAAAAAAACGCAGTGAGACAGTATCAACCGGTTTATGAGTGACCGCGCTGGTCACTCCTGACGAACACCGCTCGGTAATATGCATAAAGCGCGCTCTGCCTTTCGCGTCTTTGCCGAGCTCCAGTATCAGCTGCGGAACCGGCGTATGCTTGTTCGGCTGTTGTAACCTGAGCTTACGGCCGTTCTTTTTTAAATGGCTTTGTAAGCGCGTTAAATTATTACTGCCCGTCACCAACTAAAGTCCTTCCTGTTCTCTAACTAAAGTCCTTGCCGTCTTTAATAATAAATCTTCATTAAGCTCCAGTACCTTAAGCATAACCTGATCCGGATTTTCCGCGTCAGTATTTCCGGCGTCTTGTGAAAATAATTTTGAGTTATCATAAAACCAGCGCCTGAGTTGATTACGCAGCGCCGTAATCCCGGCTTTTTGCCGGTTTTTAGCGCCGAGGATCTCAGCGAAATGTCTCATGCCGGACTTAGCCTGATGCGCGTTTATTTGATCGTCTATATCAAGGAGTATACCCTGCAGTTGATCAATCTTTTCTTTAAAGTTGTTATTGCTTCTATTTTGCGTCCGGATAAGTCTGGCAAGATTATTCACATCCGTGCCCTCAACCTGATTTCCCGCCTTATATTTCTGATGAATATGCCGGCCGATCATAATGCCGGTCATGAATATAAAACCGCCAAGGACGAGACCCGCCGCTATCCAGCCCGCGGGTGTCGCCATAAACCCGCCTATCAGTGCCGCGCCGATGATTATGCCGGCGGTGGTGAGCGCTATGATCCCTATTTTTACGGCGCGATTTTTTATCTCAGATGATAATTTTTGCTTGGCGCGGGCAAAGAGTGTGGTTCCGACTTGTGTCATCCGGTTACCATCCCGGGTCTGCCGCGCTTCATAGCTGTTTATTTTGCTTCTGGTTCTTACGGCCTGAGCGGCTTTATAACCATTGTAAGCGCCGGCAATCACATTACCCGCGGCGACGGCGCCGAGTCCGGCCGGCCCGGCTACCGCGACCACAGGCATCACGGCCATAGCGCAACCTTGCGCCATAGCGCATGAAATCGTCCCTCCCACGCCCGCCAGCGCCACGGTACCGGTGAGTTTCATTGTCTCGCCGGTTCTTTCCGCCGCTGACATATTATCCCAGTCCCGCCCCAGCTGATGGGCATTGACGATAGAAATTACGGCTCCCCCGGCGGCGAGCGCGGAGCCTATCGTGGCTGTCGCGGCCATAGCGCCTGATGACATCGGCATTCCGCCGCCGTGCATTCCCTGCATATGCATATGAGATGAAGGCGCTGATGAAGAATGCGGCATATTCATTTGCGGGTGATGATGAGCGCCGTTCGTCACAGGCATTGATGAGCGGTCATTCATTGCCATAGGACCGCGCATCTGATTCGCCATCACCACTTGCTGCGCGTCTTTCGCGTTGAAGACGGTGCCGGCCATCAATTGCCTCGCCTGATCCGAAATGTGAGCGGGAAGCTTACGCTTATTCGGTTTCGGTCTGCTCGGATTATCTCGCGAACGCATTGAGTCTGATGGCTCTGTTGCCCGCGCGGAGCTAAAATCTCTCGGCACGACGGTAATGGTATGATCAACGGCTTGCATCATTAACCTCGCTCTCTTATTAAGTTCCTTATTATAGACGCAACGGGTTAAAAAAAGATGGTTAAAATAAGTTAATGATTGATTTTTTCGAGGTTAATAAGCCGTCGGCGCGCAAAAGCCGCGATATACAGAAAAACCGCGACGGCATTTGAGTCCCGGTCAGTCTCCGGTCAGCTCAAACACCATAATCACTTTTCTTACGCCTGAAGTATGACGAGCGATATCCGCCGCGATATCCGCCTGGTTTTTGGCAATCAAACCAAGAAGAAAGACCTCGCCGTTTTCGGTGACCACTTTAACGCGGGTGATGTCTAAACCGTCACGGTTTAACATTCGGCCTTTCACTTTGGCGGTGATCCAGGTGTCATTACCGCGGGCGATAAATCCGGTCGGGCTGCCGATACGAATTTGATTATAAATTTTATCACCCGTTTTCAGATCTGAGATGATTTTGATTGCTCTGTCACGCAATTGAGAGTCAGGCGCCTGACCGACAACTAAAATCTTACGGTTTACTGTAATCGCGCGTATATGAGCATGTTCTTTGATGTCTTTATCTTTACTGAGCTCAGCCGAAATTTTAAAGTCGGTATCAGTGTCATCCAGCTGGGTTCTGAGGCCGCGCTCGTCATTAAGCATAACGGCGCCGCCGACGGCGCCGGCGACAATCAAACCCGCGCAGCCTTGCAGGCCGAGTAAACTCAGCAACAGAGTGATTGTCGCCGGCTTTCTCATTGTTCTTCCTGCGGGAATAACATTTTATCGATGTTGTCACACAGGCAGTGAATCGCCAGTAAGTGCACTTCCTGAATACGTGCCGTGATGCCGGACGGCACCCGAATTTCCACGTCGTTCGATCCCATCAGACCGGCCATGGCGCCGCCGTCCTTACCCGTTAACGCGACGATAGTCATATCACGGCTTAATGCCGCTTCCATGGCTTTAATCACGTTACCGGAGTTACCGCTGGTTGAAATCGCTAACAGGATATCGCCCGGCTGACCGAGCGCCAGAATCTGCTTTGAAAACACCTCATCATAACTGTAGTCGTTAGCGATAGCCGTTAACGTCGAAGTGTCCGTGGTTAACGCGACGGCCGGTAACGGCGGTCTTTCGATTTCATAACGGTTAAGCAATTCCGCCGAGAAATGCTGAGCGTCACCCGCGCTGCCTCCGTTACCGCACGCCAGGATTTTGTTGCCGTTTAATAAGCAGTTAACCATCATTCGCACAGCCTGTTCAATGGACTCCGGTAAGGCTTCGGCCGCGTCTATTTTGGTTTGAATTGATTCAGTAAAACTGTCTTTAATACGGTCTAACATAGATACATCCCTAAAAACGAAATTGGGGCTATAGTGCCATAAACTTCTGGCCTGCCAAAGAGAAACGAAAATTATTGTCTTAAAATGCGCCTTTAATCCACTGAATGTGATTACCGTCAATGGCAATCACATCAAAACGGCAGGGAGCCTGTATACGATTCTGCTGCAGATAGTAATTTGCCGCTTTGCGTATTCGTTGAATTTGTCCGGCTGATACGGCGCTGACGGCGCCGCCGAAATTAGGGTTTGTTCTCAGTTTCACTTCCACGAACACCCAAAAGCTTTGCTGACGCATGACCAAATCAAGCTCGCCGAAGGCGAAACGAACATTTTGCTCGACAAAGGTGAGCCCTTGCTGTTGCAAATAGTTTCTGGCTTGCAGCTCTCCGTGCTGACCTTTTTTCATAACGGCAGTAAATATCCCCCTCGGTATTTGCCCCATTGCAGCTGACGGTCGATAACCCCGTTTTTATCCACCGAAAGCAAACCGCTGTCGCCTTTAAAGTGAAAACCGGGAAAAGCACGCATTTGCGCTAACTTACCGACCAGCTCTAACGCGTCAGATCCCATGGCGTAAAGGCGTTGCTGACCGTTATTCCAGGTCGGCCAGAGTTTATCTGCGATGCGGTTATCGGGCGTATTTCGCATCAGCCAGGGAGCTTCGCTGACGGTTACGCCGTTATATTCCGGCTTGGCGCGCCGGATATCACCATTCGGGCGACCGCGGCTGGTGGTGTAAAGCGGTACAGGCTTAGTGAAAACGCTGAAGTTCACATCAATGAACGGTTTCAGCAGAGGCAGGTCGCGGGCGCCGGCAATCATATAGATGGCATCAATATCCTGACGTGAACGGAAGTCCGCCTTTAACTTTCCGCCCGCTATGGCTTTCATCGCGGCGATTCTGGCTTTGCTGGCGGTGACGCCCATGGCTTGCTGAACGGTGATCTTCATTTTATCGCCGCCGTCGTAAAAATGAATTTCAGCGGGCGTTTCGGTCAGTTTCCGCCACTCCTGATTAAACGCGTACGCCATACGGTGACCAATCTTATTGTTAGCGGCGAAAATCAGCGGCGCTTTTATTCCGCGGCGGAACATATGCATAGCGGCGTCAGCGGCTTCCTGCTGCGGCGATAACGAAAAATAATAACGGTTCTCCTCAGGCGTAAACCGCTCCGGCTGATTCAGATATAGCTGCGGGACGGAACTCGGGTTCTGTGTCTGATATTGCTTCAGTTTATTCAGGTTGCCGGGAAGCAGCGGGCCGATAATAAATTCAGCGCCTTCATTTAACGCTTGCTGATAGGCCTTAACGGGATCTTTACCGGTATCATAAAACTCCAGCTGAACATTACTCTCAGGCGTTTTAAGATAGCGGCTTAAAATCCCGGCCCGGACAGGATTAGCGATTTCGCCCTCGTCACCGGACAAAGGCAGTAATACGGCGATTTTACGCGGGCGGTACGGTTTGGTATTTAAGGCTTTTTCCAGATCCGACGGTAACCTTAAGGCCGCCGGGTGGTCTTTATGCTGACGCTGCCAGCGACCGAGGTAGCTTATCAGCTGATTCGGATCGGCGCCGTAATGTTTGGCGATATAGGCCAGCTGCAACCAGCCGGCATACAAGGGCTCAGCGGTGTTTCGGGCGAGCTCGGCTAACTGATCCTGCGCGACCGGGCGTAAAAGGCGCCAGATGGTGTCATTAATTCGCGCCGCTTCCCGCTTATCAGTGAATTTACTGAGCAGGCTTAACTCGCCGATTCGATTCAGCGGTTGCTGAAGCCGCGCGAATAACCAGGCACGGGTTTGATAATACGCTTTGCGCTGCCAGACCGGCAGCTGCCACTGAGAGGGAAATTTCAGTTCATCAAGAGCCTGACTAAACTGCTTGCGCTTAATCAACACCTTAGCTTTAAGGTAACGGTATTGCGCCTGCACGGTCGGTGCCGGGCTGAGCGTACGGGTTAAACCTTGAAGCAGGGTTTCAGCCGCTTCGGTTTGATTGTCGTTAAGCTGTGCCTTAGCCGCTAATAACATGAGCTTATCACGTCTTAGTTCAGATTTTGTGTTTTTAGCCTGCTCCAGATAGCTTTGAGCGGAAAGTCCGGCCTGTTCCATTGACACCGGCCGCTCCGGCGCTGAGCCGCAGGCCGCTAATAAGCAGGCACTCAAAAATACGGGCGTAAACTTCTTCAAGGTTTGGCTTTTCGGCACAGCTCTACTCTCTGATGTGTTAGAATTCCGGATTGCGCTGCTAACTCATGTCAGCAGCGCAGATAGTTTAACCCGCTCTTATCTCAGACGAAAGTCTGTTGTTCGTTTCTGTTTATGAGGATGCTATGGAACACGCCTCGCTGTATATTGTGCCGACACCTATCGGTAATCTTGACGACCTGACCCCGAGGGCGCTCGCGGTTCTCAGTCAAGTGAGTTTAATCGCCTGTGAGGATACCCGTCACAGCGGAAAATTACTTAAGCACTTCGGCGTTACCACCGCGACCACGGCGCTGCATGATCATAATGAGCGTGATAAAGCGGCGGCGATCGCGGAAAAGCTCAGGCGGGGTGAGTCCGTGGCGTTAATTTCAGACGCCGGAACCCCTTTGATTTCAGACCCCGGATACCACTTAGTAAACCATGTCCGTGAAGCGGGATTTAATGTTATCCCTCTGCCGGGAGCCTGCGCCGCGATCACCGCGTTAAGCGGTTCAGGTTTACCTTCCGACCGTTTTTCATTTGAGGGCTTTTTACCGACCAGAGAAAAGGGCAGATCCGATAAGCTCAGGGCACTGAGAGACGATACCCGCACGCTGATTTTTTACGAGTCACCACACCGGATTTTACCGGGCTTACAATCGATACTGACTCACTTCGGCGCTGACAGAAAAATGGTCATGGCCCGTGAGCTGACGAAAACCTTTGAGACGTTTTTGTCCGGCAGCGTCGAAGAGGTGATCGCTAAAGTAAAGTCCGATCCGAATCAGCGGCGCGGTGAAATGGTGCTGATAATTCACGGCGCGGAAACGGCCGGGCAGGATGAATTACCGTCAGAGGCCGTCGAAACTCTGAAAATCCTCCGCAGTGAGCTGCCGTTAAAAAAAGCGGCGTCTCTGGCGGCGCGGATCCACCGCCTTAAGAAAAACGCGCTGTATAAACACGGTCTTGAACTTGACTTGTAAATTTTAAACTCCGGCGCCGGCCGCCCCGGCGCTTGTTCAGGCTGAAGTTTAAATTAAGACCGTGAGTTTCTGTATCGTTCTAACTCACCCAGTAACCACTCTCTGCTGGTGACGATTTTTTTTCCCTCACAATGAATGTTATAGTGTCTGCCCGACACGGCGCTTTTAGTGGCGGAGTACCTTATAAAATCCTCAGTATTTTCTATATCATCCTCATAGTAAGTATATTTTTTCCTGATGTGCTCAACCGCCTCAGCGGCCTGATGAATACTGCCGTTACGTTCAAATTTACATGAGCTTGTTTTAACGAAATTCAATAAGTGGTTTATTTCGTCAGCGGCGGAGGCGAATACCTGAGTTGAAAAAATGAGGTAAAGAACTGAGATAATTACGTTAGTTTTCATTAAGTCATTATGGCGCATGTTGTTATCCTAAAAAAGCGGCCGGACGCGCAAAAGTCCGATAACTGTATCATGTTTAACAGAAAAGCAGTTATGCGTAATTTCACCCTAAGCGTAATTTAAGTCAGGCAAATAAGCGGAACCAACTGAATAACCGCCGCTGCCTGAAGCATCGAGTGTACAATTTCCGTCTGTTGTACTGTTAGTTCCGTTATTACAATTCTCACCGCCGTTAACGGCGGAACCTGTAACAAAGTCGATAAACTGGTAGATAAGCTCACTTGTGCAATAGGAAATGCCCGCGCTGACCGCGACTTTAGTTAAGTTTTGCGCCGCGGCAATCACGGTATTAAGTTTTGAGAGACGCTCTTCACCGGAATATTGAAAATTCGGACATTCAAATAGCGCGTGTTTACCGGCTCTGCCCGTAATATACCCGCCGGCGATAGAGGCGGCGCCGTACCCGACGCTGGTTACTGTAATTGCTCCTCCCGTAAGGCCGTTGAGTAAAACCGCTCCGCCGATACCCGCGACAGCGCCGGTGGTCGTGACGACAGTAACTCTGGCGAGTTGTTTACATACATACCCGCGCTTGTTATTTTCTGATGCTTCACTCTCTTGTCTGATGATTTGTACTGTAGAGGTTAGATCTTGACGTCTATCATCAGCACACGATTCCACCAACTGTTGTCGGCTGTCATGACTTTGTTGCGTTAACAAACGTCTTTGTTCATCTGAGTCAGGCCTCCCGCTTTCCGGGCTCCGGGTTTGTTTCCAGTGGCCAAAAAACTCTCTCGTTAACAAACCGGCGCCTCTGACGAGCGTTTCACCGATAAAGGAGCCGCCGATACCCGACAGCACTTTCCATCCGATATTATTCAATGTAAATCCGTCTGAGGCCGCTGCCGCGGCGACGGTATTTAACGTATTGGGTAATATATCTTTTGCTGTTTCGGTAAACATTGGGCTTGTCACCGCCTTCGCGGCATAACCCGCAGATTTACAACAGGCTGTGCAGCATGAGTTTCCCGAAGATGAAGCCGACATGGACATAGGTTATTCCTTCATTCAAAGCATAATTAACACTAAATTGAGAAACCGGCGGTAAGTCGTCTGACATTCAGGCTGAGTAAAAGATACCGCAATCTTAGCTGCCCGGCCTGAGGCGAGTCATACAAAACGCTTATAAATCCAAAAAAGCCGATGACCAATTTACCGGAATCAGTCATATTACGCCGATCCCTGAAATTTACCTGAATATTAACTTACTGACGAAGAAATTAACCTGAAACCGGTCAGGGTTAAATTGTGATACTCCGCAAAGCGGTTGAACAGGAGGTTAAAATACCGTCAAAACTCAATTTCGTCTTTTACATTTCTTCGCTCCGTGCTTTAATTGTGACCGTCAGTCACAAAATGACTAGTGGTTTTATATGGTCGAAGAGTTATCACGAAAAGAAAGAGAGTTTGCCCGCAGAGAGCGGGATATTCTTGACGCCGCCGTCAGTTTGTTTGATCGCCCTGACTGGCAGTCCGTCACCGTGGAGCGGATCGCCGGGAAAGCCGGGATCGGCAAGGGGACGGTCTATAAGCACTTTGCCTGCAAAGAAGAGCTTTACGCTCAGATAGCCCTGAACCACTTAAAAACCCACATGAGGCGCTGGTCTGAAATGGATTTTGATCAGGATATGCTCGGCGGGTTAACCCGCTCTATCGAAGATGCGCTGCAAGTGTCGCTGCGAAACCCGGTGGTGGCGAAAATCACTTATTTTTGTAAGCGGACCGATTTTCAGAAGCGTCTGAACCCCGGACTGGTTGAGCAATTTAAAGCGTTCGATAGTATGACTGACAGTGTCGCTCTGAAGGTACTGACCACGGCGATGGAGCAAAGTTTAATTCCGCAGCAACCGATAGAAGAATTAATAATCGCGCTTCACACTCACTTTCACGGCGCGATGACCATGGTGTGGGACGGGGAGGTCTCACTGAATGATAAAGCGGCCGCCGACAAGTTTATCAGAACGACGAGCAAATTCATGATAGCCGGCATGACGGGCTATCGGGAGTAAAAAATTTAACCGGAAATGACCGGTAGTCACAATATGGCCGCTGGTCATATTTAGTTTTAATCTGTTGAAAACACAGGTACGTATTGAGTGAAGGTTAATTACGGATACAAGTTAAAAGAAGCAGGAAGGTTATGATTAAGTCGAGGCAAAATTCACTTCTGATCGCATCGGGTTTAGGTGTGTTGGCGCTGGTATGGTTAGCGACCGGCACACTGACAGGCAGTCAGACATCAGTTGATGATAAACCCGTGACAAAAAAGCCCGCGAAAGCAGAAGTGAGCCGGGCGTTTAAGGTTCAGGTCAGGGATTTTCACGCGGCGCCGACGGTGAGCGAGCTGAAACTTCAGGGACAAATCGAGGCGTTTCGCAGTATTCAGGTGAAGTCTGAGCTGCAAGGCAGGATAGTGCGGCGGGTGGTTGAAAAAGGGCGGCGCGTTAAAAAGGGCGATGTGCTTTTAGAGCTGAATATCGACCATCGGACGGCCGATTTGACGCATGCGAAAGCGGAACTTGAAGCCAGAAAAGCGGATCTGGAAGCCAGTAAACGCCTGTTAAAAAGTAAAATGGTTTCACCGAATCAGCATAAACAGTCACTGGCGCGGCTGGCGCAGGCCGAAGCCATGGTGAAGCAGTTATCGCTTAACCTGCGCTACACCAAAATCCGCGCCGCCTTTGACGGCGTATTCAATGACATCATGGTCAGCGCGGGTGATTACGTCAAAGTCGGTGACGTTGTCGGTCATCTGGTGGACGACAAAAGCTTAGTCATCGGCGCTGATGTGCCGCAGCATATGATCCACAAAGTCAAACTCGGTCAGCCTGTTCACGCCGCATTACTCGGCGGACAAGTCATCAGCGGCAAAGTGACTTACATTTCCCGGGACGCCGATCCGAGAACGCGTACCTTCCGTGTTGAGTCTAAGGTATCGGATCCGTCTGAAATGCCGGCCTTCGGTCAAAGCGCGTCTGTCAGCATTGAAATGCAATCCGAGCTGTCCCACCGTTTACCGAACGCGTTATTAGATTTATCTGACAAAGGCGGCCTGCAGGTTAAAGCGGTCGATGAAAACGGTATGGTTACCGATATGCCGGTAACCATTATCCGTGCTCAGTCTGACGGAACTTATGTGACGGGCTTACCTGAGCATGTCCGTTTGATCAGTGTCGGTCAGGGATTCGTGAAAGCCGGTCAGCGAGTTAACGCCGAGCCGGAGCCCGCCCCGGCAGGGGAATAATGAACCGTGAGTAAGATAATCGACTGGGCGATGGCCCGCGGCAGAGCCGTGACGGTATTCCTGCTGTTCTTGTTTTTCAGCGGTTTTGCGGCTTATATGTCGATTCCGCGCGAAGCGAATCCTGATATCGCGATTCCGACCATTTATGTCTCAATGAGCCATGAGGGGATCTCATCTTCCGATGCTGAGCGCCTTTTGGCGCGCCCGATGGAAAAAGAGCTTCGCAGCATCGAAGGCGTGAAAGAAATGCGTTCTGTGGCGTCTGAAGGTCATGCCTCAGTGACGTTAGAGTTTGACGCCGGTTTTGACGGCGATCAAGCGTTGCAGGACGTACGTGAAAAAGTGGATTTAGCCAAAGCCAAGCTGCCGCAGGGCGGGGAGGAGCCGCGGGTTCATGAGGTTAACGTCGCCCTTTTCCCGATTTTATCGATGACGCTTTCAGGCTCAATTCCCGAAAGGCGGCTGTTGCGAGTCGCGCGTGATTTAAAGGATGAGATCGAAGCCTTGCCGGAAGTCCTGGAAGTTGAAATCGGGGGTGACCGCGAAGAAGCGCTCGAAATCGTCGTCGATCCGCTGATCCTCGAAACCTACCGGATTAACTTTGAAACCGTCGTCAACAGCATTAACCGCAATAACCAGCTGGTGGCCGCGGGCGCCCTGGACAACGGTGACGGCCGCATGGTGGTCAAGGTTCCGGGCGTTATTGAAAATATTGAGGATTTATTATCTTTACCGATTAAAACCGTGGGTAATACGGTGGTCACCTTCGAGGATGTCGCCGCTATTCGCCGTACCTTCAAAGACGCGGGGGGATATGCCCGGGTTAACGGCCGTAACGCGGTTTCGATTGAGGTTTCGAAACGTGCGGGCGCCAACATTATCGCAACCATCGAGCGGGTGAAAGCTATCGTTGCTCAAAGACAAACCCTGTGGCCGGAGAACCTCAAGGTTGATTTCATTCTGGATCAGTCCGGGCAGATTGAGGACATGCTGTCCGATCTGCAGAACAACGTGGTCAGCGCCATTGTGATGGTCATGATTGTGATTGTCGGCGCCTTGGGTGTTCGTTCATCGCTGCTTGTGGGTATGGCGATTCCGGCGTCATTCCTTGCCGGGATTTTAGTGATTTACGCCGTCGGTTTTACCCTGAATATCGTTGTGCTGTTCAGCCTGATTCTGGTGGTCGGCATGCTGGTGGACGGCGCCATCGTGGTGACTGAGCTGGCGACCCGCTATTCCAATGAGGGTTTAAGCTCAAAACAGGCTTTTGCGCTGGCGTCCAAACGCATGAGCTGGCCGATTATCGCGTCAACCGCGACAACCCTGGCGGTATTCGTCCCGCTTGTCGGCTGGCCGGGAACCGTGGGTGAGTTCATGAAGTACCTGCCTATCACCGTGATGATCTGTCTGATAGCCTCGTTATTGGTTGCTTTGGTATTTCTGCCCGTTCTGGGCGGCATGATCGGCGGCAAAAAACAAACCAGACACAATATTGACTATAACAGGCTTGATGACGTGGACTTAACCTCTGAGAGCAAAAACGGCTGGTACGCCCGCACGCTGAAACTGGGTTTGACTCATCCGGGTAAAGTGTTAGGCATTGCCGTGGCCGCCATTGTGCTGAGCTATGTGGTTTACTTTAAATTCGGTTTAGGTACGGAGTTTTTCCCGGAGGTCGAGCCGGACAGCGCTCAGGTTCTGGTGCATGCCCGCGGTGATCTGTCGGTTCAGGAAAAAGACGCTTTGCTCAATCAGGTTGAGCAAAGATTACTGGGACTGACTGAGCTTGAGTCGATTTACGCGCGCTCGTTCAGTCAGGCCGGTAACAACATGCCTGAGGATGTTATCGGTCAGATTCAGTTCCGGTTTGTGGACTGGAAGCAACGCCGCTCCGCTACTCGTATTTTAGCTGATATGGAGCGAATGACCGCTGATGTTCCCGGGGTGGTGCTGGAGTTCCGTAAACAGGAAAACGGACCCGGGCAGGGCAAGCCGATTCAGCTGCAAGTCAGCGGTATCAGCCAGAAAAACATCTATCAGGCGGTATCGGTCATTCGCCAGGCGATGGAAAACTTAGGCGGCCTTAAAGATATTGAGGATAACCGGCCGTTGCCGGGAATTGACTGGCAGATCAATGTAAACCGTGAAGCCGCCGCCGAGTACGGCGCTGATGTCAGCTTGATCGGCAGCGCGATTCAGATGATGACGCGCGGTTATAAAGTTACAGAATATCGTCCTGACGACGCCGAAGAGGAAGTGGATATAATGATCCGTTTTCCGGAGGAAACCCGCGGCTTGGATCAGTTCTTAGATTTTAACCTGCAAACGTCCGCGGGTGCGGTTCCGCTCTCTAACTTTGTTTCTTTAAATCCGGTGCGAAAAACCGGGACGATTCAGCGTGTTGACGCTAAACGTGTGATTACGGTTCAGGCGGATGTTCAGGACGGCGTGTTAGCCAATGAGCGTTTAGCTGAACTGCAACAAGTGTTAGCGACAAAAACACTGCCGCGGGATGTGCGAGTCGGCGTTAAAGGGGACATGGCGGATCAGCGGGAGACCGGGCGGTTCCTGGCGACCGCCTTTGTCATTTCAGTTTTCGCGATGTTAATGATTCTGTTGATCCAATTTAATAGTTTCTATCAAAGCTTACTGGTATTGAGCGCCATCGTGTTCTCAACCTCAGGCGTGCTTTTAGGCTTGCTTATCACCCGTCAGCCGTTTGGCGTGGTCATGGTGGGTCTCGGTATCGTGGCCTTGGCGGGTATTGTGGTAAACAACAATATTGTATTGATCGACACTTATAATGAGCTGAGAAAAGCCGGCCGGAGCGCGTCTGAGGCGGCGTTAATTACCGGTGAATTACGTTTCAGGCCTGTATTGCTGACGGCGGGCACGACGGTATTAGGTCTGATCCCAATGGTACTGTCGATGAACGTTGATTTTATCAACCGTGAAGTGTCACTCGGCGCGCCTTCGACGCAGTGGTGGACTCAGCTTTCGAGCGCCATTGCCGGCGGCTTGGGTTTTGCGACAATTCTGACTTTATTCTTAACACCGTGTTTATTGGTACTGGGGGCTAAAGTATCTGACTGGTTTAAAGCTAAAAAAGTTGTAAAAACGGAACAAAAATCGCCGGCATGAGATATTATTCGCAGCTTAACGCCAGGACAAATAAAAAAGCCTGATCGTCAACGGTCAGGCTTTTTTTGAATGACTGAATTCTATTGTTTAGTCATCAGTAGAGATATCCTTAACACGATAAACGGCGCTCATGATGGCCTTTTTACCTTTGCTGATGTCATTGGCCTCTAACAATTTATCAAGCTCAGAGTTTGAGTACATCGCCTTCATTGAATAAAGGCTGTTTTCATCATCCTGCTCAACCATCTTCATATGAAGTGTGTGTCTGACCTCTGACTCATAGTAGTTAAAGTTGAGCACGAAAAAGTCATCTTCCATTTTCCATTGCGCGTCATACGTAAACGGAGCTCCGAAGACGCTTTTACCAAAGGTGATTGTCGCGTCATTACCACTGTTAACCTTTATTTTGATTAACTCATTACCATGTTCGTCATATTCAATCAGCTCTTTATTTTCCATCGTGCTCGCTTGGATGTTCGTTGCATCCTGACCATACGGAACACAGTTATTGATGACAGATATAAATTCATCCTTAGTTTTAAGGTTTGCGAATTTCGCGTCCAAAACAGGTTGAAGCCGGTTTGCTGACTCCATCATGCTGTCGCCAAAATAACAACGCATATCTTCATGATGCTTATGCTGATGAGAGTGATCCACGTTCAGCTTTGTATAATCCGCACCGGCCAGGATATTACTCATGGCAGTCCAGTTATAGAGTTCATTATTAGCGAAAATATCAACTTCCTGACCTTGATGAACATGCTGAGCTTTGCGTACGGCGTTGTTCAGCTCGGTTAATGCCACATGGTCATTTAACTTATGTTCAGGCGAGAAATGCTGAACGTGTTTGGGTACGGTAATATGACATAATTTCTGATTCTTAACCGTTTTCATTTCCCACGTGCTTTCACCTAATAACCGCAAATGATCCTTCATTTTTGAAGAGTCATCCTTATCATAGGCTTTTTCTTTGGAATAAAACTTTACTGTTCCGCTGTTTGAATCAGTACCTTTAGCGAGCTCCGCAATCAGCGTTTTAGATTGGTTGCTGGCTATAACCGCTCCGGAGATGTCCTCCGCTCGCGGATTCTGAAGATGTTTTTCAACGACAAGCCCGTCCAAATCATCCGCGATAACGAGTCCTGCTTCAGAGTGTTTTTCAACAATATTACAAAGCGCCTCTTTATCGTCGATGTAACGCTTAGTTTCGTCGCTGTGAATATCAGCGCACCGGTCTTGATGGTTAATGATGTAATAGTCATCAGAAGCTGTCGCTTTTACGTGATAAAACTTAGTTTCTGGATCGAATACTTTATCCGCGGGGGTAATGTCTTTCCAGGGTTGTACCGGGTTATCGATTAACGACGCCTTAACCGCAATACCATCAAGCGGATATTCTTTTGCCTCAACATCAAAACCAACGCTCCCGACATCAGAATTAGCGAGTTGAAGCACCCCGGAGTCTACGTCTATTTTTGACCGCTTCCACTTTTTAGTGGCTACTTCCCACTGACCCGTTTCATTGTCAAGCAAAGCGATTTTTGAGTCATAACTGATATCGCCGCCGACAAAACTACCGTCAGCCCAGTCGTATTGAGTGGCGCTGACTGCACTCGAAATCGCGTCGTACCTGACATTTCTGTAGGCCGGCAGTAACTTATCGTCATCTTGTTTATTGTGTAAACTGATAAAACCGTCTTCCGTGAAGAGTTTTGCGGGATTACTTGCCGTTTTTTGCCGCTGAGCCTCATGTAATCTGACAAAAGCTCTCAGCTCCTCAGGCTCAAACTTTATCGCGGCCCTGGTCGCGGCGGATAAGTGCTCCGCTTTTATCGGCGCGATATCTTTCTGATGCCTGTAAGCTTCTTTTTCCCGATGCAACTTGTCTATATTGTTTTCTAAATTATGAAGCGTCGCGGCCATTAGCGTCGGGCGTATAAGGTGCTCGCTTAAAAAATCTTTTAAAGTCTCCAGGTATGAATCACGCTCATGAGTCATACCGGCGACAATGGTCCGGGACATTAACAACGCGTCGAGATTCTTTTTCATGACTGATTCATCGGCGCTTTTTGAACCGGCGTAAAAATCAGATAAAGGATCGATCCCTAAATTCAATTTTTCCTTTACATGGCTTATGGCCCGTTCCCTGGTCATGCCGTCTTCCATGTGATGCTGAACAAAAGTACTGAACGGAGAGATAACCTGTGAGCCGGCAGGCGCCATAAAGTTAATATTTACGTTAACAGGGCCGTTAAAAGTAACGTTCAGGTTGTCTGCTGAAATCTCAGCCACAAGCGGATGCTGGTCTTTGTCCGTTTCAGGGTGCTCAATGGTGTATTTACCCTCAGCGTTTGTTATCGCGCTCGGTTCATCCTCGTCACACGCGCAGTTGGCGTTTTTATCTAAACAGACTAAAGCGCCGGAAATGGGGTCGTCAAGTAATAACCCTGAAGTCGTCGCGACGGCCGGTTGCGGAGGCCGGATCGGATCCGCCGGTTTACTGCTGTCATTGTCGCTGCCACAGCCTGAGACAGTGGCCAGCACCAATAAGCCTAGTGTTATTTGATTAAGTTTCATTAAAGTCACTCCGGTTGACATCAGACAATCAAGAATTTCTTTCTTGATAATAACTAACAATAAAGCGTAGAAAGAAGTTGAGGCGAGCGCCAATTTTAAACGGAAAATTGTCCGTTCATCCCCGAATTCCGCCGGCCCCAGAGAATGCGGTCACTGAAAATAAGTGTCCGTCGATAAGTTTTTTAATCAACGGCGTTCAGATTCGGCGCTATGTCAGGTGCTTTGTCCGGCCATTGTGTTAAGTGAGAGTAAGTAAGCTGATCTATGCCGCTGATTCGGGAACTAATCAAGAATCGTTGGCATAAGAGGCTTACTTAAGTATAATACCCGCCCTGAGTTGGCCGAGACAATCGCCGCGTCGTCTTTATGGATGACGGGGAGGAAAGTCCGGGCTCCGCAGAGCAGGGTGCCAGATAACGTCTGGGCGGCGTGAGCCGACGACAAGTGCAGCAGAGAGAAGACCGCCAAATCCTTGGATTTGGTAAGGGTGAAAGGGTGCGGTAAGAGCGCACCGGGCCGCTGGTAACAGTTGGTTGCAAGGTAAACTCCACCCGGAGCAAGATCAAATAGGATCCCGCTTCTTATTTTCGGGAGCAGGCGTGGCTTGCGCCGGGATCGGGTAGATTGCTTGAGCCTGTGAGCGATTGCAGGCCTAGACGAATGATTGTCGCTTAGTCTTTTCCCGGAAAGAGTAAGAACAGAACCCGGCTTACAAGGCCAACTCAGAAACTTCTTCAAAGCCTCATATAATGGGCTTTTGAGGAGGTTAACCCTCAATTTGGTACACAAGTGATGTGCAACTTGGTACACAAATGCGTTATCTACAGTTAAGAAATCACACTTATCACTTCCGTTATAAAGTCCCTATTCGCTTTCGTGATGTATGTCCAAAAGTTGAAATCAAAGGTTCACTGCGTACTGGTTCGTATCGTATGGCGGCTGTTAAAGTGATTTCAAAGCTATCCATTATCGAAAAGTTGTCATTAATGAAAGATTCAGATTCCAATCAATTGAAAACCCTGTTTGATGAACTATCAGACTTTAGTGAGGTAGATAGTCTGAGAGAGCATCAACGTAATGAAGATAATGAAATCGTACAGGGTTATATCGAAGCTGAATCACAAGCTAGACATAGCTTGCAAGATGGTGGAGGGCATATTGATTTATCAAATGATTGGTCTATTAAAACTCCATTACCTACCGACTTAAGTGCACTGAGAGACGTTGAGAGGCTATTTGCAGTAATGATGCAAGCTCAGTCAGAAAGAGCGTTAAATGGTGTATCTGAACGATTTGAGGGGCTATATAGTAAGGCTAAAAAGCTTTCGGATATCAACCCTAATGAAAACAAACCAAGTTACCTTCTTTCTCAAGCGTGGGCTGATTTCATTGAATATAAAGGGGACTGGACTCATAAACAGAAGACTCAAAACATCCGATACTTTAGCATCATGCTTGAATACTTTGGCGATATCGACATAACCAGTATCACTAAGCAGAAGATTAAAAGTTTACTGAATAGGTATCAGGATTTTCCAAAGGGCAATATCAATCCATATCGTAAAATGACTGTGGCTGAGATTATGGCTATTGATGAAAGCGAGATTGAATCAAAAGATAAGATTAGACCAAAGCTGGTAAAAGAGTTGCTCAAATTGTGTCAGAGCTTTTTCAGGTAACTACTCAATAAGTTGTGGTAGTTCGAGACCCTTGCAGCACCAAGTCTCCCAGTAAAGGGAGGTAGTGTTTAGAAATCTGTGTCATTTCGGTAAAATGTCAAAAACAGGAATGACATAATGACTCAAAATTTCGATTTCAATAAAGCTTTAGAACAACTTCAATCAGGTAAAGGTTTAACTGGTGCGGATGGTGTTCTCACCCCTTTAATCAAACAACTAACAGAAGCAGCGCTTAAAGCAGAACTTGATCAACATTTAGACTCAGATCTTGAGCCCAATCGAAGAAATGGTTTTAGTAAAAAAACCGTTAAATCTTCAGTTGGCGAATTTGAGTTAGAAACGCCAAGAGACAGAGCCGGCAACTTTGAGCCTCAGCTTGTCAAAAAAAATCAAACTAAGCTCTCTGATGAAATTGATCGTAAGATTTTGTCAATGTTTTCAATGGGTATGAGTTATCGTGATATCAAATCTCATGTGGCTGATTTGTATGGTTTAGAGCTTTCAGAAGCCAGTTTGACGGCTGTGACCGATCAGCTTATTCCTCAGCTCAAAGAATGGCAGCAACGCAGTTTAGACGAGGTCTATCCAATTATTTGGCTGGATGCGATTCACTATAAAGTCAAAGACAATGGTCGCTATGTCAGTAAGGCTATTTACACGATTCTAGGCGTTAATCTCGAAGGTAAGAAAGAGTTACTTGGCCTGTATCTTTCAGAGTCAGAAGGTGCTAATTATTGGCTTTCGGTACTGACCGATCTTCATAATCGTGGTGTTAAGGATATCTTAATTGCTTGTGTTGACGGGTTAAACGGTTTTCCTGAAGCTATTGCCAGCATTTACCCGGAGACAGAAGTTCAGCTTTGCGTAATTCATCAGGTACGCAACTCAATGAAGTATGTGGCATCTAAGCATCAAAAGGCGTTTATGGCTGATTTAAAGCCGGTTTACAGAGCGACAAGTAAATCGGCTGCTGAAACGGCTTTAGATGAGCTGGAAAACAAATGGGGTAGCCAGTATCCAATCGTTATCGACTCTTGGCGCAGAAAGTGGGAGAACTTGTCCGTTTACTTCAAATATCCAGAATATGTACGTCGAGTGATTTACACGACCAATGCGATTGAAGCCGTACATCGCCAGTTTAGGAAACTCACCAAAACAAAAGGGGCATTTCCAAATGAAAACAGCTTGCTAAAATTGCTTTATGCGGGCATATTGAATGCCTCTAAAAAGTGGACAATGCCAGTCCAAAATTGGAGGCTAGCATTGTCACAATTTGCAATCCATTTTGAAGGCAGATTGGATAACGTATTAGAAATTTAGAATTTAGGCTGACACAGAATTTTGAACGCCCTCTTTTTTAGCCTCGGATTCTGCTAATTCCATGAGTTTTCGTCCCGTTCCTTTATTTCGACAAGAGCCTTTTACCCAAAGAACTTCAACTAAAAAATGTTTATAAATTGTTCTACCAGATACACCGCCAATTAGATTTTTATCATCATCTCGAATAATAACCGATAATGGTTTTGTTTTTTCATCACCTAAGGCTTCGGTATTATATTGACGCAAAGAAGATACTAGCTCATTAAAAACCGATTTATCATCATTGTTAATAATTTCAATATCCATTGAATACTTCCATTTAGTTGTATAACGCTTCATTCAGGTGCGCCGTAGGCGTCACCTGGAATGACTTGTTATGCCTCTGTTTCGTTTAACTCCGTCTCACCCAATGGATGAGTTTCGGAGTTGAAAAAATACAACTCTTTGTCTTTTAAGTCTTGTGTAAGTCGTGACTTGAATGACACAATTTCTTCATCACTTAAGTGTGGCCAAATACTGATGGCAACAGTGTCTGAGCTGCTTTTGTTGATTGCATCGATTATGTGTTGGTCATAGTCTTTATGTAGAGAATGCCCAAGTACCACAAGACCATCTTTAATAGATTCCAAACTTTCATAGCAAAAACGAAGATAATCATTTCTTTTTATACGTGATAACTTCCACTCAGAACTTCCTTCCGATATGAATAATGGAAATTGTTCAGGGTGATCAAGGTCAAATAAGTCGGATAATCGTTGCAGGGCATTAGCAGTTAGTTTCTTTGTTTTTCCATTGCTCAATTCGACAAGATGTATTGCTCCGTGCAAATAGTGTAACTTTGTCCTATCAGCAGGAACATCTGTATCTGACGAATCAAAACAATTATTAGTTCCCCAAAAGAAATCTTTGAAACGCCAAGTGTCAGATTCCATAATCGACCAATACGGAACCAAATCATAGTTGGTCGTAAAAACGTTTTTGTATGGTCTTAATGCTCGATTAATAGTTTCAGTGTCAGCTGTGTTTGGTGGTATATGGGCAAAGTTAACTGCGGAAGCTAGGGCGTTTTTTGTTGTGCTGTATAGTGTTTCGATGCTTTCTTTTTGAGGATCGCCAAGTTGTTCATCAACTAGTTTTGCATGATATAAAATTCTAAGAACATCTTCGAAATTTGAACTTCTTAATTTATCAAATAAAGCTAGTGACTCCTCAGACAGCTTTTCATCAACGTGATCTGTTTGAGCTAATTCGAATAATGTTCCATAGCCGAATTTATCCCAAATATTAATACTAAAACCATTGCCAAGAAGCAGGTTTTTCCATTCTAAATCTTTAATCTCATTCCATTCGATGAGATTTTTATCGATTTTAAGTTCAGGCATTATTACTCCTAAATGACCTGATGGATATATTGAGGCATAACGCCCAATTAACGGGCAAATTGTGTTTGGCTATAATTTTGGAACGCAGTGACAAAAGCCAAACAGAATTTGTCCCTGTTTAATTTCTTGTTAGGCTTTCTTCGAGCCTTCTAAAAGCCTATCGATCTTAGAACAAAATTCTTTAATCAAGCGAAGCCCTTCTTCTTTTTTGGTTGTTAGATTAAATTCAGCTCTTTGCTTTAACTTTTCGGTGATTTCTACAGTTAAATCTACTGTTTTCTTTTGGCCCACTGTTTCAAGAAGAAAAACCATATATTTTGTAGCTTCTCCAGAATCCATTAGTTCTGAATCAGAAGCTGCATGCCCAACAAAACATTTAGCAGCACCAGTAATAGTTTGCTCTTCTATAGCTCCTGCAGAGCTACTATAAGAAATGAGCAAACACAAAAGAATAATTAATTGTTTCATTAAACCTTCTCTGAAGCCTAACGCCAAAATCAGGTGCGCCGTAGGCGTCACCTGGATTTTTTTGTTAGCTGCATTTCTATGAATACATATTTAGCGATTAATCCGATTCGCTTAACTCTAATATTTCTTCAACTATAATTTCTTCATCGGTTAGCTGACCATCACGTGATATTTTGATTTCAAATCTTTTGAAAAATGAAAAGAAATCTTCAAGAGACATATCCACTCTGATCTTTCTGATGGTGTTATCATCACTATTTTGTAGTAACAGGCCAACCCAAGCTGAATTTTCATCCTCTAAAAAAGAGTCACCGCTGTACATTTCAACACCAATGAGAAACTCATTTTCTTCTGTTAATTCTTCATCTCTTAGCCATGAAGAAAGGCTTCCTTGATCGGCATTATCAGCTGCAACTGTACCTGTGAAATCATCATATTGAACACTTGCTGTAAAGTTTTCTTCGGACATTTTTTCTACCCTTTTTGATGAATTACTTCTCTGATCAGTTCTCTTAAGCTCAGATTTTTTAGCTGATTGATAGCTGATTTTTTGCACATTGCAGCTAACGCCCAATTAACGGGCAAATTGTGTTTGGCTATAATTTTGGAACGCAGTGACAAAAGCCAAACAGAATTTGTCCCTGTTTAATTTCTTGTTAGGCTTTCTTCGAGCCTTCTAAAAGCCTATCGATCTTAGAACAAAATTCTTTAATCAAGCGAAGCCCTTCTTCTTTTTTGGTTGTTAGATTAAATTCAGCTCTTTGCTTTAACTTTTCGGTGATTTCTACAGTTAAATCTACTGTTTTCTTTTGGCCCACTGTTTCAAGAAGAAAAACCATATATTTTGTAGCTTCTCCAGAATCCATTAGTTCTGAATCAGAAGCTGCATGCCCAACAAAACATTTAGCAGCACCAGTAATAGTTTGCTCTTCTATAGCTCCTGCAGAGCTACTATAAGAAATGAGCAAACACAAAAGAATAATTAATTGTTTCATTAAACCTTCTCTGAAGCCTAACATTTTAATACTACGCATTCGCATTTTTCCAAGCTTTACTTGTTAAAGTTTTCAACGCAATCCCATGTTTTTATTAATAAAAGCTATCCTATCCCACTTTTTAGGGATAGACAAAACGAGAATTCGCATTTATCCTGTTCAGCATTCTCAATATCTCAACACTTAAAAAGTCAAGCGCTTATAAATCAATTAGTTATATATTCAGGCTATGCGAAAATGAGAATGAACAATTGCAAAAACACGCTTGATTTTTAAATTAAGGTGATCATACTGTATAAAAAGACAGATATGCAAACGGAATTACGCTATGCCTAATAAAAGTCCTATCTTGGAATCGGTAAGAGTAGAAATTCAGTTACGGGGCTATAGTATAACAACTAAAAAAATCTTACTTGTATTGGATCAGAGTTGATTACTTTTTGTTAACTGTTCTTCCATGAAGTCTCTGACAGGCAAAAGCTCATAATTTTTCACTGATGAATAAATATCTAAAAGATTTGCGACCTGTCCAAAATGTCAGGAGTCGGAGGTTCGAATCCTCTCGTACCGACGTAACTAGTCGGCCATGAAAAACATCTAACATTCTGATCGCTAATAAAATATAGCTATTTGATACATTCAATTTCGACCAGAAATGATATAGTGAACCTACGGTTTCTGGTCGTTTTGGGTGCTAAAAATGCTCAAAGAAAGCCCGTCAAATTTACCTCATGCCAGTCTGTTTGATATCACAGAACAGCTTCTGCAAACTCACCCTTTACTCATTTTAGCTAATGCCTTTGATTGGCGAGCGTTGGAAGAAGAGTTCAAGCCGTTATACAAAAAATCAGGCCGTAAAGCGAAGCCAATTCGGTTGATGTGCGGTTTGCTAATACTCAAGCAACTTTACAAACTCAGCGATGAAGCCTTGGTCGATGAGTGGCTGATGAACGTGTATTTTCAAGTGTTTTGTGGTGAGACAGAGTTTCAAACAGCACGCCCTTGTGATGCCAGTGAACTCAGTGTTTTTCGTAAGCGCATCGGTGAAAAAGGCTGTGAAAAAATCTTTGCATTATCTGTGGCTTTACACGGTGACAAAGCTGAAGATGACACCGTGTACGTTGATACAACCGTCCAAGAAAAAGCCATTACTTATCCGACAGATAGCAAACTTGCCATCAAGGTGGTTAACCGACTCAATAAACTTGCCAAAGTATTTGGGATCAAGCAAAGACGTACTTATGTCAAAGAAGTCAAACAGCTACGCATTGACTGCGTAACTACTCAATAAGTTGTGGTAGTTCGAGACCCTTGCAGCACCAAGTCTCCCAGTAAAGGGATGGTATTTTTAAGAGAAAGCCTGTCATTTAAAAACGCCCAAAATGACACGTTTTGTTTTTGGCAGGTTTTGCGCAAACTCGAAAAGGTGTCTCGGCATCGGCGTCCTAAATCACTTCTTGTTCCACCACTGACTTTTCGCCTTTTGACATGTTCTCGCAAATCGTTTTCACTGCCGTTGGTATGTATCGGAATTTCAGGTCGTTCCAGTACTCGAAGTAGCGACGACTTATGTTTGTGCAGTCGCTTTAGCTGTTGATTCAAGGTTTGATAACTGGTCTTTTGCGTAAAAATATCATCAAACCTTTGAGAGAGTTGTTCTGCTTTCTTGATACAAGGCTGAACTTTATAACGTTTAAGCTCACGGTAAAAATCCCAAATCTCATCTCTCACTTTTTTGATATCACTACGGTGTTCTGGGCAAAGTGGAATAAGATTGTGGATGAGCCTTTCAGCATGAACCCAGCACAGAGCGTGAATGAGTACCTTAAATTGTCCCGCGCCATCACTGACAACCACCAATGATTCGATAGGTTGCACTTCAACGGCTTGAGCAAATAATGCCCCTTCGGTCGCACATCGAATATGACGTTCGCTGGTAAATCCGAGCTGCTGTAAATGCTCCAGCCATTGTGCTTCATTATTAAAAAATTGACATGGGTGATTAGCAAGACTTTCCCGTTGTGCCATGGGTAACCTTTGTTGCTTCATATAATTCAGCGCCGCAGTATTAATGCGATACCCGAGTTGATCCGCACACAGCAATGACAAGAAATTTACTCTGCTTTTGCTTTTTGAACTTTGAAACCAAGCAAACAGCTCATTACCGATATGAGTGACAAACCCATTTTTGCCTTGATGACGTCCACCTGTATCATCGGTCGTAATGTAACCTGTACCGCTTAGCCCTTTAGTCAATAAGTCATCCTTCTCGTGATGAAAGTCATCATATTTTTCTGATAACAAACGATTGAGTTGGCCTGCTGAAATATCGACGCCCCACTCTCTGAGTTGTTCGAGCAGTAGCGACTGAGTCACTTGACAATGATGGTGCTGATACAGCACATAAGTTCTTAATGTTGTACCAAAGTGCGAGCCTTTGAGCTCTGCCGGGAGTTGGCCTGATACTATCTTGCCGTCAGCGAGACGGTAGCGGGCCATCTTGTAACAAGTATTGATGTTGTTAATTTCGATGTCTTGAACAACAAAAGTTTTATAGCCGATGAATTGAGCGTTTGATGGAATGTGACCTTCCGGCTCTATGACTTTTTCATTATGGATGCGCAGGTTCGAGGTTTTACCGCGCTTTCCTTTTCGCTTGCCAGACTTCCCTTTGTTCGAACCGTTTTCATCGTTGTCAGGGTCAGTATTATCATCCATACCGCTGGGTTTGAACTTGGGTTTCTTTTTCTGATTCTTAAGCTCTTTGATTTCATCTTCTAAAATTTGAACACGCTCAGACAGCTCTACAATAGTTTGCTGTAGTTCTTCAACGACTGGACGACATTCAGGGCAAGCTGAATCAGATAAATCAGGAATTTTTAGCTTCAAAATCAAGTGGTATAATTAAATTTGATGAGAGTATGAAGCCTTAAAATAAGCAGTCAAGTTGATCGCACGATCGTTACAAAATCTTACAGTTTGATGACTTAAGTACCTAGTCAATTGCTTTCATCTGAAGAAGTCGCTCTTGACTGGCGTTTCAGAAAGAAAAATATTCGATTACATTTGACTGGGTACTTACCACAACTTATTGAGTAGTTACTTGACTGCCGAAGCTTTAGACATGCCAAAAATCGAAGCAAAGCCAGAAGAGCGTTAAAAAGGTTGCGTGTTATCGCAGGTAAGCTTTTAAGGGAGCTGCAACGCAAACTTCCACAAGATGTCCTTGATTTACAAAAAGAGAATTTTTCCAATTATGAAAAAGCCATTACACAGCAACGTAAAGACAAGAACAAGATTTACAGCCTTCATGAACCCGATGTTTACTGCGTAGGGAAAGGCAAAGACCATAAGCCATACGAGTATGGTAAAAAGGCTTCTGTCGTGCTCACAGAGCAAAGTCAATTAATCATTGGTGTAACCAGTCATGACAAACATGAACACGACTCAAAATTGCTTAGACCTGCACTTGACCATGCCCATAAACACCGAAAGAGTAAAATCACTACAGCCGTTGTAGATAAAGGCTATAAAGGGTGTAAGCAGTATGTTGACCAAGAAGTTGTTATCCCTAGTCGGCCATTAAAACGGGACTCGCAAGCAAAGAGAAAACGCAAAAGTGAACTCTGTAAAAAACGGGCAACAATTGAACCAGTAATCGGGCATTTGAAGAGTGATTTTAGGCTGTGTAAGAACTGGTTAAAGGGCAGTGTTGGCGACTCAATAAACCTTCTGATGGCTGCGTGTGCCTGGAACTTGAGAAAGTGGTTAGCCATTTTCTTTTTGCTCGAAAAAGATGGTGAGTTTTGGCTATTTTGTAGTGAAATTGATGGGTAGTGTTTAGAAATCTGTGTCATTTCGGTAAAATGTCAAAAACAGGAATGACATAATGACTCAAAATTTCGATTTCAATAAAGCTTTAGAACAACTTCAATCAGGTAAAGGTTTAACTGGTGCGGATGGTGTTCTCACCCCTTTAATCAAACAACTAACAGAAGCAGCGCTTAAAGCAGAACTTGATCAACATTTAGACTCAGATCTTGAGCCCAATCGAAGAAATGGTTTTAGTAAAAAAACCGTTAAATCTTCAGTTGGCGAATTTGAGTTAGAAACGCCAAGAGACAGAGCCGGCAACTTTGAGCCTCAGCTTGTCAAAAAAAATCAAACTAAGCTCTCTGATGAAATTGATCGTAAGATTTTGTCAATGTTTTCAATGGGTATGAGTTATCGTGATATCAAATCTCATGTGGCTGATTTGTATGGTTTAGAGCTTTCAGAAGCCAGTTTGACGGCTGTGACCGATCAGCTTATTCCTCAGCTCAAAGAATGGCAGCAACGCAGTTTAGACGAGGTCTATCCAATTATTTGGCTGGATGCGATTCACTATAAAGTCAAAGACAATGGTCGCTATGTCAGTAAGGCTATTTACACGATTCTAGGCGTTAATCTCGAAGGTAAGAAAGAGTTACTTGGCCTGTATCTTTCAGAGTCAGAAGGTGCTAATTATTGGCTTTCGGTACTGACCGATCTTCATAATCGTGGTGTTAAGGATATCTTAATTGCTTGTGTTGACGGGTTAAACGGTTTTCCTGAAGCTATTGCCAGCATTTACCCGGAGACAGAAGTTCAGCTTTGCGTAATTCATCAGGTACGCAACTCAATGAAGTATGTGGCATCTAAGCATCAAAAGGCGTTTATGGGTGATTTAAAGCCGGTTTACAGAGCGACAAGTAAATCGGCTGCTGAAACGGCTTTAGATGAGCTGGAAAACAAATGGGGTAGCCAGTATCCAATCGTTATCGACTCTTGGCGCAGAAAGTGGGAGAACTTGTCCGTTTACTTCAAATATCCAGAATATGTACGTCGAGTGATTTACACGACCAATGCGATTGAAGCCGTACATCGCCAGTTTAGGAAACTCACCAAAACAAAAGGGGCATTTCCAAATGAAAACAGCTTGCTAAAATTGCTTTATGCGGGCATATTGAATGCCTCTAAAAAGTGGACAATGCCAGTCCAAAATTGGAGGCTAGCATTGTCACAATTTGCAATCCATTTTGAAGGCAGATTGGATAACGTATTAGAAATTTAGAATTTAGGCTGACACAGAATTTTGAACGCCCTCCCTGTATAACTTCAGCAGTACCCTAACAAATAATACCCTCGTTTAGCATGCATTGCCTTTGATTGGGTTAAGCCTGCTTCATACTCTCTTAATATTCCGTGACTGATCAATTTTACGGTCAAAGCGTTAAGTGCTATTAACGGCAATCTTCCTGAGGCCGAACCCAGTTGCTGAGTGTTACCTGTTTTTCCGTTTCGTTTTGATTGGATGAACCCCGAATCTTTTAAAAACTGGCGTTGGTTTTCTGCAAGTTTACAGCCTTGCATATTTTCTGGAAGTTGAGGGTAGGCCTTAAGATTAATATGCGCGTTCCTTAAATCAGTTACAAATTCAGCTGATGAGGCTGTCCAGTAAACCATTTCTCTGACAAGTTGTGGTAAAAGATCCTGCCTGGACATCAGTTCAATACATTCACTTTGAGTCAACGGAAAAGCTGAGGTAAATAAACTTATTAGCAGTTGCGTTATATCATCATTTATAAGTACCAACTTAGCTTCATCATTAATATTAAAGTCGTCCCTGAAACATCTGGCATAAAGTAAACATGCTCCCTGTATGGCTTTTCCTAACTCTTCAATTCTTATCTTCGATTGTATTTCATGATCTTCCGGATTAATGGTGGCATACTCGCAATCACCAAATACCATAAAATACGATGCAGAAACTTCTTCCGCACCGAAGAATGCAATCAACATGATCTCTCATTCCCAGCTTACCGTAGCCGATATTCGGGAAATCTGTAGCTTTTCCGCTCCAGCATTCGATTGAGCCTTCACAAACCAGATTAGCAAATATTGGGAACATGCGATGAACTCTATTTGTATCTTGTTCATGATAAGCGGACAAGCTGCGTGGCGGTATAATTTTATGCTTAAATAACACTCCGTAATCGTGCAAATAATTACATAAGCCGGTAATGACAGAATCTCTTGAGCTCACATCATAGACATAAGATAAATAGTCAATATCATGCGGCGTGGAAAACTCCATCACAAATAAATTTGAGCATTTAACATTAGACTGTTCAAAACTTAGAATTATTTTGGCGGCAGATCCGCACAATTCTATCAAATCTTCCGATTGTTTTTTTGTTAGATGATACAAATTGATGGCGTCTGGAATTGAGCTTAATAAATTTAATCCCTTATTTTCAGACAATATTTGTAAACGTTTAAAACCTGTAATAAATTGTTCATCGCTTTCATTTGTAGTTTGGAATTTAAAGTAACGACGGCATTTCTGTGACTTATGATGGACCCCATAAACTGGACAGGTAGCTAAGTTAAGTTTTCTGGCTGTAAGATAACCCTTTAGGAGGGAATCATGGCAGCAAAAAGAAAACGACATAAGCCCGAATTTAAGGCTCAAGTAGCACTGGAGGCCTACAAGGGGGACAAGACCATAAACCAGCTGGCAAGCGAACATGAAGTTGCAGCCGTTCAGGTTAGCCAGTGGAAGCGACAGCTACTCCAAGGGGTTCCAGAGGTCTTCGGCAGGATACGACCAGAGGTAGATCCAGATGCGCTCACAGCACCACTGTATCAGGAGATCGGACGGCTTAAAATGGAGCTGGACTGGTTGAAAAAAAAATCTGGCAATGTCCATTGATGACAAACGGGGATGCATAGATCCGGGTCACTCGAAGATCAGTATTCAGCGTCAATGTGAGCTGATCGGGTTAAACAGGTCAAGCTGGTATTACCAAGTTTCTCCAGCTCTGGAAAGTCCTGAAAACCTGGATCTGATGAGGCTCATCGATGAGCAGTATACACGTACACCGTTTTACGGCAGTCGTAAGATAACTGCATGGCTGAATGAACAGGGTTTTCCGGTCAACAGGAAGCGTATACAGCGACTTATGAGACTGATGGGCATACAGGCTGTCGGACCAAAGCCAGGCACGAGCCTGAGAAACAAGGAGCATAAGGTCTACCCATATTTGTTGAACGGCGTTAATATCGTGAGACCTAATCAGGTGTGGAGGTAGTGTTTAGAAATCTGTGTCATTTCGGTAAAATGTCAAAAACAGGAATGACATAATGACTCAAAATTTCGATTTCAATAAAGCTTTAGAACAACTTCAATCAGGTAAAGGTTTAACTGGTGCGGATGGTGTTCTCACCCCTTTAATCAAACAACTAACAGAAGCAGCGCTTAAAGCAGAACTTGATCAACATTTAGACTCAGATCTTGAGCCCAATCGAAGAAATGGTTTTAGTAAAAAAACCGTTAAATCTTCAGTTGGCGAATTTGAGTTAGAAACGCCAAGAGACAGAGCCGGCAACTTTGAGCCTCAGCTTGTCAAAAAAAATCAAACTAAGCTCTCTGATGAAATTGATCGTAAGATTTTGTCAATGTTTTCAATGGGTATGAGTTATCGTGATATCAAATCTCATGTGGCTGATTTGTATGGTTTAGAGCTTTCAGAAGCCAGTTTGACGGCTGTGACCGATCAGCTTATTCCTCAGCTCAAAGAATGGCAGCAACGCAGTTTAGACGAGGTCTATCCAATTATTTGGCTGGATGCGATTCACTATAAAGTCAAAGACAATGGTCGCTATGTCAGTAAGGCTATTTACACGATTCTAGGCGTTAATCTCGAAGGTAAGAAAGAGTTACTTGGCCTGTATCTTTCAGAGTCAGAAGGTGTTAATTATTGGCTTTCGGTACTGACCGATCTTCATAATCGTGGTGTTAAGGATATCTTAATTGCTTGTGTTGACGGGTTAAACGGTTTTCCTGAAGCTATTGCCAGCATTTACCCGGAGACAGAAGTTCAGCTTTGCGTAATTCATCAGGTACGCAACTCAATGAAGTATGTGGCATCTAAGCATCAAAAGGCGTTTATGGCTGATTTAAAGCCGGTTTACAGAGCGACAAGTAAATCGGCTGCTGAAACGGCTTTAGATGAGCTGGAAAACAAATGGGGTAGCCAGTATCCAATCGTTATCGACTCTTGGCGCAGAAAGTGGGAGAACTTGTCCGTTTACTTCAAATATCCAGAATATGTACGTCGAGTGATTTACACGACCAATGCGATTGAAGCCGTACATCGCCAGTTTAGGAAACTCACCAAAACAAAAGGGGCATTTCCAAATGAAAACAGCTTGCTAAAATTGCTTTATGCGGGAATATTGAATGCCTCTAAGAAGTGGACAATGCCAGTCCAAAATTGGAGGCTAGCATTGTCACAATTTGCAATCCATTTTGAAGGCAGATTGGATAACGTATTAGAAATTTAGAATTTAGGCTGACACAGAATTTTGAACGC
>CBDAVB010000026.1:0-149367 GCA_965200795.1 Parashewanella sp.
ATAAGTTGTATAAGAGTTTAAAACAATAAAAATCAATACAAGATTTTTAGCTCTCCTATGACTAAGGCTTAGCAAAAGAGCTTGAAGTATTGAATTCAAATGGACGGAGTACTAGAAATATAAATTGAAGTAGACATCTGGCAGCAACATAAACGATTCTAAGGACTCAACTATACTATTGCGGTAAAATTTAAATCGCAACATCCCTAAGCGGATGACTCACGAAAAGGAGTAAGCCAGTAAAGCATCCTGCATTATCAGCCGGCTTGTGGGGATTTTACAGTTCAATGAGGTTCTTTCGAGCTACACTACCGCAGAGATTCAAATGTTCAGAGAGTTAGTTCATTTTTTGGATAAACCGTGTAAATACGTATGCTTATAAGTCATTGATTCATGCTCCTTGGACGTTGTTTATCTACCGGTTCAAAGTAACGAGGGTTTATCTGAACTCACAGAACGTAATTCTCTGTATTTCGCCCCCGCTAGTCCATATAAACACCTGATATTAAAATGGCTTGGTCGTTATTTTAGCGGAGAAAAATTAGTTTCTTGATCTGAAGATATTGCATCAAAACGAACATCGACGATAGCTGCTTCACTGCTGACTTTTATCGTATAAGTTGTGAAGTCAGGATTCTCACTGATAATCGAAGCAATAAAACCGTTTTTTATGCTGTACAGTATGGACTTAGGCGTCGGGCTCACTTCCAGATTCGGTGTATGCTTGCTATCTGTACAGGTCAACCTGTCTGAAGAATTACAATCCTTACCATCATCAGCTAAAAATGATCTGGCTAAAAAAGATAAGAATTTTGAATTACCAGCCATCGCCTTTGTGAAGTCAAGACGAAATACATATTCTTGACCGTTATTTCCATTTAATTCTAGGCACTTGTTGATAGGAACTTGAAATGGGTCACTTCGGGTTCCTGAGCCGATTAACCCCTTAAATGAACTAACTTTGGTGCATACGTTAGCGGGGTCAGGCTGATCTGCCAGAGCATAGACTGATATAACCGAAAGACTTGTTATTAGTAGTGACTTACTAAACAAATTAAGGAACCTCATAATACACCTGCTTTAAACATAATCATAATGAATTTATAGTAGCGGTGTTTATCCCTGAGTTCTAAGATCAAGTTAATATACTTAAGCATCCCCTCATATAAACTAAACCAGCTATAACACAATGGCACTAACTTAAGCTTCAGCTGAAAGTTTACTAATTGGGTGCGGCTCTTTTAGAACGACGAATCTAGCCGCACTTCTCCAGCCTGCTTTTTGATTGCTTTTTATAGTAATCCCAATATTCATTTAAGTCATTGCCGGACTTTAACAAGCGCATTTTTAAAACAGGGCGGGATCGCGCTTTTTTTCTTGATAAAATAATTTAAATTATTTTGAACTTTCTTAAAGGTCGATGATCAGATCACTAACTTAAGACTGATTTGGGTCTGATTATGAATTTTATGGAAGAGATTGAACAAGTTGAAGAACACCGTGCAGAGGCTAATAAAGAATATGAGTTAGCAGATATTATTTTTCTTACCATTGCAGCAGTACTCTGTGGCGCAAGGGGCTGGAAATCAATAAATATTTTCGGTGAAGCTCAATTGACTCAATTGAACTGGTTAAGACAGTATCGCTTGTTTAGTAACGGAATCCCCACAAGACACTCAATAGGAAGAATTATAAGAGGCATCAAAGCCGAGAGTTTAATTTCTTGTTTTATTAATTTTTCAAACGCTATGCGGGAAAAAGGCAGCAAAGAGCACATTAGCTTTGATGGTAAAGTGGCCTGTGGCTCTAAACATGGTGATGACATTGACGCGCTTCAATTTATGACAGCTATGGTTGTAGATAACGGACTCATTATTTAGTCAGTACTGAAAAACATAACTTCAAGATTTAAAATGTACGGCATCTGATTTACGCAAAATTCAGAGCCGTACCCAAAAGCAACATTTCTAGGACTTACGCATTGACAGAGTGTTTTGAAATTTGATATCGGGTAAAATGATCATTTTCAGGGATGGAAGTGAGAAAAACTACTCGCTCAACGACAGCCAGATGTACTCTTCCGCAATACATGGGATTTTTGATCAGTGAGCCAAAATCATCAACATGCACAAGATTGGCAGAAGTGACGGGTATATCTCACGATAGCGTTAACCGCTTTCTTCACCGTGAAGATTATCAACCGAAAGACTTATTTGATGAGGCAGCTCAAGATCTATGTCTTGTTGGTGGTACTTTGAGTGTTGATGATAGCGTACTTGATAAACCTTACAGCCATCACGTAGAACTGGTGAGTCATTTTTGGTCAGGGAAACACCATCGAGCAGTCAAAGGGATTAACCTCGTAACCCTTTATTACACCGACATGACTGGTCGCCATATGCCCGTCAATTACAGGATATGCGATAAATCCGAAGGCAAGACTAAAAATGACTATTTTCGTGAAATGCTGGCAGAAGTACTGGATTGGGGACTCAAGCCAAAGTTTGTAACGGGAGACTCTTGGTACAGCTGCGTCAGGAATCTGAAGACGATTAAAAACCATCAGACAGGATTCATGTTTGCTGTCGAGAAAAACAGAACAGTATCGCAGGAAAAAGGCCAATGGCTGCAAATTCAGCACCTTGACGTTCCTTGTGACGGTTTGGAGGTTTGGCTTAAAGATTTTGGCAAGGTCAGGTTGTTTAGAACGACGCTAAAAGACCAGCATCGCTACTACGTGGTTTACTTGCCAGAGGAAGAACCTTTTCAGCATGATGACTTTAAAGCCATTCATGATCAACACTGGCAAATTGAACAATATCACAGAGCAATCAAGCAAGTCTGTCATATTGAGCATTTTCAAGTGCGTAGTGAGCGACCTGTACGAAATCACATCTTCTCAAGCATTTTGAGTTTTGTTTATCTACAAAAAATGCGGATAGCGCAAGAGTTCACCAATATTTATCAGCACCAACGTGAACTGTTTAAAGATGTTGTTGGTGCTTTCATTGAACATTTTGCGAAAGGCAAAGAGCAACTCCTACCAAAATTGCACAGTACCATCAATGCGTAAGTCCTAATTTCTTATATTTCGCATCAATTTCACTACAAAATAGCCAAAACTCACCATCTTTTTCGAGCAAAAAGAAAATGGCTAACCACTTTCTCAAGTTCCAGGCACACGCAGCCATTAGAAGGTTTATTGAGTCGCCAACACTGCCCTTTAACCAGTTCTTACAGAGCCTAAAATCACTCTTCAAATGCCCGATTACTGGTTCAATTGTTGCCCGTTTTTTACAGAGTTCACTTTTGCGTTTTCTCTTTGCTTGCGAGTCCCGTTTTAATGGCCGACTAGGGATAACAACTTCTTGGTCAACATACTGCATACACCCTTTATAGCCTTTATCTACAACGGCTGTAGTGATTTTATTGTTTCGATGTTTATGGGCATGGTCAAGTGCAGGCTTAAGCAATTTTGAGTCGTGTTCATGTTTGTCATGACTGGTTACACCAATGATTAATTGACTCTGCTCTGTGAGCACGACAGAAGCCTTTTTACCATACTCGTATGGCTTATGGTCTTTGCCTTTCCCTACGCAGTAAACATCGGGTTCATGAAGGCTGTAAATCTTGTTCTTGTCTTTACGTTGCTGTGTAATGGCTTTTTCATAATTGGAAAAATTCTCTTTTTGTAAATCAATGACATCTTGTGGAAGTTTGCGTTGCAGCTCCCTTAAAAGCCTGCCTGCGATAACACGCAACCTTTTTAACGCTCTTCTGGCTTTGCTTCGATTTTTGGCATGTCTAAAGCTTCGACAGTCAATGCGTAGCTGTTTGACTTCTTTGACATAAGTACGTCTTTGCTTGATCCCAAATACTTTGGCTAGTTTATTGACTCGATTAATCACCTTGATGGCAAGCTTGCTATCTGTCGGATAAGTAATGGCTTTTTCTTGGACGGTTGTATCAACGTACACGGTGTCATCTTCAGCTTTGTCACCGTGTAAAGCCACAGATAATGCAAAGATTTTTTCACAGCCTTTTTCACCGATGCGCTTACGAAAAACACTGAGTTCACTGGCATCACAAGGGCGTGCTGTTTGAAACTCTGTCTCACCACAAAACACTTGAAAATACACGTTCATCAGCCATTGTTCGACCAGAGCTTCATCGCTCAATTTGTAGAGCTGCTTGAGTATTAGCAAACCGCACATCAACCGAATTGGCTTCGCTTTACGGCCTAATTTTTTGTATAACGGCTTGAACTCTTCTTCCAACGCTCGCCAATCAAAGGCATTAGCTAAAATGAGTAAAGGGTGAGTTTGCAGAAGTTGGTCTGTGATATCAAACAGACTGGCATGAGGTAAATTTGACGGGCTTTCTTTGAGCACTTTTAGCACCAAAACGACCAGAAACCGTAGGTTCACTATATCATTTCTGGTCGAAATTGAATGCATAAAATAGCTATATTTTATTATCGATCAGAATCTTAGATGTTTTTCATGACCGACTATTTATCAAAAAGAAACGCCTGACAAAACCAACGAAATACCCGTGATGCAATCCATGCTCAAAAAGATGGATGTTGAAAATGCGGTGATTACCGCTGATGCCATGCCTTGCCAAAAAGAAACAACGGCCTTAATACGTGAAGGTAAAGGTGACTACGTTCTTCAGGTAAAAAAGAACCAGGGTAAATTGCTTGCCGAAATTAAAGCGTATTTCCATAAGTGCTATCGAGAGACACCAGAACTTGTAAAACAGAATCATTTTATGGAGTTAGATGGTGAGCACGGGCGAATTAATGAGAGGCATTATCGTCTTTTACCGATAACAGACTGGTTTGATAAAACCGCTGACTTTCAAGATAGCTGCGCCGTTATCGAAGTGACTCGCACAAGAGATATAAAGGATAAAATCAGCCAAGAAACATCTTACTACATCACTTCATTGACAAGTGATGTAAAGGATGTTGCTCAGTATATACGCAAACACTGGTCAATCGAGAATAGTCAGCACCGGGTTCTCGATGTCACTTTTAGAGAAGATGATTGTAAAATTTATGCCGATGATGGAGCCAAGAATTTAGCGACGATTAGGCGGAAGATACTTAACTTGGTGAAAAGTCACTCTTGCAAAGATAGCGTTGCAGGGAAGATGCAAAGAGCGAGTTGGGATGCAAAATTTAGGGCTGAGATTTTATTTGGTGAAAAATTCAACAAAGCGTAATCCCGCCCTGGAAGTTGCCGGTGAAAGCAAGTCTTGCCGCAGCGCATTAATCAGTGACGCCGGAGATCAAATTGCTATAGTTCGAGAAAAAAACAGCACAATTACAGATCCCTACTGCAAAGCAAGAAAACGGTTATCTCCGGAGTCAATTAAATCGCTATTGAAGAAATCAGGCAGAAACTTAGATGAGGCGACTCAAGAAAAACACTTGTGGCATGGCCGTCGAGTGCTATTAACTGACGGCTCAACACTATCTATGTCTGATACGGACGAGAACCAAGCGCAATTCCCTCAGCCTAAATCACAAAAAGAAGGGCTGGGCTTTCCTCAACTGCGGATTTTAGTGTTAATTTCTTTGGGGAGCGGTGCTGTCATTGATTCTGCCGTTTCACCTTGTAAAGGGAAAGGTACTGGCGAACAGGCGCTATTAAGAAGTATGCTGTCAGACTTGCAACACGGTGATATTGTGCTGGGAGATGCTGATTTCGAAAACTACTTTGTTCTCGCAGGGCGGATAAATTTAGGTGTTGATGCTGTTTTCGAAAAAAACGGAGCCGGAAATGTCGATTTCAGAACCTGTGAAGAAAAGCTGGGTAAGCGAGATGGATTATTTAAGCTAATTCGTCCATCCTGTCCAGAATGGATGACTTCAGAGGATTACGCTCAAGTGCCAGAAGAGCTTATCATCAGAATGGTAGGAACAAAGAAACGTATCATTGTTACCACTCTTACAGATAAAGAAGTCTATCCGAAGCAAGAGCTTATTGATTTATACGTATCACGATGGCATGTCGGGTTAGATTTTAGCTCCATCAAGACTATGATGAAAATGGATATTTTAAGGTGTGGCAGTCCAGATATGGTACGTAAGGAAATTGATGTTCATTTGCTGGTTTATAACATGATAAGGGCGCTTATGTGCCGAGCGGCAGAAAAAAAAGGAATATCTCCTAGAGAGGCAAGTTTTAAAGCTGCACATAACGCATTACAAGATTTTCACATATAGCAGATATTATCGGCGAGCATATCGTTGGTAATCGCCCGGGGAGAAAAGAACCGAGAGCAAAGAAAAGGCGACCGAAACCGACACCAAGATTGCGACACTCAAGAAAACAAGCACGTAGGCTTAAGATGTATCAGAAGTAATTCTTAAGTTAGTGCCATTGAGCTATAACAAGGGTTTTAGAGTACAATGCCCCAGATTAACACAATTACTCTGAAGCATATCTCATGATAAATCAGGAATAAGTACCCGGCTATAAGTTTCCCGGTATTTTTGGCGTTCAGGTTAAGTGCTCGACAAGGCGAACAGGGGTGTTTCTGCTCCTAACGAATTTTTCCAGTCGCTGACGGATTTCCGGGGTCAAATCAACAGTAATTTGAGCTGACATATTATTTAAAAATATCAATTTAAATCAATATACTAGGTGTAGGTTAAGCAAAAAAGTAAGCTATTACTGTCCATAGACAAGCTGAAATTGTCATGGCTAAAGTTGCCGGTGGTAGCTGAGATTTTACGTGATCCATGAGATCGCAACCTGTACTCATTGAGCTTAGGATTGTAGTGTCAGAGATCGGAGAACACTGATCCCCGTAAACGCTACCGTTTAGAACCGTAGCAAAGCAAATCATCATAAATAACACAGGGTTGGTCAGACCTTGGGTTTGCGCTAAAGCCCAGGCTAAAGGCATGGCTAAAGGAAAAGTGATTGCATACGTTCCCCAGCTTGTGCCTGTAGAAAACGCAATGATCGTAGTAGTAATGAGAAGTAAAAGCGGAAGCATCCAAAATGGAATGCCCTCTTGAAGCAAAGAAACAAGGTATAAACCGCCGCCAAGTTTTTTACTGATGCTTCCGATAATCACGGCGAGCATGAGTATCACGGAAGCAAGCACGACACTTTTTAATCCATTCGCAAAACCATCAACCACATTACTGAGGCTCATCCCCCTTGCCAATGCGATAAACGCGGTGAGTAAGAGTGCGATGCCAAAGGCCCAGTTTACTTTGGGTGAACCTAAAAAAATAAAAGTAAAAATGGCAATAGATATGAGGGTTATCAACGGAATTAAGAACTCCAATACATGAGGAGTATATCCATCTGGTACTTCTGCGTTTTGTAATTCTGAAGCGGTCAGAGGTTTGGCGTCAGGCGCGTCCAATTGTCCGGTATCGATGACCCTTTTGTGAGCGGCTTTAATTCGTTTCCCTGAAAAAGTATAGATATTTAAACTCAGTAATAAAGTACCTATAACGGCTAATATGCCATAAAAACTAAAAGCAATACTGCCGAAGAAAAACGAAATGCGATCCGCCTCAGTCGCTAAAAATGCAATGCCGGGAACGTATATCAGAGCCTGAATGTATGCCGGCCAGGCATTAAACGCCAATACTGAAGCAATCGGTGATGCCGTAGAGTCAACGATATAACTCATTTCTTCGTGACTCACTTTAGCTTTATCAGCCAATGGTCGAACCGTTGTACCAACCAGTACCGTGCTGATTGTTCCACCCTGAAAAAACAGTACCCCTAAAAACCAGGTAACGAGTTTGGCTGAGCGTTTTCCTCTCACAAAATGCTTGGTCATAAAGCCGGCAAAAGCCTGAGCTGCGCCTGTTTTTGACCAAATACCCAGTAAGCCGCCCAATAACCAAAGGTAGAGAAATAATAAGGTGGCTGAGCCCTCTTTAGCTAGATTAGGGATGATTACCTTATCCGTTAAATCATACTGTCCGAGCATAAATGCCGCTATGACAATGCCGCCGAATAATGATGTAAGCGGCTCACGAGTGAGTAAACAAAGGGCAATAGTGATAAAAGCCGGAAGTAAGGACCACAAACCAAAATGAAAACCGGGTTTGAGTAATTTTAATTGATTTTCATGGTCGATAATCCATTGTTGCTCCAGAGACGTTTTTTTTCCAAATCTGGAAAGATTTTCTTGGTTAAGGGGGGATTGTGTATATGGAACGGTGTTTTCAACAATCAGTTCTTTGCCCTTGTATTTATAGGCGTTTTCGCCTTTATCATTGACATAAACATCGTACTGATAAGACTGCTCTAACCAGATTTTATTTTCAAAATGTTTTACATAATATGCGGCACATATACCCAAAATAAAAATAATGAGCGCAAAAAAATAGCGTTGACCTTTCATTAATCCGTCCTTTGGTTTTTGTTACAACAGCGTTCCGAGCATTGCTTTGCGGGGAGTCCAAATCCCAGATTTTTTCTCCCACGAACCAATAAATACTAGTGTAGTGTATCAAATTAATCTTTGATATTTAATGCCTTTCTTGCTCTCTCGACTTTTCCCGTAATAACATCGGCTGATTTTGTCCGGACAAAAGGTTCACGTCCGTCATTGTGCGCCTCTATATAATTCATTATACCGGTCTCTAATTCTGCTACTGGATTGTGCACCCCTCGTTTGAGCTGCTTTTCCGTAAGCGGATCAAAAAAACGTTCGGCTAAATTGAACAAGGAGGATATAGTTTGGTGTATTGTCGGCCGCAAGCAAGATGATTATGCAGCGCTGAACAAGGCGAACAGGGGGGTTCTGCTCCTAACGAATTTTTCCAGTCGCTGACCGATTTCCGGGGTTAAATCAACAGTAATTTGAGCTGGCATGTTTTTTAAAATATCAATTTAAACCGCTGCGCCAGGGGCGGTTGATCTTTCAGGATTAAATTTTGTGCAGTTTGAGCGTTTATCTGTTCAAGGCCTGAGCAAATGAAGTCCAGCAATCTAAATGAATTGCGAACAACACAGAACAGGGAGCGCTCAAAATCATCGAAGACAGCGTAAATTGGTCATTCCTGCCGCGTTATCGGTTGATTATTTGGAATAACCAAACCGCACAACCTCCGCCTTGTATAAAATGACCAATTTGTCGCTGCAAAAATAAGTGCGAAAGCTCAACAGACCCCGGTATTTTCAAGATCATCCGGATAGGGTCGCTGGTATTACAAAATCCAGAAGAGTTTTAGCCGGCTGCATAGGTATCTGAGTCAGATGCCTATGTTTAAGACTGAAAAAGTGATTAATCAATGCATTCGACTATTAAGCTCTTCTACGACACAAGCCCAATCAGAATCTTCATTAATGAGCTGATGTAATAACTGTGCCTGAGCAACCGTCCAAAAGCTGGCATTTTCAAGTTTAGTTTCTTTTTTTAGAGGGGAGTGGGAACGGATAAATGCCTCAATAGCCTGGGGATCACTGTCTAAGCCCAACTGCTGAAACAGCGTTGTCATATCATGTGTAATTGTGTGCATGGTAAGCTCTCAACTTTATTTGATATAGCAAGTTGAGTGTACGAATAATATGCAAAATTACAACATGAATTTAAGTTACCATTAAAAGAAAAGGGCATCTTAAATATACGCCCTCAATCAACTCATTAATTCGATACTATTTTCCCGGAGGCTCAGGCTTAGAAGCTAAAGTATGGCGATCGGCTTTTGGTAAAAGTAAGTTCATCAGAATACTTACAACACCACATAAACTGATCCCTGTTAAGCTGAATTGTGCTGAACCGACTGACATACCGCCAATTCCTAATACTAAAATGGTTGCCACAATGCATAAATTACGTTGCTGGCTTTAATCAACATTATTCTTAACAAGGCTATTCATGCCAACCGCAGCGATAGAACCAAATAACAGAATTAGAATCCCGCCCGTAACAGGTGTTGGAATCGACTGTAACAGCGCGCCTAACTTACCGCAAAATGCCAGTAAAATGGCAAAACAAGCCGCCAGGGACATGGTCACTGGGTTGAAGTTTTTAATAAGCATTACTGCTCCGGTAACTTCAGAGTACGTGGTATTTGGCGGTGCGCCAAAGCAAGCCGCGGAACTGGTTGCAACTCCGTCACCCGTTAATGTTCTGTGCAGACCCGGTTTTTTCACAAAATCTTTACCAGCTACATTACCAATCGCTAACACATCACCAATATGCTCAATAGCTGGCGCAATCGCTGCAGGCAACATAAATAGGATTGCTTGCCAGTTAAATTCAGGGGCTACGAAACTAAGTACCTAGTCAATTGCTTTCATCTGAAGAAGTCGCTCTTGACTGGCGTTTCAGAAAGAAAAATATTCGATTACATTTGACTGGGTACTTAGCAATCCCGCAAAGAATCGGTACTAATCTAAATAAACCTTTTGCTAAAGTAGCCAAAAATAACTTGGTAACTAAAGCCAGTAAAGAGATAATTATGGACGTCGCAGAAGAGTTCATACCAAATATGCCGTCACTCCAGCGAAAGCTGGAGTCCGGTTTCTTTGGTTAATTTTGCAAAAGTCGCTTTATATCTGCTTTCGCAGGTATGACAAATGAAGTGCTGAAATTTAAATTGGTATCTTATGAACTGCGAGATCCCTTAGGAACTGTCCCGAAATAACTTCCCGATTTGTTACTGCTTAAAATTGCCAATACAAGGCACGAAGAATGAAGTTCAGTCACTCTAAATGAATGATGAGTAACGCAGAGAGTGGCAATGTTAAGCGTAACCCTTTGGGCTGTGTTTATTTTTGCGTTCTTTGAATAAAGAGTTACGGCGTTGTCGAAAGCTTATGCAGAAACGAAGTAACGACAGTTTTGTATGTCGGTAATGACTACACCTCGCTTTCTGTGCCTTGTATAAGCCGAAAATAAACGACAGCAAAACAGGGAAGTTATTTTGGGACGGTCCCTTAAGGCATCCTGATAAGGAAACAGTTCAATTGCGCTCGCCTGTTTTCCCCATAGCCATTTGGACCGCAACGCGCAAGGCTCGGCAATAACCATAATTACAGGCCCCACAACGACCGGAGGTAAAACTTTTTCCAGAAGTTCGGTTCCTTTCCGGCGCGCAAGCTGGCCAAGCAGCAGGTAAACAAAGCCGACAGCGATTAAGCCGCCCGCGGTTGGTGCCATTCCCCATGTTTGAATACTAAAGAAAATCGGTGCGATAAAAGCAAACGAAGACGCGGGAAAAACGGGCACCATTCTTTTACTCACCAGTTGAAAAAGAAGTGTGCCGATACCAGCGCCGAACATAGCAACGCTGGGTTCAAGTCCGGTCAGGATCGGCATTAATACCATAGCGCCAAATGCAACAAACAGCATCTGCGACCCAGCTAAGGCATTTTGAAAGTTAGAATTTGTATTTGGATGTTCCATTTTTGAAAAAAATTTTGATTATTATTTTCTGATTATGAAGGGATATACTTTGCAAATGTGATATTTTGAAAAATTATGTGCTTAATAATAAGTCCGTTAATGTTTTTCTCGGGGATAACTGTATTCAGTATTAGTCCAACGCTAATTTTGAACCTGAAAATCTGACAATACTCATAAAAGTATTACACTTTAATAAACTCACAAGATCCTGTGAGATTTAGGAGAAAATCATGAAACAATTATTAACGGTTTTATTGGCCACTTTTTTAGTGTTTGGCTGTGCTTCAAAAATGTCGATGGCAGATCGTAACGCAGCGTACGCGGACTTTGTATCTTCAAGTAACCTGAAGGATGTAAGTCGAATCACCAGCTTTAACTTTACAGGGTGGAGCAGCCTTACTGATGAGTATATGATTTTAACTACGAATTTCCGCAAAGATTATCTGCTGAAAATGCAGGGTGGCTGCGTAGGTTTGAGCTTTGCGCAAGTTATCAGGTTACATCAATTTTCTGATTCAACCTTTGACAAGTTAGGTGATACGATTTCGTTTAAAAACTCAATTCCGATGAAATGTCGAGTTAATGCGATGTACCCATTAACTAAAGACCAGTCAAAAGCCATTAAACAAATTGGAATCGAGTAGGGTGAGGCGTTAATGCCCCATCCCTCTCACAGAACCGTACGTACGGGTCTCGTATACGGCTCCTGCTTAATTTTATTTGTACTCTATTATTTTGTACTGAGCACATAGCCCGTCCGTACTTCTTCAAGACTGTATAGCCCCATCTCTGTAAACCATTTATTCGGCATCGAATAGTGAGCTAGCGGACTCTTTGAGTTCTTCCACCGTCTCATATGGATATACTTAAATGGTGGCTTAAAGCCAAGCTGCTTCAGTCTCCTATGTAACCTTTTCGGTTTTTTCCATAGTCGCAGTTGAATACTTCTCAGTCTTCGTCTTAGCCATGTGGCTAGTTTCTTGAATTCACTACCAACATTCGCTATTCGAAAGTATTGACTAAACCCTCTTAATTTCGGATTTAACTCTTGTATCACTCGTTGCAGTGGCTTGCCACCATTGCGCTTAGTGAGAGCTTTTAGCTGCGCTTTGAAGCTATTCAGCTTCTTGGATTGGATGGTCGTGTATTTACTGCCAATCTCTACTCCGAGAAACTTTACCCCATCATCACTATGCGTAATATGGGTTTTACTTCGATTTACCGTCAACTTTAAGTCTTTTTCGAGTAGCTTTGTCGCTTGCTTCAAGGCGTTTTCTGCACCTTTGCGGCTGCGACATAATATCAGGATATCGTCGGCATACCTGACCAGTCGATGGTTTCGACGTTTCATCTCTTGGTCAAAGGCATCAAGGTAGATGTTCGCTATCAGCGGTCTGATCACCCCGCCTTGCGGACTTCCTGTTACTGTTGCTTGCCAGTTGCCTTCTACAATGACTCCACTTTCAAGAAACAATTTTATCAACTTTAAGATGCTGCCATCTTTTACCCTTTTGCTTATGCTCGATAAGATTAACTCTTGGTCGAGTAAGTCAAAGCATTTGGATAAATCCATATCCACCACATGTTTTAAATCATATTGACGAATAAACATCGTGGCTTTATTAATGGCATCGTGACAGCTTCTATTAGGTCGATATCCATAGCTTGACGGATGGAACTGCTCTTCAAATATCGGACTCAGTATATCGTTTAGGCACTGTTGTACGATTCGGTCTCGAACTGTTGGTATACCAAGCTTTCTCACTCCACCGTCATCTTTCGGGATTTCTGCCCGTTTGACGGCTGAAGGCCGGTATTGCTTGGTTTTAAGTTCGATAAGAAGTTTATCAAGTTCATTGCTCAGATTTGAAGCGAATTGCTCTAAGCTCTGCTCATCTATACCAGCAGCGCCTTTGGCTCTCCAAACTTTCTTAAATCCGTCGTACAGTGCTTCCTTATTGAGTAAGCGACCGTACAGGCTGTAATGAACTCTCATTGACTCCTCTGTGTGCGTTGTTTGGGTTCAGTTTCATGTTTTCATCAGTTGGTATATTTCATTCAGCGTCAAAGCCTTCTAGCACTTGGCAATGTACTTTGATATTAACTGAATTACTCCCATGTACGGTTTCTGTCTCCAGAGCCATTATTCCTAGTGTAGTGCATCAAATTAATCTTTGATATTTAACGCCTTTCTTGCCCTCTCGACTTTTTCCATAATAACATCGGCTGATTTTGTCCGGACAAAAGGTTCACATCCGTCATTGTGCGCCTCTATATAATTCATTATGCAGGTCTCCAATTCCGCTACTGATGTGTGCACCCCTCGTTTGAGTTGCTTTTCCGTAAGCAGACCAAAAAACGTTCGACTAAATTGAGCCGGGAGGAACTTGTCGGAATAAAGTGCAAATGAACACGTTTGTTTCTTTTTAACCAGTTCCTGACCTTTTCATGTTTACGGGTGGCGTAATTGTCAACGATCAAGTGCAGCTCAAGCTCTTTATCCGTCTGCTTTTCAACGGTTTTCAGAAAAGACAGAAATTCTTGATGTCGATGTTTTTTCATGCATTCGCCGATCACTTTCCCGCGGCGACATCCGGCGCCGCAAACAGCGAACCGGTTCCGTGACGCTTATAATCATGGGTCATGGTTTCACAGCGGCCTTTTTTTATCGGGAGTCCGGGCTGCGTTCTGTCTGATGCCTGAACAGAGCTTTTTTCATCCGCGCGGAGTACTAATGCATTTTCCGGCGGTGACATATACAAGCCGACCACATCCCTGAGCTTTTCCTCAAAACGGGGATCGTTACTGACCTTAAAAGTTTTATGCGGACGGGGTTTTAAACCGACTTCCCGCCATGTTCTTTGAACTAAAGAAGGTGAAATCCCCATATATTTAGCTAACGTCCGTGTTGACCAGTGAGTGGCGTTGCCGGGTTTTTCAGTGCTGGTGATTCGGATGATCTGGGCTCGGATCTCTTGTTGTTTTCGCGTATTTTTACCACCATGATTAGCACCGCGGGGTCTGTCTTTCTTGATGCTTTCTATCCCCTCGGAAACAAAACGATTTCTCCATGCCCAGGCCGTATTAATGTTGAGCCCGGGCTGTTCCGCGATTTTATAGTTTAGTGTATTGTCAGCCGCGAGTAAGATGATTCGGGAGCGCTGAATAAGGCGAACAGGGGTGGTTCTGCTCCTGACGAATTTTTCCGGTTGCTGACGGATTTCCGGGGTTAAATCAACAGTAATTTGAGCTGGCATGTTATTTTATAATATCAATTTAAATCAATTAGTTATTTTAACAAACTCTGTTTAATAAATCAATTTAAATCACTACACTAGTAGTCCATTCAAAAGCAAATAATGGCCTGATAGTTTATCCTAACAGTTCCTGAACACAACGAATACAGGAGCTGTTATGAGGATTAAATACCATGTCCGTTTGAGTAATGAAGAGCGTTCAATGCTTGAAGCTTTGATAAAGCAGAAGAAACCACGTGTTGCTCAACATAAGAAACGACACGCCCAAATTTTACTTGCTATTGATGAGAATAATTCGCCACTGACCAATCAACAGATTGCTAAGGCGCTAAACATCTCACCACTTGCAGTAACGAGCCTCAGAAAGCGTTTTGTCGAGGAAGGATTAGAAGTCGCTGTTAATAGCAAACACAGCCATCAAGGCCGCAGACGCATAATGGATGGTGAAGCCGAAGCACACCTAATTGCGCTGACCTGCTCTGCGTCTCCGGAAGGACGTTGCCGTTGGACATTAAATCTTCTTAGAGACAAGATGATTGAACTCAAATATGTCGATAGCATATCGAGAACCTCTGTTCATTATGCGTTAAAAAAAATGAACTTAAACCCTGGCTTAAAGAAGAGTGGTGTATACCTGAAGAAGAAAACGCTGCCTTCGTGAGCGCTATGGAAGATATATTAGAACTCTATAAACTTCCTTACGATCCCAAGCGTCCTTTAGTATGCCTTGATGAAACCAGCAAACAACAAGTTAAAGAAGTTCGCAACCCGTTACCTTTAGTTTCAGGTTATCCGGAGCGATACGATACGGAATATGAGCGTAACGGTGTCAGCAACCTGTTCATGATATTTGAGCCTTTAGCGGGCTGGCGGCATGTTGAGGTCACAGAGCACAGAACGGCCGTTGATTGGGCTCATCAAGTAAAAGCCTTAGTAGACGGGCGTTATAAGGATGCTGAGACAATTGTGTTGGTTGAGGATAACCTGAATACTCATACCCCGGCTTCATTTTATAAGGCCTTCGAACCAGAAGAAGCTCGTAGGCTGATCAATAAAATCGAATTTCATTACACGCCAAAACACGGAAGCTGGTTGGATATGGCTGAAATTGAATTAAGTATCTTGAGCAGACAATGCTTAAACCGAAGAATACCGGATCAGGAAACACTAAATTGTGAAGTTGAAGCCTGGGTCACCCAACGCAATGAGTCCAAGGCTAAGATGATTTGGCAGTTCACAACTGAGGAGGCACGTATCAAGTTAAAGAAGCTTTACCCCGTCCTTCCAGGGTACAGTTAGCCTTTTAACAGAATTAAACTGATTAACGAAATCCTGTTACACTTTCGTTAATCAAAATGAAAAAAGCTAGAGTCCTACTGGCTTGCCAAAGGGTGGGAGGAAGCATTTTGTTCAGAAATTACAGACTTATTAATTATTTGTGAATAAAAGTTGTATAAGAGTTTAAAACAATAAAAATCAATACAAGATTTTTAGCTCTCCTATGACTAAGGCTTAGCAAAAGAGCTTGAAGTATTGAATTCAAATGGACGGAGTACTAGTGGCTCCAGTCGGAATTACCTCACTCGCTAAAGTGATTTTCTATACCTGTGAAAAAAAATCCTGTCCATCACAAGCTTCAATTAAGCTTCACCCCTTCGCCGACATCAAGGCTTTTGGCTATTGATGTCGCCAATGAACTACATCACTGGTCAATCCAGTTTTACCCTCCACACCATTACTGGCTTTCATCGGCTGGATTTTACTCACTACTACGGGCTCATCTGCCACCTCGCACCAACTTTTATCTTGAGTTTCCTCTTGTATAAAAGTTTCTGGTTGATTCCAGATTTGGTGTCAGGCTTCCCCAGTTACTGCACTGGCTCCCTGTTAGAAATTCCACCCTCAATCACATGATAGAGTTGACTGAGTATATGGCGTTGCGCTATTTCGCACGCTTACCTCTCTACCTTGCCGAATCAGGTTCGCTTTCGCTGTGTACCTCTAACTTCCTATGGCTTCCTTCAGACCCTGCCGTTAGCCAACAACGCCCTTGCCATTCAGATTATCTTCCCCTCAGTCAGGGTGATACAGACTTCTTTCAATCTGTCGGGTTTGCCAGCTTCGCTGGGCAAACAAAGAAAAGCCTCAACCATAAGTTGAGGCTTGTTCATTATGCAGATACCCGGTTTTAAGTATCTAGTCAAATGCTTTTTTCTCAAGAAGTCACTCATAATAAGCGTTTCAGCAAGAAAAATATTCGATTACATTTGACTGAGTACTTATTGCGGGTAAAACACCGCTTAACGCTTTAGACCTTCATTAAGAAGCGGGCGCATGGTTTTTACCAGTTGAGTCGTTACTTTTGGCGCGCCGGCGACGATATTGCCTGACACCAAATAGTTATGACCTCCTGTGAAGTCAGTTACCGTGCCGCCAGCTTCACGACAGATTAAATCACCCGCTGCGATATCCCATGGTTTCAGACCGATTTCAAAATAACCGTCCATACGACCGGCCGCGACATAAGCGAGATCTAACGCGGCAGAACCGGCACGGCGAATGTCACCGCACTTATTGAATACTTCAGAAATGATGTTCATGTAAGTTTCGGTGTGTTGACGGACTTTGAACGGGAAAGCCGTCGCTAAAATAGTGCCGCTCAGGTCATTAACGTTTGATACACGAATACGGTAATCGTTTACTTTCGCACCTTGACCACGGGTCGCGGAGAACAACTCTTCTCTTACGGGATCGTAAATAACAGCGACTTCAGTTTTACCTTTGTACTGAAGTGCGATAGATACGGCGAAATGCGGAATGCCTCTTAGGAAGTTGTTAGTACCATCAAGAGGATCGACAATCCACATATAATCTTTGTTTTCTCCGAGGTTCTCACCCTCTTCTTCACCAATAATAGTGTGATCAGGGTAAGATTTACGAATTTGATATGTGACAGCAGCCTCAGCTTCTTTATCTACGTTAGTAACGAAGTCGTTCAGACCTTTAGCGGATACTTCAACCTGGTCTAATTCATTATAAGCACGCATAATAGTTTTGCCGGCAGCGCGAGCGGCGCGGACAGCGATAGTCAGCATCGGATGCATTGCAATCCCCTGGATGTTAAAGAACGGAAAAATAAACGCAGCGGATTATACTCTTTTATGGCGCGTCCGCAATCTGAAATAGTCAATTACGTGAAATATGTTAGTATTCCGCTCCTGTTTTTATTGATTCTTATAGTTAACTTCCATGCTCAACAATATTCGAGTTATTTTAGTTGGCACGTCTCACCCCGGAAATATCGGTTCAGTTGCACGGGCAATGAAAACCATGGGGCTTACAAATTTATACCTGGCTGAACCCAGAACTGAAGTTGATGGTCAGTCGATTGCGTTGGCTGCCGGAGCCGCGGATGTCCTTCAAAATATAACCAAAGTAGACTCATTGGATGAAGCGATCGCCGATTGCTCCTTAGTCATCGCAACCAGCGCCCGAAGCAGAACCCTTGACTGGCCGATTCTAGAACCAAGAGAAGCGGGGGATAAATTGGTGGCCGAAGGTGAATCTGGAACTGTCGCTATTGTATTTGGCCGTGAGAATCATGGTTTAACTAATGAAGAATTACAAAAGTGTAACTACCATGTAGTCATACCGGCGAATGAAGAATACAGCTCACTGAACTTGGCACAAGCGGTACAAATTGTTTGTTATGAGACAAGAACGGCTTATTTAAATCACAATCGAGAAGCTGAAGCTGCGAAAGCGTACCCGTTACACAAAGAGCAAGAGCAATTTTTTGAGCATTTAGAAAGAACATTATTGTCTACAGGGTTTATTATTAAAAATCACCCGGGACAAATCATGACGAAATTGCGTCGTTTATTCAGCCGGGCACGTATTGAAAGTCAGGAAATGAACATCCTTCGCGGAATATTAAGTTCAATTGAAAAGTTCGTCAACAAAGGTTAAAGCAATGGGCGTGATTACGAGAATAAAAGAAGACATCGAATCCATTTACCATCGAGATCCCGCTGCACGCAGTGCAACGGAGATCTTGCTTAACTATCCGGGAATGCATGCCATCTGGCTGCATCGTATCAGTTTCAGGCTATGGCAACGACGATGGTTTTTAATGGCGCGATGTATTTCGACTTTCTCTCGCTGGCTTACTGGTGTCGAAATTCATCCCGGAGCGACTATCGGCCGACGATTTTTTATTGACCACGGCATGGGGACTGTTATCGGTGAAACCGCGGAGATTGGTGATGATTGTACGCTATATCACGGTGTTACCTTAGGTGGTACGACTTGGCGGTCAGGTAAACGTCACCCGACGCTGGGCAACAACGTGGTTGTCGGCGCGGGGGCGAAAGTACTTGGACCTATTGTGATTGAAGACGGCGCGAGAGTCGGCTCTAATTCCGTTGTTGTAAAAGAAGTGCCGAAAGAGCGAACGGTATTGGGTATTCCCGGACGGATTGTCGCTCAGCAAACGGAAGAGTCAAAAGAGAAAACGCAACGCCGCACAGAAATGGCGAAAAAGTACGGTTTTGACGCTTACGCCGTTTCGCCGGACAACCCGGATCCTGTTGCTAACGCCATAGGTCAGATGATGGATCATATGCATTTGATGGACTCGAAATTGCAGGAAGTATGTTGTGAAATTCAACAAATGGGCGGTGAAGTTTGTACTGATAAATTGCCCGAACTTGAAATTGAAGAGTTTATCGAAGACGAGGCCGCGGCGGCTGAGAGACGCCAGAAAGCGGTGGATGAATTTGATCCTGTTATCTAAAGCTCCTAGGGATGCCGCAGTTCAAATAATGGTTCCGAAATGACCTTCCTGTTTTGCGGTCGTTTATTTTTGGCTTATAAGCAGCTGCCCATAAGTTTTCTGACATTCGTATTTTAACGCCCCAGTGTGATTTTAGTTAATTTCAAAATAAACTTGTTAAAAATGCGAAATATTTAACGTTTTTCATTGAAATTTTGAGCGTAAAAAGGTTAAATACGCCGCCGATAAACCTCACAAAACTCAAATGAATAATACCTGACCAAATTTGTCAGATAAATACTTGACTAAAACACTCAGGTATGTTTCAATTTAAAGCATACTTAACCGGGAAAGAGTTCGGTCATGAAACTTACCTCAAAAGGACGTTATGCGGTCACAGCCATGCTAGATGTAGCAATACATTCGGCATCAGGTCCGGTACCTCTGGCAGATATATCTGAAAGGCAGGGAATATCACTGTCCTATCTTGAGCAGCTTTTTGCAAAACTTCGTAAAAAAGGCCTTGTCGCCAGTGTTCGCGGTCCCGGCGGTGGTTACCGGTTAGGTCTTAATGCAGGCGATATATCAGTCGGTATGGTTGTACATGCTGTTGATGAATCTGTCGAAGCAACCCGTTGTCACGGTCAGGGTAATTGCCAGGGCGGTTCACGCTGTTTAACTCATTCATTATGGGATGATTTAAGTAAACAGATATCCGACTTTCTAAATGGTATTTCTCTAGAAGGTTTGATGTTAAAGCGCGATGTCCAATTCATCGCAATTAAACAAGATAAATTGCAGCAAGAACATCGAGTGACATTGTAAGTTCCTGCTTATATTAAAATTAAAATTTGTACTATGGATGTCACAAAATGTGACAACGGTGTACGGAGTGAGAAATGAAGCTTCCAATCTATCTAGATTACGCAGCAACAACGCCGGTTGACCCGCGTGTGGCTGAAAAAATGATGCAGTATATGACTATGGACGGCATCTTCGGTAACCCTGCGTCACGATCTCACCGTTACGGCTGGCAAGCTGAAGAAGCGGTTGATATCGCACGTAATCAAATTGCAGAATTATTGAACGCGGATCCTCGTGAGATAATTTTTACCTCAGGTGCGACCGAGTCGGATAACCTTGCTATTAAAGGTGTCGCACATTTTTATCAAAAGAAAGGTAAGCACATTATCACCAGTAAAACCGAGCATAAAGCGGTGTTAGATACCTGCCGTCAGCTTGAACGTGAAGGTTTTGAAGTAACTTATCTTGAGCCGGACTCCAACGGCGTAATTCCAACGGAACGTATCGAAAGCGCAATGCGTGAAGATACCATCTTATTGAGCCTGATGCATGTAAACAACGAAATCGGTGTTGTACATGATGTTAAAGCCATTGGCGAGTTATGCCGTTCTAACAAAGTTATTTTCCACGTTGACGCGGCTCAAAGCGCGGGTAAGTTACCGATTGACGTTCAAGATATGAAAATCGATTTGATTTCTATCTCAGGTCATAAAATGTATGGTCCTAAAGGCATCGGTGCTTTATATGTCCGCCGTAAGCCACGTATCCGTTTAGAGGCGACTATGCATGGCGGTGGTCATGAACGTGGTTTCCGCAGCGGTACGCTTGCGACGCATCAGATCGTTGGTTTAGGAGAAGCCGCGGCAATCGCAAAAGCTGAAATGGACAAAGATAACGATCGTATTCGTCATCTTCGTGACAAGCTATGGGCCGGCATTAAAGATATCGAAGAAACCTTCATCAATGGTGATGCCAAACAGAGATATTGCGGTTCATTAAATGTAAGCTTCAACTTTGTTGAAGGTGAATCATTAATGATGGCATTAAAAGACTTAGCCGTCTCTTCAGGTTCAGCATGTACATCAGCCAGTTTAGAGCCGAGCTACGTTCTTCGTGCGTTAGGTCTGAATGACGAAATGGCTCACAGCTCAATCCGTTTTTCAATTGGCCGTTTCACTACTGAAGAAGATATTGATTACGCCATCGACATCATTAACAAGTCAATTGGTAAATTACGTGATATGTCACCGCTTTGGGAAATGTACAAAGACGGTATCGATTTAAACACAGTTCAGTGGACACACCACTAAGCACAGGATTAATGGAGTCGTATTATGGCTTATAGTGAAGAAGTAATTGACCATTACGAAAACCCGCGTAACGTTGGTTCAATGGATAAGAATGATCCATCTGTCGCTACAGGTATGGTGGGCGCGCCGGCATGCGGCGACGTGATGAAGCTGCAATTAAAAATTGAAGAGGGGATTATTATTGACGCTAAGTTTAAAACTTACGGCTGTGGTAGTGCCATCGCTTCAAGCTCATTAGTGACGGAGTGGGTTAAAGGTAAAACCGTTAAAGAGGCCGCCGCGATCAAGAATACTGATATCGCGGAAGAGCTTGCGTTACCGCCAGTCAAAATCCACTGCTCAATCCTTGCTGAAGATGCCATTCATGCGGCTTTGGAGGATTATAAATCAAAGCATGAAGCGTTATCCGCAGCAGGTTAACCCGGAGTTGTAAATGGCAATAACAATGACGCCGGCGGCGTCACAGAGGGTAAAAGCCTTTTTAGAAAACCGGGGCAAAGGTATTGGTTTACGATTAGGTTTAAAAACGGCAGGCTGTTCAGGTATGGCTTATGTACTTGAGTTTGTTGACGACCTTAATGAAGATGACGAAGTTTATGAGGTTGATGGTGTAAATATCATCATTGACGCGAAAAGCTTTATATATCTTCAGGGTGTAGAATTGGATTTCGTTAAAGAAGGTTTAAACGAAGGTTTCCAGTTTAATAACCCGAACGCGAAAGGTGAGTGCGGTTGCGGCGAGAGCTTTACCGTTTAAACGCTTCTGTGAGACTCCTACTTTGTTAGGAGTCTATTGTTTTACATAAAACAAAAATCTTATTGAAAGTGCTTTTTACAAGGACTGACATTGAACTATTTCGAATTATTCGGTTTTTCGGTCGACTACATGATTGATAAAGCTCAACTTTCTGAGCGTTACCGGGATCTTCAACGAGCGGTTCATCCAGATAAGTTCGCTAATAGCAGTGAGCAGGAGAAACGCTTAGCCGTTCAAAAAACCGCACAAATCAACGATGGCTTCCAGACATTAAAAAATCCGATCAGGCGTGCAGAGCATATGCTGGCGTTAAGAGGTTTGGATATCAGTCATGAAACATCAACAGTGAGAGACCGCATGTTTTTAATGCGGCAGATGCAATGGCGTGAAGCGTTAGAAGAAGTTCGTGATCATAATGATCCGCATCAGGCGGTTGATGAATTAAGAGCATCTTTTTCTGAGCATCAGCTACAAATTAATGCGTCTTTAGTTAAAGCATTAGCGTCTGAAACCGTTGAAAATAATAATTTTGCCGCTGACCAGATACGTAAACTTAAGTTTATGGCAAAATTAGAAGATGAACTGACTCGCATCGAAGATGCTTTGTTTGATCTATAAGAACAAACCAAAATTAAGTAGAGAATTTATGGCCCTTTTGCAAATCGCAGAGCCGGGACAAACGGCGGCTCCACATCAGCATAAATTGGCAGTTGGTATCGACTTAGGTACGACCAACTCACTGGTTGCGGCAGTGAGAAGCGGTGAGGCGTCAACGCTGGCCGATGAAAAAGGTAATCACTCATTACCATCGATTGTTCACTTCGGTGATGATGTTTTAGTCGGTCATCCGGCGGCAGAGCAGTCATCGCAAGATCCGCAAAACACCATTGTTTCAGTTAAACGTTTTATGGGGCGAAGCCTAGAAGACATTCGAGGCAATTATTTAAACTTGCCCTATCAATTTGAAGCCAGTGAGCAGGGTCTTCCTGTTTTTGAAACCAGGTGGGGCAAAATTAACCCGATTCAAGTTTCAGCCGAAATATTAAGACCATTGATCGCCCGCGCGGAAAAGTCGCTCGGCGGTGAATTGCAGGGCGCGGTAATTACGGTTCCGGCTTATTTCGATGATGCACAGCGCCAAGGGACTAAAGAAGCCGCTTCGTTATTAGGCGTTAAGGTTTTACGTTTACTTAATGAGCCGACCGCGGCGGCCATTGCTTATGGTTTAGACTCAGAGCATGAAGACGTCATCGCGGTCTATGATTTAGGCGGCGGCACTTTTGATATTTCAATCTTACGTTTGAATAAAGGCGTTTTTGAAGTTTTAGCGACCGGTGGTGATTCGGCATTAGGTGGTGATGATTTTGATCACTTATTGCGAGATCACTTAGTTAACGCATGGGGTCTTGAGTCTTTAAGTTTAACAGAACACCGACGACTGCTTATTGAATCACGTCGAATCAAAGAAGCGTTAACCGATGCCGAAACCGTTGAAGCGGCCTTAGAGTTAGATAACGGCAATAAATTGGCTGCTGAAATTACTAAAGACGAATTTGACGGGTTAATTCTACCATTGGTGAAGAAAACCATTTCTAGCTGTCGCAGAGCTTTGCGTGATGCCGATGTAACAGCCGGTGAAGTTTTGCAAACGGTAATGGTCGGTGGCTCTACGCGTGTCCCATTAGTGCGTGCTCAAGTTGAAAGCTTCTTTGGTAAAATACCACTGACTTCAATTGATCCCGATCGGGTGGTTGCTATTGGCGCTGCGATTCAAGCCGATATTTTAGTGGGCAACAAACCTGAATCAGAATTACTGCTGTTAGATGTGATTCCGTTATCGCTTGGCATGGAAACCATGGGCGGCCTGGTCGAAAAAGTCATTCCAAGAAATACCACGATTCCGGTCGCGAGAGCGCAGGAATTTACCACGTTCAAAGACGGTCAGACGGCGATGTTAATTCACGTAGTGCAAGGTGAACGTGAATTAGTGGCTGATTGTCGTTCTTTGGCTGATTTCGTGCTCACAGGAATTCCGCCCTTAGCGGCGGGAGCGGCGCATATTCGAGTGACGTTCCAAGTTGATGCGGACGGTTTGTTAAGCGTAACCGCCATGGAAAAATCAACTGGTGTGCAGTCAAGTATTCAAGTTAAGCCTTCATTTGGCCTTTCTGATACCGAAATTGCCGATATGATTAAAGACTCAATGAAAAACGCCAAAGATGATATTGAGCTGCGCATGTTGACCGAGCAGAGAGTTGAAGCGGCGAGAGTAATTGAAAGCTTAAATTCCGCATTAGACAAAGACGGTGAGCTGTTATCAGCGCGAGAACGTGCTGAGATTGACGCAGGTATGGCGAATCTTACAAAGGCTGCCGGGCAAGACAGCACTGATGCCATTGAAAAAGCGATTTCAGCACTTGATGAGCTAACGCGGACTTTTGCGGCCAAACGCATGGATAATTCGATTAAGGCTGCGTTAACCGGCCAATCAGTAGAAAGTTTATAGGTAAGATTATGCCACAGATTGTATTCCTTCCGAATGAAGAACTTTGCCCTGACGGTGCAGTGGTTGAAGCCGAAGTCGGTGAAACCATTCTTGACGTAGCGCTAAAGAATGGTATCCATATTGAGCACGCCTGTGAAAAATCTTGTGCGTGCACTACCTGCCATTGCATTGTGCGTGAAGGTTTCGATGAGCTAGAGGAAAGTGATGAACTTGAAGATGATATGCTGGACAAAGCATGGGGATTAGAGCCTGAATCTCGATTATCCTGCCAGGCGAAAGTGGTTGACGCGGATATGGTTGTTGAGATCCCTAAATACACTGTAAATATGGTGAATGAGGGTCATTAACCCTTTTTACGTGACCGGAGAAATGCCGCTGGTAACTGTAGCGGCATTTTTGTGTCACTCTTCATCAGGGATGTCGCGGTTCAAATAATACCTGTTTAAATTTCAACACTTAATTAGAACGCCAAAAATATCGAAAAACTTATAGTCAGGTACTTAAAGGCGTCTGATGACAGAGTGAGAGTGAATCCGCCAACCACGGGATTTATCTTTTACGCTTCCGGGTTTGCCTGATTCTGATGCAGCCTTATGTTTAAAGCTCGCGCAAGTCATCATCCGCGGCTAAAATTTCTGAATAGGACTTCGCTTGTTCAGCCGTGTAATTACATCCTGAGCAACGTATGCTTTGCGGTGAAACTTTATCATTGCGTATCAGACGATTTTAGATTTAGGCGGAAGAGTCAGCAATTATTGTGATCAGTAAATGACGCGTAAATGCAGGCAGCCGCATTCAGAGCGATTAATTCAGATCACAACAGGAAACGAAGGATTATAAGAACTCACCCTAATATTACTAATTTTCTAGTTTTTCTTTGTTAGCGCATGCAAAAAAGCTCTCAAATCATTGCTGTTTACCGGTCTTCTTTTATCAAAATCCACCGGGCGGCTTTCGTCCTTACCGCATAGCCAATGAAGTTTTTTATCTTTAAACACTACGTCGTAAGCTTTTTCGAAATTTGCATGCCTGAAGTGTTTATTTATCAACATATTTTTCATTAAAACAGAGCCGTACGCTAATTTTTCATTTAAAGATGCCGGCATTTTCTCTCTCTTTTTGTGCGTGTTTGAAAGTAAAAGTCCGATTTCTAAATTGGCATTGTCCTTTTCTTCAGACTCTAAAAAATCTAATAAAGGTTTTTGTTCGCAGCAAAACTCAACCACGTCATATTGATTCTCATTTGCTAACGCCGCATCAATTCTAATTAATAATACACAAGCTGTATCTCCTTTCTCTATTGTTATATTTTTTTCTGGTAACGGCTCGTCTACGGCTAGCTTTTGGTAAGCTTGTCCGATCCTGAAAAAAGCCATAGGAACCTCTCGAAATGATTCAAAGGGAATATTCTTGCTCAGTACGTTAAAAGGGCAATCACATGAACAAGATCTGTTTCACACTTTGGTAAGGTGAAGCACTCAAATCAGGGAATTATGATTGCTTTTTTAGTCACCCTCAAAAACGTGATCTGCATTTATTCGTGCATTCGCTCTAACCCTGAGTACGTTAGGGTTATGATTTAACTAGTCGGCCATGAAAAACATCTAACACTCTTATCGCTAATAAAATATAGCTATTTAATGCATTCAATTTCGACCAGAAATGATATAGTGAACCTACGGTTTCTGGTCGTTTTGGTGCTAAAAGTGCTCAAAGAAAGTCCGTCAAATTTACCTCACGACAGTCTGTTTGATATCACAGAACAGCTTCTGCAAACTCACCCTTTACTCATTTTAGCTAATGCCTTTGATTGGCGAGCGTTGGAAGAAGAATTCAAGCCGTTATACAAAAAATTAGGCCGTAAAGCGAAGCCAATTCGGTTGATGTGCGGTTTGCTAATACTCAAGCAACTTTACAAACTCAGCGATGAAGCCTTGGTCGATGAGTGGCTGATGAACGTGTATTTTCAAGTGTTTTGTGGTGAGACAGAGTTTCAAACAGCACGCCCTTGTGATGCCAGTGAACTCAGTGTTTTTCGTAAGCGCATCGGTGAAAAAGGCTGTGAAAAAATCTTTGCATTATCTGTGGCTTTACACGGTGACAAAGCTGAAGATGACACCGTGTACGTTGATACAACCGTCCAAGAAAAAGCCATTACTTATCCGACAGATAGCAAGCTTGCCATCAAGGTGGTTAACCGACTCAATAAACTAGCCAAAGTATTTGGGATCAAGCAAAGACGTACTTATGTCAAAGAAGTCAAACAGCTACGCATTGACTGTCGAAGCTTTAGACATGCCAAAAATCGAAGCAAAGCCAGAAGAGCGTTAAAAAGGTTACGTGTTATCGCAGGTAAGCTTTTAAGGGAGCTACAACGCAAACTTCCACAAGATGTCCTTGATTTACAAAAAGAGAATTTTTCCAATTATGAAAAAGCCATTACACAGCAACGTAAAGACAAGAACAAGATTTACAGTCTTCATGAACCCGATGTTTACTGCGTAGGGAAAGGCAAAGACCATAAGCCATACGAGTATGGTAAAAAGGCTTCTGTCGTGCTCACAGAGCAGAGTCAATTAATCATTGGTGTAACCCAGTCATGACAAACATGAACACGACTCAAAATTGCTTAAGCCTGCACTTGACCATGCCCATAAACACCGAAAGAGTAAAATCACTACAGCCGTTGTAGATAAAGGCTATAAAGGGTGTATGCAGTATGTTGACCAAGAAGTTGTTATCCCTAGCCGGCCATTAAAACGGGACTCGCAAGCAAAGAGAAAACGCAAAAGTGAACTCTGTAAAAAACGGGCAACAATTGAACCAGTAATCGGGCATTTGAAGAGTGATTTTAGGCTGTGTAAGAACTGGTTAAAGGGCAGTGTTGGCGACTCAATAAACCTTCTAATGGCTGCGTGTGCCTGGAACCTGAGAAAGTGGTTAGCCATTTTCTTTTTGCTCGAAAAAGATGGTGAGTTTTGGCTATTTTGCAGTGAAATTGATGCGAAATATAAGAAATGTTGCTTTTGGGTACGGTTCTGAATTTTGCGTAAATCAGATGCCGTACATTTTAAATCTTGAAGTTATGTTTTTCAGTACCGACTAACTAAGCTCCCTGGAAGAATCTCCCTGCTCAAATTCCCATTGGACGCCATATTTATCAATACAATAAAAAGTGAAAGTTTCTGAAAACTGGTCACATTTACGTTGTTTTGCTTCTTTGTCATTCTCTAACTCATCGTCATAAAATAAAACATCATCAGGATTAACATTACTTATCTGAAATGACGCGCATTTCTCTTTTTCAGATTCGTTTATTTGTAATATCCCTTCCTGATTTTTAAGAAAGTCAAATGCCGCCGGTGAATCCTTTACAAGAAGAGAAACATGTCGAATTCCTCCTAAATCATTTACTTTGGCAAAAGTAACCTCGTTAGTACTTTCGGGATAGTGATACTCCTGTAACTCTAATACTACTGAACTGTCTGGAATTCGGACAAAACCAAGAGATATATCAACTTTTTCGGGGGTATCAAAGCAGCCGACAATATAACCGACACCTTTGTTGTTTTTACAGTTCCAGCGCTGAAAAGGTTTGGCATTAAAGATTCTTTTGTAGAAGTCCATGGCCTCATCCAGGTTGTCAACAATTATAGAAAGGTGGCTGAATCCGATAAATTCGATCATAATCAATTATCTCCGCTTAATAAGAAGTCTGTATTTGTATTTTAAATACTGGTTTGTCACACACCAAAATGCCTTATCTTGTTCAAGGCACTCGATAATATTATCCGCACTAAAAGTGCTTCCACAGGCCGGTGATGTTCGGGAGCAGCCGCAAAAACTTTCTTGAAAAATTTAATCGTGGCAGTTGCGTCATCCGCCGCTATATTTGAATAATCAGAACCCAGAATACTGATCACTTATCTCGTTATGTACCTCTATAGTTCATAAAAGTATATTATATAAGAAATCTTGAGGGCTTTGCCCTGAGTGTTATTTAGAAATTCACGGTTAGTCTAAGGATTATCAACTGCCTTCAGGCTCAGTTTCTTCCGGCCTCGAAGCCAATTTGAAGTGATTTTCTATACAGGCTTAATCAATCGGAATATAAAAGCCTTTTCTGTTCGGATTTATATGCTTTTTATCTTATAGCCACGAAACCCCTAATTTTACACCCTCACACTTATATTTTTAGATAAAGCAAAATTATCATGATTTATCAAAATTTCCAAGGTTTTCTATATAAATATCTGAATTTACTTATGCTAAATTTGTTTTATGGAATCAAGTTATGTAATGTTAAAGTTTTGCAAATAGATACAATAAATGATGAATAAAATCTGAATATTATGAAAATAAACTTAAACCAATGGATATTTAACTAAACTAATGAGGTTTTAACTATGAAAGTCGTAAGTTTACGTACAAATGAATCAGGTGAAACTTATTTCAAAGATATTAATATTCATAATAAATTAGAAAAAAGCAATTTAGGAATAGATGTACCGACTTTATTTATTTCAAAATATTGTAAGTCAAACGAGCTTTTCTTTTTAGAGTGCCCGGTTGGTTGGGTCGGTGATTGGCATCAGGCGCCCCATGATATGATCCTTGTGGTTCTCAAGGGGCAGGTCTCAGTCCAGTCTTCTGATGGAGACACCAAAAACCTAGTCGCCGGTGACATTTTAATTACCCATGACGGTGAAAGTAAGAAAGGTCATTACTCTCATGTCGTAGGTGATGAGCCGCTGGTGCATATTTGTATTACTTCAAAAGATAATTCGCTATTCGACTTTGAACAATAGATTTATTAAATATTCTGCTTGTTATTATTTAACGTAATTATGTTAAATAAATAATTTATTTTTACATTATTTGCGAATTAAAGGTAAAACTATGAAACAAGAAAGCTTATTGTTGTATTTAGGTAGCTTTAATAAAGTAGGTTATAAAATAGCTAGCGGTCTGGCCGAAGGTCGAGGATTAATGATTTATGAGTTTAACAAGCAAAGTCATACTATTAGTGAAAAGTTTAAGCCGTTGTTAGTTAATAATGTAAGTAACATGTGTGTCAATGACGCTAAGAATATACTGTATACAACCAGTGAAATGATGACAACGGAAGAGTCGCTTATAACCGTTTTTCAGATAGAACCAATATCAGGACAACTGGAGAAAATACAGGAGATTGAAGTAAAAGGCATCCTGCCTTGCTGGGTTTCCTTAGATAAAAAAGGAGAGTATCTATTTACGGCTAACTATGAGTCCGGAAACTATAGTATGTTTCCGGTAAATGCAGACGGTACTTTGTCCGCGTTGAGCTATCAATTTGAATCTAAGATGTCAGGAAAAGGATTTATTGAAAACAGGCAGGATAAACCACATCCGCACTCCATGATCACAGATGGTCAAAATAAATTTATTTTTGCCGCGGACTTGGCAGTGGATCGAATTTATAGGTTCAAACTCGATTCGGATAAAGATTGCCTCGAAGAAGATGGCTTTATTCAATTAAATAAAGGTTCAGGCCCTCGTAGCTTAGGGTTTCATTCGTCAGGCAAGTATTTTTATGTGGCATGCGAACTATCATGTGTATTAGCCGCGTATAAGTATGACGCGCAAAGCGGTGAAATTGAGCATATTAATTCGTGCCCGATGATCCCCGCTTCTTTTACTGAAGATAACATTTCCGCGGAATTACAGATTCATCCGGATGGTAAGTTTATTTATGTTACTAACAGAGGGCATGATTCGATAAGCTGCTTTACGGTTGATGAAATAACCGGAGAACTATCAATGAATTACAATATCCCCACAGGCGGGAAGACCCCGAGAAGCTTTAGAATTGACAGCAAAGGTGACTTTTTATTTCTTGCGAATCAGCATGGCGATAACCTCAGGGTTTTCGAAATCAATAGAAGCACCGGGCAGCTGAATGAAATTCAGAGGACTCATGTAAACAGTGTTGTAGCGATAAATAGTATAGAGTTTTAACAGGTAAAATATGTCTCTGGTACTCCGTCTGACCGCATTTTGATGTTTTCAGTGGTCAGTAAGGCGGTTATATGCAAGGAAGAAAGGAAGACTTATGCAGGCGCGGCCATCTCCGTCAATCTGGCCTGACGACGTCAGATGGCCGCTTTTTCTGGGATTACGAGTGAAGCGCCGGCCGGCAACCGCCGGACAGCTGCGGAGTATCAGTTTTCTCTGTGTAACAGACAGGCGAGTCAGCGGATGTGAACTCTCACCTCTGGTGAGGAGGAAGCTATGTTAACCCGGTACGGCGAACCATTCTTATACAAAATTAAGCCGGCTTACTTAACTGCCTGCAAGAGGTAGGGTTTCATGAAATCAGCAATTTTACTCTGAGCTTTTTCGTTAGGATGAATACCGTCTCTTTGCATGAGTTCAGGATGAACGGCGATTTGCTCCATAAAGAACGGAATAATCTTAATCGACTTATCCTGAGCCAGTTCCTGATAAATTTTTTCAACGCTTTTCCCGTACCTCGGGCCGTAATTAGGCGGCACCATGACTTCGCTGACCATGACTTTCGCGCCGGAGGCTTTAGAAAGCCTGATTAAATTTGTAAGATTTGATTTCAGCTTACCCGGCGGAAAACCACGTAAACCGTCATTACCGCCAAGCTCGATAAAAATCACATCAGGTTTGGCGGACTCAAGCAGGGCGGGCAGTCTGCGCAATCCGCCTGCCGTTGTCTCACCGCTGACTGAGGCGTTAATTATCTTATGTTCAGGCATTTGCTTTTGCAGTTTTGCCACCCAGCCTACATTTTCATCCATTCCGTAGCTTGCGCCGAGGCTGTCACCGAGTATTAATATAGTGTCCGCAAAAGCGGGAGAAGCTGTTAGAGTAAGCAGAAATAACGCCGATAATTTTTGTTTTAAAGCCATAGTCTTGTGTTTATCAGTCTGTAAGGAACGAATTTTGAGTGTAACTAAAGAAATAAATCCGGCCATAAAAGTTGTCGACCTCGAAAAATCAGTAAAAACTCAAGAAGGAATGCTTAATATCCTCAAGGGCATTGAGCTGGAAGTCAAGCAAGGTGAGAGCATCGCTGTTGTCGGTCCGTCAGGGGCGGGAAAATCCAGCTTGCTCGGGTTGCTGGCCGCCCTTGACACACCGACGTCCGGAGAGGTATTCCTCGATGGTGTCGCGCTCTCAAAGCTTAATGAGGAACAAAAAGCGGCATTAAGAAAAGAGAAAGTCAGCTTTATTTTCCAGTCGTTTATGCTGGTTGATACCCTTACCGCGCTTGAGAATGTGATGCTCCCCGCGGAGCTGGCGGGCGTTAAACATGCCAGGCAAAAAGCCCTGGATATGCTTGAAAAAGTGGGTCTGAGTCATCGTCTGACTCACCTGCCTAAGCAACTTTCCGGTGGTGAACAGCAACGTGTCGCTATTGCCAGAGCATTCATCAGCGAGCCAAAGGTTTTGTTCGCCGATGAACCGACAGGAAATCTCGACGGCGACAACGGCGCTAAAGTCGAGCGTATGCTGTTTGAGTTAAACGAGCAAAGTGAAACGACTCTGGTGGTCGTGACCCACGACACGGCTCTGGCTGACCGATGCCAGCGGCAAGTGAGAATGGATAACGGTCAGTTAACCGAAATCACCCCTGAATCACAAAAGAGGGCGAGTTAATGGAGTTTAATTTAGCCTGGCGTTTATTCAGACGAGAGTTGTCGCAAGGACAGCTGATATTAATTTTATTAGCTATCACCTTGGCGGTGTTATCCGTCAGCGGTTTATCAAGAGTCAGTGAGCGCTTACAAGAGGCGATATCCGGTGAGGCCAGTAAATTTATTGCTGCCGATCGTGTAATTAACTCTCCCGTAAAGCTGGATCCTGAGATTCTGCGCCAAGCCGATAAAATCGGGTTGCGGCGTGTGACCAATATGGAATTTCAATCCATGGTTTACGCGGGAGACGAGTTTCAGTTAGTTACCGTTAAAGCCGTCGGTGATAACTACCCGTTAAAAGGAAAAATCGAGTTATCAAACGGTGCGGCGAAAGGCTTACCCAAGCCCGGAAGTGTCTGGTACGAAACACGGCTCGCGGGTTTATTAGGTCAGCCGAAAAAGGTCGAGATCGGCTTAACCCACTTCAAAATGGCGGCGCGAATCTCACGTTTACCCGATGCCGGCTTCAACCCGTTCGCGTCAGCGCCGGTGGTACTGATGCGCCTTGAAGACGTGGCTAAGACCAAAATAATCCGGCCGGGAAGCCGGGTCAGTTATGTTTATCAGTTTACAGGCTCAGATGAGCAGTTAAAGGCTTTTGAGACATTCGCTAAACAGCGTTTAAACAGCACTCAGCGCTGGCAGGATGTTGAAAGCGGTGATTCACCTCTGGCGAATGCGATTAAAAGAGCGGAGCAGTTTTTATTACTGGCAAGTTTACTTGGGATCGCTTTAGCGTGTACCGCTATCGGCATAGCGGCGCAGCGCTACTGTCAGCGTCATTATGATGCCGTAGCCATGCTTAAAACCTTTGGTGCCGGTGCGGGACAAATTCGTTTTATCTTTAGTTTTCACTTACTGCTGATATGTTTGCTCGGGATTGGGTTAGGCTTGTTTGGCGGTTGGCTGCTTGATGTCAGCCTCACTGAATTTCTGCCCGCTGATATCGCAAGCTACGATCCTTCAATGCTTCGCCCCGCGCTGCTTGGCATCACTACGGGTTTACTCAGCGCGTTTATGTTCTCGGCGTATCCTCTGATGCGTTTGCTGAATATTCCGCCGTTACGGGTATTGCAGCGTCAGCTTCAAAACATTCCGTTCGGCCAATGGCTGAATATCGTATTGAGCCTTACGGCACTGGGAGCGCTCGGTTATATTTATTCGCGAAACCTGAAACTCACCCTGATTGTGATGTCGGCCGTCGCTGTTATGGCGATATTGCTTATGCTTGTCGGCTACTTAATGATCCGCCTTGGTCACGGTGCGGGGTTAAAAATCAGCAATCCTCTGCAATTGGCTCTCGCCGGTTTAAGGCGTCGAGCGAGACAAAATGCGGCGCAGCTTGTCGGTTTTAGTTCCGCGCTCGTGCTGTTGTTAACCATTTTTGCCTTAAGACAAGATTTGCTTGAGGAGTGGCAGCGACAGTTACCTGAGAATGCCCCGAATTACTTTTTAATTAACATTGCGCCGCAGGACGCTAAACCGTTAGAAGCGTTTTTCACCGGGCATGACTTAATTGCCACGGATATCTATCCGGTCATCCGGGGCAGAATGATCGCCGTTAACGGTGAGAAGTTTATCACTCAGGAACAAAAGAAAGCGGGTAAAGAGGGGCGTGTGGGTTTCCACCGGGAGTTAAACCTGACATGGCGGGAGACCAATCCGCCTAATAACGACATTATCGCCGGTAAGTTTAATCAACAGCCTGATGATGTTTCCGTTGAATCCGGTGTCGCTGAACGACTTGGAGTAAAGATTGGTGACACAATGACATTTTTGATTGATAACCGTGAGGTTACCTCAAAAATTACCAGTATCCGAAAAGTACACTGGGAAACCCTGCAGCCCAACTTCTTTATGATTTTTACTCGTGAGGCCTTGTCTCCTTTCGCTTACACTTCGATTGCGAGCTTTCATTTAGATAATCATCGTCCGGATAAGGACGATGTCGTGCTCGATCTGATCAGACAGTTCCCGACCGTTTCGATTCTGGACGTTGGCGCTATGGTGGAACAGCTGCGTGAAATCATTGATCAGGTTTCATTATCTCTGACCGTGGTATTAGTGCTGGTGATTCTGGCGAGCTCACTGGTACTCGTTGCCCAGACTGAGGCGGGAATGTCGAGCCGTAAACGAGAGCTTGCCGTTCTGCGAACCTTCGGCGGCTCCGGCTGGTTATTAAGATTCTCTACGGTTTTAGAGTTCGCCATCCTCGGCGCTGTAGCCGGTCTGCTTGCTGTTTGGGTCGCCGAGTTCGCGCTCTACCTCTTAAAAACTCAGGTTTTTGAACTTAACGTTTACATGCATTGGGGCTGGTGGTTAGCCGCGCCGCTATCGGGCGCGGCAATCGTAGCCTTACTCGGCTTGTGGCGATGCCGGCAGTTGCTTTCTCAGAGCTGCGCGAGCTTATTAAGAGAAAGTCAGGTATAAGTTTAATTTAACCGGCTATAAGTTTTTTTACTTTTTTGGCGCCCGTCTTTTGCCGTTGTTTATTTTCGGCTTATACAAGGCGGAGAAAACGGGTGTCGTCAGGGACGCGGCGCAAGAAAGTAAAAACTAGTTTTCTAACATTTTTGATGCCCGTCTTTACCGCGCTACAGCGTTGCAACTTCGGTCACATAGCTACGGCTATGCTCCCTGCGCCGCGCCTAGTATTACAGCAAATCCGAGCACCAAAATTGCGCAGAAACTTATCGTCAGCTACTTACCAATTCCATCGTCACTCCCGCAAAAGCAGGAGTACCAGAAAAGTCTCCGGATGGCCGGCATACACAACTGTCGTTACTTCGTTTAGCGAGACTGAACTTCATTCTTCGAGCCTTGATATCGGCAATGTTAAGCGCAAATAAATCGGGAAGCTATTTCGGGACGGTTTCTCAGGCACGGCCTCAATCACCTTTAACCTTGATCAATTTTGCTTGGACTTCTTGATTTAATTGTAAATAAGAGCTTGTTGAAGCTTCAAGTTCATCAATAATTCTGCTGACGAAACGGCGTCCGTTTCTTTCCGCTGTTTCCGCTTTTTCAATGAGCTGCATACTCAGAACAGGTTGTGTTTTCTTTTTTAGGCTAACGGTTCCGTGGACTTGCTTAATGTAATCACCTCTTTTTCTGAAAAATTCCATAAAGTTGATGCATTGAATACCGGAAAGTTTCTGTATCCTTTGTTTTAGCTCTGTTGTTTTAGCGCTCAGAAAATCAAAGCATTCCCTCATTTCACAAGCTGTTTGAGTTTCAATTTCAGTGTATTCAAGCAATTGGTAGATCAAAAAGAATTGCTCCTGAATATCAGGTAAGTATTTCGAAGAAAGGTCTTCCATTTCTTTCAGTTTGCCCGGCCATTCCTTAATGAGCATAGCTGCAAACACATCCTGCTCTTTTGTTATAGCTGTTGCGGTTGTTACGAAATCCAGTTTTCGAAAGTGTGAAGTTAAAAATAAATTACAGTTAATCATGTTTTCGGTTAATTTATATGAAACATCAAATGTGTATTCGATGACTAAGAGTCGATACTCAATGATCATCTTACAATTTTTTTGATGACCAATATCCATGTTCTTCAGTGAGTTCTTAAGTAATGTAATTGATTCTAACAACTTCCGCGCATTCCATTTACTTTGATCCGCGTTAATTTGTTTAATAGCGGACAGTAAACCTTCCCAGTTTTTTTTCCGAACAAAAAGCTCATTTAATTGTCCGAAATTAAAATCTTTTCTTGTCACACTAGCAGGCGCGGGTTTTTGTGTCGGGTCACCGGGTTTAACGAACTCAGCCGCTGCCGCCCGTTCCTGTTCAAAGGCATTACCGTCATCTGTGTCAGATAGTGTGTGCCGTGATGAGGCGCCGGCGGCGATAGCTTTACTGTTTTTCTTTTTATTCTCTGACTTGAGTTTCTCTTTCTTAAGCTCTTGTATCAACTGCAGACAAAAAGCCTCTGACTGCTGAATAGCTTCCTGCGTTAACTTCTCTTTGAATTGTTTATATTGTTCATTTACTTTGGCTAGCTTTTCGCGCAGTGACTGAAGAGACTGTGTAATTTCTTCGTCTAATTGTGAAATTTTGTTTTGTTTTCTGATTTGTTTGCGGTGCAATGTTCTGGAAAAGTCTAATGCAGATTTCCCCCTTTGGTGAACCGTCAGCTTATCTGTTATTTCCTCGTCAATTTTTTTGATGTCCGCTATTTTTATTCCGATTTCGTCGGTTATTCTTTGTCGTTCAAAAATCACGCGGTCATCTCGTTCAGAAATCATGCGGTTATCTCGTTCTTCTGACAGTTTTGTCAAATACTCCGAAAGCCGGTTCAGTGAATCATTGCTCTGTTTTTTTATCACTTCAAGCTTGTCTATTATTTGTTGATTTGTCGCTTCCGGTGTCAATAGTACAGCCTGAATATCTGAATCAGAAAGATCCGGACTTGCCCGGCAAATGTCCTGAGTCCCGGCTGTAACTGTGTCGTTGTCGTCTGATGCCGCAGCTAATCGCGTTTGTAACTGTGACAGTACTGATATTTTCTTAAAACACGTTTTTAGCTCTCTTTCTGAAAATTCAATAGTCTGCGTTAATTGCTCTGTTGTCTGTTCAGCTATTTTCAGTTTTACTTGCAGCTCTTCCAGTTGCTCTGCTTTTGCTTTTCTCATCGACACTAAGTTATCGAGTAATCTTTTTGAGGCTTTTTGCTCTTCTTCCAGAAAATCCAGTAACCCCTGATTATCTTTCAGTGTCTCGCTGTTCGGAGTTTGGCGCTCTTGCCGGTATTGTTGATGTATCCATTGCATAAAGCCGCAGTTAAAGCTGAAGTCAATGCTTGCTTTGACAGTTTCCAATGTCAGCATTTTCCGCAATTGGTCTTGTTGCTGTGCCTCGGAGCCGGGAGTGCATTGATGATCGCATAGAGACCCGGCCTTTTGTAAAAAAATACGTAATAATTCAAACTTGCGTGTGAAAAAATTGAGGTTTTCTCTGAAATTTATAGGATAATAAGGCTCGCTGGTCACTGTTGCGGACTCGACCGGGTCAGAGAAATAAAAGGACTGATTGTGTTTCAGATATAAAAAGGCGAAATCTAAAGTCGCTAACGCTTCGGGTAACATGGTTAAGTTTTGACTTGCGAAGTGGGTAATACAAATATCGTAATTCAGCTTAATTATTGTCACGATTTGTTGTTTTGTGCATCGGGTGCCATTGTTATTAACTAATAAAAATAACCCTTTAAAGCCTGTGATAACAGGCTGCTGATTCTGTAATATGCCGTTTAATGCTTCTATTATCTCATCGCGGCCCGGATTTTGCGCTTCCGCATAACAGCGACGGAAAAGCTGGTAATACCATATGCTTTTCTCCAGGTGTATTTGGTAACATTTTAAAATCAGGTCATCCAGTCTATTAAATATTGTAAGCGTTTTTGCGCATTTGATTGAAAGGTTTAAATCGCGGATTACATCCATTGCGTTCAGACACCAGCACAAGAGTTCCCCGCACTCAATTTTTGACTTGAAAATTTTGACCACCTGTGAAGACGATATCTCAGTTTCACTTATGTTCTTGTCAGTGATTTCTATAGCGTTGGGTATATGAGTACCTTCTGCCGCATTTAAGATCTTAGTAAGGTCGTAAAGCGTTTCAAGATGTAAATTAAGTAATGGCTTATATGCGGCCGCGTCATTGTCACTGTCTCCCGATTTAAGTAATAGGTTGTCAGGCAGTAGCTTTAAAAGCTCTTGATGAATTGATTTGTAGTTATTTGTTAATTTTATCGCTTCCTCTGCGACCTTGTCTAAAGCCTGCTTAATATTTTTGTTTGGTTCTTTAGCTAAGTATAAGCATGTCTCATTTAAAAGCCGGGAGCTTTTTTGGTTATAAAAGCTCAGTTCCATGAAAGTAACGTCGCCGGACAAGGGGGGGGCTTCAACGCCATGATGTGAAGCGTGGCGTTGTGTTTTTTTTGAATTGATTAATTTTTTCAGATTAGCGCGCAGCTGTCGTTTATTCTCCGCGAGGGCTGGTTTTGTCATTCGCCCGACTAAATCATCCAAATCTGTATCTGAGACATCCTGAGGCGAGGAATGCGTTAAGCCGGGACTCTCAGATCCGGAATTTGTTTCAGCGGCATTTAATTGACTTTCCTTATTTTGAGTTCCATTTGTTACAGTATCTTTGCTGTCTGTTATTACGTATTCTTTCGGACCGGGACTTACAGCTGTTTTTTGTTCACTGAAAAACGCTTCGATTTGTGGATCTGACGTCAGTTTCGGGCTGTCCGAAGTCCGAACTGTTACGGTGTGCTGAGAAATAGGGGGAGGTTCATCCTTAGAAACAGTTGAATTGTTTTCGTGATGGTTAACAGAGTCATTAAAGTCTGTTGTTTCTACGTTGCTAGATACTGATGCCATTACAGATAGGTATCCTTTAAGTTTTATCCCCGCAGCGCGAGGCTTACGAAAATATTTGAGTGATTTGATGCTGTTCGTTCTTTACTAATTAAATCCCGGTTATATTAAATAACCGCGAGATTCAGAGCTGTGCCAGTACTCCGTCCGGTTGCATCTGATGTTTTCAGTGGTTCGCAAGGCGGATTTGCGCGGACGCGGCTGTTGTATTGCGCGTCAATCAAATCTGTCGCGACCGGATGTCCGCTTTACGATTCACCCGTCGGGCTCAAGGCATCTTCGTCGCACTCCGTTATACCCTCGTCAGCGCGCCTTAAACCGAACGTTCTGCCTTAAGCTGAAGATAACAGATTCAACCGGACGAAGTACCAGTCCCGGAGAAAAAAGTCGCATCTTCTAATGTGAATGATAAATATACGCCTTAGATACTGTAAAAAATATAAGCAATCGGCACGGGACAATTAAATTTACTCAGCGGCTGTTCCCCCGGCCGCCCCCGCAGAAGCCGAAAATTTAAACTCATTAAAGATTAAAATGACGGTTTTTATTGAATATCATCAAAAATCTTGCTCAAATGGCGCATTAATTTGAATTAGTCTGATTTTGTTCGCATGAAATATTCCCGGGTTTTCATAAATAGCCTGTCTTATGAACTCGCTCCTGAAGTGGTATCGAGTAAAGATTTAGAGTCTCGTTTAGCGCCGGTTTATCAGAAGTTTCGTATTCCGGCAGGGCAACTTGCCGCGTTAACGGGAATCAACGAACGTCGTTGGTGGCCGAAAGGGCATCGGGTATCAGATGGTGCGATTGCCGCGGCGCGCAAAGCCATTAATGAAACCGGATTTAACGTAAATGAACTTGGCGCTGTCGTTTATACAGGTGTCTGCCGTGATCAACATGAACCGGCGACAGCGTGCCGGATCGCTTCTGAAATCGGTGTATCAAAGCATACCGCGGTTTACGATATCAGTAACGCCTGCTTAGGTGTGCTTTCTGGCATTTTAGATATCGCTAACCGTATTGAGCTTGGCCAGATTAAAGCGGGAATGGTGGTTTCCGCTGAATCGGCCAGAGACATCGTCGACAGCACCATCAAAGATATGCTCGCGGAACCGACAATGCAGAAGTTCGCTTTGTCTCTGGCGACATTAACCGGAAGTTCAGGGGCGATTGCCGTTATTCTCAGCGACGGTAGTTTTGATCTGAAAAATCAACGTCAGCACCAGCTGCTCGGCGCTTCTCATTTATCAGCTCCTGAACATCACGAACTTTGCCAGTGGGGGCTTCAGGAAAAAGGCCAGCACTTATACCGTGAGTTTATGAAAACCGACGCGGTGGCCTTGTTAAAACAAGGCGTTGAACTGGCCAGACATACCTGGGAGCATTTTCTGCGGCAACGTGACTGGCTGGCCGGGCAGGTTGATAAAGTTATCTGTCACCAGGTGGGCGCGTCTAACCGTAAGCAAGTGCTGTCAGCGCTCAATATTCCGACAGAAAAAGAGTTTCCCACTTATCAGAAGCTTGGCAATATGGGGACGGTTTCTTTGCCTTTAACGGCTGCGATTGCCCATGAACAGGGGTTTCTGAAAAAAGGCGATCAAGTGAGCTTTTTAGGAATCGGCAGCGGATTAAACTGCATGATGCTGGGACTAAAATGGTAGACGCGGAAAAACTGTCGGCATTGCTGCCCTTCAAAGGTTATTTTTTTGAGCGTAACGGCTTAAAACAGCATTATTTAAATCAGGGAAGCGGTGAGCCCGTGGTCATGGTTCACGGTAACCCGAGCTGGTGTTATTACTATCGTAACCTGGTCGGGCGGTTGCGGCGGCAATATCAGTGTATTGTGCCGGATCATATCGGTTGCGGTTTATCTGATAAGCCGGGCGACTTAGATTATGATTATACCCTTGAAAGTCGAATTAATGATTTAGAGGCCTTACTTGACCACCTTGAGGTTAACGAGAGCATAACTTTAGTGTTGCATGACTGGGGCGGAATGATTGGTATGGGATACGCGGCTCGTTATCCTGAGCGTATTAAGCGTTTGGTCATTCTCAATACGGCCGCGTTTCATCTCCCGGAATCAAAGCCCTTGCCGCCGGCGTTATGGCTATGCCGGAACACCTTGCTCGGCAGTGTTCTCGTCCGGGGTTTTAACGTATTTTCATCCGCGGCGTCTTATGTCGGCGTTAAACGTCAGCCGATGGCGAAACAGATTCGTGAAGCCTATGTAGCGCCGTTTAACTCCTGGGCAAACAGAATATCAACCTTACGTTTTGTGCAAGATATTCCGCTGAAACCTGAAGATAGAAATTATCAGTTCGTTTCTGATATCGCGGCGAGTTTAGACAAGTTCAGACAGACACCGGCATTGATTTGCTGGGGACTGCAGGATTTTGTATTCGACAAGCATTTTTTAGCTGAGTGGAAAACTCGTTTGCCGCAGGCGGAAATTCATGAGTTTGATGATTGCGGTCATTATATTCTGGAAGACGCGGGTGATGAAGTCATCGCGACTATTTCAGAATTTATGACGCGGTCCGCCGGAGCCGAGCAGCTGAATGTCTGAGATTCAATCCCGAAAGTCTTTCAATTTATGCCGTCATTTAGTGGCGGCCGCTGAAAGCCGCCCTCAGGAACTGGCTGTCTCGATTCAGAGGTTCGTCAAAGGCAATTATCAATATCAGGAGTTAACCTTTCAGCAGCTTGAGCGGCAAAGTAACCGAATTGCTAACGCCCTGATAGATTCGGGGTTAGAACCGGGCATGAAAGCGGTGCTAATGGTCACTCCGAGTATTGAGTTCTTTCAGTTAACCTTCGCGCTTTTTAAAACAGGGATCATTCCGGTTATTGTCGATCCGGGTATGGGACTGAAAAACTTAACGCAATGTTTTGCTGAGTCTCAGCCCGATGCTTTTATCGGTATTCCCAGAGCGCATATCGCGAGAAGATTAGCGGGCTGGGGAAAAGATTCGGTTAAGATAAACATTAATGTTGACGCTCCTGTCGATAACCCGAAGTTATCCGGCTTACAACGGCTTGTTACCGGCGGCACCAATTTATCCGCTTTACTGAAACATCAGCGCTCAACTGAGTTCTCAATAAAACAATTTTCTGCCGATGACATGTGCGCCATTTTGTTTACCAGCGGCAGCACGGGTGTCCCGAAAGGCGTGGTATACAGCCACAGAATGTTTGAAGCGCAAATTACGGCGCTTAAAAATGACTACCAAATTCAGAATGGTGAACGAGATCTGGCGACTTTCCCGCTGTTTTCTTTATTCGGGCCCGCACTCGGTATGGCGTCAATCGTTCCGGATATGGACGCCAGCAAGCCGATTACCGCCGACCCGGAACATATCTTTGCCGCCATAGAAAAATATCAGTGCTCTAATATGTTTGTTAACCCCGCGTTGTTGGATGTGGCGGGTAAAGCCGGAAGCGCAAATAAGCACAAACTGCCTTCGGTAAGACGAGTTATCTCCGCCGGCGCGCCCGTGACTATTGAGGCGATTGAACGCTTTTCAGCCATGCTCAATGATGGCGCGCAAGTGCTGAATTCTTACGGTGCGACTGAGTCATTGCCAATATCGAAACTTGCCGGTAACGCTCTGTTTGAGACAGCCGCGAAAACAGATTCCGGTGCGGGGATTTGTGTCGGATACCCGATTGAAGGTGTGGAAATCGCCATTATCAGAATCACCGAAAACCGTATTTCACGCTGGGATGACTCGCTGGCATTGCCGGCAAATCAAATCGGTGAGATTGTGGTGGCGGGTGATATAGTAAACCAGGCTTATTATCAAAGAGTATCAGCGACTGAGCGGGCTAAGATATTTGACGGTCAGTCAGGCCGGATGCGCCACAGAATGGGGGATCTCGGATACATTGATGATATTGGTCGTCTGTGGATGTGCGGACGTAAAGCGCACCGGGTAGAAACGGGATCAAAGGTCTATTACTCGATACCATGCGAGCGCATTTTTAATGTTCATCCGCAAGTTAAACGATCAGCTTTAGTTGCTGTAACTGTTGCCGGTAAAACAGCGCCTTTAGTTTGTTTGGAGCTGAATAAAGACATCGCTTGCTCTAACTCAAAAACGCTTTATGCTGAGCTGACGGCTATGGCTGAGAAATATAAACAAACCCAAGGCATTACGCACTTTTTGAATCATGACGGTTTCCCCGTGGATGTGCGTCATAATGCTAAGATTTTCCGTGAAAAACTCGCCGTCTGGGCTCAAAAACGAGTATAAGAAATGCAGCTACATTCGCTTGAACAACAAGCTGTTGAACAACTGGCGTCAAAAGTAAATCACGTATTTATTACCGGTGCCGGCGGTTTTTTAGGTAAAGCGATTACCAGAAGACTGGTTTGCGCCGGAATCAAAATCACCGGATTCGCAAGAGGGTATTACCCTGAGCTAGAAAAGCTCGGTGTTAAAATGATTCAGGGTGACTTAGCTGAAGAGCGAGCTGTCGTTAACGCTGTGGCGGGTTGTGATCTTGTTTTTCATGTGGCTTCGAAAGCGGGCGTATGGGGCAGCCGGAATGATTACTTTAAGCCGAATGTCGAAGGCGCCGCGAACATTATCAAAGCTTGTAAAGTTCACGGTATCAGATATTGCGTTTACACCAGTACCCCAAGCGTGACTTTTAACGGCGAAGATGAAAATGGTATCGATGAAAAAACACCTCACGCGTCAGGTTTCCTGAATTATTACGCTCAATCAAAATCGATTGCCGAACGTTTGATTTTAGGTGCCAGCAAAGGCGACTTAAAAACGGTGGCTTTGAGACCTCACTTAATCTGGGGGCCGGAAGACCCGCATCTCGTTCCGAGAGTGTTAGCGAGAGGCGAAGCGGGGCGGTTAAAGCTGGTGGGCAAACAAGATAAACTTGTTGACACCATTTATATCGATAACGCCGCCTACGCTCATATACTCGCCGCCGGTGAGTTAACGGCGCGACACTCAAAATGTGCCGGCAAACCCTATTTTTTGAGTAATGACGAACCTATCGCGATGGCCGAGATGCTTAACCTTATTCTGGCTTGTAAGGGATTGCCGCAAGTCAGCGAACGCATACCGGTCTCCGTGGCGTATTGCGCCGGAGCAATGCTTGAGGGTATTTATAAGCTATTAGGTAAACAAGATGAACCGATAATGACTCGTTTTGTTGCCAGGCAATTATCCTGCAGCCATTACTTTGATATTTCAGCGGCTAAAAATGATTTTAACTATCAGCCTCTGGTTTCTATTGAGCAGGGTATGAAAGTTTTAAAGCAAAGCTTAAGTACCGGACTATAAGTAGTCGGCCATGAAAAACATCTAACATTCTGATCGCTAATAAAATATAGCTATTTGATACATTCAATTTCGACCAGAAATGATATAGTTAACCTATGGTTTCTGGTCGTTTTGGGTGCTAAAAATGCTCAAAGAAAGCCCGTCAAATTTACCTCACGACAGTCTGTTTAATATCACAGACCAACTTCTGCAAACTCACCCTTTACTCATTTTAGCTAATGCCTTTGATTGGCGAGCGTTGGAAGAAGAGTTCAAGCCGTTATACAAAAAATTAGTAACCATTCACCGAGCCCGTATTGACTTTTCAGAGAAACAGTGAAACCGACTGCAGAATGGTACTTGCCTCACAAAAAACGTGAGGTGGTTATAGTTACAAATGTTAATAAGCGGGTGTTTGCAATTGTCAATACCCCTTTGGTGAATGCTTACAAAAATTAGGCTCTTCGTCGTTTCATATGGATTTGAGTAGATCTGATACAGGGCTAGCAATCATAAAAATCATGGTAATAAATGTTCCTGTATTACGATACCCTCTGGCTCGTGCTCTAGCCGCTTGAAATAGACTATTTAAACCTTCCATACGAGCATTCGTATAAGTGGATGACCAGCGCTGTAAAATTCTCTCTGCATGCCTTTCCACAGTTGCAAGTGCTTTTCGAACGGGTTCTAACATCTCAATATCACCCAACTGCTCTTTTGCAAAATTAATGAAATACGTCAGCCTCCAGCGTGCAGCATGAGCGGTTTCAGCTTGACGTATCCACCTAAGTTGTTCCTTAATCCGCCAAGCTGTTGCTGTATTCAGGTCGCTGGATTCTAGCTCTGCAAGTGCTTCTTTTTGTTTCCCAGTAAATGAGCCATCTGCATTTTTTAGTACTGCCCAGCGCAGGCTCTTTGGATGCGGTTGGATTTTTCTCTCCGTTTTACGTACTTCATCAACCGCTTTAGTAAACAGTTGCACAACATGGAACCAATCAACCGTTACGTTAGCATCCGGGAACTCTTCCTCTGTTGCTGACAGAAAGGCTCTTGACATATCACACACGACTTCAAGTACATTATCTGCTTTGCCTTGATGCTCTGTCAGAAAGGACTTAAATCGCTTAACGGTTTCCTTACCTTTTCCGGGCGTAGCGAACACAACAGGCTTGTCTTTCTTGTCCATATCAATGAAAACAGTAACATAGTTGTGGCCACGTTTAGCCGCCGTTTCATCGAATCCAATAGCTTTAAGTGCTGACAAGTCCATCAATGCTAATGCCTTGCTGACGTAGTGTTTGATGATGCGCCAAATACGTTTGTCACGAATTCCAACATATTCAGCACATGCCTTAACCGGCATTTCACGAGCCGGTACCAATACAGATTGTTCGAACAATAACGTGAATTTACTACCCGCTCTCGCCCAAGGGACATTGACACGCTTAACGCCATGCTCAGCACATCGAGTTCTCGGGACGTTTGCTTTGATATAACAGTGATGCTGAAAGAAATTGAGATGACGCCAAGTCAGCGATTTAAAGTCATGTGCCGGACAAGCTTTTGAGCAAGTCGGGCAGGGATACAAGCTTCCTCGTTCAGCTTCAATTTCGAGAACAAGTTCATTAGGTGAGGCTAATATATCCAGGTGTTGGTTAACCAACTTCCAAGGCGCTTCTATACCAAGGCCGAGCATCAAAACTTGATTTCCATCCATGTATTTACTTCCAACTCTTGACTGCAAAACTGGGTTTATTATCTCAGAAATAAATCCATTAAATCCACACTAAACGACGAAGAGCCACTAAAGGACGCTTGGGATCGTAAGGAAGTTTATAGAGTTCTAATATATCTTCCATAGCGCTCACGAAGGCAGCGTTTTCCTCTTCAGGTATACACCACTCTTCTTTAAGCCAGGGTTTAAGTTCGTTTTTTTTAACGCATAATGAACAGAGGTTCTCGATATGCTATCGACATATTTGAGTTCAATCATCTTGTCTCTAAGAAGATTTAATGTCCAACGGCAACGTCCTTCCGGAGACGCAGAGCAGGTCAGCGCAATTAGGTGTGCTTCGGCTTCACCATCCATTATGCGTCTGCGGCCTTGATGGCTGTGTTTGCTATTAACAGCGACTTCTAATCCTTCCTCGACAAAACGCTTTCTGAGGCTCGTTACTGCAAGTGGTGAGATGTTTAGCGCCTTAGCAATCTGTTGATTGGTCAGTGGCGAATTATTCTCATCAATAGCAAGTAAAATTTGGGCGTGTCGTTTCTTATGTTGAGCAACACGTGGTTTCTTCTGCTTTATCAAAGCTTCAAGCATTGAACGCTCTTCATTACTCAAACGGACATGGTATTTAATCCTCATAACAGCTCCTGTATTCGTTGTGTTCAGGAACTGTTAGGATAAACTATCAGGCCATTATTTGCTTTTGAATGGACTACTAGTCGGCCATTAAAACGGGACTCGCAAGCAAAGAGAAAACGCAAAAGTGAACTCTGTAAAAAACGGGCAACAATTGAACCAGTAATCGGGCATTTGAAGAGTGATTTTAGGCTCTGTAAGAACTGGTTAAAGGGCAGTGTTGGCGACTCAATAAACCTTCTAATGGCTGCGTGTGCCTGGAACCTGAGAAAGTGGTTAGCCATTTTCTTTTTGCTCGAAAAAGATGGTGAGTTTTGGCTATTTTGTAGTGAAATTGATGCGAAATATAAGAAATGTTGCTTTTGGGTACAGCTCTGAATTTTGCGTAAATCAGATGCCGTACATTTTAAATCTTGAAGTTATGTTTTTCAGTACCGGACTATAAGTAGCTGACGATAAGTTTCTTCGGAATTTTGGTTCAGATATGGTGCGATACAAGGCGCGGCGCCGGAGCCTAAGCCGTAGCTAGATCCAGTTACATTTGTTAGCTTCTGCCTTGAGCCCGAGGGTGATTCGTAAGTCGGCCATCTGGCTGCGTTAGATTTGATTGACTTAGAATACTACGCCCGCGTAAATCTGCCTTGCATATGGCCGCTTTACGAGCCACTGAAAACATCAAATGCAACCGGACGGAGCACTAGTCAGATAAGTAATAAGTAACAGTTGAAACAACACGTACTTTCTTTATTTGCGGATTGTTGCGATCTCTTTGTGAAATACTAAACTGCCCCTGAGAGGCTGTTTTAATTTTGCCTAAACGGCTTTTAGAATCAAACGCAAACTTTTTGGCGACTTCACGCGCATTTTTAGTTGCCTCTTCAATCATTTCCGGTTTAACTTTATTTAAGCGTGTGAACAAGTACTCGGTTCTGGCATTATAGCCGTCGCCGCTGAACACGATTCCCTGCTTACCCAATTCTGATAATGAGCCCATCACGCCTCTCACTTTATCAACTTGTTTAGAATAAACGGTGACGGTTTGTTGTGCTGTATATCTAAATTCGGCTTTTCTGTTACTTGCGTATCTTTGCGCTGATTTATCGGTAATATCGGGTGATGACACTGAAATTTCTGAGCTCTGAATGCCGTTTTTTAATAAAAAGTCTTTTATTTTTGATGTGTTATTGTCAACGGATTCATATAAGCTACCTAATTGGTTACCGGCCACACTGAATTCAATCGGCCAGATTATCACATCCGCCGGATATTCTTTTTCGGAAAGACCTTTTACTCGTACCGTACGTTCGAACTCACGGTACTTAATAGCGGCGTTTCCGAGGGAAAAGCCGAGAACTGAAAGCCCTAAGGCAATAAGCACACCGAGAATAAACGCGCTTCGAACATTACTATTTTTCATGTGAGCCTCCAAAGTAAGGTTTCCGGTGAGCATATAGAAGTAAGCTGAGATATTCAATACACGGGTGTTGTTTTACAGACAATTACCCGATGTGTGATTAATTGAGTAGTTAAGATTTGTTTGCGAACCAGCGATATTACTGACTCTTGCGCACAAATCCAGATAAAATTGAACTTTTTGAAAATCCGTTGATCTGATCAAGAGACAGGTACTCTTCCCCGACGTCGCTTACGCATGCGGGGAAGACATCGTTGGGTCATTTCAACAAGTGGGTTATAACAGTTTTTCACAATTCAGCGGAGAATATAAACGCCACTCTGGTTTTTCGCCTTCTGAGACATTAACCGCTGATATGAACTAAAAAGTATTCTTGTTTATAAAACAATAGATAATAACAATCAGTTAAACTTTTAGCACCATAAAATTCTAGATTATTAACGTATTTTTCATTATTTTATGCTTCAAAGCTCTATCTAGTTCTTGTGCAAAAGATTTATTTAGCAGCGATTCTACCTCATCAGTTTCAACATAACCATTATCAATTAAAAACGAAATGCTGTTCTGCGCTACTTCATGTAATTCATCCGATATGATGCCCGGAATAAATAGATTTTCAAAACTGATTTTATCGAAGTCCGGACGACTAAAAAATCGATAGCTACCATTATAGAGACTTCCGGGAAGGACAGCATCAAGCGCTTGTTTAACTATCTTTCCTTTTACTAACTGATTTGCATTTAGCCATTTTGATTCATACAGACTAAGCGGTTGAGGTTGAATACTTCTCGCAGGGGCTTTTTTAGGCTTGGCAGAAACCACTTCGCTTTTCACCGCTCTGTTTTCAGGAGGTGTCTCTTGCACTGCCGGCGGTAAACTTACAATTTTTGGTTGTTGCGACCAACGTGGTTTCATTTTTTCTTCTATTTCTTTTGTATCAACACCTTCGAAACTTTCGACATGCTGTTTATGTTTTTCCGTAAATATTGGATGCCCGGCTTTTCTGACTCTTAGATCTTTAATGATATATGCAATCATACTTTGAGAAATGTCCAAATTTTCACGTTTTAATACAATATCAATTACTTGAAAAATTGCATTTGGCTTAGTTCCTGCAAAAAGTGAAGTCAACAAGACTGTATTATCATTTTCACTTTGTAAAGACAAAAGGTGCGTTAAGCACTGATGATAGTGAGTATCATTAATAAGTGCGTATAGGAATTTAATATTTTTTTGATGTAAGCTGTGTACAACATTTATTTTATGCCTTTTTGATACTTTTTCATCTAGTATCAACCGATTTAAAAGGTGTAATGCGCTTTGAGGATCTTTTTCAAGTAATAATGACGCACATTTTGTTGCTGTATCTTTTTTATATACCTCATAATCTGATTCTGCCCTGATATCAGCGATGAGTGAATCATATTCTTTATTAAAAAGTTCGGATTCGGAGGAAGCAGGAAGAATTTCGGCTGATTCTTCTGGGGCGTCTTCTTGAACAGGCTGTTTGGTAAAAGTCGTTAGCATAATATTATTTTTATTAGCTTTATAACCTGACATTTTCTCTTCTGACGTTTCATCATCAGAATTTTGCTTCCCATCTGCAATCAAAGGCTTTGTTGTTTTTTGTTTCCCTGTAATTACTGTAGATTCAACTTTAACCACTGCAGGCTTTGATGACCAAGTCGGTTGGTTTAGCTTATTTTTTTTTAATGCCATTGCAAAAACTTGACAATCCGCTGCATCGGCCTGGACTTGCCGGCATTGTAGAATAATTTCTTTTAAACATTCCGCGACAAGACCTTTGCGGTCTTTGTCATAGTGAAAACGGAGAAGCTTACGAAAATCTAAAAATTGGTCTCTTTTTTTAGAATCATTCTTTAATCTCTCAAACTGCATTTCGATCCCGGCCAAGAAAAATCCTTTCTGAGCGTCAGTTAAGTCAGATTTTTCAATTAAAGTGATCAGCGCAAGTTGTTCAGGCGCTTCAACAGAAGATAGTAATTCACAAATAGCTAAGGTTAAATAGTTATTGTGTTCCATGGCATCGTATTGTTTTTTAGGAAACTTTGAGGAATCAACAGTCCTTAACGCCTCAAGAGTTGAAGATGTAAATTCCTTCCCGCCTAGTAACATCGCATTAGCGACTATTCGCGGTTGTTGAGACATTACATAAGTTAAAATTTTCTGCTTTTGAGCACAGGAAAGATGCTTCATTACCTCAATAAACACTTTTTCGGCATATTCCGGCTTATCCGGTGTGTTCATCTTAAGCAGCAACTCATTGAAGGTTCCTATGTCACTTTTCGCTAAAGTGAGCATTGACTTTGCCGTCATTGCAGGAGGATGGCATTTGCTGGTCAAAACTTTTTGTAAAACATACTGCTGATGTCGATGTACATCAGGTCTACCGAAGCACACATCCTTCTTATGAAAAGGCGCGCTTGTCCAATGCTTTACTTTTACTTCTTCATTTTCATATACAACTTGAAAAAAATCTTTCCCGACAGAACTTTTACCTTCAACCGCGACAATGCTATATTCATTTTTTTTGTTGTTGAGAGGCCAAAATAACTTAGCAAGATGTTGCTCAGTAATTTTATTACCTGAAAAATCATTTACTAAAGCATGTTTAATACATTCGAGTTTAGGGAACATCATTAATCTCCAATCTGCTCTGAGTCAGTAATTGTTGTAGCTTGAGACTCGGAATTTATCTCCAATGCGTATTATAGAAGAGCGAAATTAAGGGATTATTGGCGAAAAATTAAGGTTTATTAATTTAGAGGAATTAGGAGCAATATTTAGTTTCCTCAATATTCAAATACAAAAAATTTAAACATAAAAAATAGCTTTAGACAGGGGTAGTTTTGTATTCATAAACACGGCTTTTCTTAAAAGAAACTTGGTCTTAGAACCTGACTCTTCTACACAAATCTAACTAAAATTGAACTTTGAAAATCCGTTGATCTGATCAAATAATTCCTTCACTTCAAAAAGAGCAGTGAATAATGCCAGTTTATAACTCTGAGCAATGGAACGCAGCCGGAGCCTGGTGCGTACACGATCGAAAACCCGCAAAAAGGAATGAAAGACAGTAAAGGAAAACCCGTTAACAGAAAGGCCGGAAAAGCCAAATTAACGGTAAAAGCGGCGACGGTCACCCTGAAGCCTGAAGATGAGATGAAGCCCGGGTTTGAAACGGGCTTATCAGTCACCGGCAAAACCGTGTGGGTTTACAGACACTAAACGTACCGGCATCGCAGGCCGGGAAACGATTTGAGAAGGTTGGAGCACGCTTCAATCTTATATTGTAGGATATCGGGCGGCAAAAGAAATGTTAGCTGAATGGTGAAACGCTTTGAGATCTGATCAAGAGACAGGCGATATTCCCTGCGAACCGCGATCATGATTTCGAGTCATTCAAGCTGATATTTAAAACTGTCGGCGGTATTGCAAATTAACGCTGCATTAATTATCTTTAATTGTTTCTGGGGTTTTAACCTTATTCTTCTTTTTCTTCTATCGCCTCATAATAATGTCATAAGTTAAAGTGATTAAATCTGTAATCAGTTAGTAAGTCGGACTAAGCGACTAAACACGACGTGAAAAAATTAAACCTGTTTAACAGGGGGATAAAATGTCAAACGTAAATTCAATCGATAACGGCACAAACGTAACTAATGTCTCTGACCAGTCACAATGGGACGATAGCGAACACTCAAAACTTGTAGACTTTTTCCGCAAACACTGTTCAAAAGTGACCGAAGACGTTACCAATGTAGGAAACGACATTAAAAAAGGCTTTGAAGGCATAAAAAAACTGGCTGGCGACGGCTGTGTTATTGCTGAAGACTTTGAAAGTTCGATAAAAAATGAAGGTGTTAAAACCGTTGTCAAAGATGTAATTGAAAACACTCTGGGTGGTAAAAATCCATTGGATGCCATCGCTACACCAGAGCAACTCGCAACCCTGAAAAATGATGTTGTCAATCTGGAAAATATTGCCGGACAACTTGAAAAAGACGGAAAACCGCTTGAAGGGGATGCTCTCATTGCCGCTCAGTATTCAAAAGAAATCATCGGTGATGTGATAAACCTGGCTCAACAAGGTATGGCAGTTTACGGCGGAAACTTCAACCCTGAAGAATTCGGACAAATTTACTCAGACCTGAAAGATATTTTACATTGCCTGGAAGCCGCCTTACAAATGAACAGCTCAGCGACACAAAATGGCAATTCTAAAAACTCCGGCTCCTCCGGTGTCACCTCAGACGCAGCCAGCGATAACTATGATCAACAGGTAAATACTTATTTAATTGACCAGTTTAAAACACAGCAAACTGATACCGATAATCAAACTCAAGATAAACGTCACCATCACAGGCACCATCATCACGGCTATGAACGTGTTAATGTATGATAGTTAAAGGCAGCTCAACTCAATGAGCTGCCTTTCTCCGCCGCTATTTTTTATGTAAGTAGCCAACTAAAAGTTATTTTATATTTTGAGTGATAATCGCCCGATATTGTTATGATTTCTTTTTTATGTTTAGAATAAGTTTCGTAAGCGCTAATTGATAACCGTTCATATTTACTCTTTTTCCAAAGCATTTCAATGACATTAAGCTCCGGTGAATATGGGTGATAACTACCTGATATCTAATCTGAATTGCACCTGATTCAAGCCTGCGTTCAGGGTTCAGGGGTAGCGTTACTGTTTTAACTCCTAAATACAGAGGATCGTAATGAACTCAAAAAAGCGGCAGAATCTGCGGACGAAAATAATCACCTCAGGCAGAAATAAAGCCTGGAACAAGGGTGTGGTAAATACGCCTGTTTACCGGGCTTCAACCGTGCTTTTTGATACCTTAGAAGAAATGTATTCAGCTGTTAAAAATGACGCTGAAAATAAACTGGCGTACGGCAGAAGAGGAACACCGACTCATTTCGCGCTACAAGAGTCGATAGCGGAATTAGAAGGCGGGTTTGCGACGGCGCTCTACCCTTCGGGCCTGGCCGCGATAAGTTGCACGCTGCTTTGCTTTTTATCAGCCGGCGATCACGTCTTGATGACGGATAGCGTTTACGATCCCACCCGTCATTTCTGTAATACGGTACTCAAAGATTTTGGGATTGAGACAACCTATTACGACCCGATGATTGGCGCTGATATTGAACACCTGATTCAGCCGAATACTAAAATCCTGTTTACCGAGTCTCCCGGCTCGCTGACCATGGAAGTACAGGATGTTCCTACGTTGTGCTCCGTTGCTCACCGGCATGATATCATAACGGTTCTGGATAACACCTGGGCTTCCCCGATCAATTGCCGTCCGTTTGAATTAGGCGTTGATATCTCAATTCAGGCCGCGACAAAATATATTGTCGGTCATTCAGACGTGATGATGGGTACGGCAACAACAACAGAAAAATACTGGCCGCGCCTAAAACAACGCTCCTATGCGTTAGGTCAGTGCATTTCGCCGGATGACGCTTACCTTGCCCACAGAGGATTAAAAACGCTGGCCGTAAGGATGAGACAGCATGAAAAAAACGCCTTAGAAGTGGCAAACTGGCTGGCTTCTCTTGCGCAAGTTGATCATGTCAGACACCCGGCGCTTTCCGGCTGTCCGGGACATGAGTTCTTTAAGCGTGACTTTTCGGCGTCTAACGGTTTGTTTTCGTTTGTCTTAAAAAATGTAAGCCGTACTCAAATAAAACAATTCGCTGAAGGAATGACCCTGTTCAAAATGGGCTTTTCGTGGGGCGGCTATGAAAGCTTAATTATGCCGGTTCTCAATTTCAAAAAGCTCAGAACGGCTACACAGTGGCCGGCGGACACTTGTGTTGTGCGATTGCACATTGGTTTAGAAGATCCCGCGGATTTAATTGAAGAACTAAAAGCGGCGTTTGAAAGATTGAATCAGAGCGATACCTCAGGCGGTTTTTAATATTAAGAAACCGTCTTGAAATCACTTCCCTGTTCTGCCGCACCCCTTAAATCTTTATTCGGTTTTCAACCGAATGCTCCGGATATAGTTTGACACACGGTTAATTCTCTATCTCTCATCAAAAACACAAAGATTATAATAAGATAGAAGAGATTGAATTTAAATTATCAGTTCACATAAGGTAAGGTAGTTCTACGGTTTAACTTTCAGTAAAATAAATCCTATGGCTAAAGTGGCGGATATTTTATCATATCAAACTCAATACTCTTTCAGCGCAATCCCGTTTTCTGATCCTTTCGCTGAGCTGGAAGCTCGCTACTGTAATTATAAGGTGTCATTGAATAACACCGGTAACATCGTGAAATTATATTTCGAACCGCCGACCAGCCATGCGAGCGGATATTTTATCAATGGGTTAAATGGGTTCAATGATTTACTGTTACTACCCCCGATAAAACCCGCGCCAACGAAGGATGAAGTTGATTTATTTACCTCAATAAGACCTGCTCAAAGCATGGTGCAATTTGATTCAGCGGAGGATAAAGTTGATTTATTTACCTCAATAAGACCTGCTCAAAGCATGGTGCAATTTGATTCAGCGGAGGATAAAGTTGATTTATTTACCTCAATAAGACTTGCTCAAAGCATGGTGCAATTTGATTCAGCGGAGGATAAAGTTGATTTATTTACCTCAATAAGACCTGCTCAAAGCATGGTGCAATTTGATTCAGCGGAGGATGAAGTTGATTTTTGTTTCAGTATGAGACGTAAATCAAAGGCATCAACTAATATGGCTCTTTGGAATAAAGCAGAGAAAAAGATAGAGCAATGTCTGACAGATAACTTTGACTCGCTGACCATTAATATCGGACATTTTGCGCTCCTTAAACACAGTTCAATTGAATATGAATTCAAGTTAGCTTTAGACAAACACAAAACTGACGAAGACAAGACTATTATTAAAATTAACTGTAATATTGATTTACTTAATAATAAATTTAAAAAAATCAAAATGACGTGTGATAAGCTGCTTAACTACGATGAATATCAATTTCTAAAAGCCGTCAATGATAACCTAAAAGAAATCAGTCCGCTTACAATCTTAAACGACATAGCACAGGAAAAACATAAAGGACAGAACGTCTGCCTCTTTTTTTCTAAGCTCTTGAAAGCGAGTCAGATAAGTAATTTTTCATTGCACTCGAAAGAAAGCCGATTTTGGCAAAAGTATTTGGGAAAATCCCGGAACATTAGTACCCGATGATAAGTTTTTTCACTTTTCTGACGTCCGTATTAAGCACGCTACGACGTTACTGCTCCTGCCTGAAAAAAACCGCCGGTATTACCGCGCAAGAGCAATTAACCTGAAACTCATGGTCGTAAGCTCAGGTGACGACTGACGGCTTTTACCGCGCTTAATTTAAAGCGGTCAGCTGAGTTTTCAGGATAATTATTAAAAAACTCATCAACAGCTGCTTATCGTATAATTTACGGTTAAATCTCTATCCCTTACCAACAATACCCGGGATTATAATAAGATAGAAGATATTGAATTTAACTTATCAATTCATTTAAGGTAACGTGATAGCACGGCTTATCTTCTTTGAGAAAAAATAAATCCTATGAGTAATAAATTAGTACCAGCACATCATGATAGTTATCAAAATCCATACTCTTTCAGCTCAGCTGCGTTTCTTGATCCTTCCTTTCTGATGCAAGTTAATGACTGTTCTTATAAGGCATCAAGGAGTGACATCTGTAACAACGTAGTACAATCATATTTCGAACCGCAAACCGATTATACGATTAACTATTTTATCAGCGAGTTACTTCCCCCGGTAAAACCTGCTCAAAGGGAGAATGTAGTTGATTCAGGAAAAGATGAAGTTGATTCAGGAAAAGATGAAGTTAATTCAGGGAATGATGAAGTTGATTTTAGTATATTTCGTAAAAATAAAAAGGCATTAACTAATATCGTTTTATATCAGCAAGTAGAGACCGAGATAGAGAAAAATCTGATGTCTGAGTTTGACAGTCTGTCCGATAGAATCGGACTTAATTTACTCAAAGGAAAAAACTCAATTGACTTTAAATTTAATTTAAAATTAGATGAGAAAGATACAACTTATACAATTGACTGTGATATTGATTTATTGAAGAATAGTTTTAAATCTGTCCGTATCTATTTCAAAACCTTTGCTAAATATAATAATTTACTTGCTATCAATGAAAAGATAAAAACATTTAGACCGCTGACAAGTTTAAGTAAAATAGCTGTAGCGCGAGGTACAGAAGATATACACAATGTCAATCAGTACCGCGCCCGATTATTTCACGAGCTAGTGGAAATAAGTGCTATTTCATCTCCATTTCGCTCGAAAGAAAGCAAAATCAGTCAAGTGTTTAAGAAAAACAATACGGTGCAGATCTCCTACTACAACTAAGACAACAACAAGAATCTTAAAATAAACCCTTTATAATCATTAAGATAAATTAAAATTATTGTTGAAATAAAGTGCGGAAAAAGTCATTATGTAGTATTTATTGGTTTACCAAAAAAATAAGTCCGTAAAAAAGACCTTTTCGCCATGATGGCTTACACAAATCTATCGAACATTCATGCTTTAATGATGCCTTTCCGCAATTTCACAGAATCATTCAATACCTTGAGAGTGATGAAGCCAAACAAGCGGAACACGGTAACATTCAGGCTTTCATTAATATTCAAGGCTCAGAGGTTCTTCGTCGTCTGTTTCAAGGCTTTCTCGACCTGAAAGCCGCGAACGAGAAAACACAACCGGTGAATTCTGGTAACGGCTCCGTTTTGAACCACTTCAGAAAAGACGTTAAACGCAACCAGGTTAAGTGCTCTGCAAGGCGCTCTTGCGCAGTAATACGGCAGTCATTTAAGCAAGAGTAACGCCGCGGTTCGCTCATGGCGGGCGTCAAAAAAGTGAAAACTTTTGTTGGGCACTTATGATTTATAATGCGGCCAAGGGAACCTATACCGCTCACCGGATTCAGTAATTGGTTTGAATTGCAATCAGTCTCTCTACTTTGTAAGATGGATATCAGACTTAAGTATTAAAAAAAACAATAATATATATTTGTGTTCCTGAAGCCGGAAAAATTTAAGCGCCTTCAAAAAATACGAATATGGATCAGATACGCTGTTAAGGGAGTAATTGCTGTGTCACATTCAAAGCAAATGGTTCTTATGCCGAAAGAATTATCATGGTTATCGTTCAATGAAAGAGTGTTACAAGAGGCGTGTGATAACAATGTACCTCTGGTTGAGCGTGTCAGATTTTTAGGTATTTTCTCAAGCAACATGGATGAATTCTTTCGGGTTCGCGTCGCGGCGGTTCGCAGAGCCATTCTTATTGATTCAATCGAATCAAAAAAAGCCCAGCATAATCAGTTGCTGATGACCCGTATTCAGCGGAAGGTCTTAGAGCTTCAAGATCGGTTTGATGAAATCTACGGCGTGCTGATGCGGGAGTTAATAAGAAAAAATATTTTCCTCATTAATGAGAGTCAGCTGACTGAATTTCAGGGCATTTGGTTAAAAGACTATTTCAATGACCATTTAAAAAGACATATAACTCCGATATCCGTCAGCAAGAACCGGGACTTGACTAAGCAGATTTCAGACAGCATGACTTACCTCTGTGTTTGCCTTTATAAAAACAAAAAGCATCAGTACTTGTTAATTGAGGTTCCGACCAAAAGTGTACCGCGCTTTATCTCCCTGCCTTCCGAAAACGGTAAATCAAAAAAATACCTCATCTTGCTGGATAACATCATCCGGCACTGTGCCGATGAACTCTTTAATCCGTTTTTTGATTACGATGAAATTGATGTCTTTTCGATGAAACTGACCCGTGACGCCGATTTTGATATCACCGATGAACTGGAGCGCACTCAGCTTGAAAAGATGACTAAAGGTGTTAAAAAACGTTTAACCGCTGAACCGGTCCGGTTAGTTTACGACAGGCAGATGCCCGAACATATGCTGCAGATGCTTAAATCACAGTTAAAGATCAGTTTAACCGAATTTCTGGTTCCCGGCGGCCGCTATCACAGTTTCAAGGATTTTATCGCCTTTCCGAACCCCGGTCGTAAACACCTAGAATATGAAAAAAAACCGGCGTTAAGCTCAAGCCGGTTTGACCGGCATACCAACGCCTTTGACGCCGTCGCGGACGGGGACATATTACTTAACTACCCTTATCACAAATTCTCTTATTTTACTGAGCTCGTTCGTCAGGCCGCTTACGACCCCGCGGTCAAATCCATCACAATATCTCTTTATCGGGTGGCAAAAAAATCCAGGGTTATTCAATCGCTTATAGACGCTGTCAGAAACGGTAAACAAGTTACCGCGATTTTAGAATTAAGAGCAAGATTTGATGAAGAAGCCAATATTGAATGGACACGTGTTTTAGCTGAAGCCGGTGTCGCGGTGCATCACGGAATTCCTAACCTTAAAGTGCACTCAAAACTTTGCCTGATTCACCGCCAGGAAGGCGAGGAACTCAAACTTTATTGTCATATCGGCTCCGGAAATTTCAATGAGAAAACCGCTAAAATTTACACTGACATGTCTTTATTTACGGCAAATGAAGAAATAACCAGAGAGGTTGAGAATGTTTTCGACCTGATCCAGCACCCGTACAAACAGTATCGGTTCCAGCATTTAATCGTTTCACCTTACAACTCAAGAAGAAAGCTCAACAGCCTGATAGATGATGAGATAAGAAATGCCGGAGCCGATAAGAAAGCCTCAATTACTCTCAAGCTCAACAATCTGGTCGATAAGCCGCTTATCAAAAAGCTCTACAAGGCGGCCACGGCCGGAGTCAAAGTAAAATTACTTATCAGAGGCATGTGTTCTTTGATCCCTGAGCTGAAGTCCGTTAACGGCAATATTGAGATTTTAAGTATTATTGACAGGTACTTAGAACACTCCCGGGTGATGATTTTCCACGCCGGCGGAGAGCATAAGGTCTTCTTATGCTCCGCTGACTGGATGACAAGAAACATAGATAACCGTATAGAAGTCGGTGTTCCTATTTATGACAAAAAACTCAAGAAACTGATCACGTCTATCACTAATATTCAACTGAGCGACAATACCAAAGCCAGAATTATAGACGCTGAGCAAACCAACCCTTATCGTAAACGCGGCAATAAGAAAAAGGTTCGCTCACAAGAAGTCATTTATGAGTTTCTGCAAGACGCGGAAAAGATAAGTTGTCAAGTCAGCGGCCATGAACCAGAATAAATTCATGAACTAACTCTTTATATCCCGGGTGATTACATGATTGAGTCTCATCAGCGTCACAAACATTTTGTAGCCATCGATATAGGCTCGAATAGCTTTCACTTAGTTATTGCCAGAGAACAAAACGGACGGCTGCAGATCCTTCACAAAGAGAAAAAACAAGTGCAGCTCGCTCAGGGATTAGATGAAAATAATGTACTGAGCGCGCAAGCCATTGAGCGGGGTATCAGCTGCCTGAAAGAGTTCAGGCTAAGATTCTCAGAACTGACTGAAACTCAAGTCAGACCTGTTGCCACTCACACCCTGCGTGTCGCGGTTAACGCTCACGACTTCATCGAAGCGGCGTTAAAGGTTTTACCCTATGAAATTGAAATTATTTCAGGCCATGAGGAAGCAAGACTGATATATAGCGCGGTGGCGCAAAATCAGGTGTTAAAGTCAAGAAATCTGGTCATTGACATCGGCGGAGGTTCAACCGAAGTTGTCATTGGTAAACGTACTAAACCAATACGCTTATCTAGTCTGACGTGCGGCTGCGTCAGTTACCATGAGCGATTTTTTCAGACTAATGAGCTTTCCAGGCAACACTTCAGAACCGCGATTTCTGAAGCCGACAATCAGCTCGCCACTCTTTCTAAAGATTATTTAACCGGCAACTGGGATCTCGCGCTGGGCAGCTCCGGCTCTGTAAAAGCCGTTACGGAAGCGCTGCGGGAAAAATATCAGCGTGAATACATTACATTAAAAGGGCTGAAACAATTAAAGGCCGATCTGATAGAGGCCGGACACACGGATAACATTGAATTGGACAATATCGATGACAGACGTAAAGTACTTTTACCCGCGGCCGTTGCTATTTTGATCAGTTTTTTCAAAAGGCTCAATGTTAAACGTCTGGATTTCTCCGCTTTCGCGCTTCGGGAGGGTGTTTTGTATGAGCTGGCTAAAATCGGTCAATATCGTGATGTGCAAATGCGCGCGGTTGAAAACATGGCTCAGCTCTATCACGTCGATATCGTCCACGCGGGAAAAGTATGCAAAACAGCGTTGGAATTATTTGAGCATGTGGCCGATGCCTGGCAACTTCGTCCTTACGCCCGGCTGTTGATTTTTGCCGCGAGTTTACACGAAATAGGCATTCACATTAATTCTCGCCAACATCATCAGCACGGCGGTTATATCATTCAAAATAGTGACTTACCTGGGTTTAATGAGGAATTACAATCAGAGTTGTCGATATTGATCAGAAATCACCGCAAGCGACCAAACGCGGGATCATTTGAACAAATTGAACCTGAAAATAAAGAAAGCATAATTAAACTGTGCGCGGTTTTAAGGATAGCGGTATTACTCAATTTAGGCAGAGTCAGTCTTAAATTTGACTTCCGGCACGCTAACGCAACTGAAAGCGGACTTATTTTAACTTTACCCAAAAATACAAAGAAAAACACACTATTAATTAATGATCTCTACAGAGAACAGAAGTATATTGCTGACTTAGGTGTTGAGTTACAGCTACTTTGATTCTAAACTTTCTCTGTATCTGAAAATTTGCCGGTTAAAGCTTAATAAAAATACCTTATGCACTCTGACATTCTTCTGTACTCATTCCGACGCTGTCCTTACGCTATCAGAGTAAGGCTCGCGCTTTTATACTCTCAAGCTCAGGTTTTAGTGAGAGAAATCGAACTTAAGAATAAACCTCAGGCAATGCTGGACGTTTCCCCTAAAGGTACTGTGCCGGTGCTTGTAAAGCGTGCAGAAGACAGACCGGTTTTAGTTATTGATGAAAGTCTTGACATTATGCACTGGGCATTAAATCAAAATGACCCTGAAAATTTGCTGCGCAAAGCTGACAGTGATTGTGTCATCAAAATGGACGCCTTAATTTCAGAAAATGACAACGGGTTTAAAGGTTGGCTGGACAAATATAAATATGCCGGTCGTTTTCCTGAGCATCCGCAAGCGTATTACCGACATCAGGGTGAGGATTTTCTTCAAAAGCTGGAGGACTTATTGCGGCAAAATCGCTTTTTGTTTTCTGATAAACCTTGTTTAGCGGATATTGCCCTTTTCCCGTTTGTCAGACAATTTGCTCACGTAGACAAAGCCTGGTCAGCCGCAAACGAATTTCCCGAGCTAAAAATATGGCTCGATTATTGGCAGAACTCACCGGTATTTATCCGGGCTATGGAAAAATTCGAGCCCTGGCTCAACAACGGCAAAGCATATTTATTTGGCAAATAAATAAAATCAGGTTACATTGTTTTTTAAGGTTTTCAGGGAATGCCCTTTTCATCGTCAATTGTTCATATACGGAAATTTATAACAGTGACTATATTCGGAAATATTGAACTTCAAATTTGGTATATGGTCGTTTTTCTGCTTATTTTGCATGCTGTTTTCGCAATCAGACCAGCAATATCAGACGCTCCGATACCTGCCGGCAAAAAAATAAAGTGGTCTGTTATGGGAATTTTATTCGGCCCGTTAGGTTACTATGTTTATCAGGCTACTTTGCCGTTTGAGCATATCGAAAACCCGTCAGAATTTTTTAAAATTGAGAACAGACAAGAAAAACGCTAGAACTGTCCCGAAATAACTTCCCTGTTTTGCTGTCGTTTATTTTTGGCTTATACAAGGCGGAGAAAGCGAGGTGTGGCCATTACCGACATACCAAACTGTCGTATTACATTTCTACATAAGCTTTCGGCAACGCCGTAACTCTTTATTCAAAAAAAGCAAAATAAACACAGCCCGAAGGGTTACGCTTAACATTGCCGCTCTGCGTTACGTTACTCATCATTCATTTACCGGCATACAAAACTGTCGTTACTTCGTTTAGAATGACAACACTTCATTCTTCGTGCCTTGATATCGGCAATGTTAAGCGGTAACAAATCGGGAAGTTATCTCGGGACAGTTCTTTGCTGAAGACGCCGAATTCACTGTCTCAGAACACAATATTTTTTCAGAATTTTATGAGAGCGTATGAACAATTTTCAAGCTTCAGACGATTTACCTAAGTGGCTGCTCTTGCCTTTACTGGCAAGCATCGTCGCCATTACTCCGTTAGCTATTGATATGTATCTTCCGGCACTTACGGAGATTGCCGCGGAGTTCCGGACGGATGTCACTATTGTGCAGCAAAGTCTGAGTACTTACCTGGCCGGCTATGGTTCAGGAATGCTGTGCTTTGGTTATTTAGCGGACAAGTTAGGACGACGTCCGTTAGTGATTTTCGGTTTAAGCTGCTTTAGCTTAGTCAGCCTTACTCTCAGTTTTAGCGATAATACGGACTTATTTTTTATTCTGAGATTCTTGCAGGCTTTTGTCGGAGCGGCGGCTACTGTTGTTATTCCGGGATATATAAAAGAAGTTTACAAACAAGATACGGCTAAGGGCATATCTTATGTAAGACTGATTATGATGCTGGCTCCCTTAATCGCTCCGACAATCGGCACCGTCATTCTTGATTTTCTGAATTGGCACTGGATTTTCAGAATCCACGCGATATATTCATTTATCCTGCTTTGTGTTGTTCTTATAAAGCTGAAAATGAGCAGCGATAAAGATAAATCAACAAGAACTGACAAAGGGTTCCTCGCGGCTTATAAAACCGTTTTTACTCAAAAAGGCGTGAGGATTTACATCGCTTCCAGCGTACTTTGCTCATTTGCCTTTTTTTGTTATTTAACCGCTTCTTCCTTCATCTTTTTAGAAGTGTTCGCGGTCAGCAAATTCACCTTCTCAATGCTGTTCAGCTTAAATGTGGGTTCTTTGATGCTCGCTAATCTTATCAACTCCAGGCTTTCAACTAAGTTTGGCTCTAAAAAAATGCTTAAGTTCGGGATCATTATCGGGGTTATCGCGGCCGGCGGCCTGACCTTTGTTAACTGGCTGCGACTGGATTATATCCGCACTATGATTTTTTTAATGCCGCTGATGGGCTCTCTGGGGATCATATCCGTGAGTTGCGACGCTATTGTATTGCAGCGGTTTAAGAATGAAACCGGAACCGCGACAGCCGTGATCGGCACCCTGAGATTCGGCGGCGGCGCTTTAGCCGGCCCGGTACTGGCTTTACTGTATACCGGAACCGCCGTGCCTTTTTCCTCAGTTATGCTGACTTCGCTGATAGCTATAGGCTCTCTTCAGCTCGCGTACCGTTTCAGGAATAAGAAAGTGATTTAGCGGCCGCCGCGCTTACTTTACCTGTGCTTCAGGGCTTCTGGCGCTAATCTGAGACTTTACACCCGTTTCCGGAAGCGTCTTTAGTGTTCAGATAAACCAAATCATTTTTGTCAGGGGTATACGGGCTGACATCAATGACGTTTGTTGGTTCTCCGGCTTGTGATTTGAAAAAGTCAGAAAGCTCCTCCCAGTCAACCAAGTTCCCCTCTGTAAATACAATCGCGTTTTTAAATTGCTTATCCTCACCGACCAGCTTCGGATAACCGTCCCCGCCGGCGGCTGAGAAATTAGGAATCGAAAACGAATACATAGCGTTTTTATCGAACTTCCCGCCGTTGATCTCATTAACGGTGACAGCTTGCTCCGGATCTTCCGACGCGCAGTCAATTCGCATTTTTATGTTATAAAACTGGGCGTAGCCGCCGCTGTCAATCTGTTTAGTCGCGACACCGCTCAGATATCGGGTTAAATCAGCGCCTGACATGGTCACTTTATATACTTGGTTAGAAAAAGGCTCAACGATCCGGACACCGCGCGTTGTTACGTCACCTTTCTGGATGGACGCTCTGATGCCGCCTGAGTTAACAATACCGAAATCAGCTTTCCGGGACGCGGTCTGCGCGGCGGCGATAAACTTACCTAAATTCGTCTGCTGAAACCGAACCGAAGCGCGTTCGCCATTTAAGGTATCATTAATTTGGGCAATGGGTTTATCCAATTCTTTTTGACCTTGGTTTTGATAAATTCTGAGTATTGCCTCAGTGGTAGGATCCGGACTTACGAGTTCACCGGCGACCTTTCCGTCATCATCTCGCAAATTGACAGGGATCAGCTGATAACGCGCTAAATGTAATTTGCGGTTGTAGTATTCGAAGTCGGCTCTGCCGACGTATTTCCCCCATGATCCCGCCTGCATGATGTAAGTGCCGTTTTCTTTATCCGGCACACACGCGTCTCCGGGTTTGAAATCATCCCCGGCGACATTAGTACAAGTGACGTTGTGCGTATGCCCGCCGAATACGGCGGCTAACGCCCCCTTATCCTGCGCCCTTACCATGGTAACGTCCCCCGGAGCGTTACTGCCATGCCGCGCGTCACGATAATAACCGAGATGGGACAGTACGATGACAACATCATCTTTATCGGTATCACTTTGTTTCAGCTCTTTTATCACTTTTTTCACTTCCGCCCCCGGCTCGGTGAACTTATAGTCACCGACGTAAAGCGGGTTACCAATATTTTTCGTATCCGGGGTCGTTACCCCGACCAGCGCGACACGCAGGTTCTGATAAGTGAAAACCTGATAAGGTTGAAAAGCTCTGACTGAGCTGCCGTCGTCATCTTCTTTGTAAATGTTCGCCGAGAGGAACGGAAAATCAGCGATTTCCTGCTGTTTTTCAAGCACTTCAGGCGGATTATCGAATTCATGATTTCCCAGTGTCATCGCTTCATAGCCGATTAAATTCATGCCGACTAAGTCAGGCTCGGCGTCCTGAAGGTCGGATTCGGGAATGCCGGTATTGATATCACCCGCTGAGACAACAAGCACATTACCGCCGTCTTTTTCAACTTCATCTCTGACTCCGTCGATAATGGTTTTACGGACGGCCATGCCGCCCTCGCCTTTACTGTTTTCCCAGAATCGCCCGTGGTTATCGTTCGTATGTAACACCGAAAGTTTTATACATTGATCACCGAAATCGGCGCAGGTTTTGGTTTCATCAGAATTGTTATGATCACTTCCGCACCCGAAAAGGGAAATAAATACGGCTGTCGCCGCTAATGTTTTTAACGCTTTTATACTCATTTGTAAAAACCTCTTGGCTGAACAGCTTTCGTTTTACGAAATAAGTCGACCCTGACATTGAATTTGAATTAACAAGATACGTTCTTCATTTTTCCTGAATAAAGAAACTCAAAGGTGACGTGAATGGAAAATGAAAATATCAGCGGTACGGCGTTAAATATATGACTAAAAGGACGGCTTGTTTTGCGGGACATCTCACATTTTATAAAACTATCAGTCAGACTAAGCACACTGTTTATTTATTTTTATCTTTCCCGCGGCCTGGGTGATACAGGTTTGTTTTAACCTGCCGGGCAAACAAAAACCGCCGTAAAAGGCGGTTTTTGTCACCGGCTTAATCAGTTAACCATGAGCTTCGGCCAGGTACAGCCAGGTATCAATCACGGTATCCGGGTTCAGCGACACGGTATCAATTCCCTGCCCGACTAACCATGCGGCAAAGTCAGCGTGATCGGACGGACCCTGGCCGCAGATGCCGACGTAAGCGCCTTTTTTCTTAGCCGCCTGAATCGCCGTTGCGAGTAATTTCTTAACGGCCGGGTCACGCTCGTCAAATAAGTGACTGATGATACCGGAGTCACGGTCCAGACCTAATGACAGCTGAGTTAAGTCATTTGAACCGATAGAGAAGCCGTCAAAGTATTCCAGGAATTCTTCCGCGAGCAGCGCGTTTGACGGAAGCTCACACATCATGATGACGCGCAGGCCGTCTTTACCCCGCTCAAGACCCTGCTGTTTGAGAAGCTCAATGACTTGCGCCGCTTCTTCAAGGGTACGCACGAACGGGATCATGATTTCAACGTTCTTCAGACCCATTTCATTACGGACACGTTTAACCGCCTCACATTCAAGCGCGAAACAATCACGGAACGACCCGGAAATATAACGGCTGGCACCGCGGAAACCTAACATCGGGTTTTCCTCATCCGGCTCGTAGCGATCACCACCGACCAGATTGGCGTACTCGTTGGACTTGAAGTCAGACATGCGAACGATGACTTTCTTCGGATAAAAAGCCGCGCCGATACTGGCGATACCTTCAACCAGACGGGACACATAATATTCAACCGGTGATTCGTAACCGGCGATCATCTCATGAATCTCCCGCTGCAGCGCCGCGTCCTGCTGACTGAACTCAAGTAAGGCTTTAGGGTGAATACCTATCATACGGTTGATGATAAACTCAAGACGAGCCAGCCCCACACCTTCGTTCGGCAGACGAGCGAAATCAAACGCCCTGTCCGGGTTACCCACGTTCATCATAATCTTCATCGGCAGCTCAGGTAACGCGTCAACACGGTTGGTGACTACATCAAACTTTTGCTTGCCCTCGTAGATATAACCCGTGTCACCCTCGGCGCATGAAACCGTTACCTCCCGGCCGGTTTTGATGATGTCCGTCACATCGCCGCAACCGACAACCGCCGGTACGCCTAACTCACGGGCGATGATCGCGGCGTGACAAGTACGGCCGCCGCGGTTGGTTACGATGGCGCTGGCCCGCTTCATGATGGGTTCCCAGTCCGGGTCAGTCATATCAGTAACCAGAACGTCACCCGGCCGGATTTGATCCATATCATCAAGTGACGCTAATACCTTAGCCGTACCTGTGCCGATCTTATGACCGATTGCGCGGCCTTCGCTTAATACGTCACCTTTTGTTTTTAAGTGGTAACGCTCGATTAACTGAACATCCTCACGGCTGCGGACGGTTTCAGGACGAGCCTGAACGATATACAGCTTACCGTCATTGCCGTCTTTCGCCCATTCGATGTCCATCGGATGACCGTAATGCTTCTCAATGATCACGGCTTGTTTAGCAAGCTCCGTCACTTCCGCGTCAGTCACGGAGAATTGACGGCGTTTTTGCGCGTCAACATCTTCAATCCTGACCTGCCTGCCGTGACCGGCGTCGTCAGAGTAAACCATTTGAATAAGCTTGCTGCCGATATTTCGACGAACCACCGCCTGATGACCTTGTGTCAGAATCGGCTTATGCACATAGAATTCATCAGGATTAACCGCGCCCTGTACCACCATTTCACCCAGACCGAATGATGAGGTGATGAATACCACGTCGTTGTTGCCTGATTCTGTGTCCATAGTGAACATTACGCCGGATGCCGCTTTATCTGAGCGCACCATACGCTGAATACCCGCCGATAACGCTACACCGCGGTGATCGTAACCCTGGTGAACCCGGTAAGAAATGGCGCGGTCATTAAACAGCGAAGCAAATACGTGTTTGATGGCGACTAAAACCGCGTCAAAACCTTTAACGTTCAGGAAGGTTTCCTGCTGACCGGCAAAAGAAGCGTCCGGCATATCTTCCGCGGTAGCTGATGAACGGACGGCGAATGAAGCGTCCCGGGTCTCAGAGGATAATTTTTCGTAGGCTTCACGGATTGATTTTTCAAGCTCAGGCTGGAACGGCGTATCGATAACCCATTGTCTGATCTGTGCACCGATTTTAGCGAGTTGATTTACATCATCCGCGTCCAGTGTATCAAGGATGTCGTAAATCTTCCGGTTAACTCCGCTTTGCTCAAGAAACTCATTAAAAGCATGAGACGTCGTAGCGAATCCGCCGGGAACCTGAACTCCAGCACCGGATAAGTTGCTGATCATTTCACCTAGCGACGCATTTTTGCCGCCGACCGTGTTGACGTCACCCATGCCTAAATCTTGATACCAGAGTACATATTGTTGCACAGTTCTATCTCCGCAATATTTATATTAATTCTGATAACAGTTTGTTCTCATGTAGTTGTTCTCATATAAGAGTAATGCACACTGCTATCAGAATTAATATAGGCACTTCCCTTTAGCGCACGGGCATTTTACACTTCACCACAACAGGCGTAAATCTATAATTTTATTTGTAATTTTATTACCACATGAGGCCATTATGACACCAAAGGTATTCTTTATTTCTGACGGAACGGCCATTACCGCCGAAGTATTCGGGCATGCTGTACTTTCTCAGTTTCCTATTGAATTTGAACAGGTTACAATTCCGTTTGTTGAGACAACCGCAAAAGCTGAAGAAGTAAAGCAGCAAATAAATGATAGTTTTATTACAACAGGCGAACAGCCATTGGTGTTCCATTCCATTGTAAAACCGCAAATCAGAGCAATTATTTCGGCCAGTAAAGGCACGGATTACGATTTTTTGAACACCTTCGTATCGCCTTTAGAAGAACAACTGGGCATGAAAGCCTGCCCGAAACTGCACCGGACCCACGGAAAAGAAAACGCCGGTTACGAGGATCGTATTGATGCCATTAATTATTCGATGGATAACGATGACGGTCAGACACTCAAACACATGGATGAAGCGGACATTATTTTATTAGGTGTTTCCCGTTGCGGTAAAACCCCGTCAAGTCTTTATCTTTCGATGCAATTTGGCATTAAGGCCGCCAATTACCCGTTTGTCGAGGATGACATGGACAACCTCAGACTGCCGGAAGCCTTAAAAAGAAATAAAAACAAGCTGTTCGGTTTGACGATTGACCCGCGGCGTCTTCACGAAATCCGCCAGAGCCGTTTGCATAACAGCCGTTACGCCTCATTACGTCAATGCCGTATCGAAGTGAAAGAAGTTGAGATACTGTATAAGAAGGAAAAAATCCCCTTCATTAATACTACCAATCATTCAGTAGAAGAAATTGCCACTAAGATTATTGATATTACCAAACTGGAAAGGCATATGTTTTAAGTACCCGACCATAGGTTTTTTCACTTTTTTTACGTCCGTCTTATAGCACTCTACAGCGGCGTTACTCTTGCCTGAAAGACTGCCTCCTGAAAGACTGCCGTTATTACGCGCGAGAGCGCCTTGCGGAGCATTTAACCTGAACGCCAGAAATATCGAAAAACCTATCGCCGGCTGCTCGGCTCCGGATTTTCCGCTGAGGCTCCGCTTCAACCGGCAGGGCATTGTAAGTAACGGCCATTCCGGGACAGCTCTCAGTTTTCGCTTATATCAATATTCTCAGGCGCGGCGCCGCTGCTTTTCATTAACTCCTCTGGTTCACCTTCCTCATTTAACATATCTCTCAGGTGACTTTCATTTCGCGGGAAATTGATTAATTTAACAGTTGCCGGATCCACCGACCTTGCACCGCTCTTACTTTTATTAGATATTTCAACGTGAGAGTCGCTGAATTTAACATCAGGATCAGACTTAAGTTTAAGTTTAACTTTTGCGTTACCGGAAATCAGGCGAACCGCGCCTGTTTTCGAAACCAGCGTGCGCTTAGTTTTATTATCAGTCGGATCAGTATAACTGACGATTACCGCGTCACCTTTTGACAGCTTAGTTTTACATATATCGCATTTGAAATTTTCCGGACTGAAATCAGGCTTGTTTTTGAGATATTGATTTAGATACTTAAATTTTTCTATCATTTGCGGGTGCTGATTTATTTTTTCTAAATCTCTCCGGTAGTGCTCTGAGTTTACCTGGTTTCTAAAGCTATGCTGCCACCAGTGACGATTTGTGGTCGTTGAATTTCTCAGCTCAGCTTGAGTTTCCTCCGGTAAATTTGAATATTTTGAATCAAAAACGGTTTGCGCGACAGATTTCTTAGACGTTTGAACACGTTCATGCTCTATTTTTGTCTCATTTATTAGTCCCTTTCTTAATGTTTCGAGGTTCTTCATATCCCCTTCGGTAAAACGATTGGCTTTACATCTTAGCCATAAGTCAATATTTTCTAAAGCAACGCCGGCCTTTTGACATATGCGGACAACCCAGTTCTTCTTTGCCAGGGCTTCCCGGTTTCTGACAACGACTTTTACCGTTACGTCATCCTCACTGGTAAAGGTTGTCACCGCCGCATAAATCTGAGATTTGGCAAACCCCGATTTAGAGGCGCGATAGGTAACTTTTCTGCAGCCATTATCATCTTTGCGTGTTAACTCATACTCTGTAATCGGACTTGGTTGGCAAGTCGTTGCCGGATCTCCGAAATTATTAATTCCGAAATTAAACGTTTTAGGTACCACTTCTGTCATAACAATCTCCGATAACTTGAATTTCCATATAAACAGTTTATCTCTGTTACAGCGCCACCTCTACATTTGTTACCAAAGTTTAATCTTAAGTTAATCAGGTTCAATTTGATCAAGTAGTGATTATTGAACTCACCACAAACGCTCAACAAGCTTGAGGGCTATTTATACAGTTAGAACTGCGCTGCATTCTACCGGAATAAAATAAATTTTCCGGTTCATTAACTTAATTTAATCAAATATTAATCTGCAGAAAATCACATAAAAAATGCCTTAATGAAACAAACTCAATAAGGCATTTTTATTTTCAGGTCAGGATTACATCACTCAGGCTAACGCGGATACCGAGATTTGGCTTAATAAATGGTGATTATCACCGATAACCGGACTGCCTGAACTGTCATCTCCGCCGTTTTGCGCCAGGAACGCCGCGGTCGCCTGAACTAACAGAGAGATATCGGCGGAGGATAAGGTTTCGCCGTTAACCGAGATGTGTTCAATTTTACGGGTACTTTTATCTTTAAACTGACCCGTGACAGTAATGCCGTGACTGGCGTAGGCTATCGTGTCCGCCGAGTCCTGTTCTAACTGGGTGATCACCAGATCATCGCCCTGCTGACGGAAGATCAGCTCATTCAATGATAAGCCCGTTATATTCAGCGCGTCATGGTCTCCGCCGGCGTCAAGAATCGTGTCCCGGCCGAAGTCACGGTCAAAATTATAGGTATCGTTTCCGACACCGCCCCTTAAGTTGTCGTTACCGCCGAGACCGGCCAGAGTATCGTCACCGGCACCGAGGAAGATAATATCATCAAGGTTACCGCCGGTAACCGCGAGATCCGGGCTGATGAGCAAAGATCCGTTGTCCTCTCTGAACTCACTGAGTTCAGACTCAGATAAATTGTTTTTGTCACCGAATAAACCAAAAGGAAGCTTACGTCTGATGGTATTCGCTGAGTCACGGGCACCGATGATATTTTCAATCCCGTCAAGCGTGTGAACCTCAATACCATTGACAGACGCTTTGATAGAAACGGTTCCCGGTTGTGCGATAACGTTAGAAATGCTGATTTCGAAGTGATTCGCCTCAACTTTACTATAGTTGACCGTATCAATGCCGTCACCGCCGGAAATTTTACCCTTAACGTCACGAATTTTAGTTTCAGGGTTATCACGGGAAATTCTTTTGTCTGACACCACAAAAGTGTCGTCACCGGCCCGGCCGTAATATTCGCGGCCGAGGTGATCTACGGCAATGACGTTATCCGACGCGTCGCCGTTTACCGGCGCGTCCCGTTTCTCAAGATACCGCTTATACTGATGCTTAAACTCATCAGCCGTTAACACTTCACCCGTGCGTAATTTGAATTTACTGACTGACAGCTGACCGCTAGTATTAGCTTTGATATCAATGGCCTGACCGTCTCTGAGTAAAATGGATAAGCCTTTTTCATCCTGAGTGACGCCGGCAATCGATTCATAAGAAAAATCCTTAAAAATCAGGGTGCCGTCAGCCGCGCCTGAGTTTGTGTCTTTGATGGTATAGTTACCGCTTTCAGAGCTGATGAAAACAACTGACCCCTGATTTTGTAAGTCAATCGTTCCTGAGCCCTGAGTCGCGTTTATCACCGCTGACTCCGCCGATTTATCGGCTCTGAAGGTATTCTGTCCTTTTCCTCCGATCAAAATGTCCTGTCCTTTCTCAGCCGTTAAAATCACGTTATCACTGGTCGCTGACGCGTCAAGAATGTCGTCTCCCTTCGATCCCGTAAATATACCATGAAGATTTAAGTGATCCGCGTTATATTTTACGTCCCGGCCGCGAAAATCAAAAATGTTCTCATTGGAGTCGGTAACCACTAATTGATCATAAAAGAACTTTTGCAGTGAGGCCTGCGTGAAAGTGTCAGAGACATTCCCCTCTGAATCGAGGAAACTGACGCGCTCTATCGTCTGATTCAACGCCTTAAAAAGCGGTCCCCAGTCGTAGAAGTCTAAGTCCTGCGTCCGGATATCCCAGCTTGCCAGCACTTTAGTCTTACCATCCACCTCCCGGGTAAAATCAATGCTGTCATTGTAAGGAGAAATCGATACCGAAACGTCATCCGCGTCCAGCCCCTGGAAAACAATGTGATTACCGCCGAATCGCGCGTCAGGATTGGCGTCTTTAAGCTGAACATAGTCAGCGTCAGCCGAAACGATATACGTGTCTTTACCTTTACCGCCGTATAACTTACCCCCTTTGGCTATTAAGGTGTCATTACCTTCCTTACCGTAAATGGTATCGTTACCGCCTATGCCGTTTAAAATATTATCAGCGCCGCTGCCCGTGATATGATCAACCCCTTCATGGCCGGTCGCGTTCTCAACAGAGGAAAGGTTAGTCTCAAAAAACGGATTACCGTTCTCTATGACACCGGACGCGAACGCCGTTCCGTTTCCCCGCCCGTCAGAATCAAGCTCAATGTGAATGGCCTCACCGTTCAGGTCTTCAGTCTTCAGACGGGCAAAAGACAGTGTGTCGGTACCGTCACCGCCGAGAAATAAGAGTTTGCCTTTATGAGCTAAAAACGTGTCGTTGCCGGCACCGGCGCTAAATCCCGTATCAGTGCTGTTACCGATAACCGTATTATCCGCTTCGTTACCTATAATTGTTGTACGGCGTCCGTTAACGGCCACGATATTCTCAATGTTGTTAAACTTGTGAAATACTTTAGCCTTGCCGGCGTTCTCGTCAAGAATAAAGCTGGCGGAACCGCTCCTGAGATTTATCTGATAAGACTGCCCGCCGGACAGTGAACTCAGCGCCTCCATATTTTTAAAATCACTGTAATCCAGAGTGTCAGTACCGTCGCCGCCGTCAATATATCCTTTTAAGTCAAAGAGGCGGAGAAATAAATCATCACGATAGTTTTTCACATTGAAAACGAAAGTATCATCACCGCCCCGGCCGTAGAGATTATCAATAATACCGCCGCCGTTAATGGTGTTGTTATTGTCATCACCGTACAAGGTATCTATGCCTTCGCCGGAACGGATGTTCTCGATGTTACTGAGGGTATCGGTGCCTGTTTCAGATGATGCCGTTCCCGCTTTGAGATCGACCGTAAGATTAACCGCCTTGTCATAGACTACGGTATCAGTACCGTCTCCGCCGTTCAGGATGTTGTTACCGTCACCGCTGACTAAAACGTCATTACCCGCGTCGCCGAACAGCTCATCATTACCGGAATCCGCTACAAGGTAATCATTACCGTCACGTCCGTGAAGCGTATCATCACCGCCGTTACCGATTAAGTAATTATCGGCGCCGGTTCCGTAAACAATCTCACCGATATAACTCCCGGAGAAACTTTCAAAGTTAAGCAGGTTTTTCTGATGACGACTGTCAGCCTGAACCTCATGATAATTGGTGCTGTTTCCCAGGTCATAAACCCAGCGCTCACCATGGCTAAATTGACGCGCGAATTTAACCACCAGTGTATCGTGACCCGTTCCGCCGTCTAAATGATCGCCGATATTGTTATATACGATGACGTCATCGCCTCCTTTACCGCTGACCGTATCAGTATAATAAGCGCCTGAGTTTAAAATCGTTTTCCCTCCGTCCAGATAGTTATCACCATCGTCACCGGTAATATTGTCCGTAAACCTCGTGCCGACCACGTTTTCAATATCAGTGAACTCAGAAAGATTAGCCTCATTAGAGAATTTACGATTATTATGAAAATAAGCTGAGCCGCTGTGATCAAATAAAGCGCCGCTGCCGAGCGCGACAAGATAGCCGACTCTTCCTAAATACCAGCCGTCGTAATAAGCTTCAGTCATTTTGGCGCTGACATTATCCCGCTCTAAATAGCTTTGCAGCTTACCCGTGGCAATATTGTGTGAAACACCCGCGATTGTGTCTGATTCAAAATTATAAAAAATGTTCCAGCTTTGCTCCGCGCCGAGCGGTTCATAAAGCGCGACAAATACGTAACCTTTTTCCTTAAGCTGCTCTTCTGAGATCTGAGAGTTAGCGCTGTAATCTTTTGAAAAATCAAATATCCCGTTGAATGATTCACCGGACTTAATACGGGGATCGGATCTCGGGTATTCTTTATTAGGTTTAAGCCCCAGCAGCTCAAAAGCACCGATGCTTTTGATATCATTAACTAACCGCTCCCGATCAAAATTCAGGCGTGAAATTTGAGTGTTTAAATCCGTATCAACGCTGCCCCCGTACCTGGCAAGCAAATCAAATTCATCATTGACGATCAGGTTAATCAGATCATCCCCGTCACCGCCGTCCGTAATTCGATCCGCCCCGACTTCTAAGTCGATTCTGTCGTCTCCGGAGCCGCCGATGTTGATGTCCGCGCCAAGATAACCTTTTAAGGCGTCATTACCCGGACCGCCTTTTAATGTATCGTAGCCGGCGCCTCCGAGTAATAAATCGTCTCCCGGACCGCCTTCTAAAGTATCATTGCCCGTGCCGCCGAAGAGCAAATCGTTACCGCCTTTGCCGTATAAGGTGTCATCACCGCGGCCGCCGTCCAGGTAATCATCATTATCCCGGCCCGTTAACGTCTTGCCGAACTGGGTCTGGTCAAGAATCGCGACACGTAATTCGTCGCTGCCCGGGAAGTCTTTAGCCTGCTGAGTTAAGCTGCGCTCCGCCTGATTCTGCAAAACATTGCCTGTGCCGTAATCAGGCACGCCGCTGGTCGCGGAGTCAACATAAACCGTCAGTTTGTCATACCCTTCTTTCGCGAAGCTGTCACCGATACCGTCAATGTAGCTGTTAAAGGCCGGTGACTTGAGGTAATTATCCCAGGCGGTCCTCTGGAGTTTGTCTTTATCCGCCACCAGATCAACCAGGAAGCTCAGACCAATATTCACGCCTGTCAGAACAAGGTTAACACTGTCAAGTAAGATAGAAACAACCGTACCCGGTCCGGGGACGAAATCCGCGACCAGACTGGCGACGTTAAGCACGGTTGAGACACCGTCTAACGCCGCCTGAGTGCCGTAAATCGCCGCGACACCGTGTTGACCGGAACGGCGCGCCTCATCGGCTGCCATCGCGTTTCTGACCAGGGACGCCGTACCCGCGGCAACCGCCACAGCCGAACCGATACCAATGGCAAACGCCGCTCCGGCTTTACCTAACGCCGAGCCCGCCGCCGCCGCGGCATTGGGCGCGAGGAAACTGCTTACGGCGCCCGCCGTGGAAGTGCCGATTTTCGCCGCTACTTTTTTTACGACGATTGAAGACAGGCTCTGTAAACCGCGGGTAATACCCAGAGCGCCGACCGTAATATCCAGAGAAGCGTTTAAGTCGTCGCCCTTTTGAGCGGCGGCGATTCCGTTATAGAGGTTCCGGCCGCCGAAGAACAAACCGGAGGTCGCGGCGAGCGTGCCCGCTGAGGTATTTACAGTATCGGCATTCAGATAATATTCACTTTGAACGTTATCAAAAATGCCGTTTGCCGTAGCTAAAAAACCGAAGGATCCCGCGGAGTTCGCGCCCAGAGCGGTAAAGATATTCTCAGGCGTGCCCGGATTATCAGGCGTCTGATAAACATTACCGACTACGCTGTCGATAATATCCACACGCTCCTGTGTAGCCGCGTCCAGCCGTCCTCTTCCCGCGTCAGGGTTATTCGGATCCCTTTCGGAGACATTTTCGAAAGCCTGGCCGGCGAACTCACTTTCGGCGCGCAGTAAATCAATATCATCTTGAGTGGCGTTGCCGGCCGTCACACGCTGATAAGCGTCAAAGGCGGCGACAACGTCAGGATCCCGCAATACCTCTTTAAGCTGAGCGGCAAGTTCAGGGTCGTCCGCGGCGAGAGATTGAGTTAACACTTCCGCGAAATCAATGGAGCCGCCCGCTCCGTCACTGAAGGTCTCAGCGATTAAAAAGGACGCCAAATCTTTATTAATACCGGCAATGGCGGACTGCTCTTTGGATGTCAGCTCTTCATCGCTGAAAGAGCTTAACTCCCGGTTGTTTTCGGATATTGTCTGTGTCATTAGTTTTTCCCCCAAAAGATTATTAATCGTTTTATGTGCCGTTTGTTAAGCCGGAGACGGCACGACTCCGTTTTCGCCTGAACGCTGAAAATGATTTTGTTGATTTTTCAGGCATTAGCGCTCATGAAACGACTCCCGCTTACCTTTCAATAAAGGCGCTAAGAAAAATTCGATAAGCCTTCGCTCACCCGTTTTAATCTCTACCGTGACATTCATTCCCGGCTCTAACTTTTGCCATGTATCCCCGACGAGAATTTCTTTTTCGCGCATTCGCACCCGGATGGGATAGACACTGCCCAGCTGCTCACTGGCGACGGCATCTCTGGAAATAAACCTGACACTGCCGTTAAGCAGACCGAATTTAGTGTACGGAAAACTTTCGAACTTCAGTTTTGCCGGTTGCCGCGGCTTAATAAATCCTATGTCTTTATTGAGCACGCTGGCCTCGATTTCCAGCTCAACATCATCCGGCACAATGATCATAATGGGTTGCGCCGGCTGCACCACGCCGCCCACGGTGTGAACCTGGAGCTGCTGCACTATGCCGTCAACCGGCGCTTTTAAAATCTGGTGCTGCTGCCTGCTCTTCGCTTTTCTTAACGTCAGCAGATGCTGCCGCGCCGCCGTTTGATTTTCCTGAAGGACTTTCAGATGCCGCTGTAAAAGCTGATGCATATCGCTTTCGTGTTCACTTTTCAGCGCCTTCAGCCGCGCCTGGGCTTCCCGCTTCTGGTTTTTGAGCACCTTACGTTCTTCAATGGCCGAGATACGGCGTTCTTCCTGCTGTAACCACTCCAGCTTAGACACGTGTTTTTTCGTCAGCAGCTGGTTCATGGCATCGACCTGTTCCTGATAAAGCGGAATTAACACGTCCAGGCGGTAAATCTGCGCCGTTACCGCCGCCACCGCGGCCTGCTGCTGTTTCAGACTGTCAAGATTGCGTTTTTTTGTTGAGGTAATGGCCTTCCAGTCACGTTTTAAGATTGCTTGCTGCAGCTTATACTGAGCATCATCCGGCATTGAAGGCCATGAGTCTGAAACCGCTTTTACGCGGGTAACATAATCAGGCAGATCCGAGTATTGAGTGATTCCGGCCTCTAATCCGTTAAGCAGAATTTTAGTGCGGACGATATTGAGTCTGGCCTCTAACAGCTGATATTTCACCTGCTCCAGATCGACTTCCGTTTCCGTAGGGTCAAGCTCAATCAGATGCTGACCCGCTCTCACATGCTCGCCTTCCTGCACCAGAATTTTTCTGACCTTAGCCAGCTGCAGCGGCTGAATCGCTTTGGTCTGCCCCAGAGGGATCACCCGCCCGCTCGCGGTGGCGAACACGTCAATACGACCGAACCAGGACCAGGCGAGAGCGAGAAAAAATAAGCTCATGATGGTCCAGGTTATCGCCCGGCCCAGCGGTGACGCCGGTGTTTCGAGAATTTCCACCGCCGCCGGCAGAAATTCCAGCTCATCTTTTTTACGTTTAACCCTCGGGTGCTGCTTTTCAAATTCCTTAGCCGATTTCCAGATTAACGCCGAGCGCTGAAGTCCTTCCGGTAACTTTGAAAACAGGTAATTTTTTAGCGCGCCGAATCGGCTCGTCGTTTTGTTATCCGGTTCTGACTTCGCTTTATTTTCCGGCTGTTGATCCGGGATATTCATAATGAGCCTCCGGTCTGCGCTTGCCACAATCTGGCGTAACGACCGTTTCGCCGGATAAGCGCATCGTGGGAACCGTCTTCAACAACCTGTCCCCGATCAACGGTAATAATGCGGTCGCAGGTCCGGACCGTGGATAAGCGATGGGCGATGATGATCACGGTTCTGCCTTTACAAATCAGCTGCATATTGTCCTGAATCGCTTTTTCGGACTCATAGTCAAGCGCCGATGTGGCTTCATCTAAAATCAGAATTCTCGGGTTAGTGATTAACGCCCGGGCAATCGCGATACGCTGACGCTGACCGCCTGAAAGCCCGGCGCCGCGCTCTCCGATCACCGTGTCGTAACCGTGAGTCAGCTCAAGAATAAACTCATGGGCGCCGGCTAATTTCGCCGCCTGAATAATGCGTTCCATTGAGTGAGAAGGATCGGACAAGGCAATGTTGTCCCTGATGCTGCTGTTAAACAGGATATTTTCCTGCAGCACCACGCCGACCTGACGGCGCAGCCATGCGGGATCCAGCAGAGCGAGATCATTACCGTCCACCAGCACACGCCCCGATTCAGGAATATAAAGGCGCTGGATCAGTTTGGTTAAGGTTGATTTACCGGAACCCGACGGTCCTACGACACCGATACACTGACCCGCTCTGATGTCTAAATTAACGCCTCTGAGGATTTCCCGGCCCGTCGGGCTATAGCGAAAATGCACGTTTTCCATGACTACACGCCCCTGAATCGGAGGCAATGCCGGACGGTTCAGGCTCTGCCGCGGCTCTGTCGGTACATTTAACACGTCACCAAGACGCTCAAGTGATATACGAAACTGCTGAAAGTCCTGCCACAACTGAGCGAGGCGCAGAATCGGCGCGGCGACCTGAGCTGAAAGCATGTTGAACGCGATTAACTGGCCGACGGAAAGCTGATCATTAATCACTAACTGCGCCCCCTGCCAAAGCAGCAACGCCGTTACGATTTTGCTCACCAGCTGTACTGATTGTCCGCCGAAGATCCCCAGAACTACTGAGCGAAAAGACGATTTCACATAACCGGCGAGCTGCTCTTCCCACTTCCGGCGCATTTGCGGTTCAACCGCCATAGACTTTAAGGTTTCCATTCCTGTAACGGATTCCGTCAGAAATGACTGATTAACCGCGCCGCGCTCGAATTTCTCTTCGGTTCTTTTTCGTAACTCCGGCGTAATCGCCGCCGAGATAAATACATAAAACGGAATTGAGCCTAAAACAATCCAGGTCAGCGTTGACGAGTAATAAAACATCACCGTGAAGAACACCACGCTGAATAACAGATCCAGCACGACGGTTAACGCATTGCCCGTTAAAAATGAACGGATACTTTCTAATTCTCTTACTCTGGAGACAACTTGACCGACGGGACGGGCGGTAAAATACGATATCGGCAAATTAAGTAAGTGTCTGAATAAACGAGAACCTAACTCAACATCCATCCGGCTGGTTGTATGTGAGAATACATAAGTTCGCAGTCCGTTTAATACCACGTCAAATAAAGAAATAGCGAGCAAACCAATAGCGATAACATGTAAAGTCGTTAACCCTCTGTGGACTAAAACTTTATCCATTACCACCTGAAAAAATAAAGGCGTGACTAACGCAAAAAGCTGAATAAATAATGACGCGAGTAAAACTTCGCCTAAAAGTTTGCGATATTTCACAACAACAGGAATAAACCAAGTTAAATCAAATTTTCTTTCAGTTCCGGCGAGCATAGAACGACTGGTTAAAAATACAGCTTCACCGGACCACATCTCCCAAAGTCGTGCTTCGCTGATTTGCTCCGGCTGTTTTCCCGGCGTCTGAATTAATACCTGACCGTCTTTTGCCGCACCGACAATGGTATATTCACCATCCTTCTTTTTAGCGATAAACGGAAATGGCGACTTTTCCAGACGCTTTGGTTTTACTTGTTTTATCCGAGCCTTAACACCAAGCTGCCTGGCGGCTCTGACCATAGTTATCGGGTCAAGATCTTGTCCGTTTGAACAAAACTCGTGTTTAAGCGTTTCTGCGTCCGCGGGCTTTTTTAAATATTGAAGAAGCATCACAAAAGACATTAAGCCCGTCGGTGCATAGTTATGATTATTCATAAGTTAAAAACCGGAGATTTACTTAACCAAATTTAAATCTGATATTGAATACAATTTTAAACATACTAATTTGAAACAGACTTGACCGAATCACCAAGATTTTTATTGCGTCATTACTTAAAAAAATTAAAACAATAAAATCACACTTGATTTTTCACTCTGTAAAGTCAAATGGAATTCAAAGCACAAATAAATCCTGCTACAGCATAACCTTTGTTAAATTGTTATTTCAAGCTTGCTACAATCCAGCATTTATAACCTACTAGAATTTATAAGTAACTTTTATAAATATATAAAAAATCAACATTTATCTTTCATCAATGAATTTAAAAGACTTTTTATATTTTAATCATTTTGTTTTTTCATCAAAAATATCGTATTAGTACAATTAATTGACAAAAGTCAAAATAACGTCGACAAAAAGAACCGAATAAAACAAAAAATAAATTCAAAAACCCTGATCCAGATCAGAATAAATTTAAAGCTAAAGTATGTTTATGTTTAAAACAGGACGTTTTACCGCTTTAGCGGGTAAAGCCCCGCCCGATCGGACGGGGATATAAGGAAACTGTCATTCATCGTTTCCCCGCAGGCTGATTTTTTATTCATAGTTACTTCTTGACGAATAATTCGCCGGAACGCGGAGCAATGTCTTTTGTGACGATACGAATGAATAACAAGGAAACACAAGGGGTGCATTTTCGCAAAACGGAATGTTCTGAGCCTATCTCAGGGAAATAACCAGGTTTAGTTTAAAGAATAAATGCTTATCGTATTTTTTAGGCGAAACTACTTTGTATCTATACAAGATTCGTTATAATCTCGGTAGATATATAGTGTTTGCCCGGATACGGCTTGGATGTTTGATGACTGTAAAAACTGATGAATTACGTACCTCACTTCTTTGTAAGGTTATTTCCCCCGCTCAATTGATCTCAGAATATCCGCTGACCGATCATGCTGCCGATTATCTGATTCAGCAACGCCGTGAAGTTGAGGCGATTATTTCCGGCAAAGATCAAAGACTGCTGGTCATTATCGGCCCGTGCTCAATTCATGAAACTGAAGCCGCCCTGGATTACGCTAAGCGACTCGCCGAACTTCATCATGAATTGAAAGATGACTTATGTATTGTGATGCGGGTCTATTTTGAAAAACCGCGCACAATCGTGGGCTGGAAAGGGCTGATTTCAGATCCTGATCTTGACGGCAGTTTCAGCCCGAATAAAGGCTTGAGAAAAGCGCGTCATTTACTGCAACAGATCACAGAGCTGAAACTCCCTATCGCTACCGAGTTTTTAGACATGGTAAACGGCCAATACATTGCCGACCTTATCACATGGGGAGCGATTGGCGCCCGTACCACGGAAAGCCAGGTTCACCGTGAAATGGCATCCGCGCTGTCCTGCCCCGTCGGTTTTAAAAACGGGACCAACGGCAGTATTCAAATCGCCGTTGACGCGGTCAGAGCCGCTCAGGTGCCTCACATTTTCTACTCACCGGATAAAGAAGGCGCCATGTCCGTGTTCCGCACCGCAGGTAATCCGTACGGTCACATTATTTTACGCGGCGGCAGCCGGCCTAATTACTCCGCTGAAGATATCGAACAAGTGAGAAGCCGGCTTGAGTCCGTCGGCCTGTTTGAGAGAATTGTTGTTGATTTCAGTCATGGTAACAGTCAGAAACAACATAAGAACCAACTCAAAGTCGCCGATGATATAATGAATCAATTGCGTGGCGGCAGCACCGCCGTCGCCGGAATCATGGCTGAAAGCTTTATCGAAGAGGGCAACCAGAAAATCATCAATGGCAAGCCGTTGGTTTACGGTAAAAGTATCACTGACGCGTGCCTGAACTGGAATGATTCACAAGCGCTTCTGAGAAAGCTCGCCGAAGCAAGCCGGGCACGCCTGAGCAGCTTAACTTAAAGATAAGACTTCAAGCCGACTGAGCGCTTTTTAGCGCTCTTTTATTAAGAGCTCAGGGAAATCAGAAAGTTAAGTACCCACGAGATCCCCTCATTTTTTAGATTAAATAATTCCAAATACTCTGCGGCAAATCCGGTGATTCTTAAGATAACGATAATAGTTTTCCATTAACGGTGCTGCCCGCTCTTCTCTCATTGCTGGCAGTAACTCGTAATATATGCAGACCTGGCGGAATAAAGAATAGCTTCGGGTTTTAGTTGTATTCGCTTTAATTGTTTTTTCTAAATCAGCGTCTTCATCTGCTTTGCCTAATAAGGTCATTTCTCAATCTCCCTTGTTGGTATAGAAAAAACATACCAGGGATGACATTTGTAGCAGGTAAATTAAGTTTGCTGGTGGGAACCTGAACGCCGGTGACAGCAGCGCCCGCCCAATTCATTGTAAGCATTACGCTCTTAAGCAGGTACAGTGAGCCTACATATAAATCCTAAAATACTTACCTCTATAAGGAGACTCAGACCTGTTACTCCCACAGCTTTTAGAGCCTTTTCCACCGATCTTTTCTACCACGGTTTTTTTTGGACAATGATCGGAAGTTTCTCCCTCCCCGACAATCTGTCTTTCGGGTTCGAAAGGCGGAAGGTTACCATGAGAATCAACAGGGGATGTTGGTGTGCTGACGGGGAACCTGATCCATTTTGTTATAGGCTGATCACGTTGATTTAGCTGAACCTTTAAGCGTACTTTATAATAGTTTTTATCACCATAACGTTCCGAGGCGTCAGTTATCATATAACCCGTTACATTATACCCTGCGGGATAGCTTTTTGGATTAGCTGCCGCTTCTGCCTCAAATTTGAGCGGATTTGCCTCAGTTTGGGATGGTTCATCACATTGCGCCCCAGAGCTTTTCACCTTGCGGATATATTCATTTACTTGCTGATTAATCTCTGACTGCAAAAGCATATAATCTGATAAATCATAACCCTCCGATAAAGCACAATTTTCAAATTTATGCAGCAACTCTTGCCGTTTTTTATCAAGTGTTTCTTTTTCTTTTATCTCTTGTTCTGCATTTCTATTTCCCCAAGTAGCACGCGGATTATTTTTCTTTTCATCCAAAAATTTTTTACTACTTTCGGATAATTCTGCTTTGGGGAGCCATTGTTCACCAAAATCCTGTACTAATTTATTAAGTAATGAGCCATTTTCATACTCATTATTCACCAGAGCGCAGGGCAAAGGCTGTTTTGAAATTATAAATTCGACGCCAGCTCGGTCTTTAAAAACACAAATAACTCTCCTGTCTGTCTCCTCCCACATTCGCCATTCAAATGCGCCACCGCATTCGGGTGCAATGCTCTGATTAAGCGTCCGCATTATCTCTTCCATTTGTTTCATATTCGTTCCGGCTTCCAGCAGAGCGATCTGAGAGCAAATTTCCTTTTTTCTCTCTTCAGAAAACCTTTTTAAAAAGCCAATCTTCGCCCCTTTTAACTGAGTCGGGTAAAGGGATTCAGGACATGACTCCGGCTCCCCGGTCAAGGTCAGACAACACTTAAACAAACCTTTAAAACAAATTGAAGTTTGAGGGATACTCATTATATACGCCACTGGTTATGTTGCTTTAGATGACAACAGTATAAACAATCAACCACGGCCTAACATGTACTCAGCATAATGTTTTGATGAAACATTATTCACTTTGAAATAAAGGATGGTAAATGATTACCGGATCTCCACTCGATCACCTTCAGTAAGGCACACACCAGAGTTAACAGCAAAACAAGCAATGCAATAATCGCTCCTGCCGGGCCTGTTTATCAAGCTGGAAAAACATCGCAAATCGGGAGCGAAAATATCGTAAAAAAGCCCCTGGACGGATGAAATAACTTCGTCAGCTTCATCAAGCCGCCACAGCGCTCACATTGCAACGGATTTCTACCAGCTACTTCACTAAAAAATGGCTCTGCAAAATCCCACTTTGAAATGCTGGATGAAGATCAATTAACAATTCAGAATATAGACCATCTTGGTATAGCCGCCGGACTGGTTGATAAACTCAAACTGGTTGAGCGCATTGATGCTCGACTTCCTATTCTTAATCAGCAACAGTCCCATGTGAGCCACGGTCAACGCATAAAAGCCATGATTTTAAATGGGTTAGGTTTTACGCAAAATCCAATTTATCTCACACCGAAATTCTTTACTGGAAAACCTATCGAGCTATTAATAGGTAAAGGCGTAAAACCTGAACATCTCAATGATGATGCTTTAGGACGAACTTTAGATAAGTGCTACGAATATGGAGTGATGCAACTATTTGCTGAAATCGCCAATGAGGTGTATCTCGATTTTTTTGGACAAGAAGAAAGGCAAGTGCTACACCTCGATACCACCAGTTTTTCTTTACATGGTGAGTATGACATTGACTATAAAAATCAAGATGACTTACCTGCTTTGCCTATGTATGGTTACTCAAAAGATCATCGCCCAGATTTAAAACAAATGATGATGTCACTGACCGTCAGTGGCTCTGCACAAATGCCGGTATGGCTTGAGCCGTTAGATGGCAAAACAGCCAAGATAAGACTAATTTTCATAACACATTAGCGTGCATTAAGGCTTTTAGAGAGCAGTTGAAACAAGCGCCAGATACGACAGTTGTCGCTGACTCGGCTCTGTATGTCAATGATGAACTCAAAAATGCGTTTTATCATTGGATCACTCGCATCCCCAACCACATCACTTTGATAAAGCAGCTAAGAGAAGCGGATGAAAGCCAATTTTCTTGGATTGAATTAGATGATGACAACCAAGGTGCATGGTTTGGGCATACCGAGCGAGGGTTAGCGCAATGCAACTTGATGGTGTACTCAAAACAAGCGGCAAAAAAGCAGTTAAAAACACTGGAAAGCCAAATACAAGAAGAAAAAGACCGTATTGAACGTGAGGCTGACAAGCTCGCAAAAAAAGAATTATTTTGTCGTGCCGATGCAGAGCAAGCCTTTGAACAATCTGCAAAAACAGTAAAATACCACGATGTGAGTTACCAGCTAGTTGAGATAAAAAAATACCCGAGTAAAGGACGCCCGAAAAAAGGTGCTAAACAAGAGTTTTCTCACTATCAAATAGAAACAGCATTCACACCTTCAGAGGACAGGCAGCGCCCCTACCGAAATCGAGTGGGTCGATTTGTTTTGGCGACCAATCATTTTGATATGTCTCCTAAAGCCGTACTTGATAGCTACAAGAGTCAACAAGGTGTTGAGCGAGGCTTTCGTCTTATCAAAGACCCAGCCTTCCACTTAGACAACCTATTTTTAAAAAGACCAGAGCGCATCAATGCCCTAATGATGATAATGACCTTCAGCTTAATGGTCTACAACCCAGGGCAATATCAATTTAGAGAATCACTGAAAAGAAATAATGAAACGATCCTTAGTCAGACGAATAAACCGACTTTCACACCAACATTGAGGTGGATATTTCAAGTAATGAGCACTGTTCATGTCGTTACGATTAAAGGGCAAGGTTCAGCGATATCGGGTATTACTCCAGAAAAGAGAAAAATTTTAACCCTGTTTGGTAGTGAGGTGAGTCGTATTTACAACATTGCGTAATGTTAAGACAGGAAAAGTCTAGCTTCACGACAGAAGCCTATTGGCATACCTGAAATTTGGTAAACCGTATGGCAGCACTACAAGAACTATGTTTCTTTTTTGTTAATAGTTGAAAATATAGGGGATACTTAAATCCCCATGCGAAATGTGGGTTAAAGCATTTCTTCCGGATAATAAGCCTAAAAGTATGTTTACCTCAGATGTGCTAAGTACTGTTGGAAGATTTCGCTGTTTCGTCGCAAGCGTAAAGCCTAAGTCACCCACCTCTTGTTTCAATACCTTCCGGTACAAAAAGACCAGAGCATTTAGCGCAACTTTTTGTGTGTTCGCGGCCAGATTTCTATCCGAAGCTAACCTGCTCAAAAACTGTTTAATGTGTTCAGGCGATAACTCGGCAGGATGCCTTTTGTTGTGAAATAAAATATATCGTTTTATCCAATACAGGTAAGATTTTTCAGTTCTGATACTGTAACCACGTAATCTTATTTCTTCTCTTATTGATTCCAGGAAAGGACTTTTTTTCGGCATAACGCAATTCCATTTGCATAGCTGTATCTATATACAGTATGATGTGCCCGATTTAAAAATCAAGCATGTTTTTAACAAAGGTAAATTCTCGTTATTAAATCTATATTTTTATAACTAATTGATTATTCTTGTCTTTGTGTTTTTTTATGGCAGAGATAACGAGAATGCTGAACAGGATAAATGCGAATTCTCGTTTTGCCTATCCCTAAAAAGTGGAATAGGATAACTTTTATTAATAAAAACATGTCATTGCGTTGAGCGTTTTAACAAGTAAAGCTCGGGAAAATGCGAATGCGTAGTATTAAAATGTTATGTTTTTCAATCAACCATTGGAGTAAAAATGGCAAGGGATAAAAAGCTAGTAATTGGGGCAATTAATATTACGATACAGCCTCATACACCAGAAAAGTATTTAGAGCTTTTTAGAGATGTCTTTAAACTAAGAAATTCCGTACACATCTTGGGTGACCAACATGGATTGTTAGCAAACTGCTTCAAATTAGGTCGTGATCAAAAAGAGCCGGGGCCGGTTACTGGAGATATATTTAAATTTACGAGTATCGATCCAAGTGCTCAATGGTTTAATACTGAAACGAATGATTTTGCAACTGAAGATGATGTTGAAGGTATAAACATACCCGACCACTTGAAACCAAATTCATCTAGATTCTCATATATTTTCTTCCCCAAAGAGCATTTGCTATTCTACGAAGGCTACTATGACCAAAATACTTTCGGACCAAGGAATGCCGAAAAATTTGTTAGTCGTATATTAAACCAAGACACTATTGTAGAGAAATACGGTAAAGTTGATGTTACGCATATTCCTGCAATAGATGAGCTTTCTGAAGCTCTTAAAATACCAATCAAAGAAAGAATTGAAATGGTCATTAAAAGACCAAACCCTGATAATCATGCTAAGGCTGAAAAAAGGGTTATGAATCGTATGAAAGCACGAAATGTTGAATCATATGAGCAAACTTATAAAGTTGTTCCTGGTCAATCCATAGAAATGGACGAAGACTTAAAAACAATGGCTCATATCTCAGCCAAAAATGGTAGCTTTTTCATAAAAGGTAAAAATGAAAGCTCAAAACCAACTGAGTTTTCAACGGTCAAACACCCTTTTACTGTCACTGAGTATTACAATCCCGATGTTGAATCAGCTTTTGAGCTTTTTTCTAGGGTTGCTGATAAGCTTAAAGGGTCAGTAACTGAATGGTTCAGGCGATGAAAGATGGATTGTTTTCAAGGTATTGGAAAGCATACGGTGGTTTTAAGGCTCTTTTAACAAGTCCGTATTTATGGGCTTCTATTTTTATTTCACTTGCGCTTTTTCCGCATTGGTCACAACCTAATTGGTGGGATGACGTCCTTTCGATAATGCCAAATTTACTTGGCTTCTCTTTGGGTGGCTATGCAATGTGGATTGCAATTGGTGACGATGATTTTCGTCAACTAATTAGCGGTGAAGATGATGATGGTGAGCCATCACCTTATATGGAAATGAATGCAGCATTTGTTCATTTTATAATCTTGCAGTTGCTTTCAATGGTTTTAGCATTATTTGCTAAAGCCTATTATTTTACTCTTCCAGAAGGACATTTCATTCTTGAGATGTTTGGTGGCTGGTTTAAATATCTTTGTTTAGCTGGTTATTATGTCTCGTATTTGGTGTTTATTTATGCACTACTTTCAGCAATAGCAGCAACATTTGCACTACTGCGAGTATCATCATGGTACGACATGCATCAAAGTAATAAACCAAGTACCGAGGAAGAAAAACATAACAAGTAAATCCAGGTGACGCCTACGGCGCACCTGATTTAGGCGTTAGCTCCCCAACAAACATTTGAGTCCATGGGAAGAATCGGTAAAAAATTGAAAATGAAGAGATTCAAGCAAGCCTTGAATGATATTCATAAAAGTAAGATGAAAAAAGGCAGTAAATCTGTGGGAAAAATATACAAATACTTTAGCCATGATGTATTAGATTTAGTATTCGATAGAGATGGATTTTGTGGAGTAAAGTGTTCCTTACCAAAAGACTACAATGATCCTTACGAATTGTTCTTGGGAATGGACTTAAACACGCCAACAGAGCAGTTAGCTTTTTATAAAGACATCGTTGGAGGCATTCCTCAAAACCCCACAACATGCTTTTCACAATCTCCTATTGTTTCACCTATGTGGGCGCATTATGCAGATAACCATTCTGGGTTTGTTCTTGAATTTGATCTGGATGGACTACAGAAACACTTTGAGGGAAACCCGATCTGGGAAGTTAGTTACCGCAAAGGTCCACATGAGAACTTGAAAAAGATTCTTGAAAGAGCAGCGGTTCTACTGAAGCCGAGGTATTCATACGATCTTCAAGAATTCGTTTTTGTAGAGTCATACTTCACAAAATATGATGAGTGGAGCTATGAGCGTGAGTGCAGGTTCGTGGACATGAAAAAAGTTACAGAGGACATACACGGTAATAGAATTTTATTCATACCAATTGAGTTTGTTACATCAATTATTGTTGGCCCAAAATTCCCACAAGGGTCTTTTGAGACAAGCCTGAGTTTAGCTGCTGATAATGACATTGATTGGTATCATCTGAACATAGGAAAAAGTCATCCCAAACCTTACATGAAAAATGAAGACAATGATGTTTTCATCTTTGAAAATGAGTGCATCACAAATACTGATAAAACCTGCGAGTCCTGTTCTGAACCTTTAACACAAAACACATCCCTTTGCCCATGGTGTAGCATAACTGAATCGCATGAAGAAAATGCTGCCAGAAATAACCCATTCAGAATGATCGATTCAATGGGTGGTCTCGAAGATTATATGAGAGCTATGGGTAAAATTGGTAGATAGTCGGTCATGAAAAACATCTAACATTCTGATCGCTAATAAAATATAGCTATTTGATACATTCAATTTCGACCAGAAATGATATAGTTAACCTATGGTTTCTGGTCGTTTTGGGTGCTAAAAATGCTCAAAGAAAGCCCGTCAAATTTACCTCATGCCAGTCTGTTTAATATCACAGACCAACTTCTGCAAACTCACCCTTTACTCATTTTAGCTAATGCCTTTGATTGGCGAGCGTTGGAAGAAGAGTTCAAGCCGTTATACAAAAAATCAGGCCGTAAAGCGAAGCCAATTCGGTTGATGTGCGGTTTACTAATACTCAAGCAACTTTACAAACTCAGCGATGAAGCCTTGGTCGATGAGTGGCTGATGAACGTGTATTTTCAAGTGTTTTGTGGTGAGACAGAGTTTCAAACAGCACGCCCTTGTGATGCCAGTGAACTCAGTGTTTTTCGTAAGCGCATCGGTGAAAAAGGCTGTGAAAAAATCTTTGCATTATCTGTGGCTTTACACGGTGACAAAGCTGAAGATGACACCGTGTACGTTGATACAACCGTCCAAGAAAAAGCCATTACTTATCCGACAGATAGCAAGCTTGCCATCAAGGTGGTTAACCGACTCAATAAACTTGCCAAAGTATTTGGGATCAAGCAAAGGCGTACTTATGTCAAAGAAGTCAAACAGCTACGCATTGACTGTCGCAGCTTTAGACATGCCAAAAATCGAAGTAAAGCCAGAAGAGCGTTAAAAAGGTTGCGTGTTATCGCAGGCAGGCTTTTAAGGGAGCTACAACGCAAACTTCCACAAGATGTCCTTGATTTACAAAAAGAGAATTTTTCCAATTATGAAAAAGCCATTACACAGCAACGTAAAGACAAGAACAAGATTTACAGCCTTCATGAACCCGATGTTTACTGCGTAGGGAAAGGCAAAGACCATAAGCCATACGAGTATGGTAAAAAGGCTTCTGTCGTGCTCACAGAGCAGAGTCAATTAATCATTGGTGTAACCAGTCATGACAAACATGAACACGACTCAAAATTGCTTAGACCTGCACTTGACCATGCCCATAAACACCGAAAGAGTAAAATCACTACAGCCGTTGTAGATAAAGGCTATAAAGGGTGTATGCAGTATGTTGACCAAGAAGTTGTTATCCCTAGTCGGCCATTAAAACGGGACTCGCAAGCAAAGAGAAAACGCAAAAGTGAACTCTGTAAAAAACGGGCAACAATTGAACCAGTAATCGGGCATTTGAAGAGTGATTTTAGGCTGTGTAAGAACTGGTTAAAGGGCAGTGCTGGCGACTCAATAAACCTTCTAACGGCTGCGTGTGCCTGGAACTTGAGAAAGTGGTTAGCCATTTTCTTTTTGCTCGAAAAAGATGGTGAGTTTTGGCTATTTTGTAGTGAAATTGATGCGAAATATAAGAAATGTTGCTTTTGGGTACGGCTCTGAATTTTGCGTAAATCAGATGCCGTACATTTTAAATCTTGAAGTTATGTTTTTCAGTACCGACTAGATAGATCGGGGAAAGGGAAGCTAACAAATAAGGATAGGCGTAGCGCAGCCTGCGCCTTATCTAACAAATAAGGATAGGCGTAGCGCAGCCTGCGCCTTATCTGGTTGTTGAACCAGCCCGTTCCACTTATATACCCAAGCAAATTCAAGTTGCAGATGTGAGCGTTTGAAAGTTGTCAGTAATCCTACTCGTTAAAGTATCCGCGATTTCTGGAAGTTTGACATCGAAAAAATGATTTATCCGTTTTCGGAATTCTTTGGCTGAAGCAAAATATTCATTATTTCTCACATGCTCATTCATTACTTTCCAGAGCCGCTCAATTGGGTTTAAATTCGGACTGTATGGTGGTAAGTAATGAAGCTCGATTTTCAGCTCCTTTGCTTTTTCTTTTACGCTGCCTGCTCGGTGATAAGCAGCACCATCTAAGATGAGGTGAATACGCTCAGCTTTAGAATGTTGAGCTTTCAGTTTTACTAAAAAATCCACAACAGATTCTTGGTTGACGCGCTCATATTGGGCTGTCACAGTTTCAGCCAACTTCCCCAGCTGAATGCCACCAATAATATTCAAGCGAGTACGGCTGCCTGTGGTGTTAATCAGCTTATCTTCACCTCTTTTTATCCAACCGTAAGACAGCTTTGTTGCCATGGTAGGATGGACAGCGTCCATAAATACAATTGGCTCATTATCAGGCTTTTCGGCCTTTAATGTCTCGTATTTTTCTTTAAATTCGGCTTGCTTTTGCTCATCAAATTTATGGGGAACACCCTTAGGCTTTTTGTAACTGAAGCCATTGCGATGCAGCCATTTGTTTAACCCTGCAACCGTAAATTTCACACCAAAGGTTTCATCAATATAACTCACAATTTGATGTGTATGAGCGAAAGTGAATTTTGTTAAATGGGCTATCAAAAACTCGGTTTGCTCTGGAGTGAGCCGACTGACTGAACCGCCATTTTCGGGTTTCAGTTTTTCTTGAGATTGATAGTCATCAAAATGACGTTTGACTGTTGTTTTATCTATCCGTAACGCTTGAGCAATTAAAGAATAAGACCAGCCTTCTGAACGTAACAGAACAACTTTAATTCGGTCACATTCACGGCTATCACTTGACGATTTATGTCGTGATTCCAGAGAATGTTTTTCTTCTTTGGTTAAGGATATTTCAATCATGTTGCTATGATGATCTCATTACAGAAAATTGCAAGCCTTTGTTTGAAAAAATCGCATCTTGAATGATCACGGGTATATATGCAAATATCTCTGAAGTAATTCTGTGATCTGAGTGAGACGTTATTCGACTCACTTTTCTATAGATGTATCAGAGCCTTAGCGGCGATCTATCGATACTTATTACCACCAATGCTTTGTTGCGTTTATTATAAATTCAGTCGTTTAGCTTTGTCCTTATCGTTGTGTGAGTGCCATTATTTCTATTATCTTTATGCCTCGGTTTATCAGCCAAAACCGCTTGGGCGTATGATCCCGATAAACTGCATCGGTTGCCGGCAGTAACGACACAAGCATTGCGCCTTCTTTCGCTCAATAGGCTCGATGGCTGTAAAATCCAGTTTCCCTGCCATCATCAAACACAACTGAATTTGTTTCAGTTTCTTTCTCGCTCCACCGTGCAATAACCCGTAATCTCGCACTCGCCGAAACCCTTTAGGAATAACGTGTTGCAGGACTTGCCATAAAAACCGCAACGTCGGCAACGTCTTGATTTGGCTTTGTTTGGTTTCACTGTCGATGTAGCGAAAGCTGACGTCGGTATCGGTAACCTTAACAATATCCTTATCGGGTAATACACCTCGATACAAATAACGAGACAGGTATTTGAGTGCTGATAAACCTTTACCCACATGCTGACAATTCACCACCCACTCGTGAGGTATTGCTTGAGGAAGATTAAGTTTCAGCTGTTGATGAAGTGCTTCCAGCATACGTCCTCGCCAGACTTTAGCTAAGGCTTTACCGTTGAACAAATATTTGCCTTTGTTCTTCCTCCACTGTTTACGATTAGTGTCGTAGCCGCCACTCGGAATAACCACGTGTATGTGCGGATGAAAGTCTCGCTGCCGGCTGTGAGTATGCAGCACGCTGGTAAAACCAATATCGGCCTGCAAACCTTTCTTACGCTTGGCGAAATCTTTAAGTATTCATTGGGATACCGTAAACATGGCATCAAACACTGACTGTTGATGATGAAAGGTGAGTGTTCTCAGCTCAAACGGCAGAGTAAAGGTCACCATATAATAATCCACGGGCAATAACTTAAGCTGCTGCCGATTAAGCCAATCTTGAGTGGTGTTGTGCTGGCACAAATTGCAATTACGGTGACCGCAAGACAAGGGTAAGTCCTGAAATTGATGACAATCATCACACTGCCACTGGCTGCGACCTCGATTAAAGGTTTTACAACTGAGCATGGCATTTATGGCCTGATAGTGCTCGGCGGTCAATTGCGAGTGAAACTCACACTTGAAGTCATCAAGGTGCTGAGAAAGTAAATCAGCAAAGTGCATTACTTTTCCCTCCAGATGAGGTCAAGAGACTCGGTCAAGGTGTTGATGGTGTCTCGGGTAGATTGTGATTTAACTTTAGTGAGTTTGGTGTAAATCAGAGTCGTATTTAAGCTGTTGTGGCCTAATGCGACTTGAATGCCGCGCAGGTCAACACCACGTTCCAGCAGGTGAGTAGCATAACAATGACGCAAAGTATGAGGGCTGATTTTTTTTATGAATGCCGCGGTCCGTGACCACTCGCCTCATGGCTTTTTGAGCACCGCCTCTGTCCGTTTGCTGATTTGGGTCGAGGTTGTTACTCGGAAATAACCATTTACGGTGACGATGGTGTTGCCAGAAATGACGTAAGACAGCTAAGGTGCGCCTTGGCAGTGGAACCAATCGGTCTTTGCCACCTATACCGTCACGCACATGCACTTGCATATTGGCACTGTCGATATCGGCCACGGTTAAGTTAATGGCTTCACTAAGGCGTAAACCTAAACTGTAAAGGGTAAAGAACAGCACTTGATATCTCAGTTGCCGAGTGCGGCTGATAATCAAGGCCACTTCTGCAACGGACAACACATCAGGTAAGCGTTTCACTTGTTGCGGCTTAACGATATTAAGCCATTGCCACTGTTTATCTAATGTATAGCGATAAAAGAACTGCAAACCGTTACGGTCAATTTTAACCGTACTCCAAGAGTGAGACTGAATTAATGCGTCGAAGTATCGCTTAAGTTCGTGATGCTCTAAATTATCAGGGCAACGGTCAAAGTGAGCGGCGATACGCCTGACCGCTCGACTGTAAGCATCAATGGTGGCTTTACGCTTGCCTTGCAACCGTAAATTGGTAAGATGTTGTTCATAAAGAAAATCGAACCGCTGTTGTTCGTATGGTGTCATGGAAGATACTCCTCAAAGTGTCCGGCAACATTGCTGTAAGAGCAGTATCTAACAAAAATGAAATCGATATGATTAATTGTTGTTTATCAACAGTTTCTGCCGCAAAGCGGCTTGGTTCAACAAGTGCGTCCAGGCGACCGCCTTCGGCGGCGCCTGATTGAGGCGTTATGTGCTCTCAGCAACCAGTAGCGTCTAGCTTCCCCGAAAGTGGTATACTATCCTCCCTTTTATCACGTAAAATGAGACTATTTAAATGAGCAAGAAAGATTTTGAACATTTACTTTCCAAGCATGAAAGCAAAGAAAAAGAAGACCCTATTAATTGGGAGCAGCAAAAGCAAGAATGGCTGAGCTTCATTAACCAATTTTACACTTATTTAGAAACTTGGTTTGAACCATATAAAACAAATGGGAAGCTTAGCTACGAATATCGCCCATATTCTCTTACAGAGGAGAATATTGGAACATATGAAACTCGTACCATGTATGTAAAATTTGCTGGTCAGGATCTGAAAATTGAACCCATTGGGACATTGTTAATTGGAACAAAAGGTCGAATAGATTTAGAAGGAGCAAGAGGTCGAATCCAATTTATTCTTGCAGATCGTCAAAGCAAGGAGCCGAATATTAGAGTTTCTATCGGGGAGCCTATAAAGAATGACAATCCAAAGAAAATTGACTGGACATGGAAAATAGCCCTTAGAGATGCCAGAAAAATTGCATACGAGGAATTCAACGAAGACAACTTCTTTGATGCATTAATGGAAGTTGTTAATGTCTAGCTTAAAGAAAGTCGCATTTTCAAATATCCATTCATCAATCACAGACATTGAGGAATATTATGTAGATAGTCAGGCTGCTCTTGAATATTACTTTAGTGGCACTGAAGTTAGTTCACGTTTTATTGGTTATTCTGTGAAAATGCTTCAAGATGAGTTAAAGCAAAGAAAAACAACGCTTGACAGGATGTGTTCTTTGGAGCTACTTGCCTCAATAGAAGCAAGGCTTCGAATTGATTATCTACTCCGTTGTCAAAAGAAATACAAAGACAGTTTATCACGTAAATTTAGAGAGATTCATTCAGAAAAAGGTAATAGAGCTTCATTATTAGATGACATTGCTTACACTTGGAAGCAAGAGTTCCCTGAACATAAGGCGAAATTAGATAATTTGGGAAAGGCTATAGATTATCGAAACTGGTTAGCTCATGGACGTTACTGGCAATCAAAAAAAACGCCACACATCTATAGGTATGATTATTTGGAAATTTATAACCTTACTGCTGATATCTTTAATGAAATGGATCTATTAGAAGTATGAGTTAAGAACGCACATAACAAATAAGGATAGGCGTAGCGCAGCCTGCGCCTTATCTGGTTGTTGAACCAGCCCGTTCCACTTATATATGCAAATATCTCTGAAGTAATTCTGTGATCTGAGTGAGACGTTATTCGACTCACTTTTCTATAGATGTGTCAGAGCCTTAGCGGCGATCTATCGATACTTATTACCACCAATGCTTTGTTGCGTTTACTGTAAATTCAGTCGTTTAGCTTTGTCCTTATCGTTGTGTGAGTGCCATTATTTCTATTATCTTTATGCCTCGGTTTATCAGCCAAAACCGCTTGGGCGTATGATCCCGATAAACTGCATCGGTTGCCGGCAGTAACGACACAAGCATTGCGCCTTCTTTCGCTCAATAGGCTCGATGGCTGTAAAATCCAGTTTCCTGCCATCATCAAACACAACTGAATTTGTTTCAGTTTCTTTCTCGCTCCACCGTGCAATAACCCGTAATCTCGCACTCGCCGAAACCCTTTAGGAATAACGTGTTGCAGGACTTGCCATAAAAACCGCAACGTCGGCAACGTCTTGATTTGGCTTTGTTTGGTTTCACTGTCGATGTAGCGAAAGCTGACGTCGGTATCGGTAACCTTAACAATATCCTTATCGGGTAATACACCTCGATACAAATAACGAGACAGGTATTTGAGTGCTGATAAACCTTTACCCACATGCTGACAATTCACCACCCACTCGTGAGGTATTGCTTGAGGAAGATTAAGTTTCAGCTGTTGATGAAGTGCTTCCAGCATACGTCCTCGCCAGACTTTAGCTAAGGCTTTACCGTTGAACAAATATTTGCCTTTGTTCTTCCTCCACTGTTTACGATTAGTGTCGTAGCCGCCACTCGGAATAACCACGTGTATGTGCGGATGAAAGTCTCGCTGCCGGCTGTGAGTATGCAGCACGCTGGTAAAACCAATATCGGCCTGCAAACCTTTCTTACGCTTGGCGAAATCTTTGAGTATTCATTGGGATACCGTAAACATGGCATCAAACACTGACTGTTGATGATGAAAGATGAGTGTTCTCAGCTCAAACGGCAGAGTAAAGGTCACCATATATACCCAAGCAAATTCAAGTTGCAGATGTGAGCGTTTGAAAGTTGTCAGTAATCCTACTCGTTAAAGTATCCGCGATTTCTGGAAGTTTGACATCGAAAAAATGATTTATCCGTTTTCGGAATTCTTTGGCTGAAGCAAAATATTCATTATTTCTCACATGCTCATTCATTACTTTCCAGAGCCGCTCAATTGGGTTTAAATTCGGACTGTATGGTGGTAAGTAGTCGGTCATGAAAAACATCTAACATTCTGATCGCTAATAAAATATAGCTATTTGATACATTCAATTTCGACCAGAAATGATATAGTTAACCTATGGTTTCTGGTCGTTTTGGGTGCTAAAAATGCTCAAAGAAAGCCCGTCAAATTTACCTCACGACAGTCTGTTTAATATCACAGACCAACTTCTGCAAACTCACCCTTTACTCATTTTAGCTAATGCCTTTGATTGGCGAGCGTTGGAAGAAGAGTTCAAGCCGTTATACAAAAAATTAGGCCGTAAAGCGAAGCCAATTCGGTTGATGTGCGGTTTGCTAATACTCAAGCAGCTCTACAAATTGAGCGATGAAGCCTTGGTCGAACAATGGCTGATGAACGTGTATTTTCAAGTGTTTTGTGGTGAGACAGAGTTTCAAACAGCACGCCCTTGTGATGCCAGTGAACTCAGTGTTTTTCGTAAGCGCATCGGTGAAAAAGGCTGTGAAAAAATCTTTGCATTATCTGTGGCTTTACACGGTGACAAAGCTGAAGATGACACCGTGTACGTTGATACAACCGTCCAAGAAAAAGCCATTACTTATCCGACAGATAGCAAGCTTGCCATCAAGGTGGTTAACCGACTCAATAAACTTGCCAAAGTATTTGGGATCAAGCAAAGACGTACTTATGTCAAAGAAGTCAAACAGCTACGCATTGACTGTCGAAGCTTTAGACATGCCAAAAATCGAAGCAAAGCCAGAAGAGCGTTAAAAAGGTTACGTGTTATCGCAGGTAAGCTTTTAAGGGAGCTACAACGCAAACTTCCACAAGATGTCCTTGATTTACAAAAAGAGAATTTTTCCAATTATGAAAAAGCCATTACACAGCAACGTAAAGACAAGAACAAGATTTACAGCCTTCATGAACCCGATGTTTACTGCGTAGGGAAAGGCAAAGACCACAAGCCTTACGAGTATGGTAAGAAGGCTTCTGTCGTGCTCACAGAGCAGAGTCAATTAATCATTGGTGTAACCAGTCATGACAAACATGAACACGACTCAAAATTGCTTAGACCTGCACTTGACCATGCCCATAAACACCGAAAGAGTAAAATCACTACAGCCGTTGTGGATAAAGGCTATAAAGGGTGTATGCAGTATGTTGACCAAGAAGTTGTTATCCCTAGCCGGCCATTAAAACGGGACTCGCAAGCAAAGAGAAAACGCAAAAGTGAACTCTGTAAAAAACGGGCAACAATTGAACCAGTAATCGGGCATTTGAAGAGTGATTTTAGGCTGTGTAAGAACTGGTTAAAGGGCAGTGTTGGCGACTCAATAAACCTTCTAATGGCTGCGTGTGCCTGGAACTTGAGAAAGTGGTTAGCCATTTTCTTTTTGCTCGAAAAAGATGGTGAGTTTTGGCTATTTTGTAGTGAAATTGATGCGAAATATAAGAAATGTTGCTTTTGGGTACGGCTCTGAATTTTGCGTAAATCAGATGCCGTACATTTTAAATCTTGAAGTTATGTTTTTCAGTACCGACTAAGTAATGAAGCTCGATTTTCAGCTCCTTTGCTTTTTCTTTTACGCTGCCTGCTCGGTGATAAGCAGCACCATCTAAGATGAGGTGAATACGCTCAGCTTTAGAATGTTGAGCTTTCAGTTTTACTAAAAAATCCACAACAGATTCTTGGTTGACGCGCTCATATTGGGCTGTCACAGTTTCAGCCGACTTCCCCAGCTGAATGCCACCAATAATATTCAAGCGAGTACGGCTGCCTGTGGTGTTAATCAGCTTATCTTCACCTCTTTTTATCCAACCGTAAGACAGCTTTGTTGCCATGGTAGGATGGACAGCGTCCATAAATACAATTGGCTCATTATCAGGCTTTTCGGCCTTTAATGTCTCGTATTTTTCTTTAAATTCGGCTTGCTTTTGCTCATCAAATTTATGGGGAACACCCTTAGGCTTTTTGTAACTGAAGCCATTGCGATGCAGCCATTTGTTTAACCCTGCAACCGTAAATTTCACACCAAAGGTTTCATCAATATAACTCACAATTTGATGTGTATGAGCGAAAGTGAATTTTGTTAAATGGGCTATCAAAAACTCGGTTTGCTCTGGAGTGAGCCGACTGACTGAACCGCCATTTTCGGGTTTCAGTTTTTCTTGAGATTGATAGTCATCAAAATGACGTTTGACTGTTGTTTTATCTATCCGTAACGCTTGAGCAATTAAAGAATAAGACCAGCCTTCTGAACGTAACAGAACAACTTTAATTCGGTCACATTCACGGCTATCACTTGACGATTTATGTCGTGATTCCAGAGAATGTTTTTCTTCTTTGGTTAAGGATATTTCAATCATGTTGCTATGATGATCTCATTACAGAAAATTGCAAGCCTTTGTTTGAAAAAATCGCATCTTGAATGATCACGGGTATAATAATCCACGGGTAATAACTTAAGCTGCTGCCGATTAAGCCAATCTTGAGTGGTGTTGTGCTGGCACAAATTGCAATTACGGTGACCGCAAGACAAGGGTAAGTCCTGAAATTGATGACAATCATCACACTGCCACTGGCTGCGACCTCGATTAAAGGTTTTACAACTGAGCATGGCATTTATGGCCTGATAGTGCTCGGCGGTCAATTGCGAGTGAAACTCACACTTGAAGTCATCAAGGTGCTGAGAAAGTAAATCAGCAAAGTGCATTACTTTTCCCTCCAGATGAGGTCAAGAGACTCGGTCAAGGTGTTGATGGTGTCTCGGGTAGATTGTGATTTAACTTTAGTGAGTTTGGTGTAAATCAGAGTCGTATTTAAGCTGTTGTGGCCTAATGCGACTTGAATGCCGCGCAGGTCAACACCACGTTCCAGCAGGTGAGTAGCATAACAATGACGCAAAGTATGAGGGCTGATTTTTTTTATGAATGCCGCGGTCCGTGACCACTCGCCTCATGGCTTTTTGAGCACCGCCTCTGTCCGTTTGCTGATTTGGGTCGAGGTTGTTACTCGGAAATAACCATTTACGGTGACGATGGTGTTGCCAGAAATGACGTAAGACAGCTAAGGTGCGCCTTGGCAGTGGAACCAATCGGTCTTTGCCACCTATACCGTCACGCACATGCACTTGCATATTGGCACTGTCGATATCGGCCACGGTTAAGTTAATGGCTTCACTAAGGCGTAAACCTAAACTGTAAAGGGTAAAGAACAGCACTTGATATCTCAGTTGCCGAGTGCGGCTGATAATCAAGGCCACTTCTGCAACGGACAACACATCAGGTAAGCGTTTCACTTGTTGCGGCTTAACGATATTAAGCCATTGCCACTGTTTATCTAATGTATAGCGATAAAAAAACTGCAAACCGTTACGGTCAATTTTAACCGTACTCCAAGAGTGAGACTGAATTAATGCGTCGAAGTATCGCTTAAGTTCGTGATGCTCTAAATTATCAGGGCAACGGTCAAAGTGAGCGGCGATACGCCTGACCGCTCGACTGTAAGCATCAATGGTGGCTTTACGCTTGCCTTGCAACCGTAAATTGGTAAGATGTTGTTCATAAAGAAAATCGAACCGCTGTTGTTCGTATGGTGTCATGGAAGATACTCCTCAAAGTGTCCGGCAACATTGCTGTAAGAGCAGTATCTAACAAAAATGAAATCGATATGATTAATTGTTGTTTATCAACAGTTTCTGCCGCAAAGCGGCTTGGTTCAACAAGAAAATCCAGGTGACGCCTACGGCGCACCTGATTTAGGCGTTATGTTTCTACCCATAAATTCGAGTAAACATGTACCGAGAAGAAGTAGTAATAGAAATTTTTGAGTGGTATCAAAGCATTGAAAAAAGGTTGATTGAAATAACAAATGTTATACCTTTTTCAAGTGAGGCTGATTTAAAGAAAATATACTCTCCTCGTCTTGTTCCGATAATGGTAGAAACATGCTCTGTAATAGATACTCTTTTTAGAGATTTAATGCCTGAGAAATTTCAAAGACCAGGACCGAAAGGTCGTAAAATAACTCGTAATGGAGCCAATATTTACGATTACTATCGTGAATTAGAAAGCACATTACAATTAGGCGACACTAAGTCTCTTTTGTTGCTAGGAAAACCAGTTGTTCTTTGCCCCTTCAAAAAATGGAGTGACAAGTCAAGCTCTCCTATGGAATGGTGGAAAGTTTATAACCGCTTAAAACACGACCGTATTAAATCTAGCAAAGAAGCAAGTCTATTTCATTGTATAAATGCGCTTTGTGCGCTCAAACAATTGATGACGAAAATTCCCGCCGTGATGGAGCTTTCACTCAGGTTTGGTTGGGTACAAACCGCTGGTTATAATCCAGTAATTACAATAAAAGAGATAACTGAAATAAATAAGTCGAAATATGTTGCATATTCAGAGTTTTTTGCAACGTTTTTAAGTCCTGTAGTCTGGCAAACACCTGATGAAATCAGACCAGTAAATCTACGCAACCATGAAAGACTAATTGCTCATCTTGGTCGGTTAGTTAGTCGGTACTGAAAAACATAACTTCAAGATTTAAAATGTACGGCATCTGATTTACGCAAAATTCAGAACCGTACCCAAAAGCAACATTTCTTATATTTCGCATCAATTTCACTACAAAATAGTCAAAAATCACCATCTTTTTCGAGCAAAAAGAAAATGGCTAACCACTTTCTCAGGTTCCAGGCACACGCAGCCATTAGAAGGTTTATTGAGTCGCCAACACTGCCCTTTAACCAGTTTCTTACACAGCCTAAAATCACTCTTCAAATGCCCGATTACTGGTTCAATTGTTGCCCGTTTTTTACAGAGTTCACTTTTGCGTTTTCTCTTTGCTTGCGAGTCCCGTTTTAATGGCCGACTAGGGATAACAACTTCTTGGTCAACATACTGCATACACCCTTTATAGCCTTTATCTACAACGGCTGTAGTGATTTTACTCTTTCGGTGTTTATGGGCATGGTCAAGTGCAGGTCTAAGCAATTTTGAGTCGTGTTCATGTTTGTCATGACTGGTTACACCAATGATTAATTGACTCTGCTCTGTGAGCACGACAGAAGCCTTTTTACCATACTCGTATGGCTTATGGTCTTTGCCTTTCCCTACGCAGTAAACATCGGGTTCATGAAGGCTGTAAATCTTGTTCTTGTCTTTACGTTGCTGTGTAATGGCTTTTTCATAATTGGAAAAATTCTCTTTTTGTAAATCAAGGACATCTTGTGGAAGTTTGCGTTGTAGCTCCCTTAAAAGCTTACCTGCGATAACACGTAACCTTTTTAACGCTCTTCTGGCTTTGCTTCGATTTTTGGCATGTCTAAAGCTTCGACAGTCAATGCGTAGCTGTTTGACTTCTTTGACATAAGTACGTCTTTGCTTGATCCCAAATACTTTGGCAAGTTTATTGAGTCGGTTAACCACCTTGATGGCAAGCTTGCTATCTGTCGGATAAGTAATGGCTTTTTCTTGGACGGTTGTATCAACGTACACGGTGTCATCTTCAGCTTTGTCACCGTGTAGCGCCACAGATAATGCAAAGATTTTTTCACAGCCTTTTTCACCGATGCGCTTACGAAAAACACTGAGTTCACTGGCATCACAAGGGCGTGCTGTTTGAAACTCTGTCTCACCACAAAACACTTGAAAATACACGTTCATCAGCCATTGTTCGACCAGAGCTTCATCGCTCAATTTGTAGAGCTGCTTGAGTATTAGCAAACCGCACATCAACCTAATTGGCTTCGCTTTACGGCCTAATTTTTTGTATAACGGCTTGAACTCTTCTTCCAACGCTCGCCAATCAAAGGCATTAGCTAAAATGAGTAAAGGGTGAGTTTGCAGAAGTTGGTCTGTGATATTAAACAGACTGTCATGAGGTAAATTTGACGGGCTTTCTTTGAGCATTTTTAGCACCCAAAACGACCAGAAACCATAGGTTAACTATATCATTTCTGGTCGAAATTGAATGTATCAAATAGATATATTTTATTAGCGATCAGAATGTTAGATGTTTTTCATGACCTACTAGTTACTAAAATCGAGCACGAAACATAACAATAAGGTTGAGTGAATCCGCCACCTGCGGGATTTATCTTTGACGCTGCCAGGTTTCCCTGGCTCTGATGCGACCTTATGTTTAAAGCCGGCTGAAGTCGTATCATCCACAGCCAAAATTTCTGTATATGACTTCGCTTGTTCGGCTGTGGTCAAAGCCTGAGCAGCGTATCACCTCCGGTGAAACTTTATCATTACGGATTAACCGATAAGCTCCTTCTTGCTTAGCTTCATCTCCCTGACAGGATGAAGCGATAGACTTCCCGCTGCAGCGAGCCATGTCAGCAGCGGTTTCCACTAGTCTTTCAGTTCGTCCGGAATCCCCAAGCTTTGCATTTTGAAAGTGGCCTTGCGCCCATTGTTTATGATCAAAAATTGACATTATTCGCTACTCTTTGTGAAGGAATTTCTTGATCAGATCAACGGGTTTTAAAAAAGTTCAATTTAATTTAGTAACTTAGATTTGTGTAGAAGAGTCAGCCACAGACTTCAGAGCCGTAAGCTTGTTTTTCCATCTTTAGTTTGAAAAGAAATTGAGCTTGCACGCCCAGGCTGCATGATACCTGGCTCATTAGTGAGAGGATTAATATGTATTTCTTTTACTACTTACGGAGCAGTTTACTTCACCGGTCATTCCCTGAAATTGATTAGCCGTTAATTAAACTGAACCTTTTTGTTATCACTCCCGTATTGAAAAGTTCCACAGGGACGTATGAGGGAAGAGTTATGTTGTTAAACTTTATTATCTTATGTGCCGTGTTCGCCGGATGCGTCATATTCGGCAACGTGTTCGCTCCAGTTGTAATCGTATGGGCTGTCGCTCATTTAATCAGGATGAATTCTCTGGCCGAGCTTAATCTTGTTTTATTTGTAGTCGCGGTCGGCGGTACTGTCGATAACATTCTGATGCACTCCGGGTTTATTCAATTTAACAGCCACAGTGACATAGCTCACCATACATCAGTAATACCACTGTGGTCGTGGATGATATGGTTAGGCTTCGGTTTAACGCTTAATCACGCGCTTAAGTTCCTGAGCTCGTCAATCTGGTTGCAATTATCCTTCGGTGCCATTATTCCGCCTCTGGGCTATTTATTCGGTGAAAGAACGGGCGCTCTGACTTTCGAAACCTCATTTGAAGCGACGCTTATCAGTTTCGGCATCATATGGATGGTTCTGACGCCGGTGTTTTTTACTCTCAGGCATTGGATTGTTACAGATGCTCTTGAAAACAGAGTCGTGTAACAATAACCCAAAAAAAGGAGCCGGACGCATAATAAAAGCCTGATAACTGCATTAGCCGTACATTTCTGCGGCCTTTTTTTTGATCTCAAGGAGTTATTCAGTCGTAAACAGAAAAAATACCTGCGACGAGAAGTCATATGACTAAAACCGCCCTGCCATTACTGCTCAATTACTTTTTATACAATCTCGTATGGCTGGGATGTATTGTGTTTCAAGAAAAATTTCTCCCGGTAGTGCTTATCTGGGCTATCTGGCATATGACTAAAATCGCCTCTAAAGCTGAACGTTCAATAATTTTATTTGTGGTGCCGCTGGGTGTGCTTCTGGATTCCGCGCTGATGCAAACCGGTATTTTTCATTTTCCCGGTCATAACAATGAGCTTTTCGTTCCGGTCTGGTTATGGGCGATTTGGTTAGGATTTTCACTCACCGTTTACCATTCGGCGAGTGCTCTTTCCCGGTCAGTCATCGCGCAAATTCTTGCCGGGGCTCTGCTCGCGCCTGTCGCTTACTTTATCGGCAGAAAGTTTGAAGTCGTTGAATTTGGATATTCAGATACCGTCACCTTTTTAACTCTGGGAATAGTCTGGGCAATAATGCTGCCCGGTATTTTCCGGTTTAAACGCTTACTTGATACATCCTTAGGAGTCACCGATGCAAAAGCTAACTATATGGCTTCTGACGTTTAGTTTGCTCGCCGGTTTTTCCGCTCTAGCGAGGGAAAACAAAGACTGTCAGGAGTCCGCTAATGACTTGCCGACGGCGAAATCGCAAATGTCAGAAGTCGGCAGAGCCAGGCTCAGAGTCTGGTTCCGTAATGTTTACAACAGCGCCTTGTACACGCCGACCGGTAAATACGACGCCGGACAACAGTGTCTGCTATTTGAAATTGATTATCTGATGGATATTTCAAAAGACACCCTCATCAAGAGTACGGTTGAAAACTGGCAGCACCTTAAAGTTCCGGCGACAACTTATCAGCCCTATATAAAATCGCTGCACAATATCTGGACTGATGTCTCAAAGGGCGATCAACTCGCCCTTAAAGTAAACGCCGCGAAAAGCAGCTTTTACTTAAACGGAAAATATATCGGCAGTATCCGAAGCAACAAATTCGGCTCTCTGTTTTTAAGTATTTGGCTTTCTGAAAACACGACTCAGCCCATGCTCAGAAAACAACTTATAGGAGCGGCCTGATGAAAAAAATCACCGCATTATTAATTTTTGCCGCGGGCTTTTTATTAGTCTCATGCTCAGCGAGCATCAATGACTATAAAACAACCGCGCCTGAATTCGATCTCCGGGAGTACTTTACCGGCGACATTACAGCCTGGGGGATGCTTCAGGACTACAGTGACAAAGTCACCAGACGGTTCTGTGTCAATATCAGGGGCAGCTGGAAAGGCAATCAAGGGCTACTTGAAGAAACCTTCTATTTTGACGACGGTGAAATATCACACCGTAACTGGCAATTAACGAAAATGGAAAACGGTCATTACTCGGGAACGGCGGAAGACGTTATCGGCGACGCGTCAGGCCGGGAGAACGGATTCGCTTTTCACTGGAATTACACATTAAGAGTACCGGTTAACGATAGCGAATATCATATAGCTATGGATGATTGGATGTACCGGCTCGATAAAAATCGCCTGTTCAACAAAACCACAATGACAAAATTCGGCATCAAAGTCGGTGAAGTCACGCTGTTTTTCGATAAAACTCAATCACTAGAACAATGCCGTTGATCTTTTTTTTAACCGACTTCGTATAGTTTTTTAAAGTTTCGCAGGGATAGCAGGGATAGAAGCCGATGCTTAAAAAAATTGAAAACTTTAAAAGCAACAAACCCTATGCTAAAGCTATAAGCATGAACAATGAATATAGCAATGAGCAGCTTAGTCAGTTTTTGATTGACGTTGCCTTAAACAGAGATCAGAAAGCATTTTCACGTGTTTTCAGGCACTTTGCGCCGAAAATAAAGCGTTTTGCGGTTCAAAAGTTCTCTAACAGCGATATGGCTAATGACATAGTGCAAGACACCATGAGCAATGTCTGGCGTAAGGCTCACTTATTTTGCCCTAATAAAGGCGCGGCTCATACATGGGTGTACACCATTATGAGAAACGTCACCTTTGACGCGCTCAGAAAAATCCGCTCCGGTAAAGAAGACCATTTAAGTGAGGATATCTGGCCTTTATTAGAAGGTGATACCGAAGAGCAGACTTTCGAAGATCATTTAGAAAAGAAGTTTATCGTTGAAAATCTGGAAAAACTTTCAGAGCCGCAAAAAGTTGTAGTGAAAGCGTTTTACTTTTTAGAGTTATCCCAAGAGCAAATATCCGACCATCTTGATATTCCTCTTGGTACGGTCAAATCACGCTTAAGGTTAGCTGTGGCTAAGCTTAAAGGAATTATAGGGGATGATTTATGATCAAGCATCATCCGACAGACGACCTGCTGTATGCCTATTCAGCCGGAGAATTATCATCTTCACTTTCGGTTGTTATTGCGACACACTGCGAAATGTGTCCTGTATGTCGCCATCAGGTCGAAAGGTACATTAATCAACTTGCGAATGACAACCTTACGGCGGAATCAGAATTAAGAGCCACTGCCGCTAATACTGACAGCTTCAGCTCAGATTCGTCTTTTGAAAATATGTATAAAGCTATTGTTGCCGAAACGGAGGCACCGCTAGTCGAAGCGAAACAGTTAATCACCGACAGCGACCAGATATCTGATGTTAGCGGTTTTGTGCTTCCTGACACCTTAAAGAACTTAACTTTATCTAAGTTTGTTAATGTAGGTAAGATTTCCCGCGCGAGGATAGCTTTGAATGAAGAGCCGGTCAGAACCAGTCTGCTTCATATTAAAGCAGGCGGAAAAGTCCCGGAGCATACTCATAAGGGTTATGAAATAACGTTACTGCTGGACGGAACTTTTGAAGATGAAATGGGTGAATACTCTCCTGGAGACTTCATCATTCTGGACGGCAAGCACAAACACCATCCTGTATCAAAAGACGGCTGCTGGTGCCTGACCGTGGTCAATGATTCAATTAAATTTACCAATGGCGTTAACAGGGTATTCAATCCGTTCGGTAAATACATCTACTAACCGGGAAAAGTCGAAATTATGTAAACCTCCCGTGGTGCATGGAAGCGTGCGGGGGAGTTTGTGATAAACTCCGTAACAGTAACTGTACTGTAAATAACCTGCCTGTTTTTGCTGTCGTTTATTTTTTGCTTTTACAAGGCTGAGAAAGCGAGGTGTGGCCATAACCCATATACAAAACTGTCGTTACTTCGTTTAGAATGACAAAACTTCATTCTTTGTGCCTTTAAATTGGCAATGTTAAGCAGTAACAAATCAGGCAGTTATTTCGGATCAGTTCTAAGCTTCTTTAAATTTAACAGATGTGAAATTTTATAAATTGAATAGGCTGATTTATTAACTGCTTTTACTAAATGCTTATGGAATAAATATTCTTGTTGATCATTAATTATATGCAGTTTATCACTCTCCTTAAGAAAGTGTTTGTAAATAAGAGCCTTGGATATGAGGCTGAGTTTAAGCTGAAAAATCATCTCCTCGCAGCCCCGCTCGGCTTCAGCCGTATACAAAGAAAAAAAATCCGATGAGCATTTCTGTACTGTTTTTTGCAACTCAAGCTGCAGTACTTTATATCTTCCGTCAAATGCCGCGGAGTCAAAGGTTACATTTTCAACACCTGAAAACGGAAAAAACTTCCAAAACTCAGCAAACTCCCTGCTGTTTGTCGCAAGGAACCTGTAATTTCCTGCCTGTAAAAACTCACTCTTAACTGTTTCAATGGTTTCATATGGTTTGGGAAAATTAAATTCTACATTTTTAACAAAAACTTCCATCTCATTGAGTCTAAAAACTATCGTGTACAAAAAATAGTACATTTTCAAAGAGAGCTTGTCCGTTAATTATTATTAATAATAATATAGGACTTACGCATTGATGGCACCGTTCATTTTTGGTAAGAGGGCTTCTTTGCCTTTCGCAAAATGTTCAATGAAAGCGCCAACAACATCTTTAAACAGTTCACGTTGGTGCTGATAAATATTGGTGAACTCTTGCGCTATCCGCATTTTTTGGAGATAAACAAAGCTCAAAATGCTTGAGAAGATGTGATTTCGTATTGGTCGCTCACTACGCACTTGAAAATGCTCAATATGACAGACTTGCTTGATTGCTCTGTGATATTGTTCTATTTGCCAGTGTTGATCATGAATGGCTTTAAAGTCATCATGCTGAAAAGATTCGTCCTCTGGCAAGTAAATCACGTAGTAGCGATGCTGGTCTTTTAGCGTCGTTCTAAACAACTTGACCTTGCCAAAATCTTTAAGCCAAACCTCCAAACCGTCACAAGGAACGTCAACGTGCTGAATTTGCAGCCATAAGCCTTTTTCCTGCGATACTGTCCTGTTTTTCTCGACAGCAAACATGAATCCTGTCTGATGGTTTTTAATCGTCTTCAGATTCCTGACGCAGCTGTACCAAGAGTCACCCGTTACAAACTTGGGCTTTAGTCCCCAATCCAATACTTCTGTCAGCATTTCACGAAAATAGTCATTTTTAGTCTTGCCTTCGGATTTATCGCATACCCTGTGATTGACGGGCATATGGCGACCAGTAGTATCGGTGTAATAAAGGGTTACGAGGTTAATCCCTTTGACTGCTCGACGGTGTTTCCCTGACCAAAAATGACTCACTAACTCTACGTGATGGCTGTAAGGTTTATCGAGTACACTATCATCAACACTCAAAGTACCACCTACAAGGCATAGATCTTGAGCGGCTTCATCAAATAAGTCTTTCGGTTGATAATCTTCACGATGAAGAAAGCGGTTAACGCTATCGTGATATATACCCGTCACTTCTGCCAACCTTGTGCATGTTGATGATTTTGGTTCACTGATCAAAAATCCCATGTATTGCGGAAGAGTACATCTGGCTGTAGTTGGGCGAGTAGTCTTTCTCACTTCCATCCTTGAAAATGACTATTTTACCCGATATCAAATTTCAAAACACTCTGTCAATGCGTAAGTCCTATAATAATAATTAATTAGCGTTTTTCACTTTCTGATAAGTAGCTGACCATAAGTTTTCCAACATTTTTTTATGCCCGTCTTTACCGCACTACGGCGTTGCGACTTCGGTTACATAGCTACGGCTATGCTCCCAGCGCCGCGCCTTGAACCGCGCCAAATCTGAGTACCAAAATCGCGAAGAAACTTGTCGTCAGCTGCTTAAAGTTAAAACAAGCAGAACTTGATAACTTACCCGCGTCAAGACGAAACAAGTGAAGGGGCTGAACGAAACATAACAACAGAGCCGTGCAAGGGGAAAAACCTCATTCACGGAATCGACGGGGGCTGCCGGATAAGTGATTTAAACACGAAGCCAGCAGCCTAATCTACCTAAAGGGCGTTTTTGAAGATTTGACAGATTTCTTCATGAGTCGCTTGTTTAGGGTTAGTGAAACCGCAAGCATCCTTAAGCGCGTTCTCGGCGAGAGTCGGGATGTCCTCTTCTTTAACGCCCAGCTCAGTCAGAGAAGCCGGGATATTAATAGAAGCGGACAGGCTCTTAATTGCATCAATCGCCGCGGCGGCACCCTGCTCATCACTCATGCCGTTTACATCCGTACCCATCGCGGCCGCTACGTCTTTAAGAAGCGCCGGGACAACTCGTGCGTTATACTCTTGAACGTGCGGTAGCAGAAGTGCGTTACAAACGCCGTGCGGCAGGTCATAGAAGCCACCTAACTGGTGTGCCATAGCGTGAACATAACCCAGACTTGCGTTGTTGAATGCCATACCCGCCAGAAACTGAGCATAAGCCATTTGCTCGCGAGCTTCTACGTTCTGACCGTCTTTAACAGCGGCTTTGAGGTTATCACGGATAAGCTCGATCGCTTTGATAGCGCAAGCGTCAGTGATCGGGTTCGCTGCGACAGAAACATAAGCTTCCACAGCGTGAGTTAACGCATCCATACCTGTAGCCGCGGTCAGTGTTTTAGGCTTTTTAAGCATTAATTCCGGATCGTTTACAGATAAGATAGGAGTCGTGTTCTTATCTACGATAGCCATTTTAATATGACGTTCCTCATCAGTGATGATGCAAAAACGAGTCATTTCACTCGCCGTACCCGCGGTGGTATTAATCGACACTAACGGAAGTTGCGGCTGCTTAGAAACATCAACGCCCTCGTAATCCTTAATGCTGCCGCCGTTTGTCGCGACTAAGGCAATACCCTTAGCGCAATCGTGCGGAGAACCGCCACCCAGAGAAATAACGAAATCACAATCGTTTTCTTTTAGAATCTTAAGACCTGCCTCAACATTGCCTGCCGTTGGGTTCGGTTGAGTACCGTCAAAGATGAAGGCTTCAATACCGACGTCAGCCAGCTTCGCGACTAAACCGCCGGCAATGCCGATTTCAACAAGCGGCTTATCGGTTACGATAAGAGCGCGTTGAAAGCCTAACGTCTTGATGTCGCCGATCGCATCATCTACCGCACCTTGTCCTAGTACGTTGACTGACGGGATAAAAAATTTAGCAGCCATATTAAGTCCTCTAAAAAAATGATTTGTAATGATTTAATGACAACTAAATTAACAATAAAACTAGTGAGATAACGTGATTTAGATCTAAGTTCGGGCGGATTTTATATTTCTGTAACAAAAATGTCGAAGTGGTCAATTTTGAGGAAATTGTTTGAGTTAAAGCGCTAAAACACCATTAATTAAAACTGGATCACATGCGCTTAATCTCTCTTAAACCCGATATTTGATTTTTTATTAATTTAAGTGTCCTGTCATTCCCGCGAAGGCGGTAAAGTGAAATAACGACAGTTTAGATAGCGGGCGAAGCGGATACTCCGGCCTGCGCCGGATTGTCGGCATAGTCGGTACGGTTCTTTCCGCTGCGTCCCTTAGGTGGAAAAACTCCGGAACTTGACTTGAGTCATCAGACTTTTATTTTGCCCGTCAGAATCCCGTATTTCATCTTCAGCTCGTCCGGGGATTCTTTATGATTCGGATCAGGAGCAATACAGTCGATAGGGCAAACAGATACACAAGTCGGTTTGTCATAATGACCCACGCATTCCGTGCAGAGATCCGGGTCAATCTCATAAATCTCTTCACCTAAACTGATAGCTTGATTCGGACACTCGGGCTCACACATATCACAATTGATACAACTGTCATCAATTAATAACGCCACTTTGTTGATTTTCCTCAGTAAAGTTCAGTAACAGCAAGGGTTTCAGAGCATGTACGTTATTTGAACGTGATTACAATGAATTACCTTTAAGGCGGATATTTTACTATAAAAGCAGGATTTTTGTAGCTCAATTCGTAGCACACTTTTTTGAGAAAATGCGGCGTTACTCTCACTTTAAAGACTTCCGGTATTACCGCGCAAGAGCGCCTTGCGGATCACTTAACCTGAACCTGAACGCCAAAAATATCGAAAAACTTATAGTCGGGTACTTAGGACTGAACAACAATATTACCCTGCTCATCAGCATTCTGAATCAATATTGAATGAGATATAAATTTTTTGTTTGTAATTATGAATACCCACCTTGAAAAGAGGTAGAATGACAGTCAAACAGAGTAACTGAAAGTTTCTGTAATGGAGTCCGCTACATCTGTTAGGCCATCATGCTGTTTCGGTCATATATTTTTCCGGTACACACAGCCGCGTTCGATAAAATTAACCAATGATAACTTAGCTTTTTTTGCGGCTACCTTAAAGAGTTCAGAACAGACTTTTATTGCCGGTTTTTTCAACACGGAAGTAAATCAGGCGGAAAATTATTTATTTCGTATCAGCGTTTCTGAAAAGTATAATAACTTACTTAAAGAGGTTTATAGCCCGAAGAGTGAAAAACTGCATAAGTTCAAAATTGAACGGTCAGACTGTGACAGAAGCTACAATAAACTCAAAGACTCCCGTTGCAGAGCAAATAACAAAGTTTATATCATAGTAGAGAAAGTAACGCGAGAGGCTGATAAGTCTTATGTTTCCTCTGAGCTGCGCCGTACTTCTCAAGCGTCAGCGGGTGTTTCAGCTGATACAACAGCTGACGCAGAAAACGGCTTTTATAAAGTCTACAAATGCAGTGTTCCGTTGAGGGCTGAGTATAGGGAGATCATCTCGCTGCTGACAGAAGATTTAAACCAGGTGTCACGCTTACAATTCGGAGCTTCAAACGGTCAATTGACCTGGATTAAGCAATCTTTGGAGTATTTTTCGCAAAGAAGTATCGAGAACCCGCTGCTTTTTGACGCGCTTTACCGTCGTACCGCTTTAACGATTGCGGTAATTTATGACCAGGGAGAGGCTGTCAAACAACTGTATGATAAGACCGCGGAACAGAAGCGGTTAGAAACAAAAACCGAGGATAATAAAACGAAATGGTTCTTTAATCTGGCATGGGCAGCCGCGGCAAACGCAAGCATTAATGCATTAAGGGTATTGAAAGCTAAAGAGGGCTTTGTGTCAGTTCTCAAAGACACAAACCACGGCAAATACCCGCTTATGGGGAAAGCGGCAATTCACGACGGAAAATTTAAGGAATTAGTGGAATTCCTGATAACTGAATGCGGTTTAACCGCGGATACGGCGGATATAAAAGCGAAAGTTAGACCGATATCATATGTTGCTGAATTCGGCGACGATATTAATCAGCTCAGACTCTTAGTTGAGCGTTATCATGCGGATATCAATGCCATAGATGGCAACGGAAATACCGTGCTACACCTCGCCTGCGCCTCACAAAAAACGCATTTTATCAGATACCTTCTTGAAAAAGCGCCGCAATGTCTGGACATAGAGAATGCGCTTCACGAAACACCGTTTGCGGTAAGAGCTGAATGTGCGTTGATGGATAAAAATTATGAGAAATTAAAACCATTCGACGCGTTTATCTTTGACTTGATTGCTACTAAAGATTTAGCGATTGCCCGACGATTTATAGACGCTCACTTTAAAAAAATACCGGCTTTAAATAGTTGTAATATAGGTGGTTTTGCAACAAAGATAATAACGCATACAATAAAGCAGGATAAATGTAACGTGTTTTGTCGGTTATTAGCCGAAATGCTAAATGTTTGTGTGTTTAACCGGAAACCGTCGCAAGCCTCAGCCAGAAATCCGGGCGTAAACGAATCAGAAAATATTACAAACGATAATAACCAGATAAAATTATGCATTCTGGCTCACTGCTGCTCCACAGCTTGTTTTTTTTATTCTGAAAATATCATTAATTATCTGATAAGGCATGAACAGAGCAAATGTTTTTTTATTAAAAAGGTAATGTTTTATTTTGAAGATGATGAATATAATCACATAGAGTCACCGGCTTATAGCGCTGCAACTTCACCGCAATCAGAAAAAGCCCTCCGCCTATTAAAAAGACGTGGCGCGAACTTTAATATCATTTTTGGCAAAAACGGCATTTCAGTGCTGATGCTTGCCATAAGCTTAAAATGTGAGCTTGAGGTGATTAAAAATTTAGTTAATATCGGCGAAGTAGAACTTACCGCGACAGATTTAAAAGACAATAATGTGCTTCATTACGCCTTCAGTTATTGCGGGGATAAAGAGCAAGTTGAACGATTAACCTATTTATTAAATATTCAAAATATGACTCAGTTGTTAGGTCATACCAATCACTCAGGACTTTTACCGGTTCATACAATGTTCTTTCCTATAAACGCCTCGATGGAATTCCTCAAAGAGCACCCCGATGTATTTCGAAAGCATGTCAGGAAGTTTGATAATCATAATATCTTTATAAAAAGACATTTTATTGATAATTATAAACACTCCTTAACGGATAAGTCCGCTAACGGCGATGAAATAAACAGGCTTATTGAATATTCAGATTTTATCAGTGATATTTGTCACGCCGCAAATGATATAAGTGATGATTCAGATGAGCGGATCAACATTGTATTTAATAATATAAAAAGTAAGTACGCCGATAATTTCGAATCTTTTGTTATCTTGATAGAGCGTGAATCCCCGCCTTCTGAAATATCGGTGAAACGGACAGATGTAAATTCACCTTTTTATCGTTTATATATAAAGTTTCTGCTGAGTATCGATATAGATATACCCGCAGCTGATAGTGAAACAACAAGTGATGCCGGTAATCATCAGCTTCTCGCTCCCCGGGAATTTACTATGTCTGAACATGACGAAAGTCAGCGTCATCCGATGTATGAATTAGCCGATCTTGGCCTTAATACCGAACAAAAGCATAAGGACGCTAAAGTCGATTTCAAAGCGGGTGATGCCAATATCACAGAAGACAACGCTAGAGGACAATAAAGGCAAGACGATGCAGAAATTGACAAGTAATAATTATGTGAGGGATGCCGGTTCAAATAATACCCGTTTAAATTTCAACGCTTCATTTATCATACCCGCGAGCGCGGGAAATGAAATAACGTCACTTGTGTATGCCGGTCATCCGGAGACGTTTATCCGATTACACAAAGACACTGGGACACTGGACTCCTGCTTTCGCAGGAGTGATGATGAAATTGGTATACTTTCTCTTCCGGCATCCGGCACATCCCTTGAACCCGCTGACTCGGGTTGCCCCGGAAAAGTTAAATCAGACATTGAATATTCAGAGTCAGTTAACACGCGGCCTTTATCGGCTGATAATTTTATGAGTGATTAATTTTTCAAAAGTTATGGCATGTAAATAAAAAGTTACATTTAATTAGCAAACTGTAACTTTCCTGACTGAGGTTGAGTTATTTAAATTTCATGATGCTCTGAAGGTTTTGAATATTACCGTAAAGTTTACTTTGAGGTTTTGATGTTTAGTTATGGACGGAATAATTCAAAGGTTATGTTTTTATAACCATATGATTTTAGAATACGAAAGTACTGAAAATATAAGATTGACAGAAAAGAACTGGAAACTCATGAATTCTATTTCCAGACTTTATAGCGGTATTTTTATTTTAACTTTTTTAAACCGAGCCGAAGAGACGACGTCCACTCATTTGATGAAAATGAGAAAATCTAAACAGTTAGTGTCACACGTCTGGCAAACAAAAAGAATAAGTAACGATAAAGATGTTTTTAACACTTTTTTAATTGAAAAGCTGGATTCTTGTTCCGCCAGTTTTTTAGAAACAGATGATATAGAAGGAAAGCTGTGTAAAGAAAATCTGCAAGAATATATTTTCATTAATGAACAGGCTCAACCGAGTAAACTTAATCCGCGCAAGACCTGTCATTCTCATAACACCAAGTTTTCAGAAAATAAACAAGCCTATCTAACCGGAAATCTTTCTGACCGGGTAAAATTTGATGACAATAACGAAGTGGAAATGACGGTATTCAGAATCGTGCATGAAACTCCCGCAACCTCCGTTGATGAGTGTTACCCATTTCAGTTTCAATCGGGAAAGTCGGAACAACAACCATGCGCGTCATCGTCCGCTGATGTCGGGATAAACTCCGCGGCCGCTCACACCGCTCCCGTAAATACTGTTTCGGCCACATCAGAGAATAATCCATCTGAGACACCATCGGCCTCCCGCATGCCTGAGTTAAACGAGATTTTCCTGCCCGAAGTAGAGCTTAAGGAATATGATTCCTATGCGCTTTCTCAGTTACAAAAAGCCGTACAAACGGTGTCGTTTATTCAAAGCTGTGCCAAAAATAATCGTAAAGGATGGGTTAAGGATGTGCTGACAGTGCTTCCTGAGGTATCGATAGAAAAGCCGACATTATTAACGGATACATATGGTGTTAACGTATTAAATTCGGCGCTTTTTAACCGCGGCTATGACGCTTTTCTGACCTTGTGTGACGCTGAAATTAACGGAGATCAATATCTTCATATGTCTGAAAGCGCCAGAATTGAGCTGGCCCATAAACTCATTTGGACTTGTATTGAAGCCCAGGAATTTTCCGCTTTAAAAACGCTGTTAGAAAAAGGTGAGATACGTCTGGGTCTGCGGCCCACCGAAAATGACAGCTATCCGCTTTTAGGGCTTGCTGCCGCCGTTTCTAAGCATAAGCAGGCGCTTGGTTTATTAATTACCGAACATAAGGCCGATATTAATCTGACCGATAAAAAGAATAAGCTTTCATCTTTGATGTACGCCATTTGTAAGGGTGCGTCAATAGACGGAATTACCTGATTGGTTAAGGAGGGAGCGGATCTAAACGCTAAGGATTGTTACGGTAATACCGCATTACACTATGCCTGTGCCGGGCTGAATGTCCCGTGCGTTCAATATTTAACGTACCTGACCGGCATAAACCAGGACGAAAAAAATGATCAGGGAAAAACAGCGTATCAGGTTTCGTCTGAAATAATTTTTGACGCCGTTAAAACCTTTAAGGCTGATTGTGAACCATACACATACAGTGAGTTTATACATCAGTTATTCGATAAAGAACCTGAGCTTACACTTAAAATCATTAAACAACGTTTTCCTGACGGCGCTGATCAGACTGAACAAAATATTCTTAAGTTAGCTTATGACGTGTTTTATTACCCTGTAAAGGAAGGTAAGATCTCATCGATCGCAAAGTTATTTGCTATTGTGCTCAGATTATGCCGGGAAAAAGCCGTTCAATGTGAGAATTCGCTCACTTTAACCGCTCGCGGTTCGTCCGGTGCCACTGTGTCGGACAATGAACAAGAACTAAGAACAGTTATATTGGGCTTTTGCTGTTTTATCGCTTGTGACCGGTCATCGTTAAAGACATTGTCATATTTAGCGGGACGGAGTGATACCAGTGTATTTTTTTTACGGCAGGTTTATTTTAACTTAAAAGATCCTAACGGCTCTAAAGAGCGGTACTTTATGCCGCTTGCTGCAATTGCGGTTGGTTCAAGAGAGATTAAAACAATAAGATACCTTCGGAAACTCGGGGCTGATTTTGAGCTGAAGTACGGTGAGTTTAACGAAAATGTACTGATGACTGCCGTTAAAATAACAGCACGTAACGAAATCATTAAAGAAATAGTAGTAAGTTATCCGAAACTGATTACAGAAAAAGATAAAGATGACAATAATATTTTACATTATTTATTCAATAAAACATATGAATATAAATACGATTGTATGATTATGGAAATTGTGTCTGATTATCCTTATTTACTCTCAGAAAAAAACAAATTTGGTTTAGTTCCTGTGCAAATGACAGTAAGGCAGTTAAATGAACAAACCACAGAGAATATCAGTCAAAAGCTTCACTATGCGGTCAAGAACTATCATTGTGATAAAAAGATATACTTTGCCAGATTAATGATTAAATATGATAAGTCTTTGTTCGCAAGCGGGCATGCCGGTTCCGCGAATAGCGCGGATTACGTGACAGTGTCAAGGTATTCTGAATTGGTTGATCGAATCGTTGAAATTTCAAGCGCCGATCCGGTTCCTGAACAAAACCGGGACGTTCAACGCAATGGCCTTCTCAAACTCTTTTATTCTGGTTTTTCCGCCAGCGAGCGGGTCTTATTCGCCGGTTATTTAGCGAGTGAACCTTATCCGTCTGAAATATATCAATTACTGAAAAAATCAAACTCAAAGCTCAAAGGTATCATTAATGATGTTCTTAAAACCGGTAATGATTCTGCTGTGCTGACATCAGACAGCAGCGATGAGAGGTATGAAGAGTCAGTCTGCTGATAACACGCTGAAAAACGATAACCAGCCGGCAAATCGCTCTGAAGCGGAACGGTCACAAGCGTCCCTGAAGTCAGCGAATCAGTTAAAAAATCAAGTCAACTCAAGTCAGGGACTGAGCAGAGACGTACCAGGTATGCCGTCACTCCGGCCGGAGTAGTCGCTTCGCCCGCCGGTTTTGTATCGCTGCGCCTCAGGAAAAATTGCGCCTCAGACTCGCGTCCTGTTCTGAAAGCTTTCGATTTTGATGAGTGATCACTATTGAACGCGGCTCAAACGAATAACAATAATTTGCCGGTCGGTTGATGAATGAGCGACATGCGCCCAGTTAATTTTCTGAATTAAGCCTGAATGAAAGGCGGGTAACTCTGCATTTTTTATTCGGGGCTGTTTAATATAGTTCAGGTTATGCGATTCCTTTTCTGTGGTTTGTCAGTTATGCAGTCCGTCGGTTCTTCCCTGAATCAGTACAAACATATGTTCTTAGAGTATGACGAACATCAGAATATAAAATTAACTGAAAAAAACTGGAACATTATAAAACGCACGGCAAAAACAGACGATGGCGTATTTATCTTAACGTTTCATGATTCTGGTGGTATCACCCGTTCGACACATTTGATTCAGGTAAAAAATTCTACTTTGATCACATACGGACTAATGGACAGTTATAACTTGCTTTTTAGAAGTTATTTTATAGAAACGTATGACATTGAGCCGCTCAGGAAGGGAGAGCTGAATTATCACATAGAATCCTGGATCTGCGGTCGTAATAATCAAAAATATCAATTTATTAATAAAGACGGTAAACAATGCCGCGCTTTCTCTGAAAAGCCGGTTTTAGATCCGCCTGAGGCAGGTGAGGCTAAACGCCCCGCCGGCGCTGCTCAGACTGTCATTCCTCAGGCTCATCAGATATATTCGCCGGGAGTTGAGCTTTCAGAAATACACCTTGAAGTTTTGGGGCGGTTAAAAGCCGCTGTCAGAGCTGTAACTCATATGCACTGCGGCGCTAAAAATAATGACATTAAATTGATAACGGAAGCTCAAAACTTATTAAAAGAAACGGCTGATAACCCTGTAATCTATTCTGATGATGATAATTTTACAATCTTGCAATTAACAATTATCGGGGAACATAACAGGCTTTTTAGGAAGCTTTATGGTTTACCGGAAGTTAAACGGCACTTTGAATCTATGGATCGTGAAGATACGGCGAGGTTCGCGCATGGCTTACTTTGGGCGGGCGTCAGGGTTCAGAACTATACCGCGCTGAAATTTTTATTAAACAGAGATGAAATTAAAAAAGCATTAATACCGACAAATTGCGGTTGTTTTCCGGTGATTGGTTATGCGGCTATTAAACTTTGTCACGAAGAAATGCTAAGATTTCTGGTTCACAGACATGGGATAAACGTAAATTTAGCTGACGCGAAAAATAACATCACACCTTTAATATTTGCTGTATGTTATGGCGCTCATCTCAATGCGATAAAGCTTTTAGTTAAGTACGGCGCCCGATTTACCGCAACCGATAATAAAGGTAACACAGCCTTACATTTCGCGGTTGCCAGACAAGACGTCAACTGTATTAAGTACCTTAATGACCTTCTCAGAGATAACGGCTCGGAACCTGAAAAACTTAAAAATGCTGACGGAAAAACACCTTTTCAGGTTTCATCCGAAATTGTCCGGGACATTGTGGCGAATGCCAAGACGGACGATATAAAACGCTTCAGTGAATTTATTTCTAGCTTAATGAAACGGGATCAAAAGCTTGCGTTTGAGCTTATAGAGAAGCGTTTTCCTGTCGCAAGTCAGCAGCGACGGGATATTTTAGGTCAATATACTGATGATATTTTTTATCACGCTATAGTTAAAGCTGATATCAAGTTATTTGATTGTCTACTGGATGAGGTTTTTGAGTGCTGTGAAAAAAAAGCGGTCACACTTTATACAGAGCCTGCTTCCGGCGCTTCAGATACTGCCCGCGTTTTCCGGAGAACCAATAAAGATGAATTACAAACCTGCATTTTAAGTTATTGTTGTGTCATCGCCTGTCAAAATTCAGCGTTAGACATGTTGATCCATTTAGATTGGTACCCTCAAGCTGAGAGGATCTTTAAGGAAGAAAGAGTATTATTTCATTTAAGGGAACCTGATAGTAAGCGGCCGCCGTTTTTGCCGTTGACGGTGGTCGCGTCCGTGTCTAAGAAGCCCATAGACACGCTTAATCAGCTGAAAAGACTCTCTGTTAATCTTAAGCAGACTTCTGGTGTGACAAATGAAACGGCATTAATGACCGCGATTAAGATGATTAGTAGTGATAGTTTTAATGTTATCATCTGGTTTATTGAAAACTGTCCTGAGCAGCTTTTAATGAAAGATTCAAATAATAATAATGTCCTGCATTACCTTTTTATGGCAAAGTATATTTTCCCCCGACAAGTTATCTGGCCGATAATATCCCAGCCGAGGTTCGCGAATTTACTTTATGAGTCAAATGATAAAGATTTACTCCCGATTCAATTAATTCATTGTGATTTAGACGCCGCTGAAAATAAATATTTAAGACTTTTTAGTTCAGGTATTATTGAATTTTACCACTCTCAATCTGAAATCTATCTGGCTCGGCTTTTTATCAAAACAAATAAGCTGACCGCGGAGAAGTTAGGAGGTGAGACAAAGACAGGTGATAATTGTAAACGACTTTTAAGATACTCGCATCTGGTTGATAAGCTGTTCGAGCTCGTTGAAAGTGAGCAGACAGCGCTTTGTGAATGCGGTGATTTAGCCGGTAAGGTTAAACGATTAATGTCCGGTGAAAGCTTCAAAGAAGATCAAAAGTTATTCGCCGAATATATTATCAACGAGCCTTACCCTTCAGATGTTTCTCAGTTAATGAGTAACCACCCGAAATTAGCTCGCATACTCACTGTGATATGTTTCGGACAAGAGTATGTGATTGACGATGCTGAAACCGTAAGTCATGATGCCGCCGTCATAGCACAGAGCCGCGCCGAGGGAGAAATTTTCCCCCTGGAGGACATAAATCCGTCAGATAGTGAGCGAAGCGGCAGCATAGACGAATCCTCAGCATACATGCCTGTCCCTGATCCAATTAACTATATTGCAACGGTTGACCAGCAAAACTAGACGGTGACGGACGATGCGGCGGTGTATGACAGTTCTGAGGCGGCAGCAATGCTTACGAGTACTATTAGTTATAAAAATACAGTTACGAAGCGAAAGCAGCCGGTGACAACAAAACAACAAGAGTTATCTATGCGTGACGGTAAAAAGAAAGGTACAAACCACAAGGCTCAGCACGGGCAATTTGACACACACCCTGATGATGGCTCGCTTTAGATTTTATGGGCTGGTGCCGGGCGGCTTTCGGCAAGAACGGCGTTAAACCGGTTTCTTGCCCGGATTTCATCGAGAAGGGTTTGCGGGTGAAGCCGTATTTTCCGTGATGTCAGTCGCGTTGAAGTAAGGTCTCGTTAAGTATTATTGAATTAACATTAAGTAAATTCTACCGCGGGTTTGCGGCTATGTTTTCAGTTAATTTAAAAAATATAGTGTTACTCTCCGTTTCAGCGCTCGCCGCGTTTAACGTGACGGCTGAAACTGACTCAAAATGTTCACCGGACGCGTTAAATTCAAAGCCGGAAAATATGCTGTCCTGTTTTATGTCTACTCCGTCCAGCCGCCCTGAATCATGGCAGCTGAGGCTGAAGCTGGTTTTACCGTTCATCACGCTTTACGGGTATCAGCTGCAAAGCCAGTTCTGGCCTGAAAAGTCGCAAAGCAGCGGAGGTGTGATCTGGAAGCACCGAATGATAGTCGTTGTGCCGCATCACATAAAAAATGATGAGGCCGTCTTATACAGTGACGGCGGCGTGAACAGGGATAAAAAAAGCTTATCTCCCGCCTCGAATTCAATGAGTTTTCCGAAATGGAAGGACATCTTAAATTATCTGTCTTATCTGAAAATATTGGATTTACCGATAAAATACGGCTCTGTGCTGGGGATCATGCTGGATAACCCGAATCAATACATCGCGTTTGATGACGGTGTGCCGAGAATGGAAGACGGTTTAGTGGCATACAGCTGGAACAAGTACCTTGATGATCCCGGTAATAACGCTTACTGGCCGGTTCATCTGCCCATGGCAAAAGCGGAAATAAAAGCGATGGATTTAATTCAAAGCGAAGGAAAAAGACTCGGGTATCGTTCCCCGAAGCATTTTATTGTCTCTGGCGCCAGTAAACGCGGCTGGTCCGCGTGGTTAACGGCGTTGGCGGATAAACGGGTAAACGGCTTAATTCCCATTGTCATTGATGTGTTTAATATGAAGCAGAATCTTGAACATATTTATCACAGTTATGGTGCCTGGCCTGAAGCGTTTCATGATTATATTGATCAAGGTGTCGTTGACCGTTTTGATACTGACGCGTTTAAAAAATTAGTAAAAGTGGAAGACCCGATTTCTTATTTGAATTCGGCTGATTATCAATCACGCCTGAGTATTCCCAAATTAATAATTTCAGCGTCAAATGATCAGTTTTTTCCGCCGGATTCTCTCGTCCAGTACTTAGGATTGCTGCCCGGGGAAAATACGGTTCGAATGATCCCCAATCAAGGTCATCAGGTGGACTTCAGCGAGGCTGTAAAGTCGGTAGTCGATTATTACGGATTTTTCTTAAATAAGATTGAGGCGCCCGGTATCACGTGGCAAAACAGTAATGAAAATCACAATGTCACCATTACAACCCGCTTTATCCCGCGGGGGAAAGTCATAATGTGGCAGGCTGATAACCCTGAAGTTCGTGATTTCCGGTTTTCGACGACCAACATCAGATACTCTTCGGCAACTCTGACCGGTAATTGCGACGAAGTGACTGATACTTGTACTTACACCTTCCCTGAGTTTACCGGTCAGGGTTTTACTTCAAGGTTTCTGGAATTTCAATACCGTAAAGACGGGCATCAGATGAAGGTGACGTCACCCGCGTTTGTTGAGAAAGGTAAGCGAATAAAATAAATAAAAATGGCGTCTTAATCAGAGGCGCCATTCAGAATCAGCAAGCAGATAACAAGACCGGAATTAATCTTGAATTTCAGCGTTGTGATAAATGTTTTGTACGTCATCACAATCTTCCAGTGCGGCGACTAACTTATCAAACTGCTCAATTTCTCCGGCATCAGTAATTTCAGTCATGGTTTGCGGCAACCATGTGACGCTGTCAACTTTGAAGTCTGTATCCGGGTAAGCTTCCGTTAATGCTGTACGAGTGTTGTTATACTCAGTGTGAGGCGCGTAAACACTGATTAAGCCGTTTTCTGACTCAACGTCAGTCACATCAACGTCCGCCATTATTAACACTTCTAAAACCGCGTCCTCATCGTCACCTTCAAATACGAAAGCCGCGGCGTGATCAAACATATGAGCGCATGTACCCGGGCCGCCTAATTTAGCGTCGTTCTTAACGAAAGCTTGACGAACTTCCGTAAAAGTGCGTTTTACGTTATCGGTTAAGCAGTCAACTATCAGCATACAGTTGTTCGGGCCAAAACCCTCGTAGCGCGCGGTTTCATAATCCTCGCCGCCGCCGCCTTTAGCTTTATCAATCGCTTTCTCAATTACGTGAGCGGGAACTTGATCTTTCTTTGCTTTTGCAATTAAATGACGCAGCGCCAGGTTTGCGTCAGGTTCTACACCGCCGTTTTTTGCGCATACATAGATTTCTTTACCGTAACGAGAGTAGAGTCGAGTTTTGATACCGGCTGTTTTAGCCATCGACTCTTTACGGTTTTGATATGCTCTTCCCATCTTAATCTCTAATCTTGTGACAAAATTCTGATTGATTTTAACAGGATTAGATGAAAACCCAAGCAGTCGTTCAGACTGACACCCGGGAAGTTGACCTGAAAGTATTTAAAGGGTGTATGTTCCCTGAAAACCGAATCTATTTTTATGTTACATAAATAAAACATTTAATCTGCGATTGCCAAAAATTTCCGCGGTGGTCTATAACTTATTATGAAGACTCACAATTTACTGAGAAATTGTTATGAAATCTGAAAGTAAAGTTATAAAGACAACAAAAACAGTCACTGTGCTTTTTTACGACGCACCCGTCGGATTGTTAATGAGAAGTGAAGTGTTAAAAGATTTACCCGTAGGGAACGCGGGCAGAATTAAGCTGCCGGATTGTTTTCGTGAGCATAAGTCGATTGTCGCCGTAATGGAAGGTGATTGTAAGGTGCTTAACGCTTTGGGCGACAGGGCAGCACAAACAGCGGCGAATGAATAGTTAACCCTATACGGGTAACTATTCATGTACACGCGTAAACCGGATTTATTAAATATCAGTCTTGCTGGTTTTGCTTCCTCAGCGTTTCCAGTTTTACCCTCGCGCTTTCGTATACCGAGTCTCTGGTGAACTTGTCCTTAACCGGCTTACCCGCTTTTTTGCCGGTGAGTAATTCAATCGCCTGAGTAACATGGTCAATGGCCCAGATATGGAATTTACCGGTTTTAACATTTTCAACAATGTCTTTTCGCAGCATTAAATTACTGATGTTGCTTTTAGGAATAATCACCCCCTGGGAATCCGTCCGGCCTTTGATTTTGCAGATATCATAAAAACCTTCGATTTTCTCATTTACACCGCCGATAGGCTGAGCCACACCGAATTGATCCATTGAGCCTGTAATGCCGATATCCTGTCGTAAAGGCACTGCGCTGATCGCGGATAAAACGGCGCAATATTCCGCCATTGAGGCGCTGTCACCATCGACACCCGAATAAGACTGTTCAAAGGTAATGTAGGTGGTCAGCGGAATTTCAGCGGATTTCCCCAGCACGGAAGCAAGGTAAGAGGTGAGGATCAACACCCCCTTGGAATGTATTTGTCCGCCGAGCTTTACTTTATGCTCAACATCTAAAACCTCGCCGTCACCACAGGCGGTATTCGCCGTAATCCGGCTTGGTAACCCGAAGCGGTAGTCAGCGGTGGAGACAACGGTTAACGCATTTACCTGGCCGGCTACTTTACCTGAAACGTCAATGAGCGTTTTACCGAGCTTAAAGTCTTCTCTCATCAGATCCTGCACTTTAGATATGCGGTGAATCTGGTTTTCTAACGCTTGTTCAACATGACTGTCAGTAATGATTTCAGCGCCTTGTTGCCGGGCGACAAAGTTAGTTTCACGCAGCAGGTTGGCAACATCAACCGAATAGAGCGAAAGTTTGTTCTGATCATCAGCTTGCCTCGCGCTGTATTCAATGATTCTTTGAATGGCTGAAATATCGCAGTTAAGCATATTTTTTTCATTCACAATACAGGAAATGAAACGCGCGTACTGCTCCTCACTTTCCCGTGTGCGATGCATGCTGGTTTCAAAGTCAGCGGTAACTCTGAATAACTCACTGAAGTCAGGGTCGTAATGCTGCAGTAACTGGTAGGTCTGATGATCACCGAACATCACGATTTTGACATCAAGCGGAATCGGCTCAGGCTCTAATGAAATCACCCCTGACAGAGACACTTCACGCTCAAGGGAGCTTAAGTCAAGCCGGCGGGAACGCAGAGCCCGCTTCAGACCGTCCCAGACATACGGGCGCTCAAGGACTTTAGTGGCGTCGATAAGTAAAACACCGCCGTTAGCCTTATGCAGATTACCGGCTCGAATTAATGAGAAGTCAGTGAATACCGTGCCTTTAAAGGTAGCGTTTTCAATGTAGCCGAACAGACTGTGATAGCTCGGGCTCTCTTCCACTTTTATCGGAAAGTGCTCCCCGGCTTGCGGTACCAGCACATTGACTAAATAGCGTCTCGGTAACTTCTTGTCTAAAGTCGCGTAGGCTAAACCAAGCTGCTCTTCAGTCTGCTCTAAAAAGATATCGACATTAGTTATCATATCTTTTTGCATGGCTTTCAGGTGCTCAACCACTTCAGGGGCATTTTTATATTTACGGGCGAGCGGCTTAACAAATTGACTGATGACATCTCTGGCGGTTTTTTCCGTGTGCCGCTGCAGCTTATCGCTGTACTCCTCCTCCCACTTCGTAAAGGTGCGTACGACCTTACGAAGGTCGGACTCAAGGCCGCGTATGACTTTTTCCAAGGCCGCCCGCTCGGTATCGGAAAGCGCGTCATAGGATTCTTCTGTGTGCTGCTCCTCACCATTCAACGCGGTAAGCTGATAATCACCCTGGGGTGTTACCGTAAGCTGAACATTCTGCTCTTTGGCTTTTTTTGATAATTCGGCGAGCTCGGCCTCCTGGCGTTCGGCAAGTTGCTTTTTTAATTGTTCAGTCCGGTTGTAGTAAAGCTCATTCTCGAAAGTAAGCGGTAATGACTTGACCAGTTTAATCACCAGTTTTTCGACATCCCGGCTGAAAGCCTCACCCTTACCCGGTTCAAGCTTAAGGACTTTAGGTCGTCTCGGGTTTTCAAAGTTACTGACATAGCACCAGTCATAAAGCTCACATTGGGTTTTGAGTTTTCGCAGATAACGCAGCATCATGGTGCGCTTGCCCAGGCCGTTTCGTCCTATGGCGAAGATGTTATAGCCTTTTTCTTTAATTCCCATCGCAAACTCAACCGCCTTTTGGGCGCGGGTCTGACCGACGATTTCAGTGATCGGCTGTAAATCTTCTGTGGTTTTACAGTCCGGTAATGCGTCTGAAAGCCGGCATACCCGGTAGATGTCACTTTCCGTGAGTTTAATGGTGTCTTTTGGTAATGATGCTTCTGAGGCGGTCATAATCCTTCCTGAAATATTGACGAGAAAAAAGATGTTGTCGTCGAAATCGCTGTTTCCTTGTTGCGTAAGGCTGTTAGTTTAAAGTAGATAAAATTGAATTAACTTAACTATAAGTTCCCTACTGTTTTATGCCAGAGAAGCTTTAGACTGTCAAAGTAAACCCGAGTTATTTTTTGACCAGTAACAATTCCTATGCTGATGCAGAGTAACATCCCTTACAGTCTTACCTTGCTTGTGTTTATGGTGCTTGAATATGTAGATAGGGAAAGGAGGGAGAGAAGTTTTAATGGTTAAATCTCATTAAAACAATATGTTAATGGTTGTGTAACGTTTTTTAAAAGGGGGAAGAACATGTTGCAATACAAGCCCCGAAAGCTGTTGAAATCTTTAATTTATTGGTAAAGGTGAATACTATGAAATCTAAAATTAGTGCTTTTTCAGTTGTTATTCTTTCTATTTTTATAAGTAATTACTCTTTTGCAGCTACACGTGTTCAATGCACAGCATCAAAAGATGATTACACTAAGTACCTCAATGGAGATAATATAAAAGTGGATTCATATACTTGCCGAACGAGAGTTTTTATTAATCAAAATGCGTGGTTAAATGATGCCAATTCATCTGATTAGGACTTACGCATTGACAGAGTGTTTTGAAATTTGATATCGGGTAAAATGATCATTTTCAGGGATGGAAGTGAGAAAAACTACTCGCCCAACGACAGCCAGATGTACTCTTCCGCAATACATGAGATTTTTGATCAGTGAGCCAAAATCATCAACATGCACAAGATTGGCAGAAGTGACGGGTATCTCTCACGATAGCGTTAACCGCTTTCTTCACTGTGAAGATTATCAACCGAAAGACTTATTTGATGAGGCAGCTCAAGATCTATGTCTTGTTGGTGGTACTTTGAGTGTTGATGATAGCGTACTTGATAAACCTTACAGTCATCACGTAGAACTGGTGAGTCATTTTTGGTCAGGGAAACACCATCGAGCAGTCAACGGGATTAACCTCGTAACCCTTTATTACACCGACATGACTGGTCGCCATATGCCCGTCAATTACAGGATATGCGATAAATCCGAAGGCAAGACTAAAAATGACTATTTTCGTGAAATGCTGGCAGAAGTACTGGATTGGGGACTCAAGCCAAAGTTTGTAACGGGAGACTCTTGGTACAGCTGCGTCAGGAATCTGAAGACGATTAAAAACCATCAGACAGGATTCATGTTTGCTGTCGAGAAAAACAGAACAGTATCGCAGGAAAAAGGCCAATGGCTGCAAATTCAGCACCTTGACGTTCCTTGTGACGGTTTGGAGGTTTGGCTTAAAGATTTTGGCAAGGTCAGGTTGTTTAGAACGACGCTAAAAGACCAGCATCGCTACTACGTGGTTTACTTGCCAGAGGAAGAACCTTTTCAGCATGATGACTTTAAAGCCATTCATGATCAACACTGGCAAATTGAACAATATCACAGAGCAATCAAGCAAGTCTGTCATATTGAGCATTTTCAAATGCGTAGTGAGCGACCAGTACGAAATCACATCTTCTCAAGCATTTTGAGTTTTGTTTATCTACAAAAAATGCAGATAGCGCAAGAGTTCACCAATATTTATCAGCACCAACGTGAACTGTTTAAAGATGTTGTTGGTGCTTTCATTGAACATTTTGCGAAAAGCAAAGAGCAACTCCTACCAAAATTGCACAGTACCATCAATGCGTAAGTCCTACTGATGTAGATTCACTTCCGCTTGGAAGTGTATGCGATATTCATACTAAGGTTGATGTAAATGGTGATACGCCGCTTAGTAATGAGCCTGATGTTCAACAAGATTGTGCAAAAAACTTCCATACCAAAACGCCATACCTGGTATATGACCCTCATTTATTCACATACGCTAAATGTACAAAATCAAAAGAGGATTATGATAAGTACCTTAATGGGGGAAAGGTAAAAGTGGATTCATATTCCTGTTACAACAACGACGACGATTGGTCTCATCATGCTCAGTGGATTAATGATGCACTCCATAATAATGAAATTGATACCGAGAAACTTACAAGCCATATAGAAGATTCATGTGATAGAAATTCGCGCAGTTATATTGGTCTTTTAAGTGAAGGGAGAAGTTTATACGATGACTGCGCCGCAGACTTCAAAACCAATGGGCAGGCTCCATATATCGTATATTTATCTAACAAAAGTGAAAATCCATTCAGCCATTGAATTCTTTAAGTAAAAAGGCTTGTATATTTTGGATTGAGTATATTTATGGGGCAACTAAGGCTCCATATTTGAAATGGGGTAACATTAAGTTGTGACTTTTGATAAAAAACTATCTACAGTTACTTATTGCTTTCAATTCAATCAGCGCCCTTTCCCTCGCAGATTTATGCTCAACAATTGCAGGTGCATAATGCTCTGATATTGTATGTGAACCGAACAATTTGGCGGAATCATTGATTAAGTTAGCTTGGTGTAACTTGCTCGCTTCAATACCATTGAGCTCAGGTATAAAGTGATGAATGAACTCACCAGCTTCATCGAACTTTTTGCTTTGTTCCATCGGATTAAAAATCCGAAAGTAAGGCTGAGCGTCACAGCCGGTACCGGCGGACCATTGCCAGCCGCCGTTATTGGCAGCCAGATCGCCGTCAATGAGGTTTTGCCTGAAATATTTCTCACCCCATCGCCAGTCAATCAGTAAATGCTTACTTAAAAATGACGCCGTGATCATGCGTAAGCGATTGTGCATCCAACCTGTTTGATTCAGCTGTCTCATGGCGGCATCGACAATCGGGTAGCCGGTTTGACCTTGGCACCATAATTTAAATTCGTCGGGATTATTTCGCCAGTTTATTTGGTCAGCGTTGCTTTTGAAGTTTTGGTATTTGCAAAGCTTAGGAAAGGCGACGATTAAGTGACGGTAAAACTCACGCCAGACCAGTTCACTCAGCCAGGTCTCCGCTGGTGTTGAGTCTTCAGCGATAGCCTGCGGAAAGTGATGCAGCACGACCCTTAAACATTGCCGCGGGCTGAGCGCTCCGATAGCCAGATACGGCGATAATTGGCTGGTGGCATTCAGCGCCGGAAAATCCCTCTGCAGCTTGTAAAAGGCCAGGTTTTCTTCGCAGAAGTTTTTTAAAAGCTGCCGCGCCGCTTTTTCGCCGGCAGGCCAGGCCGAGCTGTTTTTTTTCCCGGCGCTGAACTCAATTTTGTCGTTCGATACCGGAGCGCTTAATTTATCAACGGAGTGTGTTTTTCGAAGATTATGTTCACTGACGATCTCCCGCCAGCGCTTTTTAAACGGTGTAAAGACCTTAAACATCAATCCCTGCTGATTACGGACGGAACCCGGAGGCACAATGCAGTGCTCGTCGCTGAACTCAATCGGTAAACCGGCTGCCAGCAGTCGCGAGTCACGCTGCCTTTCATTCCACTCAGGTTCTTTTCCCGCGAAGATTCTCACGATATTTCGCCGGTTACACAAGTCTTTTAAAAACGTAATCTGATCTTTAAAAGTCGGTGTTTCGTGGTGTTCGAGTTTAACGCCGAATTCAGCCAGTGACCGGCTGAGCTCATTCAAGTTGCGCTCAATAAAATCAATCTGAATCGGCGCCGTGTCATGCTGCCGCCATTGTGCCGGAGTCGATAAATACAGCGCTTTCAGCCGGCACTGATTTTCCCGCGCGAACCTGAAGGCGCCGGCCAGCGCTAAGTTGTCGGTTATTCGTAAATCCTGCCGAAACCAGAATAGTACTGTTGCTTCAGAATCCATAGCGTAATTTTAATTCTTCCGGATGAGGGTTTAAGTAAACCTGGTCTTGAATATATTCTTTCGGGTGTTCACGTAAATAATGATTAATCAGGGTGATCGGAACTAACAATGGCGTCAGTCCCTGATTAAACTTCAAAATACTTTCACTGAGCTCAGCCTTTTGCCCTTTGGTAAGCTCATTTTTGAAGTATCCCTGAATATGTTGCAGGGTGTTAGTGTGAGAGCGTCTTGTCGCGGAGCACCTCAGCGCTGTCATAAAGCCTTCGAAGTACAGAGTCGCGGATGCCTCTAGATCAGACAGATCGGCCAATACCGGCCCGAGTTTGCGGTACCACTGGGTACTGTGCGCCATGATTAAATACTTATAGCGAGTATGAAATTGAATCAGCTTATGCTTGGTCAGACCTTCATGTCTCATACTCATCCAGTCGTGATAAGCGTAAACGCGGGTGAAGAAATTTTCCTTGAGATTCGGGTCATGCAACCGGCCTTCTTCCTCAACCGGCAATAACGGATATCGCTCCATCAGAGCTTTTGCGAAAACACCGACACCGGATTTGGTCGCGTTATTCGTACCGACTTTATATTCAAGCACCCGCTCCATGCCGCAGGTCGGAGATTTGGAGCAAAAAATATAACCGCCCAGGGCGGAAAGCTGCTCAACTTTCTGCTGACTGAATGCGTTTAACGGTCCGGTGACATCAAAGCTGCCGTCGGAGGCCTGAACCCTGATGTCCTCGCCGTCTCTGACTAAACGTATGGTTTTACGCGGAGCGCCGAGGCCGATGGCCATTTCAGGACAGACGGGTACGAATCTGAAGAGCTGACTTAACTCTCCCGAACAATACTTGGAATTCTTGTGACCGCCGTCGTAACGTACTTTTTCGCCGAGCAGGCAGGAGCTGATCCCAATCTGAATTTTATCTGCGGTAAAAGGCAACATGCCGGAAGTCCTTTTTATCAGGCTTTTGTTAATACTACGACAAAATGGCGCGCCGGGATCGGATTTCAGCGATTTATTTTGTATTATTTTTACCGGCGAGCCGCTCTAAACTCCAAACCAGTAACACAGCGGACAGCATGCAAATAAGCGCTAACCAGAGTTGATGCGGCTGTCCTGTCAGTTGCTCATAACTGAAAGGCGATAATGGCTTTTCAAGCAGCGGTATTTTTTCTCCGTCAGAGTCAGTGCGCCAGCTTTCGGCGATTTTCCAGGGCCAGATTTTACCAAGTGTGCCCAGCATTAAACCGGTAAGGAAAGTCAGGGTTTCGTTATGCCATTTTTTTAACAAGGCGCTCAGTAAGCGGCTGAAGGTAAGCAGACCGACTAAAGCGCCGGCGGCGAAAACCGCGAGAATTTCGATATCAAACCCTTTAGCCGCCCCTAATACCGTGGAGTAAAGACCCAGTAAAAGCAGTAAGAAACTGCCTGAAATACCCGGCAACACCATCGCGCAAATCGCGACGGCGCCGCCGATAAATATGGTTAAGGAGTTTATTTCGGTGTGGAACGGCGAAAGTTGAGTTAAAGCGAAAGCGACAAAGGTTCCGGCCAGAAAAGTAATCGCCCTGGCCGGCGTAAAACCGTTAACCTGTTTTAGCACGTGAGCCGCTGAAATTAAAATCAGTCCGAAAAAGAATGACCAGACGGGTAAAGGATGACTGATCAGTAACCATGAAATTAATTTCGCTAACGAAAAAATACTGGTTAAAATGCCGGCGAACAGACTCACCAGAAAACCGCCGTTGATATGATTAAAAATCACTTTAAGCCCTTGCTCTTTGAGCATGGTAAAAAGTGACGGCTTAATTTTATTAATGCTTTCTAAAAGGGTATCTAAAATACCTGTAATAAATGCGATTGTACCGCCTGACACACCGGGCACGACATCCGCGGCCCCCATGGCGATGCCTTTTAAATAAGTGACGAAAAACTTCACGGTTTGTCCTTGTTATTTTGAATTGCGGGAATTATACAAAAATACAGTTATACCTGTAATAAATGCGATTGTACCGCCTGACACACCGGGCACGACATCCGCGGCCCCCATGGCGATGCCTTTTAAATAAGTGACGAAAAACTTCACGGTTTGTCCTTGTTATTTTGAATTGCGGGAATTATACAAAAATACAGTTGTAACGGACTGGTTTAATGGCGTCAACATTAAAAAATATTTAACCGTGCGGAATGTGTTACTCTGGGCTAAATTTTGAGACCATAATCATGCAGAGGTGCTTATGCAAGGTTTAACGGCGTGTGTTTGTCCGGCGCTTACCTCCGGGGAAGACGTTCAGTTAATGGACGAAGAGTCAGAAAGATTGCGCTTAGCGGTCACCGGAACCGCAAATTACGAATCCGTGGCCCGTTCTGCTGAGGCCGCGGAGCCTTGTCAGATAGCGGACATTGCGGATTCGATGGATCACCATTGGAACTGTAGTTGTCACCGGCGGCTGTCAAGCTTTTTCCGCAGTTGTTTTAGCGGAGTCAGAAGTTGTTTAAGCGAAGCCATGGTTCTTAAAAATCCCGTTAATCCTGATTACGTCATATCACCCGCAAACATTATTTGTTCCGGAATAAGCGGATTTTTCGGATACAAGGCAGGCGAATTAATTTACGAGTCGGATTATCACAACACAGAATACTCAGAAATAAAACACACGGAGGCTGTTCTTTTGGGTACAGTGGCGGGTGTTATGGTCGGTTTTTTTATATTAGGGCCTCTTTTATATCAATTTCGACTTGGCTCATGGTTTGGTTTTTGCCGTGATGACGGTCAGTCTCCCTGTTCGGACTGTTAATAATCGCATCAGCTAGTGTAGTGATTTAAAATTGATATTTAAAAGCCGTGCCAGCTCAGATTACTGTTAATTTAATCTAGGAAGTCCGTCAGCAACCGGAAAAATTCGTCAGGATCAGAGTCACTCCCTATTCGCCTTGCTCAGCGCTCCAAAGTTTAAACACCGCTGTATTAGATCAATTATTCATGTACTTGGTATTATATGCGGTTTAAGGACGCCACCCCCGCTCTTTCTGGGTTCAAATTCCAAAAGCCTGAAACCTCACCCCCGATGACTTGAACAGCTTGTTTTTGAGCCGCAACAGCCGCCAATCCTGCCTCTTGAAGTCGGTGCCTCCGTCCAATCCGGTTCTGGAAAAACAGGCCAGTCAACACTGATAATTCGATTATGCAGCATGACAAATTCCGCTTGGTAGCGGTTTAGGCCATCAGTGCTGAATTCGAGTAAGAAGTCCGCTTTCCAGCAGATACCGGTGTTACCGCCAAATGAAGGTCGGGCAGAAACCATAGCTACAGATAATAATTGTACTCTTTGCTTTGCTGATTCTCTTTGGGCAAAACGGCGGCTGGTTTCTGCCATTTGTCTCAGTTGCCAGAAATAAGCGGCAATAAGTGCAATTCCGAGAATTAATAGTAAATCGGCCATCATGACATCGTCGTCCTAAAAAGTCCTCCAATCGCCTGTGATAACTTAACACTGCGATTGGGGTTACGTAATTCTGATAATATTTTTTCGCGTAATTGCGGAATGGCCACAATATCAGCAAAAACCTGATTAAAAAAGCGTTGCGGTTGCATTGCTAAAGACTCTAAATAAGCAAGGCGAACCTTATCATTTTTAAGCACGGTCCAATTTCTGGCCGCAATCGTGATTAAGGCTTGATCGGTTAATGTTCCGTGCAGTAAGAACGTAACGGCTTTGAGGCTCAGCTCTTGATTTCCGGATAGCGCTTTCAAAAACAAAAGCGCAATCTCTGGTGTTGCCCGATTAAAGTTGTCAAAAAGCTGATCCGCGATATTGTCTGTCACATTGATGTGTTCGAGACATCGGCAAATCGCTGCTTGCAGATCCATATACTCTGATTGTAGTCCGCTGATAACTTGCCGTTCATGATCCAAGCTGTTAAGTCTTACACAAATATCCGCAATACCCTGCAGACCGAGTTGTTGCCAGTTTTCTTTCGGCATTTGACCGGACAAATACTGTGACGCCATTTCATATTGAGCGGAAGCGGGCAGTCCCATCTGCTTTTTGACCAGAGCATTAAACACGGCCAGTTTTTCTTGTGAGGGTTTAAAACTGAAAGGGTTATTGGCTAACGCCCGTTGTTGCTTTTCTGAAAGAGGTTTGGCTGGATCTCTGCCCAAAGCCTCAAGGATCATCTTTATGAATTGCTGACGGGCGGCAGGCACAAATAAGCCTTTCTCATCCAGCGCAAGCTTGATAAACCAAATATAATGCTGTTGTTCTTCACTCCAGAAAACAACGGCAAATTGAGCATGTCCTTGAATCGGGTATGGATAAGGAGCTTGTAAAGCTTCAATTTGATGGAAAGTCATCATATCAATATGCTGGACACGACGTCCTAGATCGTAAACTTGAAACTGAGTTTTAGCGGTAGCTAAAAACTGACTTAAAGTGGTAATTTCGGTCATGGGTTAATGCGATTTGGTAAGACAAAGTTGCTGAATTGTATCATTTCGTTTGTATGCGGATAAGTATCCAAGCAAATGTTTTCGGATACAAACGCACCTCAAACATGCTAATTTTAAGTCTCGTTTACCTCTGAAAATCCGTGACCTTATACGGCACCATAGCGTGAAAAACATTTTATTTCAGGTACAGCGGAGCCCGGGCGTTTAGCCCAAGCTCATCACAGATTGGCGTAAGTGAGTGTTTAAAGCGTTACTGCTCTTGATAATTCCACGGCAAATAAGCTTGCGGATTGGCTTTGACTTTTTCACTTTCCCGCCGCAAATAAGTGAAAGCTAGATCTCAGCGCACTGAAATTTTCCTAGAAAACTCCCGTCTGACTCTATTACGGTTTCTATTTCAATAAGATAAAATAACCCGATCAACTGATTGCACAAAGCCCTCTTGACTATCGAAATCCAAAATTTAATGAGCTCCATTCACACGAATATATTGCCGGAGTTTTAGATTGATCTGTTCGTAATATAAACTTTACTATTAACTCACTATTAATCATTAAAGTTTTTTTTAATGTTGTAACTATTATTTTTTCTCCATTTATTTCAAAAGAAGTATCTTCATAGTTTGTAATCATTGTTCTTGAATTGTTTTTATCATCAGTAATAACGCCTCCAGTAGAACTAAAACTTAACAAAGTGGATTCACTAAGTAAAAGTTTTTTATCAATATTGTCTCTGTCACTTATGAGCTTACACATTTTTAAATCTAAAACAATGTTAATCACTGAACCATTTTTGAACTCTTTTTCCAGGACAGCAAAAGAATTAATCATTGTTGCTGAACTTATCGAGCTGTAAAAAAGCAAAACCGAAATTAAACTACCAATCAACGATTTCATTATTTTGTTCCTTAATGATTTAAGTAGTCGACTAAAAGTTTATAGCTCACAAAGTTTATAAAAACTTTGCGGTGCCTCATAAAATTCCACTGTTAGATAATAATACCTTTCCCGCACTCCATATTTTTACAATAATTTCAATTTATAATAATTTCAACTTATATTTATGATTTCAAAAGGATCTTTTGTTTATCGCTGACGTTATAAAAGTTCTGCCCCCAATCCATATGAAACGACGAAGAGCCACTTTAAGCACAATGGCACTAACTTAAGCTTTAGCAGGAGGTTTACTTATTTTTAACAATAAAGATTAAAGCTTTACTCTTACTGTACCCATGAATACAACAATGATATTTGGCTACCGATTCATGAAGTTTTATTCAGGAATTCGTGAAGTTTTATTCAGGAACTGTCTATCAGGGAACCGTTAAGATTTGACTGTTATTTGTTTTGGATAGGGAACTAAGTCGCTGACCATAAGTTTTCTGACATTGTTTGATGCCCGTCTTTACCGCACTACGGCGTTGTAACTTCGGTTACATAGCTACGCTATGCTCCCTGAGTTGCGCTTCGTATTGTACCAAATCTGAGCACCAAAATTCCGAAGAAACTTATCGTCAGCTACTTAGAGCGTATGTTTCGTTCGTGCGTAGATAAATATTCGGTTACATGCTGACCGGCTGCTTACGCTATTTCCCTTAACTCACTTGGCTATGTTGTTTGTAACTGAATATGAACGCTGAATTTCTGTCAAATTTAAAAATCATTAATTGCGCTGGTATTCAAGCGGACAGATTTAACACTTAATTTGAACATAGACATTCACTTTTTGCCGGTATAGAGGAGCTTTATTTATGACCTTTTCAGTATCATCGGGAACACAAATCGAAAAAGCGCGTGAAATCAGAACAGTATATTATGAGAGTTTACTAGCAAAAGGTATAGAGGAAACACATCGTTCCTTATCTATCGGAGGTGTTTGTCTAGCTGTTCGTGAAACAAAATCCCCGTTTGATAAAATTAAACTTCAAGCCTTTATATTAAGTGCAAGTGATTCTTCTACCCTTAAAACCAACGCCGAGGACGTGTTAAAAAGTTATGATTATATAATTAACTCACCAGAAACTCAATTGCACGCATCACTCTTGAACGATTTCTATACTTTTCCACCGGACATATCTGTGGAAGGCGTACTCATGATTTCAGAAAAAAGCTTTAATGTCAGCCGGTTATTCTTGCCCGTAATGGAAGACACTGTTGATTATATGAGATTTTTGGAAGGATACTATTATTCAGAAATTGAATTCCGGGGAATTGAAGAGGTACATAAAAAACTTTGGCTACCGGAGGTAAGCCTGGCTATTAAGGCTGGTGAGGGCGCTGATGAAAAAAACTGTCGTGAAAACATCAATATTGTTATACCTGCTTATGCCCTGTCTCTTGATCAGATCTCAAAGCATTTCACCATCAGCTAGCATTTCTTTTGCTGTCCGATATCCTACAACATAAGATTGAAGGGTTCTCCAGCCTTCCCAGATTGTTTCCCAACCCGCAATACCCGTACGTTTGGTGTCTGTAAAACCGCCCAGTTTTGCGAGCGATTGATAAGCCCATTTCAAGCTTGGCACATCTTTGCCATTCCAGCCCCTTGGCTTTTTCACCTTCATCAATACCTTCCATTCATCTTCTTCGAATACGGTTTCGCAGCTTTGATTTTCCAGTTCATTAGCCGCTTCGACTAACCCTTTTTTACGTAAATAATACGGGATAGTTATTGCCTCCCTTAATTGCAGCAACCGAACACCGATAAAAGCGAGAATCGATAACGCTCTTTCTAAGTTTTTGGGGTCAGTCATCCTCTGACGCTCGGCACCGGCGCCTGTTTTCCACGCCTTATGAAAATCTTCAATCCGCCACCTTGCGGTATAAATATCAATAACACGCAAGGCCTGCGATAAGGTTCCTACAGGCTCTGTTGTCAGCAACACCCAACGCAACGGCTCTACCTCTTTTTTTGAGGTTTTCTCTTGAGCATAAACCACGTTAACCGGCTTCATCTCACCCTCAGACTTCAGGGTGACCGTCGCCACTTTTACCGTCAATTTGGCTTTTCTGGCTTTTCGATTAACGGGTTTCCCTTTACTGTCTTTCATTCCTTTTTGCGGGATATCTATCGTGTATGACCCCAGCTCTGGCTGGGTTTCAAGATATTCAAATAAGGGTAATTCAGACTCAAGGATCTTTCTGTTATGCTTCGCCCGCACGACAAAACGTTCATTATGGGCTTGCTTATCTTGCAGATAGCTTTGTATGTCCGCCTCTCTGTCACAGACCGAAATAACCCGGGACATAGTGTCACCTAAGCGTTGGCGGCAAAAGTGCGACGCATCCGCCCATTTTCCGCTTTCTTTTTCATCGGCGTCTGCGGGGTCGTCAGGACGGCACCACCAGTCCTGATGAATAAGCCCAATGGTTTTTGTGGTAAAGGCATCTAACAATAAGGTTGAGTGAATCCACCACCCGCGGGATTTATCTTTGACGCTGCCAAGTTTCCCTAGCTCTGATGCGACCTTATGTTTAAAGCCGGCTGAAGTCGTATCATCCATAGCCAGAATTTCTGTATATGACTTGGCTTGTTCGGCTGTGTAGTCAAAGCCTGAGCAGCGTATCACCTCCGGTGAAACTTTATCGTTACGGATTAACCGATAAGCCCCTTCTTGCTTAGCTTCATCTCCCTGACAGGATGAAGCGATAGACTTCCCACTGCAGCGAGCCATGTCAGCAGCGGTTTCCACTAGTCTTTCAGTTCGTCTGGAATCACCAAGCTTTGCATTTTGAAAGTGGTCTTGCGCCCATTGTTTATGATCAAAAATTGACATTATTCGCTACTCTTTGTGAAGGAATTTCTTGATCAGATCAACGGGTTTTAAAAAAGTTCAATTTAATTTAGATTTGTGTAGAAGAGTGCTTATGCCTGCTCATTAAGGCCGTCCTCAAAACTGATGGAGTTTGAAGTTGAAGAAATAGCGCACTCAGGCAGTAAGAGCGAAGAAACAGTTCCGGAGAGTCACAATTCATTAGCAGAGTTTGCAAAATCAACAATACAGAATATATTTCAGATTTTCATAAATAACCCAGATACTCAATTTTCAGCTTATAAGGCTAACGATAGATGGATTGAAAATATGAAAATCCTGTCAAGCCCCAAAGACTTGCCTTCTTTTATAAAAGATACACCTGTTACAATATGTGATTTAACGTACACAGATAAAGTTTATTTAGAGCATAAGAAATTCGGAAAATCGGTTTCAGATATGGTTGATTATCTGTTTTCTAATTTTCGCCCTCATATTCCGGGCTCAGAGGAACCAGAGTCATTACATTTACATTCTCAATCGATAATGATAGAGATAGGAAGTCTTGCTCTCATGGGAGCTAAGAGACGTATCACAATATATGAATTATGCGAATATATCTCAAGAACAATTAAGTTTAATAAATATGAAAAAGCTGAAAAATTAATACAGATCGGTAAAATACAGATTAAAGAAGCAGAGGCAGAAAACGTAACCATTATTGATAGCATGGATATATTCAGTGACTTTATTAAGACTTGCCGTAAATATATAAAAAACACCCCGGAAGTAGCTCTTTCGACAAAACGAAAATATTCTGGTACAACATTAATGCACCCCAATAAAAAAGTAAGGTTCAGCCCGCGATGAATTAACTGGTATTCTCATAATGATTAAAAACGAGAAAATCAAGGTGATTTAAACTGCTGTTCAGAAAAAATAATATGTGCCGAAATAATCCGGGAGAGGTTTGCCGAAGCTGATGACAGGACAGAAAAAAGAATTTAACTACGCATGCCATGAACGGGATGTACATGGCATGAGTGAAAACTTATTATAAGCTCTCGTAGTATGCGGCCAGGTTAGCCATATCCGAGTCACTTAACGGCATGGCCATAGGTGACATTACCGGATCTTTACGAGTTCCATCTTTAAAAGCTTTAAGTTGCTTGACGATGTACTTAGCTTTTTGACTCTTTAGATTAGGGTAATCAGGCATTGGCGAGATACCGTCAGCACCGTGACATGCAGCACACACCGCAGATTTAGCTTTACCGGCGGCCGCGTCACCAGCGATTGCAGGCATAGCGAGCGCACCAGCTACAGCAAGGGTCAATAGCTTTTTCATTTTATCTCCTTGGGGTGTTCTTTGTTCCAAAACACTTTATTTGTTTAACATTGCTTTTACAGCACCAAAGAAGAAGAGTTAACCGCTCCGCTTTACTTCGGTTCAGGATGATATTATGCCACTTTTGTCTCAGTTTTGAATGTGAAAAGTAAAAATAATTACGCATGTGACACGTTTGTAATTCACTTTTGCTAAGAGATTAACCTTAAAAATCAACCGGACGTATAAAAGATAGGTGATTCTTCATTTAAGCGTTTGGCCGCACCTGACGTAAACTTTATCTCATGAAGTGTTGCGAACGTTTTTTGATCCGCTTTACGGAAAAGCGGCTCAAACATAGTGTGCGCACCTCAGCAGCAGAATCAGAAACCGGCATAATGAATTATACAGAGGCGCGCAATAACGGATGCGAACCTTTTTTCCGGACAAAACCGGCTGATGCTATTACGAAAAAAGCAGAGAGAATATAAAGGGTTTGAATATCCTAAAGTAATTTGATGCGCTGCACCAGCGGTAATTTCAGCCGGTTCATGAACGTCAAGAAAGTGAAGTCACCTAACTGCTTTTTACCGTGAAAATAGCCGCTAATGCCGTCCCCCAAGGCTTTTACAAAAAGCCTGTAAGCTCAAAATTACTTCGTCTTTTAGGTTAATGAGTCCGGCTTTAGGCTCAAGTCAGAATTGCGATTCCTTCGCAGTTGCTCGAAATACTCCTGAATATCTGCGCAACTGTTCTTGAGCTCGTCATTCTGCCTTGAGATGAAGAGAACAAATGCAAGCGTACGTAGACCCGGAAAACACTAAAGAAAATATTACGCTCTATGTAGTTCGCAAATAGGCTTATCCTTATGCCTGAAGCGCTACTGTTATAACTCCGGCTAAATATCATCACCGTCAATGAGAGATTTCACACAAGAATACCCGCACACGTCAGACGAGAACAAATCAAAAGCAGGCATTCAAATCATATCCCGAATATTTTTTCCAGCATATCGGTATCAACATCGTTCGGAGACCATCTCGGTTTCAAACGCTCGCCGAGCACTTTATTCATCTCTTTCACAGTCTTAAATCGGGCATATTCGAACCTGAGTTCTTCAATTCTCTCAGATAAATTATCCGCGTGCTGATGTAAATTTGCTGTACTGGCTTTTTTCGTTTTTTCCCCGAAACGGAACCAAACCATGGTTTCTACTGAGCTTGGCTCGTCTAGTCGGCGGTATTCATCTTCAAGCTGACCGACTTTTCCCTTTAAAGACTCAATCATGCTGTCCAGTGATTCCTTTGACAGTTCAAGTTCCATATCAGGGAGCCACTGCTGCGCAAACTGAAGCAAGGTGTAGATATCCTTCTCTTTTTTCGCTTTAGATAATTGCTGCATCAGCTGGTGTTTTTGATCTTTTTTGTCCTGAGACTCTTCTTTATCAGGATGTAATATCACAGCCAGTTTTTTGTAGAGTTTATTAAGCTGGGACGTTTTTAAGGCTCCGTTGACTTCATGTTTAACTTGAAACATATTTTCGGACTGTTTTTGAGATTCAGAAGAAAACTCGGTATCGTCAAAGGCATGCTCTTCATTTTCCGCTTCGTGAGAAAGCTTCTTTTTAAGAAGATCGTTCATAAACTCATCAACTTTCCCGGGGTCGCGCAGCACGTTCAGTAACGTCTCATCATTGTGCTCAACTGACATCTGAAACATGGTTTCTAACATCTCACGAAAATCTTCGACATCGTCCAAATCAGGTTCTTCATGACCACCATTTACTCTGGCATGCTCCATTTCCTGAATCATATGATTCGACAGCGTATTTCTTAAGGTCTCGGTGCTTTTCTTACGAAACGGGTTATGCTCAAGCGCATTAAGTTCATCTTCAATCCAGGCGATTAATTCTTCACGCTTTTGACCTTTGATGCTTTTTCTGGGCAAAAAGCTTAACAATTTTTCAATATAATTTTCTGATTGCTCACACAAAGCCTCCTCTACCGGACCGATAATATCCACTGCTTCATCATAAAATGAATTAATTTTCTTGAGCTTGTTTTGATTGCGCTCTTCTAAACGAACAATTCGCCGCTGAAGATCGACAAGCTTAACCAGACGACTATTTTTCTTATGTTTTTTTGCACGGGAGGAATTGGCAGAGGAAATCGTGAGTTCGCGAATACTGAGCTGAGACATAACAGGAGCCGAAAAATAAAAATAAAAATAACCATATCAAAAAATGGAACGATAGCATAGGCTTTATTTATGGTTGACTTACAGACATGTTAACCAAATAAATAACTTACGGCATGTTGAAACGCTTAAAGCTGTTGTAATCTTACTTTGAGGTTGATCCGCCGTTTTTACGAGGCGAAGGTTACGGCGGCAACGGTCACCGCTTTATCTTGTCCCGGAAATATCACCGGACTTTTACAGCAGGTGACGCCGACTTCGCCGCATACGCGGGTCGGGAAAGTCAGCAGAGCCTCTTGTACCACCGGTATTTACCCCCGAATGAAATACGACAGTTTTTATGTCGGTCATTCAGCGTCTTTTGTCCGGATTAACCACCGGCTTTCGCGGCAGTGACGGTCTGTTTTCTCACGCCGCGCTTCTCAGGTAACAACGGCACCACGTATTTCAAAAATTTTTATACTTAACCTCATCACCCCGCGCAGAAAGAAATTAATAGCAAATGGTTTGTGGGCGATACCTAAAATCAGTTCATTATCCTCGGAAAAAAAATCCTTTCTGACGATATGCCCCGCGGCGGGCGCGTCCGGGTATAATTCCGGGCATAAGCGGCCTTTCCTCAGAATATCATGACTGTATGTTTCTGTCTGAGCGTTATCAGCGGTGAGTTCATCGCCGCTAAGCAGAGGCTGTATCGCCGTCCAGTAAAGGATCTCTTTCGCGGCTGAAGTTAACCACCGCTGATAAACGGTTTCAGATAATCCCAGCGCCGACTGTAAAGACGGCGCGGTTTTCGGGGTGAAATACCCCTGAAGAAAGGCTTCGCACGACTTCGCTATAAACTCTTTTGTCCGCTCAACCGCGGCGGTATCTTTATAGTGATAAGTCCCGGCTTGCTGAGATCTTAACCGTGAGCGCAGCAGAATAACGGCGGTTAATTGTTCGCAGATTGCGTTGCTGAAAGCCAGTCGTTGTATTACCGGCTCAGGATAGATGCTGTAATTTAAATTTGAGCTGCTTTCAAAGTAACCGTTGATATTTCCGAATAACTCATAGTCGCTCAAATTCCGTAAGCCGTCGTATCCGATATCCGGCCTTTCAGTAGCGCTTTGCCGCCATCCGCTGAACTGACCCGGATACAAAATTTCCTCATTTGGCCGGCTCCCCAGAAAGCTGCGTAAAGCAATCCATCGGCCTATTACCGCACCTGAATGAAATGCCGGTATTACACCGGTTAACACCACGCCCGCTGAGTCCATCAGCCCTAAATCGCGGCAGGCGGTGAGCAGCCCCCCCTCGGGCCCGGTAAAGGTGTCCCCCTCTTTATCGCTGCGCTGATGCGCGTAGCGGGTATAATTTTCAGAAGCCTTATAGCAGAGCAGATTAACCCGGTTCTGAGCGTCTATTTTGATTTCATCCTCAAGCCGCCCGGTGATTGCCGGCAATTCACTTTTTTTAACGGCGGCGAAACAGACAAAGACCGGTATTCGGCTGTGAAGCGGGATACGGGCTTTTTCCCGCTTAAAGTACTGATAGATTAATCCTTGCGTGACTAACACCTGCGGGCTTTCATCCTGCCGCTGAAACTTGTAATGATAATACTCTCCGTTGTCATAGATTCTGATTGTCCGGCCTCCCGCGATTGCCGCGGTTTTCCGCTTCATTCTGTTTAATTCCTCCGCCGGGCACGGGGGAAAGGCCGTTAAGCGGTTCCGCTCGATATAATTATGGAGTCTGGTGCCTTCACTGAATCTCGGCGGAGTATAACCGGTCGCGTGAAAGCAGGAGTGAAGTAATTCATTGTGAAAAGGGTCATGAGCATCGGAATCCAGAGGATTTACGGGCTCGGTGAATCGCGTTTGTGAAGTTACGGGCCGCTTAAGCCGCGGCGGAGTATTTATCAGGCCAATCAGCTGCTTTTTGAGTTCACCGGACACGTCTGAGGACGTCAGTACCGCCAGATGGTGGGCGCCGCTCTGATGGACGCATTGTTTAATGAGTTCAGGCATCAGATGATTACAGAGCCTTTGACAGCGCCTGATAATATCGGGAAGCTGACCGGCCGCCTGCTGCTCTGTCACTAAGTGCCGCTCAATAAGAGTCATAAAAAATGAGTCGGTTATATGAGGGATGATTGCTTTATCACAGCTGTAAGCGAGCCGGTTGTGCGCGAGCCGGCATAATTGGTCGTTTTTTATGCGGTCAGGAACGTATTTCAACGCACCCGCCTCATGACCGCAGGCTATGCCGCACAGCCTTAAGGCGTCTTCATCGCTTAACTCATTTAAAGGAATAACTTCTAACAGCCATCCTCGTTTTGATAAACAATCCTCACACAGCGCTAATCCCCGGGGGAGTGTCAACAGTGTCTTCGGCACAAACTTAAGTGCGCCCGGGTTCTGGTGACATGCCGTTTCACAAAACTTCTGACCATGTTCACTATGTAAGAGTTCCGGCCTGACAAACTCCAGCATTTCACCGCATTTGTTCAGCACCACTCCGGTCAGGGATATTTCTGTTTCTTTCGTCAGGCATTCTTTTTTAATGTACCGGTAATTTTTAGCGTTAACTCCACAGGCGAAAAAATGAAAGCGTTCATTTATATTTATGACGCGGCTATCAAGCAGGACGGGTAATGTTTCTAACGCTTCATCATAAGTTTCAGACGCCTTAAAAATAAGGCCGAGTCCGCCAATGCCGGTCAGGTATTTTCCCGGTGTAAAAAATATGGCATAACCGTCAATTTTTACTGCCTCATTACAGAGCGCCGGGCCGATGCCTATGTCGTTTAGTATTGTTTCATCAATATATGTAAGACTACTAACACCATGACGAATGAAGATGTTTATACAAATTTCACGGCCGACGTCACTTTGAAAAAAACGCCGGTCAAAATATGCCAGACACTTACCGCTCTGCTCAGCAGCCAGTTCGAGAAACCGCGCGCCGAAAGCGCCGTTTTTGAATCCCTCAGGTATGTGCGGGTACGCGAACCCGTACTTGCTTTGTGACGCGATTTCGCAGAGTGTTCTGCCTTTTATGCCTCGCAGATACTTTTCAGGCACATACGCCAGTGCGTCGCCATTTTTTGCGCAGGCGATTTTACAGAGGCGGTAGCCGATTTCCCGGTAACTGTCTTCGTCAAAGAAAAAACCGGGGACGTCGGCTAACGCCCGACCTCTCTCTTCGCAGGCCGCCGCACATATCGGAATCCCCGCTGCTGTTTTAAACACTTCCGCCGGCACTTTTTTAAGAGTAAGACCATTTCGCTGACAAGCGAAAAGGTAAAGTTCCGGCGGAATTAATGACTTCGGTAAAATGTCCAGAATATCTTTACGAAGAAGAGTCCTGATTATTTCCCAGTACCCCAGTTTAGCCATTTTCACGATTATTGATTTCTGCTCATCATTAAATGAGTCAAGTTGTGATTTAAACGACGGCTGCACCTCAGGGTGAAGTATAATATGAATGCCGAAGTGCCCGATAAGAGCGGTAATGTCCGCCGCGGTCAGACTCTCAGCACCGATTAATTTCAGCAGACTGTTTGTGATATTTATATCGATATTACCGGGTTTACCGGGCAGACGGAGTTCGTTTACGCTCAGCGGTGACGTCTGATGAGTCTGATGTTCCCGGACGTGCCCGGCACGGGAAGTTCCGTCCTGAGAGTCCGGCTGAAAACGGGCGTCCTGAGAAGAGCAGGCGAAACGCTTGTTGTTTACTCTGACGGGAACCGGTTTTTCAACGACGGCATACCGGTTTCCGGCCGCATGAAGCAGCGCCGGACTTTCCTCTTGTAAAGCGTCATTCTCCGCGGCGTTTGAAGCCGCGTTTGCCGGCGTTAATTCAGAAATGCGTTCCATATAAAATTTACCCCCGACGTGTGATTAATTATGGGAAGGTATGAACGTATCTTACCCGATATGTGATTAATTTTTTTGCAGACTTGGCAATATCTTAGAATGATTGATTATGAAAATCCTGTCAGAAGATACACGCATGCCTGCGGGAGGTTTTACCGACATAAAAGTACCCGACTATAAGTTTTTCACTTCTCTGACGCCCGTTTTAAGCACTCTGCTGCGTTACTCTTGCTTGAAAGACTGCCGGTATTACTGCGCAAGAGCGCCTTGTCGAGTTAACCTGAGCGCCAAAAATATCGAAAAACTTATAGTCGGTCACTTAACGACATTTTTGTATGCCGGTAATATCTGCACCTCGCTTTCTGTGCCTTGTATAAGCGGAGAATAAACGACAGCAAGACGGGGAAATTATTTCGGGACGGTTCCTAAGTTCATTAACGCATGCTGTTAGCGGTAATCCAGTGTCTTTGCCTGAAAAAAGAAAAAGCCGCCGGATGACCGCCGTGTAAAGCTGCCGTTATTACATTTCCTGCTTTCGCAGGATGACGAGATGAATAAATCCAATGAGTTAAAAAACACACATCGGGTTATTCAGTAAAATAAGTAATTATTCATCCAAAAATGATTTAAGGATCTCTGAGCGAGAAGGGTGACGCAGTTTACGAAGCGCTTTAGCTTCAATCTGACGAATACGCTCACGGGTAACGTCAAATTGCTTACCAACTTCTTCAAGTGTATGGTCAGTATTCATATCAATACCGAAACGCATACGAAGCACTTTGGCTTCTCTTGCCGTTAAGCCCGCTAACACTTCATGTGTCGCATTCTTAAGGCTTTCGCCTGTTGCGCTGTCAAGCGGCAGCTCGAGGGTGGTATCCTCGATAAAATCACCTAAGTGCGAATCTTCATCATCACCGATCGGGGTTTCCATGGAGATAGGCTCTTTGGCAATCTTCAGTACCTTACGGATCTTGTCTTCTGGCATCTGCATGCGCTCAGCCAGCTCTTCCGGTGAAGGCTCACGCCCCATTTCTTGCAGCATTTGACGCGAAATACGGTTCAGCTTATTGATGGTTTCAATCATGTGAACCGGAATACGTATGGTACGAGCCTGGTCAGCAATCGAACGGGTAATGGCCTGACGAATCCACCATGTCGCATAAGTCGAGAACTTATAACCCCGGCGGTATTCAAACTTATCAACCGCTTTCATCAGGCCGATGTTACCTTCTTGAATCAAATCCAGGAATTGCAGACCGCGGTTGGTGTACTTTTTAGCGATAGAAATTACCAAACGTAAGTTGGCTTCAACCATTTCTTTCTTAGCGCGGCGTGCTTTGGCTTCACCAATTGACATACGACGGTTGATGTCTTTAATCGCGGCGATGCTAAGACCGGTCTCCTGCTCAACGGCTTCAAGCTTGGAGATACAACGTAAAACGTCATCTTTAACACGAACCAGCGCATCGGAGTAGACTTTACCTGCGTTTAATTCCGTATTGAACCATTCTGCGCTTGCCTCATTGCCGCCGAATAACTTGATGAAGTTTTTCTTAGGCATTTTAGCTTGTTCAACAGTCAGCTTCATGATCAGACGTTCTTGAACACGAACTCTGTCCATCATGCCGCGCATGCCTTTTACTAACATGTCGAACTGCTTAGGCATTAAACGGAACTCTTTAAATAGTTCGCCAAGCTCAAATAATGCTTTTACAGAGTGGTGATTATCACGACCTTTTTGTGCGATCGTTTGTTGCGCTACTTCATAAAGGTTGCGAAGCTGAGTGAAACGCTCCTTAGCTTCTTCAGGATCCGGGCCTTTGTTGCCGTCATCCTCGTCATCAGCGTCATCATCATCATCTTCGTCATCTAACTCTTCGTCAGACAGTTCAGAACCTACGTGAGTTGCCGTCGGAGCAAGGTCTTCTTCCTCGTCCGGGTTTACAAATCCAGAGATAATGTCGGATAAACGTATTTCTTCGGCTTCGTATTTGTCGAATTGCTCAAGGATCATCGAGATAGCTTGCGGGTATTCAGCAACAGAGCCTTGAACTGTGTTTATCCCTTCTTCGATACGTTTTGCGATTACGATTTCGCCTTCGCGGGTCAGTAGTTCTACTGTACCCATTTCACGCATGTACATACGAACAGGATCAGTGGTGCGGCCTATTTCGCTTTCCACTGTAGCCAGCGCAGCCGCTGCTTCTTCCGCGGCGTCTTCATCTGTGCTGTCTTCCGACATCATGATTTCATCGGCATCCGGTGCTTCTTCAAACACGCGAATACCCATGTCATTTATCATCTGGATAATATCTTCGATCTGGTCAGAATCGACCATGTCAGCAGGTAAGTGATCGTTCACTTCTGCATAAGTCAGGTAACCTTGTTCTTTACCTTTGGCAAGTAACAGTTTTAGTTGCGACTGCGGGGTATGATCCATAGATATCATCCAATTAGGGTAAAAGGTGGTAAACAGTTTACGATGCTTTGTGACTGATTTTATTGACTAGTCAAAATCACGCAAAGCGTCAATTATACTCGCGAGACCGCAAGATGCAACTTGCTAAATCACGAATATTTACTCTTTCGCATATTTGTATGCGAATCAAAATTTACTAAAAATAAAAACTTTCTTTACTTCTGGCTTTTGATTATTGAAATCAATTTTTGTAATTGAACTCGCTCTTCTTTCGTGTGTACCGGCTTCAAACTGAGTTCCTGATAACGCTGTTCCAGGTATTGGTTGTTTAACCAGACGAGCGACTTTTTAAACTCATTTTGAAGGTTATTTTCTGTGATTTGGTGATCCCACCTCGCTAATTTCTTTAAGGTATTGAACTCTGGTTTTTCCCGATAAGTCTCGATTAACTGAGCGCTGGTTAACTCCTCATTACGAGTTAAATCTAATAACCGGATCAATAAATCAAGACCCGGCATCGATAAATGTGACAGGGCTGGTTGCTTAGGTAGGTTACTACCTAAATCGGGGCTCTGAACTAAAAGCGCAATGGCTAGACGCAGAGGGGTTCCGCGGCCTTTTAAGCCTTTTGCCCCCAACGGGTTTGCCTTTGCTGCTTCAGCGCTGAAGCCTAATTTCTTTTTAAGCTCTTCACTGCTGTTCATTCCTAATTTACGGGAAAGATTTTCCAGCAGTAAGTTTTTTAAAATCGGATCTTTAATTTTTCCGATTAAATCTATCGCTGATTTGGCAAATTTACTTTTATCGCCGCTTGATTCAGTGCTTAAATTGGTAAACAGGAAGTCATTTAAACGTTGAGCGTTATCGATTAAGCCTTCAAAGGCCTCTTTACCGATTTTGCGGATCATCGAGTCAGGATCTTCACCTTGCTCAAGGAACATAAATTTAATCTGGTCGCCCGGTTTCAGTAATGGCAGTGATGTTTCAAGCGCTCGCCATGCGGCTTCCTGACCCGCTCTGTCTCCGTCGTAACAACAAACGATTTGTTCAGCGTTACGCAGCAGCAGCTGAAGTTGTTCAGCCGTCGTTGAAGTACCAAGTGAGGCTACGGCATAGTCAACACCGAACTGAGCTAAAGCCACAACATCCATATAGCCTTCGACAATTAAAATCGTCTTTGGGTTCCGGTGGCGCTGCTTGAGCTCATACAAGCCGTATAGTTCATTACCCTTATGAAAGATGGGCGTT
>CBDAVB010000027.1:0-218033 GCA_965200795.1 Parashewanella sp.
GCCTGACGGTTTAGTTAAGTCGTTCCAGAAAGGATGGACAATGTTAGCCGCCGTCAGCAAATATAAGCTTATCAATGCTAAATCTGTTTATGGTGAAGTCGATCAACGCCTGATGGAAACCGTGTCCTGCCCTGCTGATAATGATGAGTGGACGGGTTGGGATGTTTACCAAGATGCGCTGACCGAACATCAAAAAGAACAAGCCGCTGAAGCCGTAAAAAGCTTATTTTATTTTAATCCTGTCTACGACCCGATTGAGTGCCGAAGTATTGAAGAAATGTTTGCGGAAGCCATTGTTTATCGATTACTTATGGGCGCTCAGGCAAAGGTTAAAAAAGGCCTCAAAAAAAAACTGCTGCAAGTCGAGTTTCAAGAAAAATGGCTTGAAGAAGACTTTATCCGTGAGCTGATTAACAAAAACCTTGATAGTTTACCTGAGCAGCTTCAAGAAACGATCCGTGCAGATTTAAACCGACACTTTGCAAGCTCAATTGTAAAAACCGTCAAATTTGCTCAAAAGTACCGTGAAGAATTAGCAAAAGGCACGACACCTGAAAAGCTTGAAAGAATGGAATATAAGCAAGGTATAGCAGGCCTTATCGGTTGGCCGTTCGATCCGTTTTTATAAACCAGGCAGGCCGCTAAAAATGCTTTATGATTGGCTATGTTGGTATTAAATGTTGTTGAGCTTGGAACAAGCTGTTTTCACAACATTTTCCTTCTCTTTCCATCAGCCGAAACCATCCTAAATAATGATTCAAGTATTTTGTTGCAACTCCATGAAATTTAACTAACCAAGTCTGAAGCCTGCTATGGTAAGCATTGACATTTTGTATATGAAATACATTTTCAATGACTCTTACACCTGCTGAAACGTTGAGCTGCTTGTGGGTCAATTCATTATCATGACTGAACTTGATGTAAGCTTTATAGCCATCGGTACATAACACGCTGTCTTTGTGTACTTTGCCCTCTAATTCTTTAGTCAGAGCTTCACTGGTTACATGAGCAAAGCAATTATCATAGGTGTGCTGATTTCTGTCTCGTACAGTGACTATCTTGACCCAATCATCGTTTCAGCGACCTGGCTTTTTTGCAGGAGTTCCACGCTTTTTAGGCTGACGGTTCAGTTGGCGACTGCCTTTTTCGGATTATGGATAAAAGGTCTCATCTGCTTCGATAATCCCTTCAAGCTTAGAAGGCTGAAGTATGGTCGGTATCTGTAAAAATCGATGCCTCCAGTTAAAAGATGTTTTTAAGCCTATATGACATTGTGCTGCTGATTCTCTTAGACTCATACTTTTAGTCATGCAATGAAAATAGTCTAGCCAGTGCTCTTTGTGTCTGAGGCGAGCAAGAGGAGTACCAGTCGATGCTACAAATGTTTTCAAGCAGTTTTTACAACGATATCGTTGAGTTCCTTTAGCTTTGCCGAATTTATTGATCACTGCACTATGACAATGAGGGCATTCAGGATTTTCTATTAATCGCTGTTCTAATAAGTGTGAAATTGAGGTTGTAGATGGTTCTTGATGAAGTGCTGATTCAACTTCCGAACGTTGTTTGTCAGTCAATCCTTGTAAGCTTTTCATAAGCTTATGAAATAATGGAGTTTTCATAACTGAATCCTGCTGGGAAATCTTGGTTAGATTATATACCTATCAACACTTAGTGAAACCATAGCCTTATGATTTTGTCATAACAGCTTAGGCCAGAAATGAAATAACGGCAGTCGTGTCTGGCAGGCGAATACTTGAGACTTCGTTGGAGCGGCGAAAAAATGATAACCTGCCGACTTTATATATTCTCCGTAAAAAAGCCCGTTTCGGGCTTTTGGGCCGGGTTCTTTTCTGACGACGAATTTTGAAATTTCACGCTTATAGATTAGTTAATTAAAAAGCATGCTGTACGAGAGGATGTTATTCTTACTGCCTGATTAATTTAAAAAAATACCACCAGGTTAAACTTCACAACTGCATAAAATATCATTAACAAAAGTTAATTGAGAATTTAAGTTTACTCACAACAAGTTTGTTAAACTTAAATTATGGTTATGTTTTGTCGGGATTTTATATGTCAGCTATTTCAAGTCAGTATAATAGAAACTCCCGCTTCGCTTATGAACAGCAAAGTGCACAAAAAACTTCAGGTGAACAGTCACACAAATGGAAGGTGAGTGAAACAATTGGGAGTGATATTATCAGTGCAGATGCTTTGTCGCGTCTTAAAGACTTTGAATCTGATTGCAAAGATGTGAAGGATCATCACTTCGCATCCGGCAAAGCAGAAATGTACGGCAATCACCAACAGCAAATGGATGAGTATGTACGCTTGATGGCAGACGACACGATTAATTCACAGGTAAAAGAATTGGCTTTAGAAGCGCTGCCTGGTCTTTCTTCGTCTGATGTGTTTAAGCAAACAGGCATTATTGACACGCTGAGAATATTACGCACAAAAAAAATACAAAAAGCAAAACTATTACTCAAAGTTTGCGAGTTACAACGATCACAACTCATTAAGCGCCTGAAGCAGAGCAAATTATCAACTAATTTATTAGGTATAAATGCTCAGACAAAATCTAGCGCGGATTTTAAGCCAGACGATGATTGGGTGGTTTATGATGTTAAGCCAGGTGGCGGAGAAGCCGGAGCTTACGAATTATCCGGGGAACAAATTAATTCACTGGATACTTATCTTCAAGAACACCTGACGCCGGCTCATATTGTCAAAAATCAGGCTGCTGATATCCTTGTTCAGTTGCTTGACAGCTATTCCTCACCTCAAAGCAACGATTTTGTATCCATTTCTCAGCATGCAAAATCTTTAATCGGAGAAGAGAAATTTAACCAGCTCATGCTTGGATTAAAAAATCTTCTGACAAATAAAGCATATTGCGATAGAAATAAAGAGTTTTTGCGTTTAAGGAAAGAGCTGGCCTCGGACATCGCAGCCGAATTATATCCGGTATCAACAGAGGCTTCCTTCTATTTATATTTTAAAAAAGGTGATGCTCTTGAATGCACAATAAAAAGTGATCGAACCCTTGTGGTTCAAAGATATAATGACGCTCCTCGCTCACTCACACTAGCCGATATCAAAAATCTCGACTTTACTTCCATGCACCCGCACATTCGTCATGATCTCATTGAGCTCATGCTTGGTGATGATATGTCATGCCAGCTTGATGATGTTGTGGACTTGTTTTCCGATCTCGAACTTTACAGGACGGATTTTAAAGGAGCCGAGCTTTATAAATATCACTTATGGCAAAAATTTGGTTCGTTTATTTGTGAGCATTTCAATGAGGCTGAATTTTCAGATTGGCTAGACAAACAATCAGAGTCAACAAAAATAATGCAAATATTTTACTCTCTGAGAGATGTGAATAATCAATCCGCCTGTTTAATTAGATTAATTAAACTGAAACAGCCATTTCCTGAGCTTGATCAAGCAATGACAGCTGGTATGGTTATCGCCGTAAACGATGCGGCAGGGTTGAGCGACTGTCCAACTGAAGCGCTTTTCAGAAGCCTTGAAAGCTTATGCTCCTTAAAAGCCAGTGAAACAATATCAAAGGCCATAAAGCTCATAGCTCTTGAAGTTAAACAACGCGAAAAAAATCCGGAAATGTATGCCCGCTCACTTTTCATTGCCGCGCAATGTGGTAACGCAGCAGCGTTAACGCACCTTTATAAACTATCATTCATGAAGAAAATTAAAGCACATCTTCCTCAATACCCGCACCCACCTGAAGTTTACGCCATTCGCTCCGGCAATGTTGAGGCGCTGAAAGCTATTATGAAACATCATGAAAACCACTTACTCAGTTATAAGCCTTGCGGCTTACTTTTTGCTGAAGCGGCAGGACTCAATGATACGGCTTGTATCGAGTATTTATTATCTCAACCGAGTACACCGTTTGGCAGACTTAATAATAGCGAACTAAAAGATTTCATTTGTAAAGTTGTTAAGGCTGGTAATTATAAGACGATTATTAAAGTGCTCGAGCACCCGGTAATAAACCATAATCCATTGGCATATTCTACTGTACTGAACAGCACTTTCTGATCGTAATGATCTTGTAAAAAAGAAATTAACAAGCCAATACTTTACATGGTTTGAATATTTCTAGATTAAAAACCTGCCCGGAAATGACCGATGAAGAACTCGAAGCCGCGACTATGTATGAAAAGCGTATTTACTTTATTCAATCCATTGAAAATAGTGATGTTGCCACTTTAACACGGATACTTACATCCGCACCATTATACATACTCTTCAATGAACGAGATGAAAAGCTCCGAGATAGCGTATATGGCGCTTTTGTGCGTTGTTGTAGCGATAAACAGCTAAAGGTCATGGAACTTCTCGCAGGCAAAGGATTTAACTTTGTCACTGATGATTGCCGATTACTCATGACATTGAGTGATTACGGAAGGAATGAACTGGTTACTCATATTTTGTCTCAGACACACACTGATCAGAATTGGCAAAATATAATAAAAGCGAGGAGTAAAAGAGGATTCAGTCTCATGCACACCGCTTGTCTGGCTAATAAACCAGAGACTATAAATAGGATGATCCGTCTCTTTCCGGAGTTGATGAAAGGCACAATACAAAGACCTCAGCCAGGATTTGATGCAGAATGGGGCAGCGGAGAACCGAATAGATTCAAAGCGAGTGTTGGTGACACGCCATTACTGTTTTACGTAAAACAACCCAATATCAAACCTGAGGTATTAACCGAATTATTAAACCATTCTCAAGACGTTCTTTTTAACCAAAGCGTTTCAGGAAGTAGTCATAAAGACGCGCTACTTATCTGTGTAGAAAATAAATCAACACAAGCGATTGAGTGCATTATTGAACAATACAAAAAATTACCTCATTCGAAGAACAAAGAAGAATCATTAAAGACGGCTTTAAAATGCACACAAGGTTTTTTTAAAAAGTTATCCGGAGATTATAATTATATCGAAGCGTTGCTATCCTCTGCAATAACAGGCACAAATAACACAGACACAAATAACGCTCGTTCAGAGGCGGCAATTAACCACCGGCAAAGCGAAGCACAAAGTCCGCAATTGTCACACAAAATGCAAAAAGATGACATCGAACTTAAAAATTTAAAAAAATAATGGAATAACCGTTCATGTTTGCCGGAATACGCAGTGACCTCGCGATCCCGTAACAGAAGAGGGCGTTCAAAATTCTGTGTCAGCCTAAATTCTAAATTTCTAATACGTTATCCAATCTGCCTTCAAAATGGATTGCAAATTGTGACAATGCTAGCCTCCAATTTTGGACTGGCATTGTCCACTTTTTAGAGGCATTCAATATGCCCGCATAAAGCAATTTTAGCAAGCTGTTTTCATTTGGAAATGCCCCTTTTGTTTTGGTGAGTTTCCTAAACTGGCGATGTACGGCTTCAATCGCATTGGTCGTGTAAATCACTCGACGTACATATTCTGGATATTTGAAGTAAACGGACAAGTTCTCCCACTTTCTGCGCCAAGAGTCGATAACGATTGGATACTGGCTACCCCATTTGTTTTCCAGCTCATCTAAAGCCGTTTCAGCAGCCGATTTACTTGTCGCTCTGTAAACCGGCTTTAAATCAGCCATAAACGCCTTTTGATGCTTAGATGCCACATACTTCATTGAGTTGCGTACCTGATGAATTACGCAAAGCTGAACTTCTGTCTCCGGGTAAATGCTGGCAATAGCTTCAGGAAAACCGTTTAACCCGTCAACACAAGCAATTAAGATATCCTTAACACCACGATTATGAAGATCGGTCAGTACCGAAAGCCAATAATTAGCACCTTCTGACTCTGAAAGATACAGGCCAAGTAACTCTTTCTTACCTTCGAGATTAACGCCTAGAATCGTGTAAATAGCCTTACTGACATAGCGACCATTGTCTTTGACTTTATAGTGAATCGCATCCAGCCAAATAATTGGATAGACCTCGTCTAAACTGCGTTGCTGCCATTCTTTGAGCTGAGGAATAAGCTGATCGGTCACAGCCGTCAAACTGGCTTCTGAAAGCTCTAAACCATACAAATCAGCCACATGAGATTTGATATCACGATAACTCATACCCATTGAAAACATTGACAAAATCTTACGATCAATTTCATCAGAGAGCTTAGTTTGATTTTTTTTGACAAGCTGAGGCTCAAAGTTGCCGGCTCTGTCTCTTGGCGTTTCTAACTCAAATTCGCCAACTGAAGATTTAACGGTTTTTTTACTAAAACCATTTCTTCGATTGGGCTCAAGATCTGAGTCTAAATGTTGATCAAGTTCTGCTTTAAGCGCTGCTTCTGTTAGTTGTTTGATTAAAGGGGTGAGAACACCATCCGCACCAGGTTAAACCTTTACCTGATTGAAGTTGTTCTAAAGCTTTATTGAAATCGAAATTTTGAGTCATTATGTCATTCCTGTTTTTGACATTTTACCGAAATGACACAGATTTCTAAACACTACCTTCTGGATGATAAGTAGATCCCACTTAGGTAATTCACTATTTCGGATGATTTTATCTTCGACATCTTCTTTTTCACTTTTTGTTAGCTTGACTCCTTTTGAGTAAACCTTATCAATTAAATTGACAACTGGAGTCATAGCCTTCCAAGTCATTGTTTTCGTCCACTCCAGAACAGTATTCACTGAATTCAGTAATGTACCATTCCAATGCTTTTCTAAAGATGACCAAACCCGCTCAATTGGGTTATATTTGCTGTGATAAGGTGGGTAGTAAACGTTGTGAATCCTCAGTTTCGATCTTTCACTAAACTGTTTTAATCTAAAAAGATACTGAGTCCGGCATCCACTATTTTCTGGGCCATTATCTGAAAAAATAACCAGCTCCTCTACCTCTGGATGTTCGTCTTTAACTAAATTCCACCACCACTCTAAAGCGTCACAAATGAAGTCGCTGGTTTTACTTGAGTTACCATAAAACACATGAAGCTGGTCGTTTTCCAAGTTCAGTATTCCGAACGGGATAAGCTTATCTTTTACATCCATGTCGTGATCTAAAGCTTGCACCGCATCAATCCCTCTGGATTGACCGTGTCGAGAAAATTCACCCAAATTAACCGTGGCTTTGCAATCTATACTTATACGGATAACTTTTTTATTCCCTGCTGTTTCTTTTTTAATTTTATTTACATTTTTAAAGATGGCGTCTGTTTCAGGAATTTTTTTTGTGGCCTGGTTTTTTGAACTCGCTTCAGTTTGTAACCGAGTCGATTCAAAATGTCATTAATCGTTCTTTCTTTTGGTAACTCTTCTGAATCCCAGCCTTTTTCCTCAATCAGCTTTTTACGAACACCTTTAGCTGTAATTCGAGTGTAAGCAAATGAATTTTTGAATTTTGGATCAGCTTGTGACTCTGGATCGACTAACGCCCGAATATCTACCTCCAGCTGAGGATTATTCTCCTCACTTCTATGCTTTCCTTCATAATGCCCAAAGCATTCAAACCCGGTTTCCAGCTCATGAAGCCCGAGTTCTACAGCTTTTCTCCCCCAGCCAAACTCCGTTTCCGTTAATCTAGGACTCCCACAGCAGAACGTTTTAGACACTTCAGCCATAAAGACTCTTTTTTCCATTCCGTGAAGTTTATTTGAGGCAAGTTTGATTATCCGTTTGGACTCGCTAGAAATGTAAATTGAAGTAGACATCTGGCAGCAACATAAACGATTTTAAGAACTCAACTATACTATTGCGGTAAAATTTAAATCGCAACGTCCCTTAAAACACTGACCCTTTGAATATTGCCAACGCCTTGCCAAACTCATCGCCACCTATTCAGGGCAAAAGCTCGATGCAGCGCATCCAATATTATCCGCCACTTTGCCAAACGGTGAGCGAGTACAAATTGCCATTCCGCCTGTAACCAAAGCGGGTTGCATTAGCTTTACTATCCGTAAGCCATCAAAAGAGATTTTTACCTTGAATAACTATCAGCAGCAAGGTTACTTCAAACAATGCCAATTTAACGAAGAAAACCAAGTTGATGAACTCAGCAAGCTGAAGCAACAAGGCGATATGGTCGGCTTTTTAGAACAAGCCATCGCCCAGCGCAAAAAAAACAAGTCCACAAAAAAGACCCTATTCGCCATGCCAGCTTACACAAATTCAAACGAACATTCATTTTTTAACGATACCTGTCCGCGACTTCACAAAATCATTCAGCACCTTGAAAGTCATGAAGCCAAACAAGCAGAACACGGTAATATTGAAGCTTTCATTAATATTCAAGGGACTGAAGTTCTTCGTCGTCTGTTTCAAGGCTTTCTCAACCTAAAAACCGCCGATGAGAAAACACAGCGCATAAGCGGAAATAATGGCACAGTTCTAAACCATGTCAGAAAAAACTGTAAACGAAATTTAGAAAGCCTCTTCGGGCAAGTGGTGGTGCAGCGTAAGCATCTGCTAAACCCCGTATTTTCTGTTTAATTTTTCCTTGCCATTATTGCTCCGTCCTAATAATTCGGAGTTTTACAATGCATTTTCCACATTCTGATGACTGGCCGCGGCTCATTGAAGCTCAACACGCTTCGGGGTTATCTGTGTCTGAGTTTTGTGCGCAGCAAAACATCCGTGCCAGAGATTTCTACCTTCAACATTACCGATTTCACCAGTTTTAAACGGTACACCAACAGGCTCAGCCTTCCGCCTTTGTCCGTGTCGAAAAATCCCAAAAAAAAGTGACTCAGGAATGGCGTGATATGCCCGAAACACCTTGGGTATTACTTTGCCACGGTCAAACTCAACTCAAACTTCCCTTAACGGCATCACCCATCCGGCTTTCAACGCTGGTTAAGGAGCTGAACTCATAAACCTAAATAAATCAGTTGCCCTCCACCCTCAATATTCAGCGGCTCGATCTGAGCTTGATCATTTGGCTTTTTCTCTGAAAGTCGCTTAGGCCGACGAAGTTATCGGTATTAACCCTCTTTTTGCTCCAATTTGCTCGATAATCTTTTCAATAATGAGTTCCCAATACTCTTTCTTCGTTAGCTGCTGTTTAGTTGCTCAAAAAAAGCATAACCCTTTGATAAGCGCCTGCCACAGCCTCGTGATTAGCATGGCTATGAGTCAGCTTTAAGAATTTTTGTCTGCCTGATTTTGTCAGCTTTCCAATACTGCTTAACAATAACGGACGGCTGGTGATGGCTTCGAGGTGACTGTCTTGGAAACCGTAGAGGGGTTTAACAGTTACATCAACATCGAGGATCCAACTGGTGCTGAGTAAAGGGAGGCAGCAAGAGTTGAGGTGAGCTTGAAGCCAAGTTGTGCCTTTATCCGCATCAATTTTTGACAGTGCTCTTCTGGCAGAGTCACAACCTATAATTTTTGACATACCTAACAGGCTGGAATTAACGGTATCGTTACGCAATGCAGTTATATGAATAAACCTTTGATGACCTGATAGCACACTCAGCAACAGTGAACCCAGAACATCTCTGACTTTGGGCGCATTATTACTCGTGTACTCTAAAGGGCATTCTTCAACCCAAGGGGCAAAGCGATGTCCAACTTTTAAAAACTGAATGAAAAAAGGAAGCTGACCATAAGGGATCTCGCAGTTAAGAATTTACCACTTCCTCTGGCATAATAAGCAGATCCCACTTAGGTAATTCACAATTTCGGATGATTTTACCTTCGACATCTTCTTTTTCATTTTTTGTTAGCTGGACTCCTTTTGAGTAAACCTTATCGATTAAATTGACAACTGGAGTCATAGCCTTCCAAGTCATTGTTTTCGTCCGCTCCGGAACAGTATTTACTGAGCTCAGTAATGTACCATTCCAATGCTTTTCTAACGATGACCAAACTCGTTCAACAGGGTTGTATTTGCTGTGATAAGGCCGGGTAGTAAACGTTGTGAATCCTCAGTCTCGAACTTTCACTAAACTGTTTTAATCTAAAAAGATACTGAGTCCGGCATCCGCTATTTTCTGAGCCATTATCTGAAAAAATAACCAGCTCCTCTACCTCTGGAACTTCTTTGTGAATATCAAAAAGCAACTCCTGAAGCTTCTTCGCCCAAGCCTGGTCTTCTTTATCTGAAGCAAACTCCAGCTCCCTAACGTGGTGTGAATTACAAAGCCCGTGTAAGCAGTCATATTTGAAGTAAGGTTTCCAATGGTCGTGAACTAACACACCTTGGTAATTCGGTAAAACACCCGCTGCATCTGTCGCTTCCTTACCTCTTTTCTTATGACAAGTGAAATATGTCCACTGAGTCGCAGAGGCTGTATGCAGCCAATGTTTGCTGCCATTGACGTTCATGCCTGTCTCATCGGCATGAAGTACAGATGAGCCGCAAAGCCGGGATTTTATTACATCAAGTGCGCCCGATTCTTTGACCAGCTGAGTCGCTTGAGTATTGAAATTAACCAGTGTTCCTGAGCTAATCGGAAGCTGATCGGCAAAGTATTCTCTGATCCTGTCATAAGGCAAGAGCTGATATTGTGATAAATAAACGGCATGAGCTTTAACGCCTTCACCGTATTGCACCGACTGTGTGACTTGCCCGGGGAACTCAGCCGTATAGCGATTACCTTGTTCATCTTCTAATATTTGAGCCTGATACTCTGTAACGATGGTTTTGAATTCGATATCAAAGACCTGACGCTTTTCAACGCCAATTTCTTTGTAATTTCCTTTGGGAAGTTTGCGCTTGTCGAGTTTCAGTACTTCAACGATATCAGGCTTATCGATTTGTTTGAGCGTAGTACCCGAATGACCTTTTTGACCACCTGGTTTGCCATTGCCTTTAGATTTTTTCTTCTTTGTTATCGTCATCATCTGTAGAAGGTGGCTTACTGCTGTTTTTGCTGTTCAATCCGATGCGGTTAGTTAAGATCATGACAAGCGGTTAGTTAAGATCATGACAAGCATTTCAATGGCCAATTTCAATGCTGGCGTCACTGTGTTGTCAGCTTCTAATTGTGTTTTGAGAAAGCCTCACAAGGCTTTCTCAATGTGAAAACTAAAGTTTATTATGCTCTAACGTTAAACCTTGTTGTTTTGACATCGATTCACTCAGCCATTTAAATTTCTGAATTTGCTCAATAAGGAGTTTCTGGCAAATTCCTGTGATGATTCGCTCTTGTGACTTTTTAAGATCATATTCTATTGCGCTTATAACTTCTCTTTTAAAAGAAGCACTTGATAGATCCGTCGTAAAATCCAGATCAGTAATTGCAGAGCTATAAGCTGACGGAATCGCGGACATCATGACGACAAATAAAGCTACCTTGTACATCCATTACCTCGGCATTTACAACAATTTATCGGTTTAATTTTCGGATTGAGACTAAAGGATAGAACAGGATGTACGCTTGTCTAATTTAAACCACAAAAAAATATAATTTTTTATGAAAAGTCTTTCTTGCGTAGGTTGCTTAGCTTTTATCAATTTCGTATCATTTAATTACCGCTGAAAAGAAAGTATTTAGGCTCTGGTACTGACTAACTTTCCTTTCAGTTTTTTTTATTAATGACCAAGCGGCCCTGCGTATGGGTCACCACTGGAAAGGATTTTTCATGCCTGTAATTACTCTTCCTGATAGAAGCAAACGTGAGTTTGCACAAGCTGTTTCTACTTATGATATCGCAATGGACATCGGTCCTGGTTTAGCAAAAGCGTGTATCGCCGGCCGTGTAAACGGTGAGCTAAAAGACGCTTGCGACTTAATTGAAACAGATTCACAACTTTCTATTATCACAGCAAAAGACGATGACGGTTTAGAAATCTTACGTCACTCTTGCGCTCACTTATTAGGTCATGCGATTAAGCAGTTATGGCCTGATGTGAAAATGGCCATCGGCCCTGTGATTGATAACGGTTTCTATTACGACATTGACCTTGAGCATAAGTTAACTCAAGAAGATATTGAGAAGCTTGAAAAGCGTATGCTTGAACTTGCTAAGACGAACTACCAGGTGGTTAAGAAAGTAGGTAGCTGGCAAGATGCTTATGATGCCTTTGAAGCTCGTGGCGAAACCTACAAAATGCAAATTCTTGATGACAATATCGAGAAAGACGCGACACCGGCTTTATACCATCATGAAGAATACACGGATATGTGCCGTGGACCACATGTTCCGAACATGCGTTTCTGTCATCACTTTAAATTGATGAATGTAGCGGGTGCGTACTGGCGTGGTGACTCTTCAAATAAAATGCTGCAACGTGTCTACGGCACGGCCTGGGCTGATAAGAAACAATTAAAAGCCTACTTAAATCGCCTGCAAGAAGCGGCTAAGCGTGACCATCGTAAAATCGGTAAGCAATTAGATTTATATCATATGCAGGAAGAAGCACCGGGAATGGTGTTCTGGCATAACGACGGTTGGAGCATTTTTTGCGAGCTGGAAACTTTTGTTCGTCAAAAGTTAGTTGAATATGACTATGACGAAGTGAAAGGTCCTATGATTATGGATCGCGTACTTTGGGAACGTTCGGGTCACTGGGACAAATACTCAGAAGCCATGTTCACGACTCACAGTGAAGCTCGCGACTATGCGCTAAAACCGATGAACTGTCCCGGCCATGTTCAGATCTTTAACCAAGGTTTGAAATCATACCGCGATTTACCGTTACGTATGGCTGAGTTCGGTTGCTGTCACCGTAATGAACCTTCAGGCTCACTTCATGGTCTGATGCGTGTTCGCGGTTTTACTCAGGATGACGCACATGTTTTCTGTACTGAAGAGCAGGTTCAGCGGGAAGTGAGTAAATGTATCCAAATGGTTTACGATATATATTCTACTTTCGGTTTTGAAAACATTGTCGTTAAGTTATCTACTCGTCCGGAAAAGCGTATCGGCGATGACGCGATGTGGGATAGAGCAGAAGAAGCGTTAAAAGAAGCTCTAGAATCAAATGGTATTGCATATGAAATTCTTGATGGCGAAGGTGCGTTCTACGGTCCTAAGATCGAGTTCACACTTCACGACTGTTTAGATCGTGCGTGGCAGTGCGGAACGGTTCAATTAGACTACGCTTTACCAACTCGTCTCGGAGCGACTTATGTAGCGGAAGATAACAGCCGTCAAACGCCGGTTATGATTCATCGTGCTATTCTGGGTTCGTTAGAACGTTTTATTGGAATTCTAATTGAAGAGTACGCCGGCCGTTTCCCGGCATGGCTTGCGCCAACTCAAGCCGTTGTGATGAACATCACGGATAAACACAGTGAATATGCCGAAGAAGTAGTCAGTTTCTTCAAGAAGCAAGGAATTCGTGCTGTTAAAGACTTGAGAAACGAAAAAATTGGTTTTAAAATACGCGAGCACACTTTAAGGCGTGTACCTTATTTGCTGGTTATCGGTGACCAAGAGACCGAGAATAAGGAAGTCGCGGTGCGAACCAGAGACGGAAAAGATTTAGGCAAATTTAAACTAGAAGAATTTGCAGCTGAAATCCGTGAACAGATTTCGCTCCGTAGTCTAAATTTGTTGGAGGACTAAGTCATAAAAGGCAAAAGAGATGGTGGGCGTAATAACGCCGCTAATAGAATCAATGAAGAAATTACCGGCGTAACTGAAGTTCGTGTAAATGGTGCTGACGGCGAACAACATGGCATTATGAAAATTCGTCAAGCTCAGTCACTTGCAGATGAAGCAGGTCTGGATCTTGTAGAGATCAGCCCAAATGCTGAACCTCCGGTTTGCCGTGTAATGGACTACGGAAAATATCTTTTTGATAAAGCGAAAGCTCAAAAAGAACAAAAGAAAAAGCAAAAGCAGGTTCAGGTTAAAGAAGTAAAATTCAGACCAGGAACTGATGAAAACGATTATCAGGTAAAACTACGCAACCTGACTCGTTTTCTAAACGACGGTGACAAAGCTAAAGTAACGCTGCGTTTCCGTGGCCGCGAAATGGCACACCAAAGCATTGGTATGGATCTTTTGAACCGTATCAAAGCAGACTTGGAAGAAATTGCGGTAGTTGAGTCATTCCCGAAAATGGAAGGACGTCAAGCTGTAATGGTGCTAGCGCCCAAAAAGAAATAAGCCGGGCTCTTAAAAAGTAAACAAAATTATCAGTTTTAATGGTTTTGTTTCGCCTTGCTATTTAATTAACTGTCCAATGCGGAGTTTTAGAAATGCCTAAAATGAAAACAGATAAGGGTGTTGCTAAGCGCTTCAAAAAAACCGCTAACGGTTTTAAGCGTAAGCAAGCTCACCTTCGTCACATTTTGACTAAGAAGAGCACTAAGCGTAAACGTCATTTACGTGCCAAGTGTTTAGTCGCTAAATCTGACGTGCCAGCAATCGCTCGTCAATTGCCATACGCTTAATAAAGGAGATTAAAAATGCCAAGAGTTAAGCGTGGTGTAACCGCACGTGCTCGACACAAAAAAGTATTAAAACTTGCTAAAGGTTATTATGGTGCTCGTTCCCGCGTATATCGCGTAGCGGTACAAGCGGTGACTAAAGCGGGTCAATACGCGTATCGTGACCGTCGTCAAAAGAAACGTCAATTCCGTCAACTATGGATTGCGCGTATCAATGCGGCTTCTCGTCAGAATGGTCTTTCATACAGCCGATTCATCAACGGTATGAAGAAGGCGTCTATCGAAATCGATCGTAAGATTTTGGCGGACATCGCAGTATACGACAAAGTTGTTTTCGCAACTTTAGTTGAAAAAGCAAAAGAAGCTCTGGCTTAATCGCTTAGTTTATTTTGTACTGCTTTCAAAGCCCCGGTTTACCGGGGTTTTGTTCGTTTTAGAGTTTGAACAAATTAAAGGAGCAGAAAGATTGCTGCCTGGTAGCTCAAAATAAGTTTACCCCAAGGCGATACTCCGGAAAGCTTCATTATTAATATAACGGTGTATTTCACTAATAGTTTTTAGTTCATGGCAATTAGTCTTCAAATCCGTAATTATCTTGTGCTAAAAAATCAGTACCATTTATGAATCTATTAGGGAATTGATTTATTAAAGCAACATAGCCCGCCCTACCTCTGTTAAAAAAATTATCGTCAAGTACTCGCCTAAGTAGTCGGCCATGAAAAACATCTAACATTCTGATCAATAATAAAATATAGCTATTTGATACATTCAATTTCGACCAGAAATGATATAGTGAACCTACGGTTTCTGGTCGTTTTGGTGCTAAAAGTGCTCAAAGAAAGTCCGTCAAATTTACCTCATGCCAGTCTGTTTGATATCACAGAACAGCTTCTGCAAACTCACCCTTTACTCATTTTAGCTAATGCCTTTGATTGGCGAGCGTTGGAAGAAGAGTTCAAGCCGTTATACAAAAAATTAGGCCGTAAGGTGTAATTGACACAGGGGGTGTAACGTTCTCTTTTACTCCCTGAACTTAAAAGCCCGGTAACTAGTACTTCGTCCGGTTGCATTTGTTAGTGCTTCAGCTCAAGGCAGAACGTCCAGTTCAAGGCGCAGTGGCGAAGATATACTGGAGTATTTCAAGTCACTGCAATGAAGAAATGGGCGTTCTGCCTTGAGCACGCAGGGTGGTTCGTAAAGCGGCCATCTGGCTGCGTTAGTTTTATTGACGTAGAATAGCTAGGCTCGCACAAATCTGCCTTGCATATGGCCGCTTTACGAACCACTGAAAACATCAAATGCAACCGGACGGAGTACTAGTAAAGAGTGCCAAGAATTCTCCGGCTAATGCACCGAATAAATTTATAAATGTCATCCCAAAAAACAGAGGGCGTTCAAAATTCTGTGTCAGCCTAAATTCTAAATTTCTAATACGTTATCCAATCTGCCTTCAAAATGGATTGCAAATTGTGACAATGCTAGCCTCCAATTTTGGACTGGCATTGTCCACTTTTTAGAGGCATTCAATATGCCCGCATAAAGCAATTTTAGCAAGCTGTTTTCATTTGGAAATGCCCCTTTTGTTTTGGTGAGTTTCCTAAACTGGCGATGTACGGCTTCAATCGCATTGGTCGTGTAAATCACTCGACGTACATATTCTGGATATTTGAAGTAAACGGACAAGTTCTCCCACTTTCTGCGCCAAGAGTCGATAACGATTGGATACTGGCTACCCCATTTGTTTTCCAGCTCATCTAAAGCCGTTTCAGCAGCCGATTTACTTGTCGCTCTGTAAACCGGCTTTAAATCAGCCATAAACGCCTTTTGATGCTTAGATGCCACATACTTCATTGAGTTGCGTACCTGATGAATTACGCAAAGCTGAACTTCTGTCTCCGGGTAAATGCTGGCAATAGCTTCAGGAAAACCGTTTAACCCGTCAACACAAGCAATTAAGATATCCTTAACACCACGATTATGAAGATCGGTCAGTACCGAAAGCCAATAATTAGCACCTTCTGACTCTGAAAGATACAGGCCAAGTAACTCTTTCTTACCTTCGAGATTAACGCCTAGAATCGTGTAAATAGCCTTACTGACATAGCGACCATTGTCTTTGACTTTATAGTGAATCGCATCCAGCCAAATAATTGGATAGACCTCGTCTAAACTGCGTTGCTGCCATTCTTTGAGCTGAGGAATAAGCTGATCGGTCACAGCCGTCAAACTGGCTTCTGAAAGCTCTAAACCATACAAATCAGCCACATGAGATTTGATATCACGATAACTCATACCCATTGAAAACATTGACAAAATCTTACGATCAATTTCATCAGAGAGCTTAGTTTGATTTTTTTTGACAAGCTGAGGCTCAAAGTTGCCGGCTCTGTCTCTTGGCGTTTCTAACTCAAATTCGCCAACTGAAGATTTAACGGTTTTTTTACTAAAACCATTTCTTCGATTGGGCTCAAGATCTGAGTCTAAATGTTGATCAAGTTCTGCTTTAAGCGCTGCTTCTGTTAGTTGTTTGATTAAAGGGGTGAGAACACCATCCGCACCAGTTAAACCTTTACCTGATTGAAGTTGTTCTAAAGCTTTATTGAAATCGAAATTTTGAGTCATTATGTCATTCCTGTTTTTGACATTTTACCGAAATGACACAGATTTCTAAACACTACCAAAAAACATGTAAGTCAGTGCTATTTAATGGTCTTCTTTTATCAAAATCTACCGGGCGACTTTCGTCCTTGCCGCTGAGCCATTGAAGTTTTTGATCTTTAAACACTACTGCGTAAGCTTTTGGAAAATTTGAATGTCCGAAATGTTTGTTTATCACGATATTTTTCATTAAAACAGAGCAGTATGCCAGTTTTTCTTTTGAGGATGTCGGCATTTTACCTCTATTTGTTTGTGTGTTTGAGGCTAAAAGTTCAATTTCTAAACGGGCATTTTCATCTTCAGAATCAGACTCTAAAAAATCTAATAAAGGTTTTTGTTCGCAGAAAAACTCAACCACGTCATATTTATTCTCAACTTGCAATGCTGAACCAATTCTGACCAATAATGAAAAAACCGAATCTCTCTTCCCTATTGTTATTTTTGCCTCTCGTGACGGCTCGGCTTCGGACAGCTCTGGGTGCAGGGCGAACGCACGAATGAATGTAGATCACATTTTTCGTGGCTATATAGCCTATAACAATAATCATAATTCCCTGATTTAGGTGTTTCACCTTTTCAAAACTTTGACTCAGATCTGTTCATGCTTTTACCCTGCTTCTTTTCTTTCTTCTGAATAACGTGTTATTTAGCTGCCTTTTCCGCCCCCTAGAGTGGTTAATTAGTCGGTACTGAAAAACATAACTTCAAGATTTAAAATGTACGGCATCTGATTTACGCAAAATTCAGAGCCGTACCCAAAAGCAACATTTCTTATATTTCGCATCAATTTCACTACAAAATAGCCAAAACTCACCATCTTTTCCGAGCAAAAAGAAAATGGCTAACCACTTTCTCAAGTTCCAGGCACACGCAGCCATTAGAAGGTTTATTGAGTCGCCAACACTGCCCTTTAACCAGTTCTTACACAGCCTAAAATCACTCTTCAAATGCCCGATTACTGGTTCAATTGTTGCCCGTTTTTTACAGAGTTCACTTTTGCGTTTTCTCTTTGCTTGCGAGTCCCGTTTTAATGGCCGGCTAGGGATAACAACTTCTTGGTCAACATACTGCTTACACCCTTTATAGCCTTTATCTACAACGGCTGTAGTGATTTTACTCTTTCGGTGTTTATGGGCATGGTCAAGTGCAGGTCTAAGCAATTTTGAGTCGTGTTCATGTTTGTCATGACTGGGTTACACCAATGATTAATTGACTCTGCTCTGTGAGCACGACAGAAGCCTTTTTACCATACTCGTATGGCTTATGGTCTTTGCCTTTCCCTACGCAGTAAACATCGGGTTCATGAAGGCTGTAAATCTTGTTCTTGTCTTTACGTTGCTGTGTAATGGCTTTTTCATAATTGGAAAAATTCTCTTTTTGTAAATCAAGGACATCTTGTGGAAGTTTGCGTTGTAGCTCCCTTAAAAGCTTACCTGCGATAACACGTAACCTTTTTAACGCTCTTCTGGCTTTGCTTCGATTTTTGGCATGTCTAAAGCTTCGACAGTCAATGCGTAGCTGTTTGACTTCTTTGACATAAGTACGTCTTTGCTTGATCCCAAATACTTTGGCTAGTTTATTGAGTCGGTTAACCACCTTGATGGCAAATTTGCTATCTGTCGGATAAGTAATGGCTTTTTCTTGGACGGTTGTATCAACGTACACGGTGTCATCTTCAGCTTTGTCACCGTGTAGCGCCACAGATAATGCAAAGATTTTTTCACAGCCTTTTTCACCGATGCGCTTACGAAAAACACTGAGTTCACTGGCATCACAAGGGCGTGCTGTTTGAAACTCTGTCTCACCACAAAACACTTGAAAATACACGTTCATCAGCCATTGTTCGACCAGAGCTTCATCGCTCAATTTGTAGAGCTGCTTGAGTATTAGCAAACCGCACATCAACCTAATTGGCTTCGCTTTACGGCCTAATTTTTTGTATAACGGCTTGAACTCTTCTTCTAATGCTTGCCAATCAAAGGCATTAGCTAAAATGAGTAAAGGGTGAGTTTGCAGAAGCTGTTCTGTGATATCAAACAGACTGTCGTGAGGTAAATTTGACGGACTTTCTTTGAGCACTTTTAGCACCAAAACGACCAGAAACCGTAGGTTCACTATATCATTTCTGGTCGAAATTGAATGTATTTAAGTGCCGATAAACCTTTACCTGCCCGTTAAGCAGAACTTTATCAATGAGGTCACCAACAAGACGGTTATTAAAATCAATGGCGCTTTCTATGTAGTCCCAAAAAAAGCCTACGGTTTTCAGATAGGGTGTGAAGCAGGGCAAGATCGCAAACGTTTTTTAAACAGTTAGAAGATTAAACTTGACCGTTATCTAACTTTATGATCTTATGCTTCTTTTTGAGGAAGTCAATTATGGATTTAAGCTTAATTAAGCACTACTTTTCGCCTGTAACCGATCAACGTCAAACCGCAAAATCACTTACCCTATTTTTGATATCTCATTTGTGTCTTTATGTGCTGTAACAGCTGGTGCAAATGGATGGAAAGAGATCCATGAGTATGCAGAAGGTCACTTAGACTGGTTTAAAAAAAATGATTTTCTGCATGAAGGAGTCCCAGTGGATGACACCATCGCAAGAGCGATTGCTAAAATAAAACCAGAAGAATTTAACCAGTGCTTTGTTAACTGGATGAAAGCAGTACATCAGCTCACAGATGGGGAAATTATAGCCATTGACGGCAAAACACTCAGAGGTTCTTATGACAGGGATGACAGACTGTCCACTCTTCATATGATTAATCAGCAATTCTTGGTGAAAAAATAAATCTTTAATATTCAATGTGTAACGTAAATATTGAAATTTTCTTTTCGCACAAATTAAAGACAAACCAAAAATATTCAGCGATAGATCACAACAACTGTGGTAAATAGATCACAAATCATCAGAAATTTCTGTAGTACGATGTAGTACATTATTTTTAATCAGAAAGTACGCAGCTTGGTTTCAAGAATAAAACAAAAAAGCATCTGAGCTTTAACGCTTTAAGGGAAAGTCTGTCTCGGCATATCAGTGTCAGTAAAGATTCAAGAAAGAGTTCAATGTCTCGATACACCCATCACGATGTTGTCATGAGTGGCTTTGCTTGTATGTACTTTCAAGACCCATCGTTAGTCCAGTTTCAGCAGCGTTTTTAATAAAAACATGCACTACCTGTTTGCGGCCAAGCCGACTGACCATGTTTTTATGTACGAGTGGCTGGACGCTTTTCCAGAGCTGCCCGCAACCAAGTATGTAGATGAAAAAGGAAAGACGCATAAATTTTACTGGCAAAACGACGTACCGCTGAACGGTGGCGCAGATGCCATCAAAGTGAATTATCTTGAATACCAACAGATAGATGAATCAGGAAAAGTCACCTTCAAAAACAGTTGGTTTACAGACATTGAAATCACAGATAGCAACACACAGATAGCAACATAGTTAAACTGGCTAAAGCGGGACGTTGCAGATGGAAAATCGAAAACGAGTGCTTCAATACTCTGAAGAATCAAGGCCATAACATTAATCCAATCCTAATTATGGTCATGGTAAGGAAAATCTAAGCTTTAATGTTTACCTGCTGATTTTACTATCCTTTTATTTCCATCAGATTTTTGAATTAACCGGCGGCGCATATCAAGCCTGCCGAAAGAGAAATGGTTCAAAGCGGCATATGTGGGAACAACTGCGTTCAATTATAAAGCTAATGATATTTGAGACATGGGATGAATTATTGGCCTTGGTAACCGATCCCGATGCCTTTGATGGCCAAATTTTCAAAAAGTCATGAAGCCTTGATAAAACGTTATGCGTTTAATTACGTAGGCTTGCTGCTGCCTTGAAGAAAAGTAGCCCCCTCAATAAATTCAACTTTTAGCTGATTGAGTTGGATAATGCTCCTAAAATTCTGTTAAAAGTTAATTGACCGAGTTTTGCTGTCTCTTACATAAAGCAGTAACTTGTCGGTTAAACTTACTGTTATAATGCATTACATTTCAAAAATCATTTAAGCATTTGAACTTTTCGGGTGCCGGGGTCGTAAAATGAATTTAAAACAAGAGCTGCAGGAGCTGAATAATAAGCTGGATAAATTTCGCCGAAAGTTATCCGCGGCAGAAAGGCGTGGTGATGAAGCCGTAGTGATGCAGTTTAAAAAAGAAATCGCGGCGGTTAACAAGCGTATCAACTCAGTTAAGTCACAAAAATCTCGTCAGTTAAATCAGCAAGGTTCACAGATCAGCTCATTAGCTTTTCATCGTACTTTAACTAAGCAAGAGCAAGCGGATCTCGGCAGGCTGAAAAAGTCGGTTAAAGGCTTGGTTGTGGTGCACCCTATGACAGCTTTAGGCCGTGAAATGGGGCTGACCCGGATGACAGGTTACGCGCCTGAAAAGTTCTAAGCCGGATACTGAGGCAGTCCTAAGGTATAATTAATAACAATAACGTCAGTTTTAAGGTTTTTTCATGTCGGTAAAATATGTCGCGTCTTCAAAATTACCTACTCCTTACGGAGTCTTTACTATGCACGGATTTGAAGATACAGAAACGGGTAAAGAACATCTGGCTTTGACCATCGGAGAGTGGTCAGAAGGTGAGGCGGTTTTAGGGCGTGTGCATTCTGAGTGCCTGACCGGAGACGCGCTGTTTAGTTTACGCTGTGATTGCGGTTTTCAGCTGCAAACAGCCATGCAGCACATTGCGGCGGCCGGGCAAGGCTTTCTTTTATATTTACGCCAGGAAGGTCGGGGGATCGGTTTAATCAATAAAATTCGCGCTTATGAGCTTCAAGATCAAGGAGTCAACACCGTTGAAGCTAATGAAAGATTAGGCTTTGCCGCGGATCTCAGACGTTATGACATGATAGTGCCTATGCTGGAAAAGATAGGTGTTAAACAAGTAAAACTGATGACCAATAACCCCCGCAAAGTAAATGCGTTGCAGCGGTTTGGTGTAGAGGTCACTGAACGAGTCCCGCTGCAGGTCGGTAAAAATCGTTATAACGAACATTACCTGAAAACCAAGTCCACGGTTTTGGGGCATCTCATGTCAGAGCATCATTTTCATGACAACGACTAAGTTGTTAATTTGTCGTCATAATATTTAAGTCTGGCTGAATCAGCCCGGTTTACTGTTTTCCGGCCGGGCTAAATTTTGACGGTAAAAATATCGCTCTTGGATCAAGCCGGGTTCATAGAGAATAGAGTACTGGTATTTTCAAGTAATTTAACTTGTTATTTTTTACGATCTGTTCTTGTAATCTGGTACTCCGTCAGGTTGCGTTTGATGTTTTCAGCTAAAAAACGCAAGCGGACGGAGTACTGTGTTTAGCCGCCCTAAAACGGACGGTCATTTTAGCAATAGCTCGCTATTTTTGAAAAACTGTGACACAAGTTGGTGTTATTTGTCATCGCGCATGTAAGATTCCGGTCGCGACCTTTTTCTGGTTTAAAAAATCTAAGCGGCAAACCATTCATTCCGCCATGTCTTATAAGAGATTTTTATTACTGAAAATTGGGTATGGTTATGCCGCTCATTAATCTGAATAAACCGGAATAATCGGTTTAGTCACAGACATAGAAAAGTTGTAAATAATAATCCGTAGAGTTTCGCTCATACAGCTCGCTTTAATTTCACGAATATTCTTTGAAATAGAAAATCAGGAGAACTCCTCAGCAAGGTTATATGCTCAATTTAAATTTTAGCCGCATGAATTTAATCAAAGTTTCTTAAAAGAAAAAAGGAGAGAGAAGATGTTACACAGAATTTCTTATCTTGCTTTGTCTTTATCTTTATTTATTTCTGTTACGTCCGCCGAACTCGCATCCGCTGAAGTACCTTATAAACATTCACCTTTATATGATAACGGTTCTATTATTGTTGTGTATAAAAAGAACAGCACGCTGAAAGAACGTTACTTTGCGGCCCGTTTAGTGAATTACTCACTCAAAGCCGGCTCGTATACGGAAGACGATAAGTCAACGGTTCAACTCGATGATGGTGTGGTGCAAAAGCTCACTCTGCCTGGCGGCACTGACGTTAAACAAGCGATCAAAGAGATAACTAAAAGCGCGGCGGTCGCTTACGCGGAGCCCAATTATTTTGTAACGGCGGCAAAAACACCGAATGATCCGGATTATGAAAAACTATGGGGCTTAAATAATAAGGCGGAAAAGTACGGCAAAGCCAACGCGGATATTGACGCGCCGGAAGCCTGGGATAGTACAACAGGTAATACTGCTGTAGTTGTCGGCGTGATAGACACGGGTGTCGACTATAACCATCCGGATTTGAAACAAAACATCTGGACAAATGAGGATGAAATTCCCGGGAATAATATTGATGATGACGACGACGGTTATGTTGATGATGTCCACGGTATTAATACTGTCGCGGGAACCGGGGATCCGATGGACTATAACAGTCACGGTACTCACGTAGCGGGTACAATCGGAGCGAAGGGAAATAACGGTATAGGCGTTGTGGGCGTAAACTGGAACGTACGTATTATCGGTTGTAATGCTCTGGGTTCAGCCGGCAGAGGCGGAATTTTTGCCGTCATTCAATGTCTCAATTACATGATAGGTCTGAAAGTAAAGCATAGTGTAAATATTGTCGCCATCAATGATTCCTGGACTACTCCGGGTTATTCCAGAGTTCTGAAAAACGCTATTGAAGAGGCCGGGAAAGCAGGTATTCTATCGGTTGCCGCAGCGGGAAACGACGAGAGGGATATCGATCGGCAGCCAACGTATCCGGCGTCCTTTGATTCTGATTGTGTCATATCCGTCGCGGCTACGGATCGTAATGATAATTTGTGGTTCAGTCTATTTAACGGTTCGAATTACGGCTTGACTGGTGTTGATCTTGCCGCTCCGGGTTCAAATATCTTATCGACGGTGTTATCTAATGGTTATGGTTATAAATCCGGTACCTCGATGGCCGCTCCTCATGTAACGGGAGCCTCAGCGATCGCCTGGTCGTGGAATCCGGAAGTAAGCGTAGCGGAAATGAAAGGCCTGTTAATGAATACCGGCGACAGATTAACAAATCTCAAAGGTAAAACCGTTTCCGGTAAGCGTCTTAATGTGAATAGGCTGCTAGCCTCAATACCGGGTTACAGTTTCAAAGCATCGCCTGATTATCAGCAAATTACGGCAGGTAAACCGGCAAGTTATTCTTTTGACGTGAGAAGTATCGCCGGCTGGCAAGGTGATATAGCGCTTAATGTTACGACTGAGCCTGAACTTTGCTGTTTAAATTTATCCAAACCGACGGCTTCAGTGAATGACTCAGCTAACGATACATTCAGCTTGAATGTCGATACCGGCGAAATGGCTGATTGGGGAATCTATCATCTGACAGTAAGCGGTGAGTCTGAATATCTGAAACGATCATCTGAGGTAACGTTAAGTCTGCTTCCTGAAGGGATCAGAGAGTTTCCGTTCAATAATACTATTCCTATTGTCATTCCGGGAAAATCTGAGCCGGTTTCGAGCGTTATTGGTGTAAAAGGAGATATTCAAGTTGTCGGACTTACGGGTTATGTCAGTATTAATAATAAAATGAAAGGTGAGCTATCAGTCACTCTGACATCTCCCCAAGGCACAAAAGCGGTTATACCTAACAGCAAGCTCACCAATGAGGACGGTAACCAAATTTATAGTTTCAGCTTGGCGGATTTTAATCGTGAGATAGCTGACGGAGAATGGAAATTAACCATTAGTCAAGGCGGCACGACAGCGGGGGATGATACGAGGTTAAACGCATGGGGAATAACGATATTAGGCATAGGAGATGCGGAGCCGACAGCGCCTGTTGCTAAATTCAACTACGAGGCAGATAAACTGAAACTCAGATTAATCAACGCAAGTTATGACCTTAATGATGATATTGTGAGTTATCTATGGGATTTCGGGGATGGAATAACGTCTGTAAATGCAAATGAAACACACACATTCGCTAAGCCGGGTATCTATACGATAATTTTAAAAGTCGAGGACAGTCTCGGGAAACAAAGCACGGCGGTTTCCAGCGTTGAGGTATTTGACCATGATATTAAAGCAAAAATCGTTAACTCAAGTATTTCGAAAAAGCGTAAAGCAAAGATAAAATTAAAATGGAAAGGAGCCAGAGGTGAGCAAGTCGCGATTTATCGTGATAATGAATTGCTCAATACCGTTGAAAACAGCGGTAATTTCAGGCAGGTAATACCGGACGCTTATGATTTCTACTTCTACAAGGTTTGTGAAACGATATCAAACTTATGCTCCGCACCAATGAAAGTCACGTTCTCTGGGTGACAGATGGTATAAGTCGACTGTAAGTTTTTCACTTTTCTGACGCCCGCCTTAAGCACTCCATTGCAGAGCGCTTAACCTGAACGCTCAACATATTGAAAAACTTATGGTCAGGTACTTAAGATATTTATAGCCGGCTCATGAGGGTCAAAACAGTTATAACGCCGCCAGTGCCGGGTAAAATCGGGTGTCGAGTTTAGCTATACTTTGTTGCTCTTCTAAAATTTGAACAAGTATTTCTTCAGTTGTCAGCGGATTTGCCAGCACGACACGGAAAACGACAATAGGCTCTCTTTGGTAGCGGGCAGGATTGATGCGAGTCCGTGAAACAAATGACTTACCTTGTTCTCGCTGATGCTTTTGGATGAATTGAGTTAAGCCGTCAAGCAGTGCATTGATTTCGGTGACCTTTTCCAATTCATTATTTTTAAGTACTTTCTGTAATCTGATCCGCGCGTTTTTTGGAACGTAACGATAGGTTAATAAGCAAAGCTCAGGTTTAGTGATAAGCTCGAAGTTTGGATTATTTTTAATTAAATCAGAAAAGTAGCGTGATTTATCCAAACTGTTATTGATTAAAATCTCATAACCTGAACGGCCGATAATCTTTAAGCAGGCATGAACCAAAAGCGCCATACCCGGTCTTGAACCTTCCAGTGTCTGACTTCCGAGATCTTTCGAGCCTTTACGCAGAATATATTCAGCATGATGCATGATTGACTGAGCAAGTTCAGGATTTTTAAACAGCACCATCCCCGCGCCCATCGGCACATACATTTGCTTATGGGCGTCAATGGTGACTGAATCCGCGAGCTCAATTCCGGCCAAAAGGTGACGATATTTGTCTGAAAGAAGACTGGCGCCACCCCATGCGGCGTCAATGTGGAAATGACAATTTAGATTTTTTGCCAGTGAAGCCAGTTCCGCTAAAGGATCAACATTACCGGTTTCCGTGGTGCCGGCAACACCGACAATCGCCATGACTCTGATGTTTTGAGCGTCCAGTTCACAAGCTTTTGCTCTCATGAGTTCAATATCAACTTTATTGTTCTCATCAGCCGGAATCGCGATAATGTTGCCGCGGCCAATACCAAGTAAGTCAGCGGCTTTCGCAAGTGAATAATGGCCGCGTTCAGAGGTTAAAATCGCCAGATCATGAAATCCGTAATGACGAAGCGCGGCAGGTAAACCCTCGCAGTTAAGCCCTTTGAACTTACCATCGGGTTTGAGTAATTGATTTCTGGCGGTCCATAGCGCGGTGATGTTCGCGATGGTACCGCCGGAACAAAAAGCGCCTAATGAGTGTTGTTCACTGTGCATCCATTGTTCATAGAAGTCAGATCTATTCTGATAAACCAGATGGTGCATCATTCCTAACACCTGACGCTCTAACGGTGTAAACGCTTTTGAGGTTTCAATCTTGACTAAGTTTTGATTGAGACCGGCCATTAATTTCGTTAACGGTAAAACGAAATAAGGCAGGGCAGAGGTCATATGCCCGATAAAGGCGGGCGCGGCGGTATGAACTGAGTGAGCGACCAGATTCTGCATTATTTCATCGGTGTAATCAGAAACAAAAGTCGGCGATTGCGGAATTTGAAATTGCCGGAACTGTGTTTCTATCTCTGAAAGCGGTACTTCTTTAGCGACTATGTTATCACCCAGAAAACCCGCCAGATCCTCAGACAGCTTTTGTTCAATGATACTTAACGTGGAGTGTTCATCTTCAGGAAATGTAAAAATGCGCTGTAAACTTTCCTCAGACGCTACGGCTTTTCTTTTATTCGCTGAATTCATTAATACAGAGGTTCCGGCTAGCAAACAGATTTCCCGTCATTTTGGATAAGTAATCTTAAAATCAAAAAGGTCGACACTTTACTGTAATAGTAACCCGCATTCAATAGCTATTGCTTTAAAGGCTTCAAAACTAGTCTTAAGTATATCGACTATTTATGAGTTAGTTTGTAAAATTGTCGCCCAAATCGTTTACGGAGAATTTAATTTTGAATAAAAGCCTTTTAACTAACGTGATTGCCGCGATTGCGGTTGTTGTCGGTTATGTGGCAAACCAGCCGTTAGTCTGGTCTGTGGGTGTTTTTGCTTTATCCGGTGCAATAACAAACTGGCTGGCGGTTTATATGCTGTTTGAAAAAGTGCCCGGATTATACGGCTCCGGCGTGGTTCCCGCTCGTTTTGAGGAATTTAAAGCCGGGATAAAACACTTAGTGATGGAGCAGTTTTTCACCCGGGAAAATATCGAGCGTTTCGTAGGCGGCAATGCTTCCGGTTCGGAATTAGATTTATCTCCCGTAGTGAAAAAAATCGATCTTTCACCTTCTTTTGACGCTTTACTTAAGACGGTTGAAAACTCTTCTTTTGGCGGCATGTTAGCGATGCTTGGTGGCACGGAAGCATTAATGCCTTTGAAAGAGCCATTCATCGAGAAACTGCGAGACTCTTTGGCAGACGTTTCTGAAAGTGAGACATTCAAGCAATTAGCGGCTGAGGAACTGGAACAACCGCAAAACCTGACAAATATCCGTGAGCAAGTTGAATCGATTGTTGCGCAGCGTTTGAATGAATTAACGCCGCGGTTAGTTAAAGAAATTGTTCAGGAAATGATACAACGCCACCTCGGCTGGCTGGTGGTATGGGGCGGTGTTTTTGGTGGTGTAATCGGGCTGGCCGCGGGTTTGGTTTCCTGAGGATTTTCTGCTTCTGAGGGCTTTTGGGAAGCGACAATCAAACCGATAAAGGTAGAGCCGGCCAAAATTACGTCTGTATCTGAGCTGAATTTGTCCTTTTCCGGGAACGCGAATGATCCGAATTCGCTATTTCCCGGTTCGCTTAAGTCACGCACAACCATGACGTTAACAACTTCATGTGAAAGGGTTTCCTGACATAAAAAACCTCTGATAATCGTAACTCTTCGATTGTGGTCGAGGTAACCGGCTTTTCTGAGTGACGACAGACTGGTTTCTTCGCCGTTCATGCAGTAGTTAAACGCATCTAAGATCAGTCGCACGAACCTTGTACGTGTGCGAGCGAGGCCTTGACCTAAAAAACTCAGTTGTCCGCTTAAAATTGTTGTAACTCATTTTAATTTTTTGAAAAGCAAAACATTTTTTATTCAATTGAAGAGTGAATGGATATACGCTCACAAGCTTTTCATCCGGCATGACTTTATTTAAAATCATGCCGGTCATTTTTACTGAATTTAACACTCAACAATATTAACCGCTAATCCACCTTGAGCGGTTTCTTTGTACTTGCTGCGCATATCCATGCCTGTATCCATCATGGTTTTGATAACTTTATCTAACGTTACTTTACCGTTGCTGTCGCCTTTCATCGCCATACGAGAAGCATTAATCGCTTTCATCGCGCCCATCGCATTGCGCTCGATACACGGCACTTGAACTAAGCCGCCGACAGGATCACAGGTTAATCCCAGGTTATGCTCCATACCAATTTCAGCGGCATTTTCCACCTGCTCGATTGTACCGCCCATAATTTCAGTTAAGGCACCGGCGGCCATGGAGCAGGCTACACCCACCTCACCCTGACAGCCGACCTCAGCGCCTGAAATAGAAGCATTCTTCTTGTAAAGAATACCGATAGCGGCGGCCGTAAGCAGAAAGCGTGACGCGACCTCAGCATCGACTTTTTCAACAAACGTATCGTAATAACAAAGTACAGCAGGAATAATGCCCGCGGCGCCATTGGTCGGTGCTGTAACGACACGGTCACCGGCGGCGTTTTGCTCATTGACGGATAGTGCGAATAAATCGACCCAATCGATGGCTTTTAGCGGGTCGTTACAGGACTTTCCTTCCGCTTTAAGCCGGCGATATAGCGCGGGAGCACGGCGTCTTAACTTTAATCCGCCCGGCAGTAACCCCTCTTTAGCGTAACCTCGCTCGATGCAGGTTTTCATGGTTTGCCAGATATGCCAGAGCTGTTCTTTGACGTCCTTTTCTGAAGCGAGGCTTAACTCATTCGCCAGCATCAATGAAGAGATGGATAAACCGTTCTCTTTGCACATCTCAAGCAGCTCCTGACCTGTGTGAAAATCGTACGGCGCGGAATGAATCTGAGCCGCCGGTGACGCGTCCTGTTGCTCAATTTCGTCTTCATCAAGAATAAAGCCGCCGCCGACAGAGTAGTAAGTTCTCTCATAAACACATCCGCCATTGATTAAGGCATAAAGTGTCATGGCGTTAGCATGCGCCGGTAAACTTTTAGTCCGGTGATAGGTGATGCCATGCTCACGGGTAAAGTTAACTTTTCTGCCATCCTCTAAAGTCAGCTTTTCATCGTCAGCGACTTGCTTGAGAACGGAGTCAATCCGGTCGGTATCAACGGTTTCAGGATCTTCTCCCATAAGCCCCAGAATAACGGCTTTACCGGTTCCGTGGCCCTTGCCTGTTTGTCCTAGCGAGCCAAAAAGATCAGAGCGCAGCTCATCAATATCATTTAACAAGCCCTTACCGGCTAAACGCCGCATAAAGAGTTTGCCCGCTTTCATAGGACCAACGGTGTGTGAGCTCGATGGCCCGATGCCAATCTTGAACATGTCGAAAACACTAATCATATCTGCAAGCCTTAGAGTAACTTTATTATTTTAGATTATACAAAGTTACAAAAATCGTTTAGAGCTTATGCTCTAAGTATTGCGTGAATTTAGCTGAAATAATATGCACTTTAATGGATAGAGTACGATTTAAAGTGACTAAATTTGCGGCTAAATACAAACTTTAATCAGTAACTCTGCGTCAATTTTTAATTTTGCGGGCATTAGTATCACATAAAGATCACAAGTTATAACATTAGAATTTCTAATGACTGAGTCTGAGATAAGTATAACTTGTTTCTTCTCAGCCGAGAAATTATGCTTTCGGTGCGGGTTTAATTATTGCAATCCGAAACCGCATATGACTTAATGAGCCCGATTTTTTATAGCCGGAGTAGCTGCGTGAGTTATTTAATGACGGATCTTGCTGGTGTCCAATTGACTCTGAAGGAGATTAAGCAGATTAAACATCCGATGGTTGGCGGTCTTATCTTATTTACCCGCAATTTCGAATCAAAAACTCAGTTAGTTGAACTTGTTCGCTCAATTCGCACCGTAAAACCAGACTTACTTATTGCCGTTGATCATGAAGGCGGACGAGTACAGCGCTTCAGAGAGGGTTTTAGCCGGATCCCCGCGGCGGGATCATTATTACCTTCGGCAAAGGGAAATATCGAACAGGCAAAAAGCCGGGCTGAAGAGCTCGGCTATTTAATGGCTGTTGAGCTGATTGCTTGTGATATTGACTTAAGTTTTGCTCCGGTTTTAGATGTTGATGATCTCAGTGATGTTATCGGAAATCGAAGCTTTAGCGCTAAGGCTGAAGAAATTACCGAATTAGCGGGCGCTTTTATAAATGGTATGGCAGATGCCGGAATGGCTGCCGTGGGTAAGCATTTTCCCGGTCACGGCAGTGTGCGGGCAGACTCGCATGTTGCTATCCCTAAAGATTTACGCGGTAAACAGGCGATATTTGAAAAAGACATTGTGCCGTTCAAGTCATTAATCAAACAAGGTAAACTGCAAGGTATTATGCCTGCCCATGTTATTTATCCTGAAGTTGATCCTAACCCCGCTGGTTTCTCGTCCTATTGGCTGCAACATGTGCTCAGAAGCGAGTTAGGGTTTGACGGCGTAATTTTCTCTGATGATTTGGGAATGGAAGGCGCGACTGTCGCGGGAAGTTTTGCGGACCGAGCTGACGCCGCGTTAACCGCCGGTTGCGATATGGTGCTGGTATGCAATAACCCTCAAGCTGTCGAAACTTTACTGGAAACTTATCAATGGCCGGAGCAAGCGCCATATAAATCAGCGCTTTCACTAAGAGTAAATTTTGAAGCGGCTCAAAAGGCGCTGGAGGATGAAAAAAGATGGGTTAGGGCGGCAAGAAATTGCCTCGAAATTCAGTAAGCTCTAGAAGACAAGCAAAGTTATATCTAAATTCAGCCTGATGAAAAAGAGTTGACTAAATAATCTCAGCGGATAGCAAATAAAGGCGTTAAGAAACTGTCCCAAATAACTTCCTGATTTGTTACTGCTTCAATTAAGCTCAAAAATAAACGACAGCATAACAGGGTACTTAATATACATAATCGCCTTTGTCATTGTTTTCTGATTAATCATAGGTAAAAATTAAAAAATCTTAAAATTTCAGAACCTCTCACCGTGTCTTGAATAATTTGATACAGCTCATATTGTCAAATCACACTTTTTGCTAAATTGCGGGTACTTATACATAGACAGAGTCTGTATTTATGATTTTGTATTTTCATGGGTTTGACGCCACAAGCCCGGGTAACTGTGAAAAAATAGCGCAACTTCAATTTATCGACAGTGATGTGAGGTTAATTACATACAGTACCTTGCATCCGAAGCACGATATGCAATTCATCTTAAATGAAGTTTCGAAGCAAAGAAGGTTATCGGATGACCAGTCGCCAATCATTGTCGGTGTAGGCCTGGGAGGTTACTGGGCTGAAAGAATAGGTTTTTTAACTGGTTTGAAATCTGTAATGATTAACCCGAATTTAACCCCTGAGAATAATATGGTCGGCAAAATAGACCGTCCCGAAGAGTACGCTGATATTGCCGGCAAATGCGTCCGCGGATTTCGCAGGAAGAATACTGAAAAAGCAATATGTATCTTATCGAGAAATGACGAAGTGTTAGATAATAACGCCACTGAAAAAGAGTTGTCTGACTATTATCAAATTGTGTGGGATGAGAAACAAACCCATAAATTTGCCTCTCTCGGCGCACATTTACGTATGATAAAAGAGTTCAAGGCGTCGTAGTTCCGGCGATGCTTTCAGATAAGGCCTCATTTTGGGGTCTTTTTACTTAAAGTACGAAAATTCCGACGTCGCTCTGTAAGCCTTGGCTATACCTTCAATTTGACGTTCACTTCGTAGATCATTTTCAAATTCTGCTATAGCTGCGAGAATGTTAAATAAAAGTCGTCCAGTTGAGGTACTTGTATCTATATTTAAAGATTTGTTTTAAAGATCGGGTACAGCATAAAGTCAAAAGACCCCATTTTCTTCGGGAGGTCTTTCCCCGGGCTGCTTCATTTTCCTGATTTGAATAAACATGCCCATCAGCGGATGATCGAAGTAATGGATTTCACCGCTTCTCACGCGGCGATTTTGGATCATCGGAATAGAAAACAAGAAGTGTTCCGCTTTTTGAGCGTGATCGCCTTCAGCATTGCGGTTAAGCGGCGCTATGTCCTCACCTTCGTCAAATTTGTGAACTAAAAGTCCTTGAGCCCGTAATCGCAGATCGGCTTGAATGTAAAGATAATGCTGTAAATAGATATTAAGTTTACCGTCCAGCTCCCAGACCGGTTTATGCACGGGCTCTGCTTGCGCTGTTTCATCTTCATGATTTTCATTGAGCTGATCAGTGACGGAAACCGATTCGGATGTGATTTGCTCTGAACGAACAACAGAATCTCTGGCCGCGTTCGGTTGTTTTGACACATCAATAGAGTCTGGTTCCGTTTCCCGGTTGATTTGCGTTTCAGATGTCTCTGGTGATTGTTTAACCGGAAAACCGTCAGGTTGATATTGATATCCGAAGTCCTGACCGGCGAACAGGTGAACCGCTTTTGAATTTCTTCTCGATAACATGGGTTGCTGCCAAGTCATATGAAGTAAATTACGCACACCGGCCTGACGTTCAACTTTTCTTATCAGGTTACGAAACTGACTTTGGGAATCAGCAAGCAAAGTAGGCCCGTCACCCTGATAGGCTGTGACGGGTTCCGGCTCACTGATATTAAACGGAATCATATCGGGATACCGCTTCTGAATGATGGGATCTGGCGCGATGCAGTCAGCGGTTAATGAACGACTGAGTTCATGAAGCTGAGTCACAGGATCTTCATTGCCGCAGGTGACCGCTGATCTTAAGGTATGTTCAGTAAGGGCAATCGGGCTGATGAGATCAACATTACCCCGTAAAACAACAGGCTTGATCTGTTCCGCCCAGTGTTCTTTAGCCGCGGCATTTCTTTTAAAGATATACAACTCAACTTCAAACCAGTGCCCGGGGTCGACGGCACGAGCTGAAAAAGTCGTAAATAGGGCAACTAAAGCAAGGCTGGTGGCACGTATCACTTATTATCTCCCGATTGGTTTTCTGAAAGCTGTTTTAAAATGAGTTTGACTAATTTCAGTCGGTCCTCACTTGTCCGCGCAGGCAAAGCGAATCTTAACTTATTTGAGCCATCCATTCGATAAATTTGTGGCTGAGATTGTAACAAGTCTATGATAAATTCAGGGTTTATACGATGGTCGTCAGCAAATTCAATACTGCCGCCTTTTGCGTTCACATCCATTTTAACGACGCCGATATCGCTGGCCTGGCGTTTTAACCAAGTGACGTCCATTAAGTTTTTAGCCGGGGAGGGCAGTAAGCCGAATCTGTCGATCAGTTCTACTTTCATTTCATCAATCGCCGCCTCGGTATCACAGCTGGCAATGCGTTTATAGAGTGACAAACGCATATTAACATCGGCGATGTAATCTTCAGGCAGTAATGCCGGAAGTCGAAAATCCATCTCGCAGTGTTTATTGATTACTTGTTCTAATGAGGGTTCTTTACCTTGCTTTAATGATTCTACCGCCGATTCAAGCAGATCCATGTAAAGCGTGAAGCCGATTTTGGTGATGTGACCACTTTGTTCCTCACCTAATAGTTCACCGGCGCCGCGGATTTCTAAATCCTGCGTCGCCAGCATAAAACCGGCGCCGAGATCTTCCAGTGCGCTGATCGCTTCTAAACGCTTTTTAGCGTCTCTGGTTAAGCGTTTCTGATTCGGCGTCATCATGTAAGCGTACGCCTGATGATGGGAGCGCCCGACCCGGCCGCGTAACTGATGCAACTGCGCCAGACCGAATTTATCCGCGCGGTCAATAATGATGGTGTTGGCCGTTGGGACATCAATACCCGTTTCGATGATGGTGGTACAAACCAGAACGTTAAATCGCTGGTGATAAAAGTCTGACATCACCTTTTCAAGATCACGCTCACGCATCTGCCCGTGCGCCGTAACGACTCTGGACTCAGGTACCAGCTCTTGAATGTCAGCGGCGCATTTCTCAATAGTTTCGACATTGTTATGCAAAAAGTAAACCTGACCGCCACGGAAAATTTCACGCTGAATTGCTTCTTTCACCGTGGCCTCATCGTACTCCCGGACAAAGATTTTCACAGACAATCGCTTGGCCGGCGCAGTAGCGATAATCGATAAATCCCGCATGCCTGACATCGCCATATTCAGGGTTCTTGGAATCGGTGTCGCTGTTAATGTCAGGATATCGACATTGGCTCGCAGCGATTTAATTTTTTCTTTTTGGCGGACACCGAAACGGTGCTCCTCGTCAATGACCAGCAGACCCAGCTGTTCAAATTTAACGTCAGCGTTCAGCAATTTATGCGTACCGATCACCACATCAACTTTACCGGCCGCTAAATCATCAAGCACTTGCTGCTGTTGTTTAGCGGTTTTAAAGCGGGACAAGACTTCAATTCTGAATGGCCAGTCAGCAAACCTGTCCTTAAAGTTTTCATAATGCTGCTGAGCGAGCAGGGTAGTCGGCACTAACACGACGGCTTGTTTACCGTCATTCACCGCGACAAATACCGCTCGCATGGCGACTTCGGTTTTACCGAAGCCCACATCACCGCACACTAATCTATCCATAGCGACTGGAGAGCACATATCCGTGACTACGGCGTTTATCGCGGTTTCTTGATCCGCGGTTTCCTCAAACGCGAACTCTTGTGCGAACTTAGCGTATTCCTGATGTTCAAGCTTACAGGCTTCACCCGGGCGGGCCTGACGGAGAGCGAAGACATCCAGCAACTCAGCCGCCACATCCCGGATACGTTCAATGGCTTTTTTCTTAGCTTTCGCCCAGGTTTCATTACCCAGTTTATTCAGGGAAGGATTGTCCTCATTACCTCCGCTGTAGCGGCTGATCAGATGCAGCGAACCGACAGGAACGTAAAGTTTATCACCTGAAGCATACTCCAGCATCAGATATTCAGCGTTAATGCCGCCGGTATCCAGCGTTTCCAGACCCTGATACAAACCTATACCATGATTTAAATGAACGACAGGATGACCCACTTTAAGCTCAGCCAGATTTTTAATTAAAGTCTCACCGCTGATTTGTCTTTGTTTTTCATGACGGCGCCGCTGACTGATTTTACGCCCGAACAGCTCCGTTTCGCAGATGACAGCAATGTCTGATTTACCATCGTTTAAAATGGCGCCGTGACTCAGTGGCGCGACCACAATCCCCGATGAGTCATCAGACGCGATGAAGTCATTCAAATGCGTAAAACGATTTGGCTTTACGCCGATTTGTTGTAATAGTTCGACAAGCGCCTCACGGTGACCTTCTGATTCCGCGACAAATAATGTTCGCTCTGATGTTTTTAAAAATTCATTAAGGTTAGCTAACGGCTGCTTTAGCTTATGGTTAGCCGCGATATCGGGGAACAGCTTAGTTTCAGCCTGATGATGTTTTTTAGTCTCAGACTGTTCATCAAACTGGTAACGCGGCATAGGTTTAAATGCCGAAAAAACCTCTTCGGTTAACAGATATAACTCAGTCGGCTTTAACAGCGGCCGGCGGATATCAACATTGCGATTTCAAAGCGCTGCCCGATATCAATCAGATACTTCCTGATTGCGGATTCAATATCGCCGATGGTTATCAATAAGCTGTCATCATTCAGATAGTCAAATAACGTCTCGCAATTATCAAAAAACAGCGGCAGGTAATTTTCAATGCCGGCCGGCATCACTTTTTTACTGACTTGCTGATAAATTGACCCGGCTGCGCCGCTGGCTTTTTCAAAGCGATTTCGGTAATTCCCGCGGAAAGTCTCTATTGCTGAATCGTCAGTAGGAAACTCTTTCGCCGGCAGCATCCTCACCGACTCAATTTCAGCTTCCGAGCGTTGAGTTTCAGGATTGAAATAGCGGATTGATTCAACTTCATCATCAAACAGCTCGATTCTCAGCGGCTTTTCAGAGCCTGTGGGATAAATATCAATAATAGAGCCGCGAACCGCGAATTCACCATGCTCGTAAACTTGCTCTACGGCATGGTAGCCTGTATCAATAAGCTGACCGCGAACCGAAGCTAAGTCGTAATCATCGCCTTTATTCAAAATGAGCACGTTGTCAGTGATGAACTTTTGCGGCGGCAGTTTTACCAGCAAGGTGCTGACGGGGACAATAATGACTTTGTTCCTTTTCTCTGTCAGATGATGCAGGGTTTCTAAACGTTGCGCGACCAGATCCTGATGCGGTGAAAAATTATCATAAGGTAAGGTTTCCCTGTCGGGAAACAAGGCGACAGAGTGTTTTGAATCGCTGAGTAAATAATTAAGCTCAGCTTCAAGGTTTAAAGCGGCGGGCGTATCGTGAGTGACAATCAGCATCGTGCCTTTATGTCGGACCGCGATGTTCTTGAGCGTCAGCGCCTGAACTAAACGAGTCGGCGCATTGATGTATTGGATTTTATTATTTTGTCTTGAATCGATAGCCGGCGGCTGAAAAACAGAAAAAGAAACCATAAGAGTGTAATAACGTCATCACTTTAAAATCTGGCGGGTATTGTATACCCGTGATGAATCAAGTTGCAATTTCCGCAGACAAGATACTGATATGAATATCTTTATGTCGGAAACTACCGCGCAATCCGGTAAGTTTAAACCTTCAGTACCGATGCCGAAGGAGTTAGCTCCGGTCGCAGCTCAGTTATCCTATATGCCCGGTGCGGCCACGCAAAGATTTCCCGGAGCGGATGTTATTGGCTGTTTATTCTCTGAATCCGGGTATTACAAGGATGTACTTAACTTTTTCCCAGCGCCTGCGGAGCTTAGCCGGTTAATGTCAGCGCTGGTAAATAATGAGTCTGAGAATGGGTCAATGACAGTTTTTTATACCGGTAATTTTTTCTGCGCCTGAGAACGTATCCGGCTGAGCTTTTCAGGATTATGGAAAAGCTGAAAGAGCAGGAAGCGTTTTACGTATCTTAAAATAATCTGATGCGCTACACTGATGAAGTACCGGATCTTAACTCAGGAAATACTTTCTCAAGCCTGATTTAAACGGTGATTTCAGCAAACCTTAAAAAAAGTTAATGTTTATGAATACGGTAAAATTAATATCATTAACCAACTTTTAAAAAAAAAGAAATCAGACTAAACATCATAAACAAGCAATATGGCATTATAACTATATGTATTTAAGTAAGTTATAAGGGAACAAATATGTTAAATCAAACATGATCTGACTAAGCCATCGCTTATTTAGCCTTTTAATATTTATATCTTTCTCCTGAAACATTTACTGAACATAAACTAAGGTTAATTTGCTTAGTTCAACAAATAGCACCAAAATGTACTCATCAAGATATTTCAGCGTTGAGTTAATAAGAAGGTAAGTTATGTCTCACGGAACCACAAAAGTAACCATTCATTGCAATCCTGAGTTTAATCGATTTAATCTCAACGGAAATACAGTGCTTTCTCAAAAAGGGTTTTTTGGCGGTTATCTCAAAACAAAAAAAGAATATAATCATACTGTTACGGTCGGCGGCGAAAATTATAACGTAACTTTTTCGGCTAATTTTCACAGAAACGTTAAAACATTAGAAATAACTGGTCCAAAAGAAGCTCTTGAAATCTTCTTTGTAAATACAGCGTACAAAGCCGGTTATGTCCGTAAGAATGCTGACGCAGACTCAGGTACCGGCGGAAAAGTATATGCTCTTGATAATAATTCATTCACGTCAACAAGCAGAAATGACAGATGCTCCCAACAGTTACTGACCTGGTTATTCCCGCCTGAAGAGGGTGATTACTTATGTAAATATCGTGACCCTAAAACAGGTCAATTGCATAGTACATTCGATGGTCTCGATGCGGGAAGCCCTAAGAGATGTGAACGATATAACCCGGTGGTTATGATTCGTCAGGATTTAAGACGTGATAAAGACAGTACCAGCTTAACCAATGATGAAATACTATTTTTGCTTAAATCTGATGTCACTCAGCAGGATATCAAAAACAATAAGAAAAAACTGATAAAACTGCTTGAACAACAAAGTCATAAAGGCTTTAAGCCCGAGAATTTTCCCGAAATATTTAATTGCCATCGCAAAGATGGTGGCAGGGCTCAGGTCTTTGAAATGGGGCATGGAGAAACTGGTGATTCACCCTGGACTGAACTTGAAAAAAATCCTAAGTTACTATTCGAGAAATATCAGGAGATTGCGAGACTACTGCTTCGTGTACACAAAATCGTTGTCGCTTTAGAGTTTATTCGTGAGCATAATATTGCCGCGGCAAAAAACAATCGTGCTACTATTGAATTTCACGGTGAAACCAAACTCGGAGATCCGACCGAACAAGCAGACCCCTTGACCTCGGCTTACGGCTCTAATCCTCCGTTAATAGCAGCGAAAACCATGATAAGTCAGGGATTCAATTTTTCCGCTAGTCCCAGAAAATTCCATGAAGCCCAAAAAGAAAAGCACGAAAAAGATATCGCAAGAAGAGCGGAGGAAGCTAAAAAACAAGATGAAGACGCAAGAGCCAAACAAGAAGCCAGGTTGAAAGCTCTTTCTTCAACCGCAGCGGCATCAGCATCAAGACAGAGAAGTCGCAGTGTTAGTATTGATGACAGAAATATGCCAGGCGCCTCCGCGCCGGATACGACTCCGGCTACTCAAGCTGCCTCCTGCGATAATGCCCGGAATCTTACTGAAACGGACTTTGACAGATCCAATGGTACACCTGAACGTAGAAATTCAGTTTCTAGCTTATAAACGGAGCAGATAAAAAAGCTCATCAGTTAAAGTTGTTCTGAGATTAATCCCCCGCTCGCTTCGCAAGCGAAGTCGAGCCCTAAGCGAGAGCTTGCGGGGTAGTTTAGTTTCTAATCTGGTTCTCGGCTCGATTCTTCAATATGGTCGTGGGGTATATCTAAATCTAAATCAGACTCCGGTATACAACAACAAGGCAGGCACTCGTTTTGTTTTAATGTCGCCAAAGGCTCATGAATATATGAAACTTCACCACTGTTAACTTTAGTTTTGCAAGCGCCGCAGAACCCGCTGCGGCACTCAGAAAACACGTCAATTTGTTTTGATTCAAGCGCATTCAGCAGGGTTGTCTGTTCGTTAAATAATAAAACAGGCTGACCTCTTAAACTGACAATAGGCGCTTTCTTATAAATCAAAGTCTTCGAACTCACTCTCATCAATCGCTGAATCAATCTGACCTACAAGATATGAAGAAACTTCTACTTCCTGAGGGGCGACTTGAACAGCATCACTTTCCAACCAGTTTTTCATCCACGGAAGAGGGTTAGATGTCTGCTCATAAGGTTGTGCTAAGTTAACGGCTTTCATACGCTGGTTAGTGATGTATTCAACATACTGGCATAAAATTTCTTTATTCATGCCGATCATTGATCCGTCTTTAAACAAGTATTCAGCCCATTCCTTTTCCTGCTCCGCGGCTTTGTAGAATAATCCGTAAGCTTCTTGCTCGCACTCTTTAGCTATTTCAGCCATTTCAGGATCATCTTTATCAGATTGCATGATAGTGATGATGTGTTGTGTGCTGTTCAGGTGTAACGCTTCATCGCGGGCAATTAAGCGTATGATTTTAGCGTTACCTTCCATCAGCTTGCGCTCGGCGAAGGCAAACGAACATGCAAAACTGACATAGAAACGTATGGCTTCTAACGCGTTCACCGACACCATACACAGGTAAAGCGCTTTTTTTAGTTCACGGATAGTTACTGATAAATCTTCGCCATCGATTCTATGGGTGCCCTCACCAAACAGCTCATAAACCTGAGTTAATTTAATCAGGCGATCGTAATAGGCGGAGATGTCTGACGCGCGTTTAAGTATTTCATCATTTACAATAATATCATCGAAAACGACTGAAGGATCGTTAACGATATTTCTGATGATGTGCGTGTATGAACGGCTGTGAACGGTTTCTGAAAATGACCAGGTTTCGATCCAGGTTTCTAATTCAGGCAGAGATACCAAAGGCAAAAACGCCACATTCGGTGAACGGCCCTGAATTGAGTCAAGCAGAGTCTGGTATTTTAAGTTTGAGATGAAAATGTGCTTTTCATGATCAGGCAGTGCCGCGTAATCAATTTTGTCTTTACTTACATCAACTTCTTCAGGACGCCAGAAAAAGGATAATTGTTTTTCAATCAGCTTTTCAAAAATTTCATATTTTTGTTGATCATAACGAGCAACATTGACCGGCTGACCAAAGAACATCGGTTCCTTAGTTGCGTCATTAGGTGTTTGACAAAATGTGGTATAGGTCATGAGTTCTGCTTCCAAGCGGGGCACAGCCCCATTTTACACAAGATACTTATAATAAATAAGATGTCTGTTAGATTTTACATGCGCCGCCGGCGCAGCCGTCATCCACTTGATCGACGCTGGTAATATCATCATGTTGATCCGATGCTCCGTCACGGGTGTTATGATAATACAAGGTTTTTACACCTAACTTGTATGCGGTCAGCAAATCTTTTAATAAAATTTGCATTGGTACTTTACGATCGTCAAATTTCGCCGGATCATAGTTTGTGTTTGAAGAAATCGCCTGGTCGACAAACTTTTGCATGATACCGACAAGTTGCAGATAACCTTCGTTGCTTGGCATCTGCCATAATAACTCATACTTATCTTTCAGCTCATTAAAATCCGGTACTACTTGCTTCAATTGACCGTCTTTACTGGCTTTAACACTGATTAAGCCACGCGGCGGTTCAATACCGTTTGTCGCATTTGAGATTTGTGATGACGTCTCTGAAGGCATAAGCGCGGATAAGGTTGAGTTACGTAAACCGTGTGTCATGATTTCTTCTCGTAACGTTTGCCAGTCCAGATGCAGCTCCTCACTGCAGATTTTGTCCAGGTCAAGCTTGTAAGTATCAATCGGTAAAATACCTTTTGAATACGTTGTCTCATTAAACAAAGGACAAGCGCCGTATTCTTTAGCTAAGTTCATTGACGCTTTCAACAGATAGAATTGAATCGCTTCAAATGTTTTATGGGTCAGGTTGTTCGCGCTGCCGTCAGAGTACTTCAAACCATTCTTAGCCAGGTAGTTAGCAAAGTTGATAACACCAATACCCAGCGTACGACGATTCATTGAAGCGGACTTAGCTGACTCGATTGGGTAATCTTGATAATCAAGTAAGTTATCTAAAGCGCGTACCGCAAGATCTGATAATTCTTCAATTTCAGATAAATCTTCAATCGCGCCTAAGTTCAGTGCTGAAAGCGTACAAAGCGCGATTTCACCGTTCGGATCATCAATGTTGCTCAGCGGCTTAGTCGGCAACGCAATCTCAAGACACAAGTTAGATTGACGAACCGGCGCGACTTTTGAGTCAAACGGACTGTGAGTGTTACAGTGATCCACGTTCTGAATATAAATACGACCTGTAGAAGCGCGTTCTTGCATCAATAGCGAGAAAAGCTCAGAAGCTTTAATGACTTGCCGGCGAATAGTCGGATCGTTTTCATATTGATTATAAAGACGGTCAAACTCATCTTGATCTTCAAAGAACGCGTCATATAAGCCGGGCACATCTGAAGGACTGAACAAAGAAATATTTTCTTTTTTGATCAGACGCTGATACATGGTTTTGTTGATTTGCACTCCGTAATCCAAGTGACGAATACGGTTATCCTCAACACCACGGTTATTTTTCAGAACCAGCAGTGACTCAACTTCTAAGTGCCAAAGCGGGTAGAATAGCGTAGCGGCGCCGCCGCGAACCCCGCCTTGTGAGCATGATTTTACCGCTGTCTGGAAATGTTTATAAAACGGAATACAGCCGGTGTGGAATGCTTCACCGCCGCGGATCGGACTTCCGAGCGCGCGAATGCGTCCGGCATTGATACCGATACCGGCACGCTGACTCACGTATTTTACAATCGCGGAAGACGTAGCATTGATAGAATCAAGGCTGTCATCACACTCAATCAGTACGCACGAGCTAAATTGACGTGTAGGAGTACGAACCCCGGACATAATCGGCGTCGGTAATGAAATCTTGAATTTTGATGTCGCGTCATAGAAACGCTTGATGTAATCAAGACGGTTTTCTTTCGGGTAACGAGAGAATAAGCAAGCCGCGACTAAAATGTACAGGAACTGCGCGCTTTCATAAATTTCGTTGGTCACACGGTTTTGAACAAGATACTTACCTTCCAGCTGTTTAACCGCCGCGTAAGAGAAGTTCATATCGCGCCAGTGATCGATGCAGCTGTCCATTTCGTCTAACTCTTCGCGAGTGTAGTCTTCAAGAATATGCTTATCGTATTTGCCCATATCAACCAACCGGGCCACTTGCTCGTAAAGCTTCGGCGGCTCAAATTGTCCGAATGCTTTCTTTCTCAAATGGAAGATCGCTAAGCGAGCCGCTAAGAATTGATAATCCGGCGTTTGCGGAGAAATTAAATCCGCGGCGGCTTTAATGATGGTTTCGTGAATCGCTTCAGTAGGAATTCCATCATAAAACTGTAAATGAGAACGGAGTTCTACTTCAGAAACTGATACGTTGTTCAACCCTTCGGCTGCCCAAGTAATTACGCGGTGGATCTTGTCGAGATCGATTCTTTCTCTTTCACCACTTCGCTTAGTTACTGTTAAATTACTGTTCATTAAATGTGCCTTGGTTCGTATATCTATCGGCAAAATGGTGCCGAATTGTCCATGTAAATTATTCAATCTGTAAAACCATCGACAAGTTAGGGTATTTAGCGAAATTTGGCGTTTTTACAACCACAACTCTAGGTGTTTGATTGAGTCTGCTACACAATATATAGTGTTTAAGTTTTCCTGAAATACAAGATAGTGAGGTTTGACTCATTTTGCAAGTGGCATATCCTGAGGTTATCTTGTGGATAAACTGAGGGTAAAACTGTCTGTTAGTAGGAGCTAACCCCAGACAGTTTTAAGTCTAAACCTTACGAACTAACCGCGGATATTTTTCTCCGGTAAAATTGATTTATCCGCTAGTTAAAGTTTTGTTAAACACTCAATTTCAGTTTTTAAACAATACTAAAAGATCAAGGGGATTTTTGAGCGAAAGATCGGCATTCCAGCTTTTTAAATCATCTTTACCGCTGATATACCCCCACTCAGCGATGGCCGAAATCATACCGGCATTGTTTGCCGACAGAATGTCACGCTCGGCGTCACCGAGGTAAAGAATATTCTCCGCAGAACACTGAATCTGCTGAGCCGCTAATAGCATGGGGGCAAGTCCGGGCTTCATGGCTTTTGTAGAATCACCGGAAACCACGGATCTCATGCGTGAGGTTAAACCTAATTTGCGCATCAGCGGCCGGGTGAATCTCGCTGGTTTGTTGGTAACTAAGCCAAAAGGAATCGTTTGTTGATCTAAAAAATCAAGCAGCTTACCAAAGCCGGGGAATAACTTTCCTTTATCGCCGTTTACATCGGCATAAAAGCTAAGCATGGTTTGTTGAATTTGAATTTGCAGAGATTCGGCTTCATCAGGCAAGGCTGTTTTAGCCATGAACAAACTGCCGTGGGACGCGGCCTCTCTCAGCGAGTTATCGTCACAATCGCCGAAACCATAATGATTTAAACTGAGATTAAGCGCATGAATCAGATCAAGCGCCGTATCGGCCAAAGTGCCGTCCAGGTCGAACAGCACGGCTTTGATATTTCCGTGATTAATCATGAGGCTTTTTGACAGGCAATCATGTAATTGACATCTAAGTTATCGGCGTAGCTAAATACTTGCGTGAGCGGATTATACGTTACACCTGACGCGTCAAAACACGTCAGCTCGGTTTGGTCGGTCAATTTAATCAATTCAGAGGGCTTGATAAATTTAGAATGATCATGCGTACCGGCAGGCAGCATTTTTAAGACATATTCCGCCCCGATAATCGCCTGAATATAAGACTTGATATTACGATTGATGGTTGAGAAGAACGCATAACCGCCAGGCTTAACCATATCGCAGCAGGCCTGGATGACTGAAAGCGGTTCCGGAACATGCTCAAGCATTTCCATACAAGTGATAACATCGTAATATTCCTTATGATTGTCTCTGTGTTCCTCCGCGGTAGTTTGCAGGTATTCAATATCGACTTGCGTTTCTAAAGCGTGTAATCGTGCCACTTCAAGCGGCTCGGCGCCCATATCAAGACCTTGAACTTCAGCGCCGAGCCGAGCCATCGATTCAGATAAAATACCGCCGCCGCAGCCTACGTCTAACACTTTTTTGCCGAAAATACCTTGCGCTTTTTCATCAATATAATTTAAACGTAACGGGTTAAGTAAATGCAGAGGCTTAAACTCACCGTCGGGATCCCACCAGGTTGCCGCCATACTTTCGAATTTAGCGATTTCTTTCTGATCTACATTTTGATTATGTCGCATTTTCAAGCCTGTTTTTTAGCAAAGCGATAATAAGAAAGCATTATATACCGATATAAGCAGCTAACTAAAAGTTATTCCATATTTTGAGTAATAATCATCCGGTTCCGGTATTGTTATGACTTTTTTTAAGTTTAGAATAAGTTTCGTAAGCACTTATATTGATAACCATTCATATTTAATTTTTTTGCAGAGCATTTCAATGAGATTAAGCTCTGGTGAATATGATGGTAAATACCTGATCGCTAAATCGTACCATTGCGGCCGGAACCGAGCGTGATTTATGAATTTTTCACAAGTGTGAGCCGGTGCGTTATCAATATAAACAATGGCTTTCTTATTACCTGAAAGCGCTTTGGCAAATACTTCAAAAGCTTCAATAACGATATCAGTATTCACTATGCTTTCAACTTCGTGATAAATAACCTTTCCCTGTTCGTTTAAAAAGCCTGACACGTTTAATTTCTTGCTATTATAGGCCGTACACTCAATAGACACAGCTTTTTCACTCTAACCATACGGATAAATTAGATTTCTGAGAAAGCCCGATTCATCAAAGTAGTAAAGATCTATTTTCCCTTCTTTTTCTGCCTGTATACAGCTCGTTAACTCATCGTAAGTAGTTTTAAAATATGTTTCATCGCGCTTTTTCTTAAGTGAGAGCCTCATTCACTTGCAGCTGTAATTAACGCAAAGCTTTTACAAATTCAGTGAGTTAAAAACTTTTGAGGTAACTACTCAATAAGTTGTGGTAAGTACCCAGTCAAATGTAATCGAATATTTTTCTTTCTGAAACGCCAGTCAAGAGCGACTTCTTCAGATGAAAGCAATTGACTAGGTACTTAAGTCATCAAACTGTAAGATTTTGTAACGATCGTGCGATCAACTTGACTGCTTATTTTAAGGCTTCATACTCTCATCAAATTTAATTATACCACTTGATTTTGAAGCTAAAAATTCCTGATTTATCTGATTCAGCTTGCCCTGAATGTCGTCCAGTCGTTGAAGAACTACAGCAAACTATTGTAGAGCTGTCTGAGCGTGTTCAAATTTTAGAAGATGAAATCAAAGAGCTTAAGAATCAGAAAAAGAAACCCAAGTTCAAACCCAGCGGTATGGATGATAATACTGACCCTGACAACGATGAAAACGGTTCGAACAAAGGGAAGTCTGGCAAGCGAAAAGGAAAGCGCGGTAAAACCTCGAACCTGCGCATCCATAATGAAAAAGTCATAGAGCCGGAAGGTCACATTCCATCAAACGCTCAATTCATCGGCTATAAAACTTTTGTTGTTCAAGACATCGAAATTAACAACATCAATACTTGTTACAAGATGGCCCGCTACCGTCTCGCTGACGGCAAGATAGTATCAGGCCAACTCCCGGCAGAGCTCAAAGGCTCGCACTTTGGTACAACATTAAGAACTTATGTGCTGTATCAGCACCATCATTGTCAAGTGACTCAGTCGCTACTGCTCGAACAACTCAGAGAGTGGGGCGTCGATATTTCAGCAGGCCAACTCAATCGTTTGTTATCAGAAAAATATGATGACTTTCATCACGAGAAGGATGACTTATTGACTAAAGGGCTAAGCGGTACAGGTTACATTACGACCGATGATACAGGTGGAGTCATCAAGGCAAAAATGGGTTTGTCACTCATATCGGTAATGAGCTGTTTGCTTGGTTTCAAAGTTCAAAAAGCAAAAGCAGAGTAAATTTCTTGTCATTGCTGTGTGCGGATCAACTCGGGTATCGCATTAATACTGCGGCGCTGAATTATATGAAGCAACAAAGGTTACCCATGGCACAACGGGAAAGTCTTGCTAATCACCCATGTCAATTTTTTAATAATGAAGCACAATGGCTGGAGCATTTACAGCAGCTCGGATTTACCAGCGAACGTCATATTCGATGTGCGACCGAAGGGGCATTATTTGCTCAAGCCGTTGAAGTGCAACCTATCGAATCATTGGTGGTTGTCAGTGATGGCGCGGGACAATTTAAGGTACTCATTCACGCTCTGTGCTGGGTTCATGCTGAAAGGCTCATCCACAATCTTATTCCACTTTGCCCAGAACACCGTAGTGATATCAAAAAAGTGAGAGATGAGATTTGGGATTTTTACCGTGAGCTTAAACGTTATAAAGTTCAGCCTTGTATCAAGAAAGCAGAACAACTCTCTCAAAGGTTTGATGATATTTTTACGCAAAAGACCAGTTATCAAACCTTGAATCAACAGCTAAAGCGACTGCACAAACATAAGTCGTCGCTACTTCGAGTACTGGAACGACCTGAAATTCCGATACATACCAACGGCAGTGAAAACGATTTGCGAGAACATGTCAAAAGGCGAAAAGTCAGTGGTGGAACAAGAAGTGATTTAGGACGCCGATGCCGAGACACCTTTTCGAGTTTGCGCAAAACCTGCCAAAAACAAAACGTGTCATTTTGGGCGTTTTTAAATGACAGGCTTTCTCTTAAAAATACCATCCCTTTACTGGGAGACTTGGTGCTGCAAGGGTCTCGAACTACCACAACTTATTGAGTAGTTACCTTTTGAGCGACTGCTTACCTACTTGTTCAAGAGCATTTCCCGGATGCTGTCAGGAAGAGGGAGTTCCTTTAGCGCTTCAGGCAGCGGCTTATTTTGCTTATTTGCTTTTACGGCATTAATCACTGTTCTTCGGGCCTGCATTTTTAATGTCATACGATGAGGGAAACGAGATGCCTGAGCAGATCCGGGACGATTGAGAGCCTCAAGATTGATATCATAGTCATTACTTAACAGGACAATTTTATCTTTAATGGTCAGTCCGGCTCCGGGATTTGCTTCATCTTCCCATTGTCCGGTTATATCCGCTCCGTTCGCTAACAGTAACCGCATTGCTTCTATGAGTCCCGCTCTGTTGTCTTCATTACTTTTTATCAGCTCGCGGATAGTACAGGTCAGCGGGCTCTTGGTATTTTCGGACTGATTCGGATCAGCGCCGTAATCGAGCAGCAGTTCGACGATTTTTGAATGACCGTTGGCGGCGGCTTTTGTTAACGGGGTGCGGCCGTGTTTGTCAGCGGCGTCAACGTCAGCGCCGCTTTCTAGGAGCAATTTTGCGATTTCGGTTTTACCGAAGGTGGCGGCCTCTATTATCAGGGAGAGGCCGTTTTTGTTACGAGTGTCAGCGCCGGCGCCGTTTCCAAGGAGTAATCTCACGATTTGGGCATAACCGTAGATTACGGCTTTCATTAACGGGGTGTTGCCGTCTTTGTCAGCGGCGTCAACGTCAGCGCCGCTTTCCAGGAGCAATTCCGCGATTTCGGTATAACCGAAGGGGGCGGCGTTTCTTAACGGGGAGCAGCCGTTGTAGTCACTGACGTTAACGTTCGCGCCTTTTTGCAGGAGTAATTCCACGACTTCGGTGTTACCGAAGGTGGCGGCGTTATTTAACGTGGAGTAGCCGTCGAAGTCACGGGCGTTAACGTTCGCACCTTTTTTCAGGAGTAATTCCGCGACTTCTTTGTGACCGTAGATGGCGGCGAGTATCAGCGGGGTGTAGCCGTCCGCGCCGGTGATGTCGGGATTGATGTTTTCTGATATTAATTGTTTTAACACTTTTATGTTGCCGTCAATCGCATGCCGGTGGATGTTCAGTATATTCTCCGCGAGAGCGCCCGCGCGTTTTTTTTCTGTCTCAATGTCCCGGGAAGGTAATTTTCGCCGGGCCGCGTCTGTTTGCTCAGTCATGAACCGCGCCGAAAAATAATCATTTATTTTTGTAGCGGAAACCCGGTAAATAATGCCGCCGATGTTCAATTTCAGCGGGTCTGAAGGCGGCGTAAGTTTGTTACCGACGATAACCTGATCGAGTATTTGTTTTACCACTCCCGCCGGTTGTAACGCTGCCATAATCTTATGAACAATGTTCAGACGGCTAAATGATTAGCGGAAACCATTTTTCCGCTTCCGGGCGCCGCTCCGGCTGTCATCGCCGCTTGCGGGAGAGAGCCGAGTACAGTCTGAGGAAGGCGATGATAAACCTGCCGGCACGCACGCATTGCCGGGGAGGCGTAAGAACTCATTACAAGCTCCCTGAATAGATTCTGATATCATTCAATGATCCGACTTTCATGACCGGATGACAATCAGGGTAAACGCATTATCAGATCTGCGTCACACTTTTGAAAAGGCGCAACACCTAACATCATGGAATTATGATTATTGTTATAGGCTATGCTATATAGCCGCAAAAATGTGATCTACATTCATTCGTGCGTTCGCCCTGAGATGACATAAATAAAAGATTAATAATAATTCATCTTTGCACGGCGTAATGTGTGGTTTTTGTGACTCGTTTTTTGCCGGTTGTTCCTCACGGCTCCCGTTTGACTTTATTATCCCAAATGGTAATCCGCGGTTTTGGATTCAAATTGCTTGTTATTATCGCTTGTTATTAAAGATTCACCGTATACACATACACAAGATTTTTATAAGCCTGAATGATGATGATAAGCGTCGCTCAGAATTGCGGGAAGATGTTTCGGCTGCGATGCTTAGGGTGGCGCACGACGGCTTCCCCGGTGTTTGTGCTTCATCTTCTGAAAGCGATACGACTCTTTACATGATAACGCCCGAATAAAATGCGGATATGAACTGGAGGTACTATGAACTAAAGTGAAATTTTATGATAAACCGCAAAGTTTTTACAAATTTCATGAGTTAAAATACTTTTAAGCGACTACTTATCTACTTGCTCAAGGGCATTTTCCGCATGCGGTCAGGAAGAGGGAGTTCCTTTAGCGCTTCAGGCAGCGGCTTATTTCGCTTATTTGCTTTTACGGCATTAATCACTGTTCTTCGGGTCTGCATTTTTAATGTCATACGATGAGGGAAACGAGATGCCTGAGCAGATCCGGGACGATTGAGAGCCTCAAGATTGATATCATAGTCATTACTTAACAGGACAATTTTATCTTTAATGGTCAGTCCGGCTCCGGGATTTGCTTCATCTTCCCATTGTCCGGTTATATCCGCTCCGTTCGCTAACAGTAACCGCATTGCTTCTATGAGTCCCGCTCTGTTGTCTTCATTACTTTTTATCAGCTCGCGGATAGTACAGGTCAGCGGGCTCTTGGTATTTTCGGACTGATTCGGATCAGCGCCGTAATCGAGCAGCAGTTCGACGATTTTTGAATGACCGTTGGCGGCGGCTTTTGTTAACGGGGTGCGGCCGTGGTTGTCAGCGGCGTCAACGTCAGCGCCGCTTTCTAGGAGCAATTTTGCGATTTCGGTTTTACCGAAGGTGGCGGCCTCTATTATCAGGGAGAGGCCGTTTTTGTTACGGGTGTCAGCGCCGGCGCCGTTTCCAAGGAGTAATCTCACGATTTGGGCATAACCGTAGATTACGGCTTTCATTAACGGGGTGTGGCCGTCTTTGTCAGCGGCGTCAACGTCAGCGCCGCTTTCCAGGAGCAATTCCGCGATTTCGGTATAACCGAAGAGGGCGGCGTTTCTTAACGGGGAGCAGCCGTTGTAGTCACTGACGTTAACGTTCGCGCCTTTTTGCAGGAGTAATTCCGCGACTTCTTTGTGACCGAAGGTGGCGGCGTTATTTAACGTGGAGTAGCCGTCGAAGTCACGGGCGTTAACGTTCGCGCCTTTTTTCAGGAGTAATTCCGCGACTTCTTTGTGACCGTAGATGGCGGCGAGTATCAGCGGGGTGTAGCCGTCCGCGTCGGTGATGTCGGGATTGATGTTTTCTGATATTAATTGTTTTAACACTTTTATGTTGCCGTCAATCGCATGCCGGTGGATGTTCAGTATATTCTCCGCGAGAGCGCCCGCGCGTTTTTTTTCTGTCTCAATGTCCCGGGAAGGTAATTTTCGCCGGGCCGCGTCTGTTTGCTCAGTCATGAACCGCGCCGAAAAATAATCATTTATTTTTGTAGCGGAAACCCGGTAAATAATGCCGCCGATGTTCAATTTCAGCGGGTCTGAAGGCGGCGTAAGTTTGTTACCGACGATAACCTGATCGAGTATTTGTTTTACCACTCCCGCCGGTTGTAACGCTGCCATAATCTTATGAACAATGTTCAGACGGCTAAATGATTAGCGGAAACCATTTTTCCGCTTCCGGGCGCCGCTCCGGCTGTCATCGCCGCTTGCGGGAGAGAGCCGAGTACAGTCTGAGGAAGGCGATGATAAACCTGCCGGCACGCACGCATTGCCGGGGAGGCGTAAGAACTCATTACAAGCTCCCTGAATAGATTCTGATATCATTCAATGATCCGACTTTCATGACCGGATGACAATCAGGGTAAACGCATTATCAGATCTGCGTCACACTTTTGAAAAGGCGCAACACCTAACATCATGGAATTATGATTATTGTTATTAGGCTATGCTATATAGCCGCAAAAATGTGATCTACATTCATTCGTGCGTTCGCCCTGAGATGACATAAATAAAAGATTAATAATAATTCATCTTTGCACGGCGTAATGTGTGGTTTTTGTGACTCGTTTTTTGCCGGTTGTTCCTCACGGCTCCCGTTTGACTTTATTATCCCAAATGGTAATCCGCGGTTTTGGATTCAAATTGCTTGTTATTATCGCTTGTTATTAAAGATTCACCGTATACACATACACAAGATTTTTATAAGCCTGAATGATGATGATAAGCGTCGCTCAGAATTGCGGGAAGATGTTTCGGCTGCGATGCTTAGGGTGGCGCGCGACGGCTTCCCCGGTGTTTGTGCTTCATCTTCTGAAAGCGATACGACTCTTTACATGATAACGCCCGAATAAAATGCGGATATGAACTGGAGGTACTATGAACTAAAGTGAAATTTTATGATAAACCGCAAAGTTTTTACAAATTTCATGAGTTAAAAAACTTTTAAGCGACTACTTATCTACTTGCTCAAGGGCATTTTCCGCATGCGGTCAGGAAGAGGGAGTTCCTTTAGCGCTTCAGGCAGCGGCTTATTTCGCTTATTTGCTTTTACGGCATTAATCACTGTTCTTCGGGCCTGCATTTTTAATGTCATACGATGAGGGAAACGAGATGCCTGAGCAGATCCGGGACGATTGACGGCCTCAAGATTGATATCATAGTCATTACTTAACAGGACAATTTTATCTTTAATGGTCAGTCCGGTTCCGGGATTTGCTTCATCTTCCCATTGTCCGGTTATATCCGCTCCGTTCGTTAACAGTAACTCCATTGCTTTTATGAGTGCTTTTAAGCGTCCCGGTGTATTGTATGTTTCTGTTGTCAGCCGGCGAATAATACAGGTCAGCGGGCTCTTGGTATTTTCGGGCTGATTCGGATCAGCGCCGTAATCGAGCAGCAGTTCGACGATTTTTGTATGACCCCTGGCGGCGGCATCTGTTAACGGGGTGCGGCCGTCGTTGTCAGCGGCGTCAACGTCAGCGCCGCTTTGCAGGAGCAATTCCGCGATTTCCGCGGTTTCGGTATGATCGCTGTCGGCGGCGAGTATTAACTCGGTGCAGCCGTCCATGTAACGGGTGTCAACGCCGGCGCCGTTTATAAGGAGTAATCTCACGATTTGGGCATGACCGTAGATTACGGCTTTCATTAACGGGGTGTGGCCGTCTTTGTCAGCGGCGTCAACGTCAGCGCCGCTTTCCAGGAGCAATTCCGCGATTTCGGTATAACCGCTGACGGCGGCTTTCATTAACGGGGAGTGGCGGTCGTTGGCAATGACGTTAACGTTCGCGCCTTTTTGCAGGAGTAATTTCACGATTTCGGTCTTACCGGAGGTGACGGCGTTTCTTAACGGGGAGCGGCCGTGGTAGTCACTGACGTTAACGTTCGCGCCTTTTTGCAGGAGTAATTTCACGATTTCGGTATGACCTAAGGCGGCGGCGTTTATTAACGGGGAGCGGCCGTCGTTGTTACGGGCGTTAACGTTCTCGACTTTTTGCAGGAGTAATCTCACGATCTCGGTCTTACCGGAGGCGACGGCGTTTCTTAACGGGGAGCAGCCGTCGTTGTCACTGATGTTAACGTTCGCGCCTTTTTGCAGGAGTAATTCCACGATTTTGGTATAACCGTAGAGTACGGCGCACATTAACGGGGAGCAGCCGTCGTTGTCACTGATGTTAACGTTTGCGCCCTGTTGCAGGAGTAATTCCACGGTTTTGGTATAACCGTAGAATACAGCGTTCATTAACGGGGTGCGGCCGCCGTTGTCACTTACGTTAACGTTTGCGCCTTTTTGCAGGAGTAATTCCGCGACTTCGGTTTGACCGTAGGTGGCGGCGCGTATCAGCGGGGTGTCGCCGTGCGCGTCGGTGATGTCGGGATTGATGTTTTCTGATATTAATTGTTTTAACACTTTTATGTTGCCGTCAACCGCGTGCCGGTGGATGTTCAGTATATTCTCCGCGAGAGCGCCCGCGCGTTTTTTTTCTGTCTCAATGTCCCGGGAGTCCAGGGAGTCCCGGGAAGGTAATTTTCGCCCAGCCGCATCTGTTTGCTCAGTCATGAACCGCGCCGAAAAATAACCATTTTTTTTTGTAGCGGAAACCCGGTAAATAATGCCGCTGATGTCTAATTTCAGCGTGCCTGAAGGCGGCGTAAGTTTGTTCCCGACGATAACCTGATCGAGTATTTGTTTTACCATCCCTTCTGGTTGTACCGCTGCCATAATCTTATGAACAATGTTCAGAAGACTGTAAGTCATTAACGGAAAATATCTTTCCGCTTCCGTGCGCCGCTCCGGCTGTCATCGCCGCTTGCGGGAGGGAACCGAGTACAGTCTGAGGAAGACGATGATGAGCCCGCCGGCACGAACGCATTGCCGGGGAGGCGTAAGAACTCATTACAAGTTCCCTGAACGGATATTGATATTATTATTCAATGATCCGACTTTCATGACCGGATGACAATCAGGGTAAACGCATGATCAGATCTGCGTCACACTTTTGAAAAGGCGCAACACCTAACATCATGGAATTATGATTATTGTTATAGGCTATGCTATATAGCCATAGCCGCAAAAATGTGATCTACATTCGTGCGTTCGCCCTGAGATGACAATAAATAAAAGATTAATAATAATTCATCTTTGTATGGTGTAATGTGTGATTTTTGTGACTCGTTTTTTGCCGGTTGTTCCTCCCGGCTCCCGTTTGACTTTATATTGCTTGTTATTAAAGATTCAACGGATACACAAACACAAAATTTTTATAAGCTTGAATGATGAGGATAAGCGTCGTTCACAATTGCGGGGAGAGCGTGAACAAGGCGTTATGACCGCTCTATAAATCGCGGGAGCAGAAGCTCAGCAAAACGGATGTCCGGATTTTCCGGTTTATTCTGACCTGTTATCAGAAAAAAACGGCGGCGGATCCGTCAGAAGATGAGATTATCATTTTTTTTGATGATTTTGATACGGGTACTTATGAACTTGTTTAAGGCATTCAATAGACTGAATAATTAACGCTTGATGATCGCTGTTGTTTTTTAAATCCGCCGCCTATAAAACGTAACCCGGGAACAGTTCAATATCTTCGCTTTTGTAATACTTTCAGGTCTGGCAGCTTTAAATAACTGTGTTAGAATGCTGAATCAATTTTTCGGGCTCGACAGTGACACGCAAGCAAGTGTCGTCAGCAAAATATCAGGAGAGCGAGCGGTTTATGACTGATCTGGCATCATCTATTTCGCCAATTAATATTGAAGATGAATTAAAAACTTCATATCTGGATTATGCGATGAGCGTAATTGTCGGCAGGGCACTGCCTGATGTACGTGACGGCTTAAAGCCCGTGCATCGTCGTGTTCTGTTTGCGATGAACGAACTTAAAAATGACTTTAACAAGCCTTATAAAAAGTCAGCGCGTGTAGTCGGTGATGTTATCGGTAAATATCACCCGCACGGTGATTCAGCGGTTTATGACACAATCGTTCGTTTAGCGCAGCCTTTCTCAATGCGTTACACCTTAGTTGACGGTCAGGGTAACTTCGGTTCCGTTGATGGTGACGCCGCGGCGGCGATGCGTTATACCGAAATCCGCATGGAGAAGTTATCTCACTCTTTACTTGCCGATTTAGACAAAGATACCGTTGATTACGTGCCAAACTACGATGGTACGGAGCAAATTCCCGCCGTGTTACCTACCCGTGTTCCTAACCTGCTGATTAACGGTTCGTCCGGTATCGCGGTTGGTATGGCGACCAACATTCCTCCTCACAACTTGAATGAGGTTGTTCAGGGCTGTTTAGCGGTTATTGAAAATCCTGAAATTACCATTGATGAATTAATGGAATATGTTCCGGGGCCGGATTTCCCGACCGCCGCTATCATCAACGGCCGTAAAGGCATTATTGACGCTTACAAAACGGGTCGCGGCCGAGCGGTTATGCGCGCCCGTGCGACAGTTGAAACTGAAGATAACGGTAAAGAAACCATTATCGTTACTGAAATTCCGTATCAGGTTAACAAAGCTAAGCTTATCGAGAAAATCGCTGAGCTGGTGAAAGATAAGCGTATTGAAGGGATCAGCGGCTTACGGGATGAGTCTGATAAAGACGGTATGCGCATCGTTATTGAAATTAAACGTGGTGAAGTCGGCGAGGTTGTTCTGAATAACCTTTACGCTCAGACACAAATGCAAAACTCTTTCGGTATTAACATGGTTGCCCTCGCGAACGGTCAACCTAAGTTATTTAACCTTAAAGAGATGATTGAAGCGTTTGTGCTTCATCGTCGTGAAGTGGTAACCCGTCGTACTGTATTTGAGTTACGTAAAGCCCGTGACCGTGCTCATATCCTTGAAGCGCTCGCGGTTGCGCTGGCGAATATCGACCCGGTCATTGAACTTATTAAGAGCTCCCCGACACCCGCTGAGGCGAAAGAAAAATTAGTCGCTCGGGGCTGGGCGTTAGGTAACGTACAAGGTATGCTCGAAAAAGCCGGTGATGACGCCGCCCGTCCTGAGTGGTTAGAACCTGAGTACGGTATTCGCGACGGTCTTTACTACTTAACCGAACAGCAAGCGCAGGCGATTCTTGAACTTCGTTTACACCGTTTAACGGGTCTTGAGCATGACAAGATCATCGGTGAATACGAAGATCTGCTGGAGTTGATTGCCGGGCTATTGCACATTCTTCGCAGTCCGGAGCGTTTAATGGAAGTTATTAAAGAAGAGCTTGAGCAAGTGATTGCCGAGTTCGGTGATGAGCGGCGCACTGAAATAAACCGGAATGAAGTTGATATGAGCCTTGAGGATCTCATCAACGAGGAAGACGTGGTGGTTACGCTTTCTCATATGGGTTATGCCAAGTACCAGCCTTTAACGGACTATCAGGCGCAGCGCCGGGGCGGTAAAGGTAAAGCCGCGACAAAAGTCAAAGATGAGGATTTCGTTGAGAAACTCCTGGTTGCCAATACCCACGACACCATCTTGTGTTTCTCTGACTCCGGCAAGATGTACTGGCTGAAAGTTTACCAGTTACCGCTGGCGAGCCGTACCGCCAGAGGCCGGCCGATCATTAACTTACTGCCGCTGCAGGATGGTGAGCGCATTACCGCCATTCTGCCGGTTCGTGAATACTCAGAAGATAAGTACATCGTGATGGCGACAGCCAACGGTACGATTAAGAAGACAGCGCTTACCGCATACAGCAACCCGCGGGCGAACGGCATTATTGCTGTGAACCTTCGTGACGATGACCAGCTCATCGGGGTCGATATCACAGAGGGTGATGATGAAATTATGCTATTCTCAAATGAAGGTAAAGTTGTCCGTTTCGGTGAGAAAATTCGTGATTCGCAAACGGGTGAAGTGAAACGTGATCCTGAAACCGGTGAGGAAGTGCTTTCATTACGTCCGATGGGACGCACCGCGACCGGTGTTCGCGGTATCAGACTTGAAGCCGGTCAAAAGGTTGTTTCCCTGATTGTTCCCCGCGGTGACGGTGACATTCTGACGGTGACTGAAAACGGTTATGGTAAGCGTACGGTTTTAAGCGAGTATCCGGCTAAGAGCCGCGCGACTAAAGGTGTTGTGTCGATCAAAGTAAGCGACCGTAACGGTGAGGTTGTCGGCGCGGTTCAGGTAACTGACAATGATGAAATTATGCTGATCAGTGATAAAGGCACTCTGGTACGTACTCCCGCTGATGGTGTTTCGACCGTCAGTCGTAACACTCAGGGCGTGACTATTATTCGCACCGCGGAAGGTGAGAGTGTAGTCGGCCTGCAGCGAATTGATGAGATTCAGACGGATGAAGACGAGCCTGAGGCTGAAACAGCCAAAGGTAATGATAGTGACTCTTCTGATGAAAATACCGCGGAATCTCCGGTAGAAGAATAAATAATATTAAATCGAAGGGCGCCTGCATTGGCGCTCTTTTTTTATCTGAATGTAAATATTGAGGTAAAGGAATGACGAAAATCTATAATTTTTGTGCCGGCCCCGCGATGATCCCGGCACCCGTGTTAAAAAAAGCCCGGGCTGAACTGCTGGACTGGAACGGACTCGGTACATCTGTCATGGAAATCAGTCACAGAGGCGGGCCTTTCAAAGCTATGGCTGAGCAATCCGAAGCCGATCTTCGTGAGTTGATGAAAATACCCGATAATTATCATGTCTTATTTATGCATGGCGGCGGCCGGGCTCAATTCGCCGCTGTTGTGAATAATTTCATGGGCAATAAGGGCAGGGCGTTATATTTACGCTCCGGACAATGGTCAAAAATCGCTGCTGAAGAAGCCGTCAGGCTCACCTGTGAATCTCAGATTGATATTCTGGATATCGCTCAAAAAGAAGAGGCTACAGGCCATATAAAGATTGAGATACCGGAATTTAACAGTGATACCCGAGAATATCGTTATGTGCATTATTGCCCTAATGAGACTGTGGACGGTATCGAAATTTTTGAGACAATAGACTCGCCGTGGCCGGTCATCGCGGATATGTCATCCAATATTTTATCACGTGAAATTGACGTTTCTAAATTTTCGTTAATCTACGCGGGGGCGCAGAAAAATATCGGCCCGTCAGGTTTGTCCATCGCTATTGTGCGCGATGATTTGCTGAGTCTGCCGTCTCTGGCGCAGGCGACAATTTACGACTATCGCGCCCAGGTTAAAGAAGCGTCTATGTATAATACGCCGCCGACTTTCGCGTGGTATTTAGCGGCTGAGGTTTTCAAATGGTTAAAGGCGCGCGGAGGCGTAGAAGCGATTGAAAAGCACAACCATCACAAAGCCGCGCTGCTTTATCGGGCGATTGATGAAACCCGCGGTTTTTACAATGATATCACTGCCGCCAATCGCTCACTGATGAATGTCACCTTTAAGCTTGATGATGAAAACCGTAATAATGAATTCCTTGAAAAAGCGGAGCAAAACGGGTTATTAGCTTTGAAAGGCCACCGGTTCGCGGGCGGCATGAGAGCCAGTATCTACAACGCTATGCCAAAAGAAGGTGTTGAAGCCTTGGCTTCATACATCCGGAGTTTTTAGCTATTCAATCTCTGAGGGGCAATTCCCCGCGGCCTGCCGCCGGGATTATTTAAAAATCCGGCATTTTGAATGTTCAGCTAAGCCGAGAATATTAAGAAAAATTAATTTTTCGTTAAGTCAAGGTTAAGCTGTGTGAAAGCACAATTAAGCTCAAATTTATGAATAGCCTGAATTAACAAGTTAAGGTTATTGTTATTAACCTCCTGATCCGCGTTATGTGTCAGAGTGTTAATAGCTTATCAGGCCGTGAGTAACCGTCCTGGTATAACTTCTGTTACCGCTTGATATTGTAAACAGTCAAAAATGAAATCATATATTTTGACACCTTATCAGGCGGGTACTTAAAGCACGAGAAGTTCCGTTATTCTCAACTCAATGAGTGATAACGGACTCATCGCGTGACAATAAGAGCAACCCTTCGGGCTGTATTTAATATTTAGCGTCGCCCTTAATTAACCTCAGGGCTTACAAACAAAAGCTAAGTAGCAGATTATAAGTTTTTTTGATACTCCAGCGAAGGCCGGACAAAAGTCCGTCAGGGCATTGAACGCCGGTTTTTTGCGGCGGGCGAAGCGAATATTCGGAGTCTTTACGCTTGCGTTACAAACGTCGCCGGATGACCGACATATAAAGTTGTCGTTATTCCGTTTACGGCCTGCGCTGGTATGAAAAATCAACAAGAATTTCTGGTCGGCTGCTGTTAAAAATTGGAGATATCATGTCCGGATTAACACCCTCTTCATCGACTTCCGCGAATAATTTTACTGATGACCTGGCACAGACTAATGTTCCAGACCCTCAAAGTCCACCGCAACTCATCAGCGGCGGGACATGCTTTAACGTTTCATTTGTTCCTGCTAAACCTTTGAGTTCTTTTGAAGCTCCTGCAAAAGAACAAACAACACCAGCAAGACCAACACCGAAACCAAGAGGGCTAAAATCAGCAGCGACGACACAAGCTGTAGATACACAAGCGGCACCACTGACTGATACAAAAGAACAATCAGTTAGTAGGCCGCCACAAGTGAGACCGCGAACAAGAATACCAAAAACAGCAACGTCAGAACCGTCCGTATCTTCAGGCACATCAGGAATAAATCAACAAATCTCAGTTTTTATCAATGTGTTAGAGCAAGCAGATACACGTGAGTTGTATGATTTCTTATCCCATTCGTCAGTAATAACCACGTTAGGCGACTATTATACATGCGTAAAAGTTGAACAAATACAGTTTTGTCAAACAGACCTAATAGACCTTTTCAGACAAGCGGTAGAAAAATTAAACGAAAAGCAAAAACGAAACTTTTTGTATTTTTGTGAAAATCAAGTCAATGAAAGTACAGAATTATCATTATTTTGTAATCATATATTAAATAAACCTAAACAATTAACAACAGCCGGTGATGACTCCGGGTGCGGCCGTGAGGCATTAAAACCAGAGAAGAAACCAGTTGCCTCAGCGTCCGCGGCTTCATATCGGCAACGGCCTTTGTTAACTGCGGCGGAAATATCTAAAACGATTCGATGATTTGGGACTGAAAGGGAATGAATTACATGTTCAGGCTAAATTAGGTTTAGCCGCACAAGCTATTAAATATCAAAACCTTGAACTAATTGTTAACCAATTGTCTGACACCCTCGGTCAGGAAAGACCGCTTCCGGGTTTAAGTGCTGAAAAACTTGGTGAACGCTTTGCTGAATATCTTGCGGAATTAGCAATGAGTAATAACGAAGCAAAATTAACGCAGTATCTCCGATGCTTACATAGTAATAGTTCTGAACAAGGAGTTGTATTTTATCGAAATCTCAGTGAGTTTGCGCATGGACATTACACTCAGTATTGTGTAAATGAACCGCAGCAGCAGGTTGTGCAACCTTGCTCTTCGAATGAAGCGCATATCAAAGTACAATACCAAGATGACCGTTCAAATGACGCTCCGCCAAGCTATGCTCAATCTGAAGCTGAGCATAAGATAAAACAGCAGCAATTTTCGCGACAGCAGCATCCGCAACAGCCATTTCCCTCAAAGCCTATGCCATTGCCATCATATAGTCAGCGACCAGCAAATGGGAACTATCACGGAGGGGCGATAAACTTCCCGCCGGCGGGTTTTACTCCACAGCCGACTAACCCGACACATAATAGAGGGTGGATTCGGCCGACTTTTTTTCCTATTGGCGCCGCGTCAAGACCTTTTATTCCGGACGTTAGGCCGGGCTTCAGGCCGGTCTTTAGTGGGCCGCGACCAGTATCGCAGCCGGTGCTAACAAAGCCGTCACATACTGTACCGGTGGTCAGTCACCGGGTATCAGATGAAAGCCTGATCTGGTTTGAATTAAAAGGTGAAATTTTAAAGTATAAAGGGCTTACATATAGAAGCCTTTGCAAAATGGATAAAGATCTCTCTAAAGAGATGAAGAGCATCTACTCTGGTGCGCATAGCGAAATCTCAGGCGAAAATTGCAGTATAGCGGAGATGGTGCATAAGCTTGTGACAAAACATCTTCATTCAGGTAATGTCAATTATTACTATGTCTTGCTTAAGTATTTTAATGAGAATATCGCAGAAGATAATTGCGCTAAAATCATGTTAGTGATGAAAGATTATACTAGCGTTCAATTAGAAGATGTAAGCATCAGAACCAGCTATGTGATGCGAAAGCTGTCTGATGATTTTAAGGATACTGACTTAAGTGAATTGCGTTCATCCGTTGAAAATTTAGAAGATAGTATTAGTCAGTTTGTAACCGAAAAACGAGACCTGTTAACGGATCCGCTCATCACGAGTTTTAAACAACATAACATAAACAGTAAGTATATTTTAGATGTTACCTTTAATGAGCTGGATGCGCGTTCCAGCCGCTTTAATGCAAGTTCTGTTGCCACAGCATTAATGGGATATGATTGTTTCAATCAGATTCCTGAGGATGTGCAAAGAGAGCCGAATTACAAAAAACCCGCTCTTTTATTCTGGCTTGTGCTCATGACTCATTTTCCGCGAGAGCCGCTGACCAAAAGCTTCTGCGAGAACATGGAAAAACTGTTAGCGAAACCAAAGCCTGCACAACCGGTCAGCCCGGCTGCGGCTCAGGTTAACGTTTCAGCTCCGGCCGCGGTTAAAAAAGTTGGTGCCGACGAAAACCGGGAACAAACAGTTAAAGATGCTATTGTTAACGCATTAGCAAATCACAATTATAGTCTTACTGTCTCCCTTCCATTTGATGATATAGCACCTAAATTAATTTCTGAACGTGCTATAACAATTCGAGAAAAGATTGATATTCGTCAGACTCATTCAACTGATTCAAAATTAAATGCGGATTACATTAGTAGGGTTACGGTTGCGGCGGAGGCTGGTGATTTTAAACCCTTTTTCAGGTTGTTATTGGTAATGCAAGGCTCTCTTAAGTGTGACTTTTTAGTTGAACGTATTGAAAATGAACTTAAAGAAAGAGGTATAAACGTAGAAGAGGAAATTGAAAGGCACAGACACAAAAGCTAACGGGCAAATAGTTAGTTCGCTGAAAATTCTTTTTGATTTTGTCATACCCGAGGCGGGTATCGGTGACTTTTATTAATAAAATCAAAAGTTCCGGACTCCGGCTTTCGCCGGAGTGACGATAAAACGGATAATCAGCGGCTTATCCGCAACGTCCGGCTTAAATTTTCCGGGCGCGGGTCATTTCTTTTCTGCCCGTCGGTCCCTCTGTCTGATTTAATTCAAACCCTAAGGATTTTAAATTCCGCTTGAACTGACCGTTGGCGCAATAAGTCACTAACAGCCCGCCCTGTCTAAGCAGAGCGCGGCATTTTTTTAAAACGTCTATCTTCCAGGCGTCCGGTTGCTTACCGGGAGCGAAAGCGTCGTAATAAATAATATCGTACGGCTCATTGCTTAACGGCAGATCTTCAATTTTTGAACGCGCTTTGCGCAGTGTGAAGACAGGATTCAATCGCACGTCCTGATCCCAGGCCGCGGCGTGAATCCGCTCAAAATAATCCGCGGCCGTACTTGCGAATAACTCAGCGTAATTTAAGTCATTGACAATTTCCGGCGGAAGCGGAAAAGGCTCCGCCGTGGTGTATTCGATCTCCAGATTCAGCTTTCGGGACGCGATAATCGTTAAAATAGTATTCAGCCCGGTACCGAAGCCGAATTCCAGAATACGAACCGGTTTTTGACCGGTTCCCTCAGCGGATAAGAGGTGATATTTGAGGCCGTTTTCAATATAAACGTGTTCTGATTCAGTAACCGCACCGTTGTAAGCATGATAAGACTCATCTATCTCACGATTGTAAACCGTGTGCGAACCGTCTTTAGTGAGTAATACTTCAATTTTTGCCATGAACTTAGATAAAATAACGCACAGATAAACGTCAGACCGCGGGCCGGCACTCAGTGCCCTTTGAATGCAAAAGGCGCCGGAGTGACGGCTGAGAAACTATATCACTTTCGCGACTGATTCGGCGAGATAACCGACGTTTTCCTCTGTAATGCCCGCGATACTGACGCGGCCGGAATCAACCATGTAAACGCTGAATTCATCTTTTAAGCGTTTAACCTGATCAGGATTCACTCCTAAGAATGAAAACATCCCTTTTTGGTTAGTGATAAAACTAAAGTCACGTTTATTTTGTTTCTCATGTAATGCGTTTACAAGTAATCCGCGGTTGCCGTTGATGCGATCACGCATGACTTTTAATTCATCAAGCCACTGCTGCTTTAACTCATCTGAACCCAGAATGGTTTCAACAATCGCGGCGCCGTGCGCCGGCGGCATCGAATAATTACAGCGGACAACATACAAAAGTACCGACAAAGCGATATCAGCCTGAGCCGTGTCTTTGCTGATCACTGAACAGGCGCCGATGCGCTCGCGGTACAGACCAAAATTCTTAGAGCATGAGCTGCACAGAATCATATTGCCGACGTTGCCGGCCATTTTACGGACGCCGTAAGCGTCAGCGGTCTCATCAGCGCCGAAACCCTGATAAGCCATATCGATCATCGGAGTGAAGCCGATGTCTTCGGTCATTTCTGCTATTTTATCCCACTGCTCTGTTGTTAAGTCCATACCGCTCGGATTATGACAACAAGCATGAAATAAAACGACATCGTCCTCACTGATCTGCTGAAGGCATTTGATCATTTCATCAAATCTGAGACTTTTGTTTTCAAAGTCATAATACGGGTAGACTTTAACGGTTAAGCCTGCCGCTTCAAATAAACCCGTGTGGTTCGCCCAGGTCGGATCGCTGACCCAGATAATTGCGTTCTTTTTACAACGATTAATAAAGTCGGCCGCGACTCGCAACGCTCCGGTGCCGCCGGGCGCGGAGACCGTTCTTACTCTGTTTGAGAGAATCGCCTGATGCTCACGCCCGAAATTTAATTCAGTGATGAGCGTATTAAAATCCTGAGAGCCGGCCGGACCGATATAAACTTTGGTGTCTTCGGTTTTTAATCTGTGAGCCTCGGCGGTTTTTACACAATCCAAAATAGGTGTGTGTCCCGCGGGATCTTTATAAACACCGACACCCAAATCCACTTTTAAAGGGTTAGGATCCTGACGGTATTGTTTAAGTAAACCAAGTATGGAGTCGGGCGGAAGGGAGGTAAGGTTTTCGAATATCATTTAATGGAACCTGCATCATTGATCGTAGAATTTGTTACAGCGTATCACATAGAAATAAGCGCTTATAGAGCAAGCGTTTATTTGCTTTGAGGAGACAAGACTCTGTTTGTCTGTTTGCTTAAAGATTAGGCTGAAATCATAACAAATCACTTGCGGCGCCGGTTAAGATAGTGGATTCTATTGGCCAATAAATAAAAATCATCAATAACCATCTGATATGAAACAACTGAAGTTAGAATACATCAGTAAAGTCAGCGGCGAGATCAATATTCCCGGCTCTAAAAGCATCTCTAATCGTGCTTTGTTACTTGCTTCAATGGCTGAAGGCACAACAAAACTCACCAATTTACTGGATTCTGATGATATACGTTATATGTTGCGGGCGCTTAAACAGTTAGGCGTGAATTATCGGCTTAGTGAGAATAATACGGTCTGCGAAGTTGAGGGGCTTGGAAACCCGTTCACCGCGACTGAAAAACAACAATTATTTCTCGGTAACGCCGGTACCGCGATGCGACCGCTTTGTGCCGCGTTGACACTCGGCGGCGGCAAGTTTTTGTTAACGGGCGATCCGAGAATGGAAGAACGCCCGATTAAAGACCTGGTGGACGCGTTAACATCTTTGGGCGCCAAGATTAACTATCTGAAAGAGGACGGTTATCCGCCGATATCAATTAAGGCAAATGGTCTGAAGGGCGGCGACGTCAATATCTCAGGCGCCTTATCAAGCCAGTTTTTAACGGCTTTGCTGATGAGCGCGCCAATGGCGGAGTCAGATATCACGATTAATGTTATTGATGAACTGGTTTCTAAACCTTACATCGATATCACTCTGTCTTTGATGGCTCGTTTCGGCATTAAGGCGGATAATCAAAATTACCGGCGTTTTGTTATTCAGGGTAATCAGACGTATCAGTCACCCGGTGAATTTTTAGTCGAGGGTGACGCCTCATCGGCCTCTTACTTTTTAGCCGCCGGCGCGATTAAAGGGGGAACGGTTAAAGTGACGGGCGTGGGCAAAGACAGTATACAAGGTGATACCGGCTTTGCTGATGTGCTCGAACAAATGGGCGCGAAAATTGAGCGGGGCAGCAATTACATTCAATCATCGCAAAGTGAACTGAAAGCCGTTGACTTTGACGCCAATCATATTCCTGACGCGGCGATGACCATCGCTGCGGCGGCATTATTTGCCAAAGGAACTACAAAAATTCGTAATATCTACAACTGGCGTATTAAAGAGACGGATAGATTAGCGGCAATGGCAGCCGAACTGAAAAAAGTCGGAGCCACGGTAATCGAAGGACGTGACTTTATTGAAGTGACGCCGCCGGCAAAAATTAAACATGCTGAAATAGACACTTATAACGACCATCGTATCGCTATGTGTTTTTCATTAGTCGCTTTTAATGATGCCGGGGTGACCATTAATGATCCTGATTGCACGGCGAAAACCTTTCCGGCCTATTTTGCTGAGTTAGCCGCGTTAGCAGAAAATAACTGAGAACCTGACTATAAGTTTTTCGCTATTTTTGGCGTTCAGATCAAGTGCTCTGCAAGGCGATCTCGCGTGGTAATACCGGCAGGTCTTCAAGCAAGAGTAACGCCGCGGAGCACTTAAACCGGGCGTCAGAAAAGTGAAAAAACTTTTAGTTGGGTACTTAACTACTTGTGACTGACGGCATAACACGCTGTTTTATAAAAATCTTCGGATTTTATTAAAATCTTCGTGTAAAATGCCTGCGCTTGATTTCGCGGATATTTTTATGAACTAAACGGAGTACTAGTACTCCAGATAAAAAAATTCACGTTCATGAATGGTATATTCTTTTGGAGGATTTATGTCCGAACGGACTCCAGTGGTTACGATTGACGGGCCAAGTGGTGCGGGAAAAGGTACGATTTGTCATTTGTTAGCTAAAAAGCTCGGCTGGCAATTATTAGATAGCGGTGCCATATATCGTGTACTGGCATTGGCGGCACTTCACCACAATGTTGAATTAGTTAATGAAGAAGCGATCAGCCTGCTTGCGGGTCATCTTGATGTACAGTTTCAGTCCGGCATTGACGGCGATGCGGTTAAGGTTGTACTTGAAGGTGAAGTAGTCACCAATGACATTCGTACCCAGGAATGTTCGAATGCGGCTTCAAAAATCGCCGCGTTCCCCCGGGTAAGAGAAGCGTTACTTAGAAGGCAGCGGGCTTTTCAGACTGAACCGGGTCTGATTGCTGACGGACGCGATATGGGAACCGTGGTTTTTCCTAACGCACCTGTTAAAATTTTCTTAACAGCATCAGCTGAAGAAAGGGCTGAACGCCGCTATAATCAGTTGCGGGACAAGGGCTTCGATGTTAAAATCGACCGTCTTTTGGCTGAGGTTAAAGAGCGTGATGACCGTGATATGAATCGCGCTGTTGCGCCGCTGAAACCTGCTGATGATGCCTTAGTTGTTGATACAACCGGTATTAATATTGAAAAAGTGCTTGAAATTGTTTCTGAGCACATTGAAAAGAATTTACCTGATTAGGCTTTCGAGTCTGATCAGGTAAGGCTTCATATCAAGGATGATGTGAATTATTTTAACTGACTCCGTGTTAAGGACTAACATGGTTTATTGCTTAAAAGTAAATTTAAAATGACTGAATCTTTTGCTGATCTGTTTGAACAATCCCTAGAACAACTTGAATTTCGCCCGGGTTCTATCGTACGCGGTACTGTAGTCGCTATCGAAAACGGCATGGTTCTCGTTGACGCGGGTTTAAAATCTGAATCTCCGATCCCGGCTGAACAATTCAAAAACGCCGCGGGCGAGCTTGAAATTCAAGTCGGCGATGACGTAGATGTTGCTCTTGACTCCGTTGAAGACGGCTTTGGTGAGACTCAGCTTTCACGCGAAAAAGCTAAGCGTCATGAAGCATGGATTGTTCTTGAAAAAGCATACGAAGACGCTGAGACCGTTATCGGTGTTATCAATGGTAAAGTTAAAGGCGGTTTCACTGTTGAGCTGAACGGTATCCGTGCATTCTTACCGGGTTCTTTAGTTGACGTTCGTCCAGTCCGTGACACGGCTCACCTGGAAAACAAAGAACTGGAATTCAAAGTTATCAAGCTGGATCAGAAGCGCAACAACGTTGTTGTTTCTCGTCGTGCCGTTATCGAATCTGAAAGCAGCGCGGAGCGTGATGCGCTTCTTGAAAACCTGCAAGAAGGTCAGTCGGTCAAAGGTATCGTTAAAAACCTTACTGACTACGGCGCGTTCGTTGATCTTGGTGGTGTTGACGGTCTGCTTCACATCACTGATATGGCCTGGAAGCGCGTCAAGCATCCTTCTGAAATCGTTAATGTCGGCGATGAAATCAATGTTAAAGTGCTCAAGTATGACCGTGAGCGTACACGTGTGTCACTCGGTCTTAAGCAACTTGGCGAGGATCCGTGGCTGGAAATCAGCAGCCGTTATCCGGAGAACACCCGTTTAACCGGCCGCGTGACTAACCTGACTGACTACGGCTGTTTCGTTGAAATCGAAGAAGGCGTTGAAGGTCTTGTTCACGTCTCTGAAATGGACTGGACTAATAAGAACATCCACCCGTCTAAAGTGGTTAATTTGGGTGACGAAGTTGAAGTTCTTGTTCTTGACATTGATGAAGAACGTCGTCGTATCTCTCTTGGTCTTAAGCAATGTAAGACTAACCCGTGGGATGACTTCGCGTCTAAATACCAAAAAGGTGACAAAGTTAGCGGTAAGATCAAATCTATCACTGATTTCGGTATCTTTATCGGTCTTGACGGCGGCATCGACGGTCTTGTTCACCTGTCTGACATTTCCTGGACAGGTACCGGCGAAGAAGCGGTATCCGAATACAAGAAAGGTGACGAAATCAACGCCGTTGTGCTTTCAGTTGACCCGGAGCGTGAGCGTATCAGCTTAGGCGTTAAGCAAACTGAAGACGACCCGTTCAACGCGTACTTAGCTGACAAGAAGAAAGGTTCTGTTGTTAACGGTACTGTATCCGCGGTTGACGCTAAAGGTGTTACTGTTGAACTGGCTGAGTCTGTTGAAGGTTACATCCGTGTCGCTGATATCTCTCGTGACCGTATTGAAGACGCGTCTACTGAATTCAGTGTAGGTGACACTGTTGAAGCTAAGTTCATGGGCGTGGATCGTAAGAACCGCACTATCAGCTTGTCTATCAAAGCGAAAGACGAAGCTGAAGAGAAAGAAGCGTTAGCATCTGTCAACAAGCAAGATGACGCGGTTATCAGTAATGCTATGGCAGAAGCGTTTAAAGCTGCTCGTAAGTAAGTCGCTTAAGGGGAGTAGTAATAAGTAACTGACTATGAGTTTTTTCGTCACTCCAGCGAAGGCCGGAGTCTGGTGCCTTTATGACTTTATCAGCAAAAGTAGCCGGTTAGCGGTCCGGGCTGGTATGACAAAATAAAAAAAAATTTTGGTCGGTGACTTTCTTCCCTTGACTCTGTTTGGCTTGATAAAAGAGGATAGCTAGGATGACAAAATCCGAACTGATCATTAAGCTCGCCAATAAGCAGTCTCTGCTTTCGGCGAAAGAAGTTGAGAATGCCGTCAAAGAAATGTTGGAGCAAATGACCGAAACATTAGAAGGCGGAAAACGTATTGAAATCCGCGGCTTTGGTAGCTTTTCCCTTCATTACCGCGCGCCGCGCACCGGCCGTAACCCTAAGACTGGTAGTTCAGTTGAGCTGGATGGTAAGTATGTGCCGCATTTTAAGCCGGGCAAAGAGTTGCGCGAACGTGTTGACGCGGTCAATACGTAAACAGTTTTAATGTAAAAACCTCCTTTCGGAGGTTTTTTTATGTGTCAAACTAGGTATATGACTAGCATGATTTTGTATTTTCAAAGATAATCTAAATATAAAGGCTGTTCACGGTATAACGGAGATACATGTGAAATCATTTTTTATAACAGTTATTGTCGCGCTTGTATTTATTCTCGCGTTGATCTTTGGCGCGCAAAATGAGCAATTGGTCACCATAAGTTATTTTATTGCTAAAGGTGAATATAAGCTTCCAACTGTATTAGCACTTGTTTTTTTATCAGGTTTTATTATCAGCTGGTTATTTGCCGCTTACCAAATCCTTAAGTTAAGGGTTGCTTTAAGAAGGGCAAATAAAAAGTTAGCTTCCTTAGAAGAAATGTCATCGTCTAAAGAAGATAGATAAAATGTTAGAAGTGTTATTCTTGTTGCTGCCAATCGCAGCCTGTTACGGCTGGTATATGGGGCGCAGAGGTATGCGCCAGCAGCAACAGCAAAAACAAGGCGCGAAAAAAAAAGACTATTTTACCGGTTTAAACTTTATTCTTTCTAATGAATCTGACAAAGCGGTTGATCTGCTGGTTAACTTATTGGATAAAGACAGCAGTAACATTGATACTCACTTATCACTTGGTGTCTTGTTTCGTACCAGAGGCGAAGTCGACCGTGCCATCAAAATTCACCAGGGTCTTATTTCCCGTCCGAGCCTGAGCGGAGAACAATTAGAGTTAGCCATGTTAGCGCTGGGTAAAGACTACATGGCGGCGGGTTTCTATGACCGCGCTGAAGAAATATTTGTCAGTTTACTTGATCAGGTTGATGAAGCGCAAGAGGCGGAATCACAGCTGATCAGCCTCTATCAAACAACAAAAGAGTGGCAGAAAGCGACTGATGTGATCAAAGGTATGCCCAGGTCACGTCGTTCTGGCCGGCTTTCAGTACTGGCGCATTTTCATTGCCAGCTGAGCTTAGAAGTTGACAGCAAACCCGCTCAGGTAAAACTTTTAAAACAAGCGTTAAAATATGATCGAAATTGCGGCAGAGCCATATTAGAATTAATCACGTTAACCAGCGAAGACAAGGATTTTGAGAGCTTCAAAAAGTTTCTCTATCTGCTCTTAGAGGCTGATATTGAACTGGTGCCGGAAGTTATTGAGCAAGCCCTTTCAACGTTTAAGTCAAATAACGATTTAAAAGGCTATAAAATTTATCTTCAAGAAGCGTTATCAAAAGGCGCGGGCGCGTCCGTGACCATAGCATTAGTCACACTGCTGCTAGAACAAGATAATCTTAGTGAGGCTGAGCAACTGCTTCTGGGCTCGCTGTACAGACATCCGACCATGAGAGGTTTCAAACAGCTGATGCATATTCATGCGCAACAAGCTGAAGCGGGTTCGGCTAAGCAAAGCTTAACCATGTTAGAAAAATTAGTAGAACAACAAATAAAATACCGTCCCAGTTACCGTTGCCAGCAATGCGGGTTTCCTTCACACACCCTATATTGGCATTGTCCGTCGTGTAAGTGCTGGGGCAAGATAAAACGGATCCGCGGACTCGACGGTGAATAACAAGAGATATAAAAAATGACGAATAAACCAATTGTTGCCCTGGATTACGATGATCGGGCGCAAGCTTTAGCTTTAGTTGAGCAGCTTGATTCTGATATGTGTCGTCTAAAGATTGGTAAAGAGATGTTCACCTTGTTCGGCCCGGATTTAATTAAGCAAGTCCAAATTAAAGGTTTTGATGTCTTTTTAGATTTAAAATTTCATGATATCCCCAATACCGTGGCGAAAGCGGTCAAAGCCGCCGCAGAACTCGGCGTTTGGATGGTAAATGTTCATGCGTCCGGGGGTAAGGCAATGATGCGAGCCGCTAAACTTGCTTTGGAGCCGTATGGTGCTGAAGCTCCGCAATTAATCGCGGTTACCGTGCTGACTTCAATGTCGGACGAAGAACTGCCTTTAACCGGTGTGAATAAAACAGCCGGTCAGCAGGTTATAAATTTAGCCCGGTTAACTAAAGATGCCGGCCTGGATGGTGTAGTATGTTCAGCACAGGAGGCTGAGCGGTTAAAAACTATTCTCGGCAATGACTTTACACTCGTTACTCCGGGAATCCGGCCTGCCGGGGCGGATATTGGCGACCAGCATCGTATAATGACGCCGCAAAAAGCAATTGAGGCCGGTGCGGATCATTTAGTCATTGGTCGTCCGGTTACCAAAGCGGAAAACCCGCTTCAGGCTTTAAAAGATATTTTTGAGTCAATAAATCAGTAACCCGGCACCGTTTAATGGTATTTTGATGTTAGAGAGAAACCTATGGCAAATTCATTACAAGAGCAGCTGTTAAAGGCTGGTTTGGCGAATAAGCAAAAAGTTCGAGACGTGAAGACGCAAAAACGTCGTAATCGTAAACAGAACAAAGATGACGGCTCCGCGGCGTTAAAGCGGGAAATCGAACAAAAACGCCAGGTTCAGGCTGAAAAAGATAAAGCGTTAAACGAAAAACGTTTTGCTGAGGCAGCGGAAAAAGGACAAGTCCGTTCTTTAATCACCGAGTTTAATAAATTTGCGATCGAAGTGCCTGATCACGCTGAAATAAAATTTAACTATACCTTAAATAATAAAATTCACTCGGTGTATTTAACTGAAGAACTTCAAAAGCAGTTGCTGAACGCTAAGCTCGGTATTATAAGGCATGAGGATAAAACCTTTATCGTGCCTTTCAAGCTGGCCGAACGAGTTAATATGCTGGTGCCTGAGTGGTGCGGTTACCTTGCTTCCTTAAATGAGACGGAGCAGGAAACGCAAGAGGATGATCCATATGCTGATTATGTCATCCCTGATGACCTTATGTGGTAATCATAGTGGTAATCATAAAAGCTGCTTCAGTGGCTGTTTCAATATCAACGCATAAACTATTCATGTTGTTTGTTTTTGAAGCATTCTGACAGTTATGAATCGTGTTTTAATTGAAAAAGGTTGCCGAACGCATCTCAAATCGGTAATTTCTATATTCTGAAGATTTGCGGTTATAAGCTTGATTATTTTAACAACACTACGCCGGATTTTGATCTTTTAAGGAGAGATGACTTTGCTTAGCCAGTTAAGTGGCATTTCTATTCCCGCCGATTCGATATCGTGGTTACTTACCCCCGAACGTTTTCGTGATGAATTGCTATCCCGTATTAGTATGGCAAGCCATACCATTTATTTATCAGCGCTTTACTTAGAAGACGATGAAGCCGGAAGAGAAGTTTTCGATGCCTTATTGGCCGCAAAGGCAAGGAACCCTGAAATAGACATCAAAGTTTTTGTCGATTTTCACCGTGCGAGACGTGGTTTAATCGGTCACAAAGGTGACAGCGGCAACTATTATATGTACCGCAGTAAAAATGATACCGCGGCTCATCCGATAGAAATTCTCGGAACACCGGTAAAAAGCAAAGAATTCTTAGGTGTTTTGCATTTGAAAGGTTTCGTCTTTGACGATGCGGTGATATTTAGCGGAGCCAGCATAAATAACGTTTATCTGCATGTCGGTGAACGTTATCGTTTTGATCGCTATCATGTCATTGAATCCGCGGAGCTCGCTCAAACGATGAAAGATTTTATGCTCACTCAGTTAGCTGCGGACGATGCCGTAGTTGAACTTGGTATTAACACTAAAGAGCGGATACCGACTAAACAACAGATCCGTAATTTCAAAGTAAGGCTTACCCGTTCAAAATATGATTTTGACGGTATACGGACAGGCGCTCGTATTACGCCGCTTGTCGGGCTGGGGCGTAAAAAAAACGTGTTAAATAAAGTGGTGGTTGATTTAGTTAAAGAATCAAGTGAATCTCTGTTTATTTGTACGCCATACTTTAATCCGCCGTATGCGTTAAGACGAGCCTTAATCAGACATTTGAGACAAGGCAAACAAGTGGATATTGTTATAGGTGATAAAACCGCAAATGATTTCTACATAGCACCTGACAAGGCGTTCTCAACGATTGGCGCGGTTCCGTACATTTACGAGCAGTCTTTGCGTATCTTTGTTAAGCGTCAGCAGTGGGCTGTTGACAAGGGGCTTTTACGAATTCATGTATGGAAGCATGAAAACAACAGCTTTCATTTGAAAGGCATCAGCGCGGATAAGCAGAATTATTTAATTACAGGATCTAATTTAAATCCGCGCGCCTGGTCTTTGGATTTAGAAAATGGTCTGCTGCTCCATGATCCTGAACAAGTATGGCAGCAGCAATTCGCGGAAGAAAGAGAGCACATTCTTAAGTACACGAGCCAGTTGTATCACTACAGTCAGATAGAATCATTAAAGGACTATCCTCTGGCCGTTAAAAAGATCCTTACTCGCATAAAGCGTTTAAAAGCTGACTTTTTCCTCCGCCGAATTCTCTGAACCCGCTTAAGGGGCGCGTCGGCGCCCTAAATTCCATGAAACCTCTTATCCATAACGTTCACGCTTTATACGATTATCGTAAATCGCTATCAACTGCAACTTTTAACGCCCGCGGCAAGAATGTCAGCCGCTGCAGGCAATGCCTTCAAAACGTGAAATGGTGTTTATGTCGTTATCGCCGCCAGGTAATATCAGACACCGCCTTCATGCTGTTGATGTATGATGACGAGATTCTGAAGCCCTCAAATACCGGTCGCCTGATAGCTGATATTATTCCTGAAACTCATGCGTTTTTATGGTCAAGAGTTGATGTCAGTCCAGAATTAGTTGATTTAATTAACAACCCCTTATATCAACCGGTGCTGATATTTCCTGATGAATACGCAAAGAAGGGAACCGTATTAAAAGACGGTGACAGTTTAGACTCCGGAAATAAAAAAACGTTATTTATCTTATTAGACGGTACCTGGCGTGAAGCGGTCAAAATGTTTCGCAAGTCTGCTTATCTTGCTGATGTCCCGGTGCTTTCGTTTTCTCCGGAATTTGTTTCAGAGTATGCGATAAGAAAAGGGCGGAGGGACTTTCAACTGGGAACCGCGGAAGTGGCCGCAATGGCGTTAGAGTGTTTTGGTGAGCGATATAACGCACAAGTATTAAGACAATGGTCTAATGTATTTAAAGAATCGGCATTATTAGGACGAAATAAAAGGCCGGAAACGACATTAAGGCCGTTTTCTGAATACGTAGAGCAATTTGAAATGGCACATGAAAGTGCCATTATAAATAAGCTAAATTAAGAGCGGATTTAAGCGTGAGAAGCCATTATCTCTAAAACTTCATCATAAGTGAGGTTGTATTCACGAGACAGGTTAAACACCTTAGTTTTGTATGTTTGAATGAGCTCTTTCTTTTTCTGCATTTCTTTTTCAGCTGTGACCATTTCTGATACAGCTTCCTGCAGTGTTTCCAGTCTTTTCAAACTGTAATTTAAGGTTTGCAAATACTTTTGCATCTGCTTTTTATTTCTTGCATTTTCCAGGCTAGATGATTGCTTTTGCTCAAACCCATAATCGTCTAATGCTGATAATGCTTTTTCTAAATCCAGGTTGTTAGTCATGTTGAAGTCGCTAAATTTGAGGGTAAATAATTATAGAAAGTTAGGAAGAGCTCTCATCAATGATGTTATAAGTTAAAATAATAATGCACATTCCTACAACTATTGAACGAGAATTATACGGATAAAATCGAATTAGACAATATTCATTTTGTATTTTTACATCTGTAACAAGTGAAGAAACTAAAAAATTTGCTTATGGTCACGCAATCAGTTGTACAATAACCCGTTAATTTTAATGTCTGATGAAATTTGTATGATTAAATCAGTCAAAATCATCAGCAAGGATGCAATGCCTGAATTTAATTTGGAGAGTCCCTGATGAAAACCATTAAACGGTTTTTGATAAGCTTACTAGCGGTCATATTATGCGTGGCTTTATACTTAACTTTTTTCTTTGATTTAAATGATTACAAACCTGAGCTTGTTAATCTGGTGAAAGAGAAAACGGGTCGTGAACTTACCTTAGACAAAGATATCAAATGGACGGTTTATCCGAGTCTCGGAATAGAGATTGAAAGATTAGCCTTAACCGCTCCGCAGGGCTTTAAGGATAAAATGTTAACCGTAAATAAGGCGGTTGCGGAAGTTTCATTTCTGCCGTTATTATCAAAAGAAGTTGAAATCAAAAGACTTAACTTCGATGGCATTCATTTAAACCTGGTAACCAAAAAAGACGGACGTAGTAGTTTGGACGGCCTGTCAGGAAAAAGCGGCAGCAATAAGCCGTCTTCAGATTCCGCCCGTGACACCGGGGCTTCTGATAAAAAACTTCTGAATTCGCTTCATATCAACGGCATCTCAATCTCTGATGTTTCTGTAAAATCATTTGATGAAAAATCAGGTGTGACTAATAGTTTCCATATTAAAAAATTACGATTAGATGATTTTGATCTAGCTAAAGATTCGAGGCTTTCCTTTGAGATGTCCGCAAATGTGGCGAAAAACAAAATTAAATCCGAGGGAAACGGATTAGTTAATATCAGCCGGGATTTATCAAAGTTTGCATTGAAAACGCTTGCTGTAAAAACAAACATTGAGGGTAAGACATTGCCTAACGGCTCGATTAAAAACAAGATTAATCTTGACGGCAGTGTTAATACAAAGAATAAAACAGCCAGTTTGAAACTAAATTCATTTGATATGGACAGCATAAGCTCTTCCGGTCGGGCGGATGTTAATTTCGGTAAACCGGTTCCCTTTATTAAAGCGGCGCTTAATATTGGCGCGGTCAATTTGTCTGACTTTAAAACTGATAATGGTAACGTAAATGGTGAGTCGACTTCAGCCACAAAGAATCAAACAAAATCAGCCGGTAAAGAACCCGATTTAACCGCGCTTAAAAATCTGAACGCGGATATATCGCTAACAGTAAAAGCAATCAATTATGACAAAATTAAAACCAGCAATTGGAACCTGACGGCTAGCCTGAATCACGGAAAATTGAAGGTTAAAGAATTTTCCGGCTATTTATATAACGGAAAGTTAGTTTCGACGGCAAGCTTGTCCGAAAAGAATAAAACACCTGACTATCAATTTAGCTCTGAACTCTCAGGTGTACAGATCCAGCCTCTCCTTAAAGATGCGATTGATTCGGACGTATTAGCGGGAGCGACATTTTTTAGCTTAAACGGCCACGGAACCAGTTTGAACCCTGACCAATTTCTAAAGAGCCTTACGGTTCAGGGGGTGGTTGAATTTACTGACGGCGCTATTTATGGTGTAAATATACCGCTTATGATCCGTAATGCGAAAGCTAAATTAAAAGGTAAACCAGCAGAAGAGGTCAAAGAAAAGAAAACGGACTTTACCCGTTTGGGAACTGATTTCAAGATTGCCAAAGGGATTGTGAAACTGAGTAAAACCGATATGGCTTCTCCTTTATTACGGTTAGAAGGTATCGGTGATGCCGATCTTGTTAAAAAGACGGTCGATTACTCACTGCAGACGGAAATTGTCGCTTCATTGAAAGGTCAGAAATCGGAAAAAGACGAATTGTCGGGATTGAAGATCCCGCTGAAAATTACCGGAAAATTTAGTGATCCCAAATTCAGTATTGATACTAAGGCGCTGTTAGATAATAAAATCAATAAAGAGAAAGAAAAATTAAAAGATAAACTGAAAGATAAATTGTTTAAAAAATTCGGCTTGTAAAATCGAAAAGGGGCTAAATCCCCCTTTTGATAAGCTTTAACCTAAGCGTTCATGGTATCTATGCCTATCATGAACCTTTAGGTTTAAGATGAGAAATTGGTTACGTCAACGTAAAGGCTCAACATTTGTCCAGGCTGTATATATTCCTTTGCGTCCAGCTGGTTCCATTTTAACAGGTCACTGATTCTTACATTGAACTTGTTAGCAATACGAGCTAAGGAATCACCGTTACGAACTTTATAATTAATGTTTCTGATAACACCTTTCGCTTTTGATGAAGCTCCTTTTTGCCATACTACGAGCTTTTTACCGATGCGAAGCGGATCCTTCGGAGCCATATTATTCCATCTGGCTAGCTGAGCTGTTTTCACATTGTATTTTCTGGCAATCTTCCATAATGACTCACCGGATTTTACATTGTGATTAATTTTATAGTCACCACGTCTGATATTTTGTTTACGTTCAAGTCTGGCTTTCGCCGTTAAGGTGTAATGGCTTAAATCTTTGGTCGCGACCGGAATTAATAAATGCCTGCCCGCGAAAATCGTATTGCCATGAATACGGTTTACTGATTTTATTGCCGCCGGCGTAGTGTTAAAACGTTTCGCGATAACACCGATGTTGTCACCACGTTTAATTCTATAACGCTGCCACCTCATATGCTCTTCCGGCGAAGTCTCATTGAGGGCTAACTGAAAATCCTCAGCGTTTTTCAGCGGCAGGACAAAAGTGTGCGGACCTTTTGGTCCTGTTGCCCAGCGATTATAACCGGGATTATATTGATGAAATTGTTCTGTAGTTAATCCCGCATATTCCGCGGCTACAGCAAGATCCATCTGATGATCAACTTGAACCAGTTTAATTTGAGGTTCATTAGGAATCGAAGCCAGCTTAATGCCGTATTTTTCTGAATTTTTGATAATGTCAGCCAAGGCTAACAACTGTGGTACGTAACGCTCAGTTTCGGCAGGTAAATCAAGTGACCAAAAGTCCGTGTTTTTACCCCGGCGCTTGTTTTTACGAACGGCACGTAATACCCGGCCTTCACCGGTATTATAAGCGGCTATTGCATAAAGCCAGTTATGGTCGGTCTTTTTGTACAGATATTCTAAGAAATCTAATGCCGCGATAGTTGAGGCATAAACATCACGCCGTCCGTCATACCACCAATCGATTTTTAATCCGAAATGTTTAGCCGTCGGCGATGTAAATTGCCACATACCTGATGCCGCGCCGTGAGAATACGCAAAAGGATCGAATGAACTTTCCACAAAGGGTAATAATCCGAGCTCTAAAGGCATATCACGCTTTTCAAGTTCATCAACAATCATATACATATAAGGATACGCGCGTTCAGTCACTCTTAAAATATGCTTCGGATTTTTGAGGTACCACTTACGGTATTGGTTAACTAGTTTTTTATCAGGCACGGGCATGTCCAGGCCGAGACGTAAACGATCCCATACATTAATGCTTGTTTGTGTTTGCTCAATATCAGCCGCTACATCATTATGAGGCTCGGCTTGGGCGGCAGGCTGTTCAATGACGGGCTCAATCTTTGGGCTTGTAGGTGTTTGAATTGATTGGCAGCCTGCAAGAACTGTAAAACATCCGGTTAGGAAGTAGCGCGAAAATCTCATAAAAGAACGGTTTCCCCTGAGCTTAGTACTGATTTAAAGTTATGCATCTTACTCTAATTCTCAGAAGTTGTCTTTCCATTTTCTTAATGCGGCGAAACGAGCCACGGCGTCAGCTTGTTTCAGATCAGGAAATTGATTGACCAGAGTATTTATTATTTCTCTTGAATTCGTGCGTAAAAAAGGATTGACTTTTAATTCAGTATTAATTGAAGAAGGCAAAGTAGGAATATTTTGCTCTGTGAGCCGAGAGCACCTGTTAATATAGTTTTGCAAATCAGAGTTATTTGGTTCCACGTTTCGCGCAAAATTTAAATTGCCCATTGTGTATTCATGTGCCGGATAGACTTTAGTCTCTTCAGGTAATCCTGATATCAGTGATAATGAATGGTGCATTTGCTTTGGTGTGCCTTCGAAAAGTCGTCCGCAGCCGGCGCTGAAAAGCGTATCCCCGCAAAATAAATGGCCATTAATCAAATAAGCGATATGATCTAATGTGTGACCCGGTATTTCAATTACTTTAAATGGGGCATTGATACCTTCTACTGAAAATGTTTGCTCATGTTTCAGCTTTATTGTGATCTGAGCGGTCATTTCGGAGTCAGGACCGTAAACCGGCAATTCGTGATTTACATAAGCCTTAAGATCTTCAATACCTCCGGTATGATCATGGTGATGATGTGTTATGAGTATTCCGGCCAGTTCAAGGTTTTTGTTATGAAGGAATTCGATGACAGGTTTTGCGGTTCCCGGATCAACGACATAAGCCAGGTTTTCTTCAGCGATAATGCACCAGATGTAGTTGTCATAAAATGCTGGTATAGACATTACGTTAAACATGTTCATCTGCGTTCTATTTATTCTTCATCCGTCGATGGCTTATGGAGCTACAGTTATAAGATTAAGAAGCCGTACTGACTCATCATTGATGTTTGAGCCGTAATTTCTAAGGCCAAACAATTCATACCTGATATTTTATCTCAATTTCTGTCATTAATTACAACTGGTTTCAAATTTTGTTTTTCACTAGTGAAGTCTTTTAACGGAAGTTTATGACAATAAAGGTATTTTTACAACAGGGTTTAAAAACGCCGGCTATCAGCACATATCAAAATGAAGGGCAGATGTTATTTGTTTTTCAATTCAGGGAGTTAGTTATAGTTGCATAATTAACTCCCGCGCTCAGAAAATCTATTCGGCTATTCGTGCGAATAATACTGAATACGGTAAAAACTCGACATTGTTTTCCATTAATTTCGCAGACCGTTTAATAGGGTGTTCTATCACACTCAGCGGCCGGGGAAATGTGATATGAACATCTTCATCCGATAAGTTAAAACCGCAAATTATCGTTTCATCTGTGAACTGACGCTTAAAAGCCAGTATCGGCTCTTTTGTGTCAATAAACTCGATATCACCGGCTACCAGAGGCTTATGCTGCTTTCGCCATTTCATAAAACAGCGAAAACTGTTCAGAACAGAATTAGTATCTTGTACGTCAACGGCTAAGGGGATATGTGATTCAGCGACGGGCAGCCAGGGTTTTGCGATACTGAAACCGGCATTGAGTTGATTTGAATTCCACGGCATCGGCGTTCTGCAGCCGTCACGCCCCTTGAAAGTCGGCCAGAAAGTGATGCCGTAAGGATCTTGTAAATCTTCAAAGGCGATATCAGCTTCAGGCAGCCCAAGTTCTTCGCCTTGATAGAAACAAATGCTGCCGCGTAAACTTGCGACTAATGCCGTGATCATTTTGCATTGCTCAGGATTGACGCCGTTTTTGCCCCAGCGGCTGGCGACACGTTGCACGTCATGGTTACTGACAGACCAGGACGGCCATCCGCTTGTCACTTTTTGTTCGAGAGTTTGTACTGTTTCACGAATGTACTTCGCGCTGTAGTCGTCGGTCAGAAGCTCAAAGCTATAACCCATGTGAATACGGCCGTTTTCGGTGTATTCCGCCATGGTGGCCAGAGAATCCTCAGAAGAGATTTCGCCAAGCGCCGCCGTGTTCGGATATTTATCCATTAACGTACGCAAACGCTCCAGAAACGCTAAATTCTCAGGTTGAGTATTGTTGTAGAAGTGGTATTGAAAAGCGTATGGATTATCCTCAGAAAATCCTCGCCCTTGACGCTTATCCGCGGGCTTCGCCGGGTTATCTCTGAGCTCAGCATCATGAAAGCAAAAGTTAACGGCATCTAAGCGAAAGCCGTCAACGCCTTTTTTGAGCCAAAATTCTACGTTATCTAATACCGCCTGCTGCACATCAGGGTTGTGAAAATTGAGATCCGGTTGCGAAGATAAAAAGTTATGTAAGTAATATTGCTGACGGCGAGGCTCCCATTGCCACGCCGCGCCGCCGAAAATCGATAACCAGTTATTCGGCGGTGTTCCGTCCTGACCGGCGTCAGCCCAGACGTACCAGTCAGATTTAGCATTCGTTCTTGATTCACGGCTTTCAATAAACCAAGCGTGCTCGTCAGAGGTGTGACTCAGCACCTGATCAATCATGATTTTTAAACCACGCTGATGAGCTTGTTCAAGCAACTCATCAAAGTCAGCCATGTTGCCGAATAACGGATCGATATCCCGGTAATCAGCGATATCATAGCCGAAATCTTTCATCGGTGATTTAAAAAAAGGCGAAATCCAGATGGCATCAACGCCCAGACCGGCGATATAGTCTAATTTGCCGGTGATGCCCTTGAGATCACCGACGCCATCTCCGTTACTGTCGGCAAAACTGCGGGGATAAACTTGGTAGATCATGGCGCCTTGCCACCATTTAATATCAGATTGGCTCATTCTGTCGCTCATTAACTCTGACAAATTAACGCATTTACTGATTACTGCGTTTAATTGTCGGGCTGAATTTTTGATGTGACTGATATTAAAACAAACGCGGCTTATCCGTCATTGTGCATACGAATTCAGAATTGAATTTACTTATTTGAAAATAAGTTACGTATTAAGCCGTCAGGTCATAAAAAAACAGTCAGTTTAATGCGTTTTTTCTGTTTTTCGCTTGATGCGGGTGTAAGAAAATAAAAAATGTTAGTTTTGTGACATCCGCCAAAAATATGCTTGTGATAATGATCTGTTTTTCTATAAAAACAGCGTAATAATGAAAGTGTATTTAAAATTAAAAAACATCGATTTCCGCATTATGCAAAACCTTCGGCGAGCGTTTTAAGTATGCGATAAAAGCATTGTAAATCAGCTGGTAACTTATGTATTAAGTTTACTTCCGCCTAAAGTTGAAATTAAAATTCCGCTCGCTGTTGATGACAATTAAATGACATGTGGTTACTGAATACGTATGTAATTGTTTGTTAGCTTAAGACGCATTTTATTACCATCGCCGATGTGAAATGTACCCCCCATAAGTTGCGGTATGGTCTAACCCATTTAACTTAAGGAAAAGGACTAGGCTGAAATACTTTAAGCGGCGGATGACTAAACCATGACCGTAATATTTTAGCCTTTGTATAATAATAACTACTTACATGGAGATATTATGTCACCGTTTAAGCCAAGTCTTTTAACGCTTGCTCTAGCAACCGCGGGGCTGACAGCTCCCGTATTTGCCGCGGACGCGGAAGATGCAGAAAAACAGCAGGCCGAAAATATTGAAGTCATTCAGATTTCAGGCATTCGCTCAAGTTTATTAACTTCTCAGGCAACGAAAAAAGATTCCAGCTCGGTAGTTGAGGCTATTTCAGCCGAAGAAATAGGTAAACTGCCGGATGTCAGTATCGCTGAATCCTTAGCTCGCTTGCCGGGTCTGGCGACTCAGCGTTTAGACGGCCGGGCCAACGTAGTGTCGATTCGCGGCTTGTCGCCTGAATTCACCGCCGCGACGTTAAACGGCCGTGAGCAAGTTACGATCAGCGATAACCGTGGTATTGAATTTGACCAGTATCCGTCAGAGTTATTAAACAGCGTCGTGGTTTACAAAACGCCCGACGCGAGCGTGCTGGCACAGGCGATCGGCGGCACGATTGATCTGCGGACGATCAGCCCGTTAGCTTACGGCGAGCGAGCGATTGCTATCAATGCCCGTGGTGAGAAAAACAGCTTAGGCAAGTTGAATTCTGACAGTAAAGATTCAGGTTACCGCGCCAGTATTTCTTATATCGATCAATTTGCTGACGACACAATCGGTATCGCGCTCGGTTACGCCAAATTATACTCTCCGAACCAGGAAGAACGCTGGAACGCCTGGGGCTATCCGAACCATGATGATGACACCATTATCCTCGGCGGAGCAAAGCCGTATGTCCGTTCCAGCCTGCTTAAGCGTGACGGTTTCATGGGTGTTTTCGAGTATCAGCCTAATGAGCGATTCAGCTCAGGTTTAGATGTTTTCTATTCTAAATTTAATGACGAGCAGACACTTCGCGGCACTGAAATCCCCGGATTTTGGGCTCAGGGAAGCGCGGATGACAACACCAGAACACCGTCGCACTACACCATCAACAAAACAGAGGACGGTCTGGCGACTGACGTGACTTTCCATAACGCGAAAATCTTAGTTCGTAACGACGTTAACGAGCGTGACGCCGACACGTTATCGGCAGGCTGGAGAAACGAATACGTCATCAATGATAACTGGAACGTTTTAACCGACCTTTCTTATTCGAAAGCGCAGCGCACCGATTTCGGTCTGGAAACTTACGCGGGTACAAGCCGCGGTAACGGTTGTATCCCGGGCGGCTGCGAAGACTTACGCGTGACCATGAACGGTACTACCGGAGCGACTTTCCATCCGTCGATTGACTACTCTGATCCTGACCTGATTAAATTAGGCGGTCCGTTTAACTGGGGTAACGGCAACGCGACTGCGGGTGACGCGCAAGACGGTTTCTTAAACACTCTGGACGTAGAAGATGAGCTAAAGTCAGTTCGTCTGACCGCTGAGCGGGTGTTTGACGAAGGCGCGATCAGTTCGGTTGAGTTCGGGGTTAACTATTCTGACCGTGAAAAGTCAAAAGTTGATGAGGGCAAATACCTGACCCTTAAAGATTACCCGGGTACGACTGCCGTTCCGCGGGAATTCCTTCAAAGTCCGACCTCGCTGGATTTCATCGGCATGGGTAACATCTTAAGTTACGACTCTATGGGCTTATATCGTTCTGGCATCTATAATGAGGCGTCTCAGGGCGCTACCGAGACAAGCCGCGCCGAAAACACGTGGGACGTTGGTGAAAAAGTCACGACGGGTTACGTCAAAGCTAACATTGAGACAGAAGTTCTGAGCCGCTCATTAACGGGTAATATCGGTGTTCAGGTGGTTCGCACGACTCAAAGCTCAAACGGTCTGGAAGCGCAGATCATTGACGGCAGAACCGAGCTTCGCCCGGCGTATGACGAATACAGTTTCACGCAAGTGCTACCGAGTCTGAACTTAACCTGGGAGGTAGCTGAGGACAATTTAGTTCGTTTCGCTACGGCGCGTACTTTGGCCCGCCCGAGAATGGATCAAATGAACGCCAGCTCAAGCGTTACCTTTGATGAAAGCAAAGCTGATTCTGACGATGTGTTAAATTCCCCCTGGGGCGGTAACTCAGGTAACGTTGAGCTTGATCCCTGGTTAGCGTGGCAATATGACGTCAGCTATGAGTATTACTTAGACGAAGGCTACTTTGCGGCGGCGCTTTACTACAAAGACTTAGAAAACTACATCTACCGCGAAAGCACGTTAACTGATTTTACGGGGACGCCGTACACGGGTGACACCGCGCCGCGAATTTACCAGGGTTTCTTATCAAAATGGCAAAACGGTGAGGGCGGTTACATCCGGGGTCTTGAGTTGTCGACTAACTTAACGGGCTCTCTGATCCATGACTCATTACACGGTTTTGGTTTATACGCGAGCTACTCATATAACGATTCACGGGTTATCGAGAGCGAAGGCAGTGAACCGACCGATTTACCGGGTTTATCCAAGCGTGTGGGTAACGTAACTTTCTATTATGAAGATTATGGTTTTCAGGCTCGGATCAGCGCTCGTTACCGCAGTGAATTCTTAGGTGAGGTGAGCGGACTTTCACTGGTAAGAATAGAACGCTTTGTTGACGAGGAAACCGTGGTTGACGCTCAAATCGGTTATGACTTCAGTCAGTCCGGCTATAAAGCGTTAGAGGGGCTGTCGGTACTGTTCCAGGTCACAAACCTGACGGATGAGCCGTTTACGACTTATCAGAACGGCGATAAGCGCCAGGTTAATGATTATCAGATCTACGGCCGTAACTATCTCTTGGGTTTAAGCTACAAACTTTAAACCCGTCATTCCCGGTCAGGCGAATTACCTGACCGGGATTTTTCATTTCTGACTGATTGTTAATTCCGGTTTGCACCGATAAGTGCGATTTGTAATTGATAATTACCGAAGAGCGATGCAATGGAAAAAATCACTAAGATTGTCATTCTCGGCGGCGGCAGCGCCGGCTGGATGAGCGCCGCCATGCTCTCTAAACTCATGCCGAATCTGAGCATTACATTAGTCGAGTCTGAAACCATCGGTACTATCGGTGTCGGTGAGGCCTCGATTCCGCCTTTAACGGCGTTTAATCAAGCGTTAGGCATTGATGAAGCTGAGTTTATGAAAGCCACGCGGGCGAGCGTCAAACTCGGGATACAGTTTGAAAACTGGAACCGGCAAGGTGACAGTTATATGCACGCGTTCGGCGCTTTAGGGAAAGATCTTGGTCTTACCCGGTTTCATCACTATTGGTTGAAGGCCGGGCAGTCACCGCAGGCGTTCTGGGATTATTCCTTCAATTATCAAGCCGCCAGATCAGGCAAATACAATTTAGTTAAACAGATACCGAACAGTAACCTTGACGGACTGGTTCACGCCTATCATTTTGACGCCGGTTTGTACGCCGGTTTTTTACAAAAGTACGCGGTTAATTCAGGCGTTGACAGAGTTGAGGGCATGGTTGAAACCGCTTTGCTGTGTGAACAGAGCGGCAATATCAAAAATATTCAGTTGCGGTCAGGGCGGGTAATAGAAGGGGATTTATTCATAGACTGCTCCGGTCAGCACGCTTTTCTAATTGAAAAGATTCTGGGAGCGGGCTTCGAGGACTGGTCACACTATTTACCCTGTGACAGAGCGTTAGCGATTGCGAGTAAAAAATTAGCTAAGATACCGCCTTACACCCGTTCGATTGCCCGTGACGCCGGCTGGCAATGGCAAATTCCGCTGCGACATCGGGTGGGCAATGGTTTAGTTTACAGCAGTCGTTATCTGTCAGACGAAGACGCGACAGCATTATTACTGGAGCATTTACCCAGTGAAGCGATAGCCGCGCCCGGATTAATCAAATTCAAAGTGGGCAGAAGAAAAAAACAATGGCACCGGAATTGTGTTGCCGTCGGTTTATCCGGCGGATTTTTAGAGCCACTGGAATCAACCGGTATTCATCTTATTCAGTCCGCCGTTATGCGGCTGATTAAGCTGTTCCCGCGGTCCTTTGATTTTGAGCATGTCAGAAACGAATTCAATGCCGCGTCAAAAAACGAATTTGAGCATATTCGTGATTTTATTATTTTGCATTATCACTTAAATTCGAAGTCGCGGCCGATGTGGAAACATTGCCGGCAGATGGAGATCCCGGCGGCGCTGCGACACAAGATCGAGCTTTTTCGCGAGTCAGCTGAGGTAAGTCGTAACCAGGATGATTTATTCGCTCACACCGCGTGGCAGCAGGTGATGATCGGGCAGGGCGTGATGCCGGAACGTTACCATCCGCTGGCTGACAATCTTTCTGAACAGCAGCTGAATCACTTTGTTAATGATCTTTACGCTATTTATCAAAAGTGCGCTGACGCTTTACCTTCGCACGATGAATTTCTGAAACACTATTGTTCTTCGCAAGAATAGAACAAGAGGGCAGCTTAATGACTATCAAAAAACACACCCGCATCACCGCCGTTATTTCCTTTGCCGCGGCGGCAACGCTCGGTTTAAGCGGTTACAGCGAGGCTCAGCAATTACAGGCATCGGCGGCGCGACAATCGCAGACCGAGAAACAACAAGGCAAAATCGTTGTTTACCAGATGTTTACCCGTTTATTCGGTAACAAAAACCCGACCAATAAACCGTGGGGCACTATCGGGGAAAACGGTGTCGGCAAATTTAACGATATTGATGACACCGCGCTCGAAGCGATAAAAGGCCTGGGAGCGAATTATATCTGGTACACGGGAGTGCCGCATCACGCGCTGGTCAGAGATTACACGGCTTACGGCATCAGTAATGACGACCCTGAAGTGATCAAAGGCCGGGCGGGTTCTCCTTACGCCGTTAAAGATTATTACAACGTTAATCCTGACCTGGCGGTGGATCCCGCGACGCGTTTACAAGAGTTTGAGGCGTTAATTGACCGAACCCACAAACACGGAATGAAAGTCGTGATTGACATTGTTCCGAATCATATCGCACGTCATTATGAGTCGATTTCCAAGCCCGCCGGCGTGACGGACTTCGGCGCTGATGACAAACCCGGGCTTGGTTATGACCGTGATAACAACTTTTATTATGTCAAAGGTGAGGATTTCAAGTTACCTGAATGGCCCGACGGCTATCAGGTTCTCGGCGGCGAAAAGCATCCGTTAATTGACGGTGAGTTCAGCGAAAGCCCGGCTAAATGGACGGGGAACGGCTCTCGTCAGTCACAACCTGATTTTAATGACTGGTATGAAACCGTCAAAGTGAACTACGGCGTGCGACCTGACGGCGGCTATGATTTTCCGGCACTTCCGGCGGATTACGCCGATAAAGACGTCAAAGCTCATTTTGATTTCTGGCAGGGTAAAGACGTCCCTGATTCCTGGGTGAAATTTAAAGATATCGCCCTTTACTGGACGGCTAAAGGTGTTGATGGTTTCCGTTACGATATGGCGGAAATGGTTCCGGTGGAATTCTGGAGCTATATGAACAGTTATATCAAGACGCGGAATCCGGACGCCTTTTTACTGGCGGAAATTTATCAGCCTGAGATTTACCGTGACTTTATCCGTTTAGGAAAAATGGATTATCTGTACGACAAAGTGGATTTGTACGACCGCCTGAAAGAAATCATTCAGAATAAACGCAATACCGATGTGCTGGATGACGTCGCGAAAAAGTACGCTGATATTGATCAAAACTTACTGCGCTTTTTAGAAAACCACGACGAGCAACGCATCGCCAGCCCTGAGTTCGCCGGAAAAGCTGAAAACGCGCTGCCGGCGATGGTGGTATCAGCCACCTTGGGCAAAGGCCCGACCATGATTTATTTCGGGCAGACCGCGGGGGAGAAAGGCGAAAAAGACGCCGGATTCGGCAAGGCCAGCCGGACCACGATTTTTGATTACTGGGGCGTACCGGCGCATCAGCAATGGATGAACGGCGGTAAATTTGACGGCGGGTTATTGTCGGCTGAGCACAAAGCACTGCAGAACTATTACCGAAAACTGCTTAACTTTACCCGTAACTCATCGGCATTGACGGGCGAGTTTGTCTCAACTCATCAGGCCAACCGAAATGCCAAAGGGTATAACGGCAAACTGTATAGCTACGTTCGTTTTGATGACAAGCAAAAGCTGATTGTGTTAACTAATTTCTCCCGTTCCGAGCCAGCCAGTGTTGACTATCAATTACCTGAATCGCTGATAAGTCAATGGCGGCTGACAGACGGTGATTACCGGCTTATTGACCGTTTGAACGGCGGCGAGTATAAATTGACCGTTAAAAACGGCAAGGCGATATCTGAATTAGTTTTACGGCCTTTAATGTCTCGCATTTTAGAAGTGAAAATGTAACAAGCGAAACTGAACGGCCTGTAGCTATTTACTTTATTGATACAACACTCAAAAGAAAAAATTATGATAAAAAAAATCACTTTATCCGTCGCGCTCGCGTTAGGAAGCTTATCGATTCCCGCTTTAGCAGCGCAGCTTGAATCCGCGCGGTTAAACGGTAAGCAATTGCTGTTAAATACCGATGAATACAAGGTGATCATCGATGCCATCGGTGAAGGGGCGGTAAGTGTTCATTACCAGGTTGACGGCATGAAGCAGCTGCCGTCATTTTCCGTGGCTGAGGATGCCGAACACTCAAAAGGTAAATTATCCGCGGTCGCCGGCGGCTATCGTTATCAGCTTGATGATTTGACGGTAAGCATTCAGCGCCGGCCGTTCAAACTCAGTTACTTTCATGACGGCAGGCAAATCCTTTCGGAAGAGTCGGGTTTGATCGCACACGATAATATTCGCGGGTTTCGGTTCGAACTGGCCGCTGATGAAAAGCTGATCGGCGGCGGTGAGCGTGTGTTAGGTATGGACAGACGCGGTCAGCGTCTGCCGTTATACAACAAAGCCTCTTACGGTTATACCACTCACGCCGAGCAGATGTATTACGGTTTACCCGCGGTGATGTCGAACAAAAAATACGCCTTAATTTTCGACAACTCGGCGAACGGCTGGCTCGATATCGGTAAAACCGAGCAAGACGTGTTGCAGTTTGAGGCCGAAGGCGGCCGCGCCGCTTATATTGTCGCCGCCGGCGGAACTTATCCTGAGTTGATTGAAAACTTAACTCAGGTGACAGGACGTCAACCTATGCCGCCGCGCTGGGCGCTGGGGAATTTTGCCTCTCGTTTTGGTTATAAGACGCAGCGGCAGACACAAGATACGGTCAATGCCTTTATCGAGCAGGATATTCCGCTGGACGCGGTCATTCTCGATTTATATTGGTTCGGCAAAGCAGTCAAAGGTACGATGGGAAATCTAGCCTGGGATCAGGACAGTTTTCCTGAGCCTGAAAAAATGATCGCTGATTTTAAACAAAAAGGCGTTAACACCATTTTGATCACCGAGCCGTTTATTCTCTCAACCTCAAAGCGCTGGGATGAGGCGGTAGCAGCCGACGCGTTAGCGAAAAACTTTGCCGGTGACGCTAAAACCTGGGATTTCTTTTTCGGTAACACAGGCTTAGTTGATGTGTTCTCAAAGCGCGGGCAGCAATGGTTCTGGGAAAAATATCAACCGCTAATGCGACAAGGCGTAGCGGGCTGGTGGGGTGATTTAGGCGAGCCGGAAGTTCACCCGCATGATACGGTGCATACGCTTGATTTTGCAAACGGCTCAACAAAAGCGACCGCCGGTGAAATCCATAACGTGTACGGTCATCAATGGGCGAAATCGCTGTCTGAAAATTTACGCCGGGCCCAGCCGGATCAGCGTCATATGATCATGATGCGCTCAGGCTTTGTCGGCTCACAACGCTACGGCATGATCCCCTGGACGGGTGATGTGAGCCGCAGCTGGGGCGGGCTTAAACCTCAGGTCGAATTGAGCTTGCAGATGGGGCTGTTAGGTTTGGGTTATACCCACTCAGATTTGGGCGGTTTCGCAGGCGGAGAAACCTTTGACGCCGGGCTTTACACCCGCTGGTTACAATACGGTGTGTTTCAGCCGGTATACCGTCCCCACGCTCAGGACGATATCGCGCCGGAACCCGTGTTTCATGATGAGAAAACCAAAGATATTGTACGAAACTTCATTAAGCTGAGATATCAGCTTCTGCCGTACAATTACACATTAGCTTTCGAGAACAGCACTACCGGCATGCCGCTGATGCGACCTTTGATGTTCGTTTCAGATAGTGATCAGGCTTTTGATAACGCCCGGAGTTATATGTGGGGCGATGCGTTTTTAGTGACGCCGGTGGTCGATCCTAAGGTGAAATCGGTCAATGTCGATTTACCTGAAGGAGTATGGTTCGATTATTTTACCGGCGAAAAATACACGGGCGGCAAAGGTATATCTCAGCCGACAACATTAGAAACCTTGCCCGTGTTAGTGAGAGCCGGAAGTTTTATTCCTATGGCGGATGCGGTGCAAACCACTCGTGATTATTCTACCGGTAACCTGACACTCAATTATTACCATGACGCCGGCGTGAAGCAGGCGCACGGGCAGATGTTTGATGACGACGGCAATAACCCTGACAGCATAAAACAGCAGGCTTATGAACTGGCGAAATTTACCGCAAATTATACGGATAATCAATTGACCATCGAGCTGTCACGCAATACGCATAAATATCGCGAGGCAGCGAAAAAACGTGACTTAACCTTGTTGATTCATAACGTGGCGCACAAGCCTGAACAGGTTGAGGTGAACGGTGCGAAAGCTGACTTTACCTGGTCAGAAAATCAATTAGAAATAAAATCGGACTGGTCTGACACACAGCGCTTTAAGATTCAATTCTGAATTTTATGGTCTCGCTGAAATTCCGCATTTTCAGGTAACACGAGAATTACGAGCCGATGCCCTTTTAGCTCAGGGCATGGGTAGTTCGACAGTAATAAGCTTTTTAAAACTTGTTTTTTCTAACTCTAACTGTCTAGAAACTGCCCAAATCGGGAAGTTATTTCGGGACAATGCCTAAGTCGTTAAGCCACTATTAAGCTCCCTCAATATAAAATCCCCGAAGGAAAAAATTATTGAGGGTGATGAGGTTAAATTGGAACCTTTAAACGTCAGTTTTGCAGCAGATTTTTATATATGCCCGCCTAGTGTCGGAGTAAGAAAAAAAGGCAGCATTCAAGCAATAACCTTTGAAAAAACTGATAAAGAGTATGTTGTAGGTAAATTTAATCAAAGTAAAACACTCGCAAAAATGCTTTCGATCTATCTTTATAACGGAGAGTTACATACAAGTCGGTTTCATGATGAGCTTGATGAATTAAAACATCAACAAGTTATAAGAGCATCATCTACTACTTTGCTCGCCCCCGGAAAAGCATGTGATCTCTTCCGGCATATCGGGTTATTGTTAGATTCAGACAGATGCGAGGTCAGGCATATTTGTCCTTACGACGCGTCAGTATATCGGACAACGGATGCCGGAGAAGATATAACATGGGATACCACGAAAAAAAAATACATCAAATGGATCGCTAGTGAAAGTGAAGAGAAACCGGTTGCGGAATTTCATGGCCACTTCAGAGCTCGTGGTGATAAACTGGAAACTATTGATGAGCTTTTAAAGGCTTACAATAATCCCTCCCCTAAAATGATGGTCAAGGATGATTTATTACACATGAACGAAGTGGTCGTTGATTGGGGTAAAGATTCTATTATCGGTATTGTTGGTACAAAATGTGTGTTTACGATGTCGCATGTTGAACCACAAGATATTTCAGATAGTAAGCTGAAATCAGACTGTCTTTCATTACAGGGAGAGTTAGAAAAACAACTGTCCGTTTCTGTCCCCGTTTTTTTGTATGATCATTTGAAAGGCGATCTTAAACTTTTTAGTGACACCTGACCGGGATATGCCCCGCGACACCGCTCCTCACAAAGGGGTCAGGGGTAGTAAGGCGATTCATTTCTTATTTTGAATCGGGATTGTTAAACCGCGATATCCCTTATTTAATGCCTAAGTCGTTAAGCTACTATTAAGCTCCCTCAATATAAAATCTTTGGAAAAAAGTCGGTAATATCGGGTTTAATAAATTGGAACCTCTAAACGTCAGCGGGTCAGAATATCATGTGTACCCGGCTAGTGTCGTAGTAAGAAAAAAAGGCATCGTTCAAGCAATAACCTTTGAAAAAACTGATAAAGAGTATGTTGTCGGTAAATTTAATCAAAGTAAAACATTAGCAAAAATGCTTTCGGTCTATCTTGCTGATAGCGGAAAGTTACATACAAATCGGTTTCATACTGAGCTTGATGAATTAAAACATCAAGAACTTATAAGAGCATCATCTACTACTTTGCTCATCCCCGGAAAAGCATGTTATCTCTACCGGCATATCGGATTATTGTTGGATTCAGACGGATGTGAAGTCAGGCATATTTGTCCTTGCGATGCAATCGTATCTCGGACAACGTATGCCGGAGAAGATATAACATGGGATATCACGCAAAAAAAATACACTAAATGGAACGTTAGTAAACAGAAACAGGTTGCGGAATTTCATGGCCACTTCATTGCTCATGGTAAAAAACTGGAAACTATTGATGAGCTTTTAAAGGCTTACAATAATCCCTCCCCGGAAATGATAGTCAAGGATGATGTATTACAGATGAACGAAGTGGTCGTTGACTGGGATAAAGATTCTATCATCGGTATTGTTGGTACAAAATGTGCTGATTATGGGTCGGCTGATTATGGGTCGTATTATGTTGAACCATCGCATATTTCAGATAGTAAGCTGAAATCAGACTGTCTTTCATTACAGGGAGAGTTAGAAAAACAACTGTCCGTTTCTGTCCCCGTTTTTTTGTATGATCATTTGAAAGGCGATCTTAAACTTTTTAGTGAAACCTGAACGGGATATGCCCCGCGACACCGCTCCTCACAAAGGGGTCAGGGGTAGTAAGGCGATTCATTTCTTATTTTGAATCGGGATTGTTAAACCGCGATATCCCTTATTTAATGACTAAGTCGTTAAGCGACTATTCAGCTCCCTCAATATAAAATCGCCAAGGAAAAAACGGGTAAATCTAAATATTGAGGTTAAAATTCGAATGCTAGACCTCGAAAACAGGAGAAACGATTTTTATGAATACCTGCCTGGTAATGGGTTAACAAAAAAAGGCGGCATTCAAGCTGTAACCTTTGAAAAAACTGATAAAGAGTATGTTGTCGGTAAATTTAATAAAAGTAAAACATTAGCAAAAATGCTTTCGTGCTATTTTGATAGCGTAAAAGAATTAGACTCAAGGCGGTTTCATTATGAGCTTGATGAATTAAAACATCAAGAAGTTATAAGAGCATCATCTACTTCTTTGCTCGTCCCCGGAAAAGCATGTGATCTCTACCGGCATATCGGGTTATTGTTAGATTCAGACAGATGCGATGTCAGGCATATTTGTCCTTACGATGCAGCCGCAACTCGGACAACAGCTGACTCAGAAGATATAAGATGGGATACCGAGAGAAAAATATACACCACATGGAGCCCGATAAGAAGAAGGGTTGTAGAATTTCATGGTCACTTCAATGCTTATGGTGAAAAACTGGAAACTATTGATGAGCTTTTAAAGGCTTACAATAATCCCTCCCCAAAAATGATAGTCGAGGATGGTGATGGTATATTGCGGTTTAACGAAGTGGTCGTTGACTGGAATAAAGATTCTATCATCGGTATTGTTGGTACAAAATGTGCGATTTATGGGTCGCATCTTAAACCATCGTCTATTTCAGATAGTAAGCTGAAATCAGACTGTCTTTTATTACAGGGAGAGTTAGAAAAACAACTATCCGTTTCTGTCCCCGTTTTTTTGTATGATCATTTGAAAGGCGATCTTAAACTTTTTAGTGAAACCTGACCGGGATATGCCCCGCGACACCGCTCCTCACAAAGGGGGTAGGGGTAGTAAGGCGATTCATTTCTTATTTTGAATCGGGATTGTTAAACCGCGATATCCTTTTCAGCTCTCCCGCCTGTAAGTGCTTTGATAACACTAAATCGATAAAAAGATAATTCGGATTGCCGGTGTTATGTATCTTGCTGATCTTAGCTTCAGCATGCTAGCACAGGCACAAAACCATCGAGATTATCGCCGCACCGCATAAGCTGTAATATCTGTCCACGAGTTCATCGGTTCGATGCGCCTGAGATGACACCGGCAAAAGCGGACGGCGTAACGAGCACCGTAATCATTAAAGTCTTGCGAATCATAAGGTTCCTTCCGGTACTTATCCTTAGTGCCGGCAAATCCTACAGGTAACTGAACGGCTTTCGTTATTTTTGAAAGGTAAATTCCTCGGCTAAGGCTATGAATACGTATGTAGAAAGCTGCCTCGATACATTTTGGTCGTTAGTATTAACCGCTTATAAAAAGCCGATATCATCGGCGATAAAAAAATGAGGGAAAGAAGAATGGCTGACAATAAGCCCCGACTTACCTTTTGGCAGATCTGGAATATGTGTTTCGGTTTTCTGGGTCTCCAATTTGGTTTTGCCTTACAAAACGCTAATATGAGCCGAATTTTTCAGACCCTCGGTGCTGAGATGGATGCCATTCCGATTTTATGGGTCGCCGGCCCGGTTACCGGTCTGATTGTGCAACCGATTATCGGTCATTTCAGTGATAAAACATGGACTCGATTAGGTCGTCGTCGTCCGTATTTTCTTTACGGCGCTATTTTTACCAGCTTAGCTTTGGTGATGATGCCGAATGCCGGTTATTTGTGGATGGCAGCGGGGTTGCTGTGGATTCTTGACGCGTCGCTTAATGTCTCGATGGAACCGTTCAGAGCTTTTGTCGCCGATAATATGCCGAAAAATCAACAGGCCAGGGGTTACTCGATGCAGAGTTTCTTTATCGGTATCGGTGCTGTTGTGGCTTCAATGCTGCCGTGGATTTTCAATCAGTTCGGCATCGAAAATCACGCTGTTGACGGGCAAATTCCTGATACCGTCAAATACTCTTTTTACGCCGGCGCGGTAGTGCTGCTCGGTGCCGTGTGCTGGACGGTGTTTACGTCTAAGGAATACTCGCCCCGGGAGCTTGCCTCGTTCGGGGACAGGGTGGCTGAGCCGCGACATGACGCGCTTACGTTATCAGCGAGAAGCTTTTTAAGAAACGGCACGCTCTGGTTAGCGACCGGGTTGTTATCGACTTTTATCGTGTTTGATAACAGCTGGGATAAGCAATTGTATATTCTGACGATAACGGTGGCGGTATTCGGATTCTTGCAGTTAATCGTTGCCCGGCGGCGCAGGCTTAACCGTCAGGTTTCTGGTTTTGATACCATCTTTGAAGATTTATTTACCATGCCTGAAACCATGCGGCAATTAGCTATTGTGCAGTTCTTCTCATGGTTCGCGTTATTCGCCATGTGGATTTACACCACGGCGGCAGTGACTTCGGTACATTTTGCCGCAACCGACACCGCATCGGTTGCGTTCAACGAAGGCGCTAACTGGGTCGGCGTTTTGTTCGCGGCTTATAACGGCTTCGCCGCAGTCGCGGCGATTGTCATTCCTTTTGTTGTCAGAACCATTGGTTTGCAGAAAGCGCATTTCGTTAATCTGCTATCGGGCGCGATTGGTTTAGGTTTGTTTTTGGTGATCAGTGATCCTGATTATTTGTTGATTGCCATGATAGGCGTCGGATTCGCCTGGGCGTCAATTTTATCCCTGCCTTACGCCATGCTCGCCGGCTCGTTGCCCGTACGAAAAGTCGGTGTGTACATGGGAATTTTTAACTTCTTCATCGTTATTCCTCAGCTGTTAGCCGCAAGCGTCCTCGGGTTGATATTGCGTATCGGTTTTGACAATGAGCCGATTTATGCCTTATTGATCGGCGCGGTCAGCCTTGTGGTATCAGGTTTATTCGCTTTACGAGTTTCAATCAATAATGAGAACTAAAATGAAAAAATCAGCCTTGAACCTAGCGATACTTGCCGGCTTGTCTTCAGCGCAGGCCGAAGAGCTTTATGGTACTTTGCACCCGTTTGCCGCGGAAAATGTCTATTTTGTTATTACCGATCGCTTTGTCGACGGCGATAAATCCAATAACTACCAGCAGGAGTCCGGTTTTAATCGTCCGCTGAACTGGAAAAGCGGCGAAACAGCCAATGCCGGCTATTTAGGCGGCGATTTTAAGGGCTTGCTTGAACAGGCGCAATACATTAAAAATCTCGGTTTCACTTCGGTTTGGATGACGCCGATTGTGCAAAATCCGTCCCGGGCTTTTACCGGCGGTTATGAAATCAAGCCCGGCGGTTTTGCGACGGACAAAGGCAAGTCGGGTTATCACGGTTATTGGGGAATTAACTTTTTTCGGTTAGATAAGCACTTGCCGTCAAAGGATCTTGATTACAAACAGCTTAATCATCAGCTGGCGAAACATGGTCTTAAAACTGTGCTGGATGTGGTGATTAATCATGGTTCACCGGCTTATACCATGCCGGAGACGCAACCGGAATTCGGTAAATTGTATGATAAAAACGGCAAGTTAGTCGCCGATCATATGAACTTAGCGCCGGATCAGCTGCGACCGGAAACGGAAAAGCTGCATGAATGGTTTTTCACCAGACCGGATCTCGCTCAGCTGGCGGACATCAACGTGGAAAATGACGCGGCGTTAAATTACTTTGTCGACGCCTATCTGCAATGGCTGGGGCAGGGCGCGTCGGCGTTTCGAATTGATACGGTAAAGCATGTTCCGGCAAAAGTGTGGGGCAAGTTCACTCAGCGCATTCGTTCTCATTATCCTGATTTGTTTATGTTCGGTGAGGCTTACTCATTCGACGCCGATGAAATCGCGCAATACACTTACCCGCGATTCGGCGGCATGAGCGTTCTCGATTTTCCGCTTAAAAAAGCCATGGACGATGTTTTCGCCGGCGGTAAAGGTTTTGAAACGTTAGCGTCCGCCTTGCACCTGACCAACGGGCCCTACGCCAACCCGTACAGGCTAACGACATTTTATGATAACCATGATATGCCGAGAATGAATGCCTCTGATAACGGCTTTATTAACGCTCATAACTGGTTATTTACCGCCCGTGGTATTCCTGTCGTTTACTACGGCAGTGAAATCGGGTTTGAGCGCGGTAAAGGCGAGCACTTTGGTAATCGTAATTATTACGGTAAAGACAATATCGAAAAAGCGAAAACTCACAAAATCGCTAAGCGGCTGACTAAAATCGCCAATGCGCGTAAGGCAAATATCGCCCTGCAAAAGGGGCTGCAAGTACCGGTTAAATTAGACGGCGACCAGGCCATGTTCTATCGCATTTATCAGTATCAAAATACAAACCAGACCGCCTTGGTATTACTGAATAAATCTGACCAGAAAGCTGAACTCATTGTGCCTGAAAATTTACCGAAAGGTGATTGGGTTGACGCATTTTCAACATCGGACGCTGATTTGAAACCGCGGGAGAAAGTGACATTAGAACCGCACAGCGTAAAAGTCTTTATTATGAATGACGCGATAGATTCACCAGCTTTATTAAGTCAGGCTAAAAAATCAATGGACGCCCGTTTAGGCCGGAGATTTTAATCGGGGGTTAAGTTAGGCGGCATCTGTCAGGGGTGCCGCGGTTCCATCTGAAATTTCAAGGCGTCAGTTTTCATACCCGCGAAAGACATACAATCTTATATAGTAGAATTTACACAGCTATGCTAAATCAACAATCTGGGATTTAATATAAGCAATCAGCAATGACCTGAACTTCAGCGGACACTTAATTTTTTACTGACTTAAAGGCTGTATTGTGAAGTATTACCACTTATTACTCATCGCGTTATTGTCCTTCATTCTTCTTTACAGCCCTCAGGCAATCCTGCCCCGTATTGTTGAAACTCTGCATTTAAGCTCTTACCATGCCGGGCTGCTGGTTACCGTAACTATGCTGCCGTTAGCAATTGGGCCGTTAGTGTATGGTTTTTTTCTGGTTCACTTTAAGCCGATAAAACTTTTGAAGATTGCTTTTGCATTGCTTGTTGTCAGCAGTTTGCTGTTTGCTTTTTCAAAAACCTATGAGCAGCTTTTAATTATTCGCTTCGCGCAAGGGTTGATTCTGCCGGCAATTCTGGTTTCGATAACAACACACTTAGGCACGGTATATCGATATCATTACAGAACGTCAGCGATTTCCGGATATGTGTTCAGTACCATTTCAGGGGGATTTCTAAGTCGATTATTGAGTTCTGTTTTTGCCTCGATTATACCGTGGCAGACTTATTTTGAAATATTGAGTTTAGTCCTATTTATCGCTGCGGTCAGTTTGATCCCATGTAAAGACAGTAAATTTGAGCGCCTGACAGAAGCGACATCGGTCAAGTTTACTGAGCATTTGCAGCTTGCGTTCAAGCATAATACCTGCTTAATTTATCTCGCTGTTTTTCTGATGTTTTTCTGTTTTTCCGCTTTTATGAACTTTTTGCCTTTTATTCTTAAAAATGACTATCACTTTAACAGCGGCTGGACGATTGGCTTAGTGTATACCGCTTACTTTATCGCGGCCGCTTTGAGCTTTTTCTTCGCCAAAAAACTGCTTACCTCATTCAGCAAGCTTAGTACCTTAACTTATGCGTTTGTGGCTTATTGCATTACTATTCTGCTGTTTTATCCTCACAGCTTTGCATTGTTTTTTACCGCTTTTCTTCTGTTCTGCTTATCCATGTTTATCATCCACACTACGGCGGCGCCATTCATTAACCAAATCAGTCTGGCATCGCCCTCGCTCAGTAATGGTTTATACAATTCGTTTTATTACGCCGGCGGCACGTTGGGAACATTTTTGCCGGGTTACATCTACGAGCATTACGGCAAAAATTATTTTATTTTATGCCTGCTTGCCGCCTGCTTCTTAGGTTTACTTGTCGTTTTAGCTTATCGCTGGGCAATGAAAAAGCAGTCACAAAGAGAGTCACAAATAACTGAACTCAATTCGTCTTAATATTCTCTTAACAATTAGGTTCTCTTCAGCTTTATCAAGTAATTGTTATTTATGTTCTGGATGCCCAAAGGTAACCATAGATTCTAGTATGCTGAAAAGGCGCTTTTTTAGGTCATTGTCGTTATAAAAGATCTGCGCCCATTTAAAGTGCTTTACTTGAATTCCTGACGATAAGCTCAGGGCTTAAAAATATTTGCCGCTGCGGGTTTCCCTCGATTTTATCGATAAGAACCTGAACTAAACCCCTGCCCGCGGTTACCGTGTCTTGCTTGACGGTGGTTAAAGGCGGATTCATAAAGCGGGCGATTTGAATATCATCAAATCCTACAACACTGACATCTGTTGGGATGTGTATTCCCCTTTCTTTTAACGCCTTAATCGCACCGATTGCCATTAAGTCGCTTGCCGCGAAAATGGCGCTAAATGATTGCTGACTGTCAATCAGTTCAATGGTGGCCTCATAGCCGGATTGCTCGGTCGAAATGGCGTCAATTTGCAGTTTGGGTTCTATGGGCAATCTTGCCGTTAGCAAAGCTTCGGCATAGCCCTGATAACGATCGAAAAACTCAGGGCAGTGAATTGAGGCGTCCCCAAGAAATGCGATTTTTCGATGACCCAGTTCCAGCAGATGTTCTGTGGCCTGAAAGCCGCCGTTTTTGTTGTCGCAACATATTGACGGGTACTTGTCGGTTTGCGGTCCCCAGCGGACATAATGCGTGCCTTGTTCGTCAAGCTGCTTTAATTTCGGCTCAAAATCCACCGCATCACCGTAGCCGAGCAGAATGATCCCATCGGCTTTCTGGCTGTCCTCATAATCGGCGTGCCAGTCATCAGAATACTGTTGAAACGAGAGTAATAAATCATAATCTTTTTTGGCGGTCTCTTGGGTGATAGAGCCTAGCATTGATAAAAAGAACGGATTAATTAATGAATTGTCAGAGGTAGGATCAGCGAAAATTAACAACGCCAATGTCTTACTCTTTTGTGTGCGTAAGCTGCTGGCATGTTTATCCACTTTATAGTTCAGCTCTTTAGCGATACGCTTGACTGCTTCGATGGTTTCTTTTTTTACTAACGGACTATTTCTTAGCGCTCTTGAAACTGTCGATTGAGATACACCCGCAAGGTGGGCGATATCGAGCGAAGTGGCTTTCCCTTTCATGCTTTAGTTTCCAAATCATTATGATGCCGGCGAAATATATCAAATAAACCGCGGATCTCACAATGAGTTATTTTACTCAAGTAAGGGCGGTTTTATTGCCTGAATCAGTGCCTCTGTGAAGAGATTTTTCTTTGTTCTATAACGGCGCTTTTCTTACTTTTTGATTTTATTGTGATTATAAAGCGGTTCTATAATAAGCCGCGTTTAGCCTGTGAGCCTGGCTGTGGCGCCGTGTTTATGTTTATCAATCATCGCCGCAATAATATGGCGCGAGCCCTGACGACCTGTGAGGGCAGCGGTTTCAACATGTTGTAGAATCTTATTGAGTTTTCTCCTGTTTTCGGTGTTTGGTTGCCTAAAGTTTAGTGAGGTTTAGCTTGGCCGTGAGAATGCTCAATAAGAACCACGTATCTGGTACTCTTGCTCCGTCCATTTGCACTTGCTAGCTTCAGCTCAAGACACAAAGCCCGTTTCTTCGTTGCGGCGGCTTGAAATGAATAGCGCCTAAAATTATCCTTAACCGACAGATCCGGAGCACAGTTTATTTTGTCGCTATTTTTTCTGCTTATCATCCGTTAGTAAAGGTGTATGCTCATTTAAATTAGCATCAGTTTTATGAAAAGAATGGGATGGAGTTGTATTTGTAATCGGCTGAATATCATATTCCGCCGTATCTGGTTCTGATTTTAATGAATTGTTGTATTGAGCCGTTAATGCCTTCGAAATTCTGCGTTTATCAGTTGTATCGGCGAAAAGTAGCCCGCAGCAATAAACATCTGTATTATCGCAGAAAAAATTTACTTGCCCATCCGCTTTAACTTTTACTGTAAAAGTATAGTATTGACCCTCAGGGAAATCCTTATCTGCCTGAATATGAATTTGAATAGGTAATTCCTCTCCCTTTGAACGGCCAGATGAAATAGTATCGATGCGCTCTTTTATTTTAAGATAATTATAACGGGGCAAACTAATTCTGGGGTTGTCGAAATTTTTAGACAAATTCATAGGGAACCCGTCAAACAGAATAGATGACATAACTAAACTCAAAAAAGCTATTATTCAATCCGCCGGCCTGCTAGGACTCTTGTTAACCTGTTTACTGAAAATTAAAATCACCTCCTGTGGACGTAATCAGCGGCAGGCTATGCCTGTAGCATCTGCCCATGTTCCGGAATTTCTCGTTATCCCCGCAACAGAGAAGGGATCTATAACATGGGTAGATTCGGGGAATTATCGCACGTTTTATGGTATTTCCAATCAGGGAAAACGCATTAACAGATATGTTTCACACTTTTGATAAGGCGAGGCTCTCAAATCAGGGAATTATGATTACTGTTTCAGGCTACACATCCTCAAAAATGTGATCTGAATTCATTCGTGGGTTCAACACGCATTTCTGATACCATATTGTCCGGGTTGCCGGGTATCGTTATTAACCGCATTATGTTTAATCAGGAAGGCAGCCAAACAAACTCACTTTTGAAGTGAGTGCTTGACGCTCATAAAGCGGCTAAAAATTACCGCCGGCGGCGTTACGGATAACAGAAAGCAGAATAAATGCTTACTGCTATTCAGGCCTTGCTGTCGGTAAGCGGAGTACGACAGTTTTTTATGTCGGTAATTTTTTCTGCGTTTAAGAGTGCCGCCAACTGCTTTTTCTGGGTTGAACGATATTTAAACACTGCCGTTGCGCGACTTTTGTCCCAGTTGTTTGAGCGAGAGTTTCTGCCACATCGCCAAATGCTCCTTTTACCGACTCATCTGCTATCCGCAGTCTAAGCCTGTCTGAGAATTGATCGACTGAGAGATTAAATTGCTCATCCGCGGGGAAGTAAACTATCTTATGATCAGCGGCTCTCGACAAAGTCATATCAAGTCGCTGATTTAGATGAATATTAATTGCATTTCTTAGCGAAAAATGTATCACAAAACCTTCGCAGCTATATGATTTTAAGGTGTAATTTTATTACTAAAATTTGCAGCTTATGAGAGCGGAGTTAGCTTTTCATAATTCAATTTAATATAATTGAGAAATTGTTGTGATTTTTTGGACGCATTATGAGCCAGGCGGCACCGCAGATTAAAACTATATATTATCCATTTCCTGCTAAACCCGTTTATTTATCAGTAGAAGAGAAAAGTCAGTATAAGGAGCGTATCAAGCAATTATTAAAAGAACGCGATGCTGTTCTTGTTGCTCATTATTACACGGCTCCTGAGATTCAAGCATTGGCTGAAGAAACCGGTGGTTGTGTTTCTGATTCTTTAGAAATGGCACGTTTTGGTCGTGATCACCCTGCAAAAACATTGATTGTTGCCGGTGTGCGTTTTATGGGTGAGACGGCGAAGATTTTGTCGCCTGAAAAAACAGTGTTAATGCCGACCTTAGAGGCTACATGCTCTTTAGATTTAGGTTGTCCGGTTGATACCTTTAGTGAGTTCTGCGACGCTCATCCGGATCACACGGTAGTGGTATACGCCAATACGTCTGCCGCTGTTAAAGCCCGTGCAGACTGGGTCGTTACATCAAGTATCGCATTGGAAATTGTTGAGCATCTTGACAGTGAGGGAAAAAAAATCATTTGGGGGCCAGATCGCCACTTAGGAAACTATATTGCCAGACAGACCGGTGCTGAAATGTTGATGTGGCAGGGTGAGTGTATCGTTCACGATGAATTCAAAGCTCGTGCATTAGCTAACCTTAAGAAAGAATATCCTGACGCCGCGGTTCTTGTTCATCCTGAATCACCAGCTGGTGTTGTTGAGATGGCTGATGCTGTCGGTTCTACAAGTCAGCTTATCAAAGCTGCGCAAGAGATGGATAATGACACCTTTATTGTTGCTACCGATAAAGGTATTTTCTATAAAATGCAACAAGCGGCACCGGGTAAAACCTTAATTGAAGCACCAACGGGTGGTAATGGCGCAACCTGTAAAAGTTGTGCGCATTGCCCTTGGATGGCGATGAACGGCTTGAAAGCAATTGAGACCTTGTTGTCTGCGGCTGATGCATCTGAGCATGAGATTTTTGTCGATGCCGCGTTGCGTGATAATGCATTAGTTCCTTTAGATCGTATGTTGAATTTCGCTAAGGAACTTAATATGAAAGTCAGGGGTAACGCTTAGCATATAGTAAGTTACCGTCCTCTTTTCTTATTAAAGCCTCTTTTCAGAGGCTTTTTACTATATTTCAATATGATATTTTACACTGAAAAAGTTTTTGCTAATATTTGTTTGATCTTCCTATTTTAGAGATGGAACAATGAAAAATTTTTTTTCTGTTTTGGCTGTTATAGCTGTATGTCTTTGTTTTAACGCGCAAGCTCATGAGTGGAGTGTTGATTCTGTTAACTCAAAGGTGACATTTGTCTCGATAAAAAAAGAATCCATTGGTGAAGTTCACCACTTTAAAACCGTGGTTGGTAACCTGAGAAGTGATGGTCACTTTGAGCTTACAATTCCTTTAAAGAGTATTGATACAGGAATTGCGATTCGTGATGAAAGAATGCAAAGCTTACTATTTGATGTGTCACGATACCCAACCGTCATCTTATCCGCGAATTTAAAAAAGAATATCTTAGATAATATGCAAAACGGTGAAACTAAAATTATGAGCGTTGAAGGTAAACTGGCTCTTCATAATTTGATTCAGACTATTAATTTCAATGTGTTGGTTGCTAAACTTTCGGACAAAAAAGCAATTGTGACTAGTATGGAGCCTACCATCATCAATGCATCTGATTTTAACTTAGTAGAAGGCATTAACTCGTTAAAGGAAATTGCTAAATTATCCAGTATTAATACAGCGGTACCAGTTTCTTTTGTGTTGATACTCAATCAAAATTAGAATTCAATGATGACAAAATTGAATATTCGGGCTTTAAAAGTTTAAAGCTTCATAGCCCGATCAATTTGATTAGAAACTGTCCCGGAATACTTACGCAAAATTAACACAAGCAGGCTTGTTTATCTGCCCGCGTCCGGACGAAGCAAGTGAAGGGGCTAGAAGAAACATAGCAACGCCGTGTGAGGGAAAACATCACCCGGGGAATCGACGAGGGGCTTGTGGATAAGCGCAAATGCACGAAGCCAGTGTTTACTCTACTTAAATATAACCCTCAAACCTCAACGAAATGAACGGCCCGCCGCAAGCGGCGGTATCGTTAAACATCTTCTTCGTCACACCAACGAAGGCCGGAGTACTAGCGCCTTTTTCTTGTTCGGAGAAAGTCACTGTCAGCCTACGCTGGTATGATGACAAAACACAAGCCGCTATAATTATTTCTCGTCAAGTGACTGAATTAAAAAGAGATTAAATAAAGCTGTCACCGAAGGAAAATCTAATTGATATCGGCATCGATAATCGGTTTACAACCAAATAAAATACACTTATAACTAAAAAGAATATAGAAGATAAAACTATCATTTTCCTTTAGCACTGCTGCCACTATGATTTAGCTAAAATTAAAGGAGTTACATAAACATGAGCAAAATTTTTGAAGATAACTCATTAACTATCGGTCGTAGTCCGTTAGTTCGTTTAAATCGTATCGGAAACGGTAAAATTCTGGCCAAAATCGAATCTCGTAATCCGAGTTTCAGTGTCAAATGTCGTATCGGCGCTAACATGATTTGGGCCGCTGAGAAAAACGGCACATTAACCAAAGAAAAAGAATTAATCGAACCGACTTCGGGAAATACTGGCATTGCCTTGGCTTACGTTGCGGCGGCGCGTGGTTACAAACTGACTCTGACTATGCCTAACAGCATGAGCTTAGAAAGAAGGAAGCTGCTTAAAGCATTAGGCGCTAACCTTGTGCTTACTGAAGGCTCAAAAGGCATGAAAGGCGCTATTGAAAAAGCACAAGAAATTCAGCGATCAAACCCTGAAAAGTATCTGTTATTACAACAATTCGATAACCCGGCTAATCCTGAGATTCATGAAAAAACTACTGGCCCTGAAATCTGGGAAGACACGGACGGTGAAATTGATGTCTTTGTAGCTGGTGTAGGTACCGGCGGCACAATCACTGGCGTAAGCCGCTACATCAAGAACGTTCAAGGTAAAGCCATTACCTCAGTTGCGGTTGAGCCTGCAGATTCACCGGTAATTGCTCAAGCGCTTGCTGGCGAGGAAATCAAACCCGGGCCACACAAAATCCAAGGTATCGGCGCTGGCTTTGTCCCCGGAAACTTAGACTTATCGGTTATCGACAGAGTAGAAGCGGTTACTAATGAAGATGCGATTGATATGGCGCACAAGCTGATGACAGAAGAAGGTATTCTTGCCGGTATTTCTTCAGGTGCAGCCGTGATTGTCGCTGAGCGTTTATCAAAGCTCGAGGAGTTTAAAGATAAAAATATCGTTGTTATTCTGCCCTCTTCAGCAGAGCGTTATTTATCTTCAGCGTTATTTTCAGAGAAATTTTCAGAGTTAGAGACTATACAATAATTCTTTACCTGTATAAAAAAGCGAGCCAATTCAGCTCGCTTTTTCTGTTTATTCTTCCGGGAACACATCCTCAAGGGTAAATTGTTGCAAGGCTTTACCCTCTGATAAACTTACTTGAATCATTTTTTCAGCCACTTGTTCGGCTTTAATCGGTCTGTAACGTTTTAAACCCGGTAGTAACTTCAATATTGACATGATGCGGGCAACAATGAATTCACCTATACGAACATGATCCCGGATACCTAAAAGCAAAGAAGGCTGAAAAATGCTAATTCCTTTAAAGTTTAGAGCCTTAACCGCATTCTCAAGTTCACCTTTCATTTTGAAATACGCATTATTACTTTTCGGGTTTGCACCGCCGGAAGAAACCAATAAATAATGACTGACTTTATTTTGAGCGGCGATTTGCGCTACACGTAACTGATAATTCAGATCAACTTCTCGCTGAGCCGCGACAGAGCCGGCTTGTTTTATTGTTGTACCCAAACATGAAAATAAAAGATCTGCGTTAAAAATGCTTGAATATTTATTTAAATCATTAAAATCAACAACTTGATTGACGACCTTTGACGATTGATATTCAACAGAACGCCTCGTAATCGCAATCACTTTTTCGATTTGTTTATTTACGCAGAGTTTTTCTACTACGCTTCGACCGACTAACCCTGTTGCCCCTAATACAATTGCTGTTTTCATAATAATCATAATAAAGTGTGTATAAATTCCATGATACCTACGCCTGTCATGAACGTTCAGGTTAAAGCTTACATCACAAACGCATAGCTCAGTTTCATAAAAATTCTTCGTTCGTTTTGTTCAAGAGACTCAATATCATCATTAGCGACTCTGTTATCAGAGTATCCCAGATAAAACACGCTCAGCGGATTTAATTTGTAACCATACAGAATTTCACTGCTTAGCTCGCTTGAGGATTTGTCGCTTGGTCTGAACTCAGCTTTATATAAGTTTAAATTACGGTCAGTATCTTGATAAACACTACTCAGCCTTAAAAAGCTTTTGATACTGAATTGCCAGTTTAATCTTAAGTCCGTCAAGTTTGCTGTGAACAGCCGACCGTCAACGACGTTAAGACGCTTAAATGTATGGCTTAGCTCCATCGAAAGGTTATCAAGAATATCCCATTCAATATCAGGACTGACGCGCAGATTTTTTCCTGATTGGTTATTGACCACATCAATTTCATCGCCGTAGTTAACGGATATGCCGAAATAGACGTTAGACACAGGGTCAAATTCCAGACGACTCCAAAGGAATGTTTCTTCAAATAGCGTGGTATTACCGTCAATATCTAAGGTAGCTCGTTGTTTAATATCATCAAGTTCACCGGCGGTTTGTCTTAAGCCGATTTTGTTTCTGTCAACGATTCCTATACCAAAGTAACTTTGATATTTTCCAAAGAGTCTCAGGCTGGCCTCAGCCTCTTTTTCAATTAATTCATTTTTGTCATTGCGGCTGATATCCCAGTCGCCGCCGATATTAATTTCATTGAAAAAGCTGTCTTTCGGGTACCAGTTATAGCGGCCGCCGGTCACAAATTTATTGAAGTCAACCTGGTCGATAAAACCAAGATCAGCCCTGAAGTCATCTGAAAATGATTCATAATTGGTAAATATACCCCAGTTACGCCGGTCATGGGCGTAGCGTAAACGGTAAAAATCGCCCGTAAAATTTCCGTCTTTACTGGTGCGAAGGTAGGCTTCGCAGTCCCTGATGTCACAATCCAGCTCGTTTCTGAGGAATTCAGGGTATTGCGTTTGTGACGCCGCGACTTGTGCGTTAAAGGTGTCCTGCGGTGTCGGCTGATACTTGACATCACCGCTGGCAAGGTAGTTATGATAATTGTCAGATTTTTTCAGCGTGATTAACGTGCCGACAGCTAATTTTGACGTGGCGTCATAACGGTAACGTGCCGCGAGGTTAGTGCTCTTATCGTCCAATGTCGCGACTTGAGAGCCGAGGTTTCCGGGCACCAGAAAATTGGTCTCAGAATCTTGAGCGATTAAGACGGCTGACGTGTGCTCGTCAGCTTTACCGGTCAGCTTTAATCCGTAATCAGGTGACACAATATTACGAGTGTGAAGCAGATTATATTGGGTGTCGAAATAATCTTTGTTATCAAGAAAGAAAGGGCGTTTTTCAGGATAGAACAAGGCAAAGGTAGTATTTACGTCAAGCTGTCCGGCATCCGCTTCCACTTGTGAAAAATCAGGGTTAATCGTCGCGTTCAATAGCGTTGACGGGGTGATAGCCCATCGAAGGTCGGCTCCGGGTTCGACTTGCGTTTCATCATCCCGCGGGGAATCGGAGTTCAGGTCTCGCTCTGAGTCGCGGGTGGCGACAATTGAAGGCGTAATCTGAATGCCGCTGCCTTGTGTCGCGCCTTTTAAACCCGTCGCGGTGCCAATCTGACACAAATTACAGTTGTTATTTCTGTCTATTTTATTGTTGGCAATACGGTGGTTCTCGCTGCGGGGATAATAACGAATAAAGTCGATACCCCAGGTCTGAAGTTCGAGTGAATCATCAAAGGCAAACATTGAGATCGGCAGTTCCATCTCGACATGATAACCGTCTTCAGTTTTACGCCCGGCGCTATACCAGATGCCGTCCCAGGCATCACTTTCATTTCCGGTTAACTCATTTTCGATACTGTCGGCTTGAGCTCCGTAGGGATTAACAAAAAAGTTATAAGCTAATTTGGCGTCATTGTAGGTATCAAACCGAACCCCGACCGTATCATCACCCCAGGAGTTATCTCTGTCCCGAAGGTTGGCGAGAATTCGTTCCGGGTCGGGATCATAGGCTTTAAATGCCACAAAAACCGATTTTTCAGTCGCGTAAATTTTCGCGGTCGTTTTGACCGGAGCGGCTTCATTCTCACGCGGCCGAGTTTCGAAATTGAGTGAAACTTCATTCGCCAGCTGCCAGTGCGGTTCATCAATTACACCGTCAATGTTCGCCCTTTGCGGCAGCGTGGGTATTTCAATATTCGGATGCGGAGAAATTCCCGCAAATGCCATCGGAAAAAAAATGATGGAAGAGAAGAGTGCTGAGTACAACGAAAGCGTTTTGTTCAAACCTGACATCCTGTTTTTTGGTTCATTATGTTTTTTTGGTTATTTTCGCAAAAAATCAGAAAAATGTGATTAACTATTTTTTAATAAATATAACAAGATGTTTCAAAATATGAATTTCAGCATCAAATCAGCAGCGTGAAGATAAGAACTCGGGCGCCTTAAAGGCGCTCAGATGCGCTCAGATAAAAAGGGCGGCTTATTCAGGCGCAATAGCCGAATTGCGATAAGCCGGGCGGTATTTGTCGACCCACATCGCCGTAGCGCCGCAAATGGCCACGGGCATTACGATGAAGTTCACGACGGGAATCATGGAAAACAGCGAGACTGTCGCTCCGAAGGTATAAGCTGTTCCCTTAGTTTGTTTCAGGGCAAACTTCATATCATCAAACTTTACTTTGTGGTTATCAAAAGGATAATCACAATATTGAACCGACATCATCCAGGCGGTGAATAAAAACCAGATAACCGGCGCTACGGTTTGACCGATACCCGGAATAACAAACAGCAGCAAACACAAAACGGCTTTCGGAAGATAGTATTTGAGCTTTTGCCACTCCCGGCCAAGAATACGCGGTAAGTCTTTAATTAAATCGATTGTGCCTCCCGTATTGAGCGGTTTTCCCGTTAAAGTTTGTTCGGCTTTCTCAGACAGTAGGCCGTTAAAAGGCGCGGCAAGCCAGTTCATTACCGAACTGAAAACAAACGACATGGTGATCAGTAAAGTAATGATCGCCAGCGGCCACAATAAGAAATGCAGCCAGGACAGAAAATCAGGAAGCTGCGAATTGAACCGGTTAAACAATACTTCGAGCTGTCCGAACGCAAAGTAAAACGCCGCGGCAAACAACAGAAAGTTAATCGTCAAAGGAATGAACACAAAGCTTCTTAGTCCCGGCCTTTTAATCAGGCTGAAACCTTCAATAAAATAATTCACGCCGCTCTTGCTGGTGATTTTTTGATTCATCGTCAAAATACCTAAAATGATTCCTCATTTGATTTTGAATAACTTGGTTAAAAATAACAAGTAAACTAATGTCACCAAAGGTATAAAAAACGTTACAAAATGCTGCTCGCTTTGCTAAAGTATCACGGTAAATTCACTCAAAAATAAGAACAAAGAACTGTCTCGAAATGACTTCCTGATTGGTTCCGAAAGCTCATAAATGAAATTAAAACAGATTAAGCTGGCCGGATTTAAGTCGTTTGTTGATCCAACAAAAATCCCGTTCGAAAAAGCGCTTACCGGTATTGTCGGCCCAAACGGTTGCGGTAAATCAAATGTTATTGATGCCGTGCGCTGGGTGTTAGGTGAAAGCAGTGCCAGGCATCTGCGGGGCGGGGCGATGACAGATGTCATTTTCAGCGGCTCTAACGCCCGAAAACCGGTCTCTGTCGCCGGTGTTGAACTGAGTTTTGATAATCAAGATGGTCGCTTAGCGGGGCAGTACTCAAGTTATCAGGAAGTTTCCGTTAAGCGTCAGGTCAGCCGTGACGGTGATTCGCTGTACTTTCTTAACGGTCAAAAATGCCGCAGGAAAGACATCACTGATTTATTTATGGGTACAGGTCTTGGTCCGAGAAGTTACGCCATCATCGAGCAAGGCATGATCTCACGTCTTATTGAGTCAAAACCGCAAGATCTGCGGGTGTTTATCGAAGAGGCCGCCGGCATTTCACGCTATAAAGAACGACGTCGTGATACCGAAAACCGTATTCGCCATACCCGCGAAAACTTAGAGCGTCTGTTTGACATTCGCAGCGAGCTGGAAACCCAGCTTAAAAAATTAGCGGCGCAGTCAAAATCGGCACTGAAATACCGTGAATTCAAGAAAACCGAACGTAAACTTCATGCTGAGCTGCTGGTGCTCAAATATACACGGCACACAGCACAGGTTGATGAAACTACGGTAAACATTAACCGGCTTGAAGTTGAACTGGAAAAAATTAACGCTGAGGTCGAAGCCGCAAAGTCTCAGTTTACCCGACTGTCACTTGATTTAAGCGAGCTTAACTTAAAAGAGCAGGGGCAAGTTGAATCCTACTACCAAACGGGTACGGAAATCGCGCGTCTGGAGCAGCAAAAAACACATCAGCGACAACTTGATAAAAAGTTGTCTGACCAGCTTGAAAAAACAGAGCTGCAACAAGCTAAGTTAGATTCTGAACAAAAAGAATTAAAGCAAAGTAACCTCAGTCTTGACGATGATGTTAACGTCTCAGAGTCTGAGCTGGAAATGCTGCGCGAACAGCTCGATGATCAGCGACTTAATTTAGAATCGGCGCAGATCAGCTATCAGGCTCAGTCAGAAGATGAGAGAGTTAGGCGTCAGCGGCTTTCTGAAGCGAAAATGCAATTGCGGCTTCAGGAATCTCAGCTGGAGCATAAAAGACAAAATTTAGCGCTGTACAAGGAGCAATCGCAAAATCTCAAACAACAGCTGGAAGAGCTCGAAAAGCATACTTTCAGCACCGGCTCGCGGCAGATTGAATTAGAAAAACAAAATAACAGTATCGCGGAGCTGGAAAAACAATTAGCTGACAAAAAACAGCGCAAGCTTGAATTTGAAGAGCAAACCGCGACCCAAGAACAGCGGCGGAAAGTTAAAGACACTGAAATCACCGAAACGAAAAGCCGAATTCAGATAATTGAGGAATGGCTGGACGGAAATCAGCGGGCGCAATCACCGATTTGGCAAGTGATAAAAGCCAATACAGGCTGGGAAAAGTCTGTAGAGCTGTTAATCGGTCACATATTAAATCAGGAACTGTTCTGTGCGGAATCAATGAAAAACGCCGCGGGTTTTAACCGGACCGGGGATGTTTTCAGTAATGAAGTCATCGCGGCCGCACCGTTAAATTTAGCGCCTTGGTTCGCCAATGTGCAATTTACCGGCACTCGCTCACAAGCTTTAGCGGCCGGCAAAAGCCGTAAGGACTTAATCCTGACAAAAGATGGTTATCTTGTGGGTGAGGATTTCGTTCTGGAAAAGCAAAGCAGCCAGACTTCGGCGCTGAGCTTACAGGCTGAAAAAACCGAGCTGTCGAATAAGCTGAAGGGGCTGAGTCGAGAACTTTCCGATATCAGTGAAAAGTTATCAGACGCATTACAGCGGCGAAACCTCAATAACGATGAATTAGAACATCTTAAAGAGCGGATACAGCATCATAGTTTAAAAAGAACCGGCTTGCTCTCATCGTTAGCGGCGGCGGATGAGCAGCGGCAAAAGGATGAGGCACGCAAGCAAGATATAGAATCTCGGCTTAAGGTGATCCAGGAAAAAATCGCCGCCGTTAATTCGGACGAAGAAATTGATGACGAAAAGCATCTGCGGTTATCTGAGTCAGTTGAAACCCTGTCCGGCGCTCTGTCAGATATTGAGAATACGCTGCAGCGAAAACTAAACTCGGTTCAGCAGCTTCAGAATAAAGCTAATGAACTTCAGCTAAAAATCAATACTGAGCAAACTCAGCTGCAACAGAAGCGGACTCAATTAGCGGTTTATCATCAACGCATTTTACAAAATCAGCAGCGACGGCTTGAGCTCGAAAGTCAGTTAGCGGAGATAAAGGCTTCAATGAACGCTGATGATAAGGCAAATGTGACATCGCCGCGGATGATTGAACAAGAGTTAAAGGCGCTGGTAGAAAAACACAGTGATCAGCAACAAGAGCTAACCGCGACCCGGCAGCGACAATCTGATCTGCAGGCGAAAATTGATTCCATTAACGATAACCAAAGACAAGTTATCCAGAAGCAGCAAACACTTGCGCGGCAGATCAGCGAGTTAAAACTAAAGCGTGAAGGCATTAAAGGTCAGATCAACAGTCAGCTTGAGATCCTTAAACAGGAAAATGTCAATATTCATTCGGTGATGGCCGGCTTAGCCCCTGACGCGGAAATTAATCTGTGGCATCAGGAGTTAGAAACCGTCAAACAACGGATTGCCCGATTAGGGGCGATAAATCTGACTGCGATTGAAGAATATGAGCAGCAAAAACATCGCAAAGATTATTTAGACAAGCAAAATGATGATTTAACCGACGCACTGGAAAGTTTAGAGTCGGCAATCAGAAAGATAGACCGTGAAACCCGAAGTCGCTTTAAGGAAACCTACGAAAAAGTTAATAATGATTTACAAATGTTATTTCCGAAAGTTTTCGGCGGGGGGAGCGCCTGCTTAGAACTCACAGATGATGACTTACTTGAGACGGGTATCACCATTATGGCGAGACCGCCGGGTAAAAAGAATAGTACAATTCATTTACTTTCCGGTGGAGAAAAGGCGCTAACCGCATTATCATTAGTGTTTGCCATTTTCAGACTGAATCCGGCGCCGTTTTGTATGCTGGACGAAGTGGACGCGCCGCTTGACGACGCGAATGTAGAACGTTTCTGCCGTTTACTTGAAGAAATGTCCCAAACAGTGCAGTTTATATATATTAGCCATAACAAAATCACCATGGAGATGGCGGATCAGTTGATTGGCGTAACAATGCATGAGCCCGGAGTATCGAGAATCGTCGCCGTAGATGTTGACGAAGCTGTTGCTCTTGCAGATATAGGATAACGATTTTTAAAACAGGGTAACAAATGGAAGACCTTCAACTAGTTTTCTTAATTTTAGGTGGATTAGCGATTTTAGCGGTTTTGATCCACGGGGTTTGGTCGATAAGACGCCATCAATCTAATAACATCAAAGACAATAAGCGTCCTGATATTCGCGGAACTGAAGTAAAACATCGTGATTCAGAAGGCTTTGACGCTGACGGTATCGGTGAAGTTAGAGTAAGAAAAGCGGGTGAAGTGAAAAAAACGGCTGTTGTGACTGAAATCTCACAAGTCAAACCATCGGTTAAGGAAATTAAGACGGAGCGAGTCGAGCCGGTACTTGATGAGCCGCGGGTTGAGATTGAACCTGCGGCCGTTAAAGCTCAGCAGCCGACTCAGGCCAGCCTGTTTGATGACGGGGAAATTGAAGTGTCAAACACGCAGCCGCAGGCACAGACTCAAAAGGAAACCATCGCTGATCCTGTCGCTGAAAAGACACCTGAACCTGAAACTGAAGAACAACTACCTGATCCCTATGACGTGCTTGTACTTCACGTTATGGCAAAAGAAGGTGAAACCATTAAAGGCGCTGAGTTACTTCCGTGTATGCTAAGCATGAATTTTAAGTTCGGTGAGATGAATATTTTCCACCGTCACGAAGACAACGCCGGCACCGGTAAAGTTATTTTCTCGATCGCTGATATGGTCAATCCCGGCACATTTGACCCTGACAATATGGAACAATTCACCAGTCATGGTATCGTGTTGTTTATGCGTCTGCCATGTCATTGTGAGCCATTACGTAACTTTTCAATTATGCTGAACTCAGCCTGCCAAATGGCGGACGATCTTGGCGCCGTGGTATGTGACGGTCAGCGTCAGCCGTGGGATGAAGAAAAAAAACAAGATTATATCAGAAGAATAAAAGCCTGACTTATTCCGGAATTTCAGAGGCCGCGTCAGCGGCCTTTTTATTATCAAGCATTGTTTTAATTTCAGTCTAAGTCATTGAGTGTGTTATAACACAATTAAAATTGCTTAGAATTCAGCTCGTCGTACCAGCGAAGGCTGTTATCCGCTGCTTTTGTTGTGAATACAATAAGCGCCGGACCGCGGCCCGCGCCGGCGTGACGTGATCATTAACCGTATATTTTGAGTTAATCAGATATTGCTATCAGACCAAGAAAAATGAACACTCCAGAACAAAAAATCACAGAATTAACTGAAACACTCAACCGACATAATATTCGCTACTACGTCGATGACGCGCCGTCGATTCCTGACGCCGAGTATGATCGCCTTATTAATCAGCTCAAAGCGCTGGAAAAAGCCCATCCTGAATTGATAAAACCTGACTCTCCGACCCAACGTGTCGGCGGTTTCCCGCTCGATAAGTTTGAGCAGGTTACTCACTTAAAGCCGATGCTGAGTCTGGATAATGCCTTTGACCAGTCAGACATGGCCGCGTTTGACAAGCGTAACACTGAAAAAGTCGGCAAAATTGAGTATTGCTGCGAGCCGAAATTAGACGGTCTGGCTGTGAGCATTCTGTATCGCGACGGTTTACTGGAAAGAGCCGCTACTCGCGGCGATGGTTCAGCGGGCGAAGATATAACCGAAAACGTAAAAACCATCCGTTCGATTCCGTTGCGTCTGCGCGGAGACTTTCCCGGGCTTGTCGAGGTCCGCGGTGAAGCCTTTATGCCGAGAGAGGCTTTTGACAAGTTAAATGAAAAAGCCAGAACCACGGGCGATAAAGTTTTCGTTAACCCGAGAAACGCGGCCGCCGGAAGTTTGCGTCAGTTAGACAGCCGAATTACCGCTAAAAGGAATCTCGGCTTTTACGCTTATGCGCTTGGTGTGATTGAACCGGCAGACTGGCCGTTGGCCAAAACTCACTTTGATCAGCTCATGCAATTAAAATCCTGGGGCTTGCCGGTGAGCTCACAAGCGCGAGTGTGCGCCGATTTGAACACGGTTGCTGATTATTACGGTAACATCATGAATATTCGTGATGAGCTGGCTTTTGAAATTGACGGCGTGGTGGTGAAAATCAACAGTATCGCTCAGCAGAATCAATTGGGTTTTGTCGCTAAAGCACCGCGCTGGGCTATCGCTTATAAATTCCCCGCTCAAGAAGAAATGACGCTGCTTGAAGGCGTTGACTTTCAGGTCGGCAGAACCGGCGCTCTGACGCCCGTCGCTCGTTTAAAGCCGGTTTTTGTCGGCGGCGTGACGGTTTCAAATGCCACGTTGCATAACGCGGACGAAATCGAGCGTTTGGGAGTAAAAGTAGGGGATACGGTTATTGTCCGCCGAGCTGGCGACGTGATTCCTCAGGTCGCCGCGATCGTGCCGGAAAAGCGTCCTCAGAATGCGAGAGATATTGAGTTTCCTTCGTCCTGCCCGATTTGCGATAGTCTGGTTGAGCGAGTGGAAGGTGAGGCTGTTGCCCGCTGTACGGGTGGTTTATTCTGTGAAGCGCAACGCAAAGAGGCGATTAAGCACTTTGCGTCCCGTAAGGCTATGGATATCGACGGTATGGGCGATAAAGTCGTTGAGCAGCTGATTGATAAGGAGCTTATCAAAACCCCGGCGGACTTATTCGGTTTATCGGCGTCAGCCATCACTGTGCTGGATCGTATGGGAATGAAGTCGGCGGCTAATCTGGTCAACGCGCTGCAGGCCGCTAAACAGACAACGCTGGCTAAGTTTTTGTATTCATTGGGTATTCTCGAGGTTGGTGAGGCAACAGCGGCTAATCTGGCTAATCACTTCAAAGAGCTGGATAAAGTCAGGCAAGCGGATCACGACTCACTGACCGAAGTCGAGGATATCGGCAGCGTTGTCGCCCGGCATATCGTTCATTTCTTTGCGCAAGAGCATAATAACGAAGTGGTTGACGCTCTGATTGAAGCGGGCATCCGCTGGCCTGAGATTCAGCAAGTCGCCGGAGAAAAACAAACCCTCAAGGGGCAGACCTGGGTACTGACCGGCACTCTGACTCAGATGAGCCGTTCGGAAGCTAAAGCGAAACTTCAGGACTTAGGCGCGAAAGTCGCCGGCAGTGTGACTAAAAAGACAGACTGTGTTGTCGCGGGTGACGCGGCGGGCTCAAAGCTTGTCAAAGCTCAGGAGTTAGGTATCAGAGTCATTGATGAAACAGCGTTATTGGACGTTTTCGCTTAAGGTTAAATTAACCGGCTTTTGTTAAGTACCTGACCATAAGTTTTTCGATAATTTCGGCGTTCAGTTTAAGTGCTCCGTAAGGCGCTCTCGCACGGGAATACCGGCAGTCTTTCAAGCAAGAGTGCCGCGGCACAGCGCTTAAGACGGACGTCAAAAAGGGAAAAACTTATGGCCGCGTGCTTAAAATACCATCAGCCCCCTGAAAAGTTGAATTGCGGCGGTTTGGTTTCATTCCTGAATATTCTCATCTATTTGACAGAGTTTCCATTAATAATGTTTAACGATAACGCCCCGTGATTATTGCTAGAATTCAGTTATCCGAACTTAATTTTTAAAGCAAGTCCTATGGCATTAGATATTCATCCGTTTCTGGATAATTCATCATATTCATCAGCAGATGCGTCCGCTACGTCTCTACCGGCTCATGAAAAAGAGGTTCAGCCGGGAACACTAAAAGAGCCGAAAACACCGAAAGAACACTGGATTAATAACGGCAACTATCCCGATCCCGGCGCAAGGATAGATAAAGCTGAGTACGGAAGATATTTTCTTGGACTAATGCAGAAGGATGAACACACTTATATTGTATCCGGAGTACAGGACAAAACTGATTTAATTTTTCTGGCACGATTCGGTAAGTACTTTCTTTGCGATAGTCAGCGCAAAGTAAAAATGCATTTAAGCTTATTTTTTGGTGCTACGCAGTTAGCGACAATATATCGCGGAGGGCTTTTGCATATTTCGTCATCGAAAGAAAGTGAATACGAGCAATACCGGTATGATTTACACCATATTACCGAAGATGAACACAACAAATTTATCGCGTTCATGCATTTTCTGACGTCACAAGCCCCTGATCCTAAAGATGATTATGAAGATTACCACAGTAGTGAAAAAATCAGTGCCGGACAAAAAGGGCTGAAATCAAAACAGCCCGGAGCCTATGCGGCACTCAAAGACGGCGGCTATATTTACAAAAATCTGAGTGATATAGACGCGGAAACTTTAGCTTTAACAGATGGCCTCGACGCGCTCAAAACTAAAGCGAGTGAGCTTAATGAATCCGCTTACACGATAAGCAGAAAAAATACATGCAGAATATTTTGGCTAAAAATATTTTCAGAATTTGTTCCTTCGGCACCGGAAATCAGCCAGACATATTGGAAGCCGCTTATCAGTCCCGTTAACGTCAATCCCGCGGAGGGAATTAAAGCTTCAATGATGATTATGCCGATGAAGCTTAAAGACGCACAGTCAGATTCTCCTAAGCAAAAAACGCTCGAGACTTTGTATTCTTTGCTGCATAAACTCAGAGGGGATGAATCCGCAGCAGTGAAGTTTTCTGTTGTGAAGCGGTTATATGATGATATTCAGAACGTTGAAGACGGAGACATCCAGTGTATGACTGAGACCCTGGAAACTTGTCTCAGCGACCATGCAAAAGTTATTGACCGTCATCGCTCCGATTTCCGGTTCGGATCTACCAGAACCAGAAAAGTTTTAACCGGGTTACTCTCTTCTCTCCGGTCCGCCTTATCAGGTGTTAATACCGAATATGAATCAGTCACTTATGTTAAAGAAAATCTACCCTCACCACAGGCCGGCCGCGGCGGGGGCGAACTGACTACTGATTAGCCTGAATTGCCGTCAGCGCGATGGTATAGACGATATCATCAACCAACGCGCCGCGTGACAAGTCATTGACCGGCTTACGCATACCCTGCAGCATAGGGCCGATACTGATCAGATCAGCACTTCTTTGTACGGCTTTGTAAGTCGTGTTGCCGGTATTCAGATCCGGGAATACGAATACGGTAGCCTGACCCGCGACAGGGCTGTCCGGCGCTTTTGAGCGAGCCACGTTCTCCATAACCGCCGCGTCATATTGCAGCGGGCCGTCAATGGTAAGATCCGGGCGCTTCACTTTAGCGATTTCAGTCGCTTCACGAACTTTTTCAACGTCAGAACCTGTACCGGACGTGCCTGTCGAGTAACTGATCATCGCGACTTTCGGGGCGATACCAAAGGCTTTAGCCGAATCAGCGGACTGAATGGCGATATCCGCTAACTGTTCGGCGTTAGGATCCGGGTTAATCGCGCAGTCACCGTATACAAAGACTTGATCCGGCATCAGCATGAAGAAGATAGAAGAAACCAAGCTTGAACCCGGCGCGGTTTTAATTAACTGCAACGGCGGACGAATAGTGTTTGCTGTGGTGTTGACCGCGCCGGAAACGATACCGTCAACTTCGTCGTTTGAAAGCATCATAGTACCCAGCACCATGTTGTCTTTCAGCTGCTCTTTAGCGACAACTTCAGTTAAGCCTTTGTGACGTCGCAGTTCAAGCATGGGCTCAACATAGTTATCACGGACAGTTTCAGGGTTAATAATGCTGATCCCGTCTCCCAGTTCGAACTGATGCTGCTCTGCTATGCGGCGGATTTCATCTTCGTTACCTAAAAGCACGCACTTCGCGATACCACGCTCAGCGCAAATTGCCGCCGCCTGAATGGTTCTGGGCTCCTCACCCTCAGGCAGAACGATGGTTTTCGCCGCCGCGCGAGCGAGTTGAGTGAGTTTATAGCGGAATGCCGGCGGTGACAGGCGGTGCTCACGTTGTGTGCCTTTAGCGATATTCTCAACCCAGCTTGAATCAATGCTGCCTGAAACAAATTGCTGCACGGATTCAATGCGCACGGAATCGTCAACGGGCACTTCGTGGTCAAAACGCTGAATATTAAGCGACGTCTGCCATGTGTTGGTGTCTATCATAAAAACAGGTAAACCGGTTTCGAATGCCTGATTGCAGAGTTTTAATATTTCCGGCTCCGGGTGGTAACTTCCCGTAAGTAATAAGGCACCGATTTTTACGCCGTTCATTGCCGCTAAACACGCGGAGACAATGACATCTGAACGATCACCGGAAGTTACGATTAACGAGCCTGTTTTCAAGTGAGTGACCATATTAGGAATGCTGCGCGCGCAGAAGGTCACTTTGCGCAGACGACGGGTGTGCATATCACCAGCATTTAAGATCTTAGCACTCAAATGTTTGGCTAAATCTGAAGCTCGAGGCGCTACCAGCTCTACGTTGTAAGGCACCTGACCTAAAATTTTAACCGGTGTTTTTGCCGGCATGTCGAAGCTGACAGCCGCTGATTCACCGGTATCATCAGGATCGAAAACCTCCGACAGATCCGGGCGGGTCCTGCCTTCTTCATCTACGGGCGCGTTTACTTTATTGATGATTGCGCCGATCAGGCTCTTGTTTTTATTACCGCCCCAGGACTGGTGAGTGATCTTCAGGCGCTGATTGAACTCTTCAGGCGAATCAGTGCCCGGAGTGCCGACAAATACCACGTCGGCGTCAAGTGCTTTTGCTATAGCAGAGTTGATTTCATCGGCGAACGGGTGCTGGCGGGTAGGAACCAAACCTTCAACCACTAAAACTTCAGTGTTATGGGAGCAAGATGCGGCGCGGGCGATAATCTGCTCCATTAAAATATCGGTTTGCTCGGCACTGATAAGCTTTTCAGCGTGACCCATCGGGAAAGGCTCAAGCGGGTTCACGGTCGGCGAAGTGCTCAGAATCGTCGTCGAGCGCTCAGGGCCTGTGTCGTTAGGTCTTAGTTGAGAAACGGGCTTAAAAAACTGTACCTTAACACCGTGTTGCTCAAGCGCGCGCACCATGCCAAGGCTGACTGAGGTTAAACCTACGCTTGTTCCCATCGGGACAAGCATAATTTTCCGCGTCATAGTGACTCCAAATTGACAGCGTAAAACAAAGACGCCGCTGTAATAGCGGCGACACAAACAGCTTACTTACTAATAAGCTTAATCGAATCCTGAGCGATTACCCACTCTTCATTGGTCGGGATAACCATCGCTACCGGGCTTCCTTGTGCGGTGATGATTCCTTCCTTACCGAAACGCGCGGCCCGGTTACGCGCTTTATCAACACTGAAGTTGAAGATGCTTAACAGGTTTAGCACTTTTTCACGAATCAGCTCAGAGTTTTCTCCGATACCTCCGGTGAATACAATGGCATCGAGGCGACCTAAAGGAACAGTGTAAGAAGCGATGTATTTCGCTAAGCGGTAACAGAAGATTTCAAGGGCTAGCGCCGCTCCTTTGTGACCCTCAGCATAGCCTTCTTCAATACCGCGGCAGTCGTTGGTTAATTCAGAGATACCCAGCAGACCACTTTGTTTGTTCAGCAGGTTGTTAACTTCTTCAAGGGTATAACCAAGCTGGTGGACTAAGTGGTAAATGATTGAAGGATCAAGATCACCGCTGCGAGTGCCCATGACCAGACCTTCAAGCGGGGTTAATCCCATTGAAGTATCGACGCTGTTACCGTTTTTAACCGCTGTGACTGAGGCGCCGTTTCCGAGGTGAGCACAGATAACGTTCGTTTCTGAAATGTCTTTGTTAAGCACTTTCGCCGCTTTACGGCTTACGAACAAATGACTTGTGCCATGCATACCATAACGGCGGACGCTATGCTCGCGATAAAGCTTGTAAGGTAGCGCGTAGATGAACGCTGTTTCCGGCATCGTCTGGTGGAACGCCGTATCAAATACCGCGACCTGCGGTAACTCAGGAAAAGAAGCCTGAGCGGCACGGATACCGATAAGGTGAGCGGGGTTGTGAAGCGGCGCTAAAGAAACACACTCCTCGATACCTTTTAATACCTGCTCATCAATGACTACTGAATGAGTGAATTTCTCACCGCCGTGCACGACCCGATGACCGATAGCTTGAATTTTTGCCGCTAACTCAGGTTGCGCCGATAAGATCCTGTCAACAATAAATTCAATTGCTTCACGGTGCGCGGTAAATGCCCCAAGATCAGACTGTTGCTTTTCACCGTTTGCTTTCCATTTAATTCTTGAATCTTCAAGGCCAAAACATTCTGCTAAACCAGAAATTTTATCTTCACCGGTTTGGGCGTCCATAACCGCAAACTTAAGAGAAGAGCTGCCGCAATTAAGTACTAAAACGAATTGATCGGACATGGTTAAACCTTCTGAAATTGTGTGTTAAATCTTGTTTAATTCTTATTTAATGAATCCGGATTTTTCGGATTTCTGCTCCAAAACCCCGGTTTTGAAGCTGTGGAACTGGTTTGTGTCGCCTTCGCTGTGCTATGCTCAGAGTAGTTGTACGTGCCGAGGAATATTTCAAACAATGACGATACTTAAAAAATTACGTGATGGTCATCTTTATATGAAAACCTGGCCTATGGTTAAACAGCTAGGCTATTTTTTCCCCGAGTATCGAGTAGTTAAAGCTACTCAAATTGCTATTTTTTCTATGCCGTTACTGTCAGTCATCAGTTGCGGCTCTCAACTTTACTTTGCCGGATGGGATGCTTTACCCCAGGCCGTTTGTTACGCTTTATTCTTTTTAAGTCTGCCTGTTCAGGGTTTGATCTGGCTTGGCTGGCGTTCTCAAAATCCTTTACCCTTAACCCTGTTTAACTGGGGGCAAGACCTTCGCTCTAAGCTCACCTCAATGGGCATTCAATGCAAGCCGTTATCCGCGAAAGCCTGCTATTTTGATATCGCTCTACTTTTAAAGGTTGCGTTTGAGCGTCTTGAGCCGAATTACTGGGAAGAGTTGTAACAGGTTAATGCGTTAATACATGGCGTTGATTCCCGTATCGGTAAACACTTTTTTAATATTCTCCATTATTTCATGATAAGGCGGATGAACGGTATCAAGCTGATACTCATCTCCCAATGCTTCCCACTTGTGCTTACCCAGTTCGTGATAAGGCAGCAGCTCAATTTTTTCAACGTTGGTCATGGGTTTAATAAATTCAGCGAGCCGCCTGGCGGATTCGATATCTTCCGTAAAACCGCCGACGACGACATAACGAATCCAGGTTTTCTGATTTCTCTTGGCCAGGTATTCGGCAAATTGTAATGTACGCTGATTACTGACTTTAGTGAGCAATATATGTTTTTCATCGTTCATCTGTTTGATGTCGAGTAATACTAAGTCGGTATTGTCGAGTAACCGGTCGATATCCGCTGTGTACTTGCGCACAAAACCATTAGTATCGAGACATGTGTGTAAGTTTTCTTTCTTACAGGCTTCAAATAAGTCCGCTACAAACTCAGCTTGCAAAATCGCTTCACCGCCGCTGGCTGTCACCCCGCCGTTACTTGACTCTAAAAACGGGCGGTAGGCAGTAATTTGTAACATTAACTCGTCAACGGTGACTTCTCTGCCGCCGTCAAGATCCCATGTGTCACGATTATGGCAATACCGGCAGCGCATAAGACACCCTTGCATAAAGGTGATAAAACGAATCCCGGGGCCATCGACGGTTCCAAAAGATTCTACAGAGTGAATACGACCATTAACTGCCATTTTTAATACCTAATTCAAACTTTGCATTAAGAACTTCAGAAATAATACTGCCGATGAATCAATCATCGGGATCAGAGTACCATGCAGCTATATTTTTCTTTACCGGCGGGAATCAGAAATCTCGCGGGCAAGGCGTATTTATGAAAGTTCAGTGGTGCTGAATCAAGACGGGTCAACACCGCATACGAGGCTTTTTAACTCGCCCTTCGGGAGCGCCCGAAAACAATTCTTAAGAAGCTGACCATAAGTTTTCTGACATTTTTTGTGTCCGTCTTTACCGCATTACGGGCGTCGCGACTTCGGTTACATAGTTACGGCTATGCTACCTGCGTCGCGCCTTGTATCGCATCAAATCTGAGCATAAAAATTCCGGAGAAACTTATCGTCAGCTACTTACTTCGTTGCGCTGATTTAAAATAGTACCGCTATTCCTGCTTCAGCACGCTTGTCATAATTGTTTTCAGGCAGCTCCGGTATTCGAAAATATAGCTTTATGATGCGCTCACTTAAAGGCTCTTAGTGAAAGTGCGCGCGATAACGTCTTTCTGCTGCTCGGTTGTCAACGAGTTGAATCTTACCGCGTAACCGGAAACACGAATCGTCAGCTGCGGGTACTTATCCGGATGAACTACGGCATCCTCAAGCATCTCCCGGTTCATTACGTTAACGTTTAAGTGCTGACCACCTTCACGATTATCGTTATGAGCAAAGTAACCGTCCATTAACGCCGCCAGATTCTTACGACGGGAGTCTTCGTCTTTACCTAATGCGTTCGGCACGATAGAAAAAGTATAAGAAATACCGTCTTGAGCGTGAGCAAAGGGGAGCTTAGCGACAGAAGTTAATGAGGCGATCGCGCCTGTCTCGTCACGTCCGTGCATAGGGTTCGCGCCCGGCGCAAACGGAGCGCCGGCAGGGCGGCCGTCAGGAGTGTTACCTGTTTTTTTGCCATAAACGACATTCGAAGTGATGGTCAGAATAGATTGCGTCGGGATTGCGTCACGGTACATTTTCTTGTCGCGGATCTTCGACATAAAACGTTCCACAAGTTCACAGGCTATGTCATCCACACGCGGGTCGTTGTTACCGAACTTAGGGTATTCGCCGTTGATGTCGAAGTCGGTGGCAATACCGTCTTGATCACGGACCGGCTTAACTTCAGCGTATTTAATGGCGGATAAACTGTCAGCGGCGATAGAAAGACCAGCGATACCGCATGCCATTGTACGGCGAACGTCACGGTCATGAAGTGCCATTAACGCAGATTCATAGCTGTACTTATCATGCATGAAGTGAATCGCGTTTAACGCCGTTACGTATTGAGTCGCTAACCATTCCATTAGTGTGTCTAAACGACCCATTACGTCATCGTAGTTTAAAACTTCGTCAGTGATCGCGTCAGACTCAGGCGCGACCTGGGCTTTAGATTTTTCATCAACACCACCGTTGATGGCATAAAGCATGGTTTTCGCCAGATTGGCGCGCGCGCCGAAGAACTGCATATGCTTACCGACAACCATCGGGCTTACACAACATGCGATGGCGTAGTCATCAGATTCGAAATCAGGACGCATTAAATCGTCGTTCTCGTACTGAATAGAGCTGGTATCGATAGAAACTTTAGCGCTGTACTTTTTAAAGTTTTCAGGAAGCTGCTCTGACCACAATACCGTGATATTGGGCTCCGGGCTCGGACCCATAGTGTAAAGCGTGTTCAGGAAACGAAAACTGTTCTTAGTAACCAGAGTACGACCGTCTAAACCCGTTCCCGCGACGGATTCAGTAGCCCAGATTGGATCGCCTGAGAATAACTCGTCATATTCAGGAGTGCGTAAGAAACGAACCATACGCAGTTTCATAACGAAATGGTCAATTATTTCCTGAGCTTGCTGCTCAGTGATCACCCCATTTTTAAGGTCGCGCTCAAAGTAGATATCCAGGAAAGTCGAAGTACGACCCAGAGACATCGCGGCGCCGTTTTGGCTTTTAACCGCAGCAAGGTAACCGAAGTAAGTCCATTGAACCGCTTCTTGAGCGTTCAGTGCCGGACGTGAAATATCGAAACCGTATTTCGCGGCCATTTCTTTCATTTTGCCGAGCGCACGGTGCTGCTCCGCGATTTCCTCACGAAGTCGCATGACTTCAGCCACTTTGTCACCAGACTCAAATTGAGTTTGTAAGGACTGGAACTGACTGTATTTGTCTTGCATCAAAAAGTCGATACCGTAAAGCGCGATACGGCGGTAATCACCGATAATACGACCGCGACCATAAGCATCGGGTAAACCGGTTAATACGCCTGATTTACGGCAAGCCAGAATTTCAGGCGTGTATATGTCAAACACACCTTGATTGTGCGTTTTGCGAAGCTCTGAATAAACGTATTTAACATCAGCGTCTAATTCACGGTCGTAAGCTTTGCAAGAACCTTCAACCATGCGAATACCGCCGTTAGGCAGCATGCCGCGTTTTAACGGTGCTTCGGTTTGAAGCCCTACGATAGTTTCAAGATCTTTATTGATGTAACCGGCATCGTGAGAAGTGATGGTTGAAACAACTTTAGTATCGAAATCCACAGGCGCGTGAGTGCTGTTTTCCTGCTTGATACCCTCCATCACTTTAGCCCAAAGCGTGTCAGTCGCTTCTGTCGCACCGGCCAGGAAAGATTCATCGCCTTCATACGGAGTATAGTTTTGTTGAATAAAGTCACGGACGTTAACTTCTGATTTCCAGTCGCCTGGTTGTAATCCTTCCCAAGCTTTACTGAATATCTCTGCATTTTCGGTTTTCATACCACTACCTTCTAAGTGAAATAATGCAAATCGGCCTATGAACCGCAACCAACCCATAAATCATCATAGAAGTCGCGGGAGCACTGGTCAGCATCTGAAATTAAAATGATATCTTGGTTTGTTTGTCACTGATCACTGAATGAGTGAGAATAAGCAAAAAACAATTCAAAATACCATTGCGGTTAATTGGTCTTACCAATTTTGATATCAGCGATGCTATCACAATTCAGACCTATTCGCATCAAACGTCAGCACTTTATTGTTAATTTTGTTATCTAGGTAGCATTTTATATGAGCGGATTAATCGGAAATTTGATATTTAATCTCTTAGGGTTCAATTCCCCGCGGCTCGCTGCGGTTTGTAATCAGAAGAGGTAATGTTAATACCCCGCTTTCGCTTTGCGAAAGTCTGAGCGAAGATAGCTTGCTGCGGGGGATTATTTATTAAACAAGCAAAGCCTGAAATTTAAGCTATAGTTTAGCGTTAGTTAATGTTTGAAAATTTTTTTAAGAAAACTATCAGATAATGTGGAATTTTGCACTCTGTCTCAGGGTCTTTCACTCATAATTGAACATTCTGCGTAATGGGGATAATTCATGGACTTAAGTCAATTTTATAAAAAATGCCTTGGTTGCATAGGTTGTATTGAAGGGCTGGCGCCGCTTGCGCTAAGAATCTATTTGGCGCCCGTGCTACTTCAGGCCGGCTACAATAAATTCAGTCATTTTAGTGATACGGTAGCTTGGTTTGGAAATCCTGAATGGGGTTTAGGATTACCTTTTCCCGCTCTAATGGCAACTTTGGCTGTCGCAACCGAACTGGTTGGTTCCGCGTTACTGCTTATCGGCTTGGCTACACGACTGGTTGCGATTCCGTTGATGGTGACAATGTTAGTTGCCGCTTTTACCGTGCATTGGCAAAACGGCTGGTTGGCGATTGCCGATCCGAGCTCATGGCTGGCGAATGAGCAAGTAATGGCATCAGCAGATAAGCTTTCAAGAGCTAAAGATATTTTACAAGAATACGGTAACTATGATTGGTTAACATCGTCTGGTAATTTCGTTGTGCTAAATAACGGTATTGAATTCGCGATTACTTATTTCATCATGTTGTTTGCGGTATTCGTAATGGGCGGCGGTCGTTATTTCAGCCTTGATTACTATATCGCTAAGAAAAACGGCTTAGCTTAAAAAATGGCAATTAACGAGAACCGCGAGATTTTCTTGCGGTTTTCTGCGTTCCTTGATCTTGTTTTATCCAGAATTGATCTTTTCAATTCAGATTACTTGGATTTTGCATTGAATCTCGCAAAAGGTAATTGTATATTCGGAGAATATGATACAAACAACAGGAATTATTTTTGGAAGCTAGAGAATTACTTCTTACCCGGCAATCATCTCCTCGTCTTATTGAGCCGGGCCCTGATGAAGAGCAGCTTGAGTTTATTTTAAACGCCGGTGTCCGGGTACCCGATCATGCCGGCCTTACACCTTGGGAGTTTATTGTCATTGAAGGCGAGGGCACGAAAAAGTTTTCTGACATTTTAGTCAAAGCGGCTAAAAGAAATGAAGCGCCTCTTCAAGCGATTGATAAGGCGGCAATGATGCCGTTCAGAGCTCCAATGATTATTGCGGTTGTAGCCAAATATCGGGAGCATTTCAAGGTGCCTAAGATTGAGCAAGCTATTTCCGCGGGCTGCGCTGTAATGGCCATGCAACAAGCCACTTTCACTTTAGGTTTAGGTAGTATTTGGCGTACAGGTGAATATGCGTTTAATACGACGGTTAAGCGTGAAATGGCGATCAATGACAATGATGAAATCGTCGGCTTCCTTTATATCGGTACACCTCCGTTTAAAGTACCGCTAAAACCAATACGAGCAGGTAAAGACTTCACACGTTATTTATAAGTTATTTATTATTAATATTTACCCATAATTCACAGTTTAGATTTTTTTGATGCTACAGTTTAGTGACAGGTCATCAGAACAACTTGATGTGGAGTATTGAATGCCTTTAATTACCACCGAGCGATTATCGATCCGTTTTGTCGGGGATGAAGATTTGGATTTCATTTTTGAAGTGGTTAATTCACCCGGCTATATTCGTTTTATCGGTGATAACCGGGTTAGAACTAAAGAGCACGCCAAAGCTTATATTATGAACGGCCCTAAAACCAGTTATCAGCAATATGGTTTTGGTCTTTTTCATGTCAGCATAAAAAGCACGGGTGAAGCTATCGGTTTAGCTGGCTTAACTAAAAGGGAATACCTGTCATTCCCTGAATTAGGTTACGCGCTTTTACCCCGATACTGGGGTAACGGATACGCAAAAGAAGCAGCAAAATCTGTGGTGAACTTTGGATATCAAGAGCTGGATATAAAAAGGATTATGGCACTGGTCAAACATGATAATCCCGGCTCGCAGTCGGTACTAAGAAGTGTCGGCTTTAAAAACATCAGAGATATCGCCGTACCTGATGAAGATGAGCCTATGCTGTTAATGGGCTAAAATCTATTTTTATGATGAGTCTGATACCCCGTCCAATTTCATTTGTTAGCTTCAGCTCAAAGCAGAATGCCCGGTTCCGCAGTAGTGGCGAAGATGTTCTGTGATCTTACGGCACAATAGCGTGAAAACTTATTTTTATGCCAGTAATCATCATCAAAGAAATTCCCTCACAGTATCATCGCAGTCCGGTTAATTTTTTATCTGTTGGTTTGGATGCTGCTTATTTAATGATTCCGGTCGCTTGACATTCGTGTTTTTAATAGCGTTTATAATTTATCCGGTCGCAACTGATGTTTTTCGCTGTTTTCGAATAATGACCAGTCAGATCCCGCTTTTTAAACGATAACAGGAAATCAAGATCCCGTTTGGTAACCATGACTTAGGTGCGGTTCCTTGCGCATGACGATTTCTTTAGCCTTTAGAAATGTTGATATAGCCATTTTCTAAAAGGAAACTCATATTGCTTAATTCTAATAAAAACTCAATATTAACAAATCGTTTTGAATTCTTCAGCCGCTGAATATTATATAGGTAAAAAAATGCTAAGTATTTATTTCACAACGACTCAGGCTCAATTATAGACTGGAAATAGCAAAATTTAATTGGGTCCGGAAAAATGGCTTCTGCTAATTCAACAATCGATGAAACTTCAAATATTCATTACAAATATATTTGTGATGAGTTAAAACAAAATCTTGACGAAGCGGTTCTCTATCTTCAATTTAAGCAATCTTACTACTACTCTGAACGCTATCCAAATACACAAAAATTAGAAGAAGCTTACCACTCACTGACCGCTGAGCAGCAACAAAAACTTAAAACATTCTTTGAAAAAGCGGCTCAATCCTCACAAACAGCCCGCGGGTCAGAAATTAAAGGCAAAAGTGAGGTTCAGCGGTACAATAAAAAACCGGCTCCCTTACCAGATTTCACCTGCCCGAATCGCAATTATAAGCCTCATACAACACAGTATAAACAGACTCATACCAATAGTATCGATAAGATAAACCGCTGCGGTACGGTTAAAGCGATTAATCAGGTTATTATTAACACTTTCTGCGCGTGTGAAAAAAACGCCACGCCTTGCGATAGTCGAATTTACCACTCAATTCTTCACAAGTGCTTAGATTTACTGTCAAAAAAAGGAAATGAAGATTTCAATATCTCCCTTAAAGAGTTAATAAGCCTTAATCCCATACGAGGATCAAAAACGGGATCCGTGTGCGTCTTACTTCTTAAAATATGCGCTAAAACTCATAACAGCTCTTATGTGCGAAAGCTGTTTTTCGGCGACGAAAATAGCCCGAGCCTTATGAAAAAATGGAGAGTAACGCCCGATGAAAAAATTTATAGCGCCGCTGTAAAAGTATGCGCCAACACAAAGAATACGCGATTATTTAACAGGCTTTTTAAGGAAATGTCCGAAGCGATAGCACATGGCGGTTCCTTAACCGCGAATCAAATAATGTGCACTGAACTGCTTAAGTACTACTCGGCAGTGAATGACACTACGGCCGTCCGGGAATTACTTTTCGGCTGCGACGGTAAAAACAGTTTAATGAGTAAATGGGCGGTACAAGAAGATTCCCCGATTTATACCGTGGTTATTATTTTTTGCACTCAGACACTGAATGAAACCTTGTTTGAGGAGGTGCATGAGGCGGCACTAAAAAAAATAACCGAAGGAGCAATCGTTCCTGACCACTATTTCTCCGCCGCACTGGCTCATTATTACTTAAAAATTAAAAATACTGATGCCTACAGGGAATTAATTTTGGACAATGAAAAATCCAGGAGTCTAATCAAGCGATGGCAATTAAAGCCTGACATTAATGTTTTCAACATCGGCTTTTCTTTGTGCGCTGACAAGCGAGATGAAATATTATTTAAGGACTTGTTCTCATTGATGATGGCCGAAATAAATGACGACATGATTGAAGCAAATGAGATAACCTGCATGGACATTCTGATTTACTGCGAAAGCGTTAAAAACGATATCGTCACTCAGAAATTACTTTTAGACTGCGACGGTAAAAAAAGCTTAATATCACAGTGGGGACTGGAAAGATCTCATCATTTTTACGGTGCCGCTTTTAAGGTATGTGCGGCAACGTTAAACTATCAACTTTTTGATAGCATATATCAGCAAATGCTTGACAACAACATCAGACCTGAAGGGGCGGCCGTCGTCTCTTTGCTTAATTACTATTTAGCGGCTAAAGACTACAAAGCCACCGAAGCGTTAATGCTCGGGAGCCGCGAAGTAAACAGCCTGATCAGTCAGTGGGGTCAGCAAGATAACATGCTCATTTACAGTGCCGCGATTAAAGTCTGTACCGCCACACTCATACTCAGCCGCCGCTTATTTGGACAGATATATCAAATCATCCGCCGCAAAATAACTCAGCGCAAGTTTACCGCAAATGAATCACTATGCGTTAATCTTCTTGTTTACTTCGCCGCCCTGAAAGATGCCGCCGCCGCGTCTGAGTTGCTCATTAACACAGACACAAAGGACAGCCTGATGAGCCAGTGGGGCATAACGCCTAACATCAGAATTTACTGCGCCGCCATTACTGTATGCGCTGAAACACAGGATCAGACGCTGTTTAACACATTATATCAATCGATACGTTGCGAAATAGAAACTCAACTAATGACTCCTGACGCACACTTATGTAACCATCTTTTGTGTTACTTCGCGAGCGTGAATGATTACCGCGCCGCATATCAGGTGTTATTTTCAGATGAAGACTGTGATTTTACAAAGTTAAATGATACAGAATTCAGACGTTCATCCGAGGATATAATATACAGAGTAAAAGAGTCATCAACCCCCGCGCCTTTATCCGACGCGCCGTCAAAGACGCACGCAATTAATTCTACCGATTCGTTAATAAGACGTTGGAATATCACTCCACTCGCAATGCTCTTAGACGGAGCTATCTCAGCCTATGATAAACTGAGACGTCCTGAGTGGGTAACTCAGGCATTAAAGGTTTTGATTTTAGAGCGGAAGGTCGAACCGAAGCAGACGAGCTTTCTTCATCTTCTTGAGCACTTTTCTCAAGAAGGTAATATCTCAGCGGCTGAGACTTTATTTTTTGAAAAGATAACCCAGGTGACTGTTACCCCTGAAGGCATCGCAGTCCTTCCCGCTGATATCCGTAAATCCGTCACAAGCGCCGGCGCAAGTGACAGAGATTACAACCGGGAACGGGACGCGAACCTTAACGTGCTGTCTGATAAAGATTATGCCCCGGTTTTTGATAACACAACAGCCGCTGACAGCCCGGGTTTAATGAGCGATTCCGCGGCAAAGGAACCGGCATGCCGTTACACAATAGCGTGGGATATCACCCATGATGAAGTTACTTTCGCTGCTTTTCTCATGTTTTGTTTTAAAAACAAACAAGCCGGGCTTGCAAAAAAAATGATGGACATGTGCGGACAATATAACATCACAATTACACCGACAATACAGGCGTTATTCGCGATACAGGAATCGAGTGAATTTAAAGCACAACTTCGGCGGGGAATTGACAATAATACATTCCGGGAGAATCTCGGTCTGAAAGACGGGGAATTAAATCTTCATATTTCGGCTGTTTTCCGGGACATAAAAAAAAGCAAAGAAACCACTTTGGGATTACCTTTTGAATTTGCGAAGCAACTGTGGTTTTACCACCTTGAAAAAGATGAGACAATTACCGTTCTTGTTACAGGATATCATGGTAACACTAAGCTCAGACAGCAACTACTTGAGTTCGCCGATGAAAATGACTTTCAGATTTTTATCGCTCCGGATAACCCGGGCAAGTTGGTTATCCCCCCAAGGGTGATTTTTGGATCTAATCATATGAAACTGACCTCCGACGTTTTGAAGTCAATATCAGACTCCGGAAACTCCTAGTGCCCCGTCCGGTTGCATTTGATGTTTTCAGCGGTTTGTAAAGCGGTCATATGCAAAGAAGATTTACGATGAATCGGTACTTAAACACATAAAAATAATCGATTGAATTCATTAGGAGGTAATAATTCATCAGACATCATGAGTTTTATGCTTCGAGCTGTTTGGGGTTTTCGCTATATCAACCCCTTGGCTTCGAACGTTTTTAGCATCTGATTTACAGTCGGAGGAGTAACTTGAAAATACGTAAAAAAATCAGTGGCGCCGGTGAAACTTTATTTAACTTAAGGTACATATTTATGAACTAAAGTGAAATTTTATGATACACCGCAAAGTTTTTACAAATTTCGTGAGTTAAAATATTTTAAACGACTACTTACTTCAGTTTTTGAGTATATACCCGTGATCATTCAAGATGCGATTTTTTCAAACAAAGGCTTGCAATTTTCTGTAATGAGATCATCATAGCAACATGATTGAAATATCCTTAACCAAAGAAGAAAAACATTCTCTGGAATCACGACATAAATCGTCAAGTGATAGCCGTGAATGTGACCGAATTAAAGTTGTTCTGTTACGTTCAGAAGGCTGGTCTTATTCTTTAATTGCTCAAGCGTTACGGATAGATAAAACAACAGTCAAACGTCATTTTGATGACTATCAATCTCAAGAAAAACTGAAACCCGAAAATGGCGGTTCAGTCAGTCGGCTCACTCCAGAGCAAACCGAGTTTTTGATAGCCCATTTAACAAAATTCACTTTCGCTCATACACATCAAATTGTGAGTTATATTGATGAAACCTTTGGTGTGAAATTTACGGTTGCAGGGTTAAACAAATGGCTGCATCGCAATGGCTTCAGTTACAAAAAGCCTAAGGGTGTTCCCCATAAATTTGATGAGCAAAAGCAAGCCGAATTTAAAGAAAAATACGAGACATTAAAGGCCGAAAAGCCTGATAATGAGCCAATTGTATTTATGGACGCTGTCCATCCTACCATGGCAACAAAGCTGTCTTACGGTTGGATAAAAAGAGGTGAAGATAAGCTGATTAACACCACAGGCAGCCGTACTCGCTTGAATATTATTGGTGGCATTCAGCTGGGGAAGTTGGCTGAAACTGTGACAGCCCAATATGAGCGCGTCAACCAAGAATCTGTTGTGGATTTTTTAGTAAAACTGAAAGCTCAACATTCTAAAGCTGAGCGTATTCACCTCATCTTAGATGGTGCTGCTTATCACCGAGCAGGCAGCGTAAAAGAAAAAGCAAAGGAGCTGAAAATCGAGCTTCATTACTTACCACCATACAGTCCGAATTTAAACCCAATTGAGCGGCTCTGGAAAGTAATGAATGAGCATGTGAGAAATAATGAATATTTTGCTTCAGCCAAAGAATTCCGAAAACGGATAAATCATTTTTTCGATGTCAAACTTCCAGAAATCGCGGATACTTTAACGAGTAGGATTACTGACAACTTTCAAACGCTCACATCTGCAACTTGAATTTGCTTGGGTATAACTAGTACTCCGTCCGGTTGCATTTGTTAGCTTCAGCTCAAGGCAGAGCGTCCAGTTCAAGGTGCGGTGGCGAAGATATGCTGGAGTATTGTCACTGCAACGAAGAAACGGCCGTTCTGCCCTGAGCCCGTAGGGTGATTCGTAAAGCGGCCATCTGGCTGCGTTAGATTTGATTGACGAATACGCCCGCACAAATCTGTCTTGCATATGGCCGCTTTACGAACCACTGAAAACATCAAATGCAACCGGACGGGCACTAGATATGATACCAAACGAGATTACCGCACCCTCAGTCAGTATAAATAGCCAAGATGGTATAAATAAAAACAAAACACCTCCAACAACGCTTTATTTGGGGGGGAATCGCAAATTTGACGTTAATTTCAGTTCAGGCACATCGCATCATTACTTAGACAAAAAACCTCTTTCCCAAACAGAAAAATCCGACGGCAAATTTTCCTCTCTCCCCAGGTTGAGCCTTTCTCCCCGAATAAGAAAGACCGCCACTCTTCCTCCGCCACCTTCGTTATTACCTTCTCCTGCAGCAATAAAACATAAAGCAACTATCAAACAGATAGAGCCGTCAAATGAGGTTTGCGGCGCTAATGAATTGTTATCATTGAAAAACACTGGCGGATTAGAGCGGAAAAGCAGAAAGCGGGTATTCGCGCATACCGAAATAGATTCTGCTGCTATCAAAAAAATACAAGACGATATTAAAAAAGGCCTTAGTCTAGAAGAGTTACATAAAAGGTACGGGAAAAGACGTGACAGCACTACCAATCAATATTTTAGTGAAGAATATAAAGATTGTTACTTTTCAGAAAGATTTCTTAATGTGATGCTTATTTGCTCGGATTGTTCGAATTCCAAGCAGCTAAAAATAGAACAAAAAACAACAGTCCTTCCATCCGACTATAAGATGAAATTAAGACAATCAATTAGACCGTAGGGAAGGTGACTACTACCCGCCGTGAATGGCGAGGCTTGTTCTTTTTCAGGCCGCTCAGTTCATGACTGGATTTACGCAAGCCTCCACAAGCGGAAACGACGAATCCCGCCTAATAATTGGTAAACCCCCAGCTCTGCTGGGGAGACTCGCATAGGTTCTAACGATACCGTCAGTAGCGTTACTTAAAGGTAGACAGGAAATTTCGCGGGAAAGGATTTCCGGGCTCGTGGTTACTTCGTTTCAACAGTTAGTTTAGACGAGGATGTTGTAGGGAAATGCATCGGAAATCAAGAAAAGGAAGATGAGCACCGAGACCGGTTAAAGTTTGGAATATAGTGCGCTTTACCATCAAGCAAGAGTAACGCCGTAAAGTGCTGAAGACGGGCGTCAGAAAAGTGAAAAAAACTTATAGTCGGCTACTTAGCTTTGGTATCTTCAGCCTGCCGCTCGATTTGAATGTTACTGAATACATGAAAGCACCTCAAACTTTTATCTGAAATTCAACGCATCACAAATGAAGCATTTCTTTGATAAATGGAATAGTTAACTTTCTTTGATGAACCATTGAAGCTTTATCCAGCTTATCTAGCACATCAAAGAGTGTCCTTAGATCCCGCCGCAAACGATTGAGTAAGAACTTGCCGACATCTTCCGGTAACTGAAGTCCGCGCATTGAAGCCCGTCTTTGCAAAGCCGCCAACTTATCTTCATCGGCCATTAGTTGTAACTGATAATTTAAGCCCCACTGCATTCTTGAGGTTAAATCAGGCAGCATAAATTTGACGTCCTTAGGGTTTTGGCTGGAGCTTACGATTAGGCTGGAATCAGAAGATTCGACGATTCTGTTGAACAGATCAAATACTGCCTCTTCCCAGATAGGATGACCAGAAATCGCATCAATATCATCGATACAAATCAAATTAACCGTCTCTAAACTTTCTAAAAGCGCTGGGGAGATGCTAGCGTGAATGCCTAATGGAATATAAAAGCTGGTTCGTTCATGTTCATTAGCATGAGCGCATGCCGCATGAAGCAGATGCGTCCGACCGGATTTTTCTGGTCCCCAGAGATAAATGGAAGAATTTTTCTCTCCGGTTGCGAAAGCTTGAAGCTCACTAATTAACTCATCATTTCCCGCCGCCGGATAATAACTGTTAAAAGTTTCATCGTCTGGCAAATATACTGGTAAAGAAAGTTGTAATGGTGAGTTTTGTGTCACTCAAAGTATCTCAATTAATAAGATTTAAGCGCATTGTAACATGGCGATTCTGAAAATCTATCTCGTTATTTTCATTGCCACATATATTGCTGTTTTATTGATCTTTTACCGCTGTAGTCAGGTTCTACGGCTTTGATTTTAGGGTCAAGCTTTAATAATTTAAGCATATCAGCTTCGTTACCGTACAAATCTAAAGCTACAGACAGGGTGGTTTTTTTTAAGCCGCAGATATGTGCCGACTTAACTGAGGTCAGTGAATTAATATAACGTTCAATTTCTATGGCTTTTGATAAACTATCAACACCAATAAACTCCAGCGTTACTCTTGAGTTTTCACTGTTAGCGGTTACTGAATATTCTCTTGAAAAATAATTGGCTAAAGGCTTGATAACGTCTGAAACAAGTACATCAATTTGTTTCGCCTCGCCATTATACTGATAAACAGGTCGAAGTATCCCTTCCTGATTTTGCGGGTATAACTTCAGCTCAAAATGATAAATGTCTCCCTGCTTTTCAATATTCACAAGAGCATAATATTCGACACCATAGCGTTGATTGAGGGTATGGATTTGATTGACAAATGAGCCTTTAATATCTGACACAGTAACTCTGGTTACTTCATCAAAGTCCACAATCGGCAGCACTATAGGTAAGGCAACGGCTTCGGCCTCAGATTTTAAAGTGATAACAAACTCATTATCTGATGAATCACTTTCAATAGTGTTTAATTCTCCGCCGTCAAAAGCTATCCAAGTGATAGTTAACGGTCTGTTTTTGCTCCAAATCGGCACTTTGGCGTTTCTAAGCAGTTCAATAATTTTTGATTCTGAGAATTGAGCTTTTAAGTACAACTTGCCGTTATTTTCAAAATAAGAAAACTGATTCATCAGATTACTTGGATTACGCAACGCGCTTTTTATTGCCGGGTTATCAAATGCATACTCATTGCCGACATGTTTGAAAATAACTTGTTTTAAACCATTCCGAAAAGCGAGATGGCGTTGTGATTTGGATTGGTTCTGAACAGCAATATCAACGTCAGACAGGTTTTCAACAGTCACAGCGTAACAAAGCGCAGAAAGGAAACTTAAAGCGATCGCAATTAATGTCTGAGCAACTGATTTCAAAATAAAATTCCGTTAATTTTTTAAAATAAAAAAGGAGTTTATCACGTAAACGTGTAGTAAACCTCATCTTCTGTCAATAAATCAACCACCTGAAATTCTTTGCCATGTTCATAAAAATTTGAAGGTAATAACCATGGCAAAGACGCGAACGCCTGAGCAAGCATCAAACATTAGTCGAAAACAGCGGCAAAGTGACATCACGGATACGGCATTTTGTCGTGAGCAAAAAATTCTATTAGTGGCTTTTATCGTCATAAAAACACTGACTGCGCCCTGTTCGCAAACGGCTTTTGCACAAGCGGCAGCGGGGTCTGGGCATCAGGAAACACATGTAACTCAAACTTTACCTGCTGACATCATCTTACTTCAGCAATTATTGCCGGAGTAACAGGCGCTGCTCGAAGCTAAAGATCATGAGCTTGAAGCTAAAGACGATAAGATTGCTGAGCTGACTAAAACGTATCAAAACTGGCTTGAGCAATTACGTCTTGCTCAACACAAGCGTTTTGGTCAAAAAGGCGAGGTATCTTTTTATGTTATCGTCACTCCAGCCTTTGCTGGAGTGACAAAACATAAACGTCATTGGTCAGTTCGCTTCAAGGGGCGGGGAATTAACCCCGAAGAGATTAAAAGACTTTGCCGAACGCAAAAAAAAGCTGGCCGGCGGTTATCATCGGCGGCGAAAGCAGCGGAGAATTAACAAAGTCAAGAATTTGTTTAACGGTAGAGTCCAAAAAAGGCCGCTTTCAGCGGCCTTTGTTACTTAGTCTCCTGACTCAACTCGATATTTATCAGCAGTTTCTTTTATTAATGGTTGTAACTCGCCCTTGTGGAACATCTCAACCACGATGTCACAACCACCAATTAATTCACCCTCTACCCATAATTGCGGAAAAGTAGGCCAATTTGCATACTTTGGTAACTCCGCGCGAATATCCGGATGTTGCAAAATATCAACATAAGCAAACTGCTCTCCGCAGTTAATCAAGATTTGAGCAACCTGAGATGAAAAGCCGCAACTAGGCAATTTCGGAGAACCTTTCATGTAAATAATGATCGGGTTTTCGCTGATTTGCTGTTTAATTTTTTCGACAGTTTCCATTTTATATCCTGTTCACACGACATTAGTTGCATGTATTGTACGCCACAATGGATAAGAACAAAATCCTATTATTTGCGGAGGCTTATCAAGTTAATCTAAAATTTTCTAAGCCGTTTTAGTCTGAGTATGCCTGGCATCAGCTGAAATAATCGTACCTTCGGTATCAATACAATCAAGCGTTAATCACATGGTTTCAATTTCATATTTCTTGCCCGAAGACTCTTGCGGGTAAATCGATAAGCCGCTTTCAGCAACCATGTCTCCCATGAGATGTATGGCCTGCGTATGACGATTTGCTCCGGAGCCCCTCATGATTCTGCCATCAAAAGCAATGTATTCTTTGTTTTATGATTTTCTTTGTTTATTTGCCGAGGAAACAAAACAACTTAAACCTTGCTCTGCGGGTATTAGATTTATGATGCGGGCAGTTAAATGGCGAACAGGAATGTCGTGAGGAAACTTTCGATATTGTCATAGCCACTCAAGTTTGCTCCTTTCAAAGATTTCAAAATGTTTTCAACCTGTCGCTCCGGAAAGAATCGCATTCAGGGTTAGAAAAATAATATTCTGTAAATCATGGAGTTTGTTTTATCACTAAGAGTATCGTCAATGCTTTTTGTCTGGCCTATAAGGTCTGAACTATCCATGTTTAATCCTGTAAATTATTAAAATTGCAAGATCTGATCATCAAAAAGTGTGATAGTTCAACCATATTGAAAATATTTTAAACATCTAAACGTCTATGTTCCCGCCCTGTGTCAACTAAATTAATTATGCAAACAATGATTCACATCACAGAATTTATCAGTACAATACATATCTGTGAGCAATCTGATATAAGTCTATGGAGACACTACTAATGGCTTTTGAATTACCTCCTTTACCATATGCAAAAAACGCACTTGAGCCGCACATTTCTCAAGAAACTCTTGAATTCCATTACGGTAAGCATCACCACACTTATGTTGTTAAACTGAATGGTCTTATTGAAGGTACTGAGTTTGAAGGCGAGTCACTTGAAGAAGTTGTTAAGACTTCAACTGGCGGTGTTTTCAACAATGCGGCTCAAGTCTGGAACCACACTTTTTACTGGAACTGCTTAGCACCAAATGCGGGCGGCGAGCCAACCGGCGCTATTGCTGACGCAATAAGTGCGAGTTTCGGCTCCTTTGAAGATTTCAAAGCAGAATTCACTAACTCTGCTATCGGCAACTTCGGTAGCGGCTGGACTTGGTTAGTCAAGAAAGCCGATGGCAGCCTAGCTGTCGTAAACACAAGCAATGCCGCAACGCCGCTCACTGATGATTCAGTTACAGTTCTATTAACTGTTGATTTGTGGGAGCACGCTTACTACATTGATTACAGAAACCTTCGCCCTGATTACATGGCAAGCTTCTGGAAATTAGTTAACTGGGAATTTGTTAACCAAAACTTAGCGGGTTAATTTCTCAGTTCATAAGCGCCTGACTATAAGGTGGTTTTTTGATGTTTCTGGCGTTCAGATCAAGTACTCTACAAGTCGCTCTTGTGCGGCAATACCGGCAGTCTTTCAAGCAAGAGTAACGTCTTAGAGCGCTTAAGACGATCGTCAGAAAAGTAAAAAAACTTATAGTTGGGTACTTACAACAAAGGAGCTTCACGTTCCTTTATTGTTTTACGAGTATCAGAGTCTTGTTTATGGAAAAATAGTCAGCTAACTAAGCAAAATAGATAACGCTTGTTCTTGAGTTTACTTTAGATATCTGAGATAAATGCGATGATCCGTTTCGTATTCAGTACTAAAGCCTACATCTTCGTAGATCGATATTAAAGAGTCTCCATGCTCTAACGAACACCTAACGGTCGAGGCTATATCCATTTTATTTTCAATAATATCTTCAATTATGGCTTTAGATACATCTCTTTCATCGGTATCAAACCATAGTGAAATCTCTTCAATGAGCACCTGATCGACTCCTTGCTTAAGACTATACATGCCAATATCGATGCCATCATAGTTAATAATTGTGGTTCTACCTTGTAGTAACTTACTTCTTTTTAGTTTAAAAAACTGTTCTGGGCTTGGTTGATAAGGCCACATTGAGTTTAAATATTTTTTTAGATCTTTAACACAAAGTAAATTAATAAAAGACCAATCATGATTAGAAGCTGCTCGCATCTGAATTTCTGGCATGTCGCTACCTCAAGAATATAATTCAGGAGAAAATGTATCTCCGACCTCTGCGACATGCCTGTCTAACTTTTCTTCCATTTAACTTAAAGGTAGCAAGCAACTTCACTTTATCAATTTGGCAACGCTGTTAAGGTAAAAGCATCAGGTTTCTGTATCTACTACCGCATGATATATAAGTAACTGATTTAATTACACTTTAAAAAGTCAAAATCCAATTATTAATAGTTTATGAAAATAAATTTACTAAACAGCGAATTATAAAAATGAACGTTGAATTATGCCGTATGCGAAAATAAAGGATGGGATATCGAATGCCCGGTCGGCACGATACATGAGAGTCAGCCGTCGCAGTGTAAATGATTGGGTTAAGCGATTTAAGCAAGAAGGAATTGATGGACTAAAAAAAGCCGCGCTCAGGGCGACGCACTATCAAATGAACAATTACAGGCTAAGAAGCTACGTTTTAGATAACAGTATCAAGCCTTCTGATGGATGGTTAAAAGTATCTTTTTACTTCGTAAACACAAGCCGCCATCGGCGAACTATCGAACTGTTTACGCATATCCACCGGCTGATTGTAAAGCCGGATCTCAACATTGTGACCGGGAAACAGCATTACCGGCGCATCCGCAGTGTAACACCATTGGGCAGTGACAATTCAATATCCCATGAGTGCGGGGTGCGGACTCAATTGAAGCTTCTGCTTGTGGCTGAGTGACGTTAACGGCTTGCCAGTCATCCTTGTTATCAGCTTGCCCGCTACCTCCTGGATAAAAAATACAGATAAAAGCAAGCTCAAACTTTACTGCGCTTTTGTTTGAGCTGCCGAAAGAGTAACTTACGATAAAAGACTGTCAATTCAGTATCTTAAGCTAATCTGCTTCGATTGCTTTAATCAGTGTCTTATGAGCATCAAGATTCAAAGATAGCCTTTCTGAAGATATTTCGTCACTGTCTTGTAAGTTAGTCGTATGGTATATCACTCCATCTTTCATAAATAACGTTACCTTCAACCCAAAATCAGGGTTTCGCCTCCTGACACTTTCAGGAATTGCAAACGAAAGTGTTTCTAGTCCATTAATAGTACTCTTTTCAAAGTCAGTAACATAACCAACACGTGCTGCGCTTTGTATATCGGTAAGCACAATATTGCGAAGAGATGTCGCATCAGTAATACCAAACGGACGACGAGCAGGCGCTAGTGCCACACTATAAAAGCTGACAAACCTAGGTGGAAAATCAAGTAAAGAATCAGTTCTGCTGCGAACTTCAGCTCTGTCATCTGTATCAAGATTTCTGATGAAAGCAACAATATAATCATCCCCGTCCCTAAACAGAGCAACAAGCGGAACCAGCTGATGACCGTTATTAGCAATTAAACTTTCAAGTGAACGATTGAATTCTGAGTGATAAGCAAAAGCGTTTGGGAAACGTGAATCTGGTAAAAGCACTCCTTGTCGCGAGTTTTGTGATGTAGAGAAACGCTCTACGTCATATGAGCCTTTTGCTTTGAGTAACACATCAAATGCAAGCGCAGCGCTTTCGGAGTCGGCATTGTCACTTGCAAAGCGGATGTCTTTATTTTTTATAGCTTGATTCCAGTGAGACAAACCTGCACCTGAATTTGACTGAGCACTAAGAACATTTGCAACCTTAAGCCCCGCTACAGAATAACTTTTCGCTTCAAGAGTAAAGCTATAACTTTTATCTGCGGCTCTTAACACGAGCGGAGTTGAGTTCTGGTTTTCGATGTTTTCAGCATCACCAATATTCTTAGAGTTCAGTATTTGCTCAGCGCTGCTGTCACTGTCACTCAGTGTAAATACATAATTAAAACTATTTGATACCTCAGGATCATGTCCGCCTGATAATGCTAACGGGCCAATCACATTATCCAGAGTTAAATTATTTTCAGTAAAGCTATCGGAACTGTCATTAAAATCAGAGCGTCTTATTGTCCCGACTAAGTTTTCCTCAACATCCTTTGAGTACGGCTCAGTTATTAATTGCATGTAACTAAGTGCTGCAGCTTCTTCCTGGGCAGCACCTCGATACCAATAAAAACCCTGAGAATCAGCAGTTGAATTTGACAGGTAACGAGTAACATTAATCGTTTCAGCCGCATTTTTTCTGCGTCTGACATCCATCTGCTCTTGCAAATCCACAAAATTTTCAGCCGCCGCTCTAGCACTCCTTAATCTCTCTGTGACCCGAGATAACTGTTCTTCAATATTGATTCGGAACCGATTGCTAAAGTCAAAGTGAGACAGCCTGAATGCGCTGATATTCGAGGCAGAAACAGCATCAATGGTTTGTTGTGAGTTTTTTCTTAACTCGTTTAAGTCTGATAAAATGTCATCAGTCCAACTTTGAAATAAAAAATTAGCGTGCTCAATTTTTTGCTTATGGGAAATTTTTTCTTGTAATGCTTCAGTGCTATTAAATTCAGCCATTAATTTAATCATAACTTCGCTGTATATATGGCCAATCCTAGCAATGTGCTTCACTTCTTCGATTTTAGCTTCTTTATCTAAAATAAGGCTTTCATCAATTAGTGACTCATCTTTAAGTAACAAAGGGTAATTACTACAGATCTCCATAGTCGATAATAATTTATCTTTAAGTTTTGCAGTTATTTCTTCAGCAGTCAGACCTGTCTTATAAATGTAATTAGCGATGCTAGTAACCGGACTTATTAAAGAACAGCCTCCTACGCTAGTAAGGATGTATTCATATTCAGGAGCGGCACCGTCTTCATCAAAAGTATTTTTAGTTATTTCTGCGATAAGCTTTGCGCCGGTGTCACCCGACGATTTGAAATCCCGTAATGAAAAATGTCCAGTTTCATCTGTGAAAACCGATAATTCACTATCATCGCATCTTAAATTCTCATTTATATCAATACATACCTTGGCATTGTGGTAATAATCATTAACCACTTGCCCTTCTGAGACATTATTTATTAAATGTGAATTTGAAGGATTATCATCCCCACAAGAAACAATTAAAAATAACACTGATAATATAAATACATGACCACGAAAATTCATATGACTACTCCTTTAACTCATATTTCGTGTTTTGTTCAAGCTAAGCTTTATTTATTACCAAACAGTATCTATAAAGCCAGTAACTTCGGTTTTTTCAGCAAAGGGTATGACTCAAAAAGACGAATCAATCTTTCTGAATGAACAAATACCTTTCAATGTCTGATATACAAAGGTAAAACTATTGCCCGTTAAAAATATTATCACGCCAATTTTGAATTAACTCACTCAGTTTTCCGCTGTCAAGCGCTTCGATAATCGGTCCGTGAGCCGCGTAGGTCACGCTAGTTTGATTTTGTGAAATAACATCTCCCTTTTGAACAAAACGACCAAACCTCAGGGTATTTTGATGTTCAAATATAGCTAAAGTATCGCTTATCCCCGGCGAGTCTCTTCTGACTGAATTGGGAATGGAAAAGGTCAGCAGATTTCGTCCGGCGTAATTAACGATTCTCCACTTTCCTTCACCCACTCGATGAGTATTATTGAGCCCGTACCCGAAATTACCATACCTATATCCATCTCCGTACTTTAGATTACGATTGGTAACTGCACGATAAAAAACAACGTCTTTATACGGAGACTGAGAGTTATAATTTGATTGTTTAAAATGTGCGGCAATAAATACCGGTTGAGGATCATCAAAGGAATTATCTACGCCGTTTTGAAAAAGAACAGCCAGAGATGTATTCGGATAACTATCATCAGGATGAAATAGATCAGACATGTTATTTCCGACATCCTTAAAATCTAGCCTGAATCCGACTGAAGTTTCGTTTGGCTTCAAAAAAGATACATGATTACAAATCCCATGCACTTTTTCACTGTCCTCACATACACCTTCATCAAAAGTAACAAAATTTTTAGCTGCCGTAGTTGTAATGTCCAAGCCTTTATACTCATAACCTCTCACACGAATTTCTGTGGGAAAAATCGCTTCTGGATCGATAACTTGGCTCCATACATTCAAATGGTTTTGAATGTTCATAAAACTTGCGATTTTGCGGTAGCCGAGGTAATAAGATTTCGCCTCTACGATATAATCTAAAGACGGTGCAGTTAAATTTTGTAAGCGAATACGGTGCCCGTTATTACGGGATAAGAAATTTCTTATTGTTCCCCTATCCACATAATTCCAGGCATCAGGGTTATTCAGTTGCGGAACAAGATATCGATAAGTTGAACTTACAGTGTTCAAAGCGGAGTCATCAGTCAGTACTTTGACCCTAGATGACAGATTCGTCCTTTCGTTATCTTTACTGAATTCACCATCACTCCATTGCATGGTTTCAGCCGTTCCTCTATCGTGACTGTTATGATGCTTACCATCAAATTGACCTACCTCTTTGAGATATGAAAAATCAAAAGCATGATCCGTAAAAGTATCTTGATAAGAGTAAACGCCGAAGTTATATCGATCAGAATTAATGTATATTCTTGCTATGTTGTCGGCTACTGCGTCCTGTTTACGTTTGATAAGAGACATTTCATCAGCCATATCTCTATCAGCAGGATTGACAATGGCTATATCTCGGGTTCTCTGTAAATGAGGGAAAAAGCGCTGAAAAAAAGGCGTAACAGGCTCAGAGCTTTGACGGGGAGCTTGGTTTTGATCCTGAACTCGCGCCAACAATTGCTTGTAATCCCTTAAGTCTGAAATTAACTCATCACCGGCTAACAATAACTGATAGTTATAATATTCGTGCATATCAGCGAATGACATTTCAAGATCCTGCCGAGAAGCTTCCATCACATCTAAATTCATTAATGTCAAGCCCGATAATGTGCTAGACACTTGCTTAAGATGATTCATCTCGTTCTGAGTCAACTCATCCTGACTGTCATTGCCCGTTAAATAATCGACATCAATACTCAGATCGGTAAAAAAAATATCTTGAACCTTTTTAGAGGCTTTTGTTAAGTCTTTATCAAACTTATTTTGGTAATAAGTCGATGTCGTTAATTGTGAGATATTTTTTAGTTCAGGAGGACTGATTAAAGCGTAGGGAAGAGAACCATCAGATAGGCCGCTCATATCAACAGCGAGTTTAGGGCATGAGTTCAGTTGAGCAACAGGAGCTTCAATTTTAAAACCAGACTCAAAAGTCATTGTTGAACGCTCAGTCTTATCACACCGCATATTTTCATTACAGTCCAGACACACTTTAAAGCTCGTTGATGACGTGTCAATTACCTTTCCTGTATCGATACCCGGAAGAATATTACTCTTTGAATCATCATTACAAGCGGATATAAAAACACAAACTAATACTGTGAATAAAGATAATGAATGTCTCACGATGATACTCCTTTACCACATTACAACTAGAGATTAGCTTTAAGGCTAGCTCATTAGCACTAACATTGTCATAAAATAACGCGCTTTATGCTGCGGCTATGATACTAATTAACTGATCTGTAATAACAATTAATCAAATTCCCTGATTTTGTCTTTAACAATAGAATCTATGATTTGCCTGTGAGCTGAATAAGGCACACCAAGAACATTTTCAGCAATCGCATCCCCTTCCTTTATAAATGTTCCCGCTTTCAGAACGCCTTCAGCAACATCAGAATAAAGTGCTATCTGAGAGCTTATATCCGGATTTAAACGCCTTACTGATTCAGGAATATCAATTCTGATGGTGTATCGTCCAAGTATGACAGGGTAAGACCAACGCCCCTGACCAATATAATCTCTGTCCAACCTATAAATTGAAGACTCTAAACTTAGAGCAACATTATTACCGATATCATCTACAGGTATCCGATAAAAGTCAGCCGTGTTATGTGAATTCAGTTTCACTGTAATATAGGCACCTTTGTACTGGAATAAAATAGGCATATGTGTCAGATTTGTCGAAGCTTCAAAAAAGTTAGAGTTATTCAGACCAACATCTTCAAATGTCACTCCGGTCATCGGTCTTAACGGACGATTATTCGCATCAGCTTCTTGATAGGAAAGAGTGATACCGTTTCTAAATACCGTCTTAGTAACAAAATCGTCACTAGGAACAAGCACAGGAATATTCTGGTAGTTACAGACATCAGTATCTTGTTCCGCGACACAATTATTTTTGTTATTGATCAAAATAAGACTATTAAGGGCGCTTATTGTTAAATCATACGCGGATGAGCGTTCAGTATCTTCAGCAAAGGTGGCTTCATTTCCGATGATCTGACTCCATGCAGAAGTTTCACTCTGAAGGTTCAATAACGCTTTTACTTTTCTACCACCTAAATAGTAAGATTTGCTGTCGAAAATATAGCTTTCACCACTGGCTAAGTGATCATCACTTTCTGCCGCGTAATTTATTACTGTTTTATAATGATCTGAAAAAGTACCAGATTGATAATCCCGCTGTGCTTTTACGCGTCTCCAGCCGTTATCACTAAAGCGTGATCTGCCATAGAGCAAATAGTTATCTGTGGACGGCATCGAGTCTTGACCATTATAAATTAAATTATCAAGTCTAGGGTGAGTAATACGCTCAAAGCTTTCACTATCAAAGCTCCATCTAAAATAATCTTCTTTGTGATTAATTAGAGAAAATCGGTCAAAACCTCGGTGATAGTTACTAGTGTAATTACCGGTATAATCAATAGTCGTTGTTTCCTCAAAGCTTTCTGCAATTCGATCTGTATAACGATATAACCCGCTGAGAGGTTGAGCATCATTGGCAGCGTCCCGACCTGTTGAATACAATAATGACTTTAATAAGTCGGGTCTTTTTGACTGCATCATGTTATCAATAATCGCCATTTCTTCTTCAATTAGCCTTTGTTCTAAATCTAATGTCATTCGTGTACGACTTGTTTTTAGCCATTGAAATATATCTGCAAAATGAGTGCTCGGTTCAAGTTGTGGTACTTGTTGAAGTGCGGATTCACCAATAAACTCATTGTCATTAATAATATTAAGATCATAAATAACCGCGTCTAAGTGATTTAACTGATGATGCATTATTAAAGCATGGATGTCGGAATGTTTATAAACATTAGGCACTAAGTAATTAGTTACCGTCTGCGCATTTATACCCATAAAGCCCGCAAATACATTACTCATTCTGTGTAAATGAAGATGTTCGTTTCGCTGTAAAAGTGTTAACTCAGAATTTCGGCTTTGAGAAATATAATCCGAACATAATGGCAAGTCAGTCATTAACTTTCTTTGAGTTTTTTTAATCGCCTTCTCTTTTGTATCACCAGAAGCCATCAGATATTGAACTATGGAAGTGTGTGGAGTGATAACCTTGGTGCAACCGACATAGCTTCTCATGCGATAAGGTTTCGCAACAGGTAAGCCAGTATATTCATTTATTGTTTCAGTTGAAATTTCAGCAAGCAGAGGAGTCGTGGAAATAATTGAAAGAGGAACATTTTTAAAACTGTATTGACCACCAGACTGTGAAAACGTAGATACTTCATTTTCATCACAGCTCATATTATTATTTTCATCAAAGCAAACTTTAGCGTTTGAAAGTGGATCGTCTAATACTTTACCGGCGACATAAGTCGTCACCGAAGGTAAATTGGAATGCGTATCGTCACCATTGCAGGCAATCAAAAAAGAGGTGGTCGCGAATAATACCCCAAGCTTAATCTTCATTACTGACTCCTTTCAATGAAGAAACTGAAATACAAAGTTGAGTAAATAATAATTTAGTTGTGTATTGAGTAAATGCAACTTTCTATCCTGCATTCTGCACCTGAATTTTCATGAATAGGACATCAAACATGGATAACAAAGAATGGTAAAAAATTAGCGGCTTCGGCCGCGACAAGGCTCACTCTGCAAGCCACTTTATAGTGGACCCCACTGTCAAGACAGTAAATCAACAAATTTAAGTTAAGTCCTGGCAGTGGTTTAAAGCCCTCATGCAAAGTGAATTGCCTGAGGAGTTTTATAACTCAACGACTGGTGTAATCGCTCAGTGTTGTAAAACTCAAAGTACTCATCCAGTCCTGTATAAAGCTCCGGAACAGTTTGAAATTCATGCGTATACAGCCATTCATGCTTGACGGAGCGCCACAGTCTCTCGACAAAAATGTTATCCAGCGCTCGCCCTTTTCCGTCCATGCTAATGCGTATTTCCCTTTCCTGAAGAGGTGCCAGAAAATCATTGCTGATAAACTGGCAACCTTGGTCAGTGTTGAATATATCAGGCTCACCTCGTTCCAAAGCACGATCTAGCGCATGAATACAGAAATCAGCATCCAGTGTGTTCGATAGCTCCCAGCTGACTACGTAACGACTGTACCAGTCAATGATGACAACCAGATACATAAACCCATGAGGCATCGGACAGTAAGTAATATCAGTACTCCACACCTGATTAGGTCTCACGATATTAACGCCGTTCAACAAATATGGGTAGACCTTATGCTCCTTGTTTCTCAGGCTCGTGCCTGGCTTTGGTCCGACAGCCTGTATGCCCATCAGTCTCATAAGTCGCTGTATACGCTTCCTGTTGACCGGAAAACCCTGTTCATTCAGCCATGCAGTTATCTTACGACTGCCGTAAAACGGTGTACGTGTATACTGCTCATCGATGAGCCTCATCAGATCCAGGTTTTCAGGACTTTCCAGAGCTGGAGAAACTTGGTAATACCAGCTTGACCTGTTTAACCCGATCAGCTCACATTGACGCTGAATACTGATCTTCGAGTGACCCGGATCTATGCATCCCCGTTTGTCATCAATGGACATTGCCAGATTTTTTTTTCAACCAGTCCAGCTCCATTTTAAGCCGTCCGATCTCCTGATACAGTGGTGCTGTGAGCGCATCTGGATCTACCTCTGGTCGTATCCTGCCGAAGACCTCTGGAACCCCTTGGAGTAGCTGTCGCTTCCACTGGCTAACCTGAACGGCTGCAACTTCATGTTCGCTTGCCAGCTGGTTTATGGTCTTGTCCCCCTTGTAGGCCTCCAGTGCTACTTGAGCCTTAAATTCGGGCTTATGTCGTTTTCTTTTTGCTGCCATGATTCCCTCCTAAAGGGTTATCTTACAGCCAGAAAACTTAACTTAGCTACCTGTCCAGTTTATGGGGTCCATCATACTTTGGTTACATCAGCTGTAACGGAAAGTTAGAGCTAAAGTCAGAAGTGCATGTCGTTAATGACATAATCGATATAAGCATGAGCGCCTAAAAAGGTGGTTTTGATATCTATATGGCGAAGCTTGCCGAGTCCGCGAGCAGGTTTTAACAGTTTAATTTCAGATTAATGCTCAAGTTAAGTGCCATTGGCCTATAGTTCCCTTTATATTCCCAAAACACCCAAAACAAATTCGTTAAGTAAAAATCAGTTGTTTTTTTATTCAAAAATGATAATTTGAATATAAATTCAACTGATTAACCGTACTTTAATCTTTAATTTAGGTTTTTGTCATATTTACAATATCGAGAGATTGGATAGTAATGTCAAGGATAGCTGAAAGTTCAAAACGGAAATGCAGGAAGGAAGACCATGAACAACGATTACCGTAACGCAAATATTGTCGTGCTTACAGGTGCTGGTATTTCTGCTGCATCTGGTTTAAAAACATTTCGATCACAGGGTGGTCTTTGGGAGCAGCATGTGATTGAAGATGTTGCCACCCCTGAAGCTTACGTCAGAAATCCCGAACTAGTAGAAGCCTTCTATAATGAAAGACGAGCACAATTAGATTCTTCAGATACCGAACCAAACGCCGCTCACTTCGCTCTCGCGCGTTTAGAACAACAACATGAAGGACGTTTATTTCTCGTTACTCAAAATGTTGATGATTTGCATGAAAGAGCAGGGCATCAGCAAGTGTTTCACATGCATGGTGAGCTCAGAAAGGCTCGTTGTCCTGTTTCTCAGAAAAGTTTCTGTATGCAAGGGGGATTTTCAGCTGAAAACAAATGCAGCTGCTGTTCCCCCGCTAATCGTTTAAGACCGCATATTGTTTGGTTCGGAGAAATGCCGTTAGGCATGGGTCAAATTGAAAAAGCATTGACTAAGTGTGATTATTTTATTGCAATCGGCACTTCAGGAACCGTTTATCCAGCTGCCGGCTTTGTTCGACTGGCTAAAGCCTTCGGGGCTACTACGATTAATGTGAATGTTGAACCTTGTTATTCCGGTATATTTGATAAGCAATATCAAGGTTGCGCCTCAAAATCCGTTCCTGAATTGATTGAACAGATTCTAAGTTCACAAACTGAACAGGCCTGAAGAAGAAAAGGTCAGCCATGACTAATAAAAGTCGTGGTGTTTAAATTCTCAGAGCTGCTCAAATGTTCAGCAATCTGTTTCATTGCGCTGGTTAATTTGGTTAACTGCCGCGAAGTTATGGTATACGGCGGCATGATATAAATAATACTGCCAAAAACTCTGATCCACACGCCAAGTTCGTTAAATAACGGCTGTAATTTAGCGGCACTTAATGGGTGGTGAATTTCAATAACACCAACCGCACCGAGAATTCTCAACTGTTTTACCGCCTTAAGTTTTTCAACACCTTGCAATTCTTGTTTCATCTGGTTTTCAATCACCGCCACTTGCTGTCTCCATTCATTTTTCGCAATCAAGCTTAAGCTGGCATTAGCGGCGGCACAGGCCAGAGGGTTCGCCATAAAAGTCGGGCCATGCATAAATACGCCAGCAGGTGAGTCCGATATACCCTGGGAAACCTTATCACTGCATAGAGTCGCCGCAAGGCTGATATAACCGCCAGTCAGGGCTTTGCCGATACACATTAGATCCGGAGCTACCCCGGCAAATTCATAGGCGAAAAGTTTGCCTAGTCGTCCAAAACCGGTGGCGATTTCATCTAATATCAGCAAAACATCAAATTCGTCACATAACTTTCTTACACCTTTGAGGTACTCAGGGCTGTAAAAATACATCCCGCCGGCACCTTGCATAATAGGTTCGATAATAAAAGCTGCAATTTCATGATGACGCTCTTTAAATATGCGTTTCAAGTTGCCCAGATCTTGCCCGACACTTCCGCTATCAAATAACGCTTCTGGAGCAGGTACAAAAATTTGTTTAACTACCGAGGCGCCGAACATGGTGTGCATGCCGTTGTCGGGATCACAAACGCTCATGGCGGCAAAAGTGTCGCCGTGATAACCGCGTTTTACCGTAGCGATTTTCTGTTTTCGGATTTTACCTTTACCTTGCCAATATTGCAGTGACATTTTCAATGAGACCTCAACGGCATTAGAACCAGAATCAGCAAAGAAAACCTTGCTGAGTTCAGGGCAGGTCATATTAAGCAGCCGTTTAGCGAGCTCAATAGCAGGCTGATGGGTGATGCCACCGAACATAACGTGAGGCAACTGATGGAGTTGCTTTTCGATGGCCGTGATTAATTCGGGATGATTATAGCCGTGAACACAGGCCCACCAAGAACTGGTTCCGTCCACGAGGTGTTTCCCGTCTTCGGTGATCAGCTCACATCCTTGCGCGGATCTAATGCCGACTACCGGAAAATGTTGTTTCATTGACGTGTAGGGATGCCAGATGTGCTGTCTGTCGAATTCATAATCTAAGCTTTCAATGGTAAAGGTTTTACGGTTGTTCATATATTGGTCACCTGTAAAGCTGGCAAACTGGTTGGCGTTGACAGCACCTCGTGTGAGGCTATCCTAGCCAAAGTTTTATTGAAATTAAAGGGATAAATTATGTCGCAGCTCCAATGCCGTAATGACTGGAAAAAATCCGAAATTGAGGCGTTATTCGAGCTTCCTATGAATGATCTGTTGTTTAAGGCGCACTCAGTTCATAGAAAACATTTTGACCCAAATAAAATTCAGATAAGTCGCTTATTGTCAATTAAAACCGGTGCTTGCCCTGAGGATTGTAAATATTGTCCGCAAAGTGCCCGTTACGATACAGGTCTTGAGAAAGAACGTCTATTAGCAATGGAAACTGTTCTGACAGAGGCAAGAAGCGCCAAAGCGGCGGGTGCGACGCGTTTTTGTATGGGGGCGGCATGGCGAAACCCTAAACAACGAGATATGCCTTACCTGACCAGGATGGTTAAGGAAGTAAAATCCATGGGCATGGAAACCTGTATGACCTTGGGGATGCTATCGCCGGATCAAGCCAGTGAATTAGCTGACGCAGGATTAGACTACTACAACCATAACCTTGATACATCTCCTGAATACTACGGTGACGTAATTACCACTCGTACTTACCAAGATCGTATTGATACCTTAAGCAACGTTCGTGCCGCGGGAATGAAAGTCTGTTCAGGCGGTATTGTCGGTATGGGTGAACGAGCGCAAGACAGAGCAGGTCTACTTCAGCAATTGGCTAATTTAGAAAAGCACCCTGAATCTGTGCCGATCAACATGTTAGTTAAAGTTACGGGAACGCCGTTTGCGGAATTAGATGATTTAGACCCGTTAGAGTTCGTGCGTACCATTGCCGTCGCTCGTATCGTGATGCCTCAATCTCGTGTGCGTTTGTCGGCCGGCCGTGAAAACATGACAGATGAGCTGCAAGCAATGTGCTTCTTCGCTGGCGCAAATTCAATCTTCTACGGTTGTAAGTTGCTGACCACGCCGAATCCGGAAGAAAATGATGATATGACCTTGTTCAGACGTCTTGGTTTAAAACCGGAGCAAGGCGCGGCGGCTAAGCTTGAACAAGAAATGCGGATGATAGATAAAGCGGCGGCAAAACACAGTAAAGCAAGCGCACAGTTCTATGACGCCAGTGCGCTATAAGTTATTAGATTTTAACTCATTATGCCAGAACTTTTACAGAAAAAAATCGACGCTAAGCTTCCGCGCTTATCTGAGCAGTCTTTAGTGCGGCGTCGTTTTTTAGTCGATCAAACCACTTACAGCCAAGGCAATAATATTATTGTCTGTGGTAGAAATTATATTAATTTCAGCAGCAACGATTATTTAGGACTGGCAAAGCAGGCGTTTATGACTGATGCGTTGATTGCCGCAAGCTCAGAACACGGTGTGGGGAGTTGTGCCTCACCATTGGTAACGGGCTATCATCAAATCCACAAACAGCTAGAGCAAACATTATGTGATATGACGGGCCATGAAGCCGCCATGCTGCTCAGTTCAGGCTTTAGTGCCAATCATGGTTTGATGACGGGGCTATTTGATAACAACGATTATGTGATAGCCGATAAGTTAGTGCATGCGTCAATCATTGACGGTTTACGTCATTCAGGCGCTAATTTTAAGCGTTTTTCCCATAACTCTGTGTCGCGGGCGCAAACGCTTTTAACAAAGCAAAAGGCAACAGCCTTGGTAACAGAGTCCGTGTTCAGTATGGACGGTGATATCGCTCCGTTACGTGATATATCTGATCTTTGTAAGCAAAATGATGCCGCTTTGATTGTCGATGATGCTCACGGCTTTGGTGTGTTAAACGCTGATTCAAGAATATCGGCGGAGATTGCGGATATTCAGGTTATCACCTTCGGCAAGGCGCTTGGCTGCCAGGGCGCTGCGATTTTGTCGAGTAAAGCCATTATTGATTATTTGCTGAACCATTCACGGGACTATATTTACTCAACGGCTTTATCTCCGGTCAATGCCGCTGTTGCTTTAGCGGCTTGTCAGCATATACGAAATAATCATCATCTTAAGCAAAAACTGCACGCTAATATTGAATTGTTCAGAAAGTTGGCCTTTGAAGCGGGTATTCAGCTAATGCCTTCTGAAACACCGATTCAGGGCATCATTATCGGCGAGCCGGGTCAGACGCTTGAGATTGCTGAAGAATTGAAAAATAAAGGGATCTGGTGCGGCGCGATTCGCATTCCGACAGTACCAAGAGGAACAGATAGATTGAGAATGACTATCACAGCTTCACATACACAAGATCAAATCAAAGCTTGCATTGCTGATTTAGTCAGTGTGTTAGCGAAGTTTCCGCTTCAATATAAGATCAGAGATTGACCGATGTTTGCTGAACGCCGGATTTACGATGCAACTGCGTTTACTGAAGAATCACAATTGATCAGTGACGCGTTTTCGAAAGCGTCAAAAGATTATAAAAAATACAGTGAGCTACAAGATCGCTGCTCAGTGAAGTTACGTGATTCGATTTCCTTAAAGGGAAGGGTGCTTGACCTTGGAGCAGGACCGGGTACTCATTACGATATCAACAGCGAACAAGTCATTTGTGTTGATATTGCTTTAGGGATGCTTGATACGCTCAAGAAAAACTTTCCTGATTATAAAGCGATAAATGGTGACGCCGCTGACTTACCGCTTCAACGTGAAAGCATTGACAGCATTATTTCAAATTTAGCCTTGCAGTGGTGCGGTGACTTTAAAAAAGTCACCTCTGAGCTGCATCGTGTTTTAAATAAAAATGGTGAAGTCGCGGTATCTCTGGTTTCGGCGAACAGTTTGCCGGAGTTATCTCAGCTCGGCTTTAAAACCAATCAATTTAACACGGTTAATGAATTCAAAAGTGCTTTTAACCAAGCTGATTGGGGGTTAATTGAGTGCCAAGTGCGTCGTGAAGTGGTTTATTTTGACGATCTTAAGTCTCTGATTTATTCGGTTAAAGGTGTCGGAGCATCAGCAATCACACAGAAAGGATCAAAAATGAATATGCCGTTAATACGAGGTAAGCGAGATTGGAAAGTCATGCAAAATCGGGCGGAGCTGTTACGCAACGCAAGAGGTCTGCCGCTTACTTACAATATTGTTCAAATTAAAGCAAAGAAGACGGGGTAACCATGCACTACTTTGTAACGGGCACAGATACAGACAGCGGCAAAACTTTTGTTTCCTCAGCCATTCTGGCGGCAGTATCAAAGCGCTTTGCCGCCTCTGATTTGATAAAAACCACCGCGGGTTTTAAACCTATTGCGTCAGGCTGTGATAAAACAGCGCAAGGACTGAGAAACAGTGACGCCTTGTCACTGATGAAAAACTCTACTAAAAAGCTGGCTTATCAAACGGTAAATCCCATTAGTTTCGAACCCGCGATTGCGCCTCATATTGCTGCCAGGCAGCTTGGTTTTGAGCTTTCTTCTAAAGTGGTAAAGCAACACCTTAATCAGCAAATGCTAACTGCGGCAGACTTTTGCTTGGTTGAGGGCGCGGGCGGCTGGCATTTACCTTTGAATAATCATGAGTGCCTTTCTGAAGTCGTTTCAGAGCTGAAAATACCGGTAATCTTGGTCGTAGGAATGAAGTTAGGCTGCCTTAACCACGCCTTGCTGACCCAAGAGACTATTAAACGTGATGGTCTAAAAATTGCCGGCTGGGTGGCCAATGCGGTTGATGAGAATATGGCCGCCAGAGATGAAAACCTTGAAAGTTTAAAGGTGATAATGAAAGCGCCATTTTTAGGTTTTGTGCCGTATTTGCAGCAGGCCGCAGCAACTGACGCTGCTGAATATTTGGATATTACGGCATTGCTGTAATTATTTAAACGCGCATCTCATTTTGTTTTGATGCGACATTAAAATCAATGAATTAAAGCATATGCGATAAATCGCTATTGACCGGAATCGAAATTTCCGGCTCTTCGTCGTTTCATATGGATTTGAGTAGATCTGATACAGGGCTAGCAATCATAAAAATCATGGTAATAAATGTTCCTGTATTACGATACCCTCTGGCTCGTGCTCTAGCCGCTTGAAATAGACTATTTAAACCTTCCATACGAGCATTCGTATAAGTGGATGACCAGCGCTGTAAAATTCTCTCTGCATGCCTTTCCACAGTTGCAAGTGCTTTTCGAACGGGTTCTAACATCTCAATATCACCCAACTGCTCTTTTGCAAAATTAATGAAATACGTCAGCCTCCAGCGTGCAGCATGAGCGGTTTCAGCTTGACGTATCCACCTAAGTTGTTCCTTAATCCGCCAAGCTGTTGCTGTATTCAGGTCGCTGGATTCTAGCTCTGCAAGTGCTTCTTTTTGTTTCCCAGTAAATGAGCCATCTGCATTTTTTAGTACTGCCCAGCGCAGGCTCTTTGGATGCGGTTGGATTTTTCTCTCCGTTTTACGTACTTCATCAACCGCTTTAGTAAACAGTTGCACAACATGGAACCAATCAACCGTTACGTTAGCATCCGGGAACTCTTCCTCTGTTGCTGACAGAAAGGCTCTTGACATATCACACACGACTTCAAGTACATTATCTGCTTTGCCTTGATGCTCTGTCAGAAAGGACTTAAATCGCTTAACGGTTTCCTTACCTTTTCCGGGCGTAGCGAACACAACAGGCTTGTCTTTCTTGTCCATATCAATGAAAACAGTAACATAGTTGTGGCCACGTTTAGCCGCCGTTTCATCGAATCCAATAGCTTTAAGTGCTGACAAGTCCATCAATGCTAATGCCTTGCTGACGTAGTGTTTGATGATGCGCCAAATACGTTTGTCACGAATTCCAACATATTCAGCACATGCCTTAACCGGCATTTCACGAGCCAGTACCAGTACAGATTGTTCGAACAATAACGTGAATTTACTACCCGCTCTCGCCCAAGGGACATTGACACGCTTAACGCCATGCTCAGCACATCGAGTTCTCGGGACGTTTGCTTTGATATAACAGTGATGCTGAAAGAAATTGAGATGACGCCAAGTCAGCGATTTAAAGTCATGTGCCGGACAAGCTTTTGAGCAAGTCGGGCAGGGATACAAGCTTCCTCGTTCAGCTTCAATTTCGAGAACAAGTTCATTAGGTGAGGCTGATATATCCAGGTGTTGGTTAACCAACTTCCAAGGCGCTTCTATACCAAGGCCGAGCATCAAAACTTGATTTCCATCCATGTATTTACTTCCAACTCTTGACTGCAAAACTGGGTTTATTATCTCAGAAATAAATCCATTAAATCCACACTAAACGACGAAGAGCCAAATTTCCTGGTGTTCACCGCTAAATAAAAACGCTTCTTTATCACCCAGCAACGTTAATTTATCACCTTGCCTGAGTAACGCGGCTCCTTCTTGAATTCCGATAACCGGTGTGCTTGGGTCGACTTTAGTGAACTCTAACAAGCGTTGTACCCTCGTTTCACTATTATGACCCGGTGCCTGATAGTTGGTGTAATGCGGGTTTAATTGAAAGGGAAGTATATTAAGCGCATTGAAAGAAGGCGGTTCGATAACCGGCATATCGTTTGTTGTACGAATGCTCTTACCGCTAATGTTCGAGCCTGCGCTCCAGCCGATATATGGCATCCCTTCATTAACACGTTCTTTAATCAAAGACACGAGATCGTAGCGATATAGCTCATGAAGTAAGTGGAAGGTATTGCCGCCGCCGACCATGACGCCTTCAGCATTTTTTAATGCTTTTTTTGGTTCTTTATGTTGGTGAATACTGGTTATTTCAATGTTCAATTCGGCTAATGCGGCTGCGACCAGTTCTAAATATTTATCGTAACTAAAGCTGACTGCGGCATAAGGAATGAACACCCATTTTTTTGCTGTTTCAGTTAATGGTTTTATCAATGGAATCGCATGACTTAAATAAGGTGTTGAACTTTCACGTGAGCTACTGAGTAATAAAGCATTAATTGACATTATTTTCACCATAATCTCTTTAACTGCATACAGTTTATCAAAGCTATATCAAAACGGAATAGCGTGCTGTCGTATTTGGTCTCTGTAAGCCGGAACTTAGAAACTGTCCCAAAATGATCAAAGTGACTGTATATGCCGGTCATTTTTTAGGGTGCCGCATTTCAAATGATACCATTTTGAATTTCAACGTTTCATTTGTTATGCCCGCATGCGCGGGTATTCAGTGATTTTTGTCTGAATTAAGCGGCGAGACCGGATTTCTGCTTTCGCAGGAGTGACGATATAAATTGGTATGCTTTCTTCTGTCATGTCCCTTACAAAGGCGTAACCTCACAGAATCATCAACACTAAAAGCTCGAACTTTTCTTTTGCTTTCCTGTTTTATGCGCTTTATTTGCGGTATAAAGTTGATTTAAAATCCGAAGCCTGAGTAATAAAAACAAAAATGTGATGAGTGATAGGATTTTTATTTTTTTGCTTGTATAATTCGCGGAATCATAAAAACATGCTTATTTAAGGAAGCTTAACATGGCCATCGAACGTACTTTTTCTATCGTTAAACCAGATGCTGTTGCTAAAAACAAAATCGGTGCAATCTACAGCCGTTTCGAAGACGCGGATCTAAAAATTGTTGCCGCTAAAATGTTACATCTATCTAAAGAGCAAGCTGAAGGTTTCTACGCTGAGCACAGTGAGCGTCCTTTTTTCGGTGCGTTAGTCGAGTTCATGACTTCCGGTCCTATCATGGTCCAAGTTCTTGAAGGTGAAAACGCGGTTCTGGCTCACCGTGATATTCTAGGTGCAACTAACCCAGCTGAAGCTGCCCATGGTACTATCCGTGCGGATTTCGCGAACAGCATCGATGAGAACGCCGCTCACGGTTCTGACTCTCCGGCATCCGCAGAACGTGAAATCGCTTACTTCTTCAGTCCTGAGGAAATCAAGTCACGTACTCGTTAATTTTTATATTATTGACAATTAAGGGATCTCGCAGTTAAAAACTTACCACTGAGGTATGATAAGCAGATCCCACTTTGGTAATTCACTATTCCGAATGATTCTGCCTTCAAGCTCTTCTTTTTCATTTTTTGGGGTAGTAACCGCATAGAAGACAAAACGGCCATAACATAAGTATAAAACGCAACTATTTATCAGTGGCCTGTGATTTTAAAACTCTATAGATTGTCGCCTCTCCCAATTGGTATTCTTCAGCAATTTGTCCGGTCGTTGAACTATTTGCTTTTTTCAATAACTTGAGTTTTTATCGGGGTCTTTTGACTTAAAGAGCGAAAATTCCGACGCCCTTCTCGACGGCCGGGCGGTTATCGCATCTGAACAAACTTGTTTGTGACTGACGGGAAGAAAGTGCAAATAGAGGGTGTTACAGAGTTGTGATAAGCGTTTGCCTGATTGGAGCGGTATGAGTCGGGAAGGATCACATACCGGTCTTCTAGGGGCTGCCGGTGAGGTTCCGGCGGTCTGCTATCCTTGTTTTTAAGGGAGATGAAAGTCGCATTATGTGAATGACGGTGCTAACCTTGGCTTTATTAAGGCGTAAGTTAGCTGTGTTTGTTAAGCAACATTCGCTTAAGGAAGTATTGCATCAAAGATAAAAAGAGCTGCTTGGGCTGCTTGGGATGATGACTTCAGGACTGAAATCATATTGGTTCAAAAATTGGCCGAATTATAATCCCGCCCAGCGCTTAACTCAGTGGTAGCCGTTAGTTCTTCTCATTTTTTATAGCTAAACGATATAATTAATACTATTTAATCAAAAATAATTTAAAAATATAAGCCATCACGAAAATACATTCTTAATTTTTTCAATATCTTAAGTTGGATTAATTAGGTTGGTGATTAAGTGTCCATTAAATATAATTCACTGTAATTTTTTATAAATAAGAAAGAAAATCTAACAATGAAAAACAGATTGTGAAGAAAATGATTATTCCATCCAGAAGACCTCAGACAAAAAATGACAAGTCATATATATCCCAGAGCTCGGTTACTTCTAGTGATAACGAATTGCCACAAGATGAATCAGAGTTTTTATCGGAAATAGCTGATACTCTCAATCAAACTAATACAGCTGATAATTTTATTGACGGACTTATGAGTTTAAAGCTCATTAATGACACAGGAGAAGCTTGTACAATACTTAAAAAATCACCGAACCTTCATAAATCAATTACTGAGCTGCTCAAGACTAAGCTTGCGAATAATGAATGCTTACAAATCAGTTTAAGAAAATGGTTCAGTGAATCAGGCAACCTTGAAATGAATAGATTACTTTGTGATTTAATTGATTCACCAGTGATTACGGCTCAATACATGACATCACTTTATGATAAAGGCTTATTAAACAATAGTGACAAGCGTCTTTTACAACCTGAAGTCATTGCAGAAATGTCCCAGACATTCATCAAACAACAATTTGCGGCGCGAACATTACAAGTTGCGATGTTAAAATGTATCGCCGCTGATAACGAAAAGGCAGTCAATAAACTTCTCTCTGCTGGGCTTCCGTTAGAGCGAGAACAAGACTTTCAATTACCCTGGCTTCACACCTGTATTCATTATGACAGTATCAAAGTCGTTAAGTTACTAATTAAAAGAGGGATAGACATTAATCAGAAAGACTTCAACGGGATTGCGCCGATACATATCGCGGCTAAGAAAAATCATCACAAAACACTTAAGCTTCTTTTAACCGATTCGCAGATCAAAACGAATTTAAAAGATGATATCGGAAATTCGGCTATTATCATTGCCGCAAATAATGAATCATGGGAATGCTTAGGTTTATTGCTTGACTCTGTTCAGACTGATATAAATCAGGAAAACTTAGCAGGAAAGAATCTGCTTTCATGTTTAATTTTCTCTGAACAAGAACAGATTTTATCTAAAGCTATTAAACATTCCAAGTTATTGATCAAATCAAAACACCTTATCAATGCGATTCACCGGAATAATAAGTTTGTCGTTCGTCAGATCCTGCAAAAAATTCCCGAACTCATTCAAAACTGTGAAAGTGAAGTTTTAGCGGTTGCGGTTTCACACGGGCATTTAGATATTATGAAAATGTTGATAGAAAGCGGTGCCAATATCAATACTCAAAATGCCAGAGGTTCTACCCCTTTACATATTGCTTGTGAATATAGTCAGCCCGAAATAGTAAAAACACTACTGAGCTGCCCTGAAGTGAACCTCACCTTGCTGGATTATAAAAGCCAAAATGTTATTTCAATTGCTAATGAAGCGGCGCAGTCAACATTGAAACAAATTGAGAATTCTAACGAGGTTTCCTGCAAACAAACGAAACGATTTGCAGATGCGCAAGCTGTATTAACTTTATTAAATAATTACCTCAAAACAATTTCTAAGTAGACTACTTATAATAATTTGATCTTTTTTTCAGCAATTAATTAAGAGATTTGTATAATATTTTGTAATTTAATTACATACTCCCCTTTCTTTTGTTATCTTGCTCACAGATTTCGACCTCATATCACTGTAAATTCCGTAATAGAAAGAACATTTAGCCAAGTCACATTTGCCTAAATATTTTTACAGGAAACATAATATGACAGTTACTAATGCTCAAGAGCTTGATTTACTGGTCGATAACGTCGCTAAAGCACAAGCTGAGTTTGCTAACTTCAGCCAACAAAAAGTAGATGAAATTTTCCGTGCTGCGGCGCTAGCCGCTGCTGACGCCCGTATTTCACTGGCAAAAATGGCCGCTGAAGAAACCAAAATGGGTCTGCTTGAAGATAAAGTCATCAAGAACCATTTTGCCTCGGAATATATTTATAACAAGTATAAAGATGAAAAAACCTGCGGTATTTTAGAAGAAGATCATACTTTCGGTACGATTACTATTGCTGAACCAGTAGGTCTGATTTGCGGTATTGTTCCGACAACTAACCCGACGTCTACCGCCATCTTTAAAGCGCTTATCAGCCTGAAAACACGCAATGGCATTATCTTCTCACCTCACCCGCGAGCAAAAGCATCTACTACTACCGCAGCGAAATTAGTACTGGATGCCGCGACTGCTGCCGGAGCACCCAAAGGCATCATTGGCTGGATTGACGAGCCAAGCGTTGCTTTATCAAACCAATTGATGACACACGAAAAAATCAACCTGATTTTGGCTACCGGCGGTCCGGGTATGGTTAAAGCCGCCTATTCCTCTGGTAAGCCGGCAATTGGTGTTGGCGCGGGTAATACTCCAATCATCATTGACGAAACGGCTGATATTAAGCGTGCTGTAAGCTCTATTTTAATGTCTAAAACTTTTGATAACGGTGTTGTTTGCGCGTCTGAGCAAGCCGTTGTTATCGTTGACAGCATCTACGGCCAAGTCAAAGAGCGCTTTGCGTCACACGGCGGTTATTTACTATCCGTAAAAGAAACCAAAGCAATGCAAAAAGTCATTCTTAAAAATGGCGGTTTAAATGCTGATATCGTAGGTCAGAGCGCGATAAAAATTGCCGAAATGGCAAATATTAAAGTACCGCACACAACTAAAGTGCTGATTGGTGAAGTCAGCGCGATTGAAGAAACTGAGGCTTTTGCTCACGAAAAACTCTCTCCGCTTCTGGGCATGTATCGCGCGGCCGGCTTTGAAGAGGCATTAGACAAGGCTGAGGCGCTTGTCGCTCTGGGAGGTATTGGTCATACTTCTGGTTTGTATACCGATCAAGATACGCAGGAAGAACGTGTTAAGCAGTTCGGTTTCAGAATGAAAACAGCACGTATTCTTATCAACACTCCAGCATCACAAGGTGGTATCGGTGACTTATACAACTTCAAGCTCGCACCGTCCCTGACTCTCGGTTGCGGTTCTTGGGGGGGTAACTCTATTTCTGAAAACGTTGGTCCAAGCCATTTGATCAATAAGAAAACTGTTGCTAAGAGGGCTGAGAATATGCTTTGGCACAAACTTCCTTCTTCAATCTACTTCCGTCGCGGCAGTTTACCGGTCGCACTTGAAGAATTAAGTGATAAACGTCGGGCGTTAATCGTTACTGATAAATTCTTATTCAATAGCGGCTACGGTGATGAAACAATTAAAATCCTTAAAGCTCAGGGACTGGAAACTGAAGTTTTCTACGAGGTTGAAGCAGATCCGACACTAGCTGTTGTTAATAAAGGCGCGGATGTAGCCAAGAGCTTTCAACCTGACGTGATTATCGCTTTAGGTGGTGGTTCACCAATGGATGCGGCTAAAATCATCTGGGTTATGTACGAGCATCCCAATGTTGATTTCGCGGATTTAGCATTACGCTTCATGGACATCACTAAGCGTATCTATAAGTTCCCTAAGTTAGGCAGCAAAGCGAAGATGGTTGCGATCCCCACCACATCTGGCACAGGCTCTGAAGTTACTCCGTTCGCAGTCGTAACCGATGAAACAACTGGTCAGAAGTATCCTATCGCTGACTATGAGCTAACACCAAACATGGCGATTGTTGATCCTAATCTTGTGATGAACATGCCGAAATCTCTGACCGCGTTCGGTGGTATTGATGCTATTACTCACGCATTAGAAGCATACGTGAGTGTTATGGCAAATGAATACAGTGATGGCCAGGCTCTTAAAGCACTTGAGTTACTGGTTAAACACTTACCGGCTTCTTACGAAAAAGGCGCGGATGCGCCATTAGCTCGTGAAAAAGTACATAACGGCGCGACTATCGCCGGTATCGCGTTCGCTAACGCATTCTTAGGTATTTGTCACTCAATGGCGCACAAAATCGGTGCGGAGTTCCATTTACCGCACGGTTTAGCGAATGCATTGTTAATCTCAAACGTAATTCGTTTTAATGCCACTGACTTACCGACTAAACAAGCGGCATTCAGTCAATATGATCGTCCTAAGGCCTTGTGTCGTTATGCTGAAATTGCAGATCACTTGCGTTTAGGCGGCAAAACTGATAATGAAAAAGTTGAAAAGCTGATCGCTGTGGTCGATGGCATTAAAGCGCGACTTGGCATTCCGGCCTCAATCAAAGACGCCGGCGTTAATGAAGCAGACTTCCTGGCTAAGCTTGATGAGGTAGCGGAAGACGCATTTGATGATCAATGTACTGGCGCTAACCCGCGCTACCCGTTAATCGCTGAATTAAAAGAGCTGCTATTAGCAAGTTTCTACGGTAGAGAATACAAAGATCAAACTTGACTTTTTATTCTCATTATTGAAAGGCTTTATAATCAGCTCCCGAATATCGAATCATGTTTCTGAGGTTTTCGTTAAATACTAAAATCAATATAAAACAGCCGCTTAATAAGTTTTGTGTTTCTGGTGGTTTCTCATATTTGCCGCTAGTTTCAAAAAAGTGGTGGCATAAATAAGTAGCTGACGATAAGTTTCTTCAGAATTTTGGTGTTCAGATTTGGCGCAGAACAAGGCGCAACAAAGGGCGCGTAGCCTTAGCTAGTGTCCAGAGTTGCAACGCTGTAATGCGCTAAAGGTGGACATCAAAAAATGTTAGAAAACTTATGGTCACCACTTTTGGGAGTGATCGTCATGCCAGATTAACTAAATGACAAACAAATCAGGGCACTGGTAAAAAAAGGGGATGAGGGACGTTTTGCTCTTGGTGACGGTCTATAAGTCCCCGACATGCTCATTTTCGAATCAATAATGCTGGTACCGGATTCCGGATTTTACGCTACACCATTCATAAGAAACACCGTGAGATGATCATCGGCGAATAAAGGCCGTCAAATTGCTGAAGGCATAGATCCGATTGATGAAAAAAACGCCTTTCACAACTAAAGATTGCCACAGTGTAAGACGAGCCAACGTCTGGCTTGACAAAAGATATTGAAAAACGGGTAAAGCACCCGCGAATTCCCAGGAGAATTTACGCGCGTCTGGCTTGTTCAGTTGTTCTAAACCGGCCAAAGTCAGCAACATAAATGTCGGAGATTATTCCACTCTGCGGTGTTGCTTCACTCGTTTTGCAGAATAGCCCCTTATTGATAAAACCACATCCGAGCCATTGCCTTAATATTCTTTTATCCAGTTGAATGTTATTAATTAACCACTGACGGCCAATTTTATCCAAGCAGGCTTTGATGTCTCCCTCAAGAATCCGTTGCGCTTAATTGCTTCGGCACAAGCTTTTAAAACATTGTTCGATAGAATCAGCGGTGCTACGGTCAGCTCGACCCCGTGGCTGTTCGGATCGGCAATAGTCTCAGATACCGGTTCCAATGCAAGAAGACGTAACGCTTGTCGCACTCTGTCTGTCATGCGGGGGATACCTAACGGTCTGAGCCTGCGGCTTTTTCCTGGGAATATAAATACGCCTGAGCGGTTTGGCTTTGTGACCTTTTCTGCTCAGTTGACTGACCGCCAGCATGCGACGGGTATCAGCATTCCAAATGATACCGTCTATTCCGGGTGTTTTACTGCCTTTGTTCTGTGACTCGTTTTACGGCAAGCAATTTTTGCCGTTCCGGAGTGAGCCAGTATCCACTGCAAAGCTTTTACTTTGCCTTGTTTACCTTCTTTTTTTGCTTTTGCAATGCGTATTTAAAGCTTTAATACTTGCTGTTCAATGAGTTTATCAATTGAAAATTGTATACAAAAAAGTAACAATTGCGGACTTAATTCATTTTAGAGGACTGGAAATTGGTAGCTAACTTTTTACTTTTACTTACTGCCGCATTATGGGGATTTGGTTTCATAGCTCAAGTTTTAGGGATGGAACATCTTGCGCCTTATGCATTTAACGGCTATCGATTTATTGTTGGCGCGGTAAGCTTACTGCCTCTGATTTATTATTTTCAAAAAAAAGGTCGCCTGGTTATCGGTGAAACTAAATCATTGATGATTGGTTCATGCGCAATGGGAATTATACTTTTTGCCGCGGCATCACTTCAGCAAGTCGGGTTACTTTATACCACTGCGGCTAACGCAGGGTTTATTACTGGATTGTACATCGTTATCGTACCGATTTTAGGTTTGGCATTAAAACATAAGACAGGTATTAACACTTGGGCAGGCTGCTTACTTGCTCTTATCGGCTTATTTTATTTAAGTGTCAAAGACGACTTTACTGTTGGTTATGGCGATGCTCTGCAATTAATCGGCGCTTGTTTCTGGGCGGTTCACATTCTGGTTATCGATCATTACAGTGAAAAGCATTCGCCTTTGGTTCTGGCGTTTGTTCAGTTCTTAATTTGCGGTTTATTGAGCCTGGTGGTATCTGGTGTTATTGAAACGACAAAAATCGAAAGCGTCATCGCTGGTGGCGGAGCACTATTATACGGAGGTTTAGTTTCTGTTGGTATTGCATATACGCTGCAAATTATCGCGCAAAAGAAAGCGCACCCGGCTCATGCCGCTATCATTTTGAGTTTAGAAGCCGTATTTGCCGCAATTGGTGGTATGTGGGTATTGAATCAGTATCTTTCAGAACGTGATCTCGTCGGTTGCGGTTTAATGCTGGCGGGGATGCTGGTGTCGCAACTGCCTTTATCTATGTTTAAAAAAACTTAAGTAGCTGACCATAAGTTTTCTTGACGACAAGCGCCTTTTATTACGCCACTCCCTTTTGCGGAAGTACACCATGAATTTAGAATTATCCTGGTCTGAGTTTTGGTCAGCTTCAGGACGAGGCCAATTTAATTCGAGCATTAAAACCGCTCGCTGAACGTGTGCCGAATACAGCGGTAAAACATTTTGAGAATAACGGACACCAGTAACTTTCATCGTTCTTTTAAACGCTGAACAGAGCAATTACCCAGTAAATACTATCTGCGGTTGAATTGACAACAATACGAATTAAGTCATTGATTTACCTTGTGCGCCGGGTCACGGTTCTGAATTTAACTGACTTAACAACAAAAATTTGTCTTGTTTCATAGATTTGAATGCGGATATAATAAAAAGGCTTCACAGCCATTGTGGGGTTATTACCAAGTTCCGAATCTTAAAGGAATTGGTAAACAACTTGTCGGAGTGCCTTTTGGGCTGAGATCGTTAACACGGGATCCGTTGAACCTGTCGGGTTAATACCTGCGAAGGAAACAAGAGTGAAAATCGGAAAATATTCATTAAGCATCGCATTAGATCTTTCTGCCGAAGACGGATTCTTTGCGCCGGTTTTCATCCAATCAGTTAATCATCCTCTCTGGGCGTCAGACAAGCAACTCCGTTTTTATTTTAATTGTGAGATTGCTTATGCACACCAAAACACGGAACGAAAGCCTTCATTCTGAAGGCCATTTTGAAAACAGTAACCCTAAAGTATCTCGAAGAGAACGTCGGGAACAGGCAAGTGAATTTATTTATCACTTGAAACCTGAGCAGTTCCCTAATTCTGAGAAAGCATACATTGAAGGAAGCCGAAAAGACATTCAAGTTGGCATGCGTAAGATCTACCAGACTGATACAATTCTTGGCGGTACCGCTGATGAGCCAATCACTGAGCCGAATCCGCCGATTCATGTTTATGACTGTACCGGCCTGTATTCAGATCCAGAGTCGGTAATTAATGTTCGCGACGGATTACCAAAACATCGTCGTAACTGGATTTTAGAGCGTGATGACACAGAAGAGCTTAATCATGTGAGTTCGGATTACACCCATCAACGTTTGACTGACGACGGGCTTGATCATTTAAGGTTTGAGTCTTTACCAAAGCCAAGACGAGCCAAGGCCGGTAAATGCGTGACTCAGTTGCACTATGCCCGCCAGGGTATTATTACCCCGGAAATGGAATATATTGCCATTCGTGAAAATATGTCGAGAGCCGGACTTGCTGAAACCGATTTAGCCGGTCGTGCTGCCGGAAATAGTTTCGGCGCTAAAATCGGCGAGCCGATCACGCCAGAGTTTGTTCGTAGAGAAGTCGCCAAAGGGCGTGCGATTATTCCAAATAACATTAATCACCCGGAATCTGAACCGATGATTATCGGTCGCAACTTCCTGGTGAAAGTCAATGCCAATATCGGTAATTCAGCGGTCACATCTTCCATTGAAGAAGAGGTTGAAAAACTGGTTTGGTCTATCCGCTGGGGAGCGGATAATGTTATGGATTTATCTACCGGAAGATATATCCATGAAACCCGTGAATGGTTGATTAGAAACTCTCCGGTGCCAATCGGTACCGTACCAATCTACCAATCTCTTGAAAAAGTGAATGGTGTCGCGGAAAACTTAACCTGGGAAGTCTATCGAGACACGTTAATAGAACAAGCGGAGCAGGGCGTGGATTATTTTACCATCCACGCTGGTGTACTGCTTCGTTATGTGCCGATGACAGCTAAACGAGTGACAGGCATTGTTTCCCGCGGCGGTTCTATTATGGCTAAATGGTGTCTCAGTCACCATAAAGAAAGCTTTTTATACACTCACTTTAAGGAAATCTGTGAAATTTGCGCTCAATATGATGTGGCGCTTTCATTGGGTGACGGTATGCGTCCGGGTTCCATCGCTGATGCTAACGATGAAGCGCAATTCGCTGAACTGGAAACACTGGGTGAACTGAACAAAATCGCCCGGGAATATGATGTGCAGGTGATGATCGAAGGTCCCGGGCATATTCCGATGCACATGATCAAAGAGAACGTTGACAAACAACTTGAGATCTGTGATGAGGCGCCTTTCTACACCTTAGGCCCTCAAACTACGGATATCGCACCGGGCTATGATCATTATACTTCCGGCATTGGTGCCGCGATGATTGGTTGGTTTGGTGTGGCCATGCTTTGCTACGTTACGCCGAAAGAACACTTAGGTCTGCCCAATAAAGAAGACGTTAAACAAGGTCTGATCACTTACAAAATTTCCGCCCACGCGGCTGACGTTGCCAAAGGGCATCCCGCGGCGCAGATCAGAGATAACGCCTTATCTAAAGCCCGCTTTGAATTCAGATGGGAAGATCAATTTAACTTAGGTTTAGACCCGTATACATCGAGAGAATATCATGATGACAGCTTGCCTCAAGAGTCTGCGAAAGTCGCTCACTTCTGCTCTATGTGCGGGCCGAAGTTCTGCTCGATGAAGATCACTCAGGATGTCCGTGATTACGCGGCTGAACTTGAAGCTAAAGGTATTGAGATTAACAGTCATACGGATTATGAGCAATTAACCCAGAACATCGAACAAGGTATGGCTGAAAAGTCCTCTGAATTTAAAGCGACAGGTTCTGAACTTTATCATGTTGCGGCAGACGCTTCGAAAGAAAAAAGAACGTGAGTGTGTGATATGAAAAGTAACATAGGTTTACAAATTGAGTCTAAGCGCCCGATTGTCTGGATCATTGCAGGTTCAGACAGCGGTGGCGGCGCGGGAATTCAGGCTGACTTGCAAACCATAAATGATTTGTCATCACATGCGTGTACTGTGATAACAGGCATAACAGCCCAAAGTAGTGTAGCTGTTGATCTGGTTGAGTCTGTTTCAAATGAAATGCTTGAACAACAGCTTGAAACCTTAGCAAAGGATTTACCGCCGGCGGCCGTTAAAATCGGTTTATTGATCAGCCAGCGGCAGGTAGATTTCATCGCTGACTGGCTTAAAGGTTTTAATCAGCGCACAGAAAAACCGGTGCCTGTGGTGCTGGACCCGGTTTTAGTCGCAACTTGCGGTGATCAACTCAATCGTGACGCGACAATAAATTTTAACGCATTAAAAGGGCTGGTAACCCTAATCACGCCGAATTATGAAGAGTTAATTAGTCTGACTCAGATATCAGCAGGTAAAACCATCGCTGAACGAGCGACCGGGTTATCGCGACAATTAGCGTGTAGTGTATTGGCAAAAGGCGGCGATCATCCTGAAACTGACAAAGATCTGTCTAAAGATATCCTGGTCTGTCGTCATGTTAAGCATTGCAGTGAGTTACATGAGAATGAAACCATCACTTTGATAAACACCCGTATAAAAACGACAAATACCCACGGAACAGGTTGTTCGCTGTCATCAGCGATTGCCGGTTTTCTGGCCCATGACTACCCGCTGCAAGACGCCGTAGTTCAAGCCGAGGCCTATGTGCATAAAGGCATTAAGCAAAGTTTTAAAGTTGGAACTGGTGCAGGGCCAATCGCGAGAACGGGCTGGCCCGCGGACTTAGATGAATATCCTGAAATTCACTGTAAACATTCAGCGATTCACGTCGCGGATAAACAGCGTAGCTTTAAAGCTTTGAAGCATGATATCGGAGTCTATCCCGTTGTTGAGACGATTGAACTCATTGAGATTTTACTGAAAGCCGGCTGTAAAACGCTGCAACTGCGGATTAAAGAAAACCTCATTGAACACAATGGTAAGGATTGGCTTGAAAACCAAATTCAGCAAGCGGTAAAACTGGGTCAGGAGTATGACGCCCAACTGTTTATTAATGACCATTGGCAACTGGCGATAAAACACAACGCCTTTGGTGTCCATCTAGGGCAGGAAGATATATATAACGCAGATTTAGACAAGCTTAAAGATGAGGGTTTGGCCTTGGGTTTGTCAAGCCACTGTGTATTCGAAGCCTTAATAGCATATCAGGTTAAACCGTCGTATTTAGCCGTCGGGCATATATATCCGACAACAACCAAGGATATGCCGTCAAATCCTCAAGGGTTGACTAAGGCAAAACGACAAGTTGAGTTATTAAAGGGTCATGTTCCTTTAGTCGCTATCGGTGGCATAAACCAGGCAAGATTTAATGACATCAAAAAAACCGGAATGGATGGTGTTGCGGTCGTAAGGGCGGTGACGCGGTCTGAAGTGCCGTCTGAGGCTTTCAATCGATTAGCTCAGCATTGGCGGGAGGCGGTATGAATATCAATGATAAAGACTTCATCCGCTATTCACGGCAAATCATGCTGCCTGATGTTGGTGAAGAAGGGCAGTTGAATCTTATGCGTTATCGGGCGGTTGTCATCGGTATCGGCGGTTTAGGAACTTTGGTGGCGCACTATCTGGCCGCGGCTGGCGTCGGTGAAATTGAACTTGTCGACGGCGATAGCGTTGAAAGCGGTAATCTGCCAAGGCAGCTTATCTTTAGTGAGCAAGATATCGGTAAAAACAAAGCCACAGTCGCTTTTATGAAGCTGCAACAGCAATATCCGGATGTGCATGTTTCTGTCCGCGGGGAAATGTTTACTGAGAATTTAAAACTCAAAACATCGTCCGACACGCTTGTTTTTGATTGTTGCGATAACTTTTCGAGCCGGCATTTGATTAACCGTTTCTGCGTATCTGAAAGTATTCCGTCAGTCAGTGCCGCCGCCGCGAATTTCAGCGGTCAGTTATTCGCTTATCAGCCGTCTAGCTCAGGTTGTTACCACTGTTTATATCCGGAAACAACACAAGTCAGTGAAAGTTGTCAAAGCGTGGGCATTTTAGGGCCGATGGTCGGAACGATTGCGGCGATGCAAGCCTTAGCCGGATTAAAAATCATGCTTGGTGATGAAAACGCGTTCGGAAAACTGTGGCTGTTTGACGGCCGGAATTTTCAATGGCAAACGGCCATTCTTAAGCCTGATCCCAATTGCCCGGTTTGCGGACATAGCGGGCCGCGGTTACTCAAGGAGAAAGTGGCGTGATAACCATCAGCGTAAATGGTGAGACCATTTCAGTTGATTCTAAACTCAGTGTGTTTGAGCTACTGAGCTCAGAACAAGTAAAAATTCAAAATATTAATAGTGTAGCGGTTGTTGTTAATGACCGTATTTTGCCTCGTACTCAGTGGCAAAATGTAATTTGTCAGCAAAATGATAATGTTCAAGTATTCAAAGCCGTAGCAGGAGGTTAAGTTGTTAAAAATTTCGAATGAAGAATTTGGATCTCGGCTGTTTACGGGTACAGGGAAATTCGGTTCTAGCAAATTAATGCTGGATTCGCTAATTCAATCCGGCTCAGAAATGGCAACTGTTGCCATGAAAAGAATTGATACCAGGAATGGTACTGATGATTTACTCGAACCACTGCAACACGCGGGCATTAAAATTTTACCGAATACGTCCGGGGCCAGAACAGCCAAAGAAGCAATATTCGCCGCGGAACTGGCCAGAGAATTATTCAAAACGAATTGGATAAAACTTGAGATTCACCCTGACCAAAGATATTTAATGCCGGATCCGATAGAAACCTTAGCCGCCGCAAAAGAACTCTGTGAACAAGGCTTTATTGTTATGCCATACGTGCATGCCGACCCGGTTTTATGTTGCCGATTACAAGAAGCGGGTTGCGCGACAGTCATGCCTCTGGGCTCACCAATCGGCAGTAATCAAGGTTTAGTTACTGATGATTTCCTGAAGATCATCATTGAGCAGGCGCAAGTTCCGGTGGTCGTTGACGCGGGTATTGGCGCGCCTTCTCATGCGGCCAGGGCTATGGAATTGGGCGCGGACGCCGTATTGGTTAACACCGCGATTGCCAGCAGTCCGGATCCTGTCACTATGGCAAAATGTTTTAAAAGCGCGGTAAATGCAGGGCGTGACGCTTATATCGCAGGATTGGGTAATGTTTCAAATACCGCTAATAACACTAGCCCGCTTACCGGATTTTTACACTCCGGTGCTATGAATGAAGCTCGTTAATCCATGAATACTTTTACCGATGTTTTTAAAAACATTCCACGTGATCAATTAGCTTTGAGATTGCATTCAGCGACCGCATACGATGTTGAGAACGCATTGAATCAACCGCAGCGTAATCTAAACAGCCTGCTGGCTTTATTGTCGCCGGCGGCGGAGCCTTATATCGAGCAAATGGTTCGAAGCTCGGTCGCGCATACCCGCAAACGCTTTGGGTCTAATATCGGCATGTATTTGCCATTGTATGTTTCGAACTTATGCGCTAATGAATGCGACTACTGCGGTTTTACCATGAGTAACAAAATTAAGCGGAAGGTTTTGACTCATGGGGAAATAGAGCAGGAAGCGCAAATCATTCAAGCCCGAGGTTATGACTCCATTTTAATTGTCGCTGGTGAACACGAAACTAAAGTTGGTATTGATTACTTTTGTGATTTAATGCCGATGATCAAAGAGCATTTCAGCTATGTCGCTTTTGAAGTTCAGCCGTTAAAAGTAAATGAATACAAACGTTTAATCAGTTTAGGAATGGATGCGGTCATGGTTTATCAGGAAACCTATCATCCTGATACTTACAAACAGCATCATACCCGCGGCCATAAATCAGATTTCCGATATCGTCTTGGAACGCCGGATAGATTAGGAGTAGCCCAAGTCGATAAAATCGGTTTAGGCGTTTTGTTAGGTTTAGATGACTGGCGTTTAGACGCATTACTGATGGGACATCATCTGGATTATCTTGAGCATAAATATTGGCGCAGTCGCTATAGTATCTCATTACCGCGTTTAAGACCGTGTGTTGGTGGCGTACAGCCGAAAGCTGAATTAACGGATATAGGTTTAGTGCAATTGATCAGCGCATTTCGATTATTTAATCCGCAATTGGATATCAGTTTATCGACTCGTGAAAGGCCTGAGTTCAGAGATAACCTTTTTCCGTTAGGCGTAACTCAAACAAGCGCCGGGAGTTCTACAGAACCCGGCGGTTATTTGCATCCTAATGAAGAACTCAATCAGTTTGAAATCGGCGATGAAAGAAGTGTTTCACAGGTGGTTGAAGCAATCAGGAATAAAGGACTCAATCCGGTTTTTAAAGATTGGGAAGGAAGCTGGTTTTAATTAATTATTGTTAAACCCCCCGGCTGTGCCGGGGGAGTCTCGCACAGATCCCACAGATACGCTGGTATCGTTACCTTTTTAGCTAGACCAAAAGCGAAAAGGTAACTACTCAATAAGTTGTGGTAAGTACCCAGTCAAATGAAATCGAATATTTTTCTTTCTGAAACGCCAGTCAAGAGCGACTTCTTCAGATGAAAGCAATTGACTAGGTACTTAAGTCATCAAACTGTAAGATTTTGTAACGATCGTGCGATCAACTTGACTGCTTATTTTAAGGCTTCATACTCTCATCAAATTTAATTATACCACTTGATTTTGAAGCTAAAAATTCCTGATTTATCTGATTCAGCTTGCCCTGAATGTCGTCCAGTCGTTGAAGAACTACAGCAAACTATTGTAGAGCTGTCTGAGCGTGTTCAAATTTTAGAAGATGAAATCAAAGAGCTTAAGAATCAGAAAAAGAAACCCAAGTTCAAACCCAGCGGTATGGATGATAATACTGACCCTGACAACGATGAAAACGGTTCGAACAAAGGGAAGTCTGGCAAGCGAAAAGGAAAGCGCGGTAAAACCTCGAACCTGCGCATCCATAATGAAAAAGTCATAGAGCCGGAAGGTCACATTCCATCAAACGCTCAATTCATCGGCTATAAAACTTTTGTTGTTCAAGACATCGAAATTAACAACATCAATACTTGTTACAAGATGGCCCGCTACCGTCTCGCTGACGGCAAGATAGTATCAGGCCAACTCCCGGCAGAGCTCAAAGGCTCGCACTTTGGTACAACATTAAGAACTTATGTGCTGTATCAGCACCATCATTGTCAAGTGACTCAGTCGCTACTGCTCGAACAACTCAGAGAGTGGGGCGTCGATATTTCAGCAGGCCAACTCAATCGTTTGTTATCAGAAAAATATGATGACTTTCATCACGAGAAGGATGACTTATTGACTAAAGGGCTAAGCGGTACAGGTTACATTACGACCGATGATACAGGTGGACGTCATCAAGGCAAAAATGGGTTTGTCACTCATATCGGTAATGAGCTGTTTGCTTGGTTTCAAAGTTCAAAAAGCAAAAGCAGAGTAAATTTCTTGTCATTGCTGTGTGCGGATCAACTCGGGTATCGCATTAATACTGCGGCGCTGAATTATATGAAGCAACAAAGGTTACCCATGGCACAACGGGAAAGTCTTGCTAATCACCCATGTCAATTTTTTAATAATGAAGCACAATGGCTGGAGCATTTACAGCAGCTCGGATTTACCAGCGAACGTCATATTCGATGTGCGACCGAAGGGGCATTATTTGCTCAAGCCGTTGAAGTGCAACCTATCGAATCATTGGTGGTTGTCAGTGATGGCGCGGGACAATTTAAGGTACTCATTCACGCTCTGTGCTGGGTTCATGCTGAAAGGCTCATCCACAATCTTATTCCACTTTGCCCAGAACACCGTAGTGATATCAAAAAAGTGAGAGATGAGATTTGGGATTTTTACCGTGAGCTTAAACGTTATAAAGTTCAGCCTTGTATCAAGAAAGCAGAACAACTCTCTCAAAGGTTTGATGATATTTTTACGCAAAAGACCAGTTATCAAACCTTGAATCAACAGCTAAAGCGACTGCACAAACATAAGTCGTCGCTACTTCGAGTACTGGAACGACCTGAAATTCCGATACATACCAACGGCAGTGAAAACGATTTGCGAGAACATGTCAAAAGGCGAAAAGTCAGTGGTGGAACAAGAAGTGATTTAGGACGCCGATGCCGAGACACCTTTTCGAGTTTGCGCAAAACCTGCCAAAAACAAAACGTGTCATTTTGGGCGTTTTTAAATGACAGGCTTTCTCTTAAAAATACCATCCCTTTACTGGGAGACTTGGTGCTGCAAGGGTCTCGAACTACCACAACTTATTGAGTAGTTACGCGAAAAGGTAGTAAGTAGCTGACAATAAAGAATTTTTTGATATCCACCTTTACCGCGCTACGGCGTTGCAACTTCCGTTACATAGCTAGTGCTATGCGCCCTGCGTTGCGCCTTGTTCTGCACTATATCTGAACACCGAAATTCTGAAGAAACTAATCGTCAGCTACTTATAACAGCTATGGCAGCAGTTGCCTCGCATCCGCTTAGGGATACTTCTTGTCAACGGCTAAAAACCGCGGAATCGAGTGAAAGTTTGATCGAATTGAAAGAAATTCGAGTTGCGCCCGCTAATAAGTTATAGGTATAAGCCAAGAAAAACAATTTTATTGAAAAGCACTGATAAATTGTAATGTTGGATTCAGTCTGACATTGATACACGCTAGACTACCTTAGATAAGGTCTGAAAATTATTTACCATGCAACAGTGCTCATATTTATGCCCACGGTGAATATTGAAGCTAAGCACCTGTTTTGCATGAATTTAGTTCTGCAAATCAATTGGCTCAAAACGTTAAATGATAAAAACATCTCACTTAATGTGACTCTGCAATTTTGTAATGTCATACCGGATCTTAACAAATTTGTGAATATAACGTTTGTGAGGGTTGCGTATAGGTTACAACAGTAAAGTTCTTTAAAAGGAGATCTCAATATGTATGTATATCTTTTTGAAGCAAAATCAATACAAAATTATTTATTTCAGCCGGAAAAATTGCGAGATGTGATTTCGGCATCAGAGCGATTAGATCGGCTGGTGGATTCCAAACCGGATTGCACCTTAGCAAAAATAATCGCAAGCGCCGAATTATCAGCAGATATCATTGACGCTGATAATAAAGAACCAGAAATCAGATTTTTACGCTGCAATGGTGGAACGTTTTATTGCTTCAGCATCAAAGCTGAACCTCTGCAAAAATTAAGGGGGCTGTGGACGTTAACATTGAGTCAGCTTTTCCCGAGTCTGCAATATACTGACGCTTTAGTTCAGGCAGAGTCTTTAGCCGAAGCCATTAATATCGGTCACGAGACGCTCGCCTCGGAACGAAACGCGCCTGAGGCAATTTATCCCATTGCGACTAGTATCATAAAACGTGATCCGAGAGTTGGTTTTGCAAGCGTACCCATGAGTGAGCTCGCTGCGCGTGCGTCAGTCAAATCTGAAACGATTGATTTAACAACGGAGCAACACAGGCAAGCTTACCAAGCTTTCTCTCTACCAGAAAATGCCAGTTTACAACATAGGTTCACACCGGATGAAATCATCGGGAAAGTAAAATACCCGATTAATTTTGATAAAGACTTTCCGTTTTCTAAGCCAGCAAACCCGAACAATAAAACCGTCAGAGATATGGCATTGATCCACATTGACGGTAACGGTTTAGGTATGATTTTGCTGAATCTTAAAGAGTCATTATCCGGTGAATCAGAAGAAGAATACAGCAGAGGGTTTCGAAAATTCTCTGACGCGATAAATAAAGCCACTGTATTAGCCGCAAAGGAAGCAACAGCAAAGTTGTATGCCGGGGCAGTGGCTGAATCAGCAAATGCCGCTGATTCTGACCTTGTCTTACCAATGCGGCCGATTATTTCGGGCGGTGACAATATCACCTTATTTTGTCGCGCTGATTTAGCCGTTGATTACGCGAAGACTTTTTGTAAAGCGTATCAAAAACACTCTAAAGATGAATTGAAACCATTATTTGAAACTTATCTTAAAGCAGCAAAAATCAGCAAATACTTAACAGCAAGCGGTGGTATTTTATTCCACAAGCCGAGCCATCCTTTTTTACATTCACAACATTTGGTCGAAGAGCTTTGTGACGAGGCCAAGAATCTGACTAAACAAGCCGTAAAAAACAGTAAGGAAACGGCAGGGCCGGCCGCGCTGGCAATTTACCGGGTGTCTGATTCAACACAATCATCATTGACTGATATTTTAACGCGGCGACATCAGGTTAAGTGGGAGAATGGTCAACCGCTTAACTTTGGTCAGTATGCCTATTTTGTCGATGGTTGTGAATATGATCAACAGCGGGTTATATCCGGGCGCACCTTCAAAGAGCTTGATGATTTAATCGCACTTTCCTTAAGTCAAAGCGCGCCAATTTCTATGAATAAATGGCGTCAGATGCTCACCCATATTTCAGTCAAAGACTATGACGAAACACAACGAATCTTCGAGCGTTCTTTAATGCTTTGTAATGACGCCAGGAAAAAAATTGAACTGTTTGAGATTATCGGAAAATTATCAAATCAAAATACAAAAAATAGCTGGTATTGGCCCTGTGATGACGGTGGTTTTAATACCATGATTTCTGATGTGTTAACCCTGGAGCATTACCGCCCGGAATCATCGGAGGCAACCCATGATTAATAAATTAATTCTAACACTAGATATCTCATCAGACTGGCATATCGGTTCAGGTGAAGAAGGCGGAGCTTATGCTGACGCATTAGTACTGAAAGATTCAAATAATCTTCCGTATCTCCCCGGGCGGGCCTTAAAAGGGTTGCTAAGAGATGCCTTTGAGCAAGGCGTAAGTAACCATTGGTTTGAGCATGGGGATGACCAAAAACTGGTTAACGATTTGTTTGGCGGCGAAGGTGAGGGAATTGAAACACAGGGGATAATCCAAGTATCGAGCGGATGTTTATCTGAAGAAGAAAAAGCTTATTTAATTTCAGAGCCGAGCGCTTCGTCGAAACTGTATCGAGTTATCCGGCATACCGCTATTGATAATGAAACAGGTGTGGCGCAAGAAACCAGTTTGAGATCCATTGAAGTCACTATTCCGATGACGTTAAAAGCCGAAATTACTTTTAACGCTGAGCATCCGAAGTTTTCAGAATATGAGAATAGTAAAACGCTTTTGAAATGGTTAGCGCAATCAAGCCGTTTAATTATGTCGTTTGGCGCTAAAAGACAACGCGGTTTTGGTGAAATCGCTATTACAAGTCATATTCAGTAAGGGCAGATAAATGAGATCCTATTACAAACTGACATTGCGAGAACCGGTGATTATCAGCCGGACTTCAGCCCAGGGCGGTCATCAAGTGTCAGATTACATCCCGGGAAGCGCCATTTTAGGTGTTGCGGCGTCTAGCGTCTATTCAAAATTAGATAAGCAAACGTCATGGGATTTATTCCATTCCGGTAAATGTATTTTTAGCTCTGTATTTCCCGCGGACGGTGGTGAAATCGCGTTTCCGACACCATCCAGTCTGCATTTTGCGAAAGGCGTTAACCCGATACATAACTCAGAATATCAAATATCTGAATTAACCAATCACGCGAACATAGATTTCAAACGTGACGCAAAGATCCAATATAAACAATGCAGAGAAGGATACATTACATCAACCGGCCATTCTGTAAGTGTAAAAAAAGGTTATAAAACAAAAACGGCTATCGACAATAGAACAGGCAGCGTAAAAGAGGGGCGATTATTTTCATACGGATATCTTGAGGCCGGGCAAGAGTTCATAGGCTGGATTGAATGTGAAGATACTCAACATTTGCAAATAGTCAAAGATGCATTAACGGGTGAGAAACGCATCGGTCGTTCACGAAGCGCTGAATTCGGACGGGTAGATATACAAGATCTTAATGTTGAAGAAAAACCGCCGGCTATTGAAGTCAGTAAACAGCTTGTGTTGTGGTGTATCAGTAACTGCCAATGCCTTGGGCAAAATGGTTTACCGACATATACGCCTGACTTGCCGGATTTGATTGCCTCTGCTGAAGGCAGACTAAACCGTAAACTTAGTTTTATCAGAAGTACCCGTACCTCTCTTTACAATCAAACAAGAAAGGGCCTGGATTCAGAGCAATTACAAATCGCCGGAGGTTCCGTACTGGTATTCGATGATGTTGATATTTCAAGTGAGGATCTAGCACATTTACAGCAAAAAGGCATCGGTATCAATCGCCACATCGGTCTGGGTAGTGTAGTGATTAACCCGAACTGGTCAAGATTCGCGGAGTTACCCGCTGATAAACTTTTTTCACCAGTCGGGTTTGAGAACGTAAAGCAGCCGCAATTTATTGCTGAAGCGAATTCACCAATGACGCAATGGATACAAGCAGCTATCAGACAATCTCACGAAAAACGTCAAGCGCGGACTCAAGTTGAGCGGTTAATGATTCAAATTTTGAACGCTTATCAGAATGCTCGTCATTATAACCGTGTTTCTCCGAACCATAACTCAGGTCCGTCCCGCTCCCAATGGCGAAGGATAATGGACTTATTACGCTATCAATCTTCAGAAACCAAAACCAGGTTATTTGATAGTGAAGATGCCATTTGTAAACCCGAAAACGACGCTATAGGCTGGGGTGTTCAATGGCATAACGGAACTGCGTTAATTACATTCAGCGAGTTCTTAAAACAAACGATATCAACAACAGATGACGATACATTATTAAGCCTGTGTGAACAATTATGTCGTTACGATTTATCGAATAACGCCGGGCTTGAACTTGCGCATCATAAGTTGACACTGAAATCACACAAAAACGCGGAGGCATAGGCATGAGCCGAATACATATCGTAAAAATGGTAATTGAGACCCAAAGTCCGTTATCGATAGCCGCCGGTATACGTGAAACGGGTTTTGATACAGAGCTTATTCGTGACGTAAATCATTTACCCGTTATTCCGGCAACCGCAATCGCGGGTGTGTGGCGAGGGCTTTGTCAGCAAAACTACGGCGATGAATTAGCGAACACTTGGTTCGGCACGATTTTTCAGCGTTCAAAACTGGCCATAAGTAACGCAAGACTGCTCAACAAAAAAGGTGAGCTGCCTCAAACCTATTGCCCGGAAAATGAGATTGCGGATGATGAAATATTAAAACTGTGTCATCAGAACAGACCGCACCACAGGGAGCGTGTCGCGATTAACGATCGCGGCGCCGCTAAAAATAAAGGGAAGTACGACCAGATTCTATTACCTAAAGGCATTCGGTTCGCGCTCACACTGCACTGGAATAGTGAAAATAACGAGCTTGGTACCGGAGAATGGCAAAAGCTTCAGGCGTTATGGCTGGATAGACGTTTCGCGTTCGGTTCCAGCACTCGCAATGGCTTAGGACAAATAAAAATCGTGTCATATGAAAGCCGGGCTTTTGATTTAAGCCTGGGTTCAGGTTCAGCGGAGCAAATGCGCAAATTTAAGTCTCAACTCGCCAGACAAGCACCGGATTTTACAATGCGGCGGGCTAATACCAGTATATTATTGGCTGAAATACCGTTAAAAGCGAAAGATAACTGGCGTTGCGGCAGAGGTATAGAGCTGCTTAACAGCAAGAATGGATCAGATCATAAGTCAGTCGCAATCATCAGTTACAGTGAGCCGGTCGTTAAATGGCAAAACGGACATGCGTCTGTTATAAAAAATCAACCGATGTTATGCGGCAGCGGCGTCAAAGGTATGATTGCCCATCGCCTTGCATACCATTACCGAAAACACAGCGGCGAGTGGTCTGAGAGCTTAGCGGAAGCCGGCAGTGAACAATGGAGCGCCAGACCGCAAGGGCTTAATGAGCTTTTAGGTTTTGCGGCGGATAATAGCCAAAATGCAGGTCAGGCCGGGCAGTTCTACATTGATGATAGTGAAATTGATTATCAGCACACCATATTACGTCATCACAACAGTATTGACCGATTTACCGGCGGTGTCAGACAAGGCGCGCTCTATACAGAGGAGCTACTCTATCAACCTGAATTCACACTCCGGCTTTGGGTGAATAACAAGTTGAAGTTGAATGAAAAACTAAAAAAAGCGCTGCAAGACACCATAGAGGATATCCGGTCAGGTATGTTGCCGATTGGCGCGGGTTCAGGAAGAGGAGCGAGTCTGATCCGGGCTGATTTAAGTAAAAATGTACAAATTAATCTAGATGCTATTTCAGACCCGGCAGAAGGAGCGCTGTAATGACGTTAGCGGCATACCAACATTTAATGCGAACCAATAATAAAAGTTTGCGCTTTACACCTGAAGACTCATTAGGCGTTGCTTTGCCTGAGCTCACCTCCGCGACATTGAGTTTAACAACAAAGATGGCGCGGGCGGCTTCTCTGCAAGCGATCGTTACAGGGTTAACAGCTACCTGTGGCTGGGCGGCATATCGGGACGAAGTAGTGCTCAGCGCTGAACTCAATGATCGCTATGACATTATCGAAGCGGAATTTACCAATGGTGACGTTAGCATTGCGATAAAACACATCTGCGCGGATCACTATCAGGTTATTGAAATGAAGCGCGGTGATGAGCCAAGTTCTGACACCGTGTATAAACAGCAAGAGTTATATGTAAGGAGTAATCTATCCCGCATAGCGAACATCGCCGGCTACCGAATCTGGTATCAAAGGCGAGATCACAAATGGCGGCCGTACGCACAGCAATTTACCGGATTTTCAGATAAGCATATATAAGGAACAGCAAATGACACAAGAATTTCATACTCCGTATCATTTTGTACCACTGTCAAAATGGGTATATATGCCTGACTGGTCGCACCTTGTTTCTCATGACGTGCCGTTTAGAGATGGGGTAAGCGGTATCATTGAATATACGCTCATCAATAAGACACCTTTATGTGTCGGTGGCGCGCAAGATACCAATAATACCGTCCGATTTGCCAAAGACCCGTTGAATCGTCCCGTTATTCCGGGCTCAAGCATTAAAGGCATGCTGCGCAGCGTGCTTGAAATCGCGAGTTTTGGTAAATTCAACCAGTTTGACGATCGACAATTCTCATTTCGTGACATTTCATCAAGTTCAAGCCACTACGCAGAATTACTAAAAGGTGGTGTCTCGGCCGGCTGGATAAAATACGACAATGAAAAACAAAGCTGGCGTTTTACAAAGGCGTCCTGCTGTAAAATAAACCACCGCGAGCTGGAAAAAAGCCTTAACAAAAAGATCAAAAATGATTCGACCGCGATAGCTAAATATCAGCAATTGCCGTTAACAACGGAAGTTAAGGCGAACATTTCTGAGCCCAAAGGCAAACAGAATAACCGCTGGGCTGAATCACTCAATAGCGGCAATACCCCAGGTCATGTTGTTTTTACGAATAAGCGTATTCCGGGGCGTGGTGACAAGAATGATTATGAATTCAGCTACTTTTTCTACAATCATATTCAAAATAAAAGTGTAGAGGTGAACAGGCAGGTAAAAAACTTGTTTGAAAACCATACCAGTGTCACTGAAAAAGTAGGCGCTAAACTGTTAAACCAAGTCGAATATTTACAAGCCAGCCAGCATCCGCAAAAGGGGATTCCCGTATTTGCTTTAATGCGAGGAAATGTTATTCACTCGCTGGGCTTTGCCAAAATGCCAAGAGTGAGTTACGAGCACTCAACCAAAGATTTAGTGAAAAATCAAAACAACGCTCATACAGATGACGCTCACTTTGATATGGCTGAACTGATTTTCGGTACACTCAGAGATCAAGAGCTTAGTCTAAAAAGCCGTGTTTCATTTAGTGATGCGACAGCCCGGGATTTTGATGACGGCGTTTTATACCTCTGTGATGATGTAGTGCTAAACAGTCCTAAGCCGAGCTTTTATCCGGCCTATGTCGAGCAGCGCAAAGCTGACGGTGATGTTTACGATGATTACAGCAGTAACACAAGTATCGCGGGCAATAAGCGCTACTTTGCCAGACAACCGCAAGAGCTTACATTAGACTCAAATGCCGGCGGTAATAACGAAAACGTGAGTTCACGAATGGAGTTATGTCCGCCGGAGCATAAATTTAAAGGCAAAATGGTATTCCACAACTTAACGCCGCTAGAGTTGAGCGCCTTGCTATGGACAATCCGCCTGCAAGGCAGTTATCACCAAATCGGTCACGGCAAGCCGATGGGCGCCGGTGTCGTGCGATTAATTCCGGAAGTATCACTACTCAGGTGTAATGGAGAAGCGATTAAGCTTGATGATATTGAAAGCTTATTTGTCAGACACATGCAACAGCAACATCCTGTGAATAACGATGATAGCTGGCAGCAATCGCCGCAAATCACTTATCTGATGGCAATCGGTCAATTAGGTGAACACGACGGACGAAATACCCGCTATATGTCGATAGATAATAAAGAGTATCAAAACATCAAAAAAGCCAAGGCGAAATTACCTCAAATCGACGGTTTAAAACGCCAGGAAGCGGTAATGCTGGATGCGAAACAAACCTCATCAGCGTTCGGGCGGGGAAGGCTTTCTAAACTGATTGATACCAAAGATAACTGGCACGCTGAAAAGTCAGCTCGCGCTGAAAAAGCCAGGCAAGCGGAGCGTGAGCGAAAACAGTCGGAAATTGAAGCCGCAGCAGACGCGGCAAGAAAAGCTAATATGACAGAGCATCAAATAAGACTTGATGAACTAGAGCAAGTCTTGCCAGCACTTGGTAACCAAGAAAAGCCGCCGGCGCTCAGGGATGTTATGGTGTTCTTTCTCGAAAACGTAGATAAAACTCAGGCTGAAAGTGCCAGGTTCCTGTATCAGATTTGCCGCAGTAATGACTACCATAAAACACCGAAAAAGCGAGTAAAAGAGCACAAGCGGCAGCTGGCCGATTTGCTGACTGAATACGGATTAAAGCATGATTGAATCCCAGCACTTGGCTGAGCTTTGCTCAGCCTTTTTCGTCCTAAAATTACAGGTAACCGTACAATTACAAAAAGACTGTACGTTGCCGGAATTTAAAGGTTCAATGCTTCATGGCTGGTTCGGGCATGCATTACGAGCCGTAGATGAAAAAGTCTACCATGTTCTGTTTGCGCAGCATGCCGGGCAACAACCTAAGCCCTATGCTATCTGCCCGAACTTAGATCACAAAACGCATTGGAAAAGCGGTGAGCTTTACGATTTTGAAATCAGCTTATTCGGCGATGCCGTTAACTTTGCCGAAGTAATGATTTCAGCAATCCGGCACGGGGAACGCTTAGGTTTTGGTAAGGCACGCACGCCATTTAAATTGTTGTCGTTATTTTCACCAACACCGCAAGGGACACGGGTCGGTATTCATATTACCCGACTCTGTGATTGGCTGATCCAGCAAGCTGAGCGAAATACGTTCAGCCCGGCGACAGAAATGGCAATCAATTTTCAAACGCCGGTACGAGTAAAATACGACGGCAAAATCGTCACCCGGCCGGTTGCAGCGCCCGCGTTTTGGATTAAACACGCATTAAGACGTTTGACTCAACTAAGTCGATTCTGGGCATTAGACAATGACGTCCTATGTGATGAAATATACCGGCAAGCGATGGTGCATATACCCGCGGAATCCATCTCCCATTTACAATACGAGGACTGGCAGCGCTATTCAGTCCGCCAAAAAGAATTTTTACCTTTTGGCGGACTAAAAGGGCAGCTGAGTATTCAAGGTGAAATAGACTACTGGATCCCAATCTTCAAAACCGCTGAAGTTTTGCGCTTAGGAACAAAAACCACTTTTGGATTAGGAAAGATACAAGTGGTCGTTTGATGTGAGTTAACTGTGCGGAGCAGGAAATAATCCCTTCAAAAACAGGGTTCGGTTTAGACCGGATTACGAACGGGTATTCGACAGGCTAAATAAGTCTAAAGTCTTAATCCCTTCAAAAACAGGGTTAGGTTTAGACATTGCGGTATATGCTTTTTCTTATACTAAACATAAAGTTAAAAACAAACTTATAGAAAATCAAAATCATAAAAGTTGATGTTTTTGTCGCTGACATCTAAACACTGTGATTATATCAAAACCTAAAGATAACGCCAGATAAATTAACGGATAATAATATTGTTTTCCAGCATGCCGGCATCTGCTTTAGTCCATTCATCCAGACAAAATTGTTTTACAGGGTATACCGTCTGACAATTTTTTATGTAATTGCTGCCTTTCTCAGTCTTGTGTAAGCCGAAAATAAACGACAGTAAAAAAGGGAGGTTATTATGGAGAATTCCTAAGTTTCATTGTCTGGCCGTTTGAGATATGTTAGCTTCAATTTAAGTTCAATCGATCGTTTAAAAAGGATGTTTTAATGAGTTATCCCAATTTACTGGCTCCGCTTGACTTAGGCTTTACTCAATTAAAAAACCGAGTATTAATGGGATCGATGCATACAGGTTTAGAAGAAGAGAAAAACGGTTTCGTTAAACTCGCTCAATTTTATAAAGAAAGAGCAGAAGGCGGAGTCGGTCTAATCGTAACTGGCGGAATCTCACCAAATTTTCGCGGAAGAGTCGCTCCTATGTCGGCTCAGCTCAGCAACCGCTGGCAAATAAAAAAGCACAAACTTGTTACTGATGCGGTGCATCAAGCCGGAGGTAAGATTTGCATGCAGATTCTGCACTCCGGTCGCTACGGATATCACCCGCTTGCGGTCGCGCCCAGTAAAATAAAATCTCCTATATCTCCGTTTACACCGTCACCATTATCAAATCGCCAAGTAAATAAAACCATCAAACATTACGCTCGCGCGGCAAAGCTCGCTAAATCGGCCGGTTATGATGGTGTAGAGGTCATGGGATCAGAAGGATATCTGATCAATCAATTCATCTGTACCAGAACCAACAAACGTACTGACCGATGGGGTGGCTCATTAGAAAATCGTTGTCGGTTCGCGATTGAAATTGTTAAACACATTCGTGAACAAGTCGGCAGTAATTTCATTATTATCTTTAGACTATCCATGCTGGATTTAGTTGAAAACGGTTCCGCTTGGGACGAAGTCGTTCAACTTGCCAAGTGGCTGGAGTCCGCCGGCGTCACCATTATTAATACAGGGATTGGCTGGCATGAAGCACGTATTCCAACCATCGCGACAAGTGTACCAAGGGCGGCGTTCTCCTGGGTCACAGAAAGAATGAAGCGCGAAGTATCCGTTCCTTTAATCGCAACGAACCGGATTAACACGCCTGAAATCGCAGAACACATTATCGCCGGCGGTCAAGCGGATATGGTGTCTATGGCAAGACCATTCCTCGCTGACGCAGAATTTGTAAATAAAGCCAAAGATGACAAAGCGCATTTAATCAATACTTGTATCGGTTGCAATCAGGCGTGCCTTGATCATACTTTTAAACTCAAGCGCGCTACTTGCCTGGTTAACCCGAGAGCCTGTTACGAAACTGAATTAAATATCACTCCCGCGACGTCTAAAAAAAAGCTTGCGGTGATTGGTGCCGGCCCCGCCGGTATAGCCTTCGCCATAAGCGCTACTCAAAGAGGTCATCAAACGGTTATTTTTGAGCAGAAAGAAGCAATCGGCGGTCAGTTCAACTTAGCCGGAAAAATTCCGGGTAAAGAAGAATTCAACGAAACCATCAGATATTTCAATGAAATGATTAAAGTGTTGCATATTGAGTTAAGGCTTAATACGCGGTTCACACCTGATTTAATAAATAGTGAAGGGTACGATGAAGTGATACTCGCTTCAGGTGTCATACCAAGAAAACTTGAAATAGAAGGTATAGCACACAAAAAAGTCGTGGATTACCAGCAAGTTTTGAATGGTGATGCTGAGCTGGGTAATTCAATAGCAATTATCGGCGCGGGTGGTATTGGTTTTGATGTCGCGCATTATATCGCGGAGACTCAATCAATCACGCTTGACCAGAATAAATGGCTGAATAACTGGGGAATTGATAAGCAATACTCCAATGCCGGCGGCCTTGCGACCGATGAGCCTGAGCACAGGGCAGATAAAACCATCTATTTAATGCAGCGCAAAACGTCAAAAGTGGGTCAGGGGCTTGGTAAAACCACCGGCTGGATCCACCGAAGTGTACTGAAACAACATGGTGTTATTACAAAGACAGGGATAAACTACGAAAAGATTGATGATCAAGGTCTGCATATAAACCGGGGAGGGCATTCAGAACTCTTGGATGTTGACAATGTCGTTATTTGCGCCGGTCAGGAATCTAACCGCGAGCTGTTGCGAGACCTGGAAAAATCAGGGGCTAGCTATCATTTAATTGGCGGTGTTGACGTAGCGGCTGAAGTCGATGCTAAAAGAGCGATCAGACAAGGTGTAAAGTTAGCCTTAGAGATTTAAAGTGATATCAGTGCCCTCAAAATTTTTGATGGCACTGAATATAATTAGTCGGTCATGAAAAACATCTAACATTCTGATCGATAATAAAATATAGCTATTTGATACATTCAATTTCGACCAGAAATGATATAGTTAACCTATGGTTTCTGGTCGTTTTGGGTGCTAAAAATGCTCAAAGAAAGCCCGTCAAATTTACCTCACGACAGTCTGTTTGATATCACAGAACAGCTTCTGCAAACTCACCCTTTACTCATTTTAGCTAATGCCTTTGATTGGCGAGCGTTGGAAGAAGAGTTCAAGCCGTTATACAAAAAATTAGGCCGTAAAGCGAAGCCAATTCGGTTGATGTGCGGTTTGCTAATACTCAAGCAACTTTACAAACTCAGCGATGAAGCCTTGGTCGATGAGTGGCTGATGAACGTGTATTTTCAAGTGTTTTGTGGTGAGACAGAGTTTCAAACAGCACGCCCTTGTGATGCCAGTGAACTCAGTGTTTTTCGTAAGCGCATCGGTGAAAAAGGCTGTGAAAAAATCTTTGCATTATCTGTGGCTTTACACGGTGACAAAGCTGAAGATGACACCGTGTACGTTGATACAACCGTCCAAGAAAAAGCCATTACTTATTCGACAGATAGCAAGCTTGCCATCAAGGTGGTTAACCGACTCAATAAACTAGCCAAAGTATTTGGGATCAAGCAAAGACGTACTTATGTCAAAGAAGTCAAACAGCTACGCATTGACTGTCGAAGCTTTAGACATGCCAAAAATCGAAGCAAAGCCAGAAGAGCGTTAAAAAGGTTACGTGTTATCGCAGGTAAGCTTTTAAGGGAGCTACAACGCAAACTTCCACAAGATGTCCTTGATTTACAAAAAGAGAATTTTTCCAATTATGAAAAAGTCATTACACAGCAACGTAAAGACAAGAACAAGATTTACAGCCTTCATGAACCCGATGTTTACTGCGTAGGGAAAGGCAAAGACCATAAGCCATACGAGTATGGTAAAAAGGCTTCTGTCGTGCTCACAGAGCAGAGTCAATTAATCATTGGTGTAACCCAGTCATGACAAACATGAACACGACTCAAAATTGCTTAGACCTGCACTTGACCATGCCCATAAACACCGAAAGAGTAAAATCACTACAGCCGTTGTAGATAAAGGCTATAAAGGGTGTATGCAGTATGTTGACCAAGAAGTTGTTATCCCTAGCCGGCCATTAAAACGGGACTCGCAAGCAAAGAGAAAACGCAAAAGTGAACTCTGTAAAAAACGGGCAACAATTGAGCCTGTAATCGGGCATTTGAAGAGTGATTTTAGGCTGTGTAAGAACTGGTTAAAGGGCAGTGTTGGCGACTCAATAAACCTTCTAACGGCTGCGTGTGCCTGGAACCTGAGAAAGTGGTTAGCCATTTTCTTTTTGCTCGAAAAAGATGGTGAGTTTTGGCTATTTTGTAGTGAAATTGATGCGAAATATAAGAAATGCTGCTTTTGGGTACGGTTCTGAATTTTGCGTAAATCAGATGCCGTACATTTTAAATCTTGAAGTTATGTTTTTCAGTACCGACTAATTAACCTTTTAAATAGTTTTTTTAGTTTTTTGCCGGGAATTGACGAGTCTGTAGTAATAGCGTGCGCAGCCCATTGAGCCGCTTCGCGCATGGTTTCAAAAATATTCATTCCACTAACCAGTCCGTGAATCACCCCCGCCGCATAAGCATCACCAGCACCCGTAGCATCAATGACCTGAGTTTTGACTGCGGCTGTATTTTCCCGCAGGTTATCAGAGTAAACCGCAGCGCCGTGCTCACCGTTTGTCACTATGAAATAACGTAATGAATCACCTGCGATGTGTTTTCCATATTCCCACAAAGCACGGCGGGTACGCCCTGACATATCCGTCGCGGAGGCTATCAGAACGTGACAAGGGCGTTTACGCTCATCTTTGCCAAGTTGCGCCACGACTAGACACCGATCCATAGCGACTTTACACCAACTATTAATGCCCTGAGCCGATGAATTGATATAGATAACATCTGTTTGTGTAAAACTTGGCGGCAGGCCAAGTTCAAAAAGAGGGCGGTAAGGACGAATGATAGTCCTTTCGCCGTCAGGCGTTACCAGAAGCATGAGTTCTTTTGTTTCACCGTTTCTTAATTTAATAAGATCCGTGTTGATCTTATGTTTTTTAGCCGATTGAATTAACCAGTTTCCGATATCATCGTTGCCGACTTCAGTAATCAAGTTCACTTTATGTGAGGCCATTACTAAGCTGATACCAGTATTAGCTCCGCCACCGCCGAGTCTTCTTCCTGAATCTTCATAAAAAAAACGTCCGCCTGAATGAATCGGTTTATCAAGGTGTAGAACACGATCACAATTTAAATTCGCAATGAGTAATATATTGGCAATCGGCATCTGAAAAGTAAGTAAAACGCCGCGAATCATCTAATTTATAAAGGTGATTTGTAAGTATATGATGAATTTAATGAGTGGCGAGTAGCTTTATATCTTATTAAATGGACCGAAATTAACCGAAAACCTTTTAACTTAATTTATTACTTCATTCTCTGAGCCAGATAAGCTAAATTGTTGCCGCCTGCACAGGATTTTAAGGGTAATGGAGTTTGATTAAAGTATATCTGGTTGACGATCATGAAATAGTGCGTACAGGAATTCGTCGCATTCTGGAAGATGAAAAGTCATTTGAAGTTGTCGGTGAAGCCCCTGATGGTGAAACCGCGGTAGCATGGTCACGACAGCACGAAGCTGATGTTATTCTGATGGATATGAATATGCCCGGAATGGGCGGCCTTGAAGCGACAAAGAAAATCATGCGTTATCAGCCGCATGTTAAGATTATTGTCTTAACCATTCATGCCGAAGACCCATTACCAATCAAAGTAATGCAAGCCGGTGCGTCTGGTTACTTAACAAAAAACGCCTCACCAGCTGAAGTCGTAAATGCCATTCGACAGGTTGCTCACGGACAACGTTATCTGGCGCCGGATATCGCACAGAAAATGGCGCTTAATCAAGTTTCATATGCCGATTATAATCCTTTTTCTTCACTTTCGGAGCGCGAGTTACAGATTATGATGATGATCACCAATGGTGAGAAAGTTAATGATATTTCTGAACGCCTGAACCTGAGTTCAAAGACCGTTAACAGTTATCGTTATCGTCTGTTTAATAAACTCGGTGTTAACGGTGATGTTGAGCTAACACGCCTTGCGATTCGTTATAAGATATTAGATACCACTCAGTTTTAATTTATTTATATGACTTCACAGTTTGACGCTAAAGCATTTTTAAAAACAGTTTCAGATCAGTCCGGTGTTTATCGAATGTATGATGACAAAGGTGAAGTCATTTATGTGGGCAAGGCCAAAGACTTAAAAAAACGACTGTCATCGTATTTTCGTAAAAACTTAACGAGTGTCAAAACCGCCGCTTTAGTCAGTCATATTGCCAATATTGATGTGACCGTTACTCACAGTGAGACAGACGCGCTGATCTTAGAGCATGATTATATTAAGCAATACATGCCTAAATATAATGTGCTGTTACGAGATGATAAGTCTTATCCCTATATCTTTCTCAGCAATCATAAACACCCGAGGCTAGCTTATCACCGGGGCGCAAGGCGTGAAAAAGGCCGGTACTTCGGTCCGTTTCCGAATGGTGGTGCGGTAAGAGAGAGTCTGCATCTATTACAGAAAATTTTTCCTGTCCGGCAATGCGCGGATATCTACTATAAAGCTCGTTCACGTCCGTGCCTGCAATATCAGCTCAAGCGTTGCAGCGCTCCTTGTGTCGGTAAAATCAGTCCGCAAGATTATAAAGATCAGGTCAGATTGGTTGAGCTGTTCTTAAAGGGAAAAGATCAGCAAGTGATGGCAGATCTTGTCGCTAAGATGGAACAAGCCGCTGTCGGTCTGGAATATGAAAAAGCCGCGGTTTTTCGGGATCAAATAACGGCATTACGCAGAGTTGCCGAACAGCAGCAAGTGTCAGCGACTCAAGGTGACATGGATGCTGTTGGCGTGTCTTATATAAAAGGTATCGCTTGTTTCCATATTTTGTTTATTCGCAACGGTAAAGTTTTTGGTAGCAGAAGTTATTTTCCTGATGTTCCGAAAGAAACCTCAATTCAGGAAATCTTATATGCGTTTTTGAGTCAATATTATTTGAACTCAGATATTCAACGCACTGTACCTGGGGAGATTTTAGTTTCTGAAAGCCTGGACGAATACAAAGATATTGAGTCGGCCGTCAGCGCATGGGCAAACAGGAAAATCACCATCAAGTTTAATGTACGCGGTGACAGGTACAATTTTCTTAAATTAGCTCAAACCAATGCCGTGAACGCAGTTCAAACTCGTTTGAGTCATAAAGATACCGTTTACCGACGTTTCACCTTATTGGAACAAACTCTAGAAACGACAAAACAAATCAGCCGTATGGAATGTTTTGATATTAGCCATACAATGGGAGAAAACACTGTTGCTTCGTGTGTTGTATTTAATCGTGAAGGCCCTGATAAAGCCGAATATCGAAAATACAATATCTCAAACATTACCCCCGGTGATGACTATGCCGCAATGTCGCAGGCGGTAAGCCGGCGTTTTGATAAGGTAACTGCTGATGCGAAAGTACCGGATATTTTGTTCATTGACGGTGGTATTGGTCAGCTGCGATGCGCTCAAAAAATCGTTGATGAAAAATTTAATGAGTCAGATAAGGCTCCGACATTAATCGGTGTAGCAAAAGGTGAGGGGCGTAAGCCCGGTCTGGAAACCATGATCTACGGCGGTTCGGAAATTGAATTTACCCTTAACGCTGACTCACCCGCACTTCATTTAATACAACACATTCGTGATGAATCACATCGATTTGCCATTACTGGTCACAGAGGAAAAAGGCAAAAAGCCAGAAGAACCTCTGCACTGGAAAATATTCCTGGCGTCGGCCCTAAAAGGCGTAAAGCATTATTGCAATTTTTAGGAGGATTACAGGAAGTTAAGGGCGCAAGTGTGGCGGAGTTAACAAAAGTTCCCGGAATTAGCGCAGAAATGGCGCAAACTATCCATGACGCATTGCGGGGCTGATGAAAATCAGGCAAGATTGCAATAACTTTCAAACTAGTGAGTTAATAATGCCGTTTAATCTACCAATAGCTCTGACACTTTTCAGATTATTCCTGGTTCCTGTCTTCATCGTACTGTTTTATTTACCTTTCGCATGGGCGCCGTTTGTGGCGGCATTCGCGTTTTGGCTTGCGGCAATTACCGATGCGTTAGACGGGTATGCGGCAAGAAAACTAAATCAATCAACACGTTTTGGCGCCTTTCTTGACCCTGTAGCCGATAAGTTAATGGTGGCATTAGCTTTAGTGTTACTTGTAGGGCAGTATTCTTCTATTTGGTTAACCATTCCCGCTCTAATTATGATCGGCAGAGAAATCGTAATCTCAGCACTACGGGAATGGATGGCAGAAATTGGAAAGAGAGGCGTTGTCGCGGTTTCATGGATAGGAAAATACAAAACGGCATTTCAGATGTTAGCCATCATAGGTTTGATCTGGAAATATAACGAATTCATGATTTATTCAGCTTATGCGCTCCTCTATGTAGCGGCCGCACTAACATTCTGGTCGATGCTTTCTTATATCACGGCGGCATGGAAAGATCTCATCGCTGAATAGATTCAATAAGCCGTCGGCTAAAATGTTTTTTTATCTGCATAAAACCTTCATATCCGTCACTTGAGTTTACTATTTGCTCACTTAGCTTCATTTACGAAAAACAGTTATTGACTACATCAACGAAATCCGTAGAATTCGTCCCCGTAGTCAGGAACAAGTCAACCGCTCGCTGATTACTAAGAGGTTAAAAAGCGACATTAGCTCAGTTGGTAGAGCGATACCTTGCCAAGGTATAGGTCATCGGTTCGAACCCGATATGTCGCTCCAAGTTTCAAAGGCGCGATGGCAGAATGGCTATGCTGCGGATTGCAAATCCGTCGATCTCGGTTCGACTCCGGGTCGCGCCTCCACGTTATGCGGAACGTAACGTTCACACTCAAGATGCCCGAGTGGTGGAATCGGTAGACACAAGGGATTTAAAATCCCTCGCTGGTAACAGCGTGCCAGTTCAAGTCTGGCCTCGGGTACCATTTCTTATATTTCTATTCAATATTTGTTATTCCAAATAAATTGCGACATTATTCGCATCCTGTTTTAGTTTAGAGATTCAATACCTTATTTTGTTCGGTTCTAAATGCCGTAGAGGAGTCAAAATGAATCTAAAATCCAAGAAAGCACTTGCCGCAGTCGGTGCCGTAGTTCTCTCTCCACTAACGTTAGCAAATGCTAATCATTTTGGTTTCAGCCAGTTACATCAAGGCTATCAGATTGCTGATAGCCGTTCGTCAGGAGGCTCAGATAAATCCCATGATGGCAAATGCGGCCAAGGTAAATGTGGCGGTAAAAAAGCCCATGAAGGAAACTGCGGCGGCAAGATGAGTCAAGAAGGAAAGTGTGGTGAAGGTCGTTGCGGATCAAATCGAAAAACGCATCAAGGCAAATGCGGCGAAGGTAAATGCGGGCAAGGACTTAAAGGTGATAAGGAAGGCAAGTGCGGAGGCTCTAAGGCTCACGAAGGAAATTGTGGCGGTAGGATGAGTCAGGAAGGGAAATGCGGGGAAGGTCGCTGTGGAGCCAAACGCAAAGCGCATGATGGAAAATGCGGGGAAGGTAAGTGTGGTATTAGCCAATTGTGAATCTGGTAGAAACAGCTTCAATTCGTCTCAGAAAAATACAAACCTAGTACCATGCGGCACATAAGTTATGATTGACTGAGCTTGGCGTAAGTTTAGTAAATTTTTCTCTTGCGCCATCCACATCAAACATCCACCTGATACTTGCTTTACCTCTTTAACAGAAGAAGATTTAAGAGCTTTAACGGTAGTGTTTAGAAATCTGTGTCATTTCGGTAAAATGTCAAAAACAGGAATGACATAATGACTCAAAATTTCGATTTCAATAAAGCTTTAGAACAACTTCAATCAGGTAAAGGTTTAACTGGTGCGGATGGTGTTCTCACCCCTTTAATCAAACAACTAACAGAAGCAGCGCTTAAAGCAGAACTTGATCAACATTTAGACTCAGATCTTGAGCCCAATCGAAGAAATGGTTTTAGTAAAAAAACCGTTAAATCTTCAGTTGGCGAATTTGAGTTAGAAACGCCAAGAGACAGAGCCGGCAACTTTGAGCCTCAGCTTGTCAAAAAAAATCAAACTAAGCTCTCTGATGAAATTGATCGTAAGATTTTGTCAATGTTTTCAATGGGTATGAGTTATCGTGATATCAAATCTCATGTGGCTGATTTGTATGGTTTAGAGCTTTCAGAAGCCAGTTTGACGGCTGTGACCGATCAGCTTATTCCTCAGCTCAAAGAATGGCAGCAACGCAGTTTAGACGAGGTCTATCCAATTATTTGGCTGGATGCGATTCACTATAAAGTCAAAGACAATGGTCGCTATGTCAGTAAGGCTATTTACACGATTCTAGGCGTTAATCTCGAAGGTAAGAAAGAGTTACTTGGCCTGTATCTTTCAGAGTCAGAAGGTGCTAATTATTGGCTTTCGGTACTGACCGATCTTCATAATCGTGGTGTTAAGGATATCTTAATTGCTTGTGTTGACGGGTTAAACGGTTTTCCTGAAGCTATTGCCAGCATTTACCCGGAGACAGAAGTTCAGCTTTGCGTAATTCATCAGGTACGCAACTCAATGAAGTATGTGGCATCTAAGCATCAAAAGGCGTTTATGGCTGATTTAAAGCCGGTTTACAGAGCGACAAGTAAATCGGCTGCTGAAACGGCTTTAGATGAGCTGGAAAACAAATGGGGTAGCCAGTATCCAATCGTTATCGACTCTTGGCGCAGAAAGTGGGAGAACTTGTCCGTTTACTTCAAATATCCAGAATATGTACGTCGAGTGATTTACACGACCAATGCGATTGAAGCCGTACATCGCCAGTTTAGGAAACTCACCAAAACAAAAGGGGCATTTCCAAATGAAAACAGCTTGCTAAAATTGCTTTATGCGGGAATATTGAATGCCTCTAAAAAGTGGACAATGCCAGTCCAAAATTGGAGGCTAGCATTGTCACAATTTGCAATCCATTTTGAAGGCAGATTGGATAACGTATTAGAAATTTAGAATTTAGGCTGACACAGAATTTTGAACGCCCTCGCTTTAACTCCCCTTATTTACGCTCACATTAATCTTTATGGTATTTTTGAGTTAGAATAACAATCTTCCAATACACCGTTTCAAAGCTGATATAAACTCCGGAGCCATCAACGATGAGCTTATCAGGGGCTGATGTATTTGACTAAGGAAATACCGAATTTTGTTAAAGATCCATGCGCAGGCGATGCTAAATCGTAGTATTGTATCCGGCTTTTACCGGCATGTTTTTTCAATAAATCATCACAAAAACTATGCATTTCTATGCTTGATAAATCGGTAAAGCGTAATCTATCCCAGTTAAGATGCAGCGGCCCTGATTCCTGTAGATCTATGTAATTATAAAGTGTTTCATAATCCGTGTGAGGGATCCGGTAATTGATCGACATTTTCAATATTTCTGTCTGTCCGAGTGTTCCGGACTCAGGTAAAATTCGATGAAGGAGACCTCGCTTTTCTACCCTTTCAAGTGTTTCTGACAATTCTCGTAATGGCGGAAACATATCAGAACCCCTTTTAACGGACCAAACCATCTTCATACACAAGGCGGCACCGCCAGGTGTCGCAGCCAGGCTTTCAAGATCTTTTATTTGTAAATAAACCCGTGTGTTACGCCACCCATTTGTCGCCTTCACTGTGTTTTTGAATGAAACCTTTTCTCCGTCAGATAAATAATAACGGATCTGATTTTTAAGCTGCTTTGCGGTTTCAGGAGTTATGCGTGTGTTACACACTACACTATTAACTAACTCAATACTTCTCTTTTGCTGCGGCACTTCGTCTAAATACGTAAGGCAGTGACTAATTTTGCTGTTGTCTCTGTTTCGGTTAAGGTTGAACGTATTCACATCGCTCACCGTCAAGCGGTATTGCCCCTCAACTGTTTGTTCACAAATTACCCCGTCCGGAATCCATTTATTTTTTCGCATGGTATTAATCTGTTGAATAGTACAGCGAGTCATTTCTATTTTTTCTTGTGGAGTCAATTGGTTAATAAACTTAGTGAACTGTTGGATCTTGTCAGATTTCAAAGCCTCCGCTCTATCAGTCACGACAAACCTGAATCGGCTGTCTGCCTGCGAACTAACTGATATGCCGGGAGGTATCACACCCTGTTCCTTAAACCGGCACATTACCACCGCTGTCATATCTAAATATTCTAACTTAGTGAGCGCTTCCGATCCGCTTAAGACTGGTTGATGAACGGAATCAAAGAATGTTTCTACACAGTTATTATCACCGAAAAAATACTCTTCATTCTCATGGTGATCAAAATGAGTCCCCCAATCAGGATGCGCTGTATTGTAAACAAATTTCGGAAGCGCGACTGACATGTCATGAGCCCTTGCGCATATGGCGAGTTTTTCATCTTCAGAATAGTGATGTTTTAGAACACAACCCCTCGCCACCACTTCAGAATCATTCTGCCAACCAGACGGCTCCATTGTTAACGGAGGATTTTTACGTCTGAATTTAAGTAAAAAACCACCAATCTCAAAGTGTTTAAAAACCCCGTCGGTTTCATCTTCGGGGTTTATGTCAATATTCGGAGTACATTCAGATGAAGTAAACGCCATTTGCTCTGTTGTCGGCTCGCATTCTGAACATGTGAATAACCCGTCAATAGTGCCAGTCGAATGACGACGTTTCAATAACGTATTGTACTCAGCGGCGTGTTGCATATGCGAGAAGACTAAACAAGGTTCTTGTTTATTATCAGATACCTGATAGATATTATCTTTAATCGTTAGCTCTGCGTTTTTGCTGTTAGATAACGGATAGCACAAGGGGGCTGTTTGTCTTAGCATCATTTCTGAGAGGGAGATCTGTGCGTTTGCCATCATCATAAAATTAATTATTGACTTGTGATATGAAAATACACAAAACTTGCCAAATAAAGCTAATATTATTTCCTTATTTAGTATAAATGTTCGGGGATTGATTTAAGGCAGGGGGTGTATAAAATTAAAGTAGGATATACGGCAACGCCGTTTGCTAATATTTCATTAATCCAGATGTTTACTGTGATGAGCAGCTGCGAGAAGAGCTTTTCCCGGAGGCTTTATTTACTGCCTCGAGTCAGGTTTGTGATCAATTATGAAAGTATGAAGTTATCAATAACTCCCATAATGCCATGAACGTGAACGTCAAATACAGCACCCAAGTCAATTCACCAGCCACAGACTTCCTGAAACGTTCAGAAATCAACGTCAGTATGGTTAGTAAAGGTCGCTGGATAGATATGTTTTCATCGAGCGTTTATGGCGTAGCGTGAAATACGAAGAGGTTTATCTTAAAGCTTACAACACAACGAGAGAAGCAGAGCAAGAAATCGGGAGATATTTTCGATTTTACAATGAAGAATGTTGCCATCTAGCGCTTGATGAGCAAACACCGAATCAGGTTTATTTAGCCAATCAAAAATCGGCAGCCTGAGTTTAGAGATCTTTCATCTTAAAGATTTAAAGATTTGTTTTAAAGATCGGGTACAGCATAAACCGCCGAACGGAAATCATTTATGGTTCGTACAATGTATATTATGTTAAATTGCTAGCATCTGTTATTTACTGCATCAAATATGTAAAAGATCATTCATAGGACTTACGCATTGATGGCACTGTGCAATTTTGGTAAGAGTGGCTCTTTGCCTTTCGCAAAATGTTCAATGAAAGCGCCAACAACATCTTTAAGCAGTTCACGTTGGTGCTGATAAATATTGGTGAACTCTTGCGCTATCTGCATTTTTTGGAGATAAACAAAACTCAAAATGCTTGAGAAGATGTGATTTCGTACTGGTCGCTCACTACGCACTTGAAAATGCTCAATATGACAAACTTGCTTGATTGCTCTGTGATATTGTTCAATTTGCCAGTGTTGATCATGAATGGTTTTAAAGTCATCATGCTGAAAAGGTTCTTCCTCTGGCAAGTAAACCACGTAGTAGCGATGCTGGTCTTTTAGCGTCGTTCTAAACAACCTGACCTTGCCAAAATCTTTAAGCCAAACCTCCAAACCGTCACAAGGAACGTCAAGGTGCTGAATTTGCAGCCATTGGCCTTTTTCCTGCGATACTGTTCTGTTTTTCTCGACAGCAAACATGAATCCTGTCTGATGGTTTTTAATCGTCTTCAGATTCCTGACGCAGCTGTACCAAGAGTCTCCCGTTACAAACTTTGGCTTGAGTCCACAATCCAGTACTTCTGCCAGCATTTCACGAAAATAGTCATTTTTAGTCTTGCCTTCGGATTTATCGCATATCCTGTAATTGACGGGCATATGGCGACCAGTCATGTCGGTGTAATAAAGGGTTACGAGGTTAATCCCTTTGACTGCTCGATGGTGTTTCCCTGACCAAAAATGACTCACCAGTTCTACGTGATGACTGTAAGGTTTATCAAGTACGCTATCATCAACACTCAAAGTACCACCAACAAGACATAGATCTTGAGCGGCTTCATCAAATAAGTCTTTCGGTTGATAATCTTCACGGTGAAGAAAGCGGTTAACGCTATCGTGAGAGATAACCGTCACTTCTGCCAATCTTGTGCATGTTGATGATCTTGGCTCACTTATCAAAAATCCCATGTATTGCGGAAGAGTACATCTGGCTGTCGTTGGGCGAGTAGTTTTTCTCACTTCCATCCCTGAAAATGATCATTTTACCCGATATCAAATTTTAAAACACTCTGTCAATGCGTAAGTCCTATTCATATTGATTCCGATACATCACAATCTTTGAGAGAAACAATTTTAGTTTTTTTAACAAGCCTAAAGCCCACAATCAAACCAATAAATAAAAATACGCCAATATACGTCGCTAAAAACTTCACAAGACTGATATTGCCGTCAAAAAATCCTTGATACTCCTGGCCAATAATGATGATTCCGATTAACAGCATTGAGATTAGCGGCGCGAAAGGAAACCACTTTGCTTTGTAAGTGAGGGTAGTTAAGTCTTTTTGCTGAGCGATCAACGCCCTTCGAAATCGATAATGACTCAAGGCAATACCAAACCAAGCGATAAATCCTGATAAAGAGGAAATATTTACCAGCCAGATAAAAACAGTGCCATTGCCTAAAAATGAAGTTAAAAAAAATAAGCTGCCGATTACAGCTGTTATCAAGAGTGATGAAAGAGGTAGCCCCCGTTTGTTTACGTACTGAAATATTTTCGGAGCTTGGCCAGATTTTGATAAATGCCACATTATTCGTGTAGCTGAATACATACTTGCGTTGGCGGCTGACAGAATAGCCACAAGCACGATGACGTTCATAACGGTTGCGGCATATTTTAATCCAGCGTTTTCAAAAACGATGGTAAACGGACTGACTGTCACATCTGAGCCGCTGCTCATGAGCGTCGGGCTGTTAAATGGGATCAAAAAGCTGATTGTTCCGATTGCTAATATGTAAAATAAAAACAAGCGCCAAAATGTTCGTTTGATGGCTAAAGGAATCGCTTTTTGCGGTTCCTTAGCTTCTCCTGCTGCGATTCCGACTAACTCAGTACCCTGAAAAGAGAAGCCCGCGATCAAAAACACAGAGATAAAACCACTCAAACCATTATGAAATGGTCCATCTGAAATATGCCAGTTTTGAAACCCTACGGCTTGGTGGTGATTACCAATCAAACCTAATATCGACAAGCCGCCAACAATAATAAAAATAATGACAGCCGCTACTTTTATGAAAGATAGCCAGTATTCCGTTTCGCCGTAAATGTGAACGGCAAATAAATTCAATACAAAAATTACCGCAAAAAATATTGTGCACCATATAATGGTGTCGGTTTCAGGAAACCAAAATTGCATGATGAGCGACGCAGCCGTGATTTCCGCCGCAATAGTTATGGCCCAGCTAAACCAGTAATTCCAACTCATGGCAAAGCCGAATTCGGGACTGACATATTCTGTCGAATACTCACAAAATGAGCCGGTTGTTGGTCTGTGGCACGCCATTTCACCAAGGCTGCACATTAAAAAATACACTATAATGGCGATCAAAATGTACGCAAGCAGGGCACCGGCGGCACCTGCTTGGGCGATGGAACTTCCGCTTGCGAGAAATAGCCCTGTGCCGATAGAACCGCCCAGGGCGATCATAATTAAATGGCGGGAAAGCAGATTACGTCTTAGATTGTTGATCATTCACTCACTATCAAATCAAAGGTGTATATGACTAATTGTATACTCTATATGTTAAATCATACCTGAATAGAAGTTGAATAGAGGTTGAATTGATAAAAGAGTTGTAATTACCCAACTTTAAGTTTTTTCTCTTTTCTGACGCCCATTTTAAGTGCTCTAAGGCGTTATTCTTGCCTGAAAGACAGCCGGTGTTATCGCACAAGATCGCTTTGCAGAGGACTTAACCTAAACGTCAAAAATATCGAAAAACTTACAGTCGGGTGCTTAATAACTAAACGGCAATCGCCAAGTCGTAATTAAGATCTGCTTTTGTTTGTTGGATAATTTTTGCTGCGTGGCAAATACATTTGCCGCATTGAGAGCCGACATTGAGGCTTTTTCTCAAATCACGAAGGGATTGCGCGCCATCAGCTACTGCATTTTGAATGTCTTTTTCTTTAATTCCGTGGCAAATACAAACGTACATTACTCTGTTTCATCATTATCATTTAAAACCAATACGGTAAAGATACCGGAAATGATAATGATTATCAAACGCTGTTGAGCTGGTTTTTAGATCTGAAAGTGATATATTTCACGTGCTTTAGAAGTTGAATGTTTTTAACTGAGTAAATAATTCAGCACAAATCATGAGTTATGCTTCGTGCTGCTGGGGGCGCTGTACAACCCCGTGGCTTCAAGTGCTTTTAGCATCAGATTTACAGTCGGAGGAGTAAGGGATCTCGCAGTTAAGAATTTACCATTCTGGCATGATAAGTAGATCCCACTTAGGTAATTCACTATTTCGGATGATTTTATCTTCGACATCTTCTTTTTCACTTTTTTGTTAGCTTGACTCCTTTTGAGTAAACCTTATCAATTAAATTGACAACTGGAGTCATAGCCTTCCAAGTCATTGTTTTCGTCCGCTCCAGAACAGTATTCACTGAATTCAGTAATGTACCATTCCAATGCTTTTCTAAAGATGACCAAACCCGCTCAATTGGGTTATATTTGCTGTGATAAGGTGGGTAGTAAACGTTGTGAATCCTCAGTTTCGATCTTTCACTAAACTGTTTTAATCTAAAAAGATACTGAGTCCGGCATCCACTATTTTCTGGGCCATTATCTGAAAAAATAACCAGCTCCTCTACCTCTGGATGTTCGTCTTTAACTAAATTCCACCACCACTCTAAAGCGTCACAAATGAAGTCGCTGGTTTTACTTGAGTTACCATAAAACACATGAAGCTGGTCGTTTTCCAGGTTCAGTATTCCGAACGGGATAAGCTTATCTTTTACATCCATGTCGTGATCTAAAGCTTGCACCGCATCAATCCCTCCGGATTGACCGTGTCGAGAAAATTCACCCAAATTAACCGTGGCTTTGCAATCTATACTTATACGGATAACTTTTTTATTCCCTGCTGTTTCTTTTTTAATTTTATTTACATTTTTAAAGATGGCGTCTGTTTCAGGAATTTTTTTTGTGGCCTGGTTTTTTGAACTCGCTTCAGTTTGTAACCGAGTCGATTCAAAATGTCATTAATCGTTCTTTCTTTTGGTAACTCTTCACAGTCCCAGCCTTTTTCCTCAATCAGCTTTTTACGAACACCTTTAGCTGTAATTCGAGTGTAAGCAAATGAATTTTTGAATTTTGGATCAGCTTGTGACTCTGGATCGACTAACGCCCGAATATCTACCTCCAGCTGAGGATTATTCTCCTCACTTCTATGCTTTCCTTCATAATGCCCAAAGCATTCAAACCCGGTTTCCAGCTCATGAAGCCCGAGTTCTACAGCTTTTCTCCCCCAGCCAAACTCCGTTTCCGTTAATCTAGGACTCCCACAGCAGAACGTTTTAGACACTTCAGCCATAAAGACTCTTTTTTCCATTCCGTGAAGTTTATTTGAGGCAAGTTTGATTATCCGTCTGGACTCGCTAGAAATGTAAATTGAAGTAGACATCTGGCAGCAACATAAACGATTTTAAGAACTCAACTATACTATTGCGGTAAAATTTAAATCGCAACGTCCCTAAGTAACTTGTAAATACTCTAAAAATCAGTGTGCGCAGATGAAACTTTATTTAATTTAACTTAACTTAATGTAAGTACCTGACTATAAGTTTTTCGATATTTTTGGCGTTCAGATTAAGTGCTTTACAAGGCGCTCTCGCACGGTAATACCGGCAGTCTTTCAAGCAAGAGTAACGCTGTAGAGTCCTTAAGATGGGCGTCAGGCTTGATGGTTTTGTCCGGCTTTCCCTTTCGCCGGGCTCGCTCTGATGATCGAGCACCTTGGCTAAAAAATCGTTCTCCATGGTCAATTGACTAATCTTAGCCTGCAGTTTTTCGGCTCTTCGTCGTTTCATATGGATTTGAGTAGATCTGATACAGGGCTAGCAATCATAAAAATCATGGTAATAAATGTTCCTGTATTACGATACCCTCTGGCTCGTGCTCTAGCCGCTTGAAATAGACTATTTAAACCTTCCATACGAGCATTCGTATAAGTGGATGACCAGCGCTGTAAAATTCTCTCTGCATGCCTTTCCACAGTTGCAAGTGCTTTTCGAACGGGTTCTAACATCTCAATATCACCCAACTGCTCTTTTGCAAAATTAATGAAATACGTCAGCCTCCAGCGTGCAGCATGAGCGGTTTCAGCTTGACGTATCCACCTAAGTTGTTCCTTAATCCGCCAAGCTGTTGCTGTATTCAGGTCGCTGGATTCTAGCTCTGCAAGTGCTTCTTTTTGTTTCTCAGTAAATGAGCCATCTGCATTTTTTAGTACTGCCCAGCGCAGGCTCTTTGGATGCGGTTGGATTTTTCTCTCCGTTTTACGTACTTCATCAACCGCTTTAGTAAACAGTTGCACAACATGGAACCAATCAACCGTTACGTTAGCATCCGGGAACTCTTCCTCTGTTGCTGACAGAAAGGCTCTTGACATATCACACACGACTTCAAGTACATTATCTGCTTTGCCTTGATGCTCTGTCAGAAAGGACTTAAATCGCTTAACGGTTTCCTTACCTTTTCCGGGCGTAGCGAACACAACAGGCTTGTCTTTCTTGTCCATATCAATGAAAACAGTAACATAGTTGTGGCCACGTTTAGCCGCCGTTTCATCGAATCCAATAGCTTTAAGTGCTGACAAGTCCATCAATGCTAATGCCTTGCTGACGTAGTGTTTGATGATGCGCCAAATACGTTTGTCACGAATTCCAACATATTCAGCACATGCCTTAACCGGCATTTCACGAGCCAGTACCAATACAGATTGTTCGAACAATAACGTGAATTTACTACCCGCTCTCGCCCAAGGGACATTGACACGCTTAACGCCATGCTCAGCACATCGAGTTCTCGGGACGTTTGCTTTGATATAACAGTGATGCTGAAAGAAATTGAGATGACGCCAGGTCAGCGATTTAAAGTCATGTGCCGGACAAGCTTTTGAGCAAGTCGGGCAGGGATACAAGCTTCCTCGTTCAGCTTCAATTTCGAGAACAAGTTCATTAGGTGAGGCTGATATATCCAGGTGTTGGTTAACCAACTTCCAAGGCGCTTCTATACCAAGGCCGAGCATCAAAACTTGATTTCCATCCATGTATTTACTTCCAACTCTTGACTGCAAAACTGGGTTTATTATCTCAGAAATAAATCCATTAAATCCACACTAAACGACGAAGAGCCAGTTTTTCTATATCATCTGACCGCTGAGGATTCTTGTTACCTCGCTCGAAAAACAAGGCCGCATTTCCTATGAGTTCTTTTTTCCAATTGGTAATTTGATTCGGATGTAGGTTACACTGACTTGCGAGCTCTGATAGCGTTATAACGCCTTTTGCAGCCGCTAATGCAACTTTCGCTTTGAACTGTGGTGAGTGATTTTTACTTTTCTTACTCATAACTGCCTCCGATTGTATGATTTATGGCAACTTTTTTGGCAGAACGTTCATCTTATTGATTGTCTCAAATTTTGGGGACAGCTCTGCTAGCTGAAATTCCCGAACTCAAAAAACAGCTAAAATTACTTACGATCAAAGTTTGAAATATGAATTAAGTTTTTGGTAGTAATGCTTTTTTACTATTTTAACCCTCTTCTAGTCCTTTTAAGTGATCTGTTGATGACAATCAATTCTGTAGTTGATAGTGTAAAAATCCAGCCAGTAAATAATGTAAAAATAGATGACGCTACAGGTTATGAGAATGATTCTCACCTCAATCGCTATATGCTCGTTGCTTCTGTTCAACTCCATGCAACCTTCTATAGCTAATGACGAAATTGAAATCGGCGGTCTGGTTATTGATCGTACGCTTACTCGATTCGGCAAAGATTTTAACTTTTACTATTCAAGCTACTGGCGTGATATCCCGTACACACAGGGTTACAACGTCATCATTCATGAAACCGTATTTCCTCAAGCTGGAACCCAGCTAACACTGGAAATCAATAATCAAAGAATTTATCAAACACACTTTGGACGACGAATGAGCTCTATTGAAGATAAAGCTGAACAAGCCATTCTGTTGACCATTGATTATTTAGCTTTAATGAAAGCCAACGCCATCACCGGCTCTGCAAGCAGTGATTTAGATGGTTACTAAACTTTAGGGATAAAACATGAAAGTCAAAATACTTGCTTTGGCTACCGCACTTGGATGTGCATGTGCTAATGCGACAGAAATTATTTATACGCCAATTAATCCAACTTTTGGTGGTAACCCTCTTAATGGCTCTTATTTGTTATCTAAAGCCAATGCACAGAATGACCACTCTGAAACTAGAAACGAACGAGACTTTGTCACACGTTTTAAAGAGTCGTTAGAAAGAAATTTAATGAATCAAATCACTCGCCAATTTGCTGAAGGAACACTTTCTAGTGGTGAGTTTGATACTGGTGATTACCGAATTACTGTTGTTGAAAACGGTGATGGTTCATTTCAAGTAACAATCGTCAATGAAATTACGGGCGAGGTTACAGTTATTGAAATGGTAAACCCAATGCCGCCACAACCATAATCAGGAGCATAACAATGAAAAAGTTACTTTTAATTGCCCTGATTTTGGGCACAAGCTCATGCGGTTTAGTTCCAAAACCAGAGTTAAATTTGTCCAAAGCGGAAATCAATAAACCGAGCAAGATCATAGAAGAGCTCAAGGCCAAACCAAAGCCTAATTTTCCGATCCCAGTTGCGGTCTATTCTTTCAGAGATCAAACCGGTCAATATAAGCCGCAGCAAAATGTGAGCTCGTTTTCTACCGCAGTGACTCAAGGTGCCAATGCTATTTTACTACAAACGCTATTAGACAGTCAGTGGTTTACACCTGTTGAACGTGAAGGCTTACAGAACCTGTTAACTGAAAGAAAAATTATTAAAAAGAACCTAAATAAAGTTAAGAAAAACTCCGCAACTTCAATTCCGAATTTAGCCAATGCTCGTTTGCTACTTGAGGGGGGGATAATCAGCTATGAAACGAACACCAGTACAGGTGGTATTGGAGCTTCATACTTTGGGATAGGTGCTTCAGAGCTTTATCGAGAAGATCAGGTCACTGTCTATTTACGTGCAATTGATGTCCATAGTGGCAAGATCATGCTTTCGGTTAATACAACCAAAAAAATATTTTCTCAAGAAGTTCGGGCTGGGCTAACCCGATTCACGAGTTTAAATCGCCTAGCCGAAGCTGAAGGTGGTTATAGTACTAATGAACCTGTTCAGTTATGTGTCACTAAAGCAATAGAGCTGGCTGTTGTTGAACTTATCGAACAAGGCGTTGTAAAAGGGTTTTGGAATGCTAATTCAAAAGAATCAACGTAACTTCTTGTTCAATCACTAAATTACAAATTTACAAATTTACAAATATTGTCATTATGTTAATTTAGAGTTCAAGCTACTAGTATAAAAGAATAAAATAGAACTAAATAATTAGTCGGTACTGAAAAACATAACTTCAAGATTTAAAATGTACGGCATCTGATTTACGCAAAATTCAGAGCCGTACCCAAAAGCAACATTTCTTATATTTCGCATCAATTTCACTACAAAATAGCCAAAACTCACCATCTTTTTCGAGCAAAAAGAAAATGGCTAAGGGACGTTGCGATTTAAATTTTACCGCAATAGTATAGTTGAGTTCTTAAAATCGTTTATGTTGCTGCCAGATGTCTACTTCAATTTACATTTCTAGCGAGTCCAAACGGATAATCAAACTTGCCTCAAATAAACTTCACGGAATGGAAAAAAGAGTCTTTATGGCTGAAGTGTCTAAAACGTTCTGCTGTGGGAGTCCTAGATTAACGGAAACGGAGTTTGGCTGGGGGAGAAAAGCTGTAGAACTCGGGCTTCATGAGCTGGAAACCGGGTTTGAATGCTTTGGGCATTATGAAGGAAAGCATAGAAGTGAGGAGAATAATCCTCAGCTGGAGGTAGATATTCGGGCGTTAGTCGATCCAGAGTCACAAGCTGATCCAAAATTCAAAAATTCATTTGCTTACACTCGAATTACAGCTAAAGGTGTTCGTAAAAAGCTGATTGAGGAAAAAGGCTGGGACTGTGAAGAGTTACCAAAAGAAAGAACGATTAATGACATTTTGAATCGACTCGGTTACAAACTGAAGCGAGTTCAAAAAACCAGGCCACAAAAAAAATTCCTGAAACAGACGCCATCTTTAAAAATGTAAATAAATAGGACTTACGCATTGATGGCACTGTGCAATTTTGGTAAGAGTGGCTCTTTGCCTTTCGCAAAATGTTCAATGAAAGCGCCAACAACATCTTTAAGCAGTTCACGTTGGTGCTGATAAATATTGGTGAACTCTTGCGCTATCTGCATTTTTTGGAGATAAACAAAACTCAAAATGCTTGAGAAGATGTGATTTCGTACTGGTCGCTCACTACGCACTTGAAAATGCTCAATATGACAGACTTGCTTGATTGCTCTGTGATATTGTTCAATTTGCCAGTGTTGATCATGAATGGCTTTAAAGTCATCATGCTGAAAAGGTTCTTCCTCTGGCAAGTAAACCACGTAGTAACGATGCTGGTCTTTTAGCGTCGTTCTAAACAACCTGACCTTGCCAAAATCTTTAAGCCAAACCTCCAAACCGTCACAAGGAACGTCAAGGTGCTGAATTTGCAGCCATTGGCCTTTTTACTGCGATACTGTTCTGTTTTTCTCGACAGCAAACATGAATCCTGTCTGATGGTTTTTAATCGTCTTCAGATTCCTGACGCAGCTGTACCAAGAGTCTCCCGTTACAAACTTTGGCTTGAGTCCCCAATCCAGTACTTCTGCCAGCATTTCACGAAAATAGTCATTTTTAGTCTTGCCTTCGGATTTATCGCATATCCTGTAATTGACGGGCATATGGCGACCAGTCATGTCGGTGTAATAAAGGGTTACGAGGTTAATCCCTTTGACTGCTCGATGGTGTTTCCCTGACCAAAAATGACTCACCAGTTCTACGTGATGACTGTAAGGTTTATCGAGTACACTATCATCAACACTCAAAGTACCACCAACAAGACATAGGTCTGGAGCGGCCTCATCAAATAAGTCTTTCGGTTGATAATCTTCATGGTGAAGAAAGCGGTTAACGCTATCGTGAGAGATACCCGTCACTTCTGCCAATCTTGTGCATGTTGATGATTTTGGCTCACTTATCAAAAATCCCATGTATTGCGGAAGAGTACATCTAGCTGTCGTTGGGCGAGTAGTTTTTCTCACTTCCATCCCTGAAAATGATCATTTTACCCGATATCAAATTTCAAAACACTCTGTCAATGCGTAAGTCCTAATGAATATCAAATATATCAGAAATAATTCATAAGTTAGTGCCATTGGCTTAAAGCCTCCCCATTTGCGTAAAACCTTTGAAATATTCATTTTACTCCCGGTATTTATCTTGTGTTGGATTTGATAAATAGTGCTTTAGTTCAAGGTGATTACTGACAAAATTCACACCAGCATTGACCATTTCTTTTTTTGCTTGTTGAATAGACTCATCAGTCGTGCCCCGGGTTGCCGATAGATTAACAACGACATTGAATGTCCGTTTTTTAGCTAACTGAACGGCTGTATTTTTTACGCATATATCAAAAGCTAAGCCGCCAACTAGAACAGTGTCTACGGCTTTTATGGTAAGCCATTCGATTAATCCTGTTGAAAGTTTTTCATTGAGATCATGAAAACATGCTCCATAAGGGTGAAACTGCGGTTCAATGCCTTTCCAAACAACAAAATCATATTCTAAAATATCAGGTAAATCAGATAATATCTCAAACCCTTCAGTTCCCGGTATTGCATGAGCGACCCAAGTCAGGTCAGCATTCATTAAACCTGTTTTCATTCTCATTTCGCTATGACGTTCTACTATCCAGGGAGCTGATAATGAATGCGCGTCTTTAGAAAGGATTCGATATTTCGCTAATTCAGCTTGTTTGTTTAATTCATTTACGATGAGATCTCCTTCGTTAACAGGTAACTCATCCGGACAAATCGGAGTAAAACATTTTTGAGGATCAACATCCAATGCCGCCACAATCATAAACCACCTCAATTAAGCTTCCTGAGGGAAGTCCGCAGTTCAGAAAAGGCCAATTTAAACTTCAGCGCATTATTTGTCATACCTGCGTAGGCAGGAAATGAAATAACGACATTTGTTTATGTCGGTCATCCAGCGACTAGGCTATATAAGTGTGTCAGCGTACAAATAAACTACACCGCAGCAAGCTGTCTCGCCTTCGCCTATCAAAGCGGGAAGTACCCAACTATAAGTTTTTTCACTTTTCTGACGCCCATCTTAAGCACTCTGCGCGTTACTCTTGCTTGAAAGACTGTCGGTATTACTGCAAGAGCGTCTTGCAGAGCACTTAATTTGAACACCAAAAATATCGAAAAACTTATAGTTCAGGTACTTATTAATCTCAGAACAGCGCACACTGATGATCTTTATGCAGCGCTTTGTACTTGTCACCTTCTCCTTGGTTCTTGACATAATTTGCTGGCATCGATTCGCCAACATGCTTTCCGGCCGTATTTAAGAACGTATCCAACTGAGCTTTTCAGGATAAAGACAACTGCGTTGAAAATCAGATTGTCACATTAAAAACAGTATCTTTACCGGCAGTAATATTGCCATCAAATTTTTTGATTGACTTTACATCTTCCATATTCGCCAAAACCACAGGAGTCAAAATGCTATCAACCTGATTACGTATATATTCTAAATCAAATGATACGATTGGCTCGCCGGCAGTGACCTGTTGCCCCTCTTCCGCGAGCCTTTTAAAGCCATTCCCCTGGAGCTCAACAGTGCCGATCCCAAAGTGGACAAATAACTCGAGTCCATCGTCCGATTCGATACTGAACGCATGGTTAGTTTCAAAAATTTTGCCAATAACACCATCGATAGGCGCATGGATCATGTTTCCTGTAGGGGAAATAGCAATACCGTCACCGACAATTTTTTCAGCGAAAACGACGTCAGGAACTTGCTCGATTTCGACTATTTCTCCAGAAACAGGTGCGTAAATGTTAATGCCGGGGTCGGCGGGCTTGTCTTTCGCAAAAAGCCCTAAAATTTTTTGATGTAAACTCATAGCGCCTCTATTTTTATAGTTATTATCTATAAGAGTTTAATTCTGTAATACGCTTTGCTTCAAGTGCGTTTTCTGCAAGTTTTTTGAAATCAGCTACACTTCCATTACAAATTTGAGACTTAACCTGCAAAACATTAGCAATATTAACACTGAGTTCGCGCAATCCCAACCCCAGTAATATCGGTACAGCGTTTTCATCACTGGCTAACTCACCGCAAAGGGAAACACTCACCTTATGTTTCCTGGCTAAATCTATCGTCATTTTGGTAAGTTTTAACACGGCAGGTGATAATGACGGGTAATTACAACTCAGTTCTGGATTGCTTCGATCAGCGGCCATAGTGTATTGAGTTAAGTCATTGGTACCAATACTGATAAAGTCAATATGGGGCAACAGAGCCTCCAGGTTTAACACGGCTGCCGGTGTCTCAATCATTAAACCGATTTGTATGTCACCAAAACCGATATTTTCATCTGACAACTCTGTCTTACATTCCTCCAAAATGGTCATAATGGTTTCTAACTCTTCAATTTGATTGATCATCGGAAACATTAAACGAACATAACCATGATTGCCTGCTCTTAAAACGGCCCGCAATTGGGGTTTAAAATACGCTTGATGTTTTAATGTAAAGCGTGCGCCGCGAATACCCAGAGCTGGATTTTCTTCATGTTCTTGTTCAATGAATGATAAATCTTTATCGGCGCCGATATCCAGGGTACGAATGGTAAGCGGTAAACCATCTAAATGATGAAGCGCGTCACAATAATATCTATATTGCGTATGTTCATTCGGATATTGTGTTGAGTTCAACAGCATAAACTCGGTTCTGAACAAACCAACGCCATCAGTACCCAGTGAAATTATTCGTGTTATTTCGCTAAGGTTGCCGACATTGGCATAAACTTTAATTTCCTTACCATCTGTGGTTTTCGCTTTTTTATCCTTGAACTGAGAAAGGGCTTTTTGACGCTGCCGTTCTTCTCTTTCGATTTGCTTTATTTGCGCAATGTCATCGGCTGTAGGAGACGAGTAAAGAATGCCATTCACCGCATCAAGTGTGATTTGCTCACCGTTTATAATATCGGCAGCGCTATAATCACAGTTCAAAATTGCGGGTATGTCAGCGGCTCTGGCAAGAATGGCAGTGTGGCTAGTTAAGCCACCCGTTTCCAGCACTATCCCTTTAACATGTCGCATTGGCAGCATAGCGAATTCTGCCGGCGTAATATCACGGGCGAGGATAACGCTTGGTTCAAAGATGAAGCTCATATCCCATGCTAACGTACCGTTTATGGTAGCAATCAGACGCTTCGAAAGTGTGCGAATGTCGTTAGCACGGCCGGATATTGTAGGATCAGGAATAAGCTCAACTTCAGCCGCGTGATTTTCAAAAACTCGGTTAACAGCCATGGACGCCGTATAGCGATACTGATAAATTTCAGAAAATAGCGACTCGATTAAGTCATCATCATTAAGCAGCATGATGTCCGCTTCAATCAGGTCAAAATTCTCTGATTTTTCAGATAACTTTTGTTGTCCGCCTCTTAATAACTCAGTCAGCTCAGTAATTGATAATTTCAGACGCTTTTGCTGAGCTGATATTTCAGTTTTCTTTATCAGCTTGAAATCAACTGATGAATCTTGTTCAATAATATGTACCGCTTGTCCCGTCGCAATACCTGTTGAAACAACAACGCCTGAAACTGTCATTATGTTACCTGCTTAACTTAATGTCCGTAGTAGTTTTGATACATTTTCAACGGCTTCTTGCGCTTCGTCTCCGCAAGCGGAAATCTTTACATTTACACCATTATATAGACCCAATGTTTGAAGTTTAAACAAGCTCTTAGCACTTGCCTGTTTGCCGTTACACTCAACGATAACATCACAGTTATAGGTTTTAGCCGTTTTGACAAGCAGAGCAGCGGGTCTTGTGTGAATCCCATGCTGAGCTGTAATGATGATTTCTTTTTCGTACATCTTAATTAAAGGTATATCTATTTTTATGGTTAAAAATATTATCCCATTATTGTGTGACATAAGCCACGTTTATAAAAATTTATAAACTTGTGCCTTATTTATTTAAAAACCGTCTGGAAACCGAGTGTTAATTTTGATTTTTTGGAGTTTTACGTGCACTATTAAGTGATTCCTTTGTTCCTGAAATAAAGAACAAATTTCCGAAGAGTAAAAAGTATGGTTAGTAACAAAGTAATTAAGTCAGATGATATCCTATTAAAGTTGTGCAAATCTGTTTCTCACGTATTCTCCGCAATCACCAATAGTTCCGTGACCCATTCAGGTATGATCCAAAGTATCACGAAAACCAGATTAAAACCGGATTTAGGCTGCTTTTCTATTTTTGACGGCGGATTTTCCGGACTGGTTGTGATGAACTTCTCGGCTGAATCCGCAATGGATATTTACCGAAGATATATGATTAGCATGGGAATGGATGAATCTGATCTTGCTCTTCACCATACTTCTGACGAAGTCGGCAACGTAATGGGTGAATTGATGAACCAGATCCTCGGTGACTTCATCAACAAAGTTTCTAAAGAGTTACAAACGTCAATTAAGCAAAGCCAGCCTAAAATGCTTACTGTGAGCAGAGAACTCACAATTTCAGTTGACGCCAACCTGGATGAACCTCAAGTACGCCGAGTTTCATTCAGGACTGAAGATAATCATGTTTTCTATCTTGAGTTTGCAATGGATAAAACAACCTTCATTCAACTCGATGATTTTGAAATGGATGAGGATGTCGATCCTGAAACATTAATTGAAATTCACGGAATTGATTTACCGAGACAACACCAGAAGAAACCTGACACCACGAAATCTCATGATGATTTATTGGATGAATTAGGGCTTTGATATCATGTTAAGGAACTGACTCAAAATAACTTCCCGATTTGTTATTGCTTAAAATTGCCGATATCAAGGCACGAAGAGTGAAGCTCTGTCACTTTAAACATCTGAACAAAGTAACGACAGAAAGCGGGGAGGTTGCGACGGGAGAGTTTCTGAATGGCTGAATAATATTTTCAGCCGCCTGATTTTTATTCAGCTTATCGGCTTGATTATTATACAATCTACCAACCTTTCCTGTCTGCTAAGCACCGCTCAATAACCTCTGATACTTTATTTATATTTAAACCGGATTTAAACATTGTCATGACCTTAGTTATTTCATCAATGTCGTCCGCCCAAACCATGGCATTAATGGTTTTTTCTAGCTTTGACCCTGAAGCAGGTATAGTGATTGACAGCAAGCTTAATTTTTCATCAATATTCAGTTCTTTGAATGAAAGCACCACATTTGCGTACATGGTGAGTAAATCATAATGTTCTTTGAACACAGCATAAGAGAGTGGTCTCGGGGTTATTTCAGTTCTCAACAGCTTTAATTTTCCCGCAAAAGATAAAGAAGACCTCAAAACCGATTCGGCATAGTATTTCACAATATCGATATAATTATTTTCGATCGTATTGACTAGCCAGTTGTTTACTATTGTATCACCCGGATACAAAATGTTTACTTTACTATCATCGTCTAAATCTGATGTCAGAATGGCTTCAACGAAATACTTAAAGGTTCCGACGTGCTGCCTAAATGAAAGATAATAGAACCCTGAAGGGCCGGAACTGCCTTTGCACATTAAAACCGTTTCCCGCTGCTTGTCAGAAAACTCTTTACTGCGCATTAAATAGTCAAAAGTCAATTTCACGATATTCTGATAATTTTCTGTCATAGCAAAGAACAGTCCGGGGATGCCTCTGCGGCTTTTCGCGATGATAATTTGTAATTTCTCATCACTGTTATAATCAGAATCTTGCAGAGCAGATAAAAAATCATTTAAATATTTCTCATATCCATGTGTCATGATGATATGCATCATTGAAATATTTGATTCCAGATTATTTTCAGAAAAAATGGAATTCTTGTCATGAATGAAATTGAGATCATCAATGCAATTTTGCATCACACCTTTCGCACCCAATAACTCAACACTCGCTATCCAAAAAGCGTTACGAGCATATCGGTCACAGCCCGCTAAAAGGTAATCAAGAACGGTTTGCAGATTTTCATGGTATTTATTAACGTCGTGATTCACAGCCAGCCATCCGGTTCCATCAAACCCTATTTGTACCGCATGATCTTCTAAGCAAATGATTAATGAAAAAGGTTGATTGATCCGCGTCCTTAGCATACCTAAAAACTGATAAAGATGTTCTCGATTAAAACGGGCTATGAACTTGCGTAAAAGGAATAAATCTTTATCCGAAGAGAAAAATAGTCTCGTAGGATTTTCGAATTGAGGGATATAAGGTGACCTTAAAACCGGATATATATCAGCAGGTAAGCATCTGGATCCTGTATGAATGCAGACTCCGTCAAAAAAAGCTAGCAATTCGGTTGAGGGCTTTTTAAAATGCAAACCGTAAAGAACAAGTTGTAGTTTATTAACTGACTTGATTTGTAATTCGAAGCGCTCGCAATAAGCATTGCCGTAATTGTTTAAAACGTCATAAGCCGCCATAGCCGCCAGGCCATAGCATACCCCCTTACCATCATTTATGACTTGGTATCCTAATGACTTCATTAGTTTAGTACAAGTAACTGACATGAAAATGCTCACCTTAAGGTCATACGGGATTCATAACGGCACCTACATAAGTAACCGACTATAAGTTTTTTCACTTTTCTGACGCCCATCTTAAGCACTCTACAGCGTTACTCTTGCTTGAAAGTACCGATATTACTGCGCAAGAGCACCTTGCCGAGCACTTAACCTGAACGCCAGAAATATCGGAAAACTTATTGTCGAATACTTATTTTAAACTATTTGTATTGACCCAGCATTTATCTCAAATGAAAATAAATTAATGCTATACCATTGAGACAAGTAGATTTCCTCTTGCCTCTAATGTGTGTCAATCTCAATTACAGCGCCTGTTCTCGGAGTAAATAGTTGTTGATACAGACGTCCGGCAAAATCGTCTGTCATGCCGGAGATATAGTCAGATATTACCCGCATACCGCAACCATATTTATCAATACAGGCTCGCCATTTAATTTGAGTGCTGTAAGGCAGCAGGCGTTCAGGATCAGAAGCAATCGCTTCAAAAAGCTCCATCACAATTTGCTGTCCTTTAAATTCAAGCATCTGAATTTCCGGTCTTCTGATGACCCATCTGTAAACCAAACTTTTTAACGCTTCCAGCAGAATAAAATAATCGCTTTGCATCACGGCGTTGTATTTAAGAATGGGTTCATCAAAATGTTCATCAATCTTTATGTCAATGGCAGTAACAAGACTGTTGACCAAAGTACCTATCGCATTTTTACGAACATGATGCTCAATCGAAAACAAGCTCACAGATAAATTAACAATTTCAGCTTGTATCCATTCATTATCTAACACCGAAATTTGCTGCTTGACTGTTTCCTGCCAATGTTCCGGTTTTACGATGCCCATTACAATCGCGTCCTCAAGATCGTGAACCGCATAGGCAATATCATCAGCCAGCTCCATAATTGAACAATCTAAAGATTTGAATCGTGATCTTTTGTGGTGTTGGCTCTTGAATTTAACGGAAGATAAAAATCGCTCTCTGTCTTTAACAGACAGAGGCTCTAAAACCCAATCTAAAACCGCTTTGTCATGATCATAAATACCTTTGACAACCGGCCAGTCGATTGGTTTAAGCTGACGGTAATTGACCGCTTTCTCAAGTTTGTATCGCTGAAACAGTGATTGATAAATGACGGGATACTTTAAGACGCCTAAAAGGGTGCGGCGGGTTAAATTCATTCCGTATTCTGTGGTGTAAGGTTCAAGGCTGGTTAATATTCTGAATGTCTGGCCGTTGCCTTCGAAACCGCCGTATTTTCGCATCATATAATTTAAAGCGGTCTCTCCGCCGTGGCCGAATGGCGGATGACCGATATCGTGGGAAAGGCAAAGGCTTTCAATTAAACTGTCAGAACTGAATAAGTGTATCAGCTCAGGATTTTTGTCCCTGAGCTGAAAAGTAATGCCCGTGCCGATTTGTGAAACTTCTAAAGAATGAGTTAACCGTGTGCGATAAAAGTCATTCATGCCGATCCCTAAAACCTGTGTTTTAGCTTGTAACCGTCTGAATGCCGCGGAGTGCAGTATTCTGGCTCTGTCTCTTTGGTATGGTGTTCTGTGGTCATTTCTTCGGGTGCTGTTTTCTTTAAATCGTCTCGATTCCCAGTGTTGTTGCATAATGCTCCTTAATAAAGAAAACGATTTTCAATGCTCCTTTATACCATCTGCAGACAAAGGAACAAAACATCGGTTAAACTTGCTGGCATTCATTGTAAGCGGTCATTAATGCGGTCAGAACATGACTTCTGGTAATAATCCCGATCACTTGTCCCGACTCATTGACAACAGGGTAGTTTTTAGGCTTGGCGCCAAGCATCATTTCAGCAAGATTGATCAGTGAAGTGCCGGCATTAACTGTCAGAGATTCATGTCTCATCACATCTGAAACTTTTAAATTGGAATCGCAATGATAACTCGCATGAAGTAGCGGTTTGAGTAATTCGTATTCTGATAAGTATCCCACAGGGCGCTTGTCGGCATCTAATACAGGGGCACTGATAAGACCGTAATCTTTTAACTTTAATATGGCTTCAGTGACTCCGGTATCAGCATGAATGGCCGGAAAGGTGGGTTGCATAAAGTCTTGCACAATAAGCTCTTTCATTATTCTTCTCCTCTAGTCGCGCCTTCAGTATGGTAGAAAACTAGAAATTTGAACAACGGTAAAAAACGATTATTAAAATCGATTTTTACCATAACATAACTATTGTGTTTACTCATTCTCAAAAATTTTATTGAGTCTGGCCGCAAGCCTGATCCCCGCTTGTTGCATTCGTAACTCAATTTGAGCTCTGTGTTTATATATATACCGGTAACCTAACTGAGGGACACCGGTTTCATCCTTTTTATAATCATAAATTGTATCTCTGAGCCTGATTGATTCATCAGCCCAATCTTGATAGTCACCTTGGCTCCACAATTGCCTCTCAGAAACTGAAACAGGTAAAAACTGGGCGTATTCTTTGTAACTGAGCTGTTGATGCTCGATTAAAAGCGTATCCCAGACCTGATGAAAATTATATTTTGTATCACCGAACCAACTGACTTTAATTGTGCCGCCGCCTTTATCATGTTTGCGGCTGACGTGAAGAGGTTGATGTAAATCCCCGACTAAATGAGTAATAAAAGCTAATGCTTGCCAGCGCTTTTCTTCAGACAAAGTTTTGTCAGCCAGCTGCCTTTCGAAACGCAGCAGAGCCTCTAAAATATCACCGTCAGGGTTTCTTGATATTTTGTCCCATTGATCTGGCTTTTCAGCGTTTATGTAATGCCAGACATTCGCGTGCCGCCAATTGTTATCTGATTTGATTTCATCAGACCATGTAGATAAACGAGCTAATGGTATTCCGTCTGTTAAGGCAAACAATGCCGCTTCGGCTTTTGAACTCAGATTAAGTTGTGCGATATGAGCAACGATTCTATGACCATTTCTGCCAAATGCTTCTGCTGTTGACGTAATTCCGGATAGTGCTGTGGCACAGGCCAATGACAGGGCGATTTTTTTCATTTTAATTTTCCTTTGTGTGTGTCTCATCATATTGCCAGACGCAAGTTACATTTTTGTTTTAATTTTGACAATTTTTCACAAAAATGAAACATTAGACTGGTCTAATCTTGTCGTTTTTAAGTACCTGATCATAAGTTTTCCGATATTTTTGCTGTTCCGGTTAAGTGCTCTGCGAGGCGATCTTGCGCAGTAATACCTGACGTTCAAACAAGAATAACGCGGTAGAGTGCTTAAGACGGGAGTCAGAAAAGTGAAAAACTTATAGTTGGGTACTCATAACAAATAGATTTGAAAAATAGAAGCTTTATAACATCTATACTCTCAACTAAAGGAAAATATGATGATTAACCATCGTCTCTCTCTAATCACAAGTGCGTTAGTGCTTGCATTAGGGTTAAGCGCTCCTGCTATCGCAGATGACACTTCCTCAGCGGTACGAGGAGAAATCGTTGGTCCAAAGGGTAATCCGGCTGCAGGGACTACCGTGACATTCCTGCATGAACCATCCGGAACA